>NZ_JAFKHE010000030.1 GCF_017307495.1 Devosia sp. | reverse complement strand
AAAACCCCGATCGGCCGGCGAGGCGTGAGCCTCATTCATTCTGCGGACTACCGCGAGGGGCAAAGGCCCCGCCGGCCCGTTCGCTTCATCTCTCCAACGGAGGGATGGCTCTTTGACAAACTCCGAAGCCGCAAGGCTGTCGGATGCATAAGCACGCCCGGCGCGCGTGGCTCCCCCACCCAGTTCCGCTAGGTCCTCGCTGACGCGAGAACAAAGCTGCTGCCCTCCCCACAAGGGGGGGAGGCCGGTGACTGGGGGGATGAATCACGGGTCTCCCTCCCCCTTGTGGGGCTTCGCGCCGTCCGAAGGCAGATTGCTCCGGTGGAGCAATCTGAGGCAAGAAGGCCATGAGAGCTATGCTCGAATGGCTGGCAGAGGCGCTTGTGAGCGATAGCGAACTAGCAAAGCTGGGTGGGGGGAGGCAACGCGCACCAGTGCCGGCGTTCTGGGCGGGGCCTACTGTCAAGCCTCGCCCGGCGCCCCGAGCCTTGCAGATCCATCGCCTCCGCCAGAAACAAGAACGGCGCCCACCGGGGCGCCGCCTCCACCGCCAGACTGCCGGCTCAGTGCGAGCTCGGCGCGTCGCCCCAGCCATCGGGGCGGATCTCGGCGACCATCAGGCCCTTGGGGCCGGTGCCGTAGCGCACCAGCACGTGCTGGCCGGGCCTCAGCTCGGTGATGCCGAACCGGCGCAGCGTCTCCATGTGCACGAAGATGTCGGGCGCGCCGTCGCCGGCGGAGAGGAATCCGAAGCCGCGGATGCGGTTGAACCACTTCACCTCGAGACGCTCCAGCTTGCTGGTGGGCTCGACGCTGACATGCGTGCGCGGGGCCGGCATCTGCGCCGGATGCTTGGCCGTCGAATCGTCCATCGACAGGATGCGGAAGGCCTGCAGCCCCCCGGGCCGCGCCAGCGCCTCGACAACCACGCGCGACCCCTCGTAGGCGGTCTGGTAACCGTCGCGGCGCAGGCAGGTGACATGCAGGAGCACGTCCGGGCGGCCATCGTCCGGGATGATGAAGCCGAATCCCTTGGCCACATCGAACCATTTGATGGTGCCCACCACCTCGATCACATCGATTGCTGGATCGCCCCCATGCCCCAACGCCTGCCGCACGCCGGGATCAACCGACTCGGAAGAGCGGAATCCGGGATCGTCACCGTCGGGTGTTGATTTGGCCCCCATGCCTCAAGCCTTTTCGTACTCGCCCCGCCGCAAGAACGGGGTACGCTACAAGACCGGGGCACTCTGGCCGATTCACTGCCGGAAGTTAAGAAGCGTTTACGAATTTGTCCGGGTTTTTCGCGATGGCCTGCCGGTGTGGCCCGGTTGCTGCATGAGATACTCGACAATACAGTGCCGCACGCGGCGCGACCCGCCCCCTGACCACTCGGAGGAACCGACTTGAGATACCTGCACACCATGGTGCGCGTCACCGATATCGACCAGAGCCTGCGCTTTTACTGCGAGGGCCTCGGACTCGAGGAAGTGCGCCGCACCGAGAACGAGAAGGGCCGCTACACCCTGGTGTTCCTTGCTCCCAAGGGTCAGCCGGACGCGCAGGTCGAGCTGACCTATAACTGGGACCCGGAGGTCTATGCCGGCGGGCGCAATTTCGGCCATCTCGCCTACGAGGTCGACGACATCTACGCCACCTGCAGGCACCTGCAGGACATGGGCATCACCATCAACCGCCCGCCGCGCGACGGGCGCATGGCCTTCGTGCGCTCGCCCGACAACATCTCGATCGAGATCCTGCAGGCCGGCCCTGCCCTCGCGCCGGCCGAGCCGTGGCTGTCCATGCCCAATACCGGCGCCTGGTAACCGGGCGCTAACCAGTCGGCTTAGCCGGCGGTTAGCCAAACCGCATTAGCTTCCCCGAAGACGATCCGGCCGGGCAAGGGCTGGCCTTCGGGGAAGACCTCATGATCCGCCTCATCGCTGCGCTGGCGTGCGCAACGCTTCTCAGTGGCTGTTTCTTCTGGGGTGGCGGACCGGCCTCGTATGGCGGCTACGTGCAGCGCGCCGGCATGTTCCTCGCCTCCGAGGACGTCGACAATTCCTGCATCTCCCCCAGGCTCGCGAGCGTCATCGCCTCGTTCGAGCGCCGGTATGGCCGCAAGATCGTGGTCAACTCGCAATACCGCGACCCGATCCGCAACATCATCGGCGGCGGCGTCGACAGCAGCTATCACATGCGATGCCTGGCGGTGGATTTCTTCATCCCGGGCGTCCCGAAGTCCGAACTCATTGCGTACGCACGCTCGAACCCCGAGGTCGGCGGACTGGGCTGCTATCCGGGTCGCGATTTCATCCATGTCGACGTCCGCGACCGGCCGCGCGGCTGGAAAAAGCCCATCACCTTCTCCGGCTGCTGAAAGCGCGAAAAGCCCGGAATTAGCTCTTGCCAGCCTTCCGGAACGCCCCTATACGGACGCCACCGCGGCGCCCTTCGTCTATCGGTTAGGACGGCACCCTTTCACGGTGCAGAGAGGGGTTCGACTCCCCTAGGGCGCGCCACTTCCCTTCATGGGGCGGTGGTTGACGTGGTCGGCGTTCATCGCCATAAGAGTTCCGCCGCGCCCATCGTCTAGCGGTCAGGACACCGCCCTCTCACGGCGGGAACAGGGGTTCGATTCCCCTTGGGCGCGCCAACTCTCCCTCACATTGAAGTGCAGAGATGTCGCCCGCCGGCGAGCGCCGCTATCGTCGCGCTGGCCCCCGGTCTATAGCTGCGTCCGACACCTTTGGGGGGAACCATGCCGCAACGACATCTGTCGCCGTCCGACCGGGGCCAGGCGACCATCACCGACATCAGGGCCATGCGGCTCGACAGCGGCTTCTGCCTGGTCCGCATCGACACCGACGCCGGCGTCTCCGGCTACGGCGAGTGCGGCGATCTCGACGGCGACCTGGTCCGCGCCTCGATCCTCACCCATGCCAAGGGCGGCGCGCGCCTGCCGCACTTGCAGCTCGTCGGCAAGGATCCGCTCGATATCGGCGTCCACCACCACAACATGTTCTACGCCTATCGCCAGCGCCCTTCGCACATGATGGTGTGCTCGGGACTCGACATGGCGCTGTGGGACCTCGCCGGCAAGCTGCTCGGCCAGCCCGTGCACAAGCTGCTCGGCGGCGCCTTCCGCAGCGAGATCGAGCTCTATTCGCACTGCCCGCACTTCGACCTGACGGATGCTGGCGCGTGGCGCGACGCGGCGGCCGACCTCAAGTCCGACCCGCACGGCTTCAAGACGTTCAAGGTCGACATCCACGATGCTATCGGCATCAGCATGCAAGAATATGTGCCGAGCCTGTCGCCGGGCGACATCCGCCGGATTCGCCGCTCCTACGAGCTGGCGCGCGAGCACCTGGGCGAGGACATCGACATCATCGTCCACTGCCACAACGAACTCGATGCGCCGAGCGCCATCGCCGTCGCCGAGGCAGTGGAGGCGATCCGGCCGATCTACTTCGAGGACCCGCTGCAGCCCGGCTTCTCCGAGAACTGGGTGGCGCTGCGCAAGACGACGCGCATCCCGATCATGACCGGCGAGAACATCGAGCTGCCCGAGCAGGCCTTGCCCTTCCTCCAGACCCAGGCGGTGGATTGCCTCCAGCCAGACATCGTCAACTCGGGCGGCATCACCGGCACGAAGGCGATCGCCGACCTCGCCGCGCTGTACCGGACACCGATCACGCTGCACAATGTCAGCGGTCTGCTGCTCAATGCCGCCAGCCAGCAGCTGGCCGCGGCCATCTTCGACTGTCCGCGCATCGAGTGCACCCGCCGTGCCACGTCGCTAGAGTGGGCCAGCCCCAATCCCCTCCTAATCCGCGACGGCAGGATGGCGATCTCGACAGCTCCGGGGCTGGGCGTCGACCTCCACCACGACTGGCTGGACGTACACCGCTACCCCGGAGAGAGGGGCTGGGCGTAGTGACATCGCTTAGGTCGTGGCCTAACTATTGACAGCAGACGTCAACCTAAATTACTTAATCTTATGCTTAAGCAACCGGCAGAGCCGCTCGACCTCATGTTCCAGGCCCTCGCCGATCCGACGCGGCGGCGCATGGTAGAGCGGTTGACCCTCGGTTCGGCGTCGGTCAGCGAGCTGGCCGAACCATTCAAGATGAGCCTACCTGCAGTGGTCCAGCACCTGCAGGTGCTCGAACAGAGCGGGCTGGTGAAAACGCAGAAGGTCGGGCGGGTTCGCACCTGCACGATCGATCCGGGCGCGCTGAGCCTCGCGGAGAAATGGATCAACGACCGCCGCATCGGCTGGGAACGACGCCTCGACAGGCTGGGTGCGTTTCTCGACGCCCTGCCCGACGATGGCGACCCGGGCACCTGACTGCCCCGTCCTGGTTCAACATCAGCGTCCGGCGGCGCCGCCGGCGTGGGCACTCGTTGCCCGCCGCACCCAACCGACATCGGAGAGGAAGAGAAGATGACCGACCGTTCCATCGCCCACGGCAGCTTCACCGTCGAGCGCACTTACCGGCACGCACCGGCCAAGGTCTTCCAGGCCTGGGCCAATCCCGAGTTCAAGCGCCAGTGGTTCGGCTCGCCCAGCCCGGACAAGCCGACCGACGTGATGGATTTCCGCGTCGGCGGCCGCGAATACAACGAGAGCGAGCACCAGGGCAGCACGTACACCTTCGACGTGCTCTATCGCGACATCGTGCCCGACAATCGCATCATCTACACCTACGAGATGGCCATGAACGGCAGGCGCATTTCGGTGTCGCTCGCCACCGTCGAACTGTTTCCGGACGGCAGCGGCACGCGGATGGTGGTGAAGGAAGACGGCGCGTTCCTCGATGGGCTGGACACCTGCAAGCAGCGCGAGGACGGCACGAACTACATCATCGACCTGCTGGGCAAGTGGCTCGACGAGCAGGGCTGAGGACCTGCCGGCGGGCGCCGTCGACTGCGCTCCGCCCACTGCTTGGCCGATCCGCTAGCCGGCTATGCGATGCGGCGCGAACGAGCGGCCTTCACCGCTGTCATGCAGGCTGGACCACACGACCCAGTACTTGCCATGCTCATCGGGCACGAGAACCTCGGCATCGCGGCCCGAATGGGCCTGGAAGCGCGCCAGCGAGCGCGCCTCCAGCGCGGCATTCTCCCGCGCATCGTAGGGTCCGTGCGCCTTGCCCTCGAAATCCACCCACCAGGCGTCGCGACTTCGGATCACGAGATAGAGTGCTTTGGCCATTCGCGACTGCCCCAGTCCGATCACGCATACGTTATCGCAGATTCCCTCGTTCTGCGGAGCCCGCGCAAGGTGTTTTCGCACAACTGGGATAGTCCCGGTAAGCAATGATCGGCAGTGGAGTTTTAGTAAATATTTGCAGGCATTTGCGCTGATCTGCCGGCTGCATCGCGTGTCGACGCGCTAGTCACGACGGCACTTTTGCAGTTGCCGGCTCGGCGGACACCGCGCCAAGGTCGGTGAATCACCGCCTGCCACGGCGCGAGCACGAGCCGCCTACGATGGTGTCAAACCGGGCGGCGGTACTGGTAGATGCCGACGTCGATGGAGCCCTCGGCGAACCCTGCCTCGCAGTAGCTGAGGTAGTAGACCCACTTGCGGCGGAATTCCTCGGTGTAGCCGAGCTTCTTGATTTCGCTCCAGCGCTCGAGGAAGCGCTCCCGCCACAGGCGCAGCGTTCGGGCATAGCTCAGGCGGAAGGTCTCGACATTCTCGAGGACGAGCCCGACCTTGTCGCCCTGCTCCTGCATCGCCGTCTTGGTCAGCAACATGCCGCCGGGAAAGATGAAGCGCTGGATGAAATCAGGCCGTGCCCGGTAGTCGAGGAAATCCTTCTCGCCGATGGTAATGGCTTGGATGGCAGCGGTCCCGCCCGGCTTCAGCCGGTCGTGCACGGTCTTGAAGTAGCTCGGCCAGTGCTCCTCGCCCACCGCCTCGATCATCTCGATCGAAGCGACATGGTCGAACTGGCCCCTGGTGTCGCGATAGTCCTCGAAATGCAGGGTCGCGAGCGTGTCGAGACCCTGGCGGCGCATCCGGTCGTTGGCATATTTCAGCTGCTCGGACGAGAGCGTGATGCCGTACACCTGCGCGCCGAACTCCTTGGCAGCCGTCTCGGCAAAACCGCCCCACCCGCAACCGATCTCGAGCACGGTGTCGCCGCGCTGCACGCCGGCCATCTCGACCACCTTGCGGTACTTTGCATACTGGGCATCGGTCAGCGTCATGTCGTCCGACGTGTAATATGCCGACGAATAGGTCATCGAAGGATCGAGCCACTGCTCGTAGAAGTCGTTGCCGAGGTCGTAGTGCTCTGAGATGTTCTTCTTGGCGCCTTCCTTGGAGTTGCTCCGGCTGAGGTGGTAGGCGAGGTCATGCGCGGCACGGCCGTACCAGGACCTCTCGCTGTTATCGAGCACGTCCCGGTTCTGCAGGAAGTAGCGGAACAGCGAGGTCAAATCGTCCATGTCGACGTCGCCGTCGATATAGGCCTGGGCAAAGCCGACGGTGCCGCGCTTCAGCGTTTTCTGCAGCACGTCGAAATTGTGCAGCACGATGTGCGGATGCTCCCCGCCGCTGGCCGGATCGCCGAAGGTGCGCTTCTTTCCGTTGGGGAAGGTGATGGTCACGGCTCCGTGCCTGGGGCGACCGATGAGCCGCCTGCCGAACCACGCCGCAACGGCCGAAAGCAGATGGGTCCACGGCGTGGGCGAACTGGCCCTCGTTTCAACCGCAAGCTTATCCATGACGCAACGATCCAGACACTTCCCGCCACCGAAGACGGGCCACGATAAACGCACCGCCTGCCCCACCGCCGCGGCCGCGCCCTGAAGAATGCAGCACTTTAGTCACCATAAGTGGATATGCAAGCATCACTTTCAACCGGCCCGCCCCCTACAGCCCCTGGGGGTAGGCGGCATCCGCCAGGCGCAATTGCACTTCTTCCCGACCCTGCCAGTGGTCAATGCTGAGCGTGCCGGCAAGGTGAAGCGCGGTGTCGTTTCCAGCCGACAGCAGCGCCTCGCCCAGCGCAGTCGTCGCGGCGCGGAAGGCGATGGCCTTGAGGCGCGCCCCATCCCCTGACGTCAGCGTGAACTTGACGTGCCCCGCTCCGCCGACGACTTCGGCGAAGCGCGCCTTGTGGGCGGGAAACACGAACACCGGCTGGGGGCTACCGGAGCCGAACGGCCCTGCCCGCTCGATCTCGCGCACGAACTCTGGCGTCGCGGCCCGCGCTGTCATTGCCGCGTCGATCGCCAGGGCCGATGCCGCCCGTGCCGCTCCCACCGCACCGGCGAGCCTGTCGTTGACGTGGGCTCGGAACGGTCCGAGCTGGCCGGGCCTGAGCGTCACCCCCGCCGCCATGGCGTGACCGCCGCCCTTGGCAATCAGCCCGGACTCCACCGCCTCGATCACCACGGTGCCGAGGTCGACGCCGGGCATCGACCGGCCGGAGCCAGTGCCGCCGCCATCGGGCGCGAGCGCGATGGCGAAGACCGGACGCTCGAAGCGCTCACGCACTCGCGCGGCGATCAGCCCCACCACGCCGGGGTGCCAGTTGGCCGAGGCGAGCACGAGCACCGGAGGTCCCTCGCCTGCGCCGATCTCGGCTTCGGCGGCGCGCACCGCCTCCTCCACCGCCTCGACCTCGATGCGCTGGCGCTCGGAATTGAGTTCGTTGAGCTGGGCCGCGATGATCAGCGCCTGTTGCTCGTCGTCGAGCGTCAGCAGGCGGGTGCCCAGCGCGGCATCGCCGATGCGGCCACCGGCATTGATCCGCGGCCCGATCAGGTAACCCAGATGGTACGGGTTGAGCGGGCCCGATAGCCGCGCGGCCAGCGCCAGGGCGCCGATGCCGCGGTTCGAGCCGGTGCGCGCCACCTCGAGCCCGCGAGCCACGAACGCCCGGTTCAGGCCCGTGAGAGGTACCACGTCGCACACCGTCGCCAGGGCCACGAGGTCGATCATGCCCATCAGGTCGGGCAGGCTCGAACGCCCGAGCTGGCGCAGCAGCCGGTTGGTCGCGACCAGCACCATGAAGGTCACTCCGGCAGCGCAGAGATAGCCGAGCCCGGAGATGTCGTCCGGTCGGTTGGGGTTCACCAGCGCCGTCGCGGGCGGCAGTTCGGCGTCGGAGAGGTGGTGGTCGATGACCAGCACGTCCAGCCCGCGCTCGCGGGCGTGGGCGATGGGGCCATCGCTGGTCGTGCCGCAGTCGAGCGTGATGAGCAGCGTCGCCCCGCCGTCGACCAGCTTGTCGATGGCCGCTGTATTCGGTCCGTAGCCCTCGAATACGCGGTCGGGGATATGGATCTGCGGCGTGATACCGAAATGCCCGAGAAACCGCGCCATCAGCGCGCAGGAGCAGGCGCCGTCGACATCGTAGTCGCCGAACAGCGCTACCGGCTCATGGTCGGTGATCGCCTTTGCCAGCCGCTCGGCCAGCGCATCCATGCCGGCCAGGGTGGAAGGATCCGGCATCAGCTCGCGCACGGTCGGCTGCAGGTAGCGCTCCGCCGAGTCCAAGTCGACGCCACGACCGGCAACGATGCGCGCGAGAATATCGGACAGCTCGGTGCGCTGGCCGATCGCCGTGGCCATGCGCAACCCGGCCGCGTCGAGCCGGTCGACCCAAGGGCGGCCAAGCACGGAGCGGCTGACATCGAGGAAATTGGCGCGCGGCTCGTCCATCGGTGTGGAAGTAAGCGGATTGGGCACTTGCGTCGAGGGGAGACACCCGGTTTTCCTCGGCTCGCGGCAAAATCGGACATGCGGACCGCAGCAGGTCTAAAACTGCGATGCGCGGGTTCCCATATCGCAACCATCTTTGACCAAGGGGACCGCCATGTTCGTCAACCGGGGCTTCCAGCTCTCAGCCCTTCTCGCCACCCTCATCATGGCCTTCTCGCTCGTCGCGGTCGACACGGCCGAGGCGCGGCGCGGCGGCAGCTTCGGCGGCCGCGGCCTTCGCACCGAGCGCAGCATTCCCTCGACGCAGGTCGCGCCCAAGACCACGGCGCCGGTGCAAAACACGATGACGAACGGGACCCAGAAGAGCACCGCCGGCGCCGCCACCGCGGCCGCCCGTCCCTCGATCTTTGGCGGCTTCGGCGGCGCGCTGCTCGGCGGCCTGCTGTTCAGCGGCCTGTTCGGCTTCGGCTTCGGCGGTTTCGGCGGCATGCTCGCCCTGCTCTTCCAGGTCGTGATCATCGGCTTGATCGTCGGCTTCTTCCTGCGGCGGCGGCAGCCGGCCATGGCGGGCGGCGCACCATTCCAGTACCAGCCGCCGAACGCGGGCCAGAATTACGCCGGCCGGCCGTCAGACAGCCCGGGTCCGCGCTCCAATGCCTCGCAGCGCGCCGGACGCCGCGACGAGATCGGCGTGCGCGACGCCGACCTCGCGACCTTCGAGCGCAATCTCGCTGAACTGCAGGACGCGTATTCGCGCGAGGACTATGCCGCGCTGCGCCGGATCACCACGCCCGAAGTCATGGGCTACCTCGCCGAGGAACTCGGCGCCAATGCCTCGCGAGGCCTGCGCAACGAGGTCTTCGACGTCCGCCTGCTGGCCGGCGACGTGGCCGAGGCGTGGCGCGAGGGCGGCACCGAGTATGCCAGCGTCGCCATGCGCTACGAGTCGCGCGACGTCACCCGCAACCGGAGCACCGGTGAGATCGTCAGCGGCGACGACCACGTCACCGAGACCATCGAAATCTGGACTTTTCAGCGCCAGAACGGCGGACCGTGGCTGGTCAGCGCCATCCAGGAAGCGTAGGCGCGAGCGCTATCGGAAACACGAAGGGCCGCCCCAAGGGCGGCCCTTTACGTTCGTCTCGATGTTCCGGCCTCCACCGGCTGTCATCCCAGCGAAAGTCCTACCGGCGATGCTCCGCCGATATCCAGCGCACCGTCTGGCTCCACGAGCGCATCACGACGGTACTGGTCCGCACCGAGCCCTGACGGTAGCGCACTCCGCTCAGCAGGCTGCCGTCGGTCACCCCGGTCGCCGCGAACAGCACATCGCCCGACGCGAGTTCCTCGGTCCGGTACTTCTTGTTCGGCTCGACGACGCCCATTTTCAGCGCCCGTGCCCGCTTGTCCTCGCTATCGAGGATCAGCCGGCCCTGCATCTGGCCGCCGATGCAGCGCAGCGCCGCAGCCGCCAGCACGCCTTCAGGCGCTCCGCCCGACCCCAGGTAGATGTCGATGCCCGTGTCCTCGGTGTTGACCGCGTGGATGATGCCGGCGATGTCGCCGTCCGAGATCAGCTTGATCGCTACCCCTGCCGAGCGGAGATCGTCGATCAGGCCGGCATGACGCGGGCGGTCCAGGACACAGGCCGTGATCTCGCTGACCGGCACGCCCTTGGCCCTGGCCAGCGCCGTCACGTTCTCCCTGGTCGACTGGTCGAGGTCGACGATGCCGGCCGGATAGCCGGCCCCGACGGCGATCTTCTGCATATACACGTCTGGCGCATTCAGCAGTCCGCCGCGCTCGGCCATGGCGAGCACGCAGATCGAATCGGGCTGGTTCTTGGCGCACAGTGTCGTGCCCTCCAGCGGATCGACTGCGATATCGACCTGGGGGCCATCGCCGGCGCCGACTTCCTCGCCGATGTAGAGCATCGGCGCCTCGTCGCGCTCGCCCTCGCCGATGACGATGCGGCCTTCGATGTGCACATTGCCCATCTCGCCGCGCATCGCCTCGACGGCGGCGGCGTCGGCTGCCTTCTCGTTGCCTTTGCCGCGCCAGCCGGCCGCGGCAACCGCCGCCGCCTCGGTAACGCGCACCAGCTCCAGCGTGAGGGAACGATCGATCGCCGCTTGCCGGTCGGTATTGGACTTGCTGAGCTTCATAAGCACTCCCTGCCCCGCCGCAGGGGCGCTAAAGGTATCCTCTGCGGTCGCGTCCCGAACCGCGAGAGCCCGCGCGGAACGCTCCTAAAGCTGCTCGATCCGGATCATCTGCGGATCGCCGACGATGAAGCCGTCACCCTTGATCGCCTGCAAGGCGTCGCGGACGGTCTGCTCCATGGTGGAGTGCGTGAGCAGCACCACCGTACGGGTGTCGGTTCCCGTCACACCCGGCTCGCTAACCCGCAAGTCCGGACGCTGGATGACGCTTTCGAGCGAGATGCCGGCGCCACCCATGCGGGAAGCAATAGCGGCAAACGCGCCCGGCACATCCCTGACATTTAGTCGGATGTAGTACCCTCCCTCGTGCTCCCGGATCGGGGCACGGCGGTACGGTGTGAGCTCGGCGATCGGCACGCCCAGCGGTGGCACCTTGGTGCCGCGGGCAATGTCGAGGATATCGGACAGCACCGACGAGGCCGTAGGCGGCCCGCCGGCGCCCGGCCCGGCGAGCAGCAGTTCGTGCACGTGATCGGTCTCGAGCGCCACGGCGTTCAGCACGCCGTCCACGCCGGCAATGGCCGACGTCCTGGGCACCAGCGTGGGATGGACGCGCTGGTCGATGCCGTCGGCCGAACGCTGCGCGATGCCGAGCAGCTTGATCTTGTAGCCGAGGTCGCCGGCCACCTTGATGTCCGCCTGGCTGATCGACGTGATGCCTTCAACGAAAATCTCGTCCGGCGCGATCTCGCAACCGAAGCAAAGCGAAGCGAGAATCGCCAGCTTGTGCGCCGTGTCGAAGCCTTCGACGTCGAAGGTCGGGTCGGCTTCGGCATAACCAAGCTTCTGTGCGTCTGCCAGGCACTCGGCGAAGCTGATGCCCTCGTTCCCCATACGGCTGAGGATGTAGTTGCAGGTGCCGTTCATGATGCCATAGACGCGGGCGATGCGGGCCGAGCCGAGGCCCTCGCGCAGCGTCTTGATCACCGGGATGCCGCCGGCGACGGCTGCTTCGAAGCCGAGCTGGGCCCCCGATTCCTCCGCGATGCGCGCCAGGTTCACCCCATGCCGGGCCAGGAGGGCCTTGTTGGCCGTCACGACCGGACGGCCGATCTCCAGAGCGGCGCGGACCGCCGCGAGGGCAGGACCGTCCTCGCCGCCGATCAGCTCGACGAAGAGATCGATCCCGTCGGACTTGGCGAGCGCGACGGGATCATCGAACCATTCGAGGTCGGTCGTATCGATCCCGCGATCCCGACTGCGCGAACGGGCGCACACCGCCGTCACGGTGATCTTGCGCCCCAGTTTTCGCGTCAGTTCCTCGCCATCCTTCTGGATGATGCGCACCAGGGTGGCACCGACGTTGCCGAGACCGGCAACACCAATCCGGAGCGGCGCCTCGAGAGCGGCGTCCGCCTGTTCCTGCATCGCCTTGAGGATGCGGGTGCGCGTGTCGGAGCGCGGCTCGCGTCCCTCGCGCAGGTCGAACACGAACAGCGGGTCCCCCGCGATGGTCCGTCCGAACCGCGTCGGGGTCCAGCCACGGGCGGCAATGAAGGCTTCGACGGACTGGCGGAACGACTGGATATCGGACATGGGCACAAGCTTTCGGACGTGTGCGAGAGCTATGAATAGGAGAGACCCTATCCGTCAATAGGATTGATCGCCGCAAGCTCGCCCCGTCTCGACTTGACGATGGGCCGGCGCCCCTGCCCGATCGAAATGGAACCCCGGCTCCGATCTCAGCAAACCCGGTGACTGATCGGGCTTTTCTGGCGCAGAACGTCGATTATTACAAAACCGTCATGTGATGACGCATTTCCGTCACAATGTAGCAACGTTGCTGCCACGATATGCTAGATACCTAACTATCATGACCACAGCCCCCGTCGTCTGGCTTGCTTCGTACCCGCGTAGCGGCAACACGTTCCTCCGAACGATCATCTACCATTGCTTCGGGGTGCGCTCGGCCAGCATCTACGCTGGCGATCTGGGTGAACTGGGCGTTGGCGACATGGTTGGCCACATAGAACAGCGACCAGATGGCAGCATCGATTTCGGCAACGAGCCTGTCCGGCTCCTCAAGACGCATCATCCCCCGCAGGATGACCGGCCGACCATCTACATCATTCGCGACGGCAGGGCTGCTTCGACCAGCCTGTACGAGTTCTACAAGAAGCGGATGCCTCTCAGGGCTATTATCGAAGGGCGGAACATTTTCGGGACATGGACGGGGCACCTCAGGCGCTGGAACCCACTTGAACGTCCCTCCACACTATTCCTCCGCTACGAGGATATGGTTCAGGACACTCGCGGAATCATTGACCGACTGGCCGAATACCTGGGCCTAAGGCCAAACTCCTACCTTGTCCCATCCCGGGAGGACCTGGCGCGGGCCGACGGAACGTGGATTCGCCACAGTGACTCCAAGCGGACTGAACTGGAGGGAGAAGACCTCCAGCGCTTCTGGGAGATCAATGGCAAGGCCATGGAAAGCTATGGCTATGCCCGTCTGGCCGGCCCGTCGGAGCCGGCCAGGCTGACCTGACCCACGCGGCCTACTTCACAGCGGCGATCGGCACCACATTGCCGTGGCTGGGCTGGCCAGCCAGGAACTTCTTGATGTTGCGAGCGGCCTGGCGGATGCGCTGCTCGTTCTCCACCAGCGCCAGGCGCACGTACTGGTCGCCGTACTCGCCAAAGCCCACTCCCGGCGCGACGCCGACGCCGGTTTCCTGGATCAGCAGCTTGGCGAACTCGAGCGAGCCCAGGTGGGCGAACTGCTCCGGGATCGGCGTCCAGGCGAACATCGTCGCCTTGGGCGAGGGAATGTCCCAGCCTGCCCGGCCGAAGCTCTCGACCATCACATCCCGGCGCGACCGATAGACGTTGCGGACTTCCTCGATCACCTTGTCGTCGCCATTGAGCGCCGTCGCCGCCGCCACCTGGATGGGGGTGAAGGCGCCGTAGTCGAGATAGGACTTCACCCGTGCCAGCGCCGCGATCAGGCGCTCGTTGCCCACCGCGAAACCGACGCGCCAGCCGGGCATCGAATAGGTCTTGGACATCGAGGTGAACTCGACGGTGATGTCGATGGCCCCCGGCACTTCCAGCACTGATGGCGGCACGTCCTCGTCGAAGTAGATCTCGGCATAGGCGAGGTCGGAGAGGATGAATATCTCGTGCTCTTTGCAGTACTTCACGACCTCCTTGTAGAAGTCGAGCGTCGCCGTATAGGCGGTCGGGTTGGCCGGGTAGTTCAGCACCAGCGCGATCGGCTTGGGGATCGAGTGGCGGACGGCGCGATCGAGCGCGCGCATGAAATCCTCGTTCGGGTCGGCCGGCATCGAGCGCACCACGCCGCCACTCATGATGAAGCCGAACGAGTGGATCGGATAGGTCGGGTTCGGCACCAGCACCACATCGCCGGGCGCCGTGATCGCCTGCGCCATGTTGGCGAAGCCCTCCTTGGAGCCCAGCGTGGCGACCACCTGCGTATTGGGATCGAGCTTCACGCCGAAGCGGCGGCCATAGTAGCTCGCCTGCGCCTTGCGGAGCCCGGGAATCCCTCGCGAGGTGGAGTAGCGATGGGCGCGCGGATCGTTCACCGTCTCCTTGAGCTTGTCGACGATCGGCTGGGGCGTCGGCAGGTCCGGATTGCCCATGCCGAGGTCGATGATATCGACGCCGTTGGCGCGCAGGCGCGCCTTGATCGGGTTGATATGATCGAAGACGTAGGGCGGCAGGCGGCGAATGCGGTGGAAATCGTTCATTGGAACCTCGGGTGACCCGCGACGCACTCTTGAGTGCACGCATCGCCTTGTAGGGGCGCCGATTATCGCGGAATTATGGTTTTGACTCGGTTAAGCGGCCGACCGTGGCCGCCATGCTCGTTCGGTTCCGCTCTCCCCAGCCGCGTTGCGGCGCTCGGGGAGAGCTAGCGAGCGGGGGCCTGAGCGCGCGCAGCCGCTCCGGCGGCGAAGCCGGCTGCTGCGATTGGCGCTACTACTCCCTGAGTCATCGACCCGGTCCCGAGTTGGAATCCCTCACGTGTAGGCACGGATTCCGACACGGTCAAGGCAAGGCGCCTAGATTCGCCCATGCCGCCGCGCCAACCGGCGGGAGTAGAGCGTGCCGGCGATCATCGGCACCGCCACGCATGCGACGAGGAACCAGATGAGCAGCGCGAACGGCGCCAGCGCGGCGGCAACGGCCAGCGCCACGCCCCCGGCCATGCAGAGCCAGCCGGTGAAGCGATGCGTCGCCTGCCAGTTGGCGGGGTCGCCAAGTGTCGTCGGTATCCGGATGCCCGCTATGCTGTTGGGTTGTGACTTGGGCAGGGCATTGCCGAGCACGACGAGCAGGACGGCGAGGGCAAACCCGAGCGCCCGCACCATCTCGATCTCGAAGCCAAGGCCAATCAGGACGGTGACGATCTCGATCACTGCGAACAGCCCGGTGAGGCCGGTCAGCACCACTCCGGTGGCGTGACGGCCGCCCTTGGTCTCCCCGGCCGGCGCGACCCTCATCAGGATGAGCATGACTGCCCAGACGAACGCGACGATCCCGACCGGCCAGAGCAGCGCCGTCTCGCGCGATGCAAACCCGTCCGGCAGGCCGTTCGCACCCCAGTGAATAGGCAGGCGGGTGCCGGCGGGAATCAGGGCGAATCCTGCTCCGACCGCGCCCAGCAGGACGGCCAGGAGAATGATGCGCATGGGAGTGAGGACTGCTTTCATTTCGCTTCTTTCAGGCTGAGCAGGCCGCTCACGGCCTCCTCGAGTATGGACGTGTTGAGGTGGTAGATGAGGCTGGTCCCCTGCCGCTCCACCACGACCAGCTCGGCGTCCCTGAGCTTGGCGAAGTGCACGGAGAGCGTGGGCTTGCTCAGCGCAAAGTGTCCAGCCAGCGCCCCGGCCGACATCGGACCCGACCGAAGCAGGTGCAGGATCTCCCGGCGTACCGGATGCGACAGCGCTTCGAAGACGGCATTGATGCCCATGGACCCGCTCACAAGTGAGGACAGGCGTTATTTCGTCGATACTCTAATTAGAGTCAAGGCAAATCTAACGCCCGCCGTCATGGGCGCGATGCTGCGCCTCAGTGCCCTACTCGCCCTGCCCCGGCCCGGCCAGCGACTTGATGTAGGCAACGATGGCGGCCGCCTGCTGAGGGTCGAACTCGAACTCGGGCATTTCCGGGTGCGCGGTCACGATCCCCTCGACGAGGGCCTCGCTCAGGTCCTCGATGTCGTAGCGCTGATGGAGTTCCCGGAAGCGCGGCGCGATGGCGAGCGGGCTGTCGCCGGTCCGGCCTACTGCATGGCAGTCGGAACAATACTCGTCGACGAGGACGTGGCCTTCGGTGATCGGGTCGGCCAGCGCCATCCCGGGGCCGGCCAGTGCCGCGCTGCCCAATACCAGAACTGCGATCGCGCCGCGAATGTTGCGCATGGTGTCCTCCCGATCGAATCGGCCTCCATCATGGCCGGCTATTTCGGCCTGGCGATTGACCCTGCGCAACCGGTCAGGATCGCGATGGCAGGTGACTGAGGAACTGGTCCGTGCTTGCCGCCCAGGAGAACTGTTCCGCGTAGGCGCGACACGCATCGCGCGAGAGGCCGAGCGCATGCATGGCCGCCGCCTTGAGGTCATTGTCGAGGGCGCCGACGGGAGCGTCGCCGATCACGTCGATCGGCCCCGTCACCGGGAAGGCAGCCACCGGAGTGCCGCTGGCCAAGGCCTCCAGCAGCACAAGGCCGAATGTGTCGGTCTTGCTGGGGAAGACGAACACGTCGGCCGACGCGAACAGTCGCGCCAGTTCGTCCCCCTGCCGCGGACCGAGGAACACCACATCGGGATATTCGGTTTTGAGCCGGTCGAGGCTTGGCCCGCCCCCGACCACGACCTTGGTGCCTGGCAGGTCGAGTTCGAGGAATGCCTCGATGTTCTTCTCCACCGCGACGCGGCCGACATAGAGGAACACCGGGCCGTCATATGGCAGCGGACCGCGCTTGCCGGGGTGGAACAGCTCGGTGTCCACGCCCTTTTGCCAGATCACCGCATTGGTGAAGCCGCGATTCTCGAGCAGGGTCTTCAGATGCGGCGTGCCGACCAGGCAATAGGTCGCCGCGCCGTGGAACCAGCGCAGGAACCGGTAACTCCAGCGCAGCGGCACGGGCAGCCGCGCCCGTAGATACTCGGGAAACTGGGTGTGGTAGGCGGTGGAGAACGGGACCCCGTTCCGGCGGCACCAGCGGCGCGCCATGATGCCCAGCGGCCCTTCGGTGGCGATGTGAATGGCGTCGGCGTCCGCGGCCTCGATCCTGGCATAGACAGGCTTCATCAGGGTCCGGCTCAACCGGATCTCGCCGTAGCCGGGCATCGGGAACGTCTTGAACTCGTTCGGCGTCAGCAGCTTCACCGTTATGCCGCGCTTCTCCATTTCGCGCACCACCAGCTCGATCGACCGCACCACGCCATTGATCTGCGGGTGCCAGGCGTCGGTGACGATCAGGACGGTCTTGGGCTGCGGCATCGGCGGCTCGAGCTATGGGCGGCAATGGGTAGCCCGCGCCGGGCCAAAAGCAAAGGGCCCGCATCGCTGCGGGCCCCCGGCAGATCTGAAACCCGAAGCGCCTAGCGCTTGGAGAACTGGAACGAACGACGGGCCTTGGCCTTGCCGTACTTCTTGCGTTCGACCACGCGGCTGTCGCGGGTCAGGAAGCCACCGGCCTTCAGCACGCCGCGCAGCTCGGGCTCGTAATACGTCAGCGCCTTGGAGATGCCGTGGCGTACAGCACCGGCCTGGCCGGACAGACCGCCGCCCGAAACGGTGGCGATCACGTCATACTGGTCGACGCGCGCGGCCGCGACGATCGGCTGCTGCAGCACCATCTGGAGCACCGGACGGGCGAAGAAGGCGTTGAATTCCTTGCCGTTGACGGTGATCTTGCCGGCACCGGGCTTGATCCAGACGCGGGCGATGGCGTTCTTGCGCTTGCCGGTGGCGTAGGCGCGCCCTTCCTTGTCCAGCTTCTGGACATGGACGGGAGCCTCGTTGGCGACGGCGACGTTGGCAGTGCCCAGGTCTTCGAGGGAATTGATGGTCTCGGCCATTACTTGGCCCTCACATTCTTGGTGTTGAACGAGGCGACATCGAGCTTGGTGGGCGATTGCGCCTCATGCGGATGGGTCTCGCCGGCGTAGACGCGCAGATTGCCATACTGCTTGCGACCGAGCGGGCCGCCCGGAAGCATGCGGCGCACGGCGTTCTCCAGCACGCGCTCCGGGAAACGGCCTTCGAGCAGTTCGCGCTGCGTCCGGTCCTTGATGCCGCCGGGGTGGCCGGTGTGCCAGAAGAAGCGGCGCTGATCGAGCTTCTTGCCGGTCAGTTTCACCTTGTCGGCGTTGATGACGACGACGTTGTCGCCCATGTCCATGTGCGGCGTGAAGGTCGGCAGATGCTTGCCGCGCAGGCGCATCGCGATGATGGAGGCCACGCGGCCGACCACCAGGTCCTTGGCGTCGATCAAGACCCACTTCTTGTCGATCTCGCTCGGCTTTACCGAGAAGGTGCTCATTGATGTTTTCCTTTGGGAAAGGCGGACAAGTTGACCCATGCCCGGTTTTCGTGGCGCGGATATACGGGGCGGACGACAAGGCGTCAAGCGTGAAGATTTATCGCTGCAATATCAATGCTTTATGCGATTGGTATAATAATACCACATTCTAAACCATTGATATTTATAGACTCGGTCTCATCCGGACAGGTGACAGCGAGCACTCGCTGCCGCCCGACGGAGTGGTCCCTACCCCCGCCGCGGCGTTGCATCCGCCAAGTACGCGATCGTCGCGCCTGCCAACATGAAGGCCAAGGCCTGGTGGCCCAATGCCAGCGAGATCGGCACCATGCTGAGCAGGGTCGCAATGCCGAGCCCGACCTGCAGGAGGACCAGCACCGCGATACGTGGCAGCCAGCCGGCGACGCCGCCGAAGCCGCCGCGTCGCGATTGCCGCCACAGCACCCAGCCGGCATAGATCACGACGACGTAGGCGATCACGCGATGGATGAACTGCACCGTGAGCGCGTTCTCGAACAGGTTCTTCCAGAACGGCTCGATCACGTCGAGGCCCTGCGGGATCAGCGCGCCATCCATCAGCGGCCAGGTATTGTAACCCATGCCGGCGTCGAGCCCGGCGACGAAGGCGCCGGCCACGATCTGCAGTTCGATCAGGACGAGCAGCGTCCAGGCCGGCCAGCCGGGACTGGACGCCGTCTTGGCCGGTTCGAGCCGGCGGGCCACCCAGATCAGTGCGAGGAACAGCAGCGAGGCGGCAAACAGGTGCGCGGCCAGGCGGTACTGCGACACCGAGGTCAGGTCCGACAGGCCTGAACTCACCATCCACCAGCCGAGGAACCCCTGGAAGCCGCCCAGCAGGAACAGCCCGGCCAATGGTCCGGCGAGGCTCCAGGTGAAACGCCGCTGGAACAGAAACACCACGAACGGAACCGCGAAGGCCAGGCCGATGAGGCGCCCGAGGAAGCGGTGCGCCCACTCCCACCAGAAGATCGACTTGAAGTCCTCGATGCCCATCCAACCGTTCTGGACGCCCTGCGGTATCTGCCGGTAGGCCTCGAACTCGGCCTGCCAGTCGGCATCGGTCAGCGGCGGTAGCGTGCCCGAGATCGGTTTCCACGAGGTGATCGACAGGCCCGACTCGGTGAGCCGCGTCGCCCCACCCACCACCACCATGGCCAGCACGAGCAGCGCCATGCAGTAGAGCCAGATGCGCACCGGCTTCAGCCGATCGGCGCCGGTTGCGAGGGGGGTGGACGATTGTTCGGTTGCGCTGAGGGTCAAGATGAGTTCCTTTGCGCTCCGACTACTCCCGGCAGCGGCCCGAAACAATGGCCGGATTGCCGCATCTGGATCACGGCAAGGCGATGACCCAATCCACGCGCAAGCTCCTCGGCACCGTCCTCATCCTGCTCTCGCTGGTCGTGTGGTCGGTGCTGGGCACGTGGATCTACATGAGCTTTCTTGCCGCAGCGGCGTGGTGGCTGCTGATCGGCTTCTTCGCCGTGATGGGCATGGGCTGGTTCTTCCCGGCCGCCTGGATCATCCGGTGGATGGCCAGACCGGATGCCTGATCCTAACCTCGGCCGAGCGAGAACAGTCCGGGCGTAGCAAACACATCGACATGCCGCCGCGCCTGTAGCGCGCCGCCGATGCGCACACGCGGCAATGCATGGAGCCGATAGCGATCGCCGGCGAACAGGCCGCCGGGCACCGTCGTTACCGCCGTCCGCAAGCCGAGCTCACGCGCGAACCCGAATTCCCGGGGCCCGGCTGCCATGGCATCGCCGACCGGATAACCGAGGTGCTGCGGCGCCACGCCGAACTGCGCCTTGAGGATACGCACCGACTGCTCGATCTCGGAGCGGGCATCGGCCGGGCCGAGCTTGGCGAGCTCGTAGCCGTGCACGGTGCCGGCGCCGATGGTGCAGAGCCGCTCGTCGGCGAAGTGGCGCAGCTCGCCCCAGTCCATCACGAGCTCGCGGCAGTGGCGGGCGAGGTCGAGGCCGTATTGGGTCGCAAGGTCCCGGACCAGCGCGACGCGGTCGGCCTCGGGCATGGTGCGCATGCGCTTTAGCAACGCGGCATAGGCCCGGTGTTTCTCGGCGAGACTGGCGGTCGCATAATACTCGGTCTCCCCGCCAAGGCTGACGGCGAGGGCGTTCTGGCCCGCCACGATATCCTCGAGCGCGTGCCGCCACATCTCCCCCACCCCGTCCACCGGCGCCGTAGGCACGTACAGGGCAAACGGGCTCTGCTGGCGCCTGAGGATCGGCAGGGCGTACTTGAGGTTGTCCCGGAAGGCGCCGTCGAAGGTCAGCGCCACGAATGGCCTCGTCGCCTCCTCCATCTCGATTCGGCGCGCCGCCTCATCGAGATCGACAATGTCGAAGCCGAGCTGCCGTACCCGCACGATGGTGAATTCGAGGACGTCGGGCTTGATCACCAAGCCGGCATTGGGCGCAAAATCGGCCGGATCATCCGGCAGCACCCTGTTCATGGCAAAGACGATACCGCGCGCCTTCGAGCGTGTCCGCAACAGGCGCGGCAGCTGGCTGGCCCAGATGAGCTCGAACGCAGCGCCGGCGAACCTCTCCCTCAAGTCCGCCATCCCGGCCTACGCTACCTCTGCCCGCGCCTCGGCGAGATCTACGACACGGCAGGCCGCAAAGCCAAGCGCGGCAACATCCCGCTCGGCATTGGCGATGGCCATCGGGTCCGCATCGCCGTTCGCCACCAGCACCACCGCCGCCGGCAACCCGGCGAAGAGCGGCAGGCTCGTCGTCATGCCGGCGCGCCCGGTGTCGACGACCACCAGATGGTAGAGATCGGCCAGCGCCTCGGCCATGGTGAGCGGACGCGTTGAACGCCGGTCGAGAGTGGGCACCCTGCCCCAGCGCACCTCGGCCAGGTTGTCGTCGATGCGCTGCACCGCAGCACCGTAGTCGCATATGCCCGCCGCCAGGTCGGTAAGTCCCGCGACGTCCGACGTGATGCCGCTCGCAGCGTCGATGATCACGGCGCTGAACTGGGCCATGAGCGCGTCCTCGAGCAACCGCTCGACGACCTGCACCACCCCCTCGCCCTCGCCCACGCTCACCAGCAGGACGATCCCCTGATCGTCCAGGGCGCGGATCAGGTCCGGCAACGCGCTCTCGATGGACGATCGGGGCGTCCCGGCGCTCGAGATCGCCTGCCCGATCGCACGCTCCAGAAGGTCGTCGGTATCGTCGCCCTCGCCCGTGACCTCGGGCTCGGCGACGAAGGCCGCCAGTTCCTGCTGGTCATGGTCGGAATCGCGGCTCAGTGGTGCCGCCGCCCGCCCGAGCAGCACGGCCGCGACCTGCAGCGCCAGCACGCCAAACCCGACGGCCCCCATGATCAGCAGATACTTTGGCGAGGACGGCTCGAAGGCCGGCGTCGCATCGCTGATGACGCGGATGTCCTGTCGGCCGCTACCGGCATCGTTGGACAGGTCGGCATACTTGGCAAGGTAGCTGTCGAGCAGATCGTGCTGGGTCCTCGCATCCCGCTCGAGGCTCTCGAGGTTGACGGCGGTCTGTGCGGCACCGTCCCCGGTTGCCTTGTCACTTGCCGCCTGTTGGCGCAAACGCTGCTCCCGATCGGCGGCGACCGTGGCCTCGGCCTCCAGCGATTCGGCGATCCTCGCCGCTTCCTCCGAGATCGAGCCGTTGAGCTGGTTGATCTGCGACTTCAGTGCCTTGATGGTCGGATGGTTGGGCAACAGCGTGGTCTGCTTCTGCGTCAGTTCGGCCTCGAGGCTGGCCTTGGACTGCAGCAGCACGCCGATCACAGCCGACTCGCGGACATCGGGAACGCCGTCGAGCGGTTTGCCCGAGGCAAGCAGCCCGCGGATCACCTCGGCGCGCGAACTGGCGCTGGCCTTGCGCTGCTGCGCCTCGGCGATCTGAGCTGCTGCACCTGACAGGGCGTCAGTTGGCGGCAGGGCGACCGGGGTGTCGGAGAGGCCGTTCTCGAGCTTGTATCTGGCAACGGCAGCATCGGCGGCGCTCACCCTGGCACGCAGGCTCTCGATCTCCTGGTTGAGTCGCGTCGTGGCGCCAGCCTGCTCCGATGCCTGCCGCGCCGCCCAGCCCTCGACATGTGCCCTCGCGACAGCATTGGCGATGCTGGCTGCCAGTTCGGCATCGCCGGCGTGCACCGTGACGGAAACCACCGACGACTCACGCTCGCGCCCGACGCTCATGCGGCCCGCAAGGTTGGCGATCACCACGTCGTCGAGATTGCGCGTCGCTGCACCCTGCCCGATCAGCCGCATAAGCGCTGACAAGGGCGAGAAGCCGACGCTCGAGAACTCAGGCACCGACCGCAGGTTCTGCAGATCCACTACCCGCAGGAGCAGGTCCCGTGATGTGAGCAACTCGACCTGGCTTTCGACGCGGGCGCTCGTCGCTGCGGCGTCGTCGGAACCGGCCTCGAGCATCAGCCGCGCGGTCGACTCATATGTGCGCGGCACGAAGGCCAGCACGGCCGCAGTGGCCACGATCGCAAGCACGGTAACAAGCAGGATGCGCAGCCAGCGCGACGGCACGACGGCGTGCACCGTTCCGATAGCCACCCGCGGCTGTTCGCGCTCGTCGTCGGGACTCACAGGCGATCTTCTCCATGTGCCCCAGCCTATGCGCCCGCGTGGTAAGCATTCGGTTAAGCCTTGGCGCAGAATGCAAATCGGTCCTCGCCTTTTAAGCGGAATGTTAACCATGCCGCCCCGACACTGGGAGCCTGATCAGACTCTCCGGGAATGGCCATGCGCTGGCTGCGTCTCCTCCTACTGCTGCTTCTCGTTCCGCTCGCGGCCTGCGCCACCAATGGCGCCCCGGCCAGCTACCTCGTCGAGGTCAAGGGCCCCTACGCGCTCGATACCGGCGACGTGGTGCGGGTCAGCGTCTATGGCGAGGCCGAGCTGACCAAGAGCTATCGCGTCGATGACGGCGGGGCGCTGGCGATCCCGCTGGTCGGGGCGGTCAAGGTGCGCGGCAGGACGACCCAGCAGGCTGCCGCAGCCATTACCGCGGCACTTGCCGCCGGTTACATCCGGGAACCAAGTGTTGCTGTCGAGATCGACACTTACCGGCCGTTCTTCATCCAGGGAGCGATCAAGAATGGTGGTCAGTTCCCCTATGTCTACGGCATGACCGTGCGCGCCGCGATCAGCACGGCGGGCGGCTACGCCGAGTCGGCCGACCGGACGCGTGCCGCAATCTACCGCCGGCAGGGCGACCAGATGGTCAAGGGCCTCGTCAACCTCGACTTCCCCGTCTATCCGGGCGACATCATCGTCGTCTCAGAGCGTGGGCTTTAGGGGCGCATCGGGGCTTGGCGTCGCGGTCTGCTTGCGCCAATGTCGCTACCGGATATGGTGGCGAGGGTGCCGATGGAACCGCAACAGACCTCGATGCAGGCCGTCCTCGCGTTTACCGAGGATCTCCCAAAGCTTCGCTACGACACCGGCGACATCCTGATCACGGAAGGTCCGGCGAGCGGCGTGCTCTACATCCTCGTCGAGGGTGCGGTCGAAGTCCTGCGGGGCGACGTTCGCGTCTCGCTGGTGGATGAGCCCGGCGCCGTGTTCGGAGAGATCTCGGCCCTGCTCGGCAGCGCCCACAGCGCCACGGTGCGGGCGATCGAGCCCTCCGTCGTCCACCGCATCGAGGATGCGGAGAGCTTCCTGCAGCTGCGGCTGGGGATCGTGTTCCACGTCGCCCGCATCCTCGCGCGCCGGCTGATCGACGCCACGACCTACCTGGCCGACATCAAGCATCAGTTCGCCGACCGGACGGACCACCTGGGCATGGTCGACGAAGTGCTCGAAGCGCTGGTCAACCAGCAGCAGAGCGCGGCGCCGACCGGCTCGGCGCTCAAGTCCGACCCCCGGCTCTGAGCTAGGCGGCCGGCACCCAGTCTGGCATCTCGTACATCTCGGCTGGCGCATCCGCTGCAAAGTCCAGCACCCCCGCGCCCTCGAACGAGAACCAGGCGGCCGCCTCACGCTCCGTATCGACGACGATATGGGTCGGAACGTCGCCGATCTGCTTGCCCGGGTTGAACACCCAGGTGCTGCCGATCCTCGAGGCCCACGAACCGCCACGCACGAACGGCGCCTCGTGTACATGGCCGCCGAATACCAGGCTGGGCTGATGCCGGGCGATCCAGGCGGAAAGCTCGGCATCGCCGAAATGGCGCTGCCCCGACCAGGCCACCGGCGTGTCCGACGGCGGCGCGTGATACACCCAGATCCAGCGCCCTGCCCGCTTCGCCGCCGCAGCCGTCAGCTGCCGGTCGATGGCCTTCTTCGCGATCTCGCCGTCCCACCACGGGCAGATGGTGAAGGTGACGCCGTCCATCTCGAGCGAATCGTTGTCGGCATGGGCGGTCGCCGAACGCGCGTACGGCACCCAGCGCGAGTAGCGCTCGCCGGTCGAATAGGCATGGTTCAGGTCATGGTTGCCCGAGCAGACCATCAGCGGTGCCACCTCGCGCAGCCGTTCGAGGTACTTGAGCACCACCACCATCTGCGCACTTGCGGTGACGAAGGACGCGCCATCGAGCAGGTCGCCGGCGATGATGACGAGGTCGTAGCGCGGCGCGACCTGCAGCAGCCAGTCGAACTGCGGCAGGTTGTAGTGCAGGTCGGCGACGGCGAGGATCTGCATTGCGGCCCATGCCCGAGGGTCAGCCGACCCGCGGGTCAGCGGGCAAGATACTTCCGCGCCAGCGCCGCCGTGTCCAGCGCGAAACGGTCCGCATGGGACTGCGCCAGGTCGGTTTCCCCGTGCGATCCGATCCAGGCCAGCAACGCCATGCGGCGCAGCAGAATCATCGCATCGATCATGCGCAGGTCCTCGGCCCTGAGCGGCCGGACCTCGAGATAGGCGCCGAGCCAGGCGCGGATCAGCGCCGGCACCTGCGGCGAGGTCTCGATGAACGAGAGGCTGGCCGCGAGGTCGTAGAGGAACCAGCCGTGCCCGCAGTCGTCGAAATCGAGCAGGATCGTCTGGTCGCCATCGATCAGCAGGTTGGCCAGCCGCATGTCAGCATGGATCAGGCCGAAACGGTCGATATCCGTGCCATAGGCCCGCAGGTCGGCCCGCAAGGCAGAATCAAGCGTGCTCAGCGTCTCCAGGGTCTCGCCCTCGACATGCGGCGCCGCGCGCCAATCGCCCCAGGGGCCGGCGGGATCGAGGATACCGGCTGCGTCCCAGATAGGGCGCACGAACTTTTCCGGTTGCGTCCATGTGGCAACATGGTTGTGCAGCGTCGCGGCGTAGCGCCCCAGGGTCGCGAACAGCGGCGCCAGGTCTGCGTCCGGCTGCGGCTCGACACCCGGTTCGAAAGCGAACAGGGCGGCGTAGCGATCCGGCGCCACCTCCTGCACGATGTCCCCGTCCGCCCCGGGAATCGGCCGTGGCACCGGGATGTCGGTGTCGTCGGTGATCGCCTCGAGCCAGGCCAGCTCGCTCCCGATGGCGCCCCGCGACTGGTAGTGCGGCCGATTCAGCCGCAGCACATGTCGCACGCCACCATCGCCATCGACGCGGAAAGTGTGGTTCTCGGAGAGATTGATCAGCACCGGGGTGCCGCCGGCCGCAGCCGGCCAGCGCGCGAGATTCTCGCGCACCAGCGGCAGCACATCAGCCATTGGATTGCTGGGCGCACTATCCAATCGACTGTCCTCTAAGGCTCGGAAAGAATGGTCGGAGTGGCCGGATTTGAACCGACGACCCTTTGTCCCCCAGACAAATGCGCTACCAGGCTGCGCTACACCCCGACTTGGCGCACTATCTAGTCGCAAGCTCGCCCCAAGGCAACCCTCCGGTTGGCGAGAAAACGGGACGGATCTAGGCGACGAGATCCACGAGCCGCATCTGCGCTGCCCGCGCGGCATCAGCCGGCTTGAGACCAACCAGCAGGCCGCGCTGCCCGCCGTTGATCAACACCTCGTCGAACAGCTCGGCGGTCTCGTCCATCGCCGTCGGCACCGTCCTGCGCTGCCCGAACGGGCTGATGCCCCCAACCCTAAAACCGGTCAGCCGCTCGGCGTCGGCGGGCTTCATCATCTGGGCGGACTTGCCGCCGAACGTCGCGGCGAGCTTCTTCATGCTCACCTCGCGGTCCGACGGTACGACGACGCACACGGGCTTGCCGTCCACCTCGGCCATCAGCGTCTTGAACACCTGATCGGGGGACCGGCCGAGGGCCTCGGCGGCCTGGAGGCCGATGCGCGGCGCATCCGGATCATAGTCATAGGGGAAAGCGCTGAAGGCGATGCCGGCCTTGGCCAGCGCCAGCGTTGCCGCCGTGGACCTGGACATACTGGGCCTATCCTTCGCGCGCCCGCTCCAGCATCCGCTTGCAGTCGAGCAGTTCGCGCAGCACGTCCGACAGCTTGTCCCGATCCGCGGCAGACAGCCCGGCCGGCTTGGGCGCTGGGCGGAAACTGGGCAACTTCAGGCCACGTGGGGCGGCCGCATGTCCCTCAACTGCATCCGCCGCTTCGGACACGGGCTCGGGCATCACGGCGGTTTCGGAGACGAAATCCACCTCGTCGGCCGCATCGCCGGCGGTCGGCAGCGACTCGACCGGCCGACCTTCGCCGATGCCGACCACGTAGCGGATGCCCTGGTCCTTCAGGATGCGCTGCACGCCCTTGATGGTGAAGCCCTGGTCGTAGAGCAGGTGTCGGATGCCCTTGAGCAGCAACACGTCCTCAGGCCGGTAGTAGCGCCGGCCGCCGCCGCGCTTCAGCGGCTTGATGGTCGAAAAGCGCGTCTCCCAGAAGCGCAGCACATGCTGCGGCAGGTCGAGTTCCTCGGCTGCTTCTGAAATCGTGCGAAATGCGTCTGGAGACTTGTCCAAATGGACTCACCCGTCCGGAAAGAGTCTTATTTTCCAGACCGGACCATAGATTTGTTGATCTTGGATTTCAACACGTTGGACGGTTTGAACACCAGAACCTGGCGCGGCAGGATCGGCACCTCTTCGCCGGTCTTGGGGTTGCGGCCGACGCGCTGGTTCTTCGAGCGCACCTGAAACGAGCCGAAAGAGCTGAGTTTGACGTTCTGGCCCGCCACTAGGGCGTCGCCGATAAGGTCGAGAACGCGCTCCACCAGTTCGGCCGACTCGGTTCGCGACAGGCCCACCGCCTCGTACACCGCCTCCGCCAGATCCGCCCGCGTGACCGTCTTCTGCGTCATTGCCGCCCCTCCGCTATTCGCCAGTCGTGTCGAGCCCGCCGGGCGCCCCCACCCACGGTTTGTGAAGAAAGATTAACGCGGGCGAGGGCGACTGGCAATCTGGCTTGCAGATCAATGGAGTGGGGTTGCAAAGTCGTCGTGTTCGCGCCATCCGCGCCGGGCGTCGGGCAGCGCATTGACCGACGCGGCCGGATCGGCCCTCGCGCATGGCCAGCTGCTCGAAAGGGCGAGGATCTAGCCCCCTACCACCGGATCAGCGACGCGCCCCACGTGAACCCGCCGCCCATGGCCTCGATCATCACCAGGTCGCCGCGCTTGATGCGACCGTCCGCCACGGCCGTATTCAGGGCCAGCGGCACCGAGGCTGCCGAGGTGTTGGCGTGTCGGTCGACGGTCACGACCACCTTCTCGGGTGGCAGGCCGAGCTTCTGGCCGGCGCCGTCGATAATGCGCTTGTTGGCCTGGTGCGGCACGAACCAGTCGAGGTCATCGATGGTGTGGCCGGTATCCTCGAGCACCTTGTAGACCACGTCGGTGATCATGCCGACAGCGTGCTTGAAGACTTCCTTCCCCTCCATGCGGATGTGCCCCATCGATTGGGTCGAACTGGGACCGCCATCGGTATAGAGCTTGTTCCAGTGCTGTCCGTCGGAGCGGAGCGCCGTTGCGAGCACGCCGCGGTCTTCGCCGGGCTTGGCTGGCTCCATGATCACCGCCCCCGCCCCATCACCGAACAGCACGCAGGTCGTGCGGTCGTTCCAGTCGAGGATGCGCGACGCCGTCTCGGCGCCGATCACCAGGGCACGCTTGGCGAGCCCGTTCTTGAGGTAGGAGTCGGCCGTGGCGACGGCATAGACGAAGCCTGAGCAGACCGCCTGGATGTCGAATGCCGCGCCATGGTGCATGCCCAGCTTCTGCTGCACGACGGCGGCAGTGGCGGGGAAGGTCATGTCGGGGGTCGTCGTCGCCACGACGATCAGGTCGACGTCGGCGATCTCCAGCCCGGCGTTCTCCAGGGCCTTGTGGCCGGCAGCGGCGGCGAGGTCGGATGTGTTCTCGCCCTCGGCGGCGATATGGCGCTGCTTGATGCCAGTGCGCTGCTGGATCCACTCGTCGGATGTGTCAACGAGCTTGGCAAGGTCGTCATTGGTCATGACGCGCGCCGGCAGGTAGGCACCGACGCTGCGGATGATGTTTTTCTGGTCAGTCACGCGGGTTTGGCCTCGGGTTCGGGAGCAGCCGCCGGTGCCGGCGCCGCGTTGAGTGTGGGGAAACGGCGCAGGCCCTCGGCGATCTTGTCCATCACCCGGTTGCGCGCCATCTCGTAGGCAAGGCCCAGCGCGCCCTTGAAGCCGATCTCGTCGGTGCCGCCGTGCGACTTGATGACGACGCCGTTGAGGCCCAGGAAGACGCCGCCGTTGATGTTGCGCGGGTCGAGCTTGCGCTTCAGCGCCTCAAGGGCCTGGCCAGCGATCGCCGCGCCGATCATCGAAATGATGTCCGCCTTCAGCGCATTGCGGATGTAGGTGCCGACCTGCCGGGCCGTGCCCTCGGCGGTCTTGAGCGCGATGTTGCCGGCAAAACCTTCGGTCACGACGACATCCACCGTGCCCTTCCCGATGTCGTCGCCCTCGACGAAGCCATGATAGACGAAGCCCTCGCCGCTCGCCGCCGAAAGGATGCGCGCGGCTTCCTTGACCTCGTCGTGGCCCTTCATTTCCTCGGTGCCGACATTGAGCAGGCCCACGGTGGGCAGATCCTGGTCGAACAGGGCCCGCGCCAGCGCCGCGCCCAGGATCGAGAAATCGGTCAGTTGCTTGGCGTCGCCGCCCACTGTCGCGCCGACGTCGAGCACGATGATATCGGTCCGCAGCGTGGGCCAGATCGCCGCGATCGCCGGACGGGAGATGCCTTCGATGGGTCGCAGGCACATGGTCGACATGGCCATCAGGGCCCCGGTATTGCCACCCGAGATGGCCACGTCGGCCTCGCCGTCCCTCACCGACTGCACGGCCGCCCACATCGATGAATTGCCGCGGCCCTTGCGCAGGGCCTGGCTGGGCTTTTCCTCCATCGAGATGACGTTGTCGCAGTGGACGATGCGCGAGACCTTGCCGAGCTCGGGGAACTCGGCCACCAGCGGGGCCAGTTCGGACTCGCGCCCATGGAAGATGTAGGTCGTGTTCTTGCGCTCCCGCCAGAACAGGTAGGCGCCCTCGACCGCGACGCGCGGTCCCTTGTCGCCGCCCATGGCGTCCACGGAAATACGGATGGATTCGCTCATCGCCCGGTCCGGCGTCCCCTCACGGGGACGAATGAATTCGTCATCAAACGCTTACCTCAGACAACGCGGCACCACTAGTCAGAAGCTTGGGCATCATGGCCCTCCACCCACGATGTCATCCTAGTGAAAGCCGGGATCCGTCTCACCACCTGCGCCAACTGCCAGATGGATTCCGGCCTTCGCCGGAATGACAGGAAGTCTCAGGCGGTCGCGGGCCACTACCCCTTGTCCTCGGCATCCTTCAGCACTTTGAGGCCGGCGAAAGGCAAGTCGCTTTCGGTATCGCCATCATCGCCGAACTGGCCGACGCTCTCACCAGATCGCCTTGGATAGGGATCGAGCGCCAGCGACAACGTTTCCACGATCAGGGCCGACATATCGGCTTCGTTGCCCTCGAAATGGTCGGGGACGTCATCGCCTTCAAGGTCGACGAAGATTTCGGCATCCGCCGGGCCGGCATATTCCTTCTCGCCGCCGGGCAGGAAAATGCGATCGATCGGCTCGGAGATCTCCTGCGTCACCGGCTCGAGCGACACCACGCTGGGCTGGACAGTGGTTGCGAGCAACTGGCCCGTCACCCGGATTCCGCCGCGGAAGCGCACTGCGTGCAGGCGCACCTGCAGCTTCTCCACCGCCGTGACGCCGAGCTGGTCGGCGATCGCCAGCCGGTCCTCCGCATTCACGTCGAGCGTCAGGTCACGGCCGTTGGTCGGCATCGAATCGAGCCGGATACCGGCATCGGCGATTTTCGGCGCGCTGGTCATGCGGCGACCGCCATCTCGATGCGGCCGCTGGCGATCGACTCGAGCGACTGCGGGGCCAGCGAGTCGGCCTGGGCGAACAGGTAGGCCGCGATCCTGTCGGCATGGCTCGCATCCGCATCGGCCAGCACGTTGCGGCGCAACACCGCTGCAACGCCCGCATGGTCGCCGCGATCGATGGCCTCGTTGATGCCGGTCATCAGCGCATAGAACAGCTCTGTCATCTTGCGGACCTTCTTGGGCACGCTGAGATCCCCTGCCCCCATCTCGCGAAGGGAGCGGTCCATGTCCTTGAAGAACAGGTCAAAAAGCGCCTGGCTGAATTCCGCTCCCGCCTGTTTCTCGGCGCGCAGGCGGCGGAAGACGAGCGACATGTGCAACGAGATCATGTCGAAGCGGCCCGTCACCGTGTCCGGAACGCCCCAGTCGGCATAGAACACAGGCTGCCGGGATTGCGCCACAATGGCTCGATAGACCGCGTACACGGCGTCCGAGGCAGTGTTTTTCCTGAACAAGTTTAATATCATCAGTGGTACTCCGCCAAGGCGCGGTAGAAACTTCTGCCGGTGGGAACGGGTTCTGGTCGGTGACCTTGCCAGCTTGCCATCGGGCGCCATTGACAGCTAAACAGTGCCCGCCCGGCCGAAGCCGAGCTAATAGTAGACAGCGATCGGGAAAGTCAAACTGATGCCTCTGCGCACCGCCACTCGCCGCCTGTTCCCGATCACCGCCGCCGTCCTCGTCGGCCTGACGCTGTCGGCCTGCTCGAGCGGCATGAGCCTCACGCAGAATCGCCAGCGCGGCTACGAGATCTCGGAAGACGCGGTGGCGCAGATTCGCGTCGGCCAGAGCGCCCAGCTCGTCACCGCGGTGCTCGGCTCGCCGCAGGTCACCAACAGCTTCACGACCGAGAACGCCTGGTATTACATCGGCGAGAAGGTGCAGCAGACGGCGTTCGGCATGCAGCTGAGCAAGGAGCGCACCCTTCTGGTCATCTACTTCGACAAGAAGGGGAAGGTCGTCGATACCGAGCGCCTTGGCGTCAAGGACGGCAAGTCCTTCACTATCGACAGCCGCCGCACCCCGTCCTACGGCCAGGACCGCACCTTCCTCGAGTCGATCATCAGCTCGATCTGACGCCGAAGGCGTTCAGACTTCGGTTGATCGACCGTTCAGTAAGTCCGGTTCAGCCGGTCAGCCCTGCTGCCCTGTTCGGCGTAAGCGCACCCCAGGCGAGGGCAAGGATAGCCGCCGTGGCGACCACGATCGCCAGCAGGTTGAGCGTCTGCCAGCCTACCACCTGCAGCAGCACGCCCGAGGCGATGGAGGCAATCGCCATCACCCCGAACACCACCTGCTCGTTCAACCCCTGCACCCGCGCCGCCTCTTCCGGGCGGTAGGCGCTGGCCAGCATGGCGGTTGCAGCGATGAATCCGAAGTTCCAGCCAACCCCCAGAAGAATCAGCGCAATATCGAAGTGCAGCGTGCTGATGCCGTTCAGGTTCACCCCCGCCGCGGCGAGAATCGCCAGCAGGCCGAGCGCCGCCGTAATCGGCGCGCCCAGCCGCGCAATCACCGCTCCGGTGATGAAGCTGGGGGCAAACATCGCCACGATATGCCACTGGATCGCGAAGGCCGCCTCCTCGGTGGTGTGTCCGCACACGTAGACCATCGCGAGTGGCGCCGCGACCATCACCAGGACCATCAGCGAATACGCCGCAGCAGCCACCACCATCGGCACCCACACGGCCCGATCGCGCAACAGAACACCGAGCGACCGCCCAGCCTTCCGGTCCTCGGCGCTCCGGACGGTGGGGGCAAGGCGCGTCTGCATGAGCACAAAGATCGAGATGACCGCCAGCACCGCCATGACGACATAGGTCGCGGTGAAGTCGTGCCCGGCGATCCAGTCCTTGGTGTGCGCGCTGATCTGCGGGCCCAGGAAGCCAGCGACCACACCGCCGAACAAAACCCATGAAATCGCCCGCGATTTCAGCGCCGGTGGGACGCTGTCGGCGGCGGCAAAACGGTACTGGTTAGCGAAGGCGGCGGGCGCCCCGAGCGCGGCCAACGCCACGCAGAACAGCGGGAACCAGCCCAGCCAGGCCGCGAAAGCCGCAACCAGCGCGGCCGGAATCGCAACTGCCGCGCCAAAGACCAGGCCGTTGCGCCGCCCCCAGGAGTGGATCAGCCAGGCGGCAGGGCCGGTCGCGAGCGCGGTGCCGATGATCATCAGGGTGACGGGGACGGTGGCAAAGGCCTTGTCGGCCACCATGCCGGCGGCAGTCAGCGAGGCGACCGACGTCAGGATCGCCTGGTTCGAGCCCATCGTGGCCTGGGCCAGCGCGAGCAGGCCGATATTGCGGACGGGAGAACCTATTGCGTCCGGCCGTCCGTCCATCGCCCTTACCTCGTCTTCACCGGATCGTTGTCGCGGCCGGCGGTCTTGGCCACCTGGTCCAATACTGCGTTGACCATCCTGGGCGCCTCATCCTCGTAGAACGCCTTGGCAACGTCGACGTACTCCGTAATAACGACTCGCGACGGAATGTCCCTGCGCTTCAGAAGTTCAAATGTAGCGGCACGCAATATTGCGCGGAGCGTCGCGTCAATACGCCCCATGGGCCAACTATCAACCAGGGCACTGTCGACAGCAGGATCGATCTGCAACTGACCCTTGATCACGCCGGTGACGATCTGGCGGAAGAAGTCGGCATCGGCCGGCAGGTATTCCTCGCCCTCGATCTCGCGCCCGACATGGATGGCGCTGAACTGGGACAGCGTGTCCTCCAGCGTCTGGCGGCCGACGTCCATCTGGTAGAGGGCCTGCACGGCGGCTAGGCGGGCGGCGCCACGCTGGTTGGCGGCACGAGGCTGCGCTGGATCTCTTGGTTTTGGCTCGGCCATGTTCGCTGGAAAGTCTGGGGTAAGGCTATGAACTTCTGCCACGCAATACGCCCTACTCGGGCGGGCGGCAAACTCAATCGTCGCGGTTGGGTTTGCGGCGATCGTCGTCGTCAAGTTCGGTGAGGAAGGAGCGGAAGTCGTCGGCCGCCGAGAAGTTCTTGTAGACCGATGCGAAGCGGACGAAGGCGACGTCGTCGAGACCCTTAAGGCCCTCCATCACGATCTCGCCGATCTGGTCGGATGTGATTTCCCCGTCGCCAAGGCTCTCGAGCTGGCGCACCACGCCCGAGATCATCCGCTCGACCCGCTCGGGCTCGACATCGCGCTTACGCAGCGCAGTGTTGACGGAACGGGCCAGCTTGTCGCGGTCGAACGGCACGCGCCGCCCGGATTTCTTGACCACCATCAGCTCGCGCAACTGCACGCGCTCGAAGGTCGTGAAGCGGCCGCCGCAACTGGGACAGATGCGGCGGCGGCGGATCGAGTTGGAGTCCTCGGTCGGCCGGCTGTCCTTGACCTGCGTGTCGTCGTTTCCGCAATAGGGACAGCGCATCAGCGTATCCTTGTCCGTGGGTTGAGCTCCCCTCCCCCGTAGGGAGAAGGGCTGGAGGTCGGGGGCCATTGGTGATCGTCGGCCCACCCCCTCCCTCGATCCCTCCCCTCAAGGGGGAGGGAGGCGAGGGGCCGCCGCATCGAGGGCACGCACGGCATTCAGTCGGCGTAGATCGGGAAGCGCGTGGTGAGTGCCTTGACCTTGTCGCGCACTGCGGCCTCGACGGCGGCGTTACCATCGTCGGAGTTGGCTTCGCGCAGCCCGTCCAGCACCTCGACGATCAACTGGCCGATCTCACGAAACTCGGCTTCGCCGAAGCCGCGCGTGGTGCCGGCGGGCGTGCCGAGGCGGATGCCCGAGGTGACGAACGGCTTTTCCGGATCGAACGGGATGCCGTTCTTGTTGCAGGTGATGTAGGCGCGCCCGAGCCCCGCTTCGGCACGCTTGCCGGTGGCGTTCTTCTTGCGCAGGTCGACCAGCATCAGGTGGTTGTCAGTGCCGCCCGACACCACGTCGAGGCCGTTCTCGACCAGGGTCGCGGCCAGCGTGCGGGCATTGGCAACCACCTGCTGGGCGTAGGCCTTGAACTCGGGCTGCAACGCTTCCTTCAGTGCCACCGCCTTGGCGGCGATGACGTGCATCAGCGGTCCGCCCTGCAGGCCTGGGAAGACGGCCGAGTTGATCTTCTTGGCGATGGCCTCGTCATTGGTGAGGATCATGCCGCCGCGCGGGCCGCGCAGGCTCTTGTGCGTAGTGGTGGTCACCACGTGGGCATGCGGAACCGGCGAGGGGTGCACGCCACCGGCGACGAGGCCGGCGATATGGGCCATGTCGACCATCAGATAGGCGCCGACTTCATCGGCAATCTCGCGGAAGCGCTTCCAGTCCCAGACGCGGGAATAGGCGGTTCCACCGGCAAGGATAAGCTTGGGCTTGTGCTCTCGCGCCTTGGCCGCAACGTCGTCCATGTCGAGCAGGTGGTCGTCCTGGCGCACGCCGTAGGACACGACCTTGAACCACTTGCCGCTCATGTTGACCGGCGAACCGTGGGTCAGGTGGCCGCCGGAGTTGAGATCGAGCCCCATGAAAGTGTCGCCCGGCTCGAGCAGGGCGAGGAACACGGCCTGGTTCATCTGCGAGCCGGAGTTGGGCTGCACGTTGGCGAAGCCGGCCCCGAACAGTTCCTTGGCGCGTTCGATGGCGAGGTTCTCGGCGATATCCACGTACTGGCAACCGCCGTAGTAGCGCTTGCCCGGATAGCCCTCGGCATACTTGTTGGTCATGATCGAGCCCTGCGCCTCGAGCACGGCCTTCGACACGATGTTCTCCGACGCGATCAGCTCGATCTCATGCTGCTGGCGACCGAGTTCGAGCTTGATGGCCTCGGCGATCTCGGGATCGGTCTCGGCGAGGGTGTTGGAGAAGAAGCGGGGAAAGAGCGGAAGGTTCGCGACGGCGCTCATGAGCGTCTCCCGGGGCAGCAAGAATGAGGGCGTTTCGGCTTGCCCGCCTGTAGCACGGCGGCCGAGTTGAATCCAAGGCTGGCGACAGCCCCGGGGGTGGTGGCAAAGCTTGATGGGGTCATGCGGGCTCCCGTGCGGTTTCGGAGGGTGCCCAGGCGAGCGGCGGTCTCACGTTCGCGTTCCCCGATGGTGGCCCATCTCTTCTCGCCAGTCGCGCGAACCCGAGACTTATCGCAGACTCGGCCGACAGAGAAAAGCCCTCGCCACCGGCGTCGACCGCAACCATCGGCCGCAGCGCGCGTTTTAGTTGGTTAGCGTCAACCCGCAAGAATACCCGGAGTTCCCACCATGCGCAAAATCGCTTCAGCCGCCGTCGCGACAATGCTCGCCGGCTTGATGACCATCCCCGCACCCGCGAATGCCGCCAGCGTTTCCATCAGTATAGGCCAGCAGCAGAGCTATGTGTCGCAGCAGTGCATGGCCCATCCGAACTGGAAGGGCTGCGATGACTGGAAGCACAACCGCGACCACTGGGGCAAGAACGACTATCGCAACTGGTACCTGTGGAACCGGTCAAATCTCGGCTCCGTGGCCGCTGGCCTGTTCGGCTTTGCCATCGGCGCCGCGATCTTCTCGGGCATGAATCGCGATAGCGGCTACTCCGGCGGCAACAGCAGCTACGACAGCCATGTCGCCGCCTGCGAGGCCCACTACCGGTCGTACAACGCCGAGACCGACATGTATGTCGGCTACGACGGCATGCGCCACCGCTGCATGCTCTGACACGTCACCCCAGGGCGACGCTGGCTGACGCGCTACTCCTTCGGGGGGACGCAGTACTCGACGAGCGTCCCCTGCCCGGCACGCAGCTCTTGCCAGCGTTCCGCCGGAACGTCGATGACCGCGAAGGCCGCCGTGGAGAACTCCCCGACTGCCGCGCCGCCGGTAAGTCGCGCGGTCGTCACCGCCATCGCTGAATTGTGGCCGACGAGGGCCAGTGGCGACGCCGCGCCGTCCAGGTTTCCCAAGATTTCGAGATAGTCACGATCGCGGTCCTCGTAGAGCGCCGGCTCGAAACGGACCTCCCCCTTCATCCCGGACAATACCAGTGTCTCCCGGGTCCGTACCGCGGGTGAACAGAGGATGAGCGAGGGGACGAGGTGGCGCCGGTGCAGGGCCTCGCCAAGCCATGCGGCCGCGCGCCGACCGCGCGGTGCCAGCGGCCGGTCGAAATCCGGGAGGCCAGGGTCCGACCAGGACGATTTGGCGTGTCGGACAAGTATCAGTCTCAGCATGGGCACCGCTCCGTCACGAGAAACTCCTCATCCTAGAGCCATCGGCGGCCCGACTGAACCGTCACGTCGGCGAATGCTGCGGAGGCCTCAGGCGGTGACGCCTTCCGCAAGGCTGGAGGGACGCCGGGGTGGGATGCCCGGGTCAGCAGCGGCTGACGCAGGCTCCCTCGTGTCGATGTGACGCCGGCGGGAAATCGACCGTCTGCCCTCGTGCGACCACAGCCGGGCTATAGTGCCCGGATGATTCGCATGAGCCTGAGCCACTGATGAGCGACGACAAGACCCTGCCTGCCGATGGCGAGAACAACGAAGTCGTCGACCTGCGCCACGCGCTGGAAGAGCGCTATCTCTCCTATGCCCTGTCGACCATCACGCAGCGCGCCCTGCCCGATGCCCGCGACGGGCTGAAGCCGGTGCACCGCCGGATTCTGCACGGCATGCGCCTGCTCCGGCTCGATCCGGATGGCGCCTACAAGAAGTCAGCCAAGGTGGTCGGCGACGTAATGGGTTCGTTCCATCCGCACGGCGACCAGTCGATCTACGACGCCCTCGTGCGCCTCGCGCAGGATTTTTCGATGCGTTACCCGCTGGCCGACGGCCAGGGCAATTTCGGCAACATCGATGGCGATGGTGCAGCGGCGATGCGCTACACCGAGACGCGCATGACCGACGTCGCCATGCGCCTCATGGAGGGCATCACCGAGGACGCGGTCGACTTCAAGCCGACCTATGACGGCTCCGGCGAAGAGCCGGTCGTCGTCCCGGCCAATTTCCCAAACCTGCTCGCCAATGGCTCGCAGGGCATCGCCGTGGGCATGGCGACCTCGATCCCGCCGCACAATGTGGCGGAGATCTGCGATGCGGCCCTGCATCTCATCAACAACGGGCGCGACGCGACGACCACCGCAGACCTGATGCACTACATCCCGGGACCCGACTTCCCCACCGGCGGCATCCTCGTCGAGAGCGCGGCCTCGATCCAGAATTCCTACGAGACCGGCCGTGGCTCCTTCCGCCTGCGCGCCCGCTGGGTGCGCGAGGACAAGGGCCGCGGCGTCTACCAGATCGTCGTCACCGAGATCCCGTACGGGGTGCAGAAGTCGAAGCTGGTCGAGAAGATCGCCGAGTTGCTGCTCAGCAAGAAGCTGCCGCTGCTCAAGGACATCCGCGACGAGAGCGCCGACGACATCCGCCTCGTCATCGAGCCGCGCGCCGGCACCGTCGACCCGAACATCCTGATGGAGCAGCTGTTCAAGCTCAGTGACCTCGAGCAGCGCATCAGCCTCAACATGAACGTCCTCGACCGGGGCGTCGTACCCCGCGTGATGAGCCTCAAGGAAGCGATCGTCGCCTGGCTCGAGCATCGCAAGGACGTGCTTGTCCGCCGCGCCAACCACCGGCTGGCCCAGATCGCGCGCCGGCTTGAGGTGCTCGACGGCTACATCATCGCCTACCTCAACCTCGACGAAGTCATCCGCATCATCCGCGAGGAGGACGACGCCAAGGCCTCGCTGATGGCGACGTTCAACCTGACGGACAACCAGGCCGAAGCCATCCTCAACATGCGGCTGAGGTCGCTGCGCAAGCTCGAGGAGATCGAGCTGCGCACCGAGCACAAGACACTCACCGAGGAGCAGGCCCACCTCAACGGGCTGGTCGCCTCCGAACGCCGGCAGTGGGGCGAGATCGCCACGCAGATCGGCGAACTGAAGAAGGCCTATCCGAAGTTCGAGAAGGACGGCGTCACCCCCCACAAGCTTTGGCGCCGCAGGACATCGTTCTCCGAGGCGACCGAGATCGACCACGACGAAGTCGCGACCCAGATGATCGAGCGCGAGCCGATCACGGTGATCCTCTCCGAAAAGGGCTGGATCCGCTCGATGAAGGGGCACACCACCGATATCGACGAGAAGGGCTTCAAGACCGGCGACCGGCTGAAGCTGTTCATCCATGCCCAGACGACGGACAAGCTGCTGCTGCTCTCGACCGGCGGCAAGGTGTTCACCCTCGCCGGCGACCGCCTCCCGGGCGGACGCAGCCAGGGCGAGCCGGTGCGGCTGATGGTCGATATCGAGGAAGGCCAGGACCTGGTCGACCTGTTCGTCTATCGCCCCGGCCGCAAGCGCGTCATCGCGTCACGCAAGGGTGACGGGTTCGTGGTGGCCGAGGACGAACTGATCGCCAACACCCGCAAGGGCAAGCAGGTGCTCAACGTAAGCGGCACCGAAGAAGCCAGGCTTATCGTTCCTGTGGATGGGGAGATGGTCGCGGTGGTGGGCGACAACCGCAAGATGGTGGTGTTCCCGCTCGAGCAACTGCCCGAGATGTCGCGCGGCAAGGGCGTGCGCCTGCAGAAGTACAAGGACGGCGGGCTCAGCGACCTCAAGACCTTCCCGTCGGCCACGGGGCTGACCTGGACGGATTCGTCGGGGCGGACTTACACCAAGACGATGGCGGAGTTGGGCGAGTGGCTCGGCAACAGGGCCGACGCGGGACGGCAACCGCCGACGGGGTTCCCGCGGAACAATCGGTTCACGGGGTAGGTGAGCGCGGACACGCCCTCGCTTCGCTCGAGCGGCGATGCTTTGCATCGCGAACCCCTCATCCGGCGCTGCGCGCCACCTTCTCCCTCAAGGGGAGAAGGTAGAGGTGCCCGGCTCCGAGCGTTGTGCCGGCGGTTCGACGGTCATGCTCCGCTTGAAGGAGAAGGTGCCAGAAGGGCGGATGAGGGTCTCGCCCGTTCCGAGCGGAGCGTGGAGCGGTCCCCCTACTCCAGCCGACGCCATCCCAGCGGGCCGCGCTGCACTTCGAGGGGGTGGAAGCGGCCCTTGTAGGCCATCTTGGGGGAGTCCTTCACCCAGTAGCCGAGGTAGACATAGGCGAGCCCGGCGAGCCGCACCTGCTGGATGTGGTCAAGGATCAGGAGGTTCCCGAGACCGCGCTTTTCGAGGTCGGGGGCGTAGAAGCTGTAGACCATCGACAGCCCGTCCGGCATGACATCGGTCAGCGCTACCGCGACCAGCGGGCGGCCCGGATGCGTCGCGAGCCGATATTCGACGACCACGGTCTGCACGGGGGTGTCCTCGACCATGTATTCGTAGTCGACGAAGCTCATCTGGGTCATGCCGCCGCCGGCGTGGCGCGACTCGAGATAGCGCTTGAACAGGGCGAACTGCTCGGCCGTGGCGCGCGGCTGGCAGACCTCCACGGCGATGTCGGAATTGATGCGCAGCACGCGGCGGTAGCGCTTGGTCGGCACGAATTCCTGCGCCACGATGCGCACCGACTGGCAGGCGGAACAACCATCGCAGGCGGGGCGGTAGATCAGGTTCTGGCTGCGCCGGAAGCCGTTATCGCTGAGCAGGTGATGCAGCGACGCGGCGCGGCGGCCGGTGAGGTGGGTGAAGAGCTTGCGCTCCTGACGGCCCGGCAGATACGGGCAAGGCATGGCCGCCGTAAGGAAGAGCTGGGTGTTCTCGGGCGTCTGATCGGTCATTGAAGGCCTGCGGGCGACCCGGGCAGTCTAGTCGGGTCGACTCCCCTCGGCAATGGCCGCCCGGTCGCAGGACCGCAGCGTCAGACGGAAGGCATGCCGCTCGAGCGCCAGAACCGCTGCATGGGGGAACGGCGCAACATCAGGGTGCCGACGATCAGGTCGTGGATCATCTGCTGGCGCGGGGTGAACAGCGCGAACAGGATCGAGACCGGCCAACTGATCCAGACCGTCAGCCAGAACAGCAGCGGATGCACGAGGATGGCCCAGCCGTCGAGCGGCCGGCCCCGGACCGGAGTCAGCACGATGTCCATGGCCTGCATGCCGACGGTGGCGCGCATCGGCGAGCCGAGGGTGGCGGCGTAGTAGCCGAGGATCGCGACCGGGATGATGATCGGCAGGGCGAGCAGCCCCAGCCCAAGCGTCACGACGCCGAACACCAGCCCGACGAGCAGCGTGGCCACAGTGATGCCGCCGATGATCACGCAGTCGATCAGCCAGGCAAACGCGCGGCGCAGCAGCACGCCCTCGAACAGCTCGGGTGCGGTGGATGGATCGGGAAGGTGGTCGCTCATGGCCTGGCCCTCAGTCATGAGGGAAAGATGGGGACCCTGCATCCCCACGCAAGTAGTGCGCCGAAAATACGTCAGTGTCCGTTCAGCTTGCGTGCAGCCTCGAGCGCGAAGTAGGTCAGCACGCCATCGCAGCCGGCGCGCTTGAAGGCCATCAGGCTCTCCATCATCGCGGCTTCGCCGTTGATGGCACCGGCCTGCCCGGCGAGCTTCAGCATCGCGTATTCGCCGCTCACCTGGTAGGCGAACACCGGCACGTCGAACTCGTCGCGGACGCGGCGGACGATGTCGAGATAGGGCATGCCGGGCTTCACCATCACCATGTCGGCGCCCTCGGCGATGTCCTGCTCGACCTCGCGCATCGCCTCGTCGGTATTGGCATAGTCGAGCTGGTAGGTGCGCTTGTCGCCCTTGAGGCGGCTGCCGGAGCCCACGGCTTCGCGGAACGGGCCGTAGAAGGCCGAGGCGAACTTGGCCGAGTAGCTCATGATCGCGACCTCGCCGAAGCCTTCGTCGTCGAGCGCGGCGCGGATGGCGGCGACCCGGCCGTCCAACATGTCGGAGGGAGCGATGATGTCGGCCCCTGCCCGCGCCTGCATGAGCGCGGCCTTGACCATCACGTCGACGGTCTCGTCATTGAGGATTTCACCGTCGCGGACCAGCCCGTCCTGGCCGTCGGACGAATACTCGTCGAGCGCCACGTCGGTGATGAGCCCGATTTCGGGGACCTTGTCCTTGATGGCGCCCAGCGTCCGGGCGGTGAGGTTGTCGGGGTTGAAGGCCTCGGTGCCGTTCTCGTTGCGGCGTTCGTCCTCGGTATTGGGAAAGATCGCCAGCGCCGGGATGCCCTCGGCCGCCGCGGCGCGCGCCACCTCGACCGCGAGGTCGACGCTCACGCGTTCGACGCCGGGCATCGTCTTGATCTGGCTGCGGGTGTTGCTCCCCGCTTCGACGAAGATGGGCAGGATGAGGTCATGCGGGGTCAGCACGGTCTCCCGCACCATGTTGCGCATCCATTCGGTGCGCCGCAGCCGTCGCTGGCGGCGCCCGCCGAGGAAGCTCATGTCGTGCTTGGGCCAGGTGCTGCTCATGGTCTGCTCCGTTGGTCGGCGCGCTTCTAGCAGGCTGCAAGCAACTGCGCCAAGGCTCACGCTTGTCGCATCCGGGCATACGGGTTATCCAAGCCCATGGACTTCAAGAGCGAACTGGCCGGGCGATACCTGCGCATCATTGCGATCATCGCGTTGCTGCTCGGTCTCGCCGATGCGTCGCGCCTGCTCGGCGTATCGACCGGGGCGCAAAGCCCGCTGACCCAGCTGGGGCCCATCGGCTTCTCCTATCTCGCCGTGTTCTGCATCGCCCGGCTCTTCGCCGCGGTGGGCCTGTGGATCCGGGCCAACTGGGGCGCAGTGCTGCTCGCCGGGGCTACGCTGATTGAACTCGCCCTCTACCTCGCGGGTGTGCGCGAGGTGCAGATGGAGGCGGTCGGCTTCGCCATTCGCCTGCTGCTCGTGGGCAGCCTCGGCGTGCTGTTCTTCCTCAACTTCCGGATGCGCCGGTCGGCCCAGGACTGACCGCATAAACGAAGCGTTCAGGTTACAATTGTCTGACCTGAGGTTACGTTTCGTAAAGCCAAATTCCTCAACTTTTTCCGTAAGATAGTTTTAAGTCTACGGCTTAAGGCCATCTTATTTGGAGCCCCGTAGCTTGGGCCCCATGAGACGCGAAGAAATCGCGCAAGACGATAGACAGTGAGGCACAAATGGCAATCAAATCCAACGCTGCAGAGGCAATGGTTCCGGAAGAAGCCCAGGGGCTGAAGCCGCTCTATCTCGAGGCCGTCAGCCGGGTCGAACGGCTGCATCGTCGACTGCTCGATCTCATCAAGGACGAGTTCGACCGCATGGGCTGGGACGACATCAACCCGGTGCAGGCACTGCTGATGTTCAACATCGGCGATGCGGAGATGACCGCCGGCGAGCTGCGTTCGCGAGGCTACTACCTCGGCTCCAACGTCTCGTACAATCTCAAGAAGCTGGTCGAGACCGGCTACATCTTCCAGGAGCGGTCGCGCTCCGACCGCCGCTCGGTCCGCATCCGGCTGACGCCGAAAGGCGAGGAAGTGGCCGAGGTGATCGACGAGCTCTACGATCGCCACCTCAAGTCGATCGACAAGGTCGGCGGCCTCAACAACGAGGCCTTCGAAGGCCTCAACAAGGCGCTGGGCCGCCTCGAGCGCTTCTGGGTCGACCAGATCCTCTACAAGCTCTGACCACCAGACTGTGGCAACTGCGCCACATCGGGTCCAGCAAACGCCGGCTGCAAGCCGGCGTTTCTTATTTATGCCCAAAACTCAGGTATGGATCGAAGCAATTGCAGGGTGGCTCCTCGGTCCTTGCAAGCCCCATGAGTGCGAACGTCCTACCGGCAGCCGGTTCACAGCTGCTTGGCACGCGTTGGTGGCATGTCGGGCTGATGCTAAGAGGGGCGCTCCGGGACCAAGACGACTGCTGGTGACTTGATGCGGCTGACGAGACGTAACCTGCTGACTTCCATGGGCACCTTGGGCGCCGCGCTGGCCATGCCGGCGATCGTTCGCGCCGAGGAGTCGGAAGACGACTTCTGGAACATGTTCGGCAAGAACCAGGCACTCAAGAAGATCGACGTCGAGGGCAATACCTCGACGGCCAAGAGCCTGGTCGACACCATCGAGCCGATTCTCAGCTACGACACCTCGTACAACCTGCAGCTCGCCATCCAGAACTACGAGGCGTTCATCCAGGCGAACGGCACCTGGGACCCGCCGGGCCGCGAAACCTTCGGCCTCAAGCTCGGCGATTCGCGCCGCGCTGCCGCGCTGCTCAAGCGCCGGCTGATGATCAACGGGGACATGACGCTCGAGAAGCGCGTGGACGACGAATTCGACGCCAAGCTCGACGCCGGCGTGCGCCTGTTCCAGGCACGTCACGGCCTGGTCATCAACGGCAAGGTCGATGAAGCGACGTTCTACGCGCTGTCGGTGCCGGCCGACTATCGACTCAACCAGCTCAAGCTCAATGCGCAGCGAATCGACCAGTGGGCCTCGGCGCTCAGCGACCGCTATGTTGCAGTGAATATTCCGGCCGCCACCATCGAGGCTGTCGAGGGCGCCCAGGTGGTACAGCGCCACACCGCGGTGGTCGGCAAGGTCGATCGCGCCACGCCGATCCTCAATTCCAAGATCTTCCAGGTGAAGTTCAATCCCTACTGGACGGTGCCCAAGAGCATCATCGAGAAGGACCTGATCCGTTACATGAACGAGGATCCGGACTACCTGACCAAATTCCGCATCCGCATCTTCGACGGCAACGGCAACGAAATCCAGCCGACGCAGATCGACTGGTCGACCAAGGACGCCGTGAAGTACACATTCCGGCAGGACCCGGGCGGTGAAAACTCGATGGGTCACTGCAAGATCGACTTCTACAACAAGTACGACGTGTACATGCACGACACGCCGCAGAAGGCGTTGTTCGGCGAGAATGCCCGCTTCCACTCGTCCGGCTGCATGCGCTGCGAGAACATCGACACGCTGGCGGCCTGGCTCCTGCGCGACAATGGCGGCTGGGACGTGCCGACCGTGCAGGCGGCCTTTGAAGGTGGGCTGCGCGAAGACGTCAAGCTGGACGTGCAGGTGCCGATCCACACCACCTACATCACGGCTTGGGCCAATCGCCAGGGCACGGTCAGCTTCCGCGACGACGTCTACCAGTTCGACGCCGCGGGCATCGTCAACTTCTCCGAGGGCTGAACCGATGGCCGGGGGTGACGGCAACAGTCCGCCCGGCCGCGTTCTGTTCGAATTCACCCAACTCGGCCAGCAGATGCGCGTCGCCGCCATCGACGAGGCGTCCGGCACCGAGATCGTCGTGATCTGTCCGCTGCAACTCGGCCCCGCCCAGATGCAGCGCCTGGCGCTCGCAAAGCTGCGGCACAAGCTGGGCCTGCCACCCGAGCCGCCGGCAGCGCCGACGATTCGGCCGGGCAAGTACGCCTAATCGTTTAACGGCCGAATTGAGCCGCAGTCATCGCCGCAAGGCACTCCGCTGCCCCCACACATAGGGAAAGCAGCATCGTTTCAGGCAGACAGTAGAATGCTCTAGTTGCGCCGCTCGCTGACCAGCGCGACGAACGTATCGCGGATGGCCGGCGGCTCGACCTGCCGCGGCATCCACACATGCATGTCAAGGAAGTGCCCGGTGAGCCGGAACGCATCCACCACATCTTCCGGGGTGGCTTCGCCCGATCCGACCAGGAACGCCGGGAGGCGCAGCAGGCGGCTGATGTATGGCTCCGCCGCCTCGCGGCAGACGGCGCGGCCGGTCCTGGGCGAGACGTGGGTCAGGTTGGTGGTTACCCCTGTCGCGGCGCAGCTCGCCAGGTCGAGACCGAAGCCGAGTTCCTCGAGCAGCACCAGCTCGTAGCGCGCGACGGCGGCGCCGAGCTGCAACGGCGTCCCCTGCTCGTCCATGATCCGCAGCGCCAGCGCCAGCAGCCGGTCGTGCGGGTCGCGCTCGGGCAACAAGTGCAGATGCTCGCAGACGAGCTGGCTGGCGTAGAGGCGAAGGCGGTCGGCAATCAGCGCCGCGGCACGCGCCTCCAGCAGTTCGATCTGGAAGGTGCCCAGGTGCTGTTCAAGCCGCGCCCGCCAGGTCACCTGCACGGTATTGCCCGGCTGCAGCGTCGCCGCCAGCCTGGTCGAGCGGCCGCCGCGGATCAACCCGAGATGCCTGCCGCGACCCGCGACCATCACATCGGCGATGACGCTGCTCTCGCCGTGGCGGCGCACGCCGATGATCAGTCCCTCACCGTCCCACTGCATGGCTGATGCCCCTTCTTCCCTCTCCCCTTGAGGGAGAGGGTGGCTCGGCGAAGCCGAGACGGGTGAGGGGAAGGTGCGATATCCGGCCCCTCACCCGCCCCGCTTCGCGGGGCACCCTCTCCCTCAAGGGGAGAGGGGAAGAGGCGGAAATCGGGCTCACTTCTGGTGCGGGTACTCCAGCCCCATCTCGCGGTAGCGTTCGGGGTCGTCGCCCCATTTCTCGCGGACCTTGACGAAGATGAACAGGTGCACCGGCACGTCGAAAATCTCCATCAACTCCTTGCGGGCCTCGGCCCCAATGGCCTTGATCGTCTGGCCGCCGGCGCCCAGCACGATCTTCTTGTGCGTGTCGCGGGTGACGTAGATCACCTGGTCGATACGATAGGAGCCATCCTTGTTGATGGTAAACTTCTCGCCCTCGACCGTGGCGTTGTAGGGGATCTCGTCATGCACGCGCAGGAACAGTTTTTCGCGCGTCACTTCGGCTGCAGTGATCTGCAACGTCAGGTCGGTGAGCTGGTCCTCCGGGAAGTGCCAGGGGCCGAGAGGGATGCGCTCCAGCGCCCAGTTGAGGAAATCCTGCACGCCGCTGCCGGTGAGCGCCGAGATCATGAAGGTCTTCTCGAACTTCAGTCGCGCGTTGAGGCCCTCGGCCAGCGCGAAGAGCTTTTCCGGCTTGATCAGGTCGACCTTGTTGAGCACCAGCACCTTGGGGTGCGTCACGTTTTCGAGCCCCTGGACGAGCAGTTCCAGCTCCGGCGTGATGCCGCGCTCGGCGTCAACGATGAATGCAACGAGGTCGGCGTCCCCGGCCCCGGTCCAGGCGGCCTCCACCATGGCGCGGTCGAGCCGGCGCCGGGGCGCGAAGATGCCGGGCGTGTCGATGAAGACGATCTGGCTATCGCCCTCGGTGACGACGCCGCGGATCATCGAGCGCGTCGTCTGCGCCTTGTGCGTGACGATCGACACCTTGGTGCCGACCAGCGAGTTGAGCAGCGTCGACTTGCCGGCATTCGGCGCGCCGACCAGCGCAACGAAGCCGCAGCGCGTATTTTCATTGGGAAGCGGGAGCGCGCCCGCTTCGGGCATTTCGTTCTTGTCGGTCATATCGTGTCGCGCCAGACCTTCTCGCGGATCAGGAAAGCCTCGGCGGCCTTGTGCTCGGCGAGCTTCTTGGAGGGGCCGGTGGCGGTAAGGGCGGGGAACTCGCCCAGCCGCACGGCGATGGTAAATTCGGGGGCGTGATCGGGGCCGGTGCGCTCGACTTCGGCATAGACCGGCGGCTCGAGCCCCCTGCCCTGCGCCCATTCCTGCAGCGTCGTCTTGGGGTCGGCCCGTACCGTGCCGGCCTGGTCGAGGTGATCGCCGAACAGGCGCTCGACCACTTCATAGGCTTGGCCAAGGCCCCCATCGATGAAGATGGCGCCGATCACCGCCTCGGCGACGTCGCCCAGGATCGCGTCCTTGTTGGCGCCGCCAGTGCGCGCCTCGCTTTCGCCAAGATTGAGCTCCGAGCCGATGTCGAGCTGACGGGCGATCGCGGCACAGGTTTCCTTGCGCACCAGCGTGTTGAGCGAGCGGCTGAGCTCACCTTCGTTTGCCTTGGGCAAGCGGCGATAGAGCATGTCGGCGACCACGAGCCCGAGCACGCGATCGCCGAGGAATTCCAGCCGCTGGTAAGATCGCTCGATGCGCTTGCCTGGCGAAACGGCACTCGAATGGGTGAGCGCATGATCGAGCAGGTCGGGATCGGCAAAACGATATCCCAGACGTGCCTGCAACTTCTCGTGCGCGCGCCCCTTTGCCATCAGTTCACGAACTGGAACATGCGGTCCCAGCGCACGTTCGCCGGCCACTCCCACAGCGCCCATGGCGGCCGGTTGTCCTTGATCGAGAAGAAGCGCGCCTCGGCCTTGCCGATCAGATTGTCGAACGGGACGTAGCCAACCTGCCCGAGAACGCGGCTGTCGGCCGAGCGGTCGCGGTTGTCGCCCATCATGAAGTAGTGCCCCGACGGCACGACGTATTCGGCGGTGTTGTCGAGGGCCTCGTTGTCGGAGATTTCCTGGATGGTGTGCTTGACGCCGTTCGGCAGCGTCTCGGTGTAGACGCTGACATCGACGGTGGTCATGTAGCTGTCGGTGTCCTTGGCGGTGCCGACGAGCTGGCGCTCGACCATGGTGCCGTTGATGTAGAGCCGACCCGCCTTCACCTGGATACGGTCGCCCGGCAGCCCGATCACACGCTTGATGTAGTCTTCGTTGGTGATCTCGTTTCGGAACACGGCGACGTCGCCGCGCTGCGGCGTGTTGCCCAGGATGCGACCGTTGAAGGGCAGCGCGATCGGGAAGGAATACTTGCCGAAGCCCCAGGCCCACTTGTTGGCGAGGAAGTAGTCGCCGATCATCAGTGTCTGCTGCATCGAAGCGGTGGGGATCGAGAACGGCTGGTAGAGGAAGGTGCGGAACAGCAGCGCGATGATCAGCGCCTCGACGATCACGACGATCGTTTCCAGCAGCTCGTTCTTCTTCTTGCCGGCCTTGATTTCGGCTTTCGACACGGTCTGGCTCATAGGTTGCCTCTAGCCCAATGGGCCAAGTGGTTACGGGAGCGCCGGCGCCTGGTCAATCGGCAGCGCTTCGATGATGACGAATGCCTGCGCCATGCCGCCGTCGTCGGTAATGGTCAGGTGGATATGAGGCTTCATCCCCGGCGGAACAAGCCGCTCCAGCACGCGGGCAGCGCCGTTGGTCAGCTTCATCGTCGGCTTGCCCGAGGGGAGGTTCACGACGCCCATGTCGCGCCAATAAACGCCGAAACTAAGGCCGGTCCCCAGCGCCTTGGAACAGGCTTCCTTGGCCGCGAAACGCTTGGCGTAGGAGGCCGCGCGCTGGGCCCGCCGATCGGACTTGGCGCGCTCGATCTCGGTGAAGATCCGGTGCGTGAACCGATCGCCGTAGCGCGCCAGCGTCTTCTCGACGCGGCGGATATCGCACAGATCGTTACCCAGCCCGATGATCATGAGAGCCCCCTCGAGCCCGGCTTGATCGCCGGGATGGCCGCCAGTTCCGGCGGCAGCGCGTCGGCGGGATAGGCCGGGACCTTGTATTGCACCAGCGAGACCAACGGCACGCCGACATCGGCCTCACCAGCCGAGCGATCGATCAGGCAGGCGGCGGCGACGACATTGGCGCCGGTCTGGCGGATCGCCTCGATGCATTCGCGGATGGACACGCCGGTCGAGACGATGTCCTCGACCACGATCACCTTCTCGCCGGGCTGGAGTTCGAACCCCCGCCGCAGCTCGAACACGCCATTGACGCGCTCGGTGTAGATCGCCGGCACGCCGAGGTGCCGGGCCGTCTCGTAGCCCGGAATGATGCCGCCGACGGCTGGCGACACGATCTGGCTGACATCGCCGTAGCCGGCCGCGCGGATTTTCTCGGCCAGCGCCCGGCACAGCTTCTCCGCCTTGGCCGGATGCATGAACACCCGCGCCTTCTGCAGGAAGATCGGAGAGCGCAGGCCCGAGGACAGGATGAAGTGGCCTTCGAGCAGCGCTCCGCTTTCGCGAAACAGGTCCAGGACTTCTTGGGTGGTCACGCAGGCTCCTCTTGCCGCTGGGGCGCATTCCATTCGATCCGGTCGAGCGCCCGCGCCTCGGCCACCGTCGCGCGCTGCACGTCCGAGATTCCGGCCGAGAGCTTGAGTGAATTCAGCACATCGGTCAGCTGCGCCAGGTCCCGGACCTCGATCTGGAAGATGAAGCGGTGGAAATCCGGCGATTCCATGCGCATCACGAGATTATGGATGTTGGCCTCGCACGCCGCAATCACCGTCGAGATCTGCGCCAGCGATCCGGGCTTGTTCTGCGCCTGCATGGAGATGACGCACTGATAGTCGCGGTCCTCGTGCCCCACGATATCCCAGCGCACGTCGATCCAGGCCACATCGCGGTCGTACAGCTCGGAGAGCGCATCGGAGTGGATCGGGTAGATCACGATCGACTTATCCGGTTCCATGATGCCGACGAGACGGTCGCCCGGCACGACGCCTTCGGGCGAAACGTCGACGCGCGTCTTGAAGTCGAGCTGCGCCAGCGCCGCCTTGGCCAGCGGCCCGGAGCGCGGGTTGCCAGGCACCCGGAATCGAAACAGCTCGGTCGAGCGCAGGGCGAACCAGCCTTCGGCCTTGTCGGGCACCGGCAGGTCGATCTTCTTGCGGCGACGCTTGATGCCCTTGACCTCCATCACCTGCATGTCGAGGTCGTCGCCGCTGATCTTGCCTTCGCCCAGCGCGACGAGCAGTTCCTTCTTGCCGGGCTGGCCGAGCCCTTCGGCCAACTGCCTGAACTCGCCGTCGTCGAGCAGTATGCCTTCGCGCTCGAGCAGCACGGAGAGCACGTGCTCGCCCAGCGCCTGGGCGCGCTGCTGCTGCTGCAGGCGAACGGCGCGGCGGATGGCCGAGCGGGCCTTGCCGGTGGCGGCGATGGTTTCCCAGTTGCTGGGCGGAAGGTGGTTCTGGTCGCGGATGATCTCGATCTCGTCGCCGGAGCGCAGCTGCGTCACCAGCGGCACGATCTGGCCGTTGATCTTGGCCCCGACCGCGGTGTCGCCGATGTCGGTGTGCAGCGCGTAGGCGAAGTCGATCGGCGTGGCGCCGCGCGGCAGCGCGATAAGGCGGCCGCGCGGGGTGAAGCAGAACACCTGGTCCTGGAACAGCTCGAGCTTGGTGTATTCGAGGAAATCCTCGGTCGAGGCACCCGCCGTCAGGTGCTCGATGGTCGAGCGCAACCAGACGAAGGCCTTGGATTCGTTCTCGATCTTGTGGATGTCGGTCGCGCCTTCCTTGTACAGCGCGTGCGCCGCGATGCCGAGTTCGGCGACCCGGTGCATCTCCTCGGTTCGAATCTGCAGTTCGGCGCGCTGCCGCCCCACCCCGACGATGGTGGTGTGGATTGAGCGATAGTCGTTGTGCTTGGGGACGGAGATATAGTCCTTGAAGCGGCCGGGCACGACCTTCCAGTTGGTGTGCACGATCCCGAGGGCCCGGTAGCAGTCAGGCACGGTTGGCACGATCACCCGGAATCCGATCATGTCGGAGAGCTGTTCGAGCGCGATCTGCTTGCGCTCGATCTTGGTGTAGATCGACCAGGGCGACTTGACGCGGGCCGAGACGCGCGCCTCGATCCCATCGCTCTTCAGCCGGTCGGTGAGTTCGACCTTGATGGTGTTGATGGTGTCGGCGAACTCCGCCTTCATCTCATCGAGGCGGCTGGTGATCGCCTTGTAGTGCTCGGGCTGAAGGTGCTTGAAGGCGAGGTCCTCCAGCTCCTGTCGCATGCCCTGCATCCCCATGCGTCCGGCGAGCGGCGCATAGATGTCCATCGTCTCCTTGGCGATGCGCTTGCGCTTGTCCTCGCGCATGAAGTCCAGGGTGCGCATGTTGTGCAGGCGGTCGGCAAGCTTGACCAGCAGCACCCGCACATCCGCCGAGATGGCGAGCAGGAGCTTGCGCAGGTTCTCGGCCTGCGCCTCCTCGCGCGTCACCAGTTGCAGCCGCTCGATCTTGGTGAGCCCGTCGACGATCGAGCCGATCTCGGGCCCGAACAGCTGATCGATCTCGGCGCGTGTCGCGTCGGTGTCCTCGATCGTGTCGTGCAGCAAGGCCACGGCAATCGACGCATCGTCGAGCTTGAGGTCGGTCAGGATCGCCGCGACTTCGAGCGGATGAGCGAAATACGGGTCGCCGGAGGCGCGTTTCTGCGTGCCATGCTTCTGCATGGCATAGACATAGGCCTTGTTGAGCAGCGCCTCGTCGGTATTCGGGTTGTAAGATTGCACCCGCTCGACGAGCTCATACTGACGCATCATGGGGTGCCGCACTCCTACGCGGCCCGGCCTTGGTGGCTGGTCTACAGGTCGCGCAATCACACGCGCCGATCACGCAAACAAAAAAGGCGCCGGGCGAAACGCCCGACGCCTCAAGACTATATATGCGAGATCAGCCGACGATCAATCGTCGCGACGCTCAGGCGGCGCGAGCGACTCGATGCCGCGCAGCAGCTCGTCTTCCGAGATCGTGTCAAAGGTGTCGCTGTCCTCGTCCGCGTTGGCGTCGAGCAGCGGGGCGGCGTGCTTTTCGGGCTCGTCGACCTCGACATACTTCTGCATCGAGTGGATCAGGTCCTCGCGCAGGTCTTCCGGGGAGATGGTGCCATCGCCGATCTCGCGCAGCGCAACGACGGGATTCTTGTCGTTGTCGCGGCTGACGGTGATCTGCGAACCGGCCGAAATCATGCGGGCGCGGTGGGCAGCCATCAGCACGAGGTCGAAACGGTTGTTCACCTTCTCAATGCAGTCTTCGACTGTGACGCGGGCCACGTACGTCTCCAGGTAGGTGTGGGATCAAGGGGCCCTCATACACGAGCGGGCCATATCGTACAAGTTTTTCGGCCCGATGGCACAAAGCCGTGTTTCCCGTTGCCCGCCCGCACGCCGCGCCATCGGCGTTTGGCTCGCCGGGACAGCTACTTGCGCGAGCCCCCACAAATCGGAGCACGACCTCCAGATCGAATCCGGTTGCAAATTTCGTCGATTAAGCGCGTATTCCGAACTTAGGGAGTAAAATTGCCCCTTGATCGGCTGCCCTTAGACATAGCCGTGAGCCAATGCGTTTTATGCCGGGCAGCCTGAGAGGCCGGCCGACCCGGTCAGGAGAATTCCCATGTCCATCGATCCGCGCGAAAAGGTCGTGCTGTTCATCGACGGCGCGAATCTGTACGCCACGAGCAAGGCCGTCGGCATCGACATCGATTACCGCCGTCTGCTGGCCGAGTTCCAGGCCAAGTCGTACCTGCTGAGGGCCTACTACTACACTGCGCTCGTCGAGGATCAGGAGTACTCCTCGATCCGGCCGCTGATCGACTGGCTGGACTATAACGGCTTCACCGTCGTCACCAAGCCGGCCAAGGAGTTCACGGACGCGGCGGGACGGCGAAAGATCAAGGGAAACATGGACATCGAGCTGTGCGTCGATGCCCTGGAGATGAGCCAGTACTATGACCACCTTGTGCTTTTTTCCGGCGACGGGGACTTCACTGCCCTCGTGGCGGCCCTGCAGCGGAAGGGCAAGCGCGTCACCGTGGTATCGACGCTGACGACGCCGACCCCAATGATCTCGGACGAACTGCGTCGGCAGGCGGACTTCTTCCTCGACGTGGCCGAACTCGCCAAGACGGTCGGCCGGGTTCCGCCCATTGACCGGACCGCGCAGCATGGGACCGAACGCCCGGTTGACCGGCCGATGGCGACCGTGGAGCCTAAGGGCAGCTGAGTCCCTGCCCTCCGGTTCGCCTTGCATCAGACCAATCCGCCGCATGATTGCCCGCGCTGCCCACGCCTCGTGGCGTTTCGCCATGACAACCGGCGCGCCTACCCCGACTTCTTCAACGCTCCCGTTCCCAACTGGGGAGACGACCGCCCCGGACTGATGATCGTCGGCCTGGCGCCCGGGCTGAAGGGGGCGAACCGCACCGGCCGTCCATTCACCGGCGACTATGCGGGCGATCTGCTCTACGCCACGCTCGGCAAATTCGGCCTCGCCAGCGGGCACTACAAGCAACGGCCCGATGACGGGCTCAGGCTGGACGGGGTGCTGATCGTCAACGCCGTGCGTTGCGTGCCGCCGCAGAACAAGCCTACCCCGGAAGAGATCAGGACCTGCCGGGACTTTCTCGCCGAAAGCATCGAGGTGCACACGCCGCGCGCATTCCTGGCGCTCGGCCGCATCGCCCATGATTCGCTGCTCTCTGCCCTTGGGGAAAAGCGCAGCGCCTATCCGTTCGCGCACGGGGCCGAGCACATCCTGTCGAGCGGGACCGTGCTCTTCGACAGCTACCATTGCTCCCGGTACAACACCAACACCGGCGTGCTGACCACGACGATGTTCGAGGATGTAGTAGGCCGGGCGGCGCGCCTGATAGCGACTTAGGTCGGACTTTTCTGCCGTTTCTCGCGCTTCGGCATCGAATTGCTTGCCATCGACAGTAAACAGAGCGTTAATGCCCCGCTGGACTTTTGGTCGTGGGGTAAATCGTGCGGCTGCGTCTTTCGGCTCTCGCCGTAGTGCTCTGTGCTCTTCTTGCCGGCGAGACGTTCGCCGAGGATCAGCTCGCAACCGTCGCGGATGTCACTCCGCAGGCGACGGGTACGCTTGGCCCGGACAGGGTCACGCTGTTGCGCGGGAGCGATCTGCGCGAAGGCGAGACCGTCGTCACCGGCGCCAGCGGCGAAGTCCAGGTGATCTTTTCCGATCAGACCCACCTGGTGATCGGGCGCGGCTCGAGCCTCGTCATCGAACGCTACCTGATGCGCAACGACGGCACGCCGCAGAAGTTCGCGGTCAACGCGCTCGCCGGCACGTTCCGCTTCATCACCGGCAAGGGTGACAAGAGCGCCTACTCGATCGCCACGCCGACCGGCACCATGGGCGTGCGCGGCACCGAATTCGACTTCACCGTGGATGGGGCCACGGGCCAGACCAGCGTGATCCTGTTCGAGGGCGGCGTCCGCCTGTGCCCGACGGTGGGCGAATGCGTGGAACTCACCCAGCGCTGCGAAGTCGCGCAGCTGATGTCGCGCCGGCAGGCCAAGCTGCTCGGCAAGGAAGCGGAGCGGCTCAAGGTCGCCAGCACGGCCTTTCCCTATGTAGAGTCGCAAGCCCGCCTGCTGCGCGAGTTCCGCGTCGATCGCCCGGCCCGGTGCGCCAGCCCGATCAAGACGGCCGAGGACAAGTCGCCGCGCAAGCTCGCCGACGTTGTTCCTCCGCCCCCACCTCCTCCGCCCCCACCACCTCCTCCCCCGCCCCCGCCGCCGCCTCCGCCCCCACAGGGCAACGGGGAGGAACATCCGGGCAAGGGCAACAACGGCTGGGGCAATGGCGGCGAGGGGTCGGAAGGCGACTACGAGACCGGCAACCCCGGAAAGGGCCACAACAAGGGCAACCACGGCGGCAAAGGTAACGGGAAGAACAAGTAGGCGATGACGGCGGCTGTTCCGGACGAGGCTAGCCCCGTCCTCCTTCCTTCATCAGGCGGGACTTCTCCCGGCCCCAGTCGCGGTTCCGTTCGGTTTGGCGCTTGTCGAAGCTCTTCTTGCCCTTGCCGATACCGATCAGCAGCTTCGCCCGGCCCTGCTCGTTGAAATAGAGCTTGAGCGGCACGATGGTGTTGCCGGCGCGTTCCACATCCTGGCTGAGCTTGGCGAGCTGCTTCTTGTTGACGAGCAGCTTGCGCGGCCGCTTTTCCTCATGGTTGAAGCGGTTGGCCTGCAGGTATTCCGGGATGTGGGCATTGATCAGCCACAGTTCGCCCCGCTCGGGCGAGGCGTAGCTTTCGGTAATCTGGGCCTTGCCCTGGCGCAGCGACTTCACCTCGGTGCCGGTGAGCACGATGCCCGCCTCGAGCGTGTCGAGGATCTCATAGTCGAAGCGGGCCCGGCGGTTCTCCGCCACGGGCCCGGTCGAGATGGTCGCGGGTTTGCCAGGTGCCTTAGCCATAAATCTTCCTAGTGATCGCGCGCTCGCGCCGCCGGATCGCGGCTGCTTGTGCCGAGCGCGCTCCGCTTAGTTGGGCAGCAGGCCTGCGTGCTGCAAGGCGGCATCGATCGCCTGCTCGTTGTTCTTGCTCACCGGCACGACCGGCAGGCGGAACTCGTTGGCACACAGCCCGAGCCGCGAGGCCGCATACTTCACGCCGCCAGGATTGTTCTCGAGGAACAGCGCCTTGTGCAGCGGCACGAGCTTGTCCTGCAGCGCCAGGGCCTCGGCATAGTTGCCCTGCTGGCAGGCGTTCTGGAACAGGGCGCTGAGGCGCGGCGCGACATTTGAGGTCACCGAGATGCAGCCGTGGCCGCCATGGGCATTGAAGCCGAGCGCCGTCATGTCCTCGCCAGAGAGCAGGATGAAATCGGCGCCGAGCCGGGCGCGCTGCAGGCTGGCGCGCTCCATGCTGGCGGTGGCGTCCTTGACGCCGATGACGTTGGGGTGCGCGTCCTTGAGCCGGGCGATGGTGTCCACCGTCAGGTCGACGACGGTGCGGCCGGGGACCGAGTACAGGATGATCGGCAGCGCCGTCGCCGCGGCCACGGCGGAGAAGTGCTGGAACATCCCCTCCTGGGTCGGCTTGTTGTAGTAGGGCACAACCGACAGCACCGCATCGGCACCGACATCCTCGGCAAAGCGGGTCAGGGCCACGGCTTCGTCGGTAGAGTTCGACCCGGCACCGGCCAGGACCGGCACGCGTCGGGCCGTCACCTCGACACAGATCTCGATGAGCCGGCGGTGCTCCTCGTGGGTGACGGTGGGGCTTTCCCCAGTGGTGCCGACCGGCACGAGCCCGTGCGAACCCTCCTGGACCTGCCAATCCACGAAACGACTGAAGGCTTTCTCATCCAGCGCCCCGTTCGCGAACGGAGTGATGAGCGCCGTGATCGAACCTCGCAGCATTCGGATGAGTTCCTCTTGGGTGTGTGCGCCGCCGCAGGACGGTCGCGGGCTTGTTGGTGGGCCGTGCGGCCAGAATATGGCCACATCCGGATCATCCCGGGGCCACAGTCGCGCACCATAGTTTTTCTCGTGCGGCGCGACAAGCAACCAGTCGGACAAGCTCGCAAAGCACACCCACAAGGACCGAGTGGCTAACCAAACGTTCACGGGCACCGTGCGATTCTAGGTGTGCTGCAAGGGTGGGGGCACCTTGTTGGATTTGTACCGAGGACCAACAGGACGGTTACCATGGTTGTCGCGCAAGGCCTCAGGGGCCTAGCTGCAGGCATTCTTGCTGCAAGCGTCGTGGTCGCGGCGCCGCTCCCCACGGTGTTGTCGCGCGCCAACGACAGGCCGGGTATCGTCGCCTCGGCCCCAACCGCCATGGTCGATCCGATGACGACCGGCGCCATCGACAGCGCCGCCGTGGACTTGCCGGCCGCCGCCTCGGTCACGTTCCGGCAGGCGCTGCAACTGCTCGCCGATGGCGACCAGGCCGCCGCCTACGAGTTCGCCCGCAGCATTGCCGACGCCACCGAACGCCGCACCATCCAGTGGGCGGCGATCTATTACGGCAACGGCGAGGTTCCCGCCGCCTCGGTCCTGCGCTTTCTTGCCGACGCGCCGGAGTTTGCCAAGGCCGCCGTGTTTCGCACCCGGCTCGAGCAGGCGCTCATCAAGGAGCAGGCCGACGGTGCCACGATCATCAAGGATCTCGGCGGGGCGATGCCCAACACCGTCACCGCGCAGATCGCGCTGGCCCAGGCTTATGTCGCCGACGGACAGAAGCCACGCGCCGCGCGGCTGGCACGCTCGATCTGGACCGAGAACTTCCTCGACAAGGCGACCGAGTCCAGGGTGCTGGACAAGCTTGGCGAGCTGCTCGATCGCGACGATCACTGGGCTCGCGCCATGCACCTGATGATGCATGACCGCGCCACCGCCGTCGAACGGCTGATGAAGTTCCTGACCCCGGCACAGAAGTCCCTGGCCGTCGCCCGCATCGCGGTATCCCGCGACGCCAAGGACGCCAAGAAGCTGCTCGACGCGGTCGATCCGTCGCTGCGCTCAAATCCGGTCTATCTGTTCAGCCGGGCCCAGCGCGCTCGGCAGTTCGAGCTGTGGGACCAGGCCATCGACTGGCTCGACAGGGCCGACGGCAACATCCCAGATTCGGAAGAGTTCTGGTACGAGCGCCGTACGCTTACCCGCCAGCTACTCGCCCTGGGCGAGGTCAAGCGCGCCTACCGCGCCGCTGCGGGCTACACGGAAGGGCCAGATGGACGGCTGGTCGAGGCGCATTTCCACGCCGGCTGGATCGCTCTCGCCTTCCTCAAGGACGCCAAGGCAGCGGTCCCGCACTTCGAAGCGATGGCGGCGAATTCCACCCTGCCCGACTCCGTCACGCAGGCAAACTACTGGCTGGGCCGCGCCCTGAGCGATCTCGGCGACGCCAGCGGTGCGCGCACCGCCTGGCAAAGGGCCGCGGCATACGGCACCATCTACTACGGCCAACTGGCCCGGGCGGCGCTGGGCCAGAAGTCGGTCGAGCTGCGCGACATGCCGGCCTGGAAGCCTGCCGAAGCAGGTTTCGAGGCCCGGGAAGTCGTTCGCGCGGTTCGCCTGCTCGCCGACAACGGGCACAGGGAAATGGCTGTTCCGCTGCTACGCAGTCTCGCTACAGACCTGACGAGCGGTGGCGAACTGCTGCTCGCGGCACGCCTCGCCCAGTCGCTCGACTCCCATCACCTCGCCATCACCATTGCCGACACGGCCGAACGCCGTGGCGTGCCGCTGGACCTGTTCAACTTCCCCAAGGACGGGCTGCCGGCAACCCAGCTGGCCTCCATCGACCACGCGGCGGTCTATGCCATCACCCGCCAGGAGAGCCGCTTCCAGGTCGATGCGGTGTCGTCTGCCGGGGCTCGCGGACTCATGCAGTTGATGCCGGCGACGGCAAAGGAGACGGCCGGCAAGCTCGGCGTCACCTATTCAAAGAGCCGCCTGACCAGCGACGCGGAGTACAACGCGTTGCTCGGCTCGACCTACCTAAAGGCCCAGCTCGAGCGCTTTGACGGCTCGCTGCTGCTCGCCGCCGCGGCCTACAATGCCGGCGGCGGCAACGCCAACAAGTGGATCGCCACCTTCGGCGACCCCCGCTCGGAGTCGATCGATCCGGTGGTCTGGGTCGAGCTCATCCCCGTGCAGGAAACGCGCACCTACGTGAAGCGCGTCCTCGGAAACTATCTCGTCTACCGCGCCCGTCTGGGCAAGGACGACCTCAGCATCGACAGCGCGCTGAGGAAGATCCCGAGCTAGCCGTTGGCGGTGAGCACGGCGGCTGCTATCGCTCAGGGATGCTTCAGCGCGTCCGCACCGTCCCCGACGACTATCGCAGCTTCCAGAACCTGCCGGTGACACGCTACGCCGTCGGTCCCGCCGACGAGATGATTGCAGTGCACGTCTCCGGCCGGCTCGGCGTCGACCGTATCCCGCTGGTCTGCGTCCCGGGCTACCAGCGCAACATGTCGGACTTCGCCGACTTCGCCAACCATTTCCACCGCGCCTATGGCGCCGACTGGCCGGTGCTGCTCATCGACCTCAAGGGGCGCGGGCGCTCGTCCGACCGGAACGACAAGTCGCGCTACATCACGACGGTCGATGCCCGGGACGTCATCCAGATCCTCGCCGCGCTGGCGGTCGATGGCGGCATCTTCCTCGGCCAGGGCTATGGCGGGCAGGTCGTCATGGCGCTCGCGGCGGAGCGGCCCAACCTCGTCGCCGGCGCCGTGCTCATCGATGCCGGCCCGGTATCCGACCCGCGCGGTCTGGTCCGGCTGCGCAACAACCTCAAGGATCTGGACGGCAGCCGCTCCGAAGCCGGGTTCCGCACCATGTCGCGCCGCATGCTGTCGCCGGACTATCCGGCCGCCAACGAGGGCCTGCTCGATGTGCTGGCAGCGCGCACCCATTACCTCGACAAGCGCGGCCGGGTGCGGGCCTTGTTCGACCCCTACCTCGTGAAGATGCTCGAAGCCTTCGAGCACGACGACATCCTCGTGCCGCAGTGGCCGTTATACGACGCCCTGGCCACTGCACCGCTCATGCTGATGCGTACGCAGCTCACCGAGCAGGTGAGGCGCGAGACGTTCGAGGAGATGCTTCGCAGGCGGCGCGACAGCGAAGGTTATGTGCTCGAGGGCCAGGGCTCCCCTGCCCTGCTCAACACCGTCGAGGATGTCGAGCCGATCGCCGAGTTCGTGCGCAAGCTGCTGAAGCAGCGCAAGGCCGCCTGACTATTGCTGGCTGACGACTTTTCGCGCGCGCTCGGAAACCACCGCCAGTTCGCGGGCCTGTTCGCGCCAGTGCTCGCGGTTGATGCGGCCGTCTATCCCCAGGTGCCCCTCGAGCCAGGCGACGTTGTCGTCGGTGAAGGCGGCTATCTGGTCGAAATGATAGACGCCGACGGTATTGAGGGCGGTCTCGATCACCGGCATCACGCCGATGATGTTGGTCAGGTTGTCCTTGGTGCCGTTGCGTGGCTCGGCGATGCCAGCCGGCCGACCCGGCTGCTCCTGGGTAAGTCCGACCTCGTCGGCAGCCGGCTCGTCATCGGCTATCCCCTCGGGTCTGGGCGCCTTGGCTGAACGCTTGCCGCCAGACCGCCGGGGCGACCAGCCACCCTCGATCGCGCGCATGGCGGCCGCCTCGTCGTCTGCAACCGGTGCCGATGCCCCATCGTGAGGCGGCTGCGCGGGCTCGGCAGTTGCCGCCTTGACCGGCTCGGGCGCGGGCGCCTCGGAAGGAGCCGGGGGCGTCGCCGTCTCGCTCGCGACGATTCCCGACGATTCCGGGGCAGGTTCGACCGGCCTCACCTCGGAAACGGGGGCCGTGTCGTCCCGGGTCGAAGTGCTGCCTCGCTCGACGGGAAAAGGGATCACCTCCGCGCTGGGAGCATCCTGGGCAACCTGGGTCCTTGCCTGCTCGACCGCCCGGGGCGACGGCACGAGCAGGCCCGACGTGGTCTGGGCGGCCCGACGCGCCGGTGCCATGACGGGCACGGGCCGCGCCGGCGAAAGCGGCGGCAGGGGCGCCACCCTGGGCATCTTCACCTCAGGCAGCGGAGCCACGGTATCGGCCTCGCGCGCCGCGATTGCCTTCGCAACCTCGGCGAATTCCGGCACCGGCACTTCGACCGGCGCCTCCGGCTGGGCCGGCTTCGTCACGGGCTCGATGACCGGTACCGCAACAAGCGCCGGCTCGGGCTCAACCGTCTGTACCGCGGACACAAGTGGTTGTGCCGCCGTCACCGCCTTGGTAGGCGCCAGGCGCCGCACCGCCAGCCTTGCCAGCGAACCAGCAATGGCGCCGGCGAGGAACGCAGCCAGCAGGAGGAATGCGGTCTCGAGGATATGGGCCGGGTTCAGCATCGCGGACTCAGCCCTTCCGTTGGCCAACGGACCACCAGCCCGTCACCAACCCGACGGCGGCGGCGCCGACAACGAACGGCCAGTAGAACTGCAGCAGGTAGGTCAGGGAATCCAGCGTCATGAGGCCCGCTACTCGTCGGACAGGGTAAAGGCGATGCGCCGGTTGGCCTGCTTGCCGGCCTTCGTCTCGTTGCTCGCGACGGGGAGGCTCTCGCCGTAGCCGATCGCATAGAGCCGGTCGGCGGCCACGCCGCGCTCGACCAGGGCGTCGACCACGGCCTCGGCGCGCGACACCGACAGGGCGAGGTTGGCCGCATCGTCACCGTCGGCGTCCGTGTGTCCCTCGACTTCCACCGTTGCCTCGGGGCAGAGCGCCAGGTCGGCAGCCAGCTCGTCGATCGCGGGCAGCGAGTCGGCTGCGATGCGGGCACTGCCGGACTGAAACAGGATGGCATTGCGCGCCGCGAAGGCCCCGACCTTGTCCTTGCACACGAGCAGGGGCGGCAGCAGCGTGACGCTGGTCTGCCACCTGTCCGCCTGCGGCGCCGCGGCCAGCTCGGCGAGCGCCGCCTGCTTCTGCGCCTCGGTCTCGGCACGCCCGGAGAAGACCCAGGTATCGCCGTCGAGCCCGAACTCGCCGTCGGCCAGCAGCTTGAGCGCACGGCTCCCGGCTTCGGCGCTAGGAATGAAGCCTTCGGGAAGGCTGTCGCTGATCGAAAGACCCTCGGCCGGTTCGGTGCCGGTGATGACTGCGAGGTAGCGCCGCATCGGTTCGGCCGGCACGGCGCCGGCGAAGGTGACCGGGCCGCCAAGCACCTTGCGCGCGTCGAAGACATAGTCGCGCACGGCGGGCGGCGTCGGCGTCTCCGCAGCCGGCTCGATCGCCGCGACCGCGGTTTCCGCGTCGGCTGCGGGCTTCGCCGGCTCTGCCGGGACCGGCTGGGCGTCATCGGCCGCCGGCGTCGCCGGCTCGACGGTGACAGCTTGATCCGAGGCTGCGTTGGTCGCGGGGTCGGTCGCGACGGTCTCCGGCGCAACCGGAGCGGCCGGCCCGGCCTCCAGCGGAGCGGCAAGCGCCGCGGTCCAGGACGCGCCTCCATCCGACATCGCTGCGACGGCGGCAGTCACGGCATCTGCTTCGGCGGGCGACTTCGGCTGCCCGGAAATCGACCAGCGCGTGCCGTCGTAGCGGAGTTCGCCGGTTTCGAGCTTCAGCAGTGCGGCAAGCCCGGCGCCGGCGTCGGCATCGAACCCCGGCGGCTCGCCCGAGCCGACGAGCGTCCTGTCGACGACACCCGTCCCACCCGCGGCGGCCAGAGCGGCGCGCAGCGATTCGGTCGGGACGTAGCCGGCGAGCGTGACTGCGCCATCGGCCGCCTTGGTCGCCGACCAGACGAAGGGGGCGACGACCGGGGCTGCGTCGGCGGCCTGGATCGCGACATGCCAGCGCGAGGTGTCTGCTGCCCGCCGCAGCTGGCTTTCCACTGCCTGGCGGTGGGCCGATGTCCTGATCTTGCCGTCGAGCGACCAGCTGCCTGCCGACAGGCTGACACTGCCCTCGTCGAGCGCCAACAGCGCGTCGAGAGCAGCAATGGCATCGCCAATGAAGCCGTCCGGCGCACCGGCCCCGAGGGCGGAGCCGTCGGTCACGCCCTGGCCGGCATGCACCGCCAGGTAGGACTTCAACTGCGGCGTCGGCACGAAACCCGAGAACGTCACGCCTCCTCCGGCCAGCTTCTGGGCGCGCCAGGCGTAGGGATCGATCACCGGCAGCGCCGCTGGGGTCGACGCGGCCGGCAGCGCCACGGCGTAGGACCATCCGGCGGCACGCAGGCCGGCCGTGGCGAAGGCGCTCTCGGCGGCGAAGGCCTTGGTCGGGCTGTCGACGGTGCCGGTCAGGCTCCAGCTCGCGCCGTCATAGGCCACCTTGCCGGTGTCGAGGAGGGCGAGAACGCCAACGGCCTTGATCGCGGCGTCCCGGAAGTCGGCCGGGTTGCCGTCGGCGATCGTGGTGCTGTCGGCGGCGGCGCCCGGCAGGGCGGCCAGCACGGCCTTGCGCACCGCCTCGCTCGGCACGTGCCCGGAAACGGCAAACGCTCCGCCAGCGGTCTTTTCGGCCGCGAAGGTGAACGGTGTCGCCAGCGGCGGCTTGATGTCGGTGCCGGCAAGGATCAATCCCTGCGGCGCACCGAGGTCGAGCGTCGTCTCCAGCCGGGTGAACTCAGCCACGGTGGTGGCGCGGCCGGAAAGGCTGATCGCCGTGCCGGCAAGGCTGCCACGGCCTTCGCTCATGTGGCCCAGGGCCTCTACGATGAAATCCACGCCGGACTCGAAGCGCTCGGGAGCGCCGCGGCCGAGTTCGAGGCTGGCAGCGTCGACTCCGTCCATCGCTTCGAGGCGGTCGCGCAGCGCCTCATCCGGCACGAAACCGTCGAGGATGATTTCGGTGGCGCCGCGCTCGGCGCTGAACCAGTACTGCTGCACCTGCGGGGGCCCGAGCGTTACGGTCGTTCCGCCCGGCGTCATCGCCACGCGTATGGCTTCGGCAGTCGCCGGATCCGCGGGAGAACCCGACAGCGTTGACGTGGTACCTGAGATCGTGGCGCTACCGCGCTCCAGTTTCAGCAGATTCTGCACCAGTTGGCTTGCCGTCGCCTCGAACCCGGACGGGGCTCCGGAGGCGACGACCATGCTGGTGGAGACCGGCTTGCTGCTGGGCGCCAGCGCCTCGAGGGCGTTCGCAACCTCGCCGCTCGGCGCGGCGCCGGAGAGGATCAGGCGGCTGCCGTCATACTCGGCGCGCCACTCGTAGGGCGAGTGCAGCGGGGGCGTGAATTCGTGGAAGGCGAGGACGACACCGGCCGGCGCCGGCGCAGCCGCGAGCCGCTGCAACGCGGCATAAGATTCGGGCGATTTCGCACGCCCCGAGACGGTGAGCGTCAGGTCGGCCAGGGCCACCTCGCCCTCGTCGAGCTCGCGCGCATAGCCGAGGGCGTAGTCGACCGCCGCGACCCAGGTGGCGCGGCCCGGTCCGCCGGACATCGGGCGCATCGCGTCGGTGGTCCCGGCCCCGGCGGCCGCGAGGATCGGGGCGCGCGCGTCCTCGTCGGGCAAGCCACCGGCCAGCCTGATCGTGCCGCCGGCGATGGAGGCGACAAACGGGAACGGGCTCGCGTACTCGGCGAGCACGACCTTCGCGGTCACCGAGCGGACGCCGTGGACGGCGGCGACCCTGGCCACGGCGTCGTCGATCATCCGCTGCGTCGTCGCGGTGCCGCTGAGCGTGGCGTCGCGCGCATCGAAGCTGACTTCGGCCCAGTTCGCATCGGCGATCGCGGCGCTGGCGCGGGCGGTCAGGTCCGGCGGCATGGCGGCTCCGGACGTGGCGATGGCGGCGGCGGTGCCGCCGACGACCGTGACAAACGCAGGTACACCCCACTTGAGGAAGATGCTCATACCAGTCCCGGATCCACAGTGTTCGCGCCGGCCGCCCGCGCCCGACGAGGCATAGCCCCAATCACTGAATCGGAGAAGTGCGCCAACTCTTTGTCCGAAGCGGTTTTTCCGCCGTGCCGGAGCACAGTTAGGTGAACGGAGATGAACGGCGGCTGAGCGCATCCCGAACGGACGGCAACGCAAGAACGGCCCGTTCGCGCCGCCCAAACGAAGAAAGGCCCGGCTGACGCCGGGCCTTCCATTCCGATTGGGCCGTAAGGCTTACTCGAAGGTCTTCTTGAACTCGGTCTCGATCTTGTAGCCGAGGTCGCCCCAATTGGCCGAGGACACGGTGCCCTTGACCGACGAGGTGTAGCCGCCGCCCGGAGCCCAGGCCAGCTTGGCCGAACCGTACATCGCGTCTTCGCCGTCGTCGTTGTTGAGGTAGCCGATTTCACCCGTGAGAGTGATCGACTCGGTCACAGCCGCAGCCACCGAGGCCGCGATCTGGTAGGAGTCGTCGCCCGAGGTTCCTTCGTGGTACCAGCGACCGCCCAGGTTGAGCGTCACGCCATCCGATACGGTTGCAGCGATGGACGCACCAGCACCGTAGTCGGTGTCGTTGCCGTCGTTCTGCACGGCTTCGAACGAAGCGGCGATCGTGAACATGTCGAACGTGGCCGAAGCCGACGCCAGCACGTTCCAGTAGTCCCTGCTCATCACATCGTCGTGGCCGTAAGCACCGGCCAGAACGACCTTGAAGTTGTCGAAGGTACCAGCGAAGCCAGCGTGGACGCCCCAGTCCTCAACCGTGCCATCGAGCACGCCAGCAGCAGCGACCGTCACATGGGCCGAAATGCCTTCGCCAGCGTAGGCGATATAGCCGACAGCCGTACCGGCCTCAGACGCGGTCGAGCCATCGAGGTTCTCGAGACCCGCGCCAACCGACACGCCATTGCCGAGGTCGGAAGTGATCTGGATCACGTGACCGCCGTCGCCGATCGACACATCCGGGCCCCACGACACGCCCGAATCGACGTCTTCCGAGTTGAACAGGCCGAGCCAGTTCAGCGGTTCGTCGTCGCCCTTCTTCATGATCGAGCCCTTCTTGCCCGCCATGATCACAGTCGAGTCGCCGATCGAGACATAAGCTTCGTCCATATAGACTCCGCCGCTGGACGAGCCAGTGCTGGTGTCATAGGCGCTGCTGCCGGAGTAGCCAGCATCGGTGACGAGCTTGTAGTCCTTCTGCTTCAGCTTCAGCACGGCCTTGGCAGGACCGAAGTCAGAGTCAGCGGTCGCAACGAACTTGATCCAGGCGCTGAACTTGGACGACCAATCGTTGTAACCATTGCCAACCGGCAGCAGGTCGAGACCGCCATCGGCCTCGGTGTCCACGAAGACCGCGCTGTCGCCGTTGTCGGTGTAGTCACCCCAGTTGAAGTTGTACTTCACTTCACCGGTGATCTGCAGGCAGTTGGTGTCCGACGAGATCGTCAGGCCCGACAGGCCAAGCGCGTCGCAAACGTCGAGCGACGTCAGAACGCCGAGATCGGCCGCAAAGGCACCGGTCGAGAGACCAGCCGCCGCAACAGAACCCAGAAGAAGGCTCCTGATTTTCATTATTGACCTCCAAAGTCAGTCATTCGTTTTGCCAGTTGCCCGGCGGTTTGTCGAAACGCGACCACACTCTTGTGTGTGTTGTCGTCGCGTTTGCGACCGACAAACGATCCCATGCATGGATTCGCATTAGCCACTCTACGCAGGAGTTCGATGCGCGCAATCGCAGAATGGCCGAATTGGGGCACCGGCAAGGTGGTTGAAGGAGGCCTGTTGCAGATTCAGCACAGGTTTGGAAACCGCCTGTTAACAGGTGTGACCGGTCCGTTAGCGCGTCCGGCCAGGCGCCTCCGGGGCCCGGATGACAACGCTGTTCATCAAGCCAGCGTGTGGAGCCAAGGGGCGGCGCGATACCAGGCGGCCATCTGAGCGGACCGGTTGCCGGAGAGACGCTCGGCGCTCCAGCCGCCGAGCTGCGGCTCGGTCTCGAGGTCGACGGAAACGGCACCCTCCCACGAAAGTCCGCAGAATTCGGCCACTTCGCGCAACCTGGCGTCGGGATCTGCGCGCAAATCGGCCAGGTCGAGTTCGAGAATCGCGTCGCCCGCGACGGCCCGCCACGCCACGGCCGCGTCGCGATACGCCGCATGATACGCAACCAGCTCGTCGAGGTCGAAGGCGTACTCGTAGCCCCTGCCCGTGAGGTACTTCTCGAAGATGGCGACGCAGTGCGCGGCCGGAGCGCGCCGGCACCAGACGATGCGGGCGTCGGGCAAGGCGGCCCGGATGAGGCCGATGTGGCGATAGTTGGACGGCATCGTGTCGACGACGATCCGCCCTTGTGGCACGGAGCGCCCCGCTTCTTCCATATAGGCCCGCCCGACTGCCTCGTAGGCCGACGTGGGAATCGCACGTACCTCCCCATGCTGGCGCATGAGCTGGGTGAAGAGCCGGCTCAGCGTCGGCAGCTCGCCGGCGGGGGCCACGTCGGGATGGCGCGCCAGGATCGCCTCGAGCGTGCTCTTGCCCGAGCGCGGCAGGCCGACCACGAAGATCGGCGCCGCGCCGGCATGGCCGACGCCCGGACGCGGCAGCTCCAGTCCGGCGAAGCGCCCGACATCGGCGCGCAGCTCGGCCCGGGCCCGATCCAGGGAGAATGCGATACGGTCGCGATGCAGGCGGTTGACCGCCAGGTAGGTGTCCACGGCTGCCTCGTGCTCGCCCAGGTCGGTCAATGCCTTGCCCAGGCCAAAGCCGGCGAACACCCGGTCATCGAGCGGAGCATCGACATCGGAGAACAAGGCCTGCATGGCGTCCACGTCGGCATCGCGATGCTCGTACCGGCGCAGGTGCGCACGATGTTGATGCGCCTCGCCGAAGCCGGGGCTGAGCAGCAGAGACCGATCGTAGGCGCCAACGGCATCCTCGAGGCGTCCCAGTTGCTCCAGCAGCCGGCCGCGCCGCATATGCAGCACCGCGTCGTTCGGCGCCAGCGCCAGCGCGGCGTCGACCAGTTGCAGGCCCTCGGCCGGCCTGCCGCGATCATAGAGCTGCCCGGCGAGGGCATTCACCGCAGGGGCGTAACCGGGCCGGAGGCGCAGCGCCTCGCGATAGGCCGCCTCGGCCTCGACTATGAAGCCGGCCTCGCCGAGGACGTTGCCCAGGTTGTAGTGGAAGCCCGCCTCGGCCGGCTTGAGCGCGACCGCCTGCCGATAGGCGCCCACGGCCTCGTCGAACCGGCGCAGCGCGCGATAGGCCATGCCGAGGTTGGAGTGGGCCTCGGCGAAGCCGGGATGGGCGGCGATGGCCCGCTGGAACGCGGGGACCGCTTCTTCCGGACGGCCGGCTCCGTTCAGCGCCACGCCGAGGTTGCAGAGGTACTGCGCATCGTCCGGCCGTGCCGCCACGGCCCGCGCGATGTGGTCGACGGCGAGGTCATGGCGGCCACGCTGCAGGTGCACCAGACCGAGGAGGTGGTTGGCGGCTGGATTCCGGGGCTCCGCTGCCAGCACGCGCTGGTAGTGACCGGCAGCTTCCTCGGCGCGACCGGACTGGTGCAGCCGCAGCCCCGCCTGCAGCAGCTCGGCCATGGACTGGCTGGGCGCCCTCCGGGGGGGCAATCGAGTTGGCTTGCGCATTGGTGTCCGCGGGCCCGTTGTTGGCGGGGATCAGCCTGAAGCTTTACGCCGTTTAGCCGCAACGACGACAGGCGCCAAGTCCTGGATTTGCCGCGCTGTCGAACCGGAAACCCAGGCAACTTTTCCGGAGAGCGCTCCGGAGGCTGCCTTGTCTCTGCCGCAACTCCTCGTCCATATGGACGCAAACAAGGGCGGGGAACCTGAAAATGACTGACGACAACGTGGCGGTGGTGACCGGCGCGACATCCGGAATCGGCCGGGCGACGGCGATCGGACTGGGCAAGGCCGGGTATCGCGTCGCGATCCTAGGGCGGCGCGAGGCCGAGCTGGCGGAGACGGCGCGGCTCAGCGGGGCGGCCTACAGCGGCGTGTGCGACGTATCCGATCCGGCGGCGGTGCATCGGTACTTCACGGATCTGCGCGCCAAGCTGGGCCGGGTCGATTTCGTCTTCAACAATGCCGGGCGCTTCGCACCGCAGGCGAGCTTCGGCGATACCGACATCGGCACGTGGCAGGACATGGTCGACGTGAACCTCAACGGCGCCTTCTATGTGGCGCGCGAGGCGTTTCGGGCGATGCGGGACCAGCAGCCGCAGGGCGGCAGGATCGTCAACAACGGCTCGATCTCCGCGCACGTGCCGCGCCCGGGGGCAGCTGCCTACACGGCTACCAAGCATGCCATCACCGGGCTGACCAAGGCGATTTCGCTCGACGGGCGCGCCTTCAACATCGCCTGCGGGCAGATCGACATCGGCAATACCGCCACCGACATGACCGCCCGCATGACCACCGGGTCGCTGCAGGCCAACGGCACCATGGAGCCCGAGCCGACATTCGACGTCCGGCACGTCGTCGACGCGATCCTCTACATGGCCGGACTGCCGCTCGAGGCCAATGTCCAGTTCATCACGGTGATGGCAACGACGATGCCCTACATCGGCCGCGGCTAGTCTCAGACAATACGGTCAAGCTTAGCGGCAGGCGGCTGCCTCGCCGCATGGCAGACGGGCCAGCATCCTGCATGACAGCAATCGGCCGCTCCGAAGGGGGCGGCCGATCTGCTTTTTGCCACGTGGCTGCGTTGCGCTGGGCGTCAGCCGAAGACCTTGCTGCCGCCGATCCAGGTCGAGCGTACCGACAGGTCGTCGCCGAGGACCGCAAAGTCGGCTCGGGCGCCGCGCCGCAGGTGGCCGTGCGTTGCATCGGTCCTGATTGCCATCGCCGGGTAGAGGCTGGCCATGCGCAGCGCTTCGTCGAGCGGCAGGCCGATCGTCTCGTGCATGTAGCGGATGGCGTCGATCATGGTCAGGTCGGCGCCGGCCAGCGTGCCGTCGGCGAGACGGAGCGCCCCATCCTTGCGATAGACCGTGCGGCCGGTGAGTTCGAAGCTCTGCCAATCGGTGCCGGTGATCGACATCGCGTCGGTGACGAGAAAGATCTGGCCCGGCCCGCGCTTGGCGCGCAGCGCAATGCCGATCGAGGCGGGGTGCACGTGGATGCCGTCGGCAATCAACCCGGCACTGATCGACGGCAGGTCCAGAGCCGCGCCGACCACGCCGGGCTCGCGATTGCCGATCTGGCTCTGGGCGTTGAACAGGTGCGTCACCACCGAGGCGCCGGCCTCGGCCGCGGCCCTCACCTGCGCGTAGGTGCCATCGGAGTGGCCGATGCTGACGGTGACACCGGCCGCGGCAAGGCGGGAAACCTGTTCCGGGCCAACGGTTTCGGCGGCGACGGTGATGAGGAGATTCGGCAGCTGGCGCTTCGCCTCGATCAGCCGCTGCAGATCCGATTCGTCCATCGGACGGATCAGCCTGGGGTCATGAGCGCCCTTGCGGGACACGGCGAGGTGCGGCCCTTCAAGATGGAGGCCGAGGAAGCCAGGGACGCCCTGCTCGACCGCCGCAACTCCGGCGGCGATCGTCGCGACGTTCTTGTCCACCGTGTCGGTGACGATGGTGGGGAGGCACGCGGTGGTACCGAACCGGGCGAAGGCAGCGCAGATGGTGCGGATCGCGTCGACCGTCGGCGTGTCGTTCAGCAGCGCCCCGCCGCCGCCGTTCACCTGCAGGTCGATGAACCCGGGGACGATCAGCGCGCCATCGGCCGGCACCCGCATTGCATCGGTGGGCGAGTCGGCGGCGATGAGCCCCTCGACCCGGCCATCGGTGACGACCAGCGCCATCCGGTCATGCCATTCCGCGCCATCGAAGATGCGGGCTCCGGTGAAGGCCGTCTTGCTCGTCATGTGTCTCCGCTCCTCGAGCGCTTTCGGGGCGACCGTTCGGTTCGAAAGCGCGACCAATCAGGGCCAGGGCAATCGCCGTCCCAGCGAAACGGCGAAGCGCCCTAGATGGTTTCCGTCACCTTCTTGAGGTGCGGCGGGCGGTCCGGATCGAAGCCGCGCCGCCGGCTGAGCGCCTCCACCAGGCCGTAGAAGCTGACGACCAGCGCGAGCGCGTCGGTGATCGGGTGGCCGGAGGCCGCGAAGGGCAGCCGCTCGGCGGTGCCGGAATTGGTCGAGGTGATGAACACGCGGGCCCCCTGCCCGGCCAGCCGCCCGGCCACCTCGGCAACCGAGGTCTCGGCTGCATCGCGTGCCGCGAGGGCGAGGACCGGGAAGTGATGCTCGACGATGCGCGCCGGGCCGTGGATGACCTCGGCAGCGCTGTAGGCCTCGGCGTGGATGCCACAGGTTTCCTTGAACTTCAGCGCCGCCTCGCTGGCGATCGCCAGAGCCGGACCGCGGCCCAGCACATACATCGACTGATGCCCGTCGAGCGCGCCGAGCAGCGGTGACCAATCGCAGCCGACCGCCTGCTCGAGCACCTGCGGCAAGGAGTCGAGAGCCGCCTGCAAGGCCTTGTCTTCCAACCAGCTTCCGATGATCCCGAGGCCGGCGACGACCGAGGCGACGAAGGTCTTGGTGGCCGCCACCGACTTTTCCTCGCCCGAGCGCAGGGCGATGGTCTGGTCGGCTGCGGCGGCCAGCGGCGAGTCCGGCGTGTTGGTGAGCGCGAAGGTCAGCGCCCCCGAACGGCGCGCGGCCTGGGTCATCGACACGATGTCGGGGCTCTTCCCCGACTGGGAGATGGCGATGGCAGCAGTGCGGCCGAGCTTCAGCTCGCGCCCGTAGATCGAGACGATGGACGGCCCGACCGATGCTACCGGCACGCCGGCGAGGAGTTCGATCGCGTATTTCAGGAACGACGAGGCATGGTCCGACGAGCCGCGCGCGATGGTGACGATCGCAACCGGATCCCGCTCGCGCAGCGCCTTGCCGCCCCGCGCGAAGTCGTCACGCCCCTCGGCGAGGAGACGCGCGATGGCGGCGGGAATCTCCTCCACTTCCTGGCGCATGAAGCTGGCATCGGTCTTGGGACTGGTCACGGCTACTTTCCAACTCTCAGTTCGGCGACGAAATCATAGGTATCGCCGCGATAGACCGAGCGCGTGAATTCCACAACCTTGCCTGACGGCAGGTAGGCTATTCGCTCGATATGCAGCGCGGCTGCACCGGCGGGAATCTCGAGCAGGCGGGCGTCGCCCTCGCCCAGGTTGGCGGCGCGGATGCGCTGGATAGCACGCACCGGTCGGTTCCCGGACTTGTCGAGATGGGCATAGAGCGACGATGCGATGGCTCCGGGATCGGGCATGGTCACGGCCGACAGGGCGGCGCGCTCGATGGCGAGGGGCATGTCGCCGGAAAGCCGCAGACGGGCGATGCGGGCGACGCGTTCACCGGGTGACAGGCCCAGGATCATGGTCTCCTCGGGCGAAGGATCGTAGATGCCACGGTCGAGCCAGACGGCCCGCACGGCCATGCCGCGTCTGGCCATATCCTCGGTGAACGAGGTCAGCTGGCTCAGCGACTGCTCGACGCGGCTCTGGTGTGGCGCGACGAACGTGCCTGATCCGTGCCGCTGCACCAGGATGCCGTCGCGCACCAGATGCTGGACCGCCTTGCGCACGGTGACGCGCGAAACATCCACCTTCGTGGCGAGGTCGCGTTCCGACGGCAGGGCGTCGCCCGGCTTGACGGCGCCGCGCGCGACCGCGTCTGCGATCCAGCGCTTCAGCTGCAGGTAGAGCGGCCCGCCCTGCGGCAGGATGATCGCTTCTGTGCCAAAAAGTGCGTCCGGTGCGTCAGCCATGTCCTACTCGCGGGCGTGGTCGGGAGGTACGGCCGACCTTGGCCTGATTCCGACCCGCGCCGCTTCCTTCCGCTATAATACCAATAAAAGACCATTGACCAAGGGCAAAAAGGTCGCGGTGGGCTGGAGCGAGAATCCCAGTGCTGGCTTCGGGGTGACAAAGCCCAAGATCCAGCACGACCACGCCGCTGCTGCCCCTATACGCTCCCGCTGGACAAGTGGTATTTTTTTGGCATTAGTAGACGAAAGGAGGATGCCATGACCGCCCAACGCAGCGCACCCGGGGCAAAGCCGGTGCCATCGGAATGGCCGCTGGCCTGCCTCGGCAGGCGGAACGTGGCAGTCGGCGCCGCCACAGGATTTGACTATGCGGAACGCCCGGTTTGGGCGCACCCTGCGGGGCGGATGTCGCAAGCCCAGCCTTCGCACACCGGGAAATGCCAATGACGTCGTCGCCGACCACAGAAGCAGCCGAGGCCCGCTATGCGGGACTGGACACGTGGCGGGACGACGCCATCCTCCTCGCCCTGCTCGAGGGCCAGCAGCGCGCGCTCAACTCGGTGGCGGCGGCGATCCCCGCCCTGTCCCGGGCTGCCCGCGCGGCCGCAGACAAGCTCGCGGACGGCGGCCGGCTGATCTACGTCGCGGCCGGAAGCCCCGCCCTCATGTCGATGGCCGACGCGCTCGAGATCCCCCAGACCTACGGCGTTGCGCACGACCGCATCGTGCTCGTGCTTGCCGATGGCGACGGGATCGTAAAGCGCCTCAACGGCCAGCGCGAGGACGATGTGGACGCGGCGCGTGCCGACCTGGCGGCCACACGGGTCGGCCCGGGCGACTGCGTGATAGCGACATCGGCGAGCGGCTCGACGCCCTACACCGTGGCCGGCCTCGTCGCGGCGCGCGCCGCCGGCGCGGTGACGATCGGCATCGCCGGCAATGCCGGGGCGCAGCTGCTCGAGGCGGCCGACATCCCGGTGCTGCTCGATGCCGGACCCGAAGTGATCTCGGGCTCAACCCGGATGGGGGCGGGCACGGCGCAGAAGGCGGCCCTCAACATGCTGTCGACATTGATGGGGGTGCACCTGGGCCACGTCTATGACGGGCTGATGGTGAACGTCGTCGCCGACAACGAGAAGCTGCGCGGCCGGGCGGCGCGGATCGTGACGAAGATTACGGGCGTCCAGCCGGCGGAAGCGCGCCGGGCGCTCGACCTATCGGACGGCGAGGTCAAACCCGCCGTGCTGATTGCGGCCGGCGTCGAGACGCCGGCCAAGGCTGGGCAGTTGCTCGGCGAGACGAAGGGAAACCTGCGCGCGGCCCTCGAGAAGATCGGGGCCGCGACGCCGGCTGAATAGACGGCTTCGCCACAGGGCGGAGACGAACAGGAGAGAGGACCAGATCATGACGCTTACCAAGCATCTGCTTGCGGCGACTGCGACGATGGCGATTGTCTCGGCGGTGGCGCCGGCCTTCGCCGAGGACGTGAACCTGACCATCGAAAGCTGGCGCACCGACGACCTGACGGTGTGGCAGGACAAGATCATCCCCGCTTTCGAGGCGGCCAATCCCGGCATCAAGGTGACCTTCGCGCCTACCGCGCCGACCGAATACAACGCGGCGCTCAATGCCAAGCTCGAAGGCGGCTCGGCCGGCGACATCATCACCTGCCGTCCGTTCGACGCCTCGCTCGAGCTCTACAACAAGGGCTACCTGGCCGCGCTGAACGACCTGCCGGGGATGGAGAACTTCTCGCCCGTGGCCAAGGCTGCGTGGTCGACCGACGATCAGGCAACCACGTTCTGCGTGCCAATGGGCGCGGTTATCCATGGCTTCTTCTACAACAAGGACGCGTTCGCCAAGGTCGGCATCACGCAGCCGCCGGCGACCGTGGACGAGTTCTTCGCCGACCTCGACAAGATCAAGGCCGACGGCACCTACATCCCGCTCGCCATGGGCACGAACGACCAGTGGGAAGCGGCCACGATGGGCTACCAGAACATCGGGCCGAACTACTGGAAGGGCGAGGAAGGCCGCCTGGCGCTGATCGCGGGCAAGGAGAAGCTGACCGATCCGCAGTGGGTCGAGCCCTACGCCCAGCTTGCCAAGTGGAAGCCCTATCTGGGCGACGGGTTCGAGGCGCAGACCTACTCGGACAGCCAGAACCTGTTCACGCTCGGACGCGCCGCCATCTATCCGACCGGCTCGTGGGAGATCGCCGGCTTCGAGGCCAACGCCACCTTCGCGCTCGGCGTGTTCCCGCCGCCGGTGCCCAAGGCCGGTGACCAGTGCTACATCTCGGACCACACCGACATCGGGATCGGCATGAATGCCAAGTCGGCCAACCCCGATGCAGCCAAGAAGTTCCTGAGCTGGGTGGCTTCGCCCGAGTTCGGCACCATCTTCGCCAACGCGCTGCCGGGCTTCTTCCCGCTGTCGAGCGGCGAGGTAAAGCTGGAAGACCCGATTGCCCAGGAGTTCGTGTCCTGGCGCGCGAAGTGCAAGTCGACAATCCGCTCGACCTACGCCATCCTTTCGCGTGGCACGCCGAACCTCGAGAACGAGACCTGGAATGCTTCGGTGCAGGTGATCAAGGGCGCCGAAACGCCCGAGGCTGCCGGCGCCCGCCTGCAGGCCGGGCTCGACAGCTGGTACAAGCCGGCGGGCAAGTAACCTGCTAGGATCGCCGGGCCGCCTTCGAGCGGCCCGGCTCACTCCGGAAGGCCCCCTCACCCGCCGCTGCACGGCGACCTCTCCCCCAAAGGGAGAGGTGGTGCGGCGGCCAGATCAGCGCCTCATCACCTTTTCCTTGCGCGAAGCGCTCCGGTGAGGGGGCCTTTGAAGTACTAGCTTGGGACCTCAGCATGGCAACGGTCGACATAGCACCGGTCAAGAAGCCGTTCCGGTGGCACATCCTGGTCTTCCTTGCGCCGGCGGCGCTGATCTATACCGCGGTGATGATCTTCCCGCTGATCTCGACGCTCTACCAGGCGTTCTTCTCGCAGAAGTGGGAGTTCGTCGGCTTCGGCAACTTCATGCAGCTGTTCACCGACCCTCGGCTCAGCGCGAGTTTCTGGAATGCGCTCATCAACAACGTCTGGTTCTTCATCATCCACATGCTGGTGCAGAACCCGATCGGCATCCTGCTGGCGGCGCTGCTGAGCAACCCGCGGCTGCGCCTGCGCGGCTTCTATCGCACCGTCTTCTTCATCCCCACGATCCTCAGCTTCGTGATCGTCGGCTTCGTGTGGAAGCTGATCCTGTCGCCGACCTGGGGCGTGACCTCGGGCCTGCTGAAATCGGTCGGGCTTGGCTGGCTGTTCCAGCCCTGGCTGGGCAAGGAGGAGTATGCGCTGACGACGCTGGCGCTGATTTCCAACTGGCAGTTCATCGGCATCCCAATGATGCTGATCTATGCCGCGCTGCTGTCGATTCCCGACGAGGTGCTGGAAGCCGCCGAGTGCGACGGCATCACCGGCTGGAGCCAGTTCTGGAAGATCCAGCTGCCGCTCGTCCTCCCCGCCATCGGCATCGTCTCGATCCTCACCTTCGTGGGCAATTTCAATGCCTTCGACCTGGTCTATGCCGCACAGGGCGCGCAGGCCGGACCGAACTTCTCAACCGACCTGCTCGGCACCCTGCTCTACCGAACCTTCTTCGGGTACCAGCTGCAACTGGGCGACCGCGCCATGGGCTCAACCGTGGCGGCGGTGATGTTCCTCATCATCCTCGCCGGGGTGTGCGTGTACCTGTTCGGCATCCAGACGCGGCTCAGGAGGTATCAGTTCTGATGGGGATGATCGTGAGCAGACAGCTCCCCCACGTCCCGGTGTCATCCCTGCGAAAGCAGGGACCCATTTCGCCGGCCACGCTTGCCTCGAGTTGGATCCCTGCTTTCGCAGGGATGACAACGCGACCGAGGGATCTTCACGCCCTACTGGAGCACCTCAGGATGGATCCCGGCCGGTGCCGGGATGACGCCGAGTTGCTGGCGGCTTCAGTGGCCCATGCGATGGTGCAGGACTCATGAGCAAAGCCACGCACTCGCCGCTCCGCTCCATCGCCGCGCACGCGATCCTGCTGACCTACACGGTGATCGCGCTGTTCCCGGTGTTCGTGATCATCATCAACTCGTTCAAGTCCAAGAAGGCGATCTTCGGCGCGCCGCTCAGCCTGCCCCTCGGCGATGCCTTCTCGCTCATCGGCTACGAGACGGTGTTCAAGCGCGGCGACTTCCTGCTCTACTTCCAGAACAGCCTGATGGTCACCGTGGCGTCGCTGGTCCTGGTGCTGCTGTTCGGCGCCATGGCCGCCTTCGCGCTCAGCGAATACCGGTTCCGCCTCAACACGCTGACCGGGCTCTACCTGGCGCTCGGCATCATGATTCCGATCCGGCTCGGCACGGTCGCGATCCTGCAACTGATGGTCGCCTCCGGCCTCGTCAACACGCTATGGGCACTGATCCTCGTCTACACGGCGCAGGGCCTGCCGCTCTCGATCTTCATCCTCTCGGAGTTCATGCGCACCGTTTCGGACGACCTGAAGAATGCCGGCCGCATCGACGGGATGAGCGAGTACAGGATCTTCTTCCGCCTCGTCCTGCCGCTGGTGCGCCCGGCGATGGCGACAGTGGCGGTCTTCACCATGATCCCGATCTGGAACGACCTGTGGTTCCCGCTGATCCTCGCGCCCTCCGAAGCGACCAAGACCGTGACGCTGGGCGCGCAGATGTTCATCGGCCAGTTCCAGACCGACTGGAACGGCGTGCTCTCGGCACTGGCGCTCGCCATCCTGCCGGTCCTCATCCTTTACCTGATCTTCTCCCGCCAACTCATCCGGGGCATCACCTCCGGCGCGGTCAAATGACGAGCGAGAACTGCTGAATGGGCTCCCTGCAACTCAACCACGTGAACAAGTCCTTCGGCGCCACGCAGGTGCTGTTCGACATCAACCTCGATGTCGCCGATGGCGAGTTCGTCATCTTTGTCGGCCCCTCGGGGTGCGGAAAATCGACCTTGCTGCGCATCATCGCCGGCCTCGAGGACTCATCGGGCGGCGAGGTCAGGATCGACGGCAGCCGTGTCGACGCGGTGCCGCCGGCCAAGCGTGGCATTGCCATGGTGTTCCAGACCTACGCGCTCTATCCGCACCTGACGGTGAAGGAGAACATGTCGGCAGGCCTGAAGCAGGCCGGCACGCCCCGGGACCAGATCGAAGCGCAGGTCGCCGAGGCCTCGCGCATGCTGTCGCTCGATCCCTACCTGCAGCGCCGCCCGGCCGAGCTCTCGGGCGGCCAGCGCCAGCGCGTCGCCATCGGCCGTGCCGTGGTGCGCAAGCCGAGCCTCTTCCTGTTCGACGAACCGCTCTCCAACCTCGACGCGGCGCTGCGCGTCCACACCCGGCTCGAGATCGCGCGGCTGCATCGCGAGCTCACGGCCACAATGGTCTACGTCACGCACGACCAGGTCGAGGCGATGACGCTGGCCGACAAGATCGTGGTCATGAACGCAGGCCGCATCGAGCAAGTCGGCTCGCCCATGGCGCTCTACAACAATCCCGCCAACCTGTTCGTCGCCGGCTTCATCGGCTCGCCCCAGATGAACTTCCTGCGCGCGGCGGCCATCGGCATGGCGGGGGCCGAGACCATCGGCGTGCGCCCCGAGCACCTGACGCTCAGCAAGGAGCGCGGCGACTGGGCCGGCAAGGTAGTACATATCGAGCACCTGGGCGCCGACACCAATGTCTATCTCGAGACCGAGAAGGCCGGCATGGTCACGGTCCGCCTGTTCGGCGAGGTCTATCACGATCCCGGCGAGACGCTGTGGATGTCCCCGGCGGAACAGCGGTTCGTCTATCGGTTTGATGCGGCGGGAAAGGTCATGCGCTGACGCTGTGCCCCGGCGCCGCGCGTGCTAACATGTCAGCCGACCTGCACCGCAACCGGCTGATCCCATGCGCATTCTCGATACGCACCTGCACCTGATCTATCCCGACAGGTTCTCCTATCCGTGGCTCAGCGGCGCGCCGGCCATCAACAAGCCGTGGCATGTGGAGAGCTACTGGCAGGAAGCCGCCCCGCTGGGCATCGAGGCGGCGCTGCACATGGAGGTCGACGTCGCCGAGCCGCAGATCGCGGCCGAGACGGAGTTTGTCCTGGGCCTCGACCGGATCGTCGGCGCCATCGCCAACGGTCGGCCCGAGCATGCGGACTTCGAGCGGCACCTCGAGAGAATGCGCGACCTGGGCAAGGTGAAGGGCATCCGGCGCCTGCTGCAGTTCCAGCCGGCCGAACTCAGCCAGACGCAGACGTTCGTGGACAACATCCGCCTGTTGCCGCGCTACGGCATGAGCTTCGATATCTGCGTCAAGTCCCACGAACTGATGCTGGTGCCGCCGCTGATCCGGTCCTGCCCGGAGACGCAGTTCATCCTCGACCATTGCGGCAACCCCAAGATCGCCGATGGCGAATGGGAAAGCTGGACGACCCGCATGGAGCGCGTCGCCGAATTGCCGAACGTGGTGTGCAAGGTGTCGGGCATCCTCGCCAATGTCGATGAGACCTGGACGGTGGACGCGATCCGTCCCTATGTCGAGTTCGTCATCGAGACCTTCGGATGGGATCGCGTGGTATGGGGCAGCGACCATCCGGTGGTGACGCTGTTCGCGGATCTGACGAAGTGGGTGAACGCCACCAGGGAGATCGTCTCGGACGCCAGCGAGACCGAGCAGGAGAAGCTGTTCTGGCGGAATGCGGAGCGGATTTACGGAGTTTGAAGCCGGCGGCCGGGCTACGCGCGTGCGTGCTCGACCAGTCAGGGACTGTCGCAGGCGTCGAGATCGTCGATAGTGGTCGACCGGGCCACGCCAAGCGCCGGGGGAGAAAGGCATGACGACACCATTCGACAGCTGGGTGTTCTGGGCACTGCTTTCGGCGGTCTTCGCGTCGCTGACGGCGATCTTTGCCAAGATCGGCATCGCAGACATCGACAGCGACTTCGCAACGCTGATCCGCACGATCGTCATCGTCATCGTGCTCGCCGGCATCGTGTTGGCGATGGGCAAGACCCAGCCGCTCAATACGGTCTCGGGCAAGACGTGGCTGTTCCTGGTGCTGTCGGGGCTCGCGACAGGTGCGTCGTGGCTGGCCTATTTCCGCGCCCTCAAGCTGGGCCAGGCATCCGAGGTTGCCCCGGTCGACAAGCTGAGCGTGGTCCTTGTCGCGATCTTCGGCGTGCTGTTCCTGGGCGAGAAGCTCACGGTACAGGGTTGGATCGGGGTGGCGCTGGTCACCGCCGGCGCGGTGACCCTCGCTTGGAGGGTGTAGGCGCCCCTACCCCAGCCGCCAGTCCAGTGTATAGCGCACCGTCTTGTCGTGCTGGGCCTGGTAGCTGCCGCTGCCGCTCAATCCCTTCAGATCGCCGGTGCCCGAGCCATCGACCACCTGCCACCTGCTGGCTGCCTCGCCATTGGTCCAGGTGCCGACTTCGTAGATGATGAACTGTCCATGTCGACCGCCGAGCGTCCCCTCGAGCACGAGGTAGCCGGCATAGTGGCAGGTCTCGGCGGTGGGGTATTGCATCAGGTACCGCCCCGGTCCCTTCGCCTCGATGTCGCCGTGCAAGACGATGTCGATCCGGGCCTCGGTCGATTTCTGCGGCGCGGCCTCGTGGTAGGGCTTTTCGTCCCAGTTGTTGTGCTCGATGGTACCCTTGGCGGTGCTCAACTTGGTCTCCTCGATCGACGCGCGCTGACCGGGACCCCTGCAATTCATGGGTCCTGGCGGCCAGCGCCCGCATCATCCGGGCGCAGACCAGGATCAGGCGTCAGTGCTGGCTGTGCAAGCCTCCGCGCTCGGAGATCTCGTGCAGCGCGCGGCCGCTGACGGTGCGGTCCGCGAGCGCGACATCGCCGAGCGAGATCATGCCGACGAGCCGCTTCTGTCGATTCAGCACGGGCAGCCGGCGCACCTTGAACTCGGCCATCTGGGCGGAAACGTCCTCGACCTCTTCGTCCTCGTAGCACCAGCGCGGGTTCGAGCTCATGACTCGGCGGACCTTGGTTTCGGGGCCCATGCTGTCGCCGACGGCCCGAATGGCGATGTCGCGATCGGTGATCATGCCGACGAGGCGATCATTCTCCCCGACGGGCATCGCGCCAAGGTCCATCTCGCGCATGATACGTGCCACGGAACGGATTTCGTCATCGGGCGAGCAGATCTCGACGCCGTCGCTCATGCATTCGCTGACTTTCATGGTCGTTCTCCCTCTGTGCGGGGGCAGCCGTGTGTCGCCCCATCCAAGACAGAACCCGCGGCAGCGGCAGCGGGTTCACTCAGCCACGAGGAATAGTTTTGCGTCAGGCGGCGCGCGACGCCTTGGACGGGCGGGCCCATTCCGGGATCCAGTCGCCGTGGGCCGCCAGCAGGTCGTCGACCAGGCGCCAGATTTGGTCGAGATCAAGCTCGGCAGCAGTGTGCGGGTCCATCATCGCGGCGTGGTACAGGTGCTCCCTGTTCTCGGTCATCAGCGCCGCGACGGTGAGCTCCTGCACGTTGATGTTGGTGCGAATGAGCGCGGTCAGCTGCGGCGGCAGGTCGCCGATGTAGGTCGGCTGGATGCCCGAAGCGTCGACGAGGCACGGAACCTCGACCGCGGCGTTGAACGGCAGCGAAGTGATGACGCCGTTGTTGCGGACGTTGCCGTAGATCACGCCCGGCTCACCGGTCCACACCGAGTTGACGATCTCGGACGCGTATTCCTTGGACTGCTTGACCTCGATGCGATTGGCCTTGCGATACTCCTCTGAGGTGGTCTTCCAGCGCTCGATCTGCTCGACGCAGCGCTTGGGATACTCGTCCAGGGGAATGCCGAACTTTTCGATCAGGTCCTCACGCCCCTCCTTGATGAAGTACGGGGTGTACTCGGCGAAGTGCTCGGAGCTCTCGGTGACGAAATAGCCGAGGCGCGTCAGCATCTCGTAGCGCACCTTGTTCGGGCAGCGCGGGTTCCAGGTCGGCTTGGGCGCCCTGCCCTCGCGATAGGCGCGAACCAGGTCGGGATAGAGGTCGCGGTAGCTGCCGTCCGGCTGGCGATGCTCGAACTTCAGATAGAACGCCATGTGGTTAATGCCGGCCGAGCGGTAGCGGATCTCCTCGTAGGGGATGCCGAGGTCATGGGCCAGTTCGTGCGCAGTCCCCTGTACCGAGTGGCAGAGGCCGACCTGCTTGATGGTCGGATACTTCTCGGCGATGGCCCAGGTGTTGATGGCCATCGGGTTGACGTACTGCAGCATCACCGCCTCGGGGGCGACTTCCAGCATGTCCTCGCAGATCGACCACAGGTGCGGGACCGTGCGCAGGCCGCGCATAATGCCGCCGACACCGAGCGTGTCGGCGATGGTCTGGCGCAGGTTGTACTTCTTGGGTACCTCGAAATCGACGACGGTCGAGGGCTCGTAGCCGCCGATTTGGAAGCAGACGACGACGAAGTTGGTGCCGTCGAGGGCTTCACGCTGGTTGGCGTACGTCTTCACCGTCGCGGGCACGCCGAGCGTGTCGACCAGCTTGCCGGCGATGATGGCACTCTCCTCGAGGCGCTGGGCATCGATGTCCATGAGCCGGATCTCGGCCCCCGCCAGCGCTTCCCGCTGCAGGATGTCGCCAACGATGTTCTTCATGAACACCGACGAGCCGGCGCCGATGAAGGTGATCCTGGGGTTGGCCATAAGTGTCTCCAGCAAGATGGCGGGGCCGATCAGGCCGCGATTTCGAGTGTGGTCCCGGCGAGCCGTTATCCGTCCCTGGGCGCGCGATGGTAGCCCTTGCGAAGGGGCGAACAATCCCGCTATCTGAATGGGTATTTCCGGTTTTTACAGATTGCGAGATCGGTTGAACGAGCCACTCCAGTACTTCGCGCCGAGCACGCCAAGGAGGACGGCGACCGCGCCCGTACCGCGCCCCGACCGGCAGTTCTACGCGCAGACCCATGCCTTCGGCCGCTTCGGCATCCGCTGGTTCGACCCCCGGATCATGGCCAGCGAGCACTTCCACGGGCATATCGAGATCAACTGGCTGACGTCCGGCAGCATGGACTATGTGATCGACGGGCGGCCGTTGCGCATTCCCGCGGAGCGACTCGTGCTGTTCTGGGCCGGCATTCCGCACCAGACCACGGGCCTCGATCCCGGCGCCGGCACGGAGAGCCGGCAGTGCAACGTCTACCTGCCGCTCGACAGCTTCCTGCACATGCCGAACCTGGGGCCGCTCACCGCGACGATGATGGGGGGCGGCGTGGTGATGCTGCCAACCGAGACGATCGGCGAGGACACGCTGCGTCGCTGGTATCAGGACTACCGGTCGGGCGACGCCGAGCGCACGGATATCCTGAAGCAGGAGATTGCCCTGATGCTGCGCCGTGCGGCCGTCACCGGCTGGGACACCCTGATGGAGCCGTGGATCGAAAGCGTTGGCGCGTCGACCCGCACCGCCTCGCCGCTGCGCTACGTCGTGGCGATGATCCGGCACATTCTCGAGAACCTGGACGAGCCGCTGCGGGCCGAAGACGTTGCCAGGGTGGTCGGCCTGCATCCGAACTACGCCCTGAACCTGTTCAGCGACGTCATGCGCGTGCCGCTACACAAGTTCGTGGTGCGCATGCGGCTGATCCGGGCCCGCGCCCTGCTGTTCGAGGGCAACCTTTCGATCGAGAACGTGGCTTTCGAGAGCGGCTTCAGGGCGCTGAGCCAGTTCTACGTGCAGTTCCGCAAGGCCTATGGCCTTACCCCACGGCAGATGCGCGCGCACTACCTCCGGTGAACTGCTGAGGACAGGCGCGGACTTGCCGTCCGCCGCCAGTGCCGATTGACTCGTGAGCGACGCATACGAAGGCGCCAATTTGTCCGACCCAATCCTGTTCACCCTCGCAGCGTTTGCCCTGCTGGCCGCGCCGGGCCCGACCAATACCCTGCTCGCCACGGCCGGAGCCGCGCGAGGGGGCCTTTCCGCGTGGCGGCTGGTGCTTGCCGCCGTCACGGCCTACGGTGTGGCCGTCGCCTGCTACCGGCTGGTTCTTGCCCCCTTCATTGCCGCCATGCCCGCGGTCGGCACAACGTTGAAGATTGCGGTGGCGCTCTATCTCGCCTGGCTGGCGATCCGGCTGTGGCGAAGCACGACGAGCTTGTCCCGGACGTCGGCGGGCGCGCGCGAGGTCTTCGTCGCGACGCTGCTCAACCCCAAGGGCTTCGTGGCCGCCCTCACCCTGCTGCCGTCCGGCCCGGACCTGCCCGCCTACCTCGCGGCCTTCGCCGCCGTCGTCGCCGCGGCGTCAACGGGATGGCTGCTGATCGGCAAGACGATTGCCGCCTCCGTAGGCGAACGGCACGGATCCCTGATCCCCCGCGTCGCTTCGCTGGCGTTGCTCGGCTTCGTCGGAACGCTGGCGGCATCGGCCCTCGGCTAGGGCCGACCAACTCCCCGGCTCATGAGCTGCGGATTGTGCGGAAAAGCCACCCGGCGAGCGCAACGAATCCCCCTCTGCGCCGTCATCCGGCTGTCACGTCCGTGCGGTTTAAGCGGCGCCGAAAGTTGCGTGGAACGAGTCAGCTGCGCAACTGTCACAATGGAATTTCTGTTCCATTTTTCGCTTGCCAGCGGATGTGGTCCGGCTAGTCTGGTCCTGCAAAGGCTGGCGCAGATCGGCCCGCCGCGGGATGGCCCCGCAAGGCGAACAGGAGGAATCAAACCCATGAAACGTCGTGCTTTTATGCTTTCCGTCGGTGGCGCGGCCGCCGGCATGGTGCTCTTGCCGCGGATGGCCTTTGCCGAAGCGGGCAAGATCGATTGGTACACCTCGTCGGACCAGAACATCCTCGACTTCTGGACCAACGTGGTGAAGCCGAAGTTCGAGGCCGCCAATCCGGGCGTGACGCTGAACCTGGTGGATGCAGGCGACAATGCCGGACAGACCGCCATTGCGGAGCGCGCGCTCGCCGCGATGCAGACCAAGACCGATCCGCAGGCCGACTACTTCGAGACAGGTGACTGGCGCCTGCCGGCCGGCGCCGCCGATGCCGGGCTCTACGTCAACATGAAAGAAGCCGGGCTCTCCAACTACTCCAAGGTCAATCCGCTGGCCTTCGACGGCGACTTCTCGCTGCCCTATCGCGGTTCGCAGGTGCTACTCGCCTACGACACCACCAAGCTCGACCCGGCCAACGCGCCCAAGACGTTCGCCGACCTCGTCGCCTGGATCAAGGCGAACCCGGGCCAGTTCATCTACAACCGCCCCGACAAGGGCGGCTCGGGTGGCAACTTCGTGCGCCGCGCCATTCTCGAGGCGAACGGCAAGGACCCTGCCAAGTTCAAGGTCGACAACTACAGCCCCGAGGCAGCGGACGCCGCCCTGAATCCGGCCTGGGACATCCTCAAGGACCTCGCGCCGTCCCTGTTCGACAACGGCGCCTACACCTCGGGCAATACGCAATCGGTACAGCTGCTGAGCCAGTCGGCTGTCACGATGATCCCGGCCTGGTCCGACCAGGCGATCCAGGCGATCAACACCGGCGTCCTGCCCGAGACCACCGGCCTCGTGCAGTTGCAGGACCTCGCCCTGCCCGGCGGTTTCTCGCGCTCGGTCGTGCTCGCCAACGGCGCCAACAAGGACGCGGCGCTCAAGCTCGCCGACTTCATCCTCACCGAGGAAATCCAGTCGGCAGTGCTCAGCGAACTTGGTGGCTTCCCTGGCGTCGCCTGGGATTATGTCAACCAGGACCTGCGCGAGAAGTACAAGGACGTGATCCCGACCACCATCCCGACCTTCCCGGGCGGCGACTGGGAGAAGGCGATCAACGACGGCTGGTACCGCAACGTGGCTCCCAACGTGGACCGCAACGCGTGAGCCTTACGCCGGCGAACGACATCGTCGGAAAGAACAACGGCAGGGGGCTCACGGGCCTCCTGCTGGTGGCCATTCCGGTGTTCCTGGTCGGCTGGATGATCATCTGGCCGATCATCTCCGCCATCGGCCGGACGATCTGGCTGCCCAATGAAGGCGGTGGACGGAGCTTCTCGCTCGAGACCTACGGGTTCTTCTTCACCGACCAGTACAGCCTCAACAACCTGGGCGTGACGCTGTGGACCACCGGCGTCTGCGCCGTGCTGCTCGTGCTCATCTGCCTGCCCATCGCGCTCTACCTTCGCTTTGCGAAGGGCCGGCTTGCCGCCTATGTGCAGGGACTGGCGATCTTCCCGATGTTCGTGCCCTCGATCATCCTGAGCTATGCGATCATCCGCGTGCTCGGGCCGAACGGGACCGTCGACCTGCTCTTGAACGCGATGCACCTGCCCAAGATCCGCTCGCCCTACCTCACGCCCTGGGGGCCTGTGATCGGGCTCGTCTGGGACAACATCCCGCTCACCGTCCTGATCCTGCTCTCGGGGCTGGGGAACGTCTCCAACCAGTCGATCGAGGCGGCCCGCGACGTGGGCGCCGGACGGCTGGCCGTACTGTGGCACATCATCCTGCCGCGCATCTCGAATTCAATCCTTGTGGCGGTCAGCTTCACCGTGCTCGGCATCTTCTCGGCCTTCACCCTGCCCTATGTGCTGGGCCCGGCGGCGCCGGAGATGATGGGGCCGTTCATGCAACGCACCTTCCGCGACCTGAACGATCCGACCAATGCCATCACCCAGGCGGTGATCGCCTTCTGCTTCTGCATCGTGTTCGGGCTGTTCTACGTGCGCTCCGTCGCCAAGAACCGGAGCGCGTGATGGCCCGCGTACTCATCGAACGCCGCATCGACTGGTACGGCATCTTCTTTGCCGCGCTGCTCACCCTGGTGATCGTGTTCCCGCTCATCGTGGTCGGAACGTGGGCCTTCACCAATGTGTGGCGCTTTCCTTCGGTGATCCCGCAGGAGTTCGGGATCAAGTACTGGCAGATGACGCTGGCGCGGGCCGACGTCTGGAGCTCGATCACACTCAGCCTCAGCCTGTCGACGGTGGTGACGCTGCTGTCGGCGCTGATCTGCCTGCCGGCCGCCTATGCCTTCGCGCGGCTCGACTTCCCCGGCCGGAACATCCTGTTCTTCTCGTTCCTCGCGGGTCATGCGTTCCCCAAGTTCGGGCTGCTGGTCGCCATCGCCGGCATCTTCCTGCAGCTCAACCTGATCGGCACGTTCTGGGGCGTGGTGCTGATCCAACTGGTGGGCACGCTGCTGTTCATGATCTGGATTCCCGTAGCGGCGTTCCAGGCGGTGGACCGGCGCATGGAGGAGGCGGCGCGCGACGTGGGAGCCTCGCCAATGCGCGTGTTCTGGTCGATCACCCTGCCCCAGGCCGGGCCGACCATCGCGGCGGCCATCCTGCTCAGCTTTGTCGGCACGTTCTACGAGACCGAGGGCGCCTGGCTGATCGGCGCGCCGCAGATCAGGACCCTGCCCGTGCTGATGATCAGCTTCATCAACAACCAGCCGGTGATCCAGTTCGGCGCGGTGCTGTCCGTGCTGCTGTGGGTCCCCTCGTTCATCGCGCTGCTGTTCGCGCGCCGCGTCATCAGCTCGGGCAGCTTCGCCCGCGGCTTTGGCGCCTAGTGATGATGGTCCAGTCGTCGCCTCCCTCCCCCCTTGACGGGAGGGACCGAGGGAGGGGGTGGTCCTGTGATCACCGATGGACCCCCGCCCCCACCCCCTCCCCTCATGGGGGAGGGGAGCAGAGCCGCTAGAGAGGTTTGACTCCCACATGTCCGTACTCGACATCAACAACGTGACCAAGCGGTTCTCGACCACCACTGCCGTGGACGAGTTCAACCTGACCGTCGGCGACGGCGAACTGGTCTGCCTGCTCGGACCGTCGGGCTCGGGGAAGTCCACCCTGCTCCGGATGATCGGCGGGTTTGAGACGCCGACCTCCGGCCACGTCACCATCGACGGCGAGGACGTCACGCGTGTGCCGCCCGAGAAGCGGCCGACGGGCATGGTGTTCCAGAGCCATGCGCTGTGGACGCACATGAACGTGTTCAAGAACCTCGCCTTCGGGCTGAAGCTGAGGCGCCTGCCGGAGGCCGAGATCAGGCGCAAGGTCGAGGCGGTGCTGGAGCTGGTCGGGCTCGGCGGCTTCGGCCACCGGGCGACCAACCAGCTCTCGGGCGGGCAGCAGCAGCGCGTGGCGCTGGCGCGCTCGCTGGTGCTGGAACCCAAGATCCTGTTGCTCGACGAGCCTTTTGCGAGTCTCGACCAGCACTTGCGCGAGCGACTTCGCGAAGAGGTTCGGGATATCCAGCAGCGGCTGAAGATCACCACGCTGTTCGTTACGCACGGGCAGGACGAGGCGCTGAGCATGGCCGACCGGATCGTTGTCATGCGGGACGGCAGGATGGAGCAGGTTGCGGCGCCGGACGTACTCTATCGCGAACCGCAGACGCCGTTCGTGGCGGGCTTCATCGGCACCATGAACCTGATCGAGGGCAACGTGTCGGGTGGCCAGTTCTCGCGCGCCGGCTTCTCGCAGCCGCTGCCGATCGCCGACGGGCCGGCGGTGCTTGCGGTGCGGCCCGAGGCCTTGAGCATCCAGCCGTCGTCAAATGTCGACGGCCCGCGCATCCACCGTGTCACCGACTATGGCGCCCACGCCATCATCGACCTCGAACTGCCGGACGGGTTCAGGCTCAAGGCGACGGTACGCGACGCCCGGGCCTGGACCAACGTGCGGGCCGCCACGCTCACACCCCAGGCCTTCGCCGCTTATCGCGACAACGCGGTGGTCTACCGCTCCGGGACTTCAGCATGACCGACGCTATTTCGGTGACCCGCAATGGGCACCGCACATTCTTCAAGTGGCACCGCGGACGGCGTCAGGCCAGCGACCCGGTTTTCACCGGCCGCCGCATCATCGAAGGGATGAAGCTGGGCGCCAGTGTCGAGGTCGACCTCGTCATCCACGCCGACAACGGCTTTGCCGTTCTGCACAACCTGTCGCTCGAGGGCGAGACCACCGGCACCGGCCTCGTGCGCGAGACGCCGGCAGCGGTGCTGCGCGAACTCCACCTGCGCGACAACGAGGGCCGGCCAATCGCAGATAGGGTGATGCTGCTCGAAGACCTCGCGGCGCTGATCGCGCAAGACGGGGCGCATCCCGAAGGACTGCTGCAGCTCGACTACAAGGAGGACGCAGCAGCGCTCAATGCCGAGGCCATCGCCAAATTCGGCAAGGCGCTCGGTCCGGTGGCGCGACACTTCATCCTGTCCTCGGGCGACGCGGAATCGGTTCGGCTGCTGAGCGAGAACGTGCCGGGGCTGAGGATCGGCTACGACCCCTGCCACAAGGGGGCGCTCGAACGGCTGAGCGCGACGCGGGACTATGCCGCGTTCGTCGCCGATGCCGTGGCCGCTTCACCGAAGTCCGAGCTCGACTATCTTGAATACCGGCTGGTGCTGGAGGCCGAGAAGGATGGCTTCGACATCATCGCCGCGTTCCACAGGCACGGTCGGCGCATCGACGCCTACACGGTCCGGCGCGCCGACGACGAGGGCATGGCGGTGATCGAGCGGCTGTTGGCCCTGAAGGTGGACCAGATCACGACGGATGACCCGGAAGGCGTGGCCGCCCGACTGGGCTGAGAGTGGGTCGTGTGCCCTCGCATCACCGAGGACCTAAGCGGAACTGGGTGGGGGGAGCTACGCGCACCGGGCGTGCTGATTTGTTCCGACAGCCGTGCGGCTTCGGAGTTTGTCAAAGAGCCATCCCCGTTGCGGGGGATGAAGCGAACGGGCCGGCGGGGCCTTTGCCCCTCGCGGTAGTCCGCAGAATGAATGAGGCTCACGCCTCGCCGGCCGATCGGGGTTTTGGGCCTATGGCACGCGG
>NZ_JAFKHE010000003.1 GCF_017307495.1 Devosia sp. | reverse complement strand
GACGGTTCGGGCGTTGAGCTTGCGAACGTCAAGATGGCGATGAACCCGTTTGACGAGATCGCGGTCGAGGAAGCGATCCGGCTGAAGGAAGCCGGCAAGGCGGAAGAGATCATCGTCGTGTCGATCGGCCCGCAGCAGGCGCAGGAGACGCTGCGCACGGCGCTGGCGATGGGCGCCGACCGCGCGATCCTGGTCAAGACCGACGAGGCGGTGGAGCCGCTGGGCGTCGCCAAGGTGCTGAAGGGCGTGGTCGAGGCCGAGCAGCCTGGCCTGGTGATCCTGGGCAAGCAGGCGATCGACGACGATTCGAACCAGACGGGCCAGATGCTGGCCGCGCTGCTGGGCTGGGCGCAGGGCACCTTCGCCTCGAAGATCGAGCTTGCCGGCGATCATGCCAAGGTGACGCGCGAGGTCGATGGCGGCCTGCAGACGGTGGATCTGAAGATGCCGGTCATCGTGACGGCGGACCTGCGGCTGAACCAGCCACGCTATGCCTCGCTGCCCAACATCATGAAGGCCAAGAAGAAGCCGCTGGACGAGAAGAGCCCTGCCGACTTCGGGGCCGACGTCAAGCCGCGGCTGAAGGTGGTCAAGACCGAGGAGCCGGGCGGCCGCAAGGCGGGCGTCAAGGTCAAGAGCGTCGCCGAACTGGTCGACAAGCTCAAGAACGAAGCCGGCGTCCTCTAAGGTTCGGAAAGGATCAAAGACATGGCAATTCTCCTTATCGCCGAACACGACAACGCATCGCTTTCCGACCAGACCGCGAAGGCCCTGTCGGCTGCGCTGCAGATCGGCTCGGATGTCGACGTGCTGGTGGCCGGCAAGGGCGCCAAGGCGGCCGCCGACGCCGCCGCGAAGCTCAAGGGCGTGCGCAAGGTGCTGCTGGCCGAGGCCGACGAGCTCGCCGAGCGCCTGGCCGAGCCCTTCGCGGCGCTGATCGTCGATCTGGCCGGTGGCTACGACACCATCGTGGCGCCCGCCACCTCGGCCGGCAAGAACGTCATGCCGCGCGTGGCGGCCCTGCTCGACGTCGCCCAGGTCTCGGAGATCATCGAGGTGGTTTCGCCCGACACCTTCAAGCGTCCGATCTATGCCGGCAATGCGCTGCAGACGGTGCAGTCGACCGACGCCAGGAAGGTTGTCACGGTGCGCACCGCCGCCTTCCAGGCGGCTCCCGAGGGTGGCTCGGCGGCTGTCGAGACGATCAAGGCGGCGGCCAATCCCGGGCTTTCCACCTTCGTCGAGAACAAGCTGTCGGAGAACGACCGTCCGGAGCTGACCTCGGCCAAGATCATCATCTCGGGTGGCCGCGCGCTGGGCTCGTCGGAGAAGTTCCAGGAGGTGATCCTGCCGGTCGCCGACAAGCTGGGTGCGGCGGTCGGCGCGAGCCGCGCCGCGGTCGATGCCGGCTATGCGCCGAACGACTGGCAGGTCGGCCAGACCGGCAAGGTGGTCGCTCCCGACCTCTACATCGCCGTCGGCATCTCGGGCGCGATCCAGCATCTTGCCGGCATGAAGGACTCCAAGGTCATCGTCGCCATCAACAAGGACGAGGAGGCACCGATCTTCCAGGTCGCCGACTACGGCCTCGTCGGTGACCTCTTCACAATCCTGCCCGAACTCCAGAAGGCGCTTTGAC
>NZ_JAFKHE010000029.1 GCF_017307495.1 Devosia sp. | reverse complement strand
GAAATCGCGAACCGCCGCGTAGACCTCCACAGCGAACATCCTCGCCGACCCCAAAGGGGCCAGCCTATCCAGTGGACGACTTTTACACCGCCCGCGCCCGCACAAGCGCCGGCGCTTCACTGGATGGTTTTCTCACCGCCGTGCACACACGGTAGCTTCACAAGCGGGCGACCACTGGCTCCGTTCGCAACCGCCTGGGGCGTTGACCTGTTTCTTTCCAACGATGCTCCCGATGTCCGCGCTGCCATTACCGGACGGACGGCGGCTGCCCGCCTCGCGCGCGCTCCGACCCAACTCCATGACGGTCCGTCCAATGAAGTCCGCTTTGCCTTCGACGGCGATGCGGTAATTTTTAGCGAGGAATCCGACGAGATTTATAAGAAGCATGGCTTGGAGCGCTTTCTCCAGCACGAGACAAAAAATGCTCGTGTCCCAATGAACCGTGGACCGTTCGGCAACTTCCTCGTCAAGTTGTCGCGAATCCGGTCGCTCTACATGCGCCCCGATGGCATCAGCCGTGTCCGGATCGCCATCGTTACGGCCAGGAACGCGCCATCACATGAACGGGTGGTTCATACGCTTCGAGCATGGGGCACGCCAGCAGACGAAGCGCACTTTGTCGGCGCCCATGAGAAGGGGCCGATTTTAGGAGCGACCGGAGCGCATATCTTTTTCGATGACCAGGAAAAGCACGTCCTCAGTGCGAGCGGGATCGTCGCCGCTGGGCTCGTGCCAGGTCCGCATGCGCCTGACGAAGTTATCATCCCCGCCGGCGCCTGAGAGAGCGTTGCCTACGAAAGGCACGCCCAATGGCCGCACTGATCGCCGGAAGCCTTTGATCCTTCAGGCATCGGAAGACGCCAGACTCTCCGCGGTTCGCGCCGCGGCACACCTGCGCCACATCCAGCTCGGATTTCTCCGCGCCGCGCCTGGAAACCTCCTTGGCGGGCCACTGCAGGCGTCCTTTAGTCATTGGACGAACGAGGCAGGTCCGCAATGGCGACGATCAGAAAGCTCCGGGGCAGATGGCAGGCGCAAATTCGCCGTCGCGGCATGGCGCCCAGAGCAAAGAGCTTCGATCAGAAAGCCGACGCCGAGAAGTGGGCCCGTTCCCTAGAGAGTGAGCTCGACCGCTGCGGCATGCTGCCCGACACGCGTGTAGCTGAATCTACGACACTCCGGTCGATCCTGGAGCGCTACATGGTCGAGATCTCGCCCAGGAAGCGCAGCGCTCACACCGAGATCTCGCGGATCAAGGCATTGCTGCGTCGCCCGATCTGCCATCGCACGCTCGCGCTGCTCTCTACCTCGGATCTCGCGACCTATCGCGACGAGCGTCTCAAGACCGTGTCGCCGTCGACCGTGATCCGCGAGCTGAACACGATCTCACACGCGATCGACACCGCGATGCGGGACTGGGACGTCTATCTGCATCGCAATCCCGCGAAGCTCGTGCGCCGCCCAAGTCCACCTCGAGGTCGCAATCGACGCCTTCGTGATGACGAGGAGCAACGTCTGCTCGACGCTGCCGACAGCGGTAGAAACATCTACATGCGCGACCTGATCGTGCTCGCCATCGAAACGGGCATGCGCCGCGGTGAATTGCTGAGCCTGGACTGGGAGCACGTCGACCTCGACGCCCGCATTGCTCACCTGCCCCTGACCAAAAACGGCGACTCTCGCGACGTGCCCCTCTCCAGCCGCGCCCGAGACGTTCTCCAGCGACTCTGGGAAGGCCAGGGAAGCCCGTCGACTGGTCGAGTGCTCCCAACCAGCGAGAGCGCGGTTGTTCAAGCCTGGGGTCATCTGTGCGGACGCGCTGAAATCTCCGGTCTGCACTTTCACGATCTGCGCCACGAAGCCGTGTCGCGCCTGTTCGAGAAGGGCCTGAACGTCGTAGAAGTGTCTACGATAAGCGGACATCGCGAGCTGCGCATGCTCGCCCGCTACGCGCATTTGCGCGCCGCTGATCTTGTTGCGCGCTTGGGATAGGTTTGGAAGTCGAAGTCCTAGATTGACGCGTTCATGCGCTACAGGATGCAGGCAATCTGCCGGCCTCCTACGCTCTATCCTTGCCTGTTTGCGACAGGGCGTGGATGGCTGACCCCCTTGCCGCTTGGATTTAGCGGATGGCGGCCGCGCCACCCTGCCCAAAGGTCTGCGCATAGGTGAGGTTGCCGAAAACGAACTGGCCCCGCGTGCCGTCGCTCAGCCTCACGATCGCAGATCCAGACATCAGATCCGGCGTGCGGGTAACGACGATCTGCCCGCTCTTCCCGTTCGAGCACTTGCCGGCGAGCACCAGAGCCGGATTGGGGTCGCGCACCTGATACTCCCCCGAGCAGCGCGCGTCGCCTGGCGTCTGAACCCAAAACGTTCCGACGCCGTTGTTGAACGCCGTAATCTGGCCCGCCGCTGGCATCGCGCCGAACTGGCCGGTCACAGGCAGGCGAAACATTGCGATGGGCTCGCCAGGCTGCGACGAGACGCAGCCGCTCATGACAGCGGCCAGGAGGGCCGCTCCCCCAATTCTATAAGCCATGATGCCCCCCCAGGATCAGCGTGCCAGCGCGGGTAAGCGATTCGCGCGCCCGCGTAATCACCAATCATTCGGCGCCGAAATTTACGATGCTCACCGGCGCACCATGACTACCGCAACCTCCCACCTGTTTCCCAAGCCGCAGGGCTAGTGCCGATCCGGTGCTCCGATAGACGCGTGATCTCGACCACCTGGAGATCGACATGACACGCGCCTTCCGATCCGCCCTCGCTTCAGTCGCAGTAACGCTTTCGCTCGTGGCGAGCCCCTCACAGGCTCGCGATTTCACCAGCGCCGACGTCCTGGTGCTGGTCAACAGAGACGCTCACAATTGGATTTTCAACGCTGACAGCTTCCGCCTCGACATCGAGACGCTGCGCCTCCCAAGAGGAGCCGGAGAACAGGGTAAGGTCTGCGGGGCGATGGTGCCAATGAACCGCGACACGGGCACGAGGGCGTTTCAATCTTACAGCGCGACGCTCCGGATCGAGGGCGACAAGCTGGTGGTTAGCGGGATCTCGCCATTCTTCATGAAGCTCGACGAGCTCATCGCCGCGGAAATGTGTCGGTAGAGCCTAATCGGAGCTTGCGATGTTAAAGTGCCCGACACGCCGCGCCCCTACTGATACAATATTTGCGCTAACAGATCTCCTCGGGGATCTCATAGTGGCCTTGAAATAACGGCGCACCGAATACAGGACGGTCGCTATGAGGCGCCACACCGAACGGGATATCGGGCTAGCGCTCCCCTACTGAGAGGTAGGACGCCTAGGCGCAGGTTGCACCGGCAGCAGATCGCTGCAAACGCGCAAAAAAGACGGAAGCTCTGCGTTCGGCCGCATCTTCCGCTTCTGGTGCTGTTGAGTGCTGTGCAGCATCAGAAGGCTTCGAGATTCGTCTCGATAACCGCGTGATCCGAAAGGATCGAGATTCGGAACCGCATGCCTGGTCAATGGACGCCACCAGGCTGCAGCGTAGCTGCTGTCAGGTTCTCCAGCCACTTCGACGGAAGGAAATCTCTCTCTCACCTGCCACCACTTTTGGTAGCAGGTTTTGGAGGGAGAAAGTCTTCTCTGGAAGGAGCTGATCGACGATTACCTGACGCCTACGAGGGGTCATCGAGCTTTTCCATCTCTTTCAAACGTGTCCAGAGACGGTCAGCAGTTGTAGGCGACCAATTTTTTCCCCGAGAAGAACGAATTCCTCGAGTGTTGAGTTCTTTTGCAAGAACGCTGGCCGAGATCGACTCGGCGCCGGTGCTGGACAGGATCTCGCTCACGACTTCCTTCAACGCGAGTGCACGTCTATAGGCATTCTTTTGCAGCGTGGTTGCAGCGCGCTTCTGTCTCCGGTGAGCATCGGCAATCGAGATGGCCGCAAGCTTCTTCGGCATCCCGCTCTTGATCCGCACGCCTCTCAATTGGGAGCGAGTTTTCTCAGCGCGATATAGACTCTGCTTTTCCGAGGTCGCGTATGACGTCCACATGCGACCGTCGAGCGCGTTAATGACATCGATCTCCAAGGCGTCCAGCGCCTTCATGCAATGGATCGCGTCCGGAGCTTCCAGGTTTCGCATGCTGCCAAAGACATCGCCGATGAGCAGCGTCCCACTGATCGCCCTTGCGTCGTCGCATGCTTGACCGAACGCGGGATGGTCGACGAAGCGCTGCCGCCGATACGTCGTCACTGCGTGTCGCGCGCCCTTGCCGACGAAGCCGCGCTGGACTTGAACCGCGATGAGGCGATGTTGCTCGGCGACTGGGGCTAACGTCGCTAGCTCGGCGCCGGAGTTAGGGAGCTTGCGGACAACGGCAAAGATAAACGCGATCGCCGGCCGTTTCGATGTCGCGGGCATACACAACTCTAAGCATATGGCTATAAATGTATAGGCCTATCCCTCGGGAGGCCACCAATGATCCAGTGATATTGGCTTCCGGGAAAGTCAACTACGATAGCGCGACGCGAGCTTGGTGCGCGTGGTTTACCCTGGTCAACCAAGAGGGTGCATTTGGACAACTTGCGGTCAACCAACATGCCGAGAGGGCACCAGAATACCTATTTGGGGCGGCCCGCAAGGTAAACCACGCAGCGCGGAAACCTCTATGAAATCAGTCGCTGGTTGACCGTAAGTTTACCCTAAGTTGCCCTGGAACGCCGAAATCAAAAAAGATCTCGGCACACGACCTGCATTGCAGCCTGATGTCGCAGGTTCACTGATTTCGACATTTCGCAGCCTGGGGCGCAAATTTCGATTGGTTCTCGCTTGCAGGGCGTCCCCGGAGAGGCGCGCGCGATAGCGATGACCGCATTCGAATAGATGCCGAGACGGACCTTCACTGCGGATATCTGCGGTGCCGGAAAATCCCGACGACGAACATCTGGAGCCTCGCCGTAACCCAGGACGAAGGGAAGCTCACCGGCAGCAACAACCCGTTTGCGCTGCATGGGTCGCGCTCAGCGCTGCGGATCCAGCTCGTGACTCTCCCTGCGAATCCTAGGGCGCATCTGCGTCGTCACTGCGGTCGGTGGAGCGCTGCTCGAGGCTGGCCGCGATAGCGCATCTGAGGTTGTCAGATCCTGGCGCGACGCCAGCCGGCTCGCTTGGCGTCGGCCTCAGTGCAGAACCATCGCTCTCCGCGCCACCAATGCACGACGACGTCGGCATAATATCGCTGGCCTGGAACATGATAGATGCGCTCGCTGGTGGAGCTGATGTTTCCGCGGATCTGACAATTCGGAAGCGCTGCGGCTTTAAGCGGCTCGCGATAGATCCATATGCCGGCGCATAGGGCGGCCAGGGTAACGACCGCTGCGCCGCCTCCGGCAAGCAGACGTAGATCGAATGCCCGTCTTGGCCGTCGTGTTCTGAATCGAACAACTGTCATCAGGCTAGCTTAGCGGAGAGGCGCTAAGGTTCAGTGCAGCAGACCAGTCGACTTTGAAATGCGCGCGATACGTTTCCGCGGCCCGAACCGGTCCATCCGGCGCGTTCTCGCAGGGAGCGCAAGAAGCGCTCGCCGACCTATGTCACGTCAAGAGTCGCATGCTGCCGACGCCTCGGATCAGGATTTCCGCGGCGATGCGGCGCCGGGGCGCGAACTGATCGGTCAAATGCCTCCTGGCTTCTCCGGTTACCATATATTGAGATTGATTTTCTTCAACGATTAACGCCCAATCACCAAGGACGGCAACAGATCAGAAACAATCACGCCGTCTTCTTTTCGGGGGGCGAGCCGTGATCGAAGAAGTCGGCATTGCTAAAGTGGCGACCTATGGTGAAGATCCGCAGCGCCTTAACGGCCTAAGGCCGATCAACTTTCTGTTCGGAGCCAACGGATCGGGAAAAACGACAATATCGCGAGTTATTGCTGATCCTGCCTCATATCCATCCTGCACCATTGCCTGGCGCAACGGCCGGTCGCTAGAAACACTCGTCTATAATCGTGATTTCGTTGCTCACAATTTCTCTCAGCCCCTCCGCGGCATTTTCACGCTCGGTGAAGTCGCAACTGACACTTTGGAGAGAATTGAGGAGGCGCGCGGCAAGGTTGAGGAGATCGAAGAGCAGATCGGAAAGCTGAAGGCCACGCTGGGAGATCACGCCGGCACAACGGGAAAACATGCCGAGCTTCGCGCCTTGCGTGAGTCCTTCGAGGCGGAGTGCTGGAAGATCAAATCCGCCCATGATGCCCATTTCCAGGGAGCGTTCTCAGGCGTGCGTAATTCACGTGCCAGGTTCTGCGACAAGGTTCTCGAAGAGGCGGCCGCAAACCAGGCGGCGTTGCAATCTGTCGATGATCTGAAGGTGCGCGCCCGCACGGTCTTTGCCGAGGGAGTTGCCCGTTTACCAATACTGCAATCAATCAACGGCGCCGATCTACTTGCTCTTGAACAGCGTCCGGTTCTCTCGAAGAAGGTCGTCGGCAAAGAAGATATCGACATAGCCGCACTTATCCGCCGGTTAGGAAGCAGCGACTGGGTTCGAGAGGGGCTCCAATACGCCGCGGGCGCCGGGGCGCCATGCCCGTTTTGTCAGAAGGCCCTCGATGCGGAACTGCTTGCGAAGCTGAACGCATTTTTCGACGAAGCATACGTTGCCGACGTCGGGGAGATCGCTCGAACGGAACAAGCCTATGACACATTCGCTGGCGCGATCCTCGGGGTGGTCGATGTGGCGCTTGGCTCTGGCGCCACACATATCGACATCGAGGCGCTGCGGCCGTTGAGGGATCGGCTGCAGTCTCTCATCGCGCTCAACAAGCGCCACATTGAACGGAAGCGCAAGGAACCCAGCATGCCGGTCACGCTGGAGCCCCTCGACGAGGCGCTCGGGCAAATAGCCGCTCTCATCGAGAGTGCGAACAATCAGACCGCGCGACATAACGCCTTGGTCGACAATCTTGTCGCTGAACGTAAGACGCTGACTTCCGAAATCTGGAAATGCCTGATCGAAGAGAACAGGAATATCATTGGGCCTTACAGTTCCGGTAAGGCGGGCCTCGACAAGGCGGTTGCCGGGCTTACGGCGGGGATCGTTTCAAAGACGACGGATCTGAATGCGGCGCGTGCGGTGTTGGCCGAACTGGAAAAGGGTGTGACTAGTGTTCAGCCCACGGTGACGGCGATCAACAATACTCTGACGTCATTCGGTTTCACGAGCTTCAATTTAGCTGCCACTGGCGACAAAGGCCAGTTCTATCGAATTGTGCGCGGGGACGGGAGCGAGGCCACTGAAACGCTCAGCGAAGGTGAGCGCAGCTTCATCACCTTCCTGTATTTCTATCACCTGATCGGCGGCAGCACGACTGCCAGCGGCGTGAACGTCGACCGAGTGGTAGTTTTTGATGACCCGGTGTCCAGCCTCGACAGCGACGTGCTCTTCATAGTCAGTTCGCTCATCAAACGGATTTTGGCCGAGGCAGCAGAAGGCGGCGGGCGTGTGAAGCAGGTCTTCATGCTGACCCACAACATCTATTTCCACAAGGAGGTGTCGTTCGATCCTAAGCGGCAAGGAACTCGCCGAGCGCATGAGACATTCTGGGTGGCGCGCAAAGCAAATGATGCGACGATCCTCTCGAGTCATGAAACGAATCCGATCAGGACGTCATATGAGCTCCTCTGGTCGGAGGTTAAAAATCCGAATCGATCGAATTTAACGATCCAAAATGTCTTGCGGCGGATCTTGGAGCACTATTTCACGATTCTGGGGAATATGGACAAAGATGCGGTGGCCGCGAAGTTCGAGGGGCGCGATCAACAGGTCTGTGCGTCCTTGTTTTCATGGATCAATGACGGTTCTCACAATTTCACAGACGACCTCTACGTTACGGCAGATGACGCAACAGTTGCTCGATATCTAGCGGTATTCAGGCAGATATTCGAGGTAACGAACCATGGGGCGCACTACGCAATGATGATGGGGCACGAGGCGCCAAGTCCGGAACCTGTTCCAGATGAGGCGCCTGTTGCTGGGACCGCCACGATTCTGGTCGAAGTGGTGAAGCCGGCCGCTCTGGGGGAGGACGTCGGGGGGTAGGTTTTCCGGCCATACAGGGGGCACTAGATCGCAGGGTGCTTCTTCTCGACGACACTGACCGGGTAACGCGGAGCAAGGTGCGCGGATGAACGCCATAGCGGCTAGTGATCGCAGCGAGATCCGCGCCGGGCCTATTGATTACGCCGGCCCGAAGCCGGACGGCCCTATCGACCAGATCAGTGACGTCTGGGGCAAGCTCACGGCGATCGCCACCGTCTGCCGCGACCTCGAGGCAAAGCTGCCGATCAAGGTTTTGAATGACGTGGCGTCAGTCGCTACTACGGGCATCGGTAGTCGCGGCCGGCGGGCCAAGGAACAGATGATCGATGCGGGTTACAAGGAGATCCGCAGCCTGCCGCCGGAAGGTTGCAACGACAAGCTGCGCGCCAGGTTCGACAAAAACCTGGGCTACCTTGAGCGCAATGTGAATCAGCTGGGCAGCGCGATCCGGGCCGAGCGCGGTTACTAAGGGCGCTCCCTGGCTGGCTCGGCGGCGCCGAGCTGGTCAGCTGCGTTCAGAGCTCTGACGCTCGCCACGGACCACCTGAACGCGTCCTATGCAGCGTCCGAACTGAGGCGACGACGCGGCTGGCCGACGATAGCGCGGAGATCTTCGACGCTGAGCAGCGCGTTACGACGATGCAGCATCCGGTGACAGTTCGCGCAGACGAGAGCGAGATCTTCCAGCTTCGTCCTGTCGCCTGGTTGCAATGACGCGACCGGCTTTCGATGATGCACCTCGATGAAGCCGAAACCGAGCTCGCCATAGGCGGTTGAGAAGTCGAAGTCGCACGCTTCACAGACCAGGAGGCCATGTCGCTCGCGTGCCTGGTCGCGCTTCCGTTGGACCAGAGCCCGATTCCGCTCTCGGGACAGATGCAGGCGCAGGATCAGACCGCCTTCCTCGGCCTCGTAGAGTTCATCCTGAACGCTGACCGCAACGTCGTCGATCGCGGTTCGGATTGCGGCTGCCGCCCGAGCCAGTGCCTGTCGATCGTTCGCGAACGTGACCCAGACCTCTTCCTCGAGCTTGTTGCCCTGAGACAGGCCAACCTTGCCAACCGCCTGGAACGCGGGATCGAAACGCCGGAAGTTCATCATCTTCATGTAGACGCCGTTGGCGTTGCGGTAGGTCTCGCCTCGTTCGATACCTTTCCGGTCGCCTAGATGCTGAAGGAGCTGTGACAGCGCCAAAACCTCGGCACTGGCCTTACCGGGAGGGGATGCGGGGTTGACGAAATAGAGCTCCAGCGCGAGCACATGCTCGTCCCAGGTCCAGTCCACCCGGTCGGAGCGCCGCACCACGTGAAAATTCAGCTCCGTTAGCTTTCTGACGGCATCGGCAACGCCACCCGACAGTTCATCGTGCCTCAGCGGTCGTCCGTCGCCGGGGAGGTATTTGTGGGCGACGGCGACGATCGCCTTCGAGTCGTATTCGCGACCGTCGACCAGGAGCATGTAGTCCTTGGCTGTGCCGAAACCGTAGGTGCGGAGGAACGTCTCGCGTCCGAGATTGTTGAATTCGGCTATGGCCTGATGAACAGCAGCGACAGTCAGGGGCACTCGCATTCCGATCGATCCGGCTGGACATGCTTCATGTGACGAGCATAGTGAGCAGCTACCTGTCTGTCTCGTGCGAGCAACATTTTGATCCTCACCGCTGCTGTTTCGGCGCAACCTCACGCCAAATGCGAGACAGCTAACCCTCATGGATAAGCGGATCCTCACCGAGCGTGACATCTGCACGAAGTTCATCCTGCCAGCGGTCAAACGCGCCGGCTGGGACGAAATGGTGCAGGTCCGTGAAGAGGTCTGTTTCACCAAGGGCCGCGTTGTCGTGCGCGGCAAGCTAGTCACTCAAGGCAAGGCGAAGAAGGCGGACTTTGTTCTCTACTACAAGCCGAATATCCCGATCACGCTGATCGGCGAACTTGAGGCGGCGGAATGAGCGGAGAAACCCTGCTCGATGCCAACTTCTACAGCCGTTGCCTGGCCCATCTGGCCGAGGTGCGGGAACTCGATTTCGTTGTCCCGCACAGCTTACCCATCCCGTATTTCGGCGATTTGAAACGCTACCTGGCATCGCCGCTGCGAGTGCTGACCGCCGCCCTCAATCCTTCTAATCGGGAATTTCCCGACGATAAGCCACGGTTCGACGTAGCCAAGGGCCTTCAGGGACCAGCAGAACTGGAGGCGCAGCTCGGCGCCTATTTCAGGTGCCATCCGTATGGATCCTGGTTCAACTCGTTTGAGCCAGTGCTCAATGGGCTGGAAGCATCTTACGGGGGCAAGATGGCGAACGGAGACTATGCCTCGACGGCCCTCCACCTTGATATGTGCTCGCCCATCGCGACGTCGCCTACATGGTCGAAGCTAACGATTGAGCAGCGCGCGAAATTGACAACGGTTGGACGGCACATCTTCGAATGGCTTATCGATGAACTCGAACCTGACATCGTCGTGGCGTCCCTTGGGTGGGGGCACTTAGAGACGTGGAACGCGGACTTCGAGGCGGGACGACGCTGGGAACGCCTTGCCGAACACCGCACGGCCGCCAAGGGTAAGCTGCTGCGGGCACCCCTGTTGGTTCAGGTTGGCAGCATACCCTCCCGGAAGGGGCGCCCGTTGGTTTTCGTCAATGCATCGGCGGCCGACAAGCCCTTCGGACGGTTCACGACCGAACGCAAACATGAGACAGGGCAGAGGTTGCTCGCCCGCCTTCAGAGCGCGCAATGAGAAGTATCCGCTTCAGCCGGTTTCGACGCATTCTATCGCCGCGACTGGGATGCCGTCCGCATCGATAGTTTCGATAGACTCCTGTGATTTCGTTCAGAGTGTTGCGAACACCCTTCCGGTTCGCGACCCGCTCGCCACAGCCGCGGCGCGCCCGACACGATTCGAACGTATGACCTTTGCCGCACCAGAGCGCCGCTCCTTCGCAAAATCCCTCGTTGCCGAAGCAGCCGGGATCGGCTATCCACCTTCCACGGATTGCGCCCGTAGCTCAGCTGGATAGAGCGTTGCCCTCCGAAGGCAGGGCTAAGTCAAGCCTGCTGATCGAGGGTGTCGAAAAAATCGAGGGAAACCAAGCGATTGGTGAAACTCGGAGGACGCAACAAGATCGGTTCTGAGGTCGCGGAAGCACCGCGGAAGCAAGCTGAAAGGAGGTTCTGGAGGACAAACGGCGACAATCGGCAGGGCTAAACCCGCTCCGTTTGCGCCGATGCGATTACCTGATTCGGGATTGACCCTGCTCGATCTCGGACACTATCTGAACATTGATGCACCCGTAGCTCAGCTGGATAGAGCGCCACCCTCCGAAGGTGGAGGCCACACGTTCGAATCGTGTCGGGTGCGCCATCTCCTTTGATGGCGTCTGACTTTGCCCCCCGAGAAAGTGCTGGCGAAGGCACAACAAGGGACTACGCTACAAGTTTTGCGTAGTATGTCGATGAGCATGCTCTGTCAAAGCTCGTACCTTTTCCATAAGGTTCTCTTGTACGTGCGAAGAACCGAATAAGCGGGAGAGCTGCATAGAGGCACGGCACGCTCGAAGCTGTGGGGGAAATGGGAATGAAGGCGTTCGAATTCGGTCATCGTCTCGTCGATTCGTACGCTCGCTTCTCACGCTCTTTCAGCACCATTCGGTCTGAAGACCTGCATACCGAAATCGATCGACAGTACGAGGCCGGGCGATTCTGGCCAGATGCTTTGCTGTCGATTAACCCTCGGTTTCTTCAGGGGCCGACCGTTGACGAGTTGGTGGCCTCCGGTGATCTCGACGAAGCGACGGGCCGAATATTCCGGTTCGGACTGGCGCCTCTGCGGTTCCATCGCCACCAGGCGCAGTCCATCGCCAAGGCGCGGGCAGGCCAGAGCTATGTGGTCACGACCGGCACCGGCTCGGGCAAGTCGCTCTGCTTTTTCGTACCCGTGGTCGATGCAATCGTGCGCGCGCGGAAAGCGGGAAAGGCTCGTAGAATCAGCGCTATCATCGTGTATCCGATGAACGCACTGGCGAACAGCCAGATCAACGAGATCGAAAAGTTCATCTCTCAATCCGGCCTGCCTACAGAGATCCGGCCGGTGGTGCGGCGCTATACCGGCCAGGAAAGCCAGGAGGAGCGACAGCGGATCGCGGACAATCCACCGGATATTCTGCTCACCAACTTCATGATGGCCGAACTGCTCCTGACGCGGCAGGAGAGCCTCGACACCAAGGTCATAGAGAACGCAAACGGTCTGGACTTCATCGTTCTCGACGAGCTTCATACCTATCGTGGCCGCCAGGGCGCCGATGTCGCTGTTCTCGTCCGCCGCCTTCGCGACCGCTGCACGCCAGATAAGGCGCCGATCTGCATTGGGACTTCGGCGACCATGGCGAATGAAGGATCCGATACCAACCGCGCGCAGGCCGTGGCCGACGTTGCATCGCGTCTTTTCGGGGCGTCCATCGGGCCGGAATCGGTCATCGACGAGTCGCTTGAACGGGCAACGGACGATGGGCTGAAGCTCGATGACGTGCGGCCGAAGCTTGCGTCTGTTCTGACATCCGCGCTTCCAGATGTATTGACCGATGAGCTTCTGAGGAAGCACTCCCTGGCGGTCTGGACTGAGTTGGCAATCGGTCTGGATGACGCGCAGGAGCTTAAGCGCAAGAAGCCAATTCCTTTTGAAGAGGCCATCGCGCTCCTGTCAAAAGACAGCGGCGTGGAGGTCGAAACCTGCCGAACCAGCCTTGAGACATTCCTGACCCGCATCAGCCTCCCGGAAGCGGAGCGGGGCGGCACGGGGTCCGGCGCATTCCTGGCTTTCAAGCTCCACCAGTTCATCTCCGGCGCAGGCGAGGTTTTCACCACGCTGACCGAGAAGCCCCGAAATGTCCTGTTCGAAGGTCAGCTCGAAGATCCCAGCGCACCTGGCCATCGCCTCTATCCGACCAGATTCTGCCGGGAATGCGGACATGAGGTCCACGTCGTCACCAAGACTGAGGACGCTGACGGCATCCTGTTTCTGCCGAGGAACATCGACGATGCGCCCCTCGATGATCAGGAGGGGGACGCCGCGGGTTATCTGACCGCTACGGGAGACGGGGATCCCGACTACGCCTTCACTGGTGAGATCGAGAGCTATCCGGAGGATTGGCGCGAGGAGCGCAATGGCATCGAGCGGCTTCGGGCGAACAGGAAACGCCGGATGCCTCAGATGGTCACGGTGGCTCCCGACGGGCGGTACGATTCATCCGGGAAGAGCTTCTGGTTCATACCCGGCAAGTTTGGCTTCTGCCTGTGCTGCCTCGATCAGCCCCACCCCAGTATGCGGGAACGCACCAAGCTCGTGGGCCTGTCGGGCGAGGGCCGCAGCTCAGCCACGACGCTCCTCGTCTCGACTGCGCTGGAGTGGATGAACGGACGCAGCAGCGGCGTTCCCAAAGAGAAGCGCAAGCTCCTCGGCTTCACCGACAACCGGCAGGACGCTGCCCTTCAGGCGGGCCACTTCAACGACTTTCTATTCGTCAGTCTCCTGCGCGGTGCGATCCTGCGGGCTGTACTTGATGCCGGTGACGATGGCATAGCCGAGGACGAATTCGGCCTGCGGGTCGTGAAGGCGCTCGGATTTACTGCAGCCAACAAGGATGCACGCATCCACTGGATGCTGGATCCCGAGGCCGGCGCTGTGATCCGCGAAGACGCGCAGCGTTCTCTTGCGAAGGTTCTGGCCCATCGGCTCTGGACAGACCTGCGTCGGGGCTGGCGCTACACCAACCCAAGCCTCTCTGTCCTCAAGCTCATCGATGTCGCGTTCATCGGGCTCGATGCCATCGCCGAAGATACAGAACGCCTCACGGCCGTCCTGCCAGACTTGGGGGCGCTCGACGTGCCCAAGCGCAAGGAGATGTTCAAGAAGCTCCTCGGCGCCATGCTCGACGGTCTGGCTGTCGGCACGGAAGCACTCGATCTGACCGTCCTCGACACCGTCGCGCAGAAGTCGCGGAATCTTCTGCGGGCCCCCTGGGCCATCGATGCAAAGGAGACGCCGAGAAGCCGCACGACCCTGTTTCTGCAAGCGCCTGGCAAGGACCGCGTGGGGCTGCGGGAAGAACAGACAATCGTTCGGGCTGGGCACAATTCCCGTATCGCGCGCCTCATCAATCGCACTAGCGTCATGGGGACCAAACTGGGCAGGGCGGACTACCTGACGGTCATGACCGGCCTGATGGAACTCCTCGCCCGTGAGGGTCTCGTGGCGCGTGTCGATATAGAAGCGGATCTGCAGGGGTGGCGTTTGTCGCCGTCAGCCGTTCGTATCGTACCCGGCGAAGCGGTCCGGACGGGCACGGCGCAAAGAAATCGCTACTTTCACGATCTTTACAGCGAGATCGCTGCCGATCTGAAGGCTGGGAAGAGCAGCTTCTGGGGGCTCGAAGGCCGCGAGCACACGGCCCAGGTGGCCCAAAGACAGCGCGAATGGCGCGAGTGGCGCTTCCGCTTCGAGAAGGAAGATCGGGAGAACCTCGCCAGCAATGTCGCCGATCTCAAGGCGGCAGGAGAGTCAGAGCAGTTTCTGCCAGCTCTATTCTGTTCGCCTACCATGGAGCTTGGCGTCGACATCTCGGCGCTCAATGCCGTCTATCTACGAAACGTGCCGCCAACCCCGGCAAACTATGCCCAACGCGCTGGTCGTGCCGGTCGCTCCGGACAGGCCGCCGTCATCGTGACCTATTGTGCCGCTCAATCGCCGCACGATCAGTATTTCTTCGAGCGGCGCAACGAGATGGTGGCCGGCGTTGTCCGACCGCCAGCGCTCGACATCACCAATGAAGAACTCGTCCGCTCGCACCTGCATGCTGTGTGGCTCGCGGAAACGAAGCTCGCCCTGTCCTCCGACATCCCGGAGATCCTCGACCTCACGCAGACGGGCTACCCGCTGAAGCTGGAAATCCACGACGTAATCGACCGGCCCGAGCTGGCGACGTCGGCGCATGCTCCGATGAAGCGGATTCTTGATCAAATTCTCACTTCGGTGGAAGGCCGGAAACCGGTCTGGATGACCGAGCCGGATGAGTTCGTCACCCAGGTGGCCCAGCGCGCGCCACTGGAATTCGATCGGGCCTTTGATCGTTGGCGGGAACTCTACAACTCGGCTCGAACGCAGTTGATGGAGGCCAACGCCCGTTCGGAGATCACGGGACTCTCGGGCGCGGACCGTCGCCGGATCAAGGCGGCGCAGATGCAGGCGAGCGATCAGATCACCATTCTCGAACAAGGGAAGGCCTCGAACGGCTCAGATTTTTACTCTTACCGCTACCTCGCAACGGAAGGCTTCCTGCCGGGCTACAATTTCCCACGGCTTCCACTTTATGCCTTCATCCCCGGCGAGGGGAAAACCGGCTCGTTCCTTCAGCGCGCCCGCTTCCTGGCCATCTCGGAATTTGGGCCGCGCAGCCTGATCTATCACGAAGGTCGCGCCTACCGGGTCATGAAGGCGAAGCTACCGCCGGAAGTCCGGACCGGGGACGGATCGGAACTCGCTACGCGAGACATCTACATCTGCTCGAACTGCGGCGCCTGTCATGACAGCGAGGTCGAGCGCTGCCACGCCTGCAACAGTCCGATGGCGGGCGAGGTGCCGGTGCAGCGGACGCTCAGGATCGACAACGTCGAGGCTGCGCCCGCTGAGCGGATCACGGCCAATGACGAAGAGCGAGTCCGGCAGGGCTTTGACATCCAGACCGTCTTTTCCTGGCCGAGACGGGACGGCCGGGTGCAGATCACCGAGGCCGACTTCTGCTGCGAGGATACTTCGGTTTTCAACCTGCAATATGCCAACAGCGCCGAGATCAGCCGCATCAACAAGGGGCTGAAGCGGCGTGCAAATCAGACCGTTTTCGGCTTCCATATCGATCCGCGCAGTGGCTACTGGGCGAAGTCGGACGACGAAGATCCCGATGTCGATGTCCCGCCGGATGTCGTGAGGCCGGTTCGGATCGTCCCTATCGTCCGCGACCACAAGAATGCGCTGCTCTTCCGTTTCAGCGAGCCTACGGCCTATGCGCCCGAGACGATTGCGACGGTTCAGCATGCCCTCATGAGGGGCATCGAGGTCGTCTTCCAACTGGAAGAGGGCGAAGTTCTCGGCGAGCCGCTGCCCGCCCGCGATAACCGTCGCGCCATTCTGGCCTATGAGGCCACCGAGGGCGGCGCCGGCGTGTTGAGCCGTCTGATCGAGGATCCGCAAGCGCTGGGTAAGGTCGCGCGCGAAGCACTCACCCTGATGCACTTCGACAAGGTTGATGAAGCGATAGCAGCAGGCGACGCCACGCTACTCGTCAGCCGGGATGGAGAGGCTTGCGTTCGCGGATGCTACCGCTGCTTGCTCTCCTACTTCAACCAGCCCGATCACGAGTTGATCGACCGGACGAGCGATGAAGCGATGCAGATGCTGGTCGATCTGGCGCGCGGGCAGGTGGTGCTTGCTACAGCGCCGGGGCTGTCAGCCGATGGTGCAGGATGGCCGAAAGCTTTCAAGGACGCTGGGCTTCCGCCCCCGGACGGCTCCCCTGTCTGCTTTTTGGATCAGGAGATGAGCTTCGCATGGCGCAGTCACTTCGTCGCCGCTTGCGTCTCTCCATCGGCCGAGGCGACGCGTCAGGAAGCTGAAGCCAAAGGTTGGACGCTGTTCGAATTGCCGGAAACGGCTGCGGCAGGTGTTCCGAACGAGATGGTCTCGATGTTCGGAGAGACACCCCAATGACGATGAGTTTCGCCCCTGGAGATCTGGTTCGCGCCCGCGGGCGCGAATGGGTCGCCTTGCCGTCGCCGCAGGACGGCATTCTCGCGCTTCGTCCCCTCTCGGGTAGCGAGAACGATACGGTCATCCTCGACCCGCAGCTCGAGATACTCCCGGTCCAACCCGCCCGTTTCGATCTACCTGCCGATGCCACTACAACGGTCCAGGCGAAAGCGGCCCTGCTCGCGGATGCGATGCGTCTGACACTGCGCCGCGGTGCGGGCCCCTTCCGGTCCGCCGCGCAGCTCGCTTTCGAGCCGCGGATCTACCAACTTGTGCCCCTGCTCATGGCGCTTCGCATGCCGATGCCGCGCCTTCTCATCGCGGACGACGTCGGCATCGGCAAGACGATCGAGGCTGGCCTGATCTTGCGCGAGCTGATGGACCGGGGTGAGGTGGATGCGTTCTCGGTGCTCTGCCCGCCGCATCTCGTCGAGCAATGGGTTGGGGAGCTGAAGTCGCGCTTCGGGATTGACGCCGTCCCGGTCACATCAGGCACCGCTAGCCGACTGGAGCGCGGACTGCCCCTCGCTCAGACGCTGTTCGGCGCCTATCCCTTCACGGTCGTCAGCCTCGATTACATCAAGGCCGAGAAGCGCCGCGAAGGCTTCGCGCGCGCCTGTCCGGATTTCGTCATCGTCGATGAAGCCCATGCCTGCGTGGGCACGCACCGTGGCCGGCAGCAACGCTTCGAGCTTCTATCGGGATTGGCCCGGAATCCCGAGCAGCGGATGATCCTTTTGACCGCGACGCCGCATTCCGGGGACGAAGAAGCTTTCGCCCGTCTTCTCTTCCTGGTCGACCCTTCATTCGGCGCGATGGATTTCGAGGACACGCGGTATCGCGAGCGTCTGGCCCGGCACTTCGTTCAGCGACGACGTATCGATCTCGTCTCGGGGGATTGGGACGAAGATCGCGCCTTCCCGAAGCATGAGACTACGGAATTCGCCTATCGTTTGTCCGACACCCATCGCGCGTTCCAAGAAGTCGTACTCGGTTACTGCTTTGGGATCGTGTCCCGGGCCGGATCCGGGCAGCGGGAGCGGCGCCTGGCCTTTTGGGGCACGCTGGCCCTGATGCGCTGCGTAGGCTCGTCGCCAGCGGCAGCCCTGAGCGCGCTGCGAAACCGGATGTCGAGCGAGAGCGAGCGCCTCGAACCGCAGATTTATGATGATGACGGGGACGACGAGGACGCGGTTGATCTCGAACCGGGCACGGCCTTCGATGCCGATCCGGAGCTACTTGCGTTGGTAAAGCGTGCCGAGGAATTGGTCGGCAAGCCCGATTCGAAACTGGCGGCCTTGGTCGACGCGCTGACGCCCCTCATTAAGAAAGGTGCCAATCCCGTCGTCTTCTGTCGCTACCTGGCGACGGCCGAGCATGTCCGCGATGGCCTGCGCAAGGCTTTCCCGAAGCTGACCATTGAAGCTGTAACCGGCGTTCTTACGCCTGACGAGCGCCGCGATCGTGTCGCCGACATGGCTACCGCGGACGACGAAAAGCCGATCCAGCGCATCCTTGTTGCAACCGACTGCCTCTCCGAAGGTATCAACCTTCAGCAGCTCTTCGACACAGTCGTCCACTACGACCTGTCATGGAACCCGACCCGGCACCAGCAGCGTGAAGGCCGGGTAGACCGCTTCGGCCAGCCGGCGGAACTCGTCCGGTCGATCATGATGTTCTCGCCGGACAGCGCCATAGACGGCGCGGTGCTCGAAGTGATCCTTCGTAAGGCCGAAGATATCCGCAAAGCTACGGGCGTGACTGTGCCACTTCCTGAGGAACGAGGGCCAGTGACGGATGCGCTGATGGCATCGATGATGTTGCGCCACGGCGTATCCCCTCAGCTTACCCTTGATCTTCGTCTCGAAGACGGGGCCAAGGTCATGGAGGCGCGGTGGCGCGACGCTTCCGAAAACGAGAAGCGGTCCCGCGCGCGTTTCGCCCAGAACGCCATGAAGCCGCAGGAAGTCGCGCCGGAATGGGAGAAGGTGCGTACGCTCCTCGGCTCGCCGGCGGAAGCAAGGCTCTTCGTCGAACGAGCGATGGCGCGTTTCGGAGTACCTCTGGAGACCAGGAAAACGGTGCTTCTGGCACATGTCGACGCGCTTGATGCCGGCCTGCGCGAGCGGTTGAAGAAGCATGACCTGACTGGATCGGTGCGTCTGGCGACGGTCGAGCCGGCACCCTCAGGCACTGCGCTACTCACCCGGACCCATCCCCTGACGGCGACCCTTGCCGAGGCGCTGGTCGAGGCTTCGCTCGATCCCGAATCCCTGTCGAGTCTCGGCATCGGCCGGGTCGGCGCCTGGCCAACCGCCGCCGTCCAGCAAGTGACCCGCCTAGCTCTGCTACGTATCCGTTTCAAGCTCACCGTCCATTCTCGCAAGGAGCGGTTGTTGCTGGCGGAGGAAGCGGCCCTAGTCGCGATCCAGAACGACCGGATGGTGGCGGTTGGAGAAGCCGCGTGGGAATGGCTGAACACACCAGCGACGTCCGATCTGGCACCCGTCGCGCGCGACAGGTTTATTGCGAAGGCGAAGGAAGATTTGCCTGGTCTGCTCGACGGACCGATCGCCGATTTCGTCCGATCACGCGCGCAAGAGTTGATGCAAGACCATGCCCGCATCCGCGTCGCGTCAGGCTCCGCCTCGCGCGTCACGGTGGAGGCCATCCTGCCACCAGATGTGATTGGCCTCTTCGTGCTGATGCCGGGAGAGGCCTGAGCTATGGCGCGCAAGCCTGTCACTGACGTGTCGGCCTGGCCCTCGCTCACCCTCGAGGGCAATCTCATTGCTCCGGCCATGGTCGCCAGCATCGACCGGCGACAAGCCTCCGAACAGACTGAGGAGGACTACCGGATCCGCAAGGGGCTGACGATCCGGGAGGAGATTTCGACCGCCTTCCGTGTCGGCCAGTCCCATTTCGACGACTTCGCGAAGCTGGAGAATCCCTCAGTGGAGGTGACGCGGCGCTTCGTGAGGGCATTCCTGACGGAAACCTTCGGCTTTGACGATCTCGGTCCGGCCGATGACGCGATCTCCTTGCTCGCCGGAGGTCGCATTCCCATCGTGGTCGTGCCGCCGTCCGAGGAAAAGCTCGACCGACGTAGCCCGACGCTTTCCACCGACCGTTCGCGGTCCCCGGCATTTGCGCTTCAGGACTATCTCAACGACAGCGATGTCGCGCTTTGGGGCCTGGTCACGAATGGAGCGGTGATCCGCCTCATGCGGGACAACGCCTCGCTGACCCGTCCCGCCTACATCGAAGCCGATCTTACCGCGATCTTCATTAACGAGGATGCCGCCTCCTTCGCGGTCCTTTGGTCGCTGATCCACCGCACCCGGTTCGGGGTCGCTGGCACACCTGTCACCGATTGCGCGCTCGAACGCTGGCGCGAGGCCGGCTCACGCGAAGGCGAGGCTGCCCGCGACCGGCTGGCGACCCAGGTCGAAGCCGCGCTCAAGACGCTCGGCTCGGGTTTCCTCGAAGCCAACCCCGACCTCGCCGCACGCCTGAAATCTGGCGAGGTCAATCTGACCGAGTGGTTCAACGAGCTTCTCCGTCTCGTCTATCGCCTCATCTTCCTAATGGTGGCTGAAGACCGGAACCTGCTTCACCCCGAGACGGCAAAACCGGACGCCCGAATGCTCTACGCCGAAGGCTACAGCCTCGCTGCGCTTCGGGCACAGGCGGCGCGCGCGGCCACCTGGGACAAGCACCATGACCGCTACGAGGGTATCAAGGTCGTATTCCGCGCGCTTACGCATGGGCAGGAGGCGCTCAGCCTTCCGGCGCTCGGCGGTCTTTTCAGCGCCGACAAGCTGCCGCATCTCCAAACTGCGCGGCTGCGCAACCGCGCCTTCATGGAAACGCTGTACCGCCTGTCTTGGCTATCCGAAAAAACCGGCATGGTGCCGGTGAACTGGCGCGCGATGGAAACCGAGGAGCTGGGTTCGGTCTATGAATCCCTGCTCGAACTCCAGCCGCAGCTTGGCGACGACGGCAAGACGCTCACCTTCGCCTCGGAAGCCACTGAGCAGAAGGGTAACCAGCGCAAAACCACCGGCTCCTACTACACGCCGGACAGCCTCGTGCAGGCACTCCTCGACACAGCGCTCGATCCTATTCTCGACAAGACAGAGGCGGAAGCCGCCGACCCAGCCCAAGCCTTGTTGAAGCTCAGCGTCATCGACCCCGCCTGCGGATCGGGCCACTTCCTGCTAGCCGCTGCCCGCCGAATCGCTACTCGTCTTGCCCGCATTCGAGCGGAGGGCACACCCTCGCTTGCAGATTTCCGACATGCGCTGCGTGATGTCACCCGCTGCTGCATCTATGGTGTCGATCGCAACCCGATGGCGGTTGAACTCACCAAGGTCGCTCTCTGGATCGAGACGGTGGACCCTGGCCTTCCGCTTGGCTTCTTCGATGCGCAGATCCGTTGCGGCGACTCTCTTTTTGGCGTGTTCGATTTAAAGGTGCTGGAGCAGGGTATTCCGGATGCTGCGTTCAAGGAGCTCGCCGGCGACAACAAAGAGGTAGCAAGATACTACGCCCGAAAGAACAACCTGGAGAAAGCAGAAAAAGATCGTATCGCCGAAGGCTTCGGTTTCAGCCGTGCAAGAGACGTCACGCGCGATTTCGAGGCGCTTCGCGCTATGCCGGAAAATACCGTCGACGAGATTGAAGCCAAGTCTGCAAGACTACGTGCGCTGACCAAGCAAGGTGCAGTCGCATGGCAACTTGAAACGGCATGCGATCTCAACGTGTCGGCGTTTCTGTTGCCGAAGACGAAAGGTGGGCCGTATGCGGGGCCTGACGGAATGCCTCGCCGGGGAGCAGAGACAGTGTCGACTTCGGGCACTATCTGGGAATGGCTGAGGGAGGTACGGCCCTTTGAACCGTTGCTCAGTGCGGCCGCGGAAGCAACACGCAATGCTCGCGCATTTCACTGGCCTCTAGAATTCCCGGACGTCATGCAACGTGGGGGGTTCGACGTTGTGCTCGGAAACCCACCATGGGAGGTTCTTCAGCTTTCCGAGCAAGAGTATTTTGCCACTCGAAGGTCTGAGATTGCTGCTTTAACTGGGGCTAAGCGGAAGAAGGCTATCGATACGCTGGCTCAGACCGACCCTAGCGCTTATGCGGCATTCGTCTCGGCGAAGAGGTCATCGGAAGCAATCAATGAGTTTGCTCGAGCGTCAGGGCGCTTTGACCTGACTGCCCGGGGTAAGGTCAACACCTACGGTCTTTTTGCTGAACTGTTCGCCGCACTGCTTGGCCCAAAGGGTCGTGCTGGAGTGATTGTTCCTACTGGTGTAGCCACCGACGCCTCGACTGCACCTTTCTTTGCCTATTTGGTGGAAGAGAAGAGGCTGGCGGGCTTAGTGGATTTCGAGAATCGCGCTCGTCTCTTTCCAGCCGTCGACAGTCGCATGAAATTCTGTCTGCTGACTCTAGGCCGGAACGAGCCTGAAGCACGCTTTGCGTTTTTCCTGACTGACCCCGGTCAGATTGCCGAGCCCGAGCGAAACTTCACCCTTTCACCTGAGCAGATTGCCACAATCAATCCTAATACCCGCACTGCGCCCGTCTTCCGCTCGCGCCGAGATGCAGAACTGACAGCGCAGATGTTCCGTAGGTCCTCCATTTTCATTCTTGAAGGCAACAATCATAGAAATCCGTGGAGTGTAGATTTCCACACGCGGCTCTGGAACATGGGAGAAGATGCCGAACACTTCTCTTTGCTAACGGAAATTGAATCCGGTCGATTTTCTAACGGTCGCAGCCACTCCGGTGTTAGACGGAGCTTAAGCAGGCACGGTTTGCCAATTCTAGAGTCTGCGAGGCGGGACGAAGATCAAGCACCACTATTCGAAGCCAAGACATTTCACCAATTTGATCATCGGTGGGTGACGTATCCTGCGGGCGGAGAGGTTAGCTCTCCTTCGCCTGAGCGAATGAAGGGCGATCCATCTTTTGAAGTCGAGCCACGCTACTGGGTGTCATTTCAGGAGATGGAGCGACGCCTCGAAACGCAGTCTTGGCCACACCCATGGCTCATCGCTCTAAGAGAAATCACAAACGCCACAAACGAGCGAACGGTAATCGCGTCCTACTTGCCAAGGACTGCTGTCAGTCACACAGCAACGCTCATTTTTCCACGGATCGCATCCGAACAGGTGCCGTGCCTTTTGGCAAATTTGAACTCTCTGGCACTGGATTTTTGTGCCCGCCAGCTGATTGGCGGCACACATTTGACGCTCAGCCTGATCCGGCAACTACCCGTCTTTGCCCCCACTTTCTACACGCGACAGAGCCTCACCTTTGTCAAAGAGCGCGTCCTGGAACTCACCTACACTTCCGGTAGCCTTGCCCCCCTCGCTCACGAGCTGGGTTATGACGCCCCGCCCTTTGCTTGGGACGAAGATCGTCGCGCCCAGCTGCGGGCCGATCTCGATGCCTTCTATGCCCGCGCCTATGAACTCGATCGCGACGAGCTGCGCTACATCCTTGATCCAGCCGACGTGAGGGGGCCGGACTACCCATCCGAGACATTCCGAGTGCTGAAGGAAAAAGAAATCCGCCAGTTCGGCGAATACCGCACCCGTCGCCTTGTGCTCGAAGCCTGGGATCGAATGGAGGCCGATGGGACATTCGTCAATCTTGGGCTCGGCGCGGGCCAAATCGCGGGCGGAGCACTAACCATTCAACCGGTGGCCGCCTATCTGCCCGATCAAGCTTGGATTCGAGCAGCGCAACAGCCGAACGACGCCGGCGCCGCCCTAACCGCGATACTGAAGGCGGTCAACGGGCCGACGCCGAGCCGTACCGTTCGACTCGCCGCCGCGATGGTGTTGGAGCCGCACCTTCTGACGTCATTGCTCCCGGAGGCACAAGCGCGAGAGTGGCGGCGGCTGGTCGGGCAGGAGGCCGAACCGCGCACGGGCAATGTGGTTGGCTTCGCGGCGCGCACCAATCAGGGCTGGGGCACAGCTGTCTCTAACCATCGCGGCAACGGTCGCCTGATCGAAAACTTGGCGGCGGGAACATGGGCGCGGGGCCCCGGCCTCGATGCTTTCGACACTGTCGGTTGGCCGGATGGCCGGGCGGGATTCGTGCTCGAGGCACTGGCCGCGCTCGACCTGGATGCCACCGTCACCGCCATGCCCGACGAGGTTCGGGGCTGGATCACGCATGCCGCAGCAGCATGAAATGTTCGATCCCCCCAAGCTCAGCCTGACCGTTCCGGCAGGCCTGAAAGAGCCACGCCTCTGGGTGCGGCGCCTGGCGATCTGGGAAGCGCCCGGCGGCCAGAAAATCCGCGACATCGAGCTTCGGCCGGGACTGAACATCATCTGGTCGCCGGACGGCTTCGATGACGACAGCGGCAACGGTGTACGCGCCATCGGTCACGGAAGCGGTAAGACCTTGTTCTGCCGCTTGCTACGGTACTGCCTCGGCGAGCAGCGCTTCGCCGACGAAACCCAGAGGGAACGGATCTCAGTCGCCTTTCCGAACGGGATCGTCGGCGCGGAGGTAATGCTCGATGGCGTATGCTGGGCCGTCGTGCGGCCACTGGGCATCCGGCGCCGGCATGTCGCGATCGCCGATGGCAGTCTCGACGAGATCGCCGCTGGTGATGGAGCGACGACGAGCATCGATCCGCTGATCGAGGCCATCGAGCAGAGTATTGTGACGCGAGGCGTCGCTGGCCTGGCCCGCCTTCAGCCCGGCCAAAAGGCATGGCCGATAGCGCTCGCCTGGCTCTCGCGCGATCAGGAATGCCGCTTCGACGACGTTCTCGATTGGCGCTCCCCGGCATCCGGCTCCGATGCGCCGCTGCCGGCGAGCGGACGTGAAACCGGGCCTCGGCGCGAAGCGCTTCGGGCGTTCCTCACGGCGATCACCGAAGAAGAGCAGCAAGCTCGACGCAACGAGGAAGCGCTGCGAACAGATGTCGCCAACGCAGAGCGCGAAATATCCTACCTCGATTGGGATCGCGACAGACGCCACGCGCGGTTGATCGATCAGCTTGGCCTTGCCGAACAGACCTTGCCGGAAATGCCCCTGCTACTTGAAGTGTTTCAGAAGGCCGTTGACGCACAGCTCGCCGGCGCAGCTCAGCTTCCAACCGGCGACATGACTGAACTGGGTAAGGCCCGGAAGGCGTTGCTGGACGCCCGAGAAGAACTGAGGCGCACCGACGAAGAGCGCATCCGCTTGGATGCTCAGGTACCGGCCGAGAGGCAGGTTCTCACACTGCTCTCCAGCGAGATACCGAGCCTGTCGGCCGCTGCGGAGAATGCAGCCAGTCAGGTATGTCCGATTTGTGAGGTGCCGATCGACAAGGCGTTGGCGGAGAAATGCGGTCTGTCCCACAAGCTGCACGACGAGACGGAATGCCGAGCCCGGCTGGCCGCGAAGCGCCAGGAAGTCGGTGATCAGAAGCAAAAGATCGACGGTTTGGAAGCTCGGCTGAAAACTCTCCAACCCGCCGCCGCTCTCGGGCGCCAGCAGGTCGAGCAGGCAGAGAAGCGGGTGCAGGCTATCGAAAGCGTCCGCGACACGCGCGCATCCGTCTGGCAGGCGGCGACACGACTCAAGGAAGGGGTCGAGCGATTTGCCGAACTATCGACCGAGCGAGATGAAGTGCGAAAGCGGCTGCGGGGCCTTGATGACAAGCTGACCAAGGAACGGGAGAGGCTTGCGGCTTTCCGCGATAAGCAGGGCCTGACTTTCGGCAGAATAACGCAGAAATTCTCGGCCATCATTCGCCGCCTGGTGAACGAGAATGCGAAGGGATCGGTCACGCTGAGCGGCAACGGGCTGGAGATCCTCGTCGACGTCGATGGCGATCGCCGCACGGCCGCTATCGAGTCCCTGAAGGTTCTGGCGTTCGATCTCGCTTGCCTTTGCCTGAGCATAGAGGGTGCGACCCGCGTTCCCGCTTTCCTTGTTCACGATAGTCCCCGCGAAGCCGATCTCGGCCTCAGCATCTACGATGAGCTTTTCCGCCTGATGCGCGAGCTTGAGGGGCTGACGGAAACAACGGCCTTTCAGTACATCGTGACGACGACGACCCGTCCCCCAGATGACCTTCGTTGCGACCCCTGGCTGAGGTTGGTCCTGAGGGGAGCGCCCGGCTCGGAACGATTGATGGCGCGCGATCTATAGCGAGGGACTGACAGTGCTCGAATCGCCCCAGTCCTTTGTCGTCCGCGAGGAATGCCAGAAGGCCGCATCGCAGAACGGCTTCCGCCGCATCCTGGGGGAAGAGGCCGGCTGGGCGGCCTTCGGCTCGACCACGGCGCACGGGACAATTCATCTCGCTGCAAGCGGACCTCAGGGGCCATGGTTTCTTGCGCTCGATCATCCCGGCGTCATCCAGGAACTGAGCCTGCCCGTGGCCACTGTTTCCGGTCCCGGCCACGCGCGGTTTGCCTTCGACACGCTCGGCGCGCTCTACACGGCGCTGCATCGGACCTACGAGCTGGGTGTCAGCCTGCCCGATGCGCCGCTTCAGGAGTTTGAGCGCCGGGTGGCGGGCCTGCCCCGAACCACCGAGGCCGAGAGGCTCGTCGTCCAGCGCATCGGGCAGGACATCTTCCGCGAGCGCCTGCTGGATTACTGGCAGGGGCGTTGCCCCCTGACGGGGATCTCCGACCCGGCGCTGCTGCGAGCCTCGCACATCGTGCCGTGGAGCGAGTGCGAAAGCGACGCCGAGCGGCTCGACGTTCATAACGGCCTGCTGCTGTCGGCGCTGTGGGATGCTGCCTTCGACCGTGCGCTCGTCACATTTGACGACCAGGGCAGGCCCGAGTTCTCGGCCAGCCTCAGCGAGCAAGCGCGTGCCGAACTGCGCTGGCGTTCCCCCATTCCGCTAACAGATGGCCATCGTCGACGGTTAGCCCGACATCGCGAGTGCATGCGAGCCGAGCAAAGCTGATTTGCGTGTTTGATGTCTTAGCCAGCCCGAGTTCACACCAAACAGCTTTGTCGACGGTCTCCGGCTCGCTACATTCCTACCCTTTGTTCGCGGCCGCCATTCAGAGGACGATCATTCGATGGTGGCGCTTTCTCCCAGAACGGACCGGTTTTCGCCTTTTCATAACCGTACTCATAAAGAGACCGCATATAGCCTGTATCAAAGTCAGGCGAGGCAGGTGACGGAACATTCCCGTCGATGTAGGTCAGGTTGAATCCAAGCTTGTTGTGCCGGGCGAAGTCAAAGGTGTCGTATAGAATAGACCGAGTTTGCCTCTTTGTGAGCGAGGCAGAACTCCGCGCAGCGATATCCGCGGTGTTGTTCCGCACCACTTGAAAATCTGGGTCAACCTTGTTGTTGATCAAGATATAGATGTCTATATGCAGATCTCGGTTGAAGTTTCCATTCCGTAAAAGGAACGCATCCGGTAGCGTCAGGACGGGCGCCATCACGGCCCCATCCGCATGCATCTCCTCAAAACGACGCCCATTTGCCTCAACGTCGATTAGGATAGGTGGGAATACCACCGGGATGCTTGCCGATGCGGCAACGACGTCCCGAAACAGGTTCAAAGCCTGAGTTGATCCAATCGAAGCAATTCGCCCCATGTCCCAGATCACCGTGCGTTGCGTATCGAGATTGGTGGTTACAATGAAAAGCCTTCTGCCCCTAGCGTGCTCGGCAGAAATTGCTGCGAGCATACGCTGGTCAACATAATGAGCGACGAGCTCGCGCAGACGCGTATTTCCAAACACGCCCGATCTGAAAAGGGCATTCGTAATACTTGGCGATCCGAGAAGACTCTCCGCTATGCCGCTGGTGTATATTTCTTTCAGCGTGGCATCGTAGGTAGACCCAAGAAATGCAAACGGCGCAATCAATGCGCCGGTACTCACCCCCGAAACAACTGAAAACTGCGGGCGAGTGCCGGCTGCGGCCCAGCCGCTCAAAACGCCGGCACCGTAGGCACCGTCGGCACCGCCTCCGGATAGCGCAAGATAGCTATGCGAGCCAGCACGAAGGGGCACGCGCGCTTCATTGGAGAACGTCGATACTGGCTCGTCCGCATATCTCCGCAGATCGTTGAGGTCGAGCACACGCGAGGATAGCGCGTCATTGGCGGTGTACGGTGTCCGCGGAAGAGAACTGCAGGCGGCAAGAATCGTCATGGCGATGACGACGAACGATAGACGGCCGAGCGCACGGAAAATATTGCTCATTCCCACTCCTAATTGCCCGGAGCATCAAGTTGGTGTCCAGGACTGCGCACGTCGCAGGGCGCGAAGGTCGTCGCGTCCGTTGCGCGCGCGACCGCTCCACATGAGGCAGCGCCTTGTCATTGCGATAGGTGATTGCAAGTTCCGCCCCCGCCGCCGAAAGGCATGAGCGCAGCCGGCGGCGATGCTCTGCGCATTGGCGACGCCGCCGACAAGCCCGTGTTTGCCTGAGAGATCAACGACAGGAAAGATCACGAGCGTCTCGCAGCGAGGCTGTCAGGTTGCAGAACCGATAGCGCCTCGTCGGCGATGACGCTCTCTTCGTCCGTCGCGATAACCAGTATTTTGACGCGCGCGCCAGCGGCGCCAATCGACCGGGCATTGACGACGTTTGCGGCATCCTCCAGCTTGAGCCCGAGCCAGTTGAGACGACGCGCGACCGCGGCGCGCACCGGCGGCTGATTTTCGCCCACGCCCGCCGTGAAGACGACAGCGTCGAGCCCGCCGAGCGTGGCCGCGAGCCGGGCGATTTCGCCGGCGATGCGAAAGCAGAAGAGTTCAAGCGCCTCGGCGGCTTCAGGAGCAGCGCTTTCGATCAATTCGCGACTGTCGGCGCTGATCCCGGAGATGCCGAGGAGCCCGGAGCGACGATAGAGCAGATCCTCGACATCGACCGGGCTCATGCCTTTCTGCATAATGAAATGCAGGACGGCGCCAGGATCCAGCGCGCCGCAGCGGGTCGCCATCGGAACCCCATCCAGGGCGGAGAAGCCCATACTAGTGTCGCAGCTGCGACCGCCCGCCAATCCGCACAAGCTAGCGCCACTGCCAAGATGGGCGACCACGACGCGCGCGCCGGCGAGTTCGGGCTCGCTTTTCGCAATTTCGCTAGCGATAAATTTGTAGGAAAGTCCATGGAAACCGTAGCGTTTCACGCCCTCGTCATGCAGGGCGCTCGGGATCGCGAAGCGACGGACGAGGTCCGGCTGGGTGCGATGGAAAGCCGTGTCGAAAGAGGCAGTTTGCGGCAGCCCGGGTCGCAAGCGGTTGATCGCGCGAACGAGCCGCAACCCCTGCGGCTGATGCAGCGGCGCGAGCGACGTCAGAGCCTGCAAGGTTTCGAGTGCGGCGTCGTCAAGCAGGATTGGCCCGGCGAAGCTGTCGCCGCCGTGGACGATGCGATGGCCGGCAGCGGCGAGTTGATCCATATCGTAGTGCCAGGACAGCCGGCGGAAGGCCTCGCCGAGCACTTCATGCAGTTCGGTGGCAGGGTCGGACTCAAGCGCCACATCGAACGTGTCCGGACCTTCGAGAAGATGGAACCGAAGGGGCGGCTTGTGGAAGTCGATCATCCCCTTCCCGATGCGCCGCGCTTCATCCCCTTCGAGGGCGAACAGCCCGAGCTTCACCGTGGACGATCCCGCATTGAACGTGACAAGCATGCGCTGGCTCATGCGGGTTTGGCTCCCCGCGACCAGCGGAATGCGACGAGCTTGGCGAGCGCAGCAGAGGCGATGCGGGTGCGCAGGGAATCGGCCCGGCTCGTCAGGATGATCGGCGCGCGGGCGCCGAGCACGAGCCCGGCTGCGTCCGCGCCGCCGAAATAGATCAGTTGTTTCGCCAGCATGTTTCCGGCCTCAAGATCCGGTACGAGCAGAATATCCGCCTGACCGGCGACAGGCGAGATTATGCCCTTGGTTCGCGCTGCGTCGGAGTTGATGGCGTTGTCGAAGGCGAGCGGCCCGTCGACACGTGCGCCCGTGATCTGGCCACGAGCCGCCATGACAGTGAGCGCGGCGGCGTCGAGCGTCGATGGCATACGGGGATTGACGGTCTCGACGGCAGTAAGGACGGCAACGAGCGGTTCGACGACGCCGAGCGTGTGCAGAAGGTCGACTGCATTCTGGCAGATGTCGCGCTTGTGATCGAGAGTCGGCTGAATGTTGATCGCCGCATCGGTGACGACAAGCGGCTTCGAGTAGGCGGGCACGCTCATCGCATAGACATGGCTGACGCGACGATCTGTCCGCAGCCCGGAATTCTCGGCGACAACCGCTCCGAGCAGTTCGTCGGTGTGCAGACTCCCCTTCATGAGCGTGGCGACGCGACCGCCGGCGGCAAGCTCGACGGCGCGTGCGGCCGCCGCATGGCTGTGCTCGACGGCTTCGATCGGGATTCCATCAAGCGAGACGCCGGCCTCCTCAGCAGCGGCTCTGATTTTGGTCTCGGGCCCGACGAGAAGCGGCTCGAGCAGACCCTCGTTGCGGAGCTCCACCGCGGCAAGTATGGCATCAGGCGAGCAAGGATGGACAATCGCTGCCTTGAGCACCGGCAGGGTGCGAGCCTCGTTGACGAAATGCTCGTATCGGTCACGCCGTACCAGTGCAACGTCGGGAAGCTGCGTGCGCGGCCATTCGATGGCGCGGTCAGGAGCGATCACGGTCGCCGAGCCGTTCAACACCTCCTCGCCGTGCTGGTTTGCGCCGCGGGTATCGAGTACGACGATGCGCTTTTCCGGCCGCTTCTCCCGGACGGTGACGGTGATGGTGATCGTGTCGCCGGGGGAGACCGGTTTGCGGAAGTGCAGGTCTTGCTCGAGATAAATCGTGCCGGGGCCTGGCAGTTTCGTGCCGAGTACGGCCGAGACCAGCGCGCCAGTCCACATGCCGTGTGCGACGACATGTCCGAAGAAATCGGTCGACGCGAAGACGGGATCGAGATGAACGGGATTTAGGTCGCCGGACACGGTGGCGAAAAGATCGATGTCGTCGGGGCCAACAACACGCACGAGGGAAGCGCTCTCGCCGATCGCGAGGTCGTCGAAGGTGCGATTCCTAAGTAGAGATTGATCCAAGTCTACCTCAGCGTTGATGAACATAGGCTCCCGGTGCGCCAGCTCTACGGTTAAAGCGTTACTCCCCCGCGCATTAGTACATATGCTGACCGCCGTTCATGGCGACGTTGCTGCCGGTCATGAAGGCAGCGGCATCACTCGCGATAAATGCCACCAGCGCCGCGATCTCATCCGGCTGACCAAGGCGGCCAACTGGAATCGCATCGATGATCTTCTGGCGCACGTCCTCGTGCACAGCCATCACCATCTCGGTGACCAGGTAGCCAGGCGAGACGGTGTTGACCGTCACGCCCTTGCGCGCCACCTCTTGCGCCAGCGCCTTGGTGAATCCATGCGCGCCCGCTTTGGCCGCCGAGTAATTGGTCTGGCCAAACTGGCCCTTGCTGCCATTGATCGAAGAAATGTTCACGATGCGTCCCCAACCTCGTTCCACCATCGAGTCAATGAACAGCTTGGTGACATTGAACAGGGAGTCTAGATTAGTGCGCAGCACGGCATCCCAGCCGGCCTTGTCGAGCTTGCGCAGCGAGGCATCGCGGGTGATGCCGGCGTTGTTCACCAGAATGTCGACCCGATGACCATCGGCGTGGATGCGCCGCGCCAGTTCCTGCGTCGATTCGTATTCGGACACATCCACCCCATAGGCGGCGAATGTGTAATTCTGTGCTGCTTGCGCTTGCTGCCACTGGTCAATCGTGGTGTTGCCCGGCGTATGCGTGACGATCACGCGGTGGCCGGCATCGTGCAGAGCACGGGCGATAGCGGCGCCCAATCCCCGGTTGCCTCCGGTCACCAGGGCCGTTCGCTGAGAGGTACTCATAGCGACCTCCTCACTTTTCGGCCTTGCGCTGGGGCGTGGCGGCTGGTGCAGACCAAGGCTGTGTCCATGGCTGAAAAAGATGCGCAAAGGAAGCAGCGTCTCCACTAGCACCGACTGTCTCGGAGACAGACGCCTGCCAGATCGTGAGCGCCTGGCGCAGGCCATCGACAAAGGCGGACTGGCTCTTGGCCGCGGTTTCAGCAAGTGCTTGGGCATCGCCAACGCGGCCCTGATACAGCCGCCGGAACACCTCGGACGGCAGGGTCGCGAGCGTCTGCCAGTCTGCCGCCTGCTGGAGACTCTGGATGCGCGCGGTGGTCTCCTCTACGCTACCAGCGCTGAGCTGTTGCATGGCTTCTAGCCAGCGATGTCCGCTCTCTTGCAGCAAACGGGTGATCTGTAGCTGTAGCTCGGCATTGGCCTTGTAGAGTTGGATGGGCAGTTCGTTGTTCATTGCAGTGCTCCACGGTCACGTTGTGCCCCATGGGGGCAGGTGTGGGCCTTTCCTTGCGAGGTGGCCCGATCAAACCGCGGCAGTTCTGTCTCCGCCGCTGGTGGTCATGTCACGTCATTGCCACGTATGCCCCGGGCGCGTCGCCAAGTGGTGTGTACGTGCTGCCGCCCATGGCAGGCGGCGCTACGCGCCCGGCCGAGCGTTGCGCCAACCACTGCTGCCAGGCCGACCACCAGGAACCCTCCTGCAAAGGCGTCTCGGCGCGCCACATCTGCGGATCGACGTAGCGCTTGCCGGCGGCACGGGTGGCAATCTGGAAGCTGCGCCGGGGATGCCCCGGCTCGCTGACCACGCCGGCGTTGTGCCCACCGCTGGTGAGCACGAAGGTCAACTCCGCATCACTGAGCAGGTGCATCTTGTACACAGAGGGCCAAGGCGCGACGTGATCACGCACTGTGCCGACGATGAACATGGGCACGTCGATGTCGGCGAGCGCCACCGGCCTCCCGCCGACCTGATAGCGTCCCTCTGCCAGATCATTGCACAGATACAGTTGCCGCAGGTACTCGCTGTGCATGCGATACGGCATGCGGGTCACGTCGGCATTCCAGGCCATCAGATCGTTGAAGACTTGCCGCTCACCCAACAGGTATTCGCGAACCTGTCGCGACCAGATCAGGTCACGCGAATTGAGCATCTGGAACGCGCCAGCCATCTGCCTGCCGTCAAGATAGCCCTTGTCCCACATGCCGGCCTCGAGCCACGCCAGTTGGCTCTCGTCGATGAAAAGCGCGATCTCGCCAGATTCACGAAAGTCGGTCTCAGACGCCAGCAGCGTCAAACTTTGCAGACGTTCGTCACCATCGCGCGCCATCGTAGCAGCAGCGATCGCCAACAAGGTACCGCCCAGGCAATAGCCGACCGCTTGCACCTTACGCTCGGGGACAATGGCCGTAACCGCATCCAATGCGTCCATGACCCCCAATCGCCGATAGTCGTCCAGGCTGAGGTCACGATCAGCTGCGGTCGGGTTCCTCCATGAAATAATGAAAACCGTATGTCCTTGGCCGACCAGATACTTCACCATCGAGTTGTGCGGCGACAGGTCGAGGATGTAGTACTTCATGATCCAGGACGGCACGATCAGGATCGGCTCGGCATGCACATCGGGCGTCGTGGGTGTGTATTGAATCAACTCGATCAGGTGGTTGCGGTACACCACCTTTCCTGGCGTGACCGCCACGTCCTTGCCAACCTCGAACCCTTCGACCCCTGCTGGCGCACCATTCAGCGCAAGACGCCGCGCATCGTCGAGGAAGTTCATTGCACCGCGCCACAGATTGGCGCCACCGCTGTCCGTAATGGCGCGCAGTACCTCAGGGTTGGTCCAGATGAAATTCGCAGGCGACCACATGTCCAGCCACTGCCGCCCGGCGAAAGTGACCAATCTCTCGTGATGGCGGGACACGCCGCGCACGCCAGTGGTGGCATTATGCCACCACTGCTGCTGCAGCAAGAAGCTCTGGTGAATGACGTTGAAGGGCCATCGCTGCCAAGCAGGATCGGCGAACCGCCGATCCTGCTCCAGCGGCTCAATGCAAGTCGGGCAGTTGCGTGCGCTTGCCGCTCGTACTGCATAACGCGCGAGTCGCTGCTGCTTGTGCAGCCCCTTTTCCAGAAGGTTGCGCTGCTTGCCCGGTGAAAGACTCAGGTGCAGGGCCCAATCGTACCACGCCAACAAGCCCGCCGCCGGCGACAACCCGCCAGTGCTGCGCGCCCGCCAGGCGTTCGCAACCGCATCCAAGGCATCGGGCGGCGTGTTTTCAGATGATGCCGGCGCGGGCTTGTCAATCATGGCAACAGTAGTCATTGTCAGCCTCATTTTAGTGAGTGACATTTTACTATCTAACCCTCTTTAAGCGAATATGCAACTCACGTCGCCGACGACAGTTCTTCTGGGGCATCGGCCCGCGCGGGTTTCTGGCTGACGCCGCCGAGTCGCTCTCAGCGACCCCACACAAATTGGCGTCGCAACGCACCAAGCCAAGCTGAACCAGACCACCGTTAACTGCGGTTACGATCACGCTCATTCTGTCCCGAATCGTCAGATTGACCCTCTTTCGGGGAAGAGGTTTGACGACTATAAAAGTAATACATCACTCACTACGTGGAGATCCGAACAGTGAACGAACGCCCTCAATACCTACGTGCCGAAGAACGGCGAGCCGCCACCGTACAGGCCGTTGTGGATCTGGCAGCAGAGCAAAACCCGGCCGAGATCACGACCACCGCAATTGCGGATCGAATGGGCTTGACGCAGGGTGCCCTGTTTCGCCACTTCCCCACCAAGGACGCGATCCTGGAAGCAACCCTGTCCTGGGTCAGTGAACGCCTACTGGCCCGCGTGGACAAGGCGGCCGAAGGCGCGGCGGCCCCTGCGGCGGCCCTCGAAGCCATGTTCATGGCGCATATCGACTTCGTGGCAAGACACCCGGGCGTGCCAAGAATGCTGTTCGGAGAGCTGCAACGACCGGGCGAGACTCTTCCGAAGCGAATGGTCCAGACCTTGATCCGTCAGTACGAACAGCGGCTGCGCCGCCTGATGGAAGTGGGTAAGGCGCAAGGCGAGTTGAGTGCGGGACTGAACGTGGATGCCGCGGCCGTGTTGTTCATCGGCACGATTCAGGGATTGGTCATGCAGTCACTGTTGGCCGGCAAGGTAAGTCGGATTCGCCATGATGCCCCGGCCGTGTATGCCATCTATCGCCGTGGCATTGAAACTGCGCGATGAAAGCTCTTCGCTTCCATGGTTAGGGCGTGCCAGCGCCAACCTTCACTCGGCAACACCTCTTGCCTCCGGCCTCGGGCTGCCGCTGATCCTCTCTTTGCTACTGCCATAGAAGGCCAGGCCACGAGAACTTTCCCGCTCCGGACTGGGGCGCACTTGACAAATCACGGCGCCATTAGATAGTAATAAGTTACTTGCTAATGAAGGTGCATGTGGTTTGTTTGGCAAGCTCACCTTGCCCGGATGGCCGACGTAAAGCGACGGTCCAAACCGTCGTTGACCTTGCCGCGACACAAGTTTCCGCGGACCTCACGACCGAGGCTGTCGCCAACCGGCCGGGAGTTACCCAAAGAAACGTTGATCAATCTCCCGAGGAATCTTGGGTCGGTGTGAGTGTAAGTGGCGCCATGTTGACGATGGATCTCCGCAGATTCGGGGTGGATATAAATGAAAAATCTCCTGAATAATGATCGCAAAAGCAGTCCGGCAAAGCACTTTGTATTACCATTCTCAGTGTTCGTAATATTTGCGATGGGGCATTCGATTTCCCCTGTAAGGGCAGAGCAGACGGCAATTGCCCACTATGTTGCAGACGGGCGTCCCTGGAAGATGACCACGGAAGATGGCCGCGTTACCACTCTTGTCCTTTTTGAAAACGGCAAAGGCAAGATGACCGGCGGGCCCATGGAATTGTCTCCGACATGGAGACCGACGCCAGATGGCCTATGCCTCAAACCCGGCCTCCTGCTCCCCGAGCGGTGCGTGGAATTGGTGCGATCCAATAATGGATATATCGGCACGAGATCTGGCGAGCGGATATTCAAATTGGAACGATAGGCTACGCTTCACAAGAGCGAATGGGACGAGGTCGATGTCTGAATATAGACTAAATGTGACTATAAAAGCCTGCGGTGTAGCGGCAATTCTATTTGGAATAGCCACGGTCGTTTCCGGTGGAAACGCTATTCTCGGTCTTCACGGGATACCCGAATCTCGGGAGAAAATTGTACCATTCGTCTTGTATTTTAATTTTCTTGCTGGATTTGCATACATCATCACCGGGATCGGTTTGATTTTGCGAAGCAGATGGGCGCCTGCATTCGCGGTCGCTGTTGCTGTTGCCACAGTCATTGTCTTTGCTGGCTTTGGTGTGTGGATATTCCGAGGCGGCGCATACGAAATGCGAACTCTCATTGCTATGAGCGTGCGGACCGCATTTTGGTGCATCGTGAGCATTGCCGCATTGGTTGCGCGCAATGCTTGTTCAACTTCGTCAGTTGTAGAAACTGATTTGAGATCAAATAATTCCGATTATGCCGGGAAGGAGATGCCACACCAAAAGCAACGACAAATAAGACCGTAGAATGATCGCGAAGAAAACAGCGCTGTTCAAAAATCGATCGCCGATCCTGTCATGAAATGGGAGTGGATGAGGTTGCTTCGGACGCCCCCCAGCCACCTCCGATCGCTTTGTACAGCGCTACCAGTTGCACAGCAGCTGCCGTCTGCGCGCGCAGATTTACAGTTTCGGCCTCGTGCAGAAGGCGCTGGGCCGCAAGCAACTCAATTCGCATGATATCGCCGGCGGCAAAGCGCGCTTGAGCATGACCAAAGCTACGGCGCGAGGAATCCAGTGCCGCTTGACGACGTGTCAATGTATCAAGAGCTGCATTGTAATCGCCCAAGGCACGCTCTGCATCTCCCAGTGCCGCCAGCACAGCCTGTTCATAACCCAGCGCGGTCTGCCGTTGAGAAGCTTCCCGGGCACGTATCTCTGCGCGCACACGGCCGCCGTCGAACAATCGCCACGAGATGAGCGGCACAATGGAGAGGCGCGTGCTGGACGAATCGAACCAGTCGCCCGGATTGAGCGCCTGGAATCCGCCACCGGCACCAATGGACAGCTTGGGAAACAGCTCTGCGGTAGCAACGCCGATATCGGCGGTGCTGGCAGCGAGTCGCCGTTCAGCGGCCAGAACATCGGGGCGGCGACGCAAGATGTCGGCGCGTTCCCCTACGGGCAGTGCTGGCAGGACGCGCGCAGGCGCGGCGGTGTTGAGCAGCTTCAGTTCCCGTTCCGGGGGTGCGCCGAGCAGGACACCAAGACCGAGTACTGCTCCGCGCTGACGCGCCTCAATGCCCGGTAGCATGGCATTAGCCGCAGCCCACCGCTCATGGGCTGCATCCACATCGGCGCGGGAAACATCGCCGAGAGCGGCACGGCTGCGCATGAGGTCCAGCGTCTGTTGCAACGTCGCGACCGTCGCCTGCTGCGTAAGCAATTCTTCCCTGGCGCCAGTCGCCTCGAACCATGTGCGAGCGACCTCCGCCGCGATCCGCATACGTACGCCCTGTGCCTCGGCTTCGGCCTCCTGCAACCGCGCGCTCGCGCCTTCCAGCGTCCGGTGATTGGCGCCAAACAGGTCAAGCTCCCAGGCAGCATCGAAGCCGGCATCATAGATTGTCTGCGACGCATCGAGCCCCGGAATGGAACCAACGGGCAGCGGGCCATTTTCGCTTTGCCGGCGGCGGTTCACGCTGGCGCCTGCGGAAACAGAGGGCAGTTGTTGACCAGCAGCCCGGTCGCGCAGTGCCCGCGCTTCGTCGATCCTCGCGGAGGCCTGACGGATATCCAGATTCTGCGCCAGTGCAGTGTCGACCAGTCTCTCCAGTTCTGGGTCGCCCAGCGTTGACCACCAGCGGGTAAGGTCGGCGGGCGCGGACGCTCCTGCCGCCGTCAGGGTCCAGCCGCTCCCCGTGTAAACGGAAGGTGGCCCGTGATAGTCAGGGCCGACGACACAGGCGGTCAACGAGGTAGAGCCGACTGTCACCAGTGCGGCGCGCCACCATCGGAGAGGACGCACGCCCCGATCCGTCAAGGATGCCGGTTCGCGATAGCAGATCAATCTCATTGCAGACGTCCTCGAACGAAGATGGTGGCCATGGTGAGCGACACCAGGGCGATGAGAGCCAATGGCCAAAGGCTGGCAAGAATATCGCCGGGCGACATTGCTTTCAGAAAGCTGCCTTCCACGATGATGAGGAAATGGGTGAGTGGTATCGCCTGAGCCAGCCATTGCAGCATTGTGGGCATGTTCTCGACTGGCGTGGCGAAGCCCGACATCAGAACGGCGGGTACGCCGATGGCGAAGGCGCCAAGGATGGCCTGCTGCTGGGTCGCGCTGATCGCCGAAATCATCAGGCCGATGCCCACCACCGACAGGATGAACAGGACCAGGCTGACAAATAGGAGCCCAAACGATCCGTTGAACGGGATCTGGAACGGTCCTGCGGCTGCCGCCATCATCAGAAGTCCGAGCATGGTGCCGATGACCAGCGCCGGCAGCGACTTGGACACGATGATTTCCGGCGTGGAGGTTGGCGACACCAGCAACTGGTCGAACGTTCCCAGTTCGCGTTCACGGGCGATCGACAGCGACGTGATGAGCAGCGCGCTGAAGAAGGCCAATATGCCGGAGAGGCCGGGCACGATAAACCAGCGGTACGTCAGATTGGGATTGAACCAGTTGCGCACCGCTGCCGGCGTCGTGGGCCCGGTGCCGGCGTTGGCCTCCGCACCAACCTCGGCAGCGATGGTGGAAAGATAACTGGCGGTGATCTGCCCTGAATTGCTGCGTCGACCATCGATCAGAACCTGGATGCGACCATTGTCGCCGGCGGCGATTGCACGCGAAAAGTCCGGCTGGATATCGAGCGCCGCGATCACCTTGCCCTGGTCGATAAGATCGCGAAGCTCCTGGCTGTCGGTCACGCGATAGACCCGGGTAATGAAGTCGGCCCGGTCCAGTCGCGTGATCAGTTCATAGGACCAGCGCCCGGTATCCTGATTGTGAACGGCGATATCGACATTGCGCACTTCTAACGTAGCAGCGAAGGCAAACACCAGCAGTTGCAACAGCGGCGGCGCGAACACCACCATACGGCTGCGCGGGTCGCGCAGGATGCTCAGGACTTCCTTGATGAACTGCGCCCGCAGCCGGGTGAAAGCGAAATAGCTATTGTGTTGCGCCACGGCCGCTCACTCCAGATTCTTGCGCGTGGCGCGTTTCGCTAGGAGGAAAAACAGGATTCCGATTCCGGCCATCGCCAGCAGGTTCGGCACAAAGACCGCCCAGATGTCTCCGGCCAGAAAGATGGTCTTCAGCGAAGACACGAAATAACGTGCCGGGATCAGCCAGGTGATGGCCCGTATCGGCGCTGGCATGGCGTCGATCTCATAGAGAAAGCCCGACAGCATGAATGCCGGAAGAAAGCCGGAGAATAATGCAATCTGCGCGGCCAGAAACTGATTGCGGGTGACAGAGGAAATCAGCAGTCCCTGACCCAGTGCAGGCACCATGAAGGTGGCTGAAAGCAACAGGAGCGCGGCCAGCGATCCACGCAACGGCACGTCGAACACAAAGACCGCCAGTGCGGTTGCGCCAAGCGTGGATAGCATGCCGAGCGCAAAATAGGGCAAGAGCTTGCCGATCAGGATTTCCACGACCGATGCGGGCGTGGAGAGAACCGCTTCCATCGTGCCGCGTTCCCATTCGCGCGCGACCACGAGCGCGGTCAGCATGGTGCCAATGATGGTCATGACGATGGCGATGGCGCCAGGTACGAGCGAACGGCGGCTTTCCAGTTCGGCGTTGAACCAGTAGCGTGGCTCCAGTGTTACGCCTGCCTGGGGCGCCTCGACACCGAGGCCGCCCCGCCAGGTCTGCACGACGCCCTGCGCATAGTTAGTTACATAGTTGGCGGTATTGGGCTGCGAGCCGTCGGTTATGATCTGCACGAGAGGCTGGACCCCACGGTTGGCCAGGCGCTGCTCGAAATCCTGCGGAATCACCACAAAGCCGCGCAAGCTGCCGGAGACAACCCGGTCCGCGACCTCCCGCCGGTCATGGACGAAAGTGACATTCAGATAACGGGTGCCGGCGAATGCGGCGGCCAGTGAGTGTGCTGACGCGGATTGCGATTCCTGCACGACGCCGATCCGCACCGCGCGCACGTCCAGCGACACCGCATAGGCAAACAGAAACAACAGCACGACCGGAAGGACGAAAGCGATCAACAGCGTGGACGGATCACGCATTGCCTGCAGGCTTTCCTTAAGCACCAGAGCCCAAAGACGCTTTGGATCGAAGCGGCGCATGGCCTCAAGAGGCACTCGTTGTTCCGGGCGCGGTCCGTTCGAGCCGTTCATACTGTCGCCCCGCTGCGTGCCTCGTCAGCGAGATCTTCTGCTTCGACCAGATGAATGAACGCGTCCTCCATGGTCGGGTCCGGCTGGTGATCACTGACCGCGCCGCGCTTGAGAGCGTCCGGCGTGTCTAGCGCGATCAGCCGGGCGCGATAGAGCATCGCCACCCGATCGCAATATTCCGCCTCGTCCATAAAATGGGTGGTGACCATCACGGTCACACCCTTGCGGGCAAGCCCGTTGATATGGGTCCAGAATTCGCGCCTTGTGATGGGGTCGACGCCCGAAGTCGGCTCATCCAGGAACAGCACAGGCGGGCGATGCATCACCGCGCACGCCAGCGCCAGGCGTTGCTTATATCCAAGCGGCAATGAGTCCGGCGCCGCCGAGAGCCAGGGTTGCAGACCGAAGATGTCGATCATCTCCTCGATCCGGGCCTGCCGCGCGGCGCCTTTCAGGCCATATACGCCGGCGGAAAACTCCAGGTTCTGCCGCACGGATAACAAACCATAGAGCGAGAATTTCTGCGCCATGTAGCCAAGCTGGCCTTTGGCCGCGCCGGTCGCCCGGCGCAGGTCCAGCCCCACCACCTGCGCCTCGCCGCTGGTGGGTTTGAGGAGGCCGCACAGCATTTTGAAGGTGGTCGATTTGCCAGCGCCATTTGGCCCTAGCAGGCCGAAGATCTCGCCTTTGCGGACCTCGAAGCTCACATTGTCGGTGGCTGTGAAATCGCCAAAGCGCTTGGTCAGATCCCGGCAGGAAACGGCGACGTCTGAGGCAAGTTCGACCGGCGACAACCCTTCAGCGAGCGCCGATGTGCCGCCCGGACCACCACCAAGAAGATCGATGAAGGCGTCTTCGAAACGGGCGGGCACCGCCCTGAGCTGCGCATCGACCCGCCCGGCGAGCGCGGTTATCTGCTCGCTTCCCGTATCGGCGCGCAGCACCATGCGTACGCCGGCACCCTGGATCACCCCATCGCTGACGCTTTCCAGATCCAATGCCTCGGCAAGCACGGCACGTCGCTGATCGCCAACCTGTTCCAGACGGAAGCTTCGGTTTGTAAGGCGTGCGGTCAGCTCTCCGGGCGGCCCGTCATAAGCAAGCTGCCCTTCGTTGAGCAACAGCACGCTGTCGCAGCGCTCAGCCTCGTCGAGGTAAGCGGTCGACCAGACCACGGCCATCCCTTCGTCGGTCAGCGCCTGCACCATGCGCCACAGATCCTGACGGCTGACCGGATCGACGCCGACGCCCGGTTCATCGAGCAACAGGACGGCAGGCCGGGCCATCAACGCGCAGGCCAGACCGAGCTTCTGCTTCATGCCGCCGGAGAGCTTCCCTGCCAAGCGTTCGGTAAAGGGGGCAAGACGCGTGAAGTCGAGCAATTCCGCAAAAAGGTCAGCGTTCCTGTCGGCATCCATGCCGCGCAACTGCGCATAGAGGCGCATATTCTCCATGACCGATAAGTCTTCGTAGAGGCCAAAGCGCTGCGGCATGTAGCCGGTCGCGACATGGATGGCGTCATTGTCGTCCACCACATCAAAGCCCGCCACCGTGGCCTGGCCGCTGTTCGGCGCCAGCAGACCTGTCAGAATGCGCATCAAGGTTGTCTTGCCCGCGCCGTCCGGTCCAACCAGCCCGGTAAGACAGCCGTACCGGATATGCGCATTCAAGCTCTGCAAAGCATGCACGCTGCCAAAATGCTTGCTTACCCCGTCGATGACGACTGCTACCTCACTATCCGTGTCACGTAGCGGGTCGGATGTTGTGCTACCGGACGCCACGTCAACGGCCTTTGACGTGCGCGCTGGAGGCTTGCCCGGCATCGACGTCGATGGTCACCGGCATGCCCTGGCGCAATGCGGCATCTGCATTGGTGACCACGATCCGCAGGCGATAGACTAGATCTGTGCGTAGATCCGTGGTCTCTACCGTTTTTGGCGTGAACTCGGCGCGCGGTGAAATGAACCCGATCTGACCTCGATAGACCTTGTCGGACGAGTCGCTGCGAACCTGCACCTGCATTCCGGGCGCGATGCGGCCCAGATCCGGTTCCCTAACATAGGCACGTACATAAACCGGAGCATCAAGGCTGAGGCTATAGATCGGACTCTGACTAACGACCATGCTGCCGGGTTCGCGAACCCGTGCAATCACAGTGCCGGTGCTCGGTGCCAGCAGCACTGTGTCTGCAAGAGCAGTCGCAGCTTGTGCTCGTGCTGCTTGTGCGGCTGCCAGGCGGGCTTGCCCCGCTGCGATATCTTCCTTGCGGAAGCCTTCCATGGCTTGTGAATGGGCGGCCCGGGCCGCATTGACAGTGGCGACGGCCTGATCGCGCGAGGCGCGCGCCGCATCGGCCGCCTTTTGACTGGTAGCCCCCGACGTGAGCAACTGGTTCTGACGATCGAAATTGCGCTCTGCCTCCCTAGCGACGGCCAATGCCTGATTAAGGGCCTCCTGCGTCTGTGCAATCTCTTGTGGACGCAGGCCGCGGTGCAATTTGTCGAGCTCTGCCCGAGAAACATCCACAGACGCATCCGCCGCCGCGAGCGCTTCCTCGAACGGCTGCGCGTCGAGGACAGCAATGCGCGCGCCCTTTTCGACGTGATCTCCTTCATCGAAGTGCATCTGCGCTACACGGCCGGACTGACGGAAGGCCAATTGCACCTCCCGAATGTCGACATTGCCGTATAGGCGCAGAGTATTGTCGTTGCGGTCGCCGCGCTGCACCCACAGCCATCCAGCACCAATTATCGCGATGACGGCGGCAACAATCAGGAGCCGCTTTGTGACGCTGGATAGATGAATACTCTTCATTGCACTGTTCCGATACCGCGCAGATAAATGGCGAAAACGCCGCCCGCATCGCTGCGAATGCGGGTTACATCGCCCGCCAGCAAGGATCGCACGACGAGTCCCTGGACCGTGCCGATGAACAGCGTGGCTGCGGCATCTGGATCGAGATCCGCATGCAGCTCGTTCCGTGTCTTCCCTGCTTCGAGCAACCCACGAATCCGCTCGCCGTTGTGGCGGATCAGCGTCTGGGCCATCCGCTTTGGAAGGGTCTCGCCCGGACGCTGCAACTCCCCGAACAGCATTCTTGGCACCCCCGGGTGTTCAGAGACGAATTCGATATGTGTCACGAAGACCGCCTCAAGGGCTGCGATCGGAGACGTGGCTCCTTCTGCTGCCTTATCCACGCGGGCGAGCAAGCGTTCGGCCACCCAAGATATGACGGCCTCTAAGATCGCATCCTTGCTCGGGAAATGACGGAACAGCGCCCCCTGGGTCAGCCCCATTCGCTGCGCGATGGCCGTCGTTGTGATGTCGCTCGGATTTTGTTCCGCGGCCAGATCGACCATCGCCTCCACGGTCGCCGCTCGTCGCTCGTCAGCGGGAAGATGCTTGGGATGCCCATTCATGGCTTGCACTCACACAAGAAAGTAATCTATTACTATCTATCCATTATAGTTGCTCACCGCAAGAGGAAACCACGGGGGTAATCGTCATCGACAGCAAGGCCGTTATCCCGGTCGACCAACGCCGGTCGATCCCACGCGAATGGAACGGTGAGCGCCTGTCCTCCCTCCATGGGAGGAGCCCGATACGTCATGAACCCAGCGGAATATAAGTGGAACTACGCCACCTCCGATACTTCGTTGCCGCAGCGGAACATGGCAGCCTTCGCAAGGCTGCGTCGGCGCTTGGCATCCGAGAGTCAGCGGTCAGCCGTCGAATCCGCGATCTTGAGGATCACTTGGGCGCCTCGCTCTTTCAGCGGCACAATGGCGGTGTCATTCTAACGCTGGCCGGGCAGCGCTTCGTGCGGCACGCGCGAAAGGCACTTAGGCAGATCGAGTATGGTGCAAAGGACGTCGCCACGATCGGACGCTCCGAAGACGGTCGGATCAAGATCGGGATATTCTCTTCGCTCGCCTCGGGCTTCCTGTCGGAGTTGCTGCGCGCTTATGATAAGGGTCACGCGCAGGTCCGAATCGAGCTGATAGACGGCGATCCGGCGGATCATGTTTCGGCGATTCGTCAGTTGCGACTTGATGTTGCGTTCATCACCGGTACGTCGCAGTGGCCCGATTGCGAAGTCGATCAGCTTTGGTGGGAGCGGGTATTTGTTGTCCTTCCCGCTAACCACTCGCTCTGCGGCAAGGCGGAACTCAACTGGCGCGACCTCGTCGGCGAGCGGTTCATTGTAAGCGACGGGGCGCCGGGGCCGGAGATTCACGACTACTTGGTGCAGCGCCTCGCTGATCTTGGACGGCATCCAGAAGTTGATACACAATATGTCGGTCGAGACAATCTTCTCTCGCTTGTAGCGGTCGGTCGAGGTCTAACGCTGACGAGCGAAGCAACTACGGTCGCACAGTTCCCAGGAATCACATATCGACCGATCGCGAACGAAGTTCTGCCCTTCAGCGCAGTGTGGTCGCCCCGGAACGATAATCCGGCCTGCCGTCGATTGCTCAGTCTCGCGCGTACATTATCCCGATCAACAAGAGCAACAATCATTACTGCGATGCTTTTGACTTCCTCGCTTTCACAAATCCCCGATCCGTGGCTATGAATCGCTCCAGCATAGGAACAATGAGACGGACCGGATCGGCCGATGCCTGTCCCGACTCGCGGCCGAGGATCTCGGCATAGGCCATCAGGTCGCGATGGAGCGCGGCAGGCAGCTCCAGCGCGACCTTGACGGGTTTATCGTCGGCGATGGGGCCGAGTTTCAGCTTGGTCATGGTCAGTTCCTGAAGGGTTCGAGGACAAGATCGCGCGTCACTACAATCCTGACCAGGAAGCCCGGCCGGATGGTCAGCGTCGGCGCGACGTTGAGCTGGCGGCGAACGATCTGCTGTCCGGCGTCGTTGATCGTGTCCTGGCCGCCGTTGCGGATGGCGCGCAGGAGCCGGTCCTGATCGTCGACGGCAAGCTCGGCTCCAACCGAAAGCAGGGTCGAGAGCCCGGCCGCCTTGGCGAGATCCCACCAGTGATAATCGACGCCATCCTCAAGGCCGGCATAGCCCTGCGTGTCGGTTCCAGGCTGGCGCTCGAGAACGATCGAGCGGCCGTTCGGCATGATGAGCCGGTTCCAGACGAGCAGGACGCGGCGCTGGCCGAACTGCACGTTGTTGTCGTACTGGCCGATGATCCGCGTCCCCTGGGGTACGAGCAGGATGCGCCCGGTCGGGCTGTCATAGATCGGCTCCGTGACCTGGGCGATGATCTGGCCGGGCAGATCGGAGCGGATGCCGGTGATGAGTGCGGCCGAAATGACCGCCCCGGCCTGGAGCACGAAGGGCGACGCCGGCGGCGTCACGCGATCGGGCGTGACGGTGCGCCGGTCGGCCGCCGCGTTGAGGAAGGCGAGCAGCTTGTCCTGGCCGGTGGCGGCCTGTCCGCCCGCGCCGGAGAGATCGAGGCCGGCAAGACCGGGCATTGCGCCCGCCGTGCTGGCGGCCGTCGATCCCTGCCGCGACTGGAAGAAGACGGTGCTGAGGCGCGCGGCCTCTTCCTCGGCGCGGCGACGCTGCTCGGCCTCGCTGACGCCGGGCGTCGGAACCGCGGGCGTTACAACGGGCTGGCCGTTGTTCTGCGCGTCGACGATCGGGCGGCCGAGATCGCCGGGAAGCGCCGGGCCAAGGATCGGGCCGGAATAGTCCTTCGGCAATCCGGCGAGACCGTCGGCGGTCTGGCGGTTGTTGGTGGAATAAAGCTCAGCGCCGCCATCGTCCGGCCCGCGTGTCTGGAGCGCGTAGATCAGCGATCCGCCGATGCCGACCAGGGCGACGGCGGCGACGCTCGCGAGCATCTTGCGCGAGAGGCGTGTGACGCGCGGCGCTTCGGCGCGAAGCCGCATCGGCGCGACGGGGGTGCTGGTTGCGGTATTGCCTGCGGTATCGGTCATTATGACGGCCTCCCGTCGGTGCGGGTAATCCTGACGGTCTGCTGCTTGTCGCCCGCGCCAAGGCGCAGTTCGGCCGCGCCAAACAGGCGATCGACAATCAGGATGTGTTGATAGATGCGGCTGTTGGCGATCTGGGTTTCGCCTTCGGGGCCGATGACGAAGAGCGGCGGCATCTCGCCCTGCACGATGCCGGCCGGGAACTCGACATAGACATGCCGGCCATCGTCATAGACGGCGATCGGCTTCCACGGCGGATTGCCAGTGGCGGTCAGGCTGTAGCGATAATTGCGGGCGGCCACGGCCGGAATGACCGGCGTGACTGGCACGCTTTGGCGCTGGCTGGCCGGCGGCTGCGGATAGGCCCAAGCGACAGACGGCATGTAGGGCTTCTCGCCGGAGCGCAACTCCAGCATGTAGGTGCGCCGGTCGGTGGTCACGATGAGGTTGGTGGTGATGTCGGGCCGGCTCGGCTTGACGAGGATATGGACGCGGCGCGTGACGCCGGAACCGCTCTCGGTATCGCCGATGATCCAGCGCGCCGTATCGCCGGCGGCGATCGGTCCCGCGCCGGTCAGGCTTTCGCCCGGCTCCAGCGCGATGTCGGTGATCTGGCCGGGAACGGCATAGACCTGATAGAGCGCGCCTTCCGACCATGGGTAGATCTGGATGGCGTTGTAATAGCCCTCGCGGCGCGGCTGCACGCGAGCCGCCGCATTGGCGTTCTCGACGCGGCCGGTCGGGGTGCCGGCGGTCTCGCCGCCGCGTGCGACCGTCCAGGCCGGCGGGATCAGCACCGGCTTCGGCCGGTCATCGGTGACGGCGGCCGGGATCGCCGGCAAAGGCGGCACGCTGGCGTCGTAGCTGATCGCCGGAGGCTTGGTCATGCTGGCGCATCCGGCGAGCATGGTTGCGGAGAGCAACAGGGCCGGAACGGCGAAGGTGCGGACGGACGGGCTCATTGGCTCAGCTCCCGCGACCAGTTAATCGCATTGACGTAGATGCCGAGCGGATTGGCTTTCAGCCGCTCGGCGTCTCGGGGCGGCTGGAGGGTGATGGTCAAGATCGCCGTCCACCGCTCCGTTCTCGCAAGCACGCCGTTCTCGAACTGCCGCTCCGTCCAGGCAACGCGGAAGGAATCCGGCGAGGCGCGGATGACGCTGGAGACGTCGACGGCGATCTGCTGCTTCCCGACCTTGGTGAAGGGATCGTTGGTGCGGGCATAGTCGTTGAGCGCGCCCGCGCCGCGGTCGGTCGTCCACTCATAGGCGCGAAGCCAGTTCTGGCGAACGATGATCGGATCGGCCGGGATCGAGCGGACCTGCTCAATGAAGCGGGCCAGATGCCAGGCGATCTGCGGATCGGTCGGGCGATAGTCGGCGGTGGCCGGCGCGATGCTCTGCGCCTGGCCGAGCTTGTCGACTTGCACCACCCAGGGCACGACGGTTCCGCGCGCCGACTGGATGACGAGCGCCCCGGCGAAACCGGCCGAGAGGATCAGCGAGCCGAAGGCCATGTATCGCCAGTTCTTGGCCTGCACGCGGGCCGAGCCGATGCGGTCGTCCCAGACCTGCGCGGCCTTCTGGTAAGGCGTCTCGGGTTCGGGCGTCTTGCCGTAATGCACGGCGGGCCTTTTGAAGATGTTCATGAGCGGTCGCTTTCAGAGAGGTTGACGGAAGAACCGGAGCCGTGGCTGTCGCCGGAACGGACGGCATGGGCGGCGGCGCTGACGCCGTGAGAAAGATGCTGGCCGCGCTTCATGCGCTTGGCCCATTCCGGGGTGCCTCCTGCCGTGGCTGCCGGCGTGGACGCGGCTTCGGCGTCCTGCGGACCACCGCCGACCGTTCCCATGGTCGAGGAGCCGCCGGTCGCACCGAAGCCGGCCTTGGCGCCATCGGAGAAGCTGGATTTCATGCTTTCCGAGGCGCGCGCCACCGCGCGCTTCAGCGGTGAGACGGCGGCCGAGCCTGCGGCGCGGGCAACGCCGCCCATGCCGGAGACGACGCCTGCCGCACCCGACTGCCCCACGGAGCCGAGCGAATAGGCCGCCGATGCCGAGCCTGCCGCCGTCGCGCCGCCGCGGGCAACGGCAGCGCCACCGGAGAGCGCCGCCGATCCGCCCTTGATGGCGAGACCCGCCGCACCGCCTGCCGCAAGGGCTGCGCCGCCGACGGCAAGGCCGGTCCCCACGGCAGCGCCAGCACCGAGCTGCGGGCCGCCAGAGACGAGACCGTTGGCGATGCCGGGACCGAAGATGCCGAGGCCGAGCAATGAGAGCGCGGCGAGCACGATCGCCATGGCGTCATCGACGGTCGGGGTCGTGCCGCCGAAGCCCTTGGTGAACTCGCCGAACAGCGTCGAGCCGATACCGATGATGACGGCAAGGACCAGAACCTTGATGCCGCTGGAAATGACGTTGCCAAGCACGCGCTCGGCCATGAAGGCGGTCTTCCCGAAGAGACCGAACGGAATGAGAACGAATCCGGCGAGCGTCGAAAGCTTGAACTCGATCAGCGTGACGAAGAGCTGGATCGCCAGGATGAAGAAGGCGAGGATCACGAGCGCCCAGGCAAACAGCAGGCACACGATCTGGATCAGGTTCTCGAAGACCGAGATCCAGCCCATCAGCGGCGAGATCGCTTCAAGCAGCGGCCGGGCGGCATCGAGGCCGGTTTGCGCGACCTTACCGGGGCGCATCAGGTCGGCGGTCGAGAAGCCCGTACCGCTCGCCTTCAGGCCAAGCCCGGCGAAGCTATCGAAGACGATCTTCGCGAGATTGTTCCAGTTGCCGATGAGATAGGCGAAGACGCCGACGAACAGCGTCTTCTTGACGAGACGTGCGATGATGTCGTCATCGCCGGCCCACGACCAGAACAGCGCGGCGAGCGTCACGTCGATGACGATGAGCGTGGTCGCGATGAACGCGACTTCGCCGGATAGAAGGCCGAAGCCCGAGTCGATGTATTTGGTGAATACGCCGAGGAAATTATCGATGACGCCTGCGCCGCCCATGGCTCACCGCCCTTCGGCTGCGGCGGGCGCCGCCGGTGCGACCGGAGCGACCGGCGCAGGCGCGTGGCCGAGAAAGCGGTCGCGGGTTTCGGCCCAGACGCGCAGACATTCCGCATCGCTCGCGGCCTGTTGACCAAGTTGCTGGCACCGGCGCTGGCTCTCGCGCAGCGGATCGCCTTCGGGCTGAAGCTGACGCGCCGACGGCGGTGCTGGCGCGTCCTCTCTACGGGTCATTTCGATCGCCGTCGCCGTGACGGCGATGGCGACGAATACAATAGCGCCCAGCCGGGCCAGCATCTTGCCGTCCATAAGCCTGCTCCTTCCGGCGCTTACTTGCCGCTGTTGAAGATCTGGGCGTTGCCGGGCTGGTAGCCCGAGCCCGGCGTCAGGAAGCGGCGACGCTGTTCGCGGCCCTGTTCGGCGGCGGCGCTGCGTTCGGCCTCGGTGAGCGCGCTGGCGCGGCCGTTGGAGGCGAGCAGCGCCACGAGATCCGAAAGCTGCTGCGATTGCAGGGCGAGGATCTGATTGCCGGCTTGCGTCGCCTGAAGCGCGCCGGTCGCGCCCTGGCTCTGGCTGACCAGCGCCGACATCTGCGTCCGGTTGCTGTCGATGTTCGAGACGACACCGGCCTGCACGCGCATGGCGTCCTGCAAGCCGCCGACGGTGTTCTGCCAGCGCGAGCGGGCGTCGGCGACCATCTGCTTGTCGCTCGTCGACATGGAGACGTTGCCGTATTTCTGGCTGAACATCTGGTCAATCTGCTGGACATTGAAGGCAATGCCCTGGGCCTGCTGGAGAAGCTGCTGCGTGCGCTGCACGTTCTGCTGCAAGGTCTGAAGCGCCGAGTAAGGCAGGCTCGCCAGGTTCTTCGCCTGGTTGATGAGCATCTGAGCTTCGTTCTGGAGCGAGGTGATCTGGTTGGTGATCTGCTCCAGCGTGCGCGCGGCGGTCAGGACGTTTTGCGCATAGTTGGAGGGATCGAAGACGATGATGGCGTGAGCGGGCGTCGCCACCATCGGCGAGAGTGCGAGCGGCGCGGCCGCCAGCATGGACGCGGCGAGCGCCATGGCGCGCGAGCGGAAACGAAGGGTAATCATAGTCAGGACTCCTTTGCTGCGGTGGGAAAAGTTGGGATGAGGTCGACAGCCCAGCCCACGTCGCGGGCGCGCAGCCACGCGGCGAGGAAGCCGTCGCGGCCGTGTTCGGCGACGAGGTTGGCGATCAGGGTCTGGTCGGATTTTGAGGATGCGGCGCAGAGCGCGAGGCCGAGTTCGGACAGGCCCAGCTCGAACAGGCGGTTGCCGCGCCGTGACTGGCAGTAATAATCCCGCTTGGGCGTGGCCCGCGCGAGGATTTCGATCTGCCTGTCATTGAGACCGAAGCGGCGATAGATGGCCGTGATCTGCGGCTCGATCGCGCGCTCGTTCGGCAACAGGAGGCGCGTCGGGCAGCTTTCGATGATGGCCGGCGCGATGCTCGAATTGTCGATGTCGGATAGCGACTGCGTGGCGAAGATCACCGATGCGTTCTTCTTGCGCAGCGTCTTCAGCCATTCGCGGAGCTGGCCGGCAAAGCCTTCATCGTCCAGCGCCAGCCAGCCCTCGTCGATGATAAGCAACGTCGGCCGTCCATCGAGCCGGTCGCCGATCCGATGGAAGAGATAGGAAAGCACGGCGGGCGCCGCACCTGTGCCGACCAGCCCCTCGATCTCGAACGCCTGCACGGCGGACGAGCCGAGTTGCTCGACCTCCGCGTCGAGCAGCCGACCATAGGCCCCGCCGACGCAATAAGGCCGGAGCGCCTGCTTGATGTCGTTGGACTGGAGCAGCACCGACAGGCCGGTGATCGTGCGTTCCTCGACCGGCGCCGAGGCCAGCGACGTCAGCGCGGTCCAAATGTGCTCCTTCACTTCCGGCGTGATCTGGATTGCTTCACGGGTCAGGATCGCGACGATCCAGTCGGCGGCCCAGGCACGCTCATAGGTATCGTGGATGCGCGCGAGCGGCTGAAGCGAGACGGAGAAGTCGTCGCCCTCTGTCAGCCCGCCGCCGAGATCGTGCCAGTCGCCGCCCATGGCGAGGGCTGCGGCGCGGATCGAGCCGCCGAAGTCGAAGGCGAACACCTGGCTGCGATCATAGCGCCGGAACTGGAGCGCCATCAGCGCGAGCAACACGCTCTTGCCCGCGCCAGTCGGGCCGACGACGAGGGTGTGGCCGACATCGCCGACGTGGAGGGATAACCGGAACGGGGTCGAGCCTTCGGTCTTGCCGTAAAGCAAGGGGGGCGCACCGAAATGCTCGTCCCGTTCCGGCCCCGCCCACACCGCCGACAGCGGTATCATGTGGGCGAGATTCAAAGTGCTGATGGGGGGCTGGCGGACGTTGGCGTAGGCGTGGCCGGGCAGACTGCCGAGCCATGCGTCCACCGCGTTGACCGTCTCGACCATGGCCGTGAAGTCGCGGCCCTGGATGACCTTCTCGACAAGGCGGAGTTTCTCGTCGGCAAGGCGCGGATCGGCGTCCCACACCACGATCGTCGCGGTGACATAGGCCATGCCCGCCACGTCCTGACCCAGTTCCTGCAAGGCCATGTCGGCGTCGGCCGCCTTGTTGGACGCATCGGTGTCCACCAGCGCCGAGGCTTCGTTGGTCAGAACTTCCTTGAGGATGGCAGCGATCGACTTGCGCTTGGCGAACCATTGCCGCCGGATCTTGGTCAGCAGTTTGGTCGCGTCGGTCTTGTCGAGCAGGATCGCGCGGGTCGACCAGCGATAGGGAAAGGCCAGCCGGTTGAGATCGTCGAGCAGGCCGGGCGTCGTCGCGGTCGGAAAGCCGATGACGGTGAGGACGCGAAGATGCTGGTCGCCAAGGCGCGGTTCGAGGCCGCCGGTCAGCGGCTGGTCGGCGAGCAGCGCATCGAGATAGATCGGCGTTTCGGGAACGCGGACGCGATGCCGCTTGGTTGAAACCGCCGAATGGAGATAGGTCAGCGTCTCCGTGTCATCGAGCCAGCCGCATTCGGGCATGAAGCCGTCGAGCAGCGCGAGCACGCGATCGGTGCGGTCGATGAACCCGCGCATCACCTCATGGGGATCGACGCCGGATTGCTCGCGGCCCTCGTAGAGCCAGGTTTCGGCCCGGGCGGCGTCCTCGGCCGGCGGCAGATAGAGGATGGTCAGGAAATAGTCCGACACGAAATGGATGCCGGCTTCCTCGAAGTCGGCCTTGCGTTCCTCTTCCACCAGGCCGGAGGCCGGATCGGGAAACGTGCTGTCGGGATAGGTCGCGGCTTCGCTGCGCTGCGCCTCGACAAAGATGCTCCAACCCGAGCCGAGACGGCGGAAGGCGTTGTTGATGCGACCGGCGACGGCGACCAGCTCGGCCGCGACGGCGCTATCGAGATCGGGACCGCGGAAGCGCGCGGTGCGCTGGAACGATCCGTCCTTGTTCACGATGACGCCGGGGCCGACCAGCGCGGCCCAGGGCAGATAGTCGGCAAGGCGGGCAGCGGTGCGGCGATATTCGGAGAGATTCATCATGGCGACGCCCCCTCAGACCGCGAGAAAAGCCGGGACGCGCAGATGGCGTCGGCCGACCTCGACGAATTGGGGATCGCGCCTGGCGGCCCAGACCGCCGCGACATGACCGATGGCCCAGATGGCGATGCCGACCAGCCAGAGGCGCAGGCCGAGGCCCACGGCCCCGGCCAGCGTCCCGTTGAGGATCGCGATAGAGCGCGGCGCACCGCCGAGCAGGATGTGCTCGGTCAGTGCGCGGTGAACCGGGACGGTGAATCCCGGCACATCCAATTGCTCGAAGGCGACCGCCATCAGACGAGCGCCCCGCCGCCAAAGCTGAAGAAGCTGAGGAAGAACGAGCTGGCCGCGAAGGCGATCGACAGGCCGAACACGATCTGGATCAGCTTGCGGAAGCCGCCGGACGTGTCGCCGAAGGCGAGCGCCAGGCCCGTGGCAATGATGATGATGACCGCGACGATCTTGGCCACCGGGCCTTCGATCGATTGGAGGATTTTCTGAAGGGGCGCTTCCCACGGCATGGACGAGCCGGAGGCATGGGCGGCCGGCGCCAGCATCATGCTGACAGTGACGGCGGTTATGGCGGTCGCCACGATGCGGCGGCCGCGTTGAAGCGTGCGGATCATTCGGGTTCTCCTGTGGTCGGGTGGGCTGGGGTGATGCGGTAATCGCCGTCCGGGCCGAGCCCTTCGACGCGGGCGAGTTCGGCGAGCCGGCGCGCGGAGCCGCGGCCGGCGAGGACGGCCACGAGGTCGATCGTCTCGGCGATCAGAGCGCGCGGGACCGTGACGACGGCCTCTTGAATGAGCTGTTCGAGACGGCGTAGCGCGCCGATGCCGGTGCCGGCGTGGATCGTGCCGACGCCGCCGGGATGGCCGGTGCCCCAGGCTTTGAGGAGGTCGAGCGCCTCGGCGCCGCGCACCTCGCCGATGGGGATGCGATCGGGGCGCAGGCGCAGCGAGGACCGCACGAGATCGGAAAGCGTGGCGACGCCTTCCTTGGTCCGCATGGAAACGAGGTTCGGCGCGGCGCACTGGAGTTCGCGCGTGTCCTCGATGATGACGACGCGATCGGCGCTCTTGGCGACTTCGGCCAGCAGCGCATTGGTCAGCGTGGTCTTGCCGGTCGAGGTGCCGCCGGCGACGAGGATGTTGGCGCGCGCCGCGACGGCCGCGCGTAACGTCACGGCCTGGTCGGCGACCATGATCCCCGCAGCGACGTAATCGTCGAGCGTGAAGACGGCGACGGCGGGCTTGCGGATGGCGAAGGCCGGCGCGGCAACAACCGGCGGCAACAGGCCCTCGAACCGTTCCCCCGTCTCGGGCAGTTCGGCCGAGACGCGCGGGCTTCGGGCATGAACCTCCGCGCCGACATGATGGGCGACCAGGCGCACGATGCGCTCGCCATCGGCGGCCGACAGCCTCTCGCCCGTATCGGCCAGCCCTTCGGACAGGCGATCAATCCAGATGCGGCCATCGGGATTCAGCATCACCTCGACGACGGCGGGGTCTTCCAGAAATCGCGCGATGGCGGCCCCAAGCGCGGTGCGCAGCATCCGCGCGCCGCGCTGGATCGCCTCCGGCTTCTGGTGTGAAGTGGTCATGTCGGCCCCGTTTCCTCACGAGGCGCAACAGACAGTCCCCGGAATGGGGTCGATTAAAAGAGCCCGAAATCGGGTCGGTTCAACAAGTATCGGTCGTAGTAGTAGTGTGGCGTGCAAATACAGGAGAACGGCGGAAGAGCCCTGATCTTGATGTCGTCGCCGGGCTCACCAGATGACGCGCGAGATCGTCACGGCTCCGACTCGGAGACATCCTCGGGGATCTCCTGTCGCAGCTTCGGCCCTTTGACGAGGCGCCGGCCGAGCGCGGTGATGAAAGCCTCATACCGCTCGGCTGACTTGGCGCGTGCCGCCTGCGCGGCAGGCTCCGGCAAGGCCGGCGTGGTCGTGATCCAGAAGCGGATGAACACCGCCAACGTTTCAACGGCGATGCCGACATCCCGCTCCAGGCGGGTCATGCGGCGGTCGATCTGATCGAGGCGCTTGGCGACGACGGCCTCGCGCCGCTCGGCATCGTCCGGCGACAGGAACGATGCGATCGCTGCCTCGGCGATCATGGACTGCGATTGATCCCGGCGCGCGGCAAAATCCGCCAGCGCCTGCGTCACGTCGGGGTCCAGATAGACCGTGAACTTCGACTTTTTCCGATGGCTGGTCATGGCGCGCTCACAACTCCATGCCGTCATTCGGGTCGAGCGAGACCTGACGCGCCACCCCCTGCATCTGGCGAAGCATACGCCGGTTGCGCACGGCGTCCTCCTCGGCGTCGTCGGGAAGCTCGATCTCGAACTCGTTGGCGATGGGTTCTTTCTTCTCCACCGGCTTGGCGCGGCTGAGTTCCGGTTGCAGCCGACGTTCGGAATCGGTGGTGTCTTCGTCGTCGGACAGGTCGGCAGACTGCGCGTTCAGCGCCTCCGGCCTCGCCGGGATCGGCAGGCTGCTCCAGTCGTCGGGGCGAGGCTTGTCGAGACGTTTCAGTTCGGGCGGCGACAGCAGACGCTCGCGGAAACGGGCATCCTCATAGTAGCGCGCCTTCTTCGCCCGGATCGGGGGGGTGCCGGCGACCATGACGATCTCGTCGCTCGGCGGGAGCTGCATGATCTCGCCTGGCGTCAGCAACTGGCGGGCGGTCTCGGAGCGCGAGACCATCAGATGGCCGAGCCAGGGCGAGAGCCGATGCCCGGCATAGTTCTTCATCGCCTTCATCTCGGTCGCCGTGCCGAGCGCATCGGACACGCGCTTGGCGGTGCGCTCGTCGTTGGTCGCGAAGCTCACGCGCACATGGCAGTTGTCGAGGATCGAGTTGTTCGGGCCGTATGCCTTTTCGATCTGGTTGAGCGACTGCGCGATCAGGAAGGCTTTGAGGCCGTAACCCGCCATGAAGGCAAGCGCGCTCTCGAAGAAGTCGAGCCGCCCCAGCGCCGGAAACTCGTCGAGCATCAAGAGCAGCCGGTGACGGTCGCCCTTCGCCTGTAGATCCTCGGTCAGACGGCGGCCTATCTGGTTCAGCAGCAACCGGATCAGCGGCTTGGTGCGATTGATGTCGGACGGCGGCACGACGAGGTAGAGCGTCGTCGGCCGCTCGCCGCCCACGACGTCGCTGATGCGCCAGTCGCAGCGCCGCGTCACCTCGGCGACGACGGGATCGCGGTAGAGGCCGAGGAACGACATGGCCGTGGACAGGACGCCGGAACGCTCATTGTCGGATTTGTTCAGCAGCTCGCGCGCCGCGCTGGCGACGACGGGATGCGGCCCGTCCTCGCCGAGATGGGCGGTCTTCATCATGGCGCGCAGCGTGGATTCGACCGGGCGCTTCGGATCGGAGAGGAAGTTGGCGACACCGGCGAGCGTCTTTTCCGGCTCGGCGTAGAGGACATGGAGGATCGCGCCGACCAGAAGCGAATGGCTGGTTTTTTCCCAATGGTTCCGCTTGTCCAGGCTGCCTTCGGGATCGACCAGAATATCGGCGATGTTCTGCACGTCGCGCACTTCCCACTCGCCGCGCCGCACCTCGAGCAAGGGATTGTAGGCCGAGGATTTCGGATTGGTCGGATCGAAGAGGAGCACGCGGCCGTGGTGCGAGCGGAAGCCGGATGTCAAAGTCCAGTTCTCGCCCTTGATGTCGTGGACGATCGCCGAGCCCGGCCAGGTCAGGAGCGAGGGCACGACAAGGCCGACGCCTTTGCCCGATCGCGTCGGCGCGAAGCACAGCACATGCTCCGGCCCGTCATGGCGCAGATACTCTTGGCTGTAGCGGCCCAGCACGACGCCATCGGGATCGAGCAGCCCCGCGGCCTTCACCTCTTCCTTCTCGGCCCAGCGCGCCGAGCCATAGGTCGCGATGTCTTTGGCTTCGCGCGCCCGCCAGACCGACATGCCGATGGCGACGGCGATGGCGATGAAGCCGCCGGATGCGGCGATGAACGCGCCCTCGGTGAAGATCTCCGGCGCATAGGCATCGTAAGAAAACCACCACCAGAAGAAAGCGGGTGGATGGTAGAACGGCCAGCCGAACAGGGCGAACCAGGGCGGCCCGAGCTGCGCCTGAAACCCGAGGCTCCAGGCGACATATTCGGTCGCGCCCCAGGTGGTGGAGAGGACGATGAGGAAGACGATCAGAATCTGTCCCCAAAGGATTTTGGTCGCGGACATTGCGATGGTCCTTGTCTGTTGAGGTTAGAGGCCGAGCCCGCGCTTGCGCCCGAAATCCCAATCGACGCCGCCGCCGTCGCGGGCGACGCCGGAGACGTGGCGGCCGAGCTGCTTGTCGAGGGATGGCGACCAGGGCACGAGCTGGAAGCCGAGGCCGTCGTCGATCATGGCGAAGCGGCCGGAGGCGAGCGTCAGGCGCTGACGATAGGTGCCGGCGACATATTCGCCGCCTTCGGCCGGTTTGAATGGCTGGCCGGTCTCCTTCGCGAGCCTGCCGGCCACGGCATCGACTTCGCGGCGGCGGAGCGTCTCGATCAGGTTGCGGTTAAAGATGACGCGGCGGCCCTGCTGCTCGGCAAGACCTTCGCCGACCAGATGCTCCGCGCGTTGCCGCATCGCGTCCCGCACTTCCGCGCCGAAACCGCCGTCCGACATGGCGACGGGTTCGCGGGCGATGGATTGCCGGTCGAGCCAGGTCGCGCCGGTTGCGTTCACCTGATGCTGGAGATCGAGATCGGAGCGGACTGCGAGCGCGACGCGGCGATCGCCTTTCGCGTCCTCATAGGCGCGCAGCTCGACGATCGATCCTGGCGGGCTGTCGCCGGTGGCGTCGAGATGCGGCAGCCTGATGTGATGGGTGCGGCCATCCACGCCGTCGACCACGGCGTAGGCCGTTCCCTTCAGTTCGTCGTCAAGGCCGCGTTCGACGAGGCGGCCGATGACGGGAACATCGAGGCTCTCCCCGGCGAGGACATAGCTGGCCGAGCCACGCTCGATGCCGCGTTCAGTGAGCGCGCGGTGCATCCGCTTGATGATGTCGCCACGCTCTCCAAGTTCGCGCAGCGTGGATTCCGCCTCGGCCTTGATGAACCATTGCTGGTGTCCGACCTGTCCGGCGAGCCCGCGGATTTCGAGGGTGCGCAGCCTGCCGACCTTGAGCGCGTGAAATTCGTCCGGCTGCTGACCGGGCTGCGGCGCGAGGTCGATGATGCCTGACTTGCCGGCGTCGCGGACAAGCTGCCGATCGAGCTGCGTCCAGCGTTCGGCCTCGACCTGCCGCTCCAGATTGCGGTTGATCTCCAGATCGGTGCGCCGGCCAAGCTCCTGCGTGACGAGATCCTGCGCACGGGCGCGCATTCCCTCCTTGATGTAGTCGCGGGAGATCACGAGGTCCTGGCTGTCGTCGGTGCGGCCGCGCAGGATGATATGGATGTGGGGATTGTCGGTGTTCCAGTGATCGACGCCAACCCAATCGAGCTTCGTGCCGAGATCCTTTTCCATCTGGCCCATCAGCTCGCGGGCGTGGTCCTTGAGATCGGCCATATCCACGGCGTCCTCAGGCGAGACGATGAAGCGGAAATGATGCCGGTCGTCCTCGCAGCGCGCCGCGAAATCGCGGGCATCCACGTTGTCGCCTTCAGGACCGAACAGCCGCGCCTTCTCCCCGTCTTGGGTCACGCCGTCGCGGCGGAGATAAGACAGGTGCGCAGCCAGCGGCGCGGCGCGTGCGCTATGGCGGACCACACGGGTCTTGATGACGACGATGCGCGAGCGGCCGGTGAGCAGGCGATTGGCCTGGATGCTGGCGCGCTGGCCGCGTCCGAAGCGCGAGCGGTTGCCCGTCGTGATCTTGCCGGAACAGGAGACGCGGCCCCCGGCCTTCTGCGCGGCGGCGAGCGCCTGCGAAATGAAAGGCCGGGCCTGCTGTGCGCGGGTCGAGCGGATGCGCCCAGGCCGGACGCGAATTTCGCTGTCATCGGCCATGGTGCAGCCCCGCACGGTGCAAAAGGGACAGGAAAATCATGAAGATGGGCGCGGAGCGCACGGTGCGCGAAAGCGCGGCACGGTGCGGAACGCGCCGAAAACCCAAGCAAAAACAACCGACCGACCAAAGCGCACCGTGCGCCTTTTTATCTCGCCATCGTCCGGTTGTTGTGCCTGCCTCTGCCCCTTGCGCTCTCCATGACACGCCGGGCCACGATTGCGCGCGAAGGACGGCCCGCACGCTCATGGGCGCTCTCCTGGGATGGAGCGTGCGACGACAAGGGGCGAATCCGATGTCGCGGCCGGATCGGATGGCCTCGCCGTGACGGAGGATCGGCTGTCGGCCGAACGCTCGCTGGCCGACCGTGACACCGCGGGGCGAGCGTCGGCGGAACGCACGACGAAGATCGCCGCCTCGCGCCAGTCGGGCGGCGGATCGGCTCGCCGGACTGACGTTTCGGGTGCGGCCGCGCCGCCAAGAACCGGCACGAGCGCGGCGACATAGGCCCGCGTTTCGCCCGGCAACGCGCGACCGGTCGAGCGATGGTCGTCATAGCGGCCGGGACCGGCGTTGTAGGCCGCGAGCATCGCGCCGACATCGCCATAGCGGTCCCACATTTCGCGCAGATAGGCCGCGCCCGCCATGATGTTGTCGTGCGGGTCATAAGGGTCACGGCCGAGACGGTAGCGGACGCGCAAGGCGGCCCAGGTGTCGGGCATGACCTGCATCAGTCCCAACGCACCCGCCGACGAGATGGCGCGCACGTCGCCCGCGCTCTCGGCGCGCAGAACGGCGCGAATCCAGCGTTCGGGGATGGCGAACCGCTGCGCCGCCTCGGTGATGTGGGCGGCATAGGGATCGACGGCGGCCGGACGAGCGACTGGTGCGGATTGTGCATGAGCGGCGCCGGTCGCGCTCGCTGCGAGGATCAGGCCGGAAAGGAGAAAGAGAGCCATGCGCCGGGCGGCGCGATGCCGCCCGTGCGCACTCCGATGGCTCGTCGATAGACGGCGAGCGGGCATCGGTCAGTCCTTCTCGGCGCGGTCGCGCGGACGCGACCAGTGCAGCGTCCAGTCTTTTCCGGCATCATCGTCACGGAACAGGTTGGCGCGGATCGGCTGCGGGAATGTCGGATCGTCGATCAGCAGCGCGACATACTCGCCGGCCTTCTCGCCGGTGCGCTTCCACCCCGCGCCGATCTCGGCGGTGGTCTCGTTGCTCATGGCATCGAAGACGTGAACGCGATAATCGGGCGCGTTTTCGGCGTCTGACGGCTCGGCCGGAACGATGATGATGTCCTGAACGAGCAGCAGCGTAAGAAGATTGCCGATGAAGCCGGTCTCTTCGCGCGTAAATTCACCAATCTGAGGCATGATTGCTTCCTTTGCGGTGACGTTGGGAAAGCCATCGGCGGGCACCGCTCCCGCCGTTGGCGAGGCGTTCACCGGGTCGGGGCACGCCATTCAAAGCGGCCGGTTCCGTCTTCGTCGGTCCACAGCGGGACCGCGTGGCCGATGACCCGGTCGGTGGAGGTCAGGGCGAAGTAGCGACCGTCGAGGCTGTCGCGGACCTGCCAGTTCATGAGGAAGACTTCGCCGGTATGGATGCGGCGGCAGCCCCGCCAGGCGGGCAGTTCCCGGCCGATGCGGTCGCGCTCCAGTGCCGTGCCCATCTCGATCCCGTCCACAGTGATCGTGCGGCCGGAGCGGCAAACGGTCTGCCCGGAAACGCCGAGAACGCGCTTCAGCAGCGGTACGCCGTTGGGCAGATAGCCGCGCTCGGCCATGAAGGCGGCGAGCGGTTCGGGTGCGTCGACCGCGACAAGATCAGTCACGTCGAACGGCCCGTCGAAGTCGATCGTGTAGAGGCCGATGGGCGCGCTGGCCGAGGCGTTCCACATGATCTTGATCGGCATTGGCGTGAGCGCCGGATAGCCGATGCCCATCGTGGCGAGCGCCATGACGAGGATGAGGCCGGCGCGCGTCATGGCTGGACCTTCCTGCGTAGGAGGAAGGCGCGATGCTGTTCGAGAGTATAGGCGCGTGGGCGTTGAGCGGCGGCCATCCGGTTGTGGACGTGCCGCCAGTGTTCCGGCGAAACGGCGTCCGCTTCGATGCCGATCGCCTCGATCGCATCGACGTGGTGCAGCACGTCCTCGACCTTCGGCCAGCCCTCGATCTTCAGCAGGATTTCGCCGCCCGGCCGCACGAAGGGCAGCGTCTGATAAGCCTCGCCCGGTTCGACCGCGCGCACGATGTCGATGCGCGAGATGATCGTGCCGAAGTCGTTCGCCGCCCATCGGACGAAGGCGAAGACGGTGTTCGGCCGGAAAGAGAGAATGCGCTGGCGACGGTCGATGATCTGTTCGTTCGCCGGCTGGCCGAACCTGATCCAGTATTCGATCTTCTTCTCGATCCACGTCAGTTCGACGCGGACCATGCGATCATGGGAGAGCGCGGACGGCATCGGGCCGCCGCGCACGCGGGGGGCCGCGGCGCCGGTCATGTGGGGTCTCCTGGGGTCGGGGGAAATTCGCGCGAGAGCAGCTCGCGTAGCATCTCGGCGACGGTGACGCCGCGCCCGAAGGCCGCGATCTTGATCCGGCCGCGCAGCTCGGGCGTCACGTCAATGGTGAGACGCGCCGTGTAGGCGGTGGCTTCGGATGCGCGCGGCGGGCTCTCGGCCGTCCTGATCCATTGCTCGGGATCGGCGGGGCGCCTGGCGAAGCCGCGCTTTTCGACGCGGGCCGTCATGACGCGCCTGCGTCATCGAAGGGCAAAAGCGAGGCGAGCCGTGAACGGGCGCGCGCGGCCATGTCGGGATCGATCTCGCAGCCGATATAGCGGCGGCCGGACAGCCGGCAGGCTTCGCCGGCCGCGCCGGACCCTGCGAACCAGTCGCCGAGCAACCCGCCTTCCGGGCAGCTCGTGCGGATCAGGATTTCGAGCAGCACGGACGGCTTTTCGGTCGGGTGGATCGCGCGGCCGTGGCAATTGCGCAGGTAGATGACCGAACGCATGATGCGCGGCCCGCCGTCCTGGCTGACGTAATGGCCGGCGTCGATCTGGCCGGTATGGGGAGGACGCTGCTTGCGGCGGACTGTGCGCGCCGTCGCATCGGGCGTGGTCTGGACCTCGTTGTAGATGTCGCGCCAGGCCGTCTCGGCGGGGTAGAACTGCACGGCCAGCTCATGCACGCGCTTGAAGCGGTCGGCATGAAAGCTGGAGCCGTTCTGCTTCTCCCAGATGATCTCCTGTGCGATCCGCAATCCGGCATCCGCGAAACGGTCGGCGGTCGCCATGAAGCTGCGCAGCGAACCGAAGACCCAGATCGAGCCGGTGGGCTTGAGGGCGGCGCGCGCCAGCGCCAACCAGCCCTCGACGCGCCGATCCCAGGCGAGCGAGGTGTCGCCATAGGGCGGATCGGCGAGGATCATGTCGAACGGGCCGCGCGGCGGCATGAGTTCGCGGCAGTCGCCGGCAAGGACGATCATGATCCGTCCCTCCCGATGCGCAGCCGCCCGATCTCGGATGCGAGCGCGGCGATTTCGCGAGCGGCGGGCGAGCCACTGTCGATTTCCGAGGCCAGCCGCCCGGACTGCGCGGCGTCGGCGAAGACGATGCGCTGGCCGATGGTCGCGGCGAGCACCGGAGGATCGTGATCGGCCAGCGTCTCGGCCGTCTCGCGAGCGATGACGGTGCGCGCGGCGCAGCGATTGAGAACGAAGCGGGCGACGAGCTGCGGCCGGTAGATGCGCGCTTCCGACAGGAGCGAAAGCATCTCGGCCGAGGCCCAGCCGTCGAGCGGCGATGGCTGCACCGGGATCAGCACGAGGTCGGCGGCGAGCAATGCCGACCGCATGAGGCCCGCGACGCGCGGCGGGCCGTCGATGACGATGTGATCGGCATCGCGCGCCAGCTCGGGCGCTTCGCGGTGGAGCGTATCGCGCGCCAGGCCGACGACGCCGAACGCGCGCGGCAGGCCCTCACGGTTGCGCTGCTCGGACCAGTCGAGCGCCGAGCCCTGCGGGTCCGCATCGATCAGCGTGACACGCCTGCCGCGCCCGGCGAGTTCACCGGCGAGATGGAGCGCGAGCGTCGTCTTCCCGACCCCGCCTTTCTGATTGAGGAGCGCGACGATCATCGGCGTTCCCCCGGTGCATCAAGGGGAAGCCGGGGCGCTTCGGGATCGCCGACCTGGGCCGAGAGGACGTTGCCGGAAGCCCTTCGGGGACCGGACGGTGCGATCGGGACGCTCTTTTTCGCCGCTACGCTGAGGCTTCTGGCGGCGTCGCGGATGAGGTTCTCCACATCGCGCGCGCGCGCTTCAAGGTTAGATTCTTGGTTAGACTCTAAGTTAAGGGCGCGAATCCGCCTCCGATTTCCAGACGTTAAGGCCGGTTTGGGTTCCTGATAGCACGAGCCTCGGGTTCCCGATGGCACGATAGTCCGGGTTCCCGATAGCACGAGGCCGTCCACAGGTTTTCCACAGGCCGGGAGCGGCTCGAAAGCGAGCAGCGTGCGCCCGCCGATCTCCACCTCCAGCGACAGGACGTAGCCGGGCAGCGGCTGGCGCCGCACGATGTCGCGCAGCTCGAACGCGAAGCGTTTGAACGGCGACAGACTGCCGGATTTGACGTGGAGGTGGCGCAGATCGAAACGCCACCCGTCGCGCTGGCGGCCGCCGTGCTTACGCACGATGCGGTAGAGCCAGCGATCGAGGCCGCCGGTGAGATGGAAATAGGCCGGGTCGATGGTGAGGATAAGCGCTTCATCGAGGACGGCTTTGTAGAACCAGTCGGGGACGATCAGTTCGATGCCGTCCGGCCGCCCATGGCGGTCGGTGCGCTCCTGCCATTCGTTGATCCACGAAAAGCGGTGGCGGCGACCTTCGGCGGGCTGGCGGATCGATGTCGAGATAGTGGTCGATTGCAGCCGGTCCAGCGCCGCCTTGAGGCGCTGGTAGTCGCGCAGCGATGTGCCGCGTCCGACATAGGTGAGGATTTCATAGGGCGTCGCGGCCATCAGTCGGGACGTGCGAAGCCCGTTATCGCGAGCTTCGACGATCTGGCTGGCGGCCCAGATCAGGATGTCGGCGTCCCAGATCGTGGCCATGCCATGATCGGGAACGGCCTCGACGCGGATCGTGATGTCGCCCGCCGAAAAGTCGATCGGGGCGACGCGATGGGATTTGGAGAGGGAGAAGAAAGGATAGGCCATGAGATCCTGCGCATCTCGTGGCGCGAAGTCGCCGGGGAGCGCGCGAAACAGATCGAGCTGCCCACGCTCCGAAGGGTCACGACGCCGCACCACCATGAAAGGGACCGGCCACGATCAGCGTGCGTATCGGCCGGCGCTCTGGCCGGTCGGCAGCGTCTGGCGCTTTGCGGGAAGCACGGAGCCGCGCGGATCGGAGGTCGAGGTGACGGCGCCGCGTTCGGCCCAGGTTTCGAGATCGTCGACGGCATAGACGACGCGCCCGCCGAGCTTGCGGTAGGCCGGGCCGGTGCCGTAGGTCCGGTGTTTTTCGAGGGTGCGGGCGGACAGGCTGAGAAATTCAGCGGCTTCCTTGGTCCGCAGGTAGCGTGGCGGGAGCGCGGCGGTATCGGGTCGCATGGGGCGGGCCTCCGTGGGGTTGCTGGGGGCCGCTGGCGATCAGCGGCTGACAGCGACCACGGTGGCGGAGAACCGTCGGCGGGATGGATGGGGGACTTGAGGTGGCTAAAATCTCCACCCCGGACGCCATGGAAGCGCGGCGACTAGGAGCGGCGGCGATGGCGAAGAAGTTGCAGATAGCCGCCGTCAATGAGGGCAAGGCCGCCTTCGACGAAGGCGATGACGGCATCGCGCAGCGGCGATGTCTTCCAGGGCTCGGTATCGACGCGCGCCGCGCCATAGATTGCGATGGCGATCTCGCGATAGGTCGCGCCGTTCATATGACCGTCGGCGGCGCGGAGTTTGAGCCGGAAACGCCGCCGTTGCTCGGTGGTCATGCGCGTATCGCGCGGCGGTGGGCGGCCGAGCCAGATGCGCGCCATTCGAGACAGGGCGTCGATGCGATCGAAGACGTCGCCGTCGAACGGAACCAGCGCCGCGAGCTGGTCATCTGGAACCGTGCCGGAAAAGAAAAGAACCCGGATGTCGTGCTCGGAGATGGACGCATAGGCGCCTTCGGGAGCGTCACGCCCTACGGCAAACAGGTCGGAAGATGGCGCAGAGGCAGGAGGCAGAAACTCCGGTCGGCGCGTCAGCAGAAGAATGGCGCTATCGCATGAGGGCGACCACACGACGTCCTGGTCAAGCGCGGACAGGCCCGGCCTGGCGGCGAAATCGCAGCCCCCAGAGTCGTTCTGCATCTTTCGGAAGCGGTGCGGCCTCAGTGGCAGCGTTCACGAGACGGCTGTAGAGTTGCTGATAAGGAACGAATCGGCGAAGACATTCCCAGGCGAGATCTTCGACCTGCAAGCTATCGAAATAGTCGTAACGGCTGTCGTCCCGCCAGTCGCTTGTATCTGGCCTCATAGCGTCAACTCCTCGCAAATTACGCGCACAAGTCGAACGCCCAGTTTTCTTATTTCCTCATAGTTGGTGGAAGGCCGGGAGAGGACATTGCCTGATGCCGAAAGGGCATCGCACGGACATCGGCAGATCAGTGGTGGGACTGGCGCAGAAGGTGCCGATAGCCGGTGTGCGTCATCCAGCGGGCGCGAGCGAGATGGCTGTCATGGATGCGTCGACAGCGTTCGGGGTCGTGTGCCGGATCGAGACCGAACAGAATCTGCACCGCCTCTGTCCAATCGGCGCCATCGGCATCCGCGTCCAGCAAGCGCGCGTAGAGCTTGACGTGCGCCTTGTCGTAGGCGGTGAGTTCCTGCCCTGCGGGTGCGGTATCGTCGAATGTCTCGATCATGGAGCAGGCTCGATTACTATGCGGCTGCTGCATCTAAACCAAGTTTGGTCCAAAATGGAGCGAAGGCAAGCGTCGGCGGCTTCTGCCCGCCGATCAGCGCGCGGCGTCGGATGAATTGGGCTTATTTCCGCGATCATCGACCAGCAACACTCCTTGCCCTTTGTCGGTGGACAGGAAGACGATGCCGGCAGCTTCCAAAGCTCTGCGCACCTCATCGCGCGTTGTCTCGTACACATCGAGTCCGTTTGCGGATTCGAGGCGTTTGAGCGCGGTCAGCGCTATGCGGGCCCTGTCAGCGAGCGTCTCCTGTGTCCAACCCAGCAACGCGCGTGCGGCCCGTGATTGTCGGGCGGTGATCATACATGATCACCTCCCATTCAGACCTACGCGCACTCCAGAACTACGACCATTTTAGTCGCTCTTTCTTCCTTTTGCCAGCCCGAAGGTGCTGCGAGGATCCCGCGATGACGTGTTTCCGATGCAGCGATTCGCAGGGCCGGATGGCATCGGGAAGCCTGAGAGGCCGCTCCAGCCCCGCCGCGCGCCGGCGACCGCATTGGGCGGGCGGCGTCTGAAATAGATGGAGGGGCGGATGATCCGCCCCGTTTCATGCGAAGGGATCGATCTCGGAGACGATGGTGTCGTCGTCGCCGTCATATTCGGTGGCGGGCATCACGCTCATGGTGCCGTCGCCGGCGCGGAAGATGATGATGACGACCATCAGGGTGGAGGCGAGACTGGCGGCGTAGGCGTTGGCGGTTGCGAGGGTCATTGTCCGGCTCCCGATTTTGGCGGGGACCATTCCCCGCTCGACGGGCACCCGAAGTGTTTTGGGCTCGGCCGGGGTCATCGCGCAGGCGAAGACGAAGCGACCGCACGCTTTGCGTAGCGGACCCCATGAGGGTTGACCCTGGAAGGCCGGGACCGGAACCAAGGTTAAGCCACAAGAGCGGGGTGGTTTCCGTCTGCCGAAGCCGGTTGTCCCTGCATTGCCATTGCCGATGCTGCCCGGGCTCGCTGCCTGATGGTCGCGATCGTCCTCCGCCGTCCGTGAGCCGCGCGATGCCCGCCGCCGAATATATGCCTGGCGCACGCCAGCCCTTCCGATTCGATCGCATGAGACGGTGCGCAGCGGCCAAGGCCGTCGTGCGACGGCGCCGGCGATCCGGCGTGAACATGGGAAATCCCGGCGGCTTTCGCCGCCGGGGCTCCTGCCGTCCGGTCAGAACGGGATGTCGTCATCCGTGTCGTCCTGGTTGTTGCCGTTTTCGGTCTGCTTCGCCCGGCTCAGGAAATCGACGGTCTCGGCGATGATCTCGCAGCCGTAGCGGTCGTTGCCCTGCTGGTCGGTCCATTTGGTGTAGTGGATGCGGCCGCGAACCAGAACCTTCATGCCCTTTTCGCAATGCTCCTCGATCGTCTTGCCGAGGCCGTTGAAGGCGGTGATCCGGTGCCATTCGGTGTCTTGCACCCGGTAGCCCCTGTCGTCACGGACCACCTTGCCTTCCGAGTAGCGGGGGCGCGAGGTTGCGAGGGTGAAGTGGGTGATCTTGGTGCCGCCCTGGGTGGTGCGGGTTTCCGGGTCCTGGCCGATGTTGCCAGCGAGGATGACGATGTTCTGCATTGTAGGTCTCCGTTGCTTCTCGGAGGAACCATTCCCTCCGACGAGACCCGGCCAAGGCCGTCTGGAGACTCCTGCATCGCCGCTTCCGGCGGCGGCTTGACCCCCAAGGTCCGGGTGGAGCGGGCAGCCGCGCGCAGCGCGGCAACACGGCCGGAAACCGCGGGGGTTGCCGGAAGGAAACAGAACGGACTTAGGGGATCAGTCAGTCGGAGGGATTGGTGCTTCCGTAAGCCCGATGGAGACTGGAGCCAGAACAGCATCCTTGCTGGCGCCAGATGATGACAGGGCCAGACGCACCGCCCCGGAGGCTCACCGGCCACGTCCCAGTTCGCCTGCCGATCAGCGCTCTGGCTTCGCAGGCAAGCGAGGACTTCCGCGAGAATGAGACGCCTACCGGGTCAACGCGCCGATGGCCGGATCATCGTTCCAAGGAACGTGGCTCGACCCAGGGCATTGCAGCAAGGCATGAAGATGTTCGCGGCGCAGCTCTACGCACAGTCCCACGGACGGATCAGCCCGGCATCAATCGCCGTGCTCGCAGATCCGGCCCGATGCCGACGCACCGGGCCGGACGGGGCGACCGACACGGCAACGGCATGTCCAGCGAGGGCGATGACGCTCTGTACTTATTGGATGGCCGGAGGCTTGGTGGCGAAAGCTGCCGGGATGGACATGGGAATGATGGATCGCCGCCGCCCCATGTCAGCGCCCCGTGTCAGCGATTGAAGCCGAATGGCGGAAACGCGCCGCAGGCGTGGTTCCGGCGCAGCCGAAAGCGCGGCCCGAAGGGCGGCATCCTTTCTTTCAGGTCCATGCCGCCAGCATCACCGAAACGACACTATCAACGTGAAAGCGCAGCCGTTCCGACCGCATTGAGATTCAGCACCGCGGCGATGCCGATGACGATGCCACCGATCCCGCCGAGGATGTTGATGGCGATGGCCGAGTCGATCATGTGCTTGGTCACGCCATGAACCAGTGCGAAACCCGCGATGACGGCCGGAATGGCGAAGATGGCGAGTGCGATCAGGCGCAAGGCCGGGTTCTTGGCAAAGCCGAGGACGCCGATGACGAGCACGATGGAGCCCACGGCCGCACCGATGGCAGCAAGGGCGGAAAGCCAGAAGCCCGAGCCGGTCGCATAGACATATTGGAACGCGGTAATGCCCGTCATCACTGGCAGCGCATAGATGGCGAGATGCCAAGCGATCACGCAGAAGGTGATGGTGAGCGAGATGGCGAGAAGGATCAGCGTCATGGAAACCTCCAGATAAAGGCATGAGGATCACGACAGGCTGCCGGGAGATACGCTCCGCCTGCGACTGTTCTGCTTCGCCGGTTCTTCGCAAAAGAGAAGACGCAGCTTTTCGGCGTTCGTCAAGCCAGCTTGGGGCATCGCATTTGCTGTAGAGACGCGTCAGGAAAATGCGAACAGGCAAGTAACGATCAATGGGACGGCGCTCCCGAACTGGCATCACCCCCGCTGGAATTCTATCAGTGTTCAAAAAGGGGGAATCATGCCGACGACAATGTGTGACCTCGCGTCCAAGCTGCCGCTTTTGATCGGCCAGCTTCTCGATCGCGAAAGCCATCTCAAGCGCGGGCGCTTTCGAGAGGAGACGATGACCGATATTTTCACGGGCGCTCTGGCCGCGTTTGCCGGCTCCAATCTCGTGATTCAATATCCGGTCGAAGTCGAAACCGGTGGCGACATCGATCTGCGCTTCTGGCACGCGGCGAGTGGCCGCAACCTGTTCGTCAGGATTCAGGCCAAGCGTCTGAATGCGGAAAGCGATGTCGCGAAAACGAAGCAGGTCAAGATCAAGAACCGCGCCTATAACGAGCTGCTGCACAAGCCGCCGAAGGCTCTGGATTACCAGTTCCGGACTCTGCGAGACGCGCCCGATCCGTGGATACCGCTCTATATGTTCTACAACCACCACAGCGTAACGCGCGATCCCGCCTTTGCAGGGACGACGCCGACCGTCCGGGGGATCAATCTGGCCTTTGCCTGTGACATCGCCGAAGAGCTGGAGCTGAAGCTGGCTTCAGCGCCTAAGAAAAGGCTGAATCACAAGCGGCTGAGTCATCTGCAGAAGCACTTTTTTGGGATCGAAGCGATCCTGTGCCCGCCTGGTAGCTGGAATGACGAAGGCGTTCCGCCGCCGGATTTTGTGCAGAAATCCCTGAGAGAGTTCTATCGTCAGGATGTGGCCAGCATCGAAGGCAAGGATGATCGGGATGCGGTCTTCCGTCGCCTCATGGAGCCGAGCGGCCTCGTCGTCCGCAGCGATGTCGCCCGCCGCTTGCCGGACGGTCCGTCGATCCGCGTCAGGCAACATGACGTGGACGTTCCGACGATCACTTTCATTTCGGGGCGAACGACGGATGATCGGACGCCCAACATCACCAACAATCCCGACGCTGCGCAAGGGTGAGGTGAATGGCGGCGCTCACGCGCCGCCGCCGTGCTTCATGACCGGGATGCCGAGCTTGCGGGCCTTGTCCGCGAGATTGTCCTGAATCCCGGTTCCGGGGAAGTGGATGACCCCGATCGGCATGGTGTCGAGCATCGCGTCGTTGCGCTTGAACGGCGCTGCCTTGGCGTGCTTGGTCCAGTCGGGCTTGAAGGGGATTTGCGTGACCTTGCGGTTGCTGGCCCATTTCGCGGCGATGAGTTCGGCGCCCTTCGGGCTTCCACCGTGCAGCAGCACCATGTCGGGGTGCTTAGCGTGAACCTGATCGAGCTTGGCCCAGATCAGGCGATGGTCGTTGTAGTCGAGACCACCGGTGAAGGCCACTTTCGGGCCGGGCGGCAGGAGCACCTCGTTCTCGGCGTGCTTCTTCGCGGCGAGGAAGTCGCGGCTGTCGATCATCGCGGCGGTCAGGTTGCGATGGTTGACCATGGAGCCCGTGCGTGGCCGCCAGACTGAGTGGGTGTGGCGCTCGAAGTGATCGCCGGCCTGGTCGCGCATCAGCTCGAAGGCGTCGCGCCGTTCGAGAAGGGTCTGCCCCTCTGCCGTCAGGCGCTCCAGTTCGACGGACTTCACCTCGGAGCCGTCCTGTTCCCTCTGGAGGCGGCGCTGCGCGACTTCGTTGTCGTCCAGCTCGCGTGCGATCCGGTCGCCGGCGCGCTGAAAGAGGTTGACCGTGCCCCAGAGCAGTTCTTCGAGGTCGGGTTCGAGGCGGGTGTCCGAGAGCGCCACCACGAGGGCGTCGAAGATGTCGGCGATGCTGCCGGCCACCACATTGCCCTCGGGGAGCGGCCGCGGGTCGGGTTCGTCCTCAAAGGGACGGTAGCCGTAGAGCGCCAGTTCCTGAAGGACGTGATCGGTCGGGGAAGATGCGTGGTGCGGTTCGTAGTCGGTGTCGTGGTGTTCGGTCATAGCGGTCTGCCTTCGGCTGGAAGCCGCGCCCATCGCGGCCTTCGTGGCGACGAAAGGCGGCGGGCGGGACGGACCTGCACCGGACGCGTAGCGGGAGGCCGGAACGCAGAGGAGGATGACGGGGGCCGGCGATTTTGCTTCGCGATGCAAAGCGTCCGCAGGACGCGGCGGAAAATCGTTGGCAACCGGCATTGCCTGTCCGGCACGACTGACGCCCCGATCGCCCTCTCAGAAGGCCGTGGGTGTGGCCTCCCCGCGCCGGAGGTAGACCGCTATGGCCGAACCGGCCCCGCGATACAGCGTTGCCGCTACCACCTGACCGTGACCGATCAGGCCGCCAGCAACATGAAGCGGGCTATGTCCTGCGAGACGATCTGGTCGCGCAGCCGTGCCGCCAATGCGTCGTGGCCGAGCAGCCTGAGATCTTCGTTGAAGTCGCCGAGCCGTGGCGTGAGCACGACCGCCTCGATCCCGACCGCGCTCGCACGCTCTGTCAAGGTCGCCATCGCGCCGTCGCCGGCTGGATCGTTGTCGCGGGCGATATAGAGTCGCCGCAGCGTCGTCGGGAACAGGATGGCGCTGAGATGGGCCGCCGAGAGCGCCGCCTGTGCCGGCATCATGGGCAGAACCGAGCGGACGGACAGCACCGTTTCGATGCCTTCGCCGGCCGTCATCACCTCGCTGCCCACGCCGAATCGGACGGCGTTCCCAAGGAGATCACCCATCGCACGCCGGGGCGTCTCGATCGGCGCACGGCCAAGACGCGCCTCGCTGAAGCCGTCGGGATCGAGCCAGGTGCGGTGCGCGCCCGTAATCGTGCCGGCGGGGTCGGTGACGGCGGCGACCATTGCCGGCCATGTCTCGGTCGGAGCGTTCTCGTCGGCCCGATAGTAGCAGCGGGGGTGGAAGCGCAGGCTTGCGGTTTCGTGCAAAGCCGTAATGGCGCGGTTCCGCAAATACGTTTCCACGAGCGTCTGCCCGACGGGCTTCGCCATGGCAAGGAGCCGCCGTGAGGCTTCGGGCGATCCTGTCGGGACCGATGCCGGGCGTCCGTCACGATCACCGGGTTCGGGTTCAGGATGCGGCAAGGCCAGGAAGGACCGGGCCTCGTCTGCAATGTCCTTGAAGTCGATCAGCCCGCAGCTTTCGCGGATGACGTCGAGAAGATCGCCATGTTCGCCGGTGGCGGAATCGGTCCATTTGCCGGCTGCGCCCTTACCGGTTTCCGGCCCGGTCAACCGAACGAACATCGACCGGCCCGGTGTGTTGCGGACATCGCCGACCTGCCAGTATCGCCCGGCGCGATGGCCGGACGACAGATAATGACGGCAAACCGCCTCGGCCTGCCGGCCGAGACGGATTGCGAGTTCGCCAGCGTCGAAGCGGGCCATTTACGCCGCCTCCCGTTCGCCGATGCGCTCGACCGGCCAGCGTTCGAGCAGCTTTACGAGCACGATTGGCCCATTGGCGTCGACCGGCACGAACATCCTGAGCTTCCACGAGATGATTTCGTGGAACAGGCCATAGGCCGACAGCCGCTCGCGCATGGTGTCGGTGAAGCCCGAGAGTTCGATGCGGTTCGCACCCATGACACGAGCGCGTCGAAGCTGAAGGCCCTCGGCGAGATCGAGGATCGTGCGGCCGTCCATCAGCGCCATGAAGGCGTCATCAGGCGTGAGCGTCGTCGTGCTGGTCGTGGTCGCATTGGCGGCCCAGGCCGGAGAGACCTTGCGGCCGATGATGCGTTCGCCGTCATCGGTCTGGAGGCGATACACCCGCGTCGATTCATTCGGCAGGCTCTTCCAGATCGGCAGCAGCAGGCCGGTGACGACATGGATCGTGCTGTCGGCAAACTCCGGCACCTCCGCGATCTCAGCGGTCCAGGCGGCGGCGAAAGCATCGTGATCGGCCTCGATCCAGTGGGTTTCGTCCATCGCGCGCACCGGCATGTTGTGCGCTTCCATCGGTCGCAGGAGACGCACCCGCCGTTCGATCTCGCCATCGTCGAGCATGATGCTCGTCGTCGGTACCTGCACGGCGGCGCGGCCCGAACGCTCGTTGACGAGGAGCTTCGCGCGCCGGTCAGCGAGGTGGCCGAGAGCGGCGGCGAGCGTCAGCGGACGATTGCGCTCGCGCTGCGTGATGGCGAGCAACCGCGTCTCGGCGCCGGTGCCCGGATGGACATAGATTGTCTTGCGGTCGGTGACGATGAACCGTTCGGCGGTCAGCGTCTCCAGCCCTGCGTCATAGGTGCCGCTGGCGATGGCGCCCTCGATGCGCGCCGTCAGCAATTGCTCGAAGGCGGTGAAGAGGACGCCCTGAAGCTCGATCGTCAGCGCCAGCAGGCGATTGAGAAAGGTGGTGATCGGCGGCAGCTCGTCCTTGATGCCGGTCGAATCCATCAGCTTCAGGCCGGTAGCGGACTCGAAGCGGTCGAGCGAGCAGCCCTCGACCTTGCCGCGCACCAGCAGCATGTAGAGCTGGCGCAGCGCATCGCGCGCATAGGGGCTTTCCAGATTGTCCTCCGGGCGGAACAGACCTTGCCCGCCCGTCTGGCGCTGCCCGCGCGTGATCGCGCCGAGCGTGTCGAGGCGACGGGCGATGGTCGAGAGGAAACGCTTCTCGGCCTTCACGTCCGTCGCGATCGGGCGGAATAGCGGCGGCTGCGCCTGGTTGGTCCTGTGCGTGCGGCCGAGGCCCTGGATGGCGGCGTCGGCTTTCCAACCGGGTTCGAGCAGGTAGTGAACGCGCAGGCGCGTGTTCCGCGCCGAGAGTTCGGCATGGTAAGAGCGCCCCGTCCCGCCAGCGTCGGAGAAGATCAGGACGCGCTTGGCGTCGTCCATGAACGCCTGCGTCTCAGCGAGATTGGCCGAGGTTGCGCGGTTCTCGACCACGAGCCGCTGGCCTTTCCTGACGATCCGGCGCGAGCGGCCCGTCACCTCGGCCACCATGTCGGTGCCAAAGTGCTGGACGATCTGGTCGAGCGCGCCGGGAACGGCCGGCAGGCTCGCCAGCTTCTCGATCAGCTCGGTGCGGCGGGCGACGGCTTCACGGCTCTCGACCGGCTGGCCGTCACGCATGACCGGGCGGGACGAGACCTTGCCGTCGCTGTCGGTGAAGGGCTCGTAGAGCTGAACGGGGAAGCTGGTTTCGAGGTAGGACAGGACATATTCGCGCGGCGTGATGTCCGCCCGAATATCGTTCCATTCCTCGGTCGGGATGTCCGCCAGACGCCGTTCGGTCAGCGCCTCGCCGGTCGAGACGATCTGGATGACGGCGGAATGGCCGTCTTCGAGATCGGCTGTGATCGACCGGATCAGCGTCGGCGTTTTCATGCTGGTGAGCAGATGGCCGAAGAAACGCTGCTTGGCGGACTCGAAGGCCGAGCGGGCGGCGGACTTGGCCTGCTTGTTCAGCGTGCCGGACGATCCGGTGATGTTGGCGGCCTCCATCGCCGCGTCGAGATTGTTGTGAATGATGGCGAAAGCGCCGGCATAGGTGTCGTAGATGCGGGTCTGCTCCGGCGTCAGCGCGTGCTCGACGAGCTCGTATTCCACACCGTCGAAGGAGAGCGAGCGGGCGGTGTAGAGGCCGAGCGCGCGCAGGTCGCGAGCCAGCACTTCCATTGCCGCGACGCCGCCGGCCTCGATCGCCTCGACAAATTCGGCCCTGGTCGAGAACGGGAAATCCTCGCCGCCCCAGAGGCCGAGCCGCTGGGCATAGGCGAGATTGTGGACGGAGGTGGCGCCGGTCGCCGAGACATAGGTGATGCGGGCGTTCGGGAGCGCGTGCTGGAGGCGAAGCCCGGCGCGGCCCTGTTGCGAGGCGGCGACATCACCCCGTTCACCCTTGCCACCGGCGGCATTCTGCATCGCGTGCGCCTCGTCGAAAATGATGGCTCCATCGAAATCGGAGCCCAACCATTCAACGATCTGCTTGACGCGCGATAGCTTCTCGCCGCGGTCGTCGGAGCGCAGCGTGGCGTAGGTTGTAAATAGGACGCTTTCGGGCAGCGTGATCGGCCGTCCTTGCGGGAAGCGGGACAGAGGCGTGACCAGCAGGCGTTCCATGCCGAGCGCGGACCAGTCGCGTTGCGCATCCTCCAGCAGCTTGTCGGATTTGGAAATCCACACCGCCTTGCGCCGGCCTTGCAGCCAATTGTCGAGGATGATCGCGGCGGACTGGCGGCCTTTGCCGACGCCCGTGCCATCCCCGATGAAGAAGCCGCGCCGGAAGCGCACGGCCTTCTCGGCATCGTCACGCGCGGCGGAAACGAGATCGAACGTCTCGTCCACGGTCCATGCGCCAGCGAGATAGTTCGAATGGGCTTCGCCCGCATAGACCAGCGTTTCGAGCTGGGCGTCCGACAGAAGTTCGCGGATGTTTTCGGGGAGTTGCGGGCGATAGCTGGGCTTCGGCGGCGCGACGCTCGCCATCGCCGCCGACTGCACGAGCTTGGTCGGATGAGCCTGAGAGCCGGAGATACGGATCGCCTGCAATCCGTATTCTTCGTAGATGGCGTCGGAGATGCGGCTATCATCGTCGGCCCCGGCTTCGGTCTCGGCCAGCGCGTCGACGATCTCATAGTCGAGCGCGACGCCTTCAGGCTCGGCCATAGGTGCTGCGGGCGCGGTCCTGTCGGCGCGATTGAGATAGCCGCTCACGCTGCGCGCGGCGGCGGGCCCAGCGGCCGGAACGATGACGGACGGATCGATCGGCAGGCGCGGCGGAAGATACGCGCCGATCCACTCTATGAGCGTGGCGGCGTCCCGCGCGGTCCCCGGCGAGGCTGGAAAATCCGTGGGATCGTCGGCGGGCAGCTTGTCGATGACGGTAAGCCGCGTGGCGAAGGTCGTGCCATGCTTGGCATAGACCGCGCCGTCGATCCCGGCGGAGAACACGATCCGGCCGCGCTCCTGCAGGCGGGCGAAGGCGGCGGTCCAGGCCGGGGCTTCCGGGCCGAAGTTCGCGCCGGTGATCGTGACGAGACGCCCGCCGGGCGCCAGGCGCGCGAGCGCCGAGGCGACATGGCGGAACGCGGCGTCGGCCACGCGGCCCTCGACATGAACCATGGCCGAGAACGGCGGGTTCATCAGCACGACGGAGGGCACGGCGGCGGCGTCGAGATGATCGTCGATCTGGGCCGCGTCGAAGCGGGTCACGAGAATGGCCGGAAAGAGAGAGGAGAGCAGCGCGGCGCGCGTGTCGGCCAACTCGTTCAGCACGAGCGAGCCGCCGGCGATCTCGGCGAGGATCGCCAGCAGCCCGGTCCCGGCCGAGGGCTCCAGCACACGGTCGGCGGGCGTGATCGCGGCCGCGGTCGCGGCGACCAGGCCGAGTGGGATCGGCGTCGAAAATTGCTGGAGGGCCTGGCTTTCCTGCGAACGGCGGGTGTGCGTCGGCAGAAGTCCGACGATCTTGCCGAGCAGCGGGAGTGCCGCGACCGGAGAACCGGCTTTGCGGAAAAGCGCCTTTCCGTATTTGCGCAGGAAGAGGACGGTTGCGACCTCGCACGCCTCGTAGGCGGTTTTCCAGTCCCATAGGCCGGTGGCGTCGGAACCGCCGAAGGCCGCCTCCATCGCGCCGCGCAGGGCAGCGGCATCAACACGCGCACCGCGTTCGAGGTGCGGCAGGATGAGCAGGGCAGCCGCGCGGACGGCGGCGGCGGAATTGCCGGATGCGGCGAGCGGCGTCGCCGGCAGCGTATCGGCAAGGGGAAGCAGAGCGTTCATCGTGGAAGTCCTCGGGAGAGCGGAAACAGGCAAGCCCGCCGACGCTCTCTCTCGGACCGGACGGGCTCGAACCCGTCCCGGCCACTCTCTCCCTCTCAAACCGTGGCCATAGCCGACATGAAACAAGCGCCCGGCCGTACGGCCGGGCGCTTGTGAAAGTCAGCCGAACCGGCGTCCGGTTTCGGTGAATGTGTATTGGTTGGCGGTGATCGTCTCGTCCACGGCCTCGTCCGAACTGAGATATTCGTATTCGCGTTCGAGCTGCCGGTAGAGCCAGCGGGCGAGATCGCGCAGCGCCTCGATCACGGCGTCTTCCGCATCCGCTGTCATGTCCTGCCAGGTCGGGCTATCGCGCTCGACCGAGATCGCCATGCAATACTCATGAGAGTAGCGGCCACGATGGCTGACATCGGCGCGGAGCTGATAGAAGTTGCGGCGCTGGATCGCGAGCAGATCATCGGCGATCGCGTGCAGGCGCGTGTCCTGCGGCGCGTGCGCGCGAATTTCGCGGGTGGCGTTTTTCCGAAAGGCGTAGAACGCCTGATAGCTGGCGCCGTCGCCCTGCGACCAGAAGCCGGTGAACGCGATCTGCGGCTCCTGACGGGTGCCGCCGCCCATGAGGCGGACGGGCCGGGTTTTGAGGCAGATGCCGAGGATTTCCGCAATGCGCTGGAAGTCCTCGAAGACGGAATCATACCATTCGTAGTCGAAGCCGCCTTCACGATACCAGGCCCGAGCGTTGTCCTTGGCGGCGTCGGAAAGCTCGTCGAGCCGATAGACCGTGGTTTCGATAATCTCAGGCATCGGGATCGCCTCCGTCGAGAACCTGGGCAAGCCAGCCGTGGGTATAGGTCCAGGCGACGGTCTCGCCGGTGGCGAGATCAAGGACATGCGCGCCGCCGCCGAAGCCGTCGGGGCGCGGCCGCGAACAGGTGTTGGCATATTGGAAGCCCCAGCGGCCGGAGAGACCGAACGCCGTCGCGCACCGCTGGACGAACCGGATGACACGCGCGGGATCGCCGGTGGTGTCATCGCGCATCCAGAGCTGGGTGCCGCCATGCTCGGGTTCGATCGACAGGAGGAAGCCTTCCGATGGCGGGTCTTCGACGGCGTTCTCGGCGGCGAGCGTGTTGTAGAGATCGAGCGCACGAGCGGCATTGTCGGGGGTGCCCACGTCGAGCAGGCAGGAAAAGCGGGTGAAATACTCGGCCATGACTGGCTCCTGAAACGACGAAACCCGGCGCATGGCCGGGTCGAATGAACGAAAGAGCGTGGCGGAAAGTCAGGCGGCGAGCGGCAATCGCAGAAGTTCGGCGGCCGTCTCGCGCCAGAGCGCATCGACCAGCCGCGCCTCAAGCTGGCTGGCGCGGTAGCGATAGTCGCGAGCCGGGCCGTGCTCGCCGCGACCGGACGCGGCGAAGGCCGCGCCGCGCAACTTGCTGGCCTCGGTCACGATCTGGCGGGCTTCGGCGTCGGATGCGACCGGCTGCTGCCAGAGGATGATCCCGGCCCGGATCGTTCCGGCGAGAACCAGGCCCTGATCGCAGTCCTGAATGACCACGATGCGCGGGCGGAAACGCAGCATGTCGTCGGTCCCGACGCGGACGTCGCCGCCTGCGATGCGGCGGCTGGCGACGGACATGGCCTCTTCGGGCGACGGGCATTCGCCGATGGTGACGATATGGTCGAAGCCATCGGCATCCATGCCGTCGTAGCTGGCGGTGCCGATGCAGGAGATCCGCAGCGGGAATTTCTGCGCGCGCTGCAGGGCCGGCAGGACATGATGTGCGAGAATGGCGCCGATCGGGACGACGCGGGATTGGCCGGAAAGGGTCATGGGATCTACTCCGCGACGGGCGGCGGAAGACTCTCCTCTACCTCGTAACCCGTCACGGCCAGGCCGTCCGGCCTCTGCCTCTCTCCACTCTTGGAAGGCGACCGTGGCGAGCATGAAAAATGCGCCCCACCGGATGATGGGGCGCATGTTTCGATCACTCGGCCGCCACGAGAACGACGTGCTCGTCTTCGGCCTCAATGGCTGCGTCCTCGTCGCCATCGCCTGCCAGGAAGTCCGGCAGGGCCTCGCCGTCACCGTCACCGGCATCGCCAGCGTCCGCGGCGTCACCGTCGAGTTCGACCAGGCGCAGCGGCTCGGGCAGCCAGCCGGTCTCCGCCAGCAGGCGCTCGGCTTCCTTCGCCATGTCGCCCTTCTTCAGATGGCTGATGAGCTGGGCTGCGCGCTCGCCCGCACCTTCGCGGACGGCTTCGAGGATACGGGGCTTGGTGACGCGGCCGAGATAGTTGTCGACCGTGGGCCTCCAGCCGCCATCGGCCACCATGTCGAAGCCGGTGGCGCGGGCGATACGGTCTGCACCGGAGAGGCGACGATCAAGGCCGAACTGCGAGACACCGGAACCGCTGTGGGGGTTCGGCCGCTCGTAGAGGGCGTTGACGCCATAGCTGACGCAATGGGCCAAGAGCGCCATCCGGCTCGCCTCGTCGAGCGCGGCGATCCAGTCCCAGAGCGCGCCTTCGTCGGTCGGCATATCGGCCTTCCAGGCGTCGAAGCGCTCGTCGATGGCCTTGGCCGAGGGCGTGTCGCTGAGGTCGCCGCCCTGCACACCGAAACGCTGCTGGCGCACGGAGATCTCCATGCAGCCGGTCGGCGCCGAGTAGTGATAACGCTGCATGACCAGGCGGTGCAGGAGCGCCGTCATCGCGACATGCGGATTGTTGGCGAGCGCGTCATGAAGCGCGAGCGTGCGATGGGCGGTGAGTTCGATCACCAGCCGTTCGGGAAGCGGCTTGATGCTGTCGTCCTCGTCCTCCTCCGCGTCCACCGGCTCGCCGCCGATGGTGATGACGGCCCGCTGGACGCCGGGCTGGGCCGCGACCGCGCTGCCTTCGGACTCGCCATCGCCGGCATCCTCCTCGCCGTCGACGGCGACGGGCGCTTCATCCTCGGGACGGACATAGCCGCGGGCAACGACAAGCTCGCCGGCGCGGTCGATGCTGATGAAGACGCCCGCTCGGGCGATCTCGGCAGCGTCATAGATCGCCGGACGTTTCTCGAAGGCGCTCAGCGCGGCCTCGATCTCACCGAGGCGCGCGTCGATGTCATCGGGCAGCTCGTCATAGTCGGCGTGTTCCGCCTCGAGCCGCTCATATTCCTCGCGCAGCGCCTCGCGGGTGGCGCGCTCGTCCTCGGTCAGATCGGGGAACGTGGCAGTCAGGACGCGAAGGCCGCGATCATGGCCGTAGGGCAGATCGGTATCGACCTCGATCCACTTCCAGCCCTCGGCCGCGACTTCATCGGCGATGCCCTTCAGCTTGTCCGAGACCAGCCGGTCGAGCAGCTCGGGATTTTCCAGCCAGCCTTCGTCCTCGTCGGAGAAGAGATCGCGCAGCATCACGCCGCCGGCCTGTTCGTAGGCTTCGACGCCGATGAACTGCGCGCGCTTGTCATCGGTCGGCACCGTCGTCTCGGTCAGCAGATCACGAGCATACCAGGGCTGGCGGTTGTGAGAACGCTGGATCGCCTCCCAGACCTGCTCCTGACGGGCATGATCGGGGTTGACGGTGAACGCCTCCAGCATCGCCAGCGTCATCTCGCTGCGCGCATAGGCGTCCATGAGGGACGGCGCCACACGAGCAAGGCGCAGACGCTGGGCGATATAGCGCGGCGTGGTGCGATATGCGTCGGCGACTTCCTCCTTCGACATGCCGCCGTCAACCATGCGCTTGAACGCCTTGAACTGGTCGAGCGGATGCAGCGCCAGCCGGATGACGTTCTCGGCGTAGGAATCGTCGACGGCCGAGGTCTTCGCATTGGCCTTCTTGACGAGGCAGGGAACGAGACCGTCAGCCGGGAAACGACCCGCCACGACCAGGCGGGCGATAGCACGGTAGCGCCGGCCGCCTGCCGGGGTCTCGAAGTCGCCGGTCTCGGTGCCGGCATCGTCGAGGACGGCACGGACATTGAGACCCATCACGAGGTCTTCGCGGCGATCGATGTCCTGGGTCAGCTCGTCGAGGCCGTCTTCGACGTCGATCTCGCGGACATTGCTGTCCGACAGCCGGATACGGTTGAACGGAATGTCGCGCGTGCGGGAAAACTCGATCATCGCGACGGCAGGGTTCTTCTTGCGGGCGGCTTTAGCCATGGTCTTTACTCCACGACGGGCGCCGAGAGCCTCTCTCTCGGTCCTAACCCGTCATGAAATCCCGTCCCCTCTCTCCCTCTATCGGCGGTGCGGCTGGCGGGGCGCCAACCGGCAGAGCGCACGGCTGCGCCTCATCCTCCCCCGGTTTCCGGCGTCTCGCCGTCTTCGAGATCGAGCGTTTCCTGAAGATAACGCGAAGGCGTTTTCTCCTCCGGCCCCTGCCAGGCGATGCGGCCGTTCCGCCAGATCGTGACGAGGCCGCCGCCGACAGGGCGCGCCGGTCGGGGTTTCGCCTCGAAATTCCGGCAACCGAACTCGGCCGTCGTCGCCGAGAAGACGGTGGAGGACCGGCCATCCAGAAGCACACGGTCGCATGTGCCGGACGGCCGCTTGACGCGCTTGCGCGAAAGGTCGAGCCGGAACATCTCGTAGGCGCGCTGCTCGTTGTCGGACGGAGCGTGCCAGTGGATGCAGTTCTTGCACTGGCCGCGTTCGTGGCGAACGGGCGGATCTAGCGGCGGCCCGCCGTTGTGACCTGATCCGGGCGTGCTCATGGCCGGGCACCTCCGGCGATAGTGACGGGGATGATCCGCTGGACGGTGACGGGCCGCGTCTCGGCGGCCTGCGCGAGCTGCTCGATCAACGCCACATCGGCATCCGAACATTGGCCGCGCACCTCGATCTCAACGCGATGATCGGCGTGGCGAAGATGGGAATCGCGCAGGCGATGGTCGGACGCGGCGTGGAATCCCGCATTCCGATCAATGGGATGCACTCGCTCGTTGAGAAACAGAATGCCCGATCCGAGATTGCCGCAGAACAGCCGCTCGTCGCTTTCGGCCCTGTTCGGACCGCCCGCGACCTTGCGCTTGCCGATCTGGCGGAAGGCGTCGTGGAAGCTCGAAGGGTCGCGGGTGATGCGAGCCGAACGCTCCTGATGGAAGACCCATGGCGGCCGGTCGGGATCGAGCTTGCCGACGGCGATCTGATGCAGGAAATCGGCGAAGCTCGCCGGATCGGCAGGATATGGGCAGGTCCGCCAGATCTCGCGGACGCGGGCGCGCAGGGCGTCGGGCAGCGTAAAGAGCCGGGCACGGCCTTTCCGCCACCAGGCAGCGCGCTGATCGCGACGGTCGCGTTCGTACTCGTCCCACCAGATGGTGCGGCGAGCCATTTCCTCGTCGGCGCCATGCTGCGTGGCGGCGATGTCGTCGGCAAAGAGCGGCAGGGCCTCGCGTTCGAGCCGCTGCTTGCGGTGGAACGCCGCGCGCTTGCGTGACGTATCGCGATAGGATTCGGGGCGATGCCAACGGCCGAAGCGCATCACGCGGCCCTCCACATGTCGTCGGTATCGGGAGGGCTGTCGGCGTCCGGCAGGAAGGACAGGAGCCAGTCCGCCGCCTTGCTGGCCTGCGAGGCGGCGCGGACGATGGCGCGATTGTCCTCGCGCAGCACCTCCAGCCAGGAGCCGATATAATCAGCATGGCGCACGGTCGGGACGATTCCGAGCGAGGCGCAGCAAAAGGCCGAGATCAGCTCGGCCGTGATTTCCTCGACCGAATAGAGCTTCGAGCCGAAGGAGCCGGAGAGGTTTCGGTTCAGCCGGTGCGCTGCGCCGCTGGCGTGACCGAGTTCATGGAGCGCCGTCCGATGCCAGTTGATTGGCTCGAAATAGGCGGCCGGCGGCGGCACCTGCACATAGTCGAGCGACGGCACGTAGAACGCCCTGTTGCCGCCGATGCGGAAGTCGATGCTAGTCGCCTTGATGAGCGCCTCGACCTGGGGCTCGATCATGCCGGGCGGCGGAGGAGGCACCGCCGCCTCGATGTCTTCGGGCAGGTCGTCGCATTGCGCCGTGTTGAAGACCGTGAAGCGTTTCAGGAACGGAATCGCCTGCGCTTCCTCGCCGGCGTTGAAGGCGCGGCGCTTCTCGTCCTCCGGCGTGAAGCGGTCGGCATAGACGACGGTGGTGCCGCGTTCGCCCTTGCGGACATGGCCGCCGAGCGACAGCGCTTGGCGAAAGGTGAGCCAGCCCTGGCCGGGGAAACCATGTTCGATGACGGCGCCCCAGAGGATCAGGACGTTGATGCCGCTATAGCTGCGCGAGGTCGTGGCGTTTCGCGGCAAGCCGAGCGGAGCCTTCGCCGCCGAGGTGCCCCAGGGCTGGACCCACGGCACGCGGCCGGCTTCCAGCTCGGCAATGATCTTGTCGGTGATTTCGTCATAGAGGTTCGCCCGGTCAGCGCCGGTGCGAGGGGTGCGGTCATATCTGGACATCGCGGTTCTCCGCGACGGGCGCCGGAAGACTCTCTTCCGGTCCTCAACCCGTCACGGAAAACCCGTCCGCACTCTCACTCTACAGGGGGCGTTGCGGGGTCTCCCCGCTGAAGGGATCGGCCGAGACCTTGGGCTCGGCCGCAGGGGAAGGCCTTCCCCTTCAAGCCTCCCAGATTGCGGTCCAATCACTCCCAATTAGCGGATCATTGACTCCCAAACAGCCGGGCCCAATAATCCCGATTAGCTGGATTCGGAGCTGGTATGTTCGGACGGTTTGTAGAGCGACGGGCGGAAGAAGCCCTTTCGGATACCCCGGTGGTCCTCATCGTGGGGCCGCGCCGGGCGGGCAAGACCACGCTCGTCCGCAAGATGGGCGACGCCGGCCGAACCTATATCACGCTGGACGATCAGACGGTTCTCGCGGCGGCCCAATCCGATCCGGCCGGCTTCATCAGGGGAACGGACCAGGCCATCATCGACGAGATCCAGCGCGCGCCCGACCTGCTGCTGGCGATCAAGAAGACGATCGACGAGGACTATCGGCCTGGACGATTCCTGCTGACGGGATCGGCAAACGTGCTGACCCTGCCGCGGATCGCCGACAGCCTGGCCGGACGGATGGAGACCATCCAGATGCTGCCGCTGGCCAGGGCCGAGATCGAAGGCCGGACGCCGACTTTCCTCGAGCACCTTTTCGAGGGAAAGCCCCAAAGCCAGCGGGACGCGATCGTCGGTGACGATCTGGTCCAACTCGTCCTGGTCGGAGGGTTTCCGGAGGCGATCAGTCGCGACAATGAGCGACGGCGACAGGACTGGTTACGCTCCTATCTCACGTCGATCCTGACGCGCGATCTGCGCGACATCGCCGACGTGGAGAAACTGACCGAGCTTCCGAAATTCGTGCGGCTACTGGCCGAGCACTCGGGACAGTTGGTCAATTATTCGCAGTTCGCCGCCGGCATCAACGTCACCCACAAGACGGGGCAGCGTTATGTCGGACTGCTCGAACAGGTGTTCCTGATCACGACAGTGCAACCGTGGTTCACCAACGCGCTGAAGCGCATCGTCAAGACGCCCAAGCTGCACTTTCTCGACTCCGGCTTGTTGGCGACCGTGCGCGGGCTCACCTTCGACAGGGTGAAGGCCGATCGCAGCACATTCGGCGCGCTCTTGGAAAGCTTCGTCTTCTCGGAAGTGCTGAAGCTGATGAGCGCCTCGGATCTGCGACTGACGCCGCATCATTTCCGGGACCGGGACATGCGCGAGGTGGATATCGTGCTTGAGCGCGATGACGGCATGATCGTCGGGATCGAGGTGAAGGCGAGCGCCACGGTAAAGGCCGGCGACTTCGCCGGCCTTCGGGCACTGGCCGAGGCGTGCGGGGATCGCTTTGCCTTCGGTGTGGTCCTTTATGACAGCGCAGACGTCGTGCCGTTCGGCGACCGGCTGGCGGCGGCGCCACTGTCGTGTCTGTGGAATTGAGCGCATGCGCAGAGATCACCAACTGATCGAACTGTGCAGCGCAATGATGGTAGCGGGGGGACGGCGTGGGATTGTATGAGAGGTGGTGCGACGCCACCAAAGAAAAAGACAAGCGCAAACGCTACTGGACTTATGTCGAGAAGGATGGCGGCCGCGACGAGATTCGCGAAGACCTCGCCGAGACTATCCGCTCGCACTACGATCGGCTCGAACGCATCGCCGAAGACGTCGAGCGGCTCGGATACAAGGTCGCGGCTACGATTCTCAGTGAGGCGATGCCGCAAACCGCCAAAGGCCGCTCCGGCGATCTCGGCGAGATTCTTGCGACGGAACTGGTCGAGGAAGAGATTGGCCTGCGCGTCCCCGTGCGCCGCCTCCGCTATAAGGACGGCCGCAACATGGCCATGCGCGGCGACGACTTCATCGGCGCCGGATACGATGGGGCCGGCGAGAAGCTCTGGCTTCTGAAAGGCGAAGCCAAGAGCAACAAGGTACTCGGCAAGGCCACAGTCACGAGCGCTCGCAAGGTGCTCAACCGCGATAAAGGCCGCTGCACGCCCGACTCCCTGCTGTTCGTTGCCAACCGGCTGCTGGAGAGCAACGATCCGGACGACAACGCGCTGGGCCGTAGCCTCCGTGACGAGGTGGGCGTGAAGTCCCTCCGCGCCGATCGCATCGACCACATGCTCTTCACCGTGTCGGGCAATGGCCCGCACGCTTCGCTGAAAGAGGACCTCGACGCCACGGGAACCAATCGAGACCATTACGTCGTGAACATCCACGTGGAAGATCACCAGGACTTCATCGCGGCCATGTACCAGGAGGCGGAAGACCTTGGAGACGATTGACGAACTGACCGCGTTCCTGGCGGCCGCGACCGTCGACGGCATCCTCGGGCGCCTCCTTTATCGCGGTGCAGCGTGGTCGCTGATGCGTGAGGCGGGCGTGCTGCCGGCGAATGCGCCGCCCCTCGGTGCGACAATCGAAACCGATCTCGCCGAACACGGCTTCGCCCTGCTTCGCGGCGCGATGGCCTTGCGTGCTCAGGCTGGCGCTTCGGATCTGACCAGCAAAGCGTTCGAGCGTGCTGCCAACGCCTTCGAAGCCTTGGTGCGCAACGGCGACCCGGAGTCGCCGGACCGTGGTTTCCGTCGCACCATCGCCGCCGCAGCCTATCACCTCGCCGGTTTCTCAGCCGTCGCGTATTCGCTCTTCAACGAGACTGCGGACGATCTCAATGCCTCGCCGGGCGAGACGGCGATCCGACACCTGATCCTGCGCGATCTCGGCCAATTGCGTGGCTTCGTTCGCCAGTGGTTGGACGACGAGGCTCACGGCGATGAGCAGATCGCCGAGGCGCTACGGGGCGAAGAACCGGATGTTGACGAGGCGCTTTCGACCATCCTCAACACGACGATCTGCCGTGCCTTGGCGCATTTTGACTTCGCGCTCGAGACGGGCGAGCCCGAGCCGATCGAGAGCGCACGGGCGTTACTCGCCACCGCGGTCAGCCTGGCAGACAACGCGGAAAATGTTCCGCTGTGGTGGATATCGAACCTCTGCCGCCATCTGATCGACGATCTTTGGCAGCATTCGCTGCACCAGAATCTGCCGACCGAGCCGCCAGAGGGGACGGAGGAAAAATACCCGGACCTACGCCGACTGTTCATCTCGTCGCTCTACGCGCGCAAGACTTCCGAGGTGGAGCTATGGCCATCGCAGCGCGAAGCGGCCCAGCGTTCAACAGATGTCACTGACGATCTGGTCGTCGCTTTGCCAACCAGCGCCGGCAAGACGCGGGTGGCTGAGATCGCCGCACTGATGACCCTGTCATCGGCGCGCCGGGTGTTGATCGTCACGCCGCTGCGCGCCTTGTCGGCGCAGACCGAGCGATCTTTCAGAAAGACCTTCGCGCCCCTCGGCTTCAGCGTCTCCTCGCTTTACGGCGCCAGCGGCCTTTCGGCCGGCGATGAAGACGCCTTGCGCTCCCGCGAAATCATCATCGCGACGCCCGAGAAGCTCGACTTCGCGCTAAGAAGCGACCCGTCACTGATCGATGATGTCGGCCTGATCGTCCTCGACGAAGGCCACATGATCGGCCCGACAGAGCGCGAAATCCGGTACGAGACGCTGGTGCAACGCCTGCTTCGGCGCGCGGACGCGGGCGAACGCCGGATTGTCTGCCTCTCCGCGATTCTGCCTAGCGGCGACGAACTCGACGATCTCACCGCATGGATACGCTCCGACGAGCCGGGCGAGCCAGTGCGTTCCGACTGGCGCCCCACGCGGCAGCGGTTCGGCGTACTCACCTGGCGGGGCAAGGACGCGCTGCTTCGGCTCGACCTCGACGACGATGGCCCGTTCCTCGACAAATTCGTCGTGCAGAAACCGGCGCGTGGGAAAGAGAAGAAGCCCTATCCGCGCAAGAACTCGCACCTCGCCATGTTCGCGGCATGGGAATTCGCCGGCCAGGGCAAGCGGACCCTGATCTTTTCCACCCAGGCGAATTGGGTCGAGAGCTACGGCAAACAAGTCGTGGACCTTTGCAAGCGCGGCTATCTGGACTCGCTGCTGGAGGATGAGGCGTCGATCGCCCGCGCTCTGGAGGTTGGAAAGGAATGGCTGGGCGAAGACCATCCCGCCGTTGCCTGCCTGAAGGCGGGCGTTGCCATCCACCACGGCCGGCTGCCGAGCCCGTTTCTGCGCGAGCTGGAAGCCCTGTTGTCCGAGGGTATCCTGAAAGTCATCGTCGCGTCGCCGACGCTATCGCAGGGCCTCAACCTCAACGCCGCGGTCCTGTTGGTGCCAGCGCTGTATCGGGCGTCCGAGAAGATCAAAGGCGAGGAGTTCGCGAACGTCGCCGGCCGCGCCGGGCGCGCCTTCGTGGACGTCGAAGGCCTCATCGTCCACGTCATGTTCGACAAGATTGACTGGCGAAAGAAGGAGTGGCGAAAGCTGGTCGCCTCCGCCAAGGCCCGCACGCTGAAGAGCGGCCTCATCCAGATTGTCGCCGAGATCCTTGAGCGCCTGTCCCGTGAAGGTGTCCTGGATCGCGACGACGCTTGGGAATATCTCGCCAATGCCCGCGAAGCCTGGCGATCGCCCGAGGAGGAAGCCGCGGTCGCCGAGCGCCTGGCGGCCGGTGCGGAGTACGACGCTGATGGCGACGACGATGAAGGCGGCGGTGATGACGAAGAGGAGACCGTTGACGAGGAGCCGCTTTCGCAAATCGTCGAACGACTCGATGCGACCGTGTTCGGTCTGATCGAAGCACTCGATTCCGATCGCGCCGACCTGCCGAAGCTCTTGGACGAGGCGCTCAAGGGATCGCTCTGGGCGCGCCAGATCGCCCGCGAGGACGAGGACGTCGCCCCGTTGCACAGGAAGGTGTTCGAGGCGCGCGCCGATCTCATCTGGAAGACCACCACGGCGCAGGCACGACGCGGACATTTCGCCATGGGCGTCGGGCTTGAAGCTGGCCTCACCATCGACGCCATGGCCGACGAGCTGGCCGAACTCATCGACCGGGCAGACGAAGCGGCTTTGAGCGGCGACATCGACGTGCTTGTCGATGCGCTCGGCGGTCTCGGTGAGCGTCTACTGTTCATGCGGCCCTTCATTCCCGACAAGGCCAATGCGCTGCCGGCGAATTGGAAGGCCATCCTGCGGAGTTGGGTGTCTGGCGATGATGTCGCCAAGATCGGACCGCAGAACATGCGGGCGGTCGAAGAGGCTTTCACCTATCGCTTGGTCTGGGCGTTGGAAGCTATCCGTACCCGCCGCATGTCCCTCGGCTGGTCGCCGGAGAAGGTGGCGGGCGGCGCCGCAGCGGCGGTCGAAACCGGCGTCCCGCAATTCATGATGTCGATGCTAATCCGCGCGGGCCTTCCGTCACGGCGCGCGGCCATGGCGGCGATCGAGGATGCCGAGCCAGTCTTCGTCACACCCGCCGAGATGCGGGCCTGGCTCGAATCCGACGAGATCACAGCCTACACGGACGCCGGCGACTGGCCGACGCCCGACACGGCCGCGCTATGGGCGCGGTTCCGAACCGAAGCCCTCAGCGGCGGCATCCAGAAGTGGTCTGTCGAACATTACAAGCGCCTGCTCGATAGCGCGGCCGCCCCACGTGCTGGCCTTTATCGGATCGTCACTGACGAGGGCGATGGGCGGACTTGGCTGGCCACGCCCGACTATCAGCGAGTCGCCGCGTTCAAGAAGCCGGCTGTCGATCCCAAGCCCAGCCTCTTTTCAGGCCGTTTGCCGGGCGACACGAGGCTAGTGGAAGCCTTGCGTGTCGGCCGCGGAAAGCTGCGCTGGCCGACAGCCGATGCGTAAAGGGAGACCATAGCCTTGCTCCACGCTTGGATTGGCGACCAGAAACGCGCGCCCATCGCGAAGGGAGCGTGCGTGACCTGCCACGACTTGCTCGCTGCCGTCATGTCGGCGGAGAAGGAAACAGGCCGTGGCAGATGACCTTCATGGGCTTCTCGCCGGATTTCTGCAGGCGATGACCCACTCCCAGCTGAGTGAGGAGCCGCAGCGGATCGCGGGATTGGTCGTGCCTAACGCGGAGGGTCTCTCAAAGCGGCAGCGCATCGACCTGACGCTAGCGAACCTTACACGAGAGGAACTGGCGCGTTTTGCGCTTAAGTTCGCCGCTCATCGTGGCGACATCGCCCTCGACGAAGCGAGCCGTAAGGTCATCGAGGCAAACGACCCGCCTCTGACCCACATCACACGACGAGATGTCGCGCGTGCCTTCGGAGATGACCTCGCCGGCGAGCGCAGCACGGTGGAGATGGTCGGACGCTATTTCCCTCTCTCCACGCCGCTTGAAGGCTTCCTCGGAAGCAGCGGTCGCAGCCTACGCGATCAGATCGCTCAGCATATGGATCGCAATCCCGGCGACTGGTCGGTGGAATATCTGTTTGGTGAAATCGGCGCATTCGACTGCTCCAGAGCCAGGTTTGGTGCATTGCTCGAAGAAGCCGTTCACCCCCTTTCCAGGTCGGGAGACGAGCAGGCGCAGATGGTCGCCGCCCTGAACAACATCCTTGCACGCGACGGCTACGAGCTGGCGCAGGAAGGCGAACTTTCTGGTCACCCGATCTTCGGCTTCCGCCCTCTGGTGCGCGGAGTCGGTGGTCGCCCCAAGAACTTGATCTTTGCCTCGCGAGGACCGAAGCCGGAGATCGGCTTCGCCGACGCGATCAACAACGACATCGTGATTCTATCAGGCGAAGAGAGCTGCCTGGTCTACGACCGGCCGATCGGCTCGAACGGCCTTCTCTGGTCCGAACTTGTCGCTTGGTGGAGCGATTTCACACCAGGAACCAATGCAGCAAATCTCGGAGCGCGCCTCCAAGAATCCTTGGCCTCGGACGCCGAACGCAAGCTCTTCGCCACATACTTCAAGACCTATCGATCCGTCTTGGGCGAGGCTCTGCCGGCCCTCCTGCCGCAGGTCTATCTTCACTATGACCCAGCCGTCGTGAAAACCCTACGTCATCGCCTGCCTCTTCCACGTCAGCGCATGGATTTTCTGCTGCTTCTCCCTGGGCGACAACGCATCGTGCTGGAGGTCGATGGAAAGCACCACTTCTCGGAGAACGACCATCCGTCACTGAAGGTCTATGCAGACATGGTGTCGGCTGACCGTGAGTTGCGCCTTGCCGGATATGAGGTCTACCGGTTTGGAGCGAATGAACTAGTCGGCGATGGCGCTGAACCGAAGATCGCCGATTTCTTCGAAAAGCTTTTTCGACTGCATCGCGTCCGGCAATGAAGTGCTCACCGATACGCTAAGCCCCGACGGACTTTGGCTCCTTAACACCATCAGTAGATTAGGCGGCAAGCCGCGGCTCTTCGGCTTCGTTCGCCGGCTCTCCCACCGCTTTGGTCAGGAAGAGGTCGAGCGCAGCTCGGCGAGAGTCACGATCCAGTGCGTAGGCCGTCTGCTTGAATTCGATCCCCTCGAGCAGCCCTTGGATGTAGCCGGAGATCGTATCGGCGGCCATGATTAGGGCGGTGTCGAGCGTGTGAATATATTTGCTCGTCACCGAGCCCTTGGAGTGGCCGACCAGCGCCGCGATCGTCACCTCGGTGAAGCCGAGGTCGTTGGCGATGCTGGCAAAGCTGTGACGCAGGACGTGCGGCGTGACGTCGGCGAGCGGGCTGTCTTTGAATATCTGTTCCCAATGGTTTGGGAAGCTGCCGAAGGCATTGTCCTCGCCCTGGCCGGGGAAGACATAGGTGCCCGTGGCGGTCTTGCGGCGCTCCTCCAGGAAATCGACGACGGGAAGCCCGATGGGGCGAATGGACTCGCCTTCCTTGCTGTCCACCAGGCGCATGCAACTCGCATCGGTATCGGCCTCGATCCACATTAGCGAAATCATTTCCGAGCGGCGGCAGCCGGTGAGCGCGATCTGCCGAATAATCTCGACCGTCATTGCATACTTTTCGTTTTCTGCGGCCTTCACGAGCATCTCGCCTAGGGTGCGGTACTCCGCCTCTGTCAGCCGGCGATTCCGGACATTGTCCTTGGGCTTCTTGATGCCGTGCGCTGGATTGCTCTCGATGATGCCGGCGTCCACGGCATAGGTGAGGATGCCGCCAAGCAGACCGACCGTTCGAGTCGCCGTGCCCGCGCCGCCGCGCACGATGGCCTTGCCGCGCAACTTCTTCGTCTTGACGGCGACGCGTGTCTTGCCGGCCATGATGTCCTTCAAGACCTTGTTGATGTCGGCCTTGGTGAGATCCTTGACCCGGCGCGCACCGATCAGTGGAATGATGTGCCGCTCGATGCGACCAGTGTCGGTGACGATGGTGGTCGGCTTTTTCGGCCGCCCGCCTTTGCCCAAGATGAGGCCGGCGTTCAGGTCAGCGGTGTAGAGAGCGCAAAGCTCCTTGACAGTGATGGCCTTGTGATCGAGCTGGCGTTCTTCGGAAGGGTTGTCGCCGCGCGCGACGCGCCCCAGCTGGACCTTCGCCTCCTGCCGGGCTGTCTCCGGCGTCCATACGCCATGCAGACCGATGGTATAGCGTCGCGTGCGTCCGGCGGCGCGATATTGAATGAGATAGCTGCGCTTGCCGGACGCGAACACGCGGAGACCGAAGCCGGGCAGCTCGTCGTCCCAGACGAAATAGTCCTTCTCGCGAACATCGGCAGCGTCCACGATTCGTTTGGTCAGCTTTGCCATGAGGGGTTCCCCTCGCTGATGAGGGGCTGTTTCCGCGGAAGCACCACGGAAGCAACCGGATGGATATCAGAGCGAAATTCTGGATAGACAGTTCGGCATGAAAATCCGAATTGTCTAGGCGTTTCAGATAGATATCGCATTGTAGCGTGCCCTATCGTGCATTTAGGATAGACAGGCTAAATTGCTCCGAAGGCAAAGGTCACACGTTCGAATCGTGTCGGGCGCGCCATTACTGAATTCCTGAAAATACTCGGGTTTCAGCTTCGGAAGCCTCTCTGAGAAACCGTCAGAATTCCTGTCTGTCACAGCTTTTGTCACAGCTGGCACAGGGATACGCGTGTGGCTACGATCCGCAGAAGGGGAAGCAGTTGGCAGGTGCAGGTCAGGCGCGAAGGCAGCCCTCCTGGCCTGCTGCCGGTTTCGTGGACGCTCAGTTAAGCTAATCCCACCTTCTTTTCGAACTCGACCGGGCTGATGTAGCCGATGGTCGAGTGCCTGCGAACGGCATTGTAGAAGCGCTCGATGTAATCGAACACGTCGGCACGGGCATCG
>NZ_JAFKHE010000008.1 GCF_017307495.1 Devosia sp. | reverse complement strand
TCGGCGATTTATCTGAACAGTCAACCTGTCTCAGGCGGATTTTGCGGCGGCATTTGCCTGAAAACACACGCGCTTCCGCTCGACCTCGACGCATGAGACAGATTCGAGGGCCTAGAGACCCTCGAGCCTGCTCAACCGGCGCAGCAGGACAGCTTGGCGACGTCCTTGTCGAAGGCTAGCGCCGCAAGCTTCAGACCCTCGACGGTGGTGAGGTATGGAAAGATCGTGTCGGCGAGGTCGGCGACGCTGAGGCCCTGCCGGATCGCCAGCGTTGCGGTTTGAATGCTGTCGGCGCCTTCGGGCGCGAGTATATGGGCGCCGAGCAGGCGACCATTGCCGGCGTCGGCGACGAGCTTGATGAGCCCACGGGTGTCGCGGGCGGCAAGCGCACGGGGTACCTGGTCGAGGCCGATCGTCGACACTCGGACCGCATATCCAGCGGCGTGCGCGGCGGCCTCGGTCAGCCCGACGCTCGCCACCTGCGGATCGGTGAACACGATGGCCGGCATGGCACTGTTGTCGTAGCGCTGGCTGTCGCCGTTGAGGGCGTTCTTTGCCGCGAGCTTGGCGCCATAGGCGGCCATGTAGACGAACTGGTCGCGGCCCGTAACGTCGCCGGCGGCATAGACCCCGGCTCGGGTCGTCCGCATGCGGTCGTCGACGACGATGCCGCCCGTCGGCGAGACGGCGATCCCGTGCTCGGCAAGGCCGAGGCCTTCGATGTTGGGCGTGCGGCCGGTGGTAATCAGCACCTGGTCGGCGTCGATCGTGACATCCTGGTCGTCGCGCATGACAGTCAGTGAGATACCGCCCCCGGTCGTGCGGATTGCGCGGTAGGTGATGCCGGAGACGACGGTGATGCCCTCGTCCTCGAAATACCCCGTCAGCGCCGCGCCGATCTCCGGCTCGGCCTCAGGCAACAGGCGCGAGCGGCAGACGAGTGTCACCTTGACGCCGGCACGGGCGAACATCTGGGCGAGTTCCGCACCGATATAGCCGCCGCCGATGACGAGCAGCGAGTGCGGCAGTTCCTCGAGGTCGAGGGCCGACGTGCTGGTCAGATACGGCACGGCCTCGATGCCGGGAATGGCGGGGACCGCCGGCCGCGCGCCGGTGGCGATGACGATCTTTCCGGCGGGAATGCGCGTGCCGTTCACCTCGACACCGCCGTCGAACAGGCGCGCCGGCCCGTCGCGGTAGGCGATGCCATTATAGGCGGGAAGCAGGTCGACATATTTGGCCTGGCGCAGCTCGGATACGAGCGCGTCCTTCTGCCGAATGGTTCCGCGCCAGTCCGTCAGTTCGGCCTCCGCCGTGATGCCGGCAAAACGCGCCGCCACGCGCGCGTTGTGCAGCGTCTCGGCGGCGCGGATCAGGGTCTTCGATGGTACGCAGCCGACATTGACGCAGGTGCCGCCGATGGTGCCGCTGCCGATCAACGCGACTTGGGCGCCCTGATCGGCGGCCGTGATCGCGGCGGAAAAGCCGGCCGAGCCGGCGCCAATCACAACGAGGTCGTAGGCGCCGCCATTGCGGCCATTGGCGCGGAGAGGGTGCTCGGCGGCCGCCGCACTCTTGGACGCCACATCGAGACCGGCAAGGCTCGGTCCGAATAGGGCGCGGCCGGCCTGCAGTCCTTCCTCGATCGACAGCCGGAAACCCGGCTCGTCGGCGGAACGGTCGTCGCGCCAGGCGGATAGATGCTCGTCGGAGCAGAAGAAGGCGGTCGTCGCGCAGAGCGAGCTCGCCGCGCAGCCGCCTTCATAGCGGACACTCTGCCACATGACCGCCGTCGTCGGCTCGACCTCGGCCAGCGCCCGTCCTTGCTCCCGCGTCGTGATCCGGATCGGCGCGCCGCAATGGCGGCATTGCGAGGCAATAGCGATGTCACGATTGGTCATGGCGCCGATGCCGAGCGCGTCAACCGCACACATGGCGTTAAGAACGCGTCCGTCCAACGTGACCCGATGGCCCGTCTCCCGGTCGGTGAAGGGATAGGCACCGACGATGCGCTCGCCGTCGAGGACGACGAGGTCGCGCCGACGCAGTTCTTCGAGCAGAGACGGGATGGCCGTCTCGCTGAGTTCTGCACGCTCCGCGAGCGCGCCCGTGGTCGGGCCTCGTCCGTCTTCGGCATAGAGCTTAAGCAGCGCGACGCGCACGCGGTCCGTCGCGGGATCATAGCCGCTCCAGCGGTTGAGCACATGGTCGGAGCCGACCATCGCCTGCAGGGCGTCGCGGACCGCCGGCGATCTGACGACCGACCAGTCGGGAAAGGTCACCCCCGGCCGCACGGCAAAGCTCGGCGGTGTCGCAGGCGTAGAGATGCCAGCCTTGCCCGGAGAGGGGGAGGATGCGCAGCAGTCGTTCATGGCTTCATGCCTTCCTTGTGGATGTTTGTTTTGCAGGCCGCGGCTCTTGCCCGGCGATGATGAAGGCCCCACGCAAGCAGACCCAATCCCACGACCATCAGCGGAAGCACCACCAGACCCGCACCAGCCAGCCCGGCGCCAACACCAGCGAGCGGCAGACTCAAGGCGACGAGCGGCGCTGCGCAGCAGATCGCGGCGAGGACCGCGCCGATCATGCCGGCACGGGCGAGGGCGGGGTCGGTCATCTTAGCCGCCCTGCTTCGTCGGGTGGGCCGGGTAGCCGGCATTCATGCTGGCTGCCGCGATCACGTCCGGGTTTGTCTTTGCATCGTCAAAGGTCACGGTTGCCGTCTTCGCCTCAAAGGAGACCGTCACATTGGCGACGCCAGAGACAGCCGCCATCGTGGTTTTGACGATGTAGGGACACGTGGCGCAGGTCATGTTGTCGACGGCGAAGGTGACGGTGCGCTCGCCAGCCCAGGCGGCCGGGGCAAGCATCAGCGAGCCTATCAGGGTGCAAACACTCAAACTCTTCATGAGATGGGTCTCCTCTCGGTGTCAGGCGGAAAGCAGCAGCGGAGCGACGTAGTCGAAGGCGAAGGCGGCCGCGACGAGAACCGTTGCGATCCACAGTGCGATCTCGACGAGGTGACTGCGGACAGGGCGCGCGCACTCAGCGTCGTCGGCACAGGCGCGCCGCGGCTTCCAGTAGACGAGGTAGAATCCGTAGCCGAGAACACCTGTAGTCCCGGCGACGAAGAAGGGCTTGTAGGGTGCGAGCGCCGTCAGATTGCCGATCCAGGCGCCGCCGATGCCAAGGCTGAACAGGATGAGCGGAATGATGCAGCAGGAGGAGGCGGCGAGCGCTCCGAGAATGCCACCGGCGGCGACCAGGCGCTGCCGCGCTTCCTCGCCACGCTGCGACGTCGTCAGGCTGACCACAGTCGGTGTGACATCTGAAGTCCCATGTCGTGATGCATTCATGTCGGGCCACGCTTTCCTTGCCGAATTCCTATCCGAGCGCTAATGTGCAGTCTGTAGCAACTACAGGGTCAAGAGGGTTTTTGCGATGCGCGATCACGCCGGGGTGAGAGGTATGCAGCGGGCCGAGCTTGCCCGGCGCACGGGCTGCAATCTTGAGACGGTGCGCTACTACGAGAAGGTCGGCCTTCTGCCCGAGCCGCCGCGCACTACGGCGGGTTACAGAAGCTATGACGACACGCACGAGCGGCGGCTGCGCTTCGTCCTGCGGGCGCGCGAGCTCGGCTTCTCCCTGGACGAAATCCGCGAGCTCCTGCGTCTCGTCGACGAGCGCAATCGACCCTGCGCCGAGGCGAGCGCCGTTGCCGCCGCGCATCTCGACGATGTGCGGGCAAAGATCGCCGACTTGAGGCGGATGGAGCGGGTGCTCAAGGACGTCGTTGCCCAATGCGGCGACGGCACGCTCCCGGAATGTCCGCTGATCGAGACGCTGTTCCAGGAGCGAACTGTCAACTGATCGAGTTGAGGGGCGCCTATGCGGCGCCCCGGACCTCATGCTGGCGAGCGCCGGCCTGCTGCGCGTGCATCCAGTCGGCGATCTGCTGCGCCTTCGCCGCGGCGGTGAAGATGGCGCGCTTGTCGGAACGCAGCACCTCGAGCCAGGAGGAAATGTAGCGGGCATGGTCGGGGCGCGGCTCGACGCTGAGGTTGAGATCGGCGCAGATCATCGCGCTCAAGAGCTCGACTGTGCATTCCTCCATGGCGTAAGCGGCCGAACCGAATCGTCCGGAAAGGGCGCGGTCGAGGCGATGCTTTGCTCCGGAAGCGTGACCACACTCATGGAGGAGCACGGCGTAGTAGGCGACCGCGTCGCGGAAGCAGGCGAACTCCGGCATCTGCACATGGTCGGTAGACGGGCGATAGTAGGCCTGTGGTCCGCCGTGGCGGATGTCGATGCCGAGGGCGGCGCAGAACCGTTCGGCCTGTTCGATGCGCTCGGCCTCGGACAACGCCGGCATCGATGGCGGCGTGTAGCCGTCGACCTGGGTGCAATTGAAGACGGTGTAGCCGCGAGCGAACATGCGCCGGGCGGGCTCGTCTCGATCCTCGTCGCCGTGTTGGGGGTCCGCCTCGTCGTGGCGGTCGGTGGTCTTCCAGAACACCACGAGGTGGCCGTGTTCGCCCTTGCGAACCTGAGCGCCGAGCGCCTGCCATTGACGATAGGTGCCCCAGATGCCGGCGGGATAGCCTGCAGCGTGGGCCGCGGCCCAGAGCGAGAGGATGTTGACGCCGCGATAAGCCTTGCTTGAGGCGACGTTAACGGGCGTTGTGATGGCCGATCCGTCGTGATGCCAGGGCATCCGGTAGTCGCCGGCGCCGGCTTCGATGGCGGCGATGATCTGGCTGGTGACGCGCTCGTAGATATCGGTCGGTGTCTGGCGGTTGCGATCTGTGGTCATGGGTGCCTCCTTCAGCTCGCCCTCTCCGTCGAGGGCGAGGCGGCAGGGGCAGACGCGGGAAGCCGGCCCGTCACACCCTGTTCTCGGTGCTGGTGCGGAACAGGGTTGATGGGCTGGCAGCGTCTGCCACACCCGAGCCCTGCCTCGACGGGCGAGTTGAAGGAGGCGACCGTGACCGACGACCGCAGAAACCGGCCGTCGACAGGGATGTGGCGCGGCTCTCAGTCGGAGCCGTCTCGCGGCCGGTGTCGCAGCGGAACGACCTTGGCCTCGCGCGATCGGTCAAGCTCGTCCCGCAGACCAGCGATCACCGCATCCCGCTCGGCGACCTGCAGCGTCAGCACCTGGATGTGCTGGGCGAGCGTGCGGGCGATGCCGCGCAGTTCGGCGATCTCGGCGCCGCGCACGGCGCGCAGCTCGGCTTCGAGTGCACGGACGCGCTCCTTGAGGGCCCTCGGGGAGGACTGCCGGTGACGCACTTCGGCCGCCCGGAACTCGGCGAGAAGATCAGCCGCACGGTTCGCCGTCGCCCGGCTGACGCCGGCTTCGCGCGCGAGATTGGAGACCGTCAGCGCGCCGTCGGTGCGCTCGGGGCGGCCGTCGAGCAGCCGCGCCATCGCCGCCCGCAACGCCGCCTCGCTCTTTGCGCCGAGCGCGCTCATGCTTCACCGTCCACGAGCGGCGCGATGAGCCGGCGCTTGCGCTCGTTGTCGCGGGTTATGGCTTCGCGCTGCAACGGCGACAGGCGCCGGTCGGCAAGCAGCCCTTCGCCCTCGGCGATCGAAGCCAGCCACGGCTCACGATGCCGGGCGGTCAGACAAGCGTTCGGGCAGCGATCGGGACTACACCGGGAAAGCGCCGGCGCCGTTTGCTCGGAATCCGTGGAGCCGGCGAGGCATAGGGCGGTCGCCGCATCGAAGAGGCAGTCGTTGAGGAAGCCGACGTGCAGCGTCCGTCCGAGATGGGCAAGCATGGTGCGCAGCCGCTTGCGCTCCATGATCCGGCCGGGAAGATCGCCGAGCTCGTCCTGGACGCGGGCGAATTCCCGTCGCAATCGGACCGCACCCGGTCCGGCCGGACCTTCCTGGCGAAGGAACGCCTCGTAATGGGCAACGATGTCGTCGAGCTGCCCGAGCGCGCGCTCACGCTCGACGGCGAGGCGGAAATCGGCCTGACTTGATCCGGCATAACCTTCGAACATGGCGACGGAGGCGTGCTTGTACTGGATCTTGCCGGCGATGGTGCCGAACGGCCGGTTGGCGATGTACCAGGCGACCGTGCGGCGCAGCTGCCGCGTCGTGAACCTCCAGGGCTCGTCGCCGATGCGCGGGATGGCCGGTTCGCCTTCCGAACGCGCGTCGAGGCCGTCACGGAACAGATTGAGCGTTGTCGTTGCGCCCATGCCGAGGTGGTCGGCGCTCCAGGGCCAGTCCTTCAGGGTTACCCACAGGGACGAGAGCCCCTTCTCCTTGCGATTGCGCGCCGAGAGCGCCTCCATGACTTCCACAGCGCGGGCGACCGGCTCGATGGTGATCCAGTCGGCGGTGACACCGCGCGGTCCATGGCGCTTGTAGACGGTGCTGCGCACCCGATAGCGTTCGACCAGGCCGTCGGCGCTGCGCACCGGCGACACGCATCCCGGCTGCATCGCCTGAACCTCGCTGTCGCGCATGCCGGTAAGGTAGGCGCAGACGAGATAGCAGGCGCCCTGCAGCATCCGCTCCTCGCGGGCGAGACTGAGGCTGTCGAAGCGCTCGCGCCATGGCAGGCCAGTGTCCGGGTCGATGGAGATCGGAGTATCGAGACCGCCGACCTCGGTTCCGAACTCGGCAACCAGCTGTTCGATCAGTCGCGCAGTCGGCTCGGACTGACTGACGCGCCCGCTCTCCGGCGCGCCGGCATACAGACGCATCAAATGGAGATTGTACGGTGGCAGCTCTGCGCCGGTCTGCGGGTCGATCCGGCGGGCGGCGTTGGGCGCGCGCTCCCAGATTGGCACGCCTCGGCCGGCGGCCCGGCGCACGTCGAGCCACTTTGCCACGCGGGCACGATAGGTCGTGGCGACGGCCCGACCCGTGCGCGCATCGCGCGCCATCAGCCGGGCGCAGCCGGCCTCGAGAGCGTCCAGCTCAGCCCGCGCCGCGAGAATGTCGGGTACGTAGATCTCGACATATTTGAGCGCCCAGCGAAGCATGGCGCCGATGACCGGCTCGGGAATGCGCGGCGTGGCGTTCTCGGCAGGCGCCGGCGGCCGGCCGGCGACGCAGTGCGCGGCGCGCCCCCGCCACGGCAGAAAGCCGATGCCGCCGCCGGTCAGCCACGGCGCCAGGTGGTGCAGGTCGATAGGCACCTCGACGTACTTCACCGCCTCATGCGGCGTTCTCCGGCCGCCGACGCGCGCATGCACCAGATAGGCGTCGAGCTGAGCCTGGTCGACGCGGCCGAGGTCGACGGCGCCGATCTGCGTCCGAAGGAACGCGGCAAAGTGCTGGAGGTAGCGCAGAAGCCGGATTGCCGAGGTTGCCCCGCAGGGCGCACGATATCCCGGCACGTGGATGCGCAGACGAGCGATTACATACTCCTTTGCCAGACGGCGCGTGGCCGGATCGGCGATGCGGGCGAAATTGAGCCGGTAATTGCTGTAGCGGGCGTTCACCCTGAAGATGGCGGCGCTCAAATCCCAGTGATCGTCACCAAAGCGGGGAAGCTGCGCCCGGTCGGCATCGTCCCTGATCGCGACGCCAGCCAGCACAGGCTCGTCGTCACTGTAAACGGCCGAAGGCAAAGACGGTTGAGCGAGAAGTGTGATCGGTGCTGGCATCATGGCGCTCCCGCTTCAGGCGGCAGGTAGATCAGCTTCGGGTCCGTAGCCGCGGCCTGTCGTGCCTCCTCGATCTCGGCATCACTGAACCGGGGCAGGATCTGATCGGCGATCCGGTCATGAACGCGGCCGAACTTCGTCGTCCAGTCGGCTTCGGTGAGCGCTTGTCGCTGCGTTCGGATGAAGCTGAGGAACGACAGTAGGGCAGGCAGCTTGCGGGCGGTGATCACCGCGTTGCTGCATTCGAGACAGCCCCAGAAGGGCGACGGACAGGCTTCGCCCTCTGTGCCGAACGGGCTCGCATAGAACCCGCCGCAACTCGCGAGCCAAACATCCTGCTCGCCGCTGAACAATGCGGTGACGGCGGCGGCGCCGGAAACGGGAAGATCGGTTGCGTGGTCGGGATCGACCCGGACGGCCGCTTCCTCGTCCGGCGATAGCACGCAGGGACGCAAGGCAGCGTCAAGTGCATCGCTCATGGCGTCGGCGATCGCGGCTTCGTGGACATGGCGAAGTGCGGGAATGTCGGCGTAGTGATTGGCCGCAATCGCGGCGGTGTGGCCGACCGCGAAGCGATCGAGTTGGCCGCCCGTGCGCCGATACCATGCCGCCTTGTGGGTCTTGCGCAGGCGCGTCAGGTTCAGACGAAGGGGCTGGCCCTGTTCATCGCGGATGTCGTGCCGGCGGGTCCATGAAGCTACAGGCTCCTTCATGCTAAGCGTGCGTGGGATTATGCGGCCCCAGGTGTAATGTACCCAGAGCGTGTCGCTACCGAGCTTGTCTCTGGCCGGCTGGGTCCACTGCAGGACCTTGCGGATCAAGCCGCCCGGTGTTGATGAACCACCGTCGCGCACGCGCAGCCGCTTCCACTCGGCGCCGCGCGCCCGGCGCTTACAATACTCAATCTCGACATAGCCACCCGCCGGATTCTTCAGGCAATCTGCCCGCAGGTCCTTGATCGCTTCGATCTCGAGCCCGGTGTCAAGCGAAACGAGGACGATAAGCGACACGAGGTCGGCGGCGAGCAGGTGCCGGCGGCCATGCAGATCGTGGATCAGGCGATCATTCGGCAGGCCACTCTCACGGCGGAGCGTGTAGAGCCGCTTGAAGCGGGTGTGCCGGTGCCCGATGACGCCTTCCGCATCGAGCGCCGCCATGGTCGCCGCGTGTGCCGCCGCGAGAGTGCTGCTTCGATCGGCATCCTCGACCGTTGGCATCCGATCTGCGTCGGCGAAACGGCGGATGATGGCGGCGAGATCGGTGCGCGCGGCGGTCCGCAACGCCGTAGCGACATCGTCTCCATAGGCATCGCGTGGCCGGGCGCGCACCCCCGATCGGTCGCTCGTGTACATCAGCCGCCGCGACGCATCGGGCGGCAGGTGGCCGGGCTCGGCGGCCTCGGCTAGCCGCAGCAGGTTGAGCACCTTGCTCATCCTTTGCAGCCGGTGATTGGGATGCAGGCCGCTCTCCTCCATCCAGGCATCGAAGCCGTCGATGCAGGCGGCGCTCACGTCGGATAAACTGACGACGTGGGGACTGACGGCGTCGAGATACCGCCAGAACATCCGGAGCGCATTGGCATAGGCGGAGGCCGTCGAGATCGAACCGGCCGGACCCCCGACCTGGCAGGCGCGCCAGAGCGTGCCGGCAAAAGTCCGGGCCAGTGCCTTGCGACCGCTGAGCTTCGTCAGGTCGATTGTCTTGCTGCGGTCCGCCAGCATGACGGTGAAGCGCAGCGACCCGATCGCAGTGGCGGCCTCGCCCTCGGGATCGGGCAACGCCTCGGGAAACAGCGCACGGCGGCCCGGCCGCCGCACTGAGACAGTCGTCGCGGCGGTCATGCGGCATCTCCGGCCGTGTCGTCGGCCCAGCGGTCCGCGGCCGCGTCGACCAGCTCCTGCGCTTCGGCAAGACTATCGAGATAGATGTGGGTGCTGGTCACGCTCGCGTGTCCCAGGAGGTGCTGCAGCTTCTGCAGCGGATCGCCAAGGATCCGCCGATAGGCTGCGCCGTGCCGATCTTGCGGATCGAAGACCACGCCGATCTGTTCGCGGATCAGCATGGAGAGCATGTTGACGGCGAAGGTGTGCCGCAGCGTGTGCGGCGTCACGTCGATCTCGATGCCGAAGCGGCGACAGCGGGCGCAGGCCCGGCGGAAAACAGCTTCCCAGGTGGCCGAAGGTACAGGCTGGCCGCCTTCGGTCAGCCAGAGCACGGCATGCTGCGCCGACCCGGGGGCGCCGACCAGCACGCACCGGCGTTCGCGCGGCGTCAGCCGGTCGAGCCGAACACGCTTGCCTGCGGCGTCTCTTGCCTTCCTGTCCTCCGGCATCAGCCAGAGCGGATCAGACACTGCCGGTTCGGACCGGGAGGCGGAGATCGTGCGCTCAAAATCGACGTAGTCGGCGATCATCCTCAGTACCCTTCGGGGGATACGGATGCGTCGGGGCCGTCCGCCCTTCGCGATCGGACCGGGAAGATCGAACGGCACTGAGCGCGATCCAGGCTCGGCCGGGTGCGGAAGCTCCGTCAGGAGCAGGCTGCCGGCCTCGGTCAGTCGCAAACCGGTCGTGACGAGAAGCTCGGCGAACAGCGCATTCCGCTCGCCGTTGCGGCCACGCCACGCCGGATCCTCGAAGCCGTCGGGCAGACGTCCTCTCAGCCCGACGTCGCGAAAGAGCAGGTAGCGGCCAAGATCGATGTATCGGGTATCGTGCCGACGTACTGCGCGCTCGCGCGCCCGGTTCGTCGTGACGGCCACCATGGCGCGCATCCCGGCCGCCCGCCGCAGCGCGAAGCCATAGCCGAAGGGCGAGGTCGTGATGATCTCCTCTTCGACGGCCCAGCGATAAAGCTTCTCAAGCGCTGCAACGCTCCGGTTCCAGCTCGACGCCGAAATGCGGTATGGCGCGTCAGATAGGCGCCGTGCCCGATGAAACGCCAGCACATCATGGCGATCAGCCTGCCAGACCGTCTTGCCGCCACGGCGTTCGCTGAGGAACCGCGCCCACACGAGAATATCCCGTGCGTAGGAGCGCCAGGTGTTTGGCGAGCGTGCACCCATGGTGGGACAGGCGCGGAGGAAGCGGTTGAGATCGAGATCATAGCTGCCGTCATCCATCAGGATGAACGGCATGCCGTCGATCAGCCCGGCGCGCTCGGCGATGTCGAGCGCGCCGGAAGCAATGTTCGTTGCGAAACCATCAATGGAAAGCGGGCGCGAAACAGCGCCAAGATCGGTAAAATACAACTGCACGCACGATACCTGAACGGAGCGCCTTCGGCGCAACTTCTTTGTTTGGAATGCGAGGGGTTCCCCTCGCGCTCTCCCGCTCGCCGCGTGGCAGGGGTGCAGGACTTTGCCTGCACCCCATGAACAAGCTTGTGGAGTCGCCGCCGCGTCAAGCGTTGTCCTCGCTTACGCTGCGGGAACGCTTGACCCGGACGTCTGAAGAGCCTCACCGGGCCGCCGATGATGCCTCCCCATGCCTGATTCTGAGACAGGATCACAGAGTCAGGATAA
>NZ_JAFKHE010000028.1 GCF_017307495.1 Devosia sp. | reverse complement strand
AAAATGCCAGCGTCGGATAACGCTCAACAATGCCATGTCGATCACTCCACAGCCCCCGCTCAAACCACGAGGGGCAAGGGTCACACATGGGTCAAATCTCGATGGAAAAATCCCAGCCTGCTGGGTCAGTTCTCAGTGGCAATCAACAGGCTGACTGTATCGGCAACTGGTGTCCCGTCGAGACTGGCCACCATGCCGGTTGGGTCCACCGCCACTACGTTGCGGCCGTGTCGGACCCGAAACACTGTCTTGTCCGGCGAGCCGAAAGTACCCTTCGGGCATGGCCCAACGAGAGATCGCGTACGCTCACGAAGCTTCCGCGAGGTATGTGTGGTTTGGTTCTGCTGCCATACGAAATTGATGGCTGGCAGAAAGTCCGTGCGGGAGGATGGGAGGGATGGTTACTATCTGCAGGCGTGCGGTGAGTGGGTGCGGTCCTGGCCTAGATGCGGTCCGCTTGCCAAGCGCATCGGGGAGGCCGTCTAGACGCAGCTATTGAGCCGCCTCTTTCACCTCTGGCCCCACATCACCCCCGCCAGAAGCCACCTTAAGCTCATCCAGTCGAAGCCGCAGTAGCTCAAGCTCCGTGGTTGCCAGATGCACCTCAATGGCAAGGCCAGAAAGCTCCGCCGACATGGCCTCTGACTCCTTCCTGATTGCCGCCAAGTCTACCGCTGCGAGGTGCGCCGCGCGGAGGGCAAGGGACAGGAAATACCCCAAGGCGAACGCCACCAGCGCCCATGTAACCGCCGCCTGAGAGCCGGGGCCGAGGCGGATCGACCCAAGCTCAAACGCTTCCGGGGACAGGTGTATGCTGAGCACAACGCTGTAGGTGCCCCAAGCCCAGAGCATTCCCGTGAGGAACGGCAGGCAGGCCCTCCACGTCTCGCCAATGACATACGCAATGGCCTCGCCCAAGGCCTCGAGCTTCGCCAGCATAGCTCCTCCCCGCCGAGCACACAGACCCCGCAGGCACTATAAGCAGCCTGATTTGGACCGACCAGAGGCTACCCTGCCACTGGCCTGCCGCAGGGCCGCTCACCGGTGGACCGCCTCAGCGTCGTTCATCGCCCAGCTAATGGATGACCCCAAAGTGCGGCTCCGCGTTGCCACCATGCCGCAGGCCGACAAGTTCCAGCTTCACATCTACGCCGCGCTGGCCGAGCAGGAGCGAGACTTCATCTCCGCCCGCACCAAGGCAGCCCTGAAGGCCGCTAAGGCCCGTGGGACGAAGCTGGGAGCCTTCCGCGACACCACCATGAGGCGCAACGCCGCGATCCAGCGAAAGGCTGCCATGGAGGCCCAGAAGCTACTCCAGATCATCGGCCCCATGCGCAACGCCGGACAGACCCTTGAGGCCATCGCGGCCACACATGGAAGTCGCGACCTCCAGAGGCGGCACGTGGACGGCGAAGCAGGTTTCACGGGTGCTGTGTAGAAGAGAAGAAGCGCCAGATAGTGGCCCTGCGCAAAGCGTCAGCCTACCTAGATAGGGTAACAAGATCGAGCAGTTGCAAAGCGTCGCTGACCGGCGCTGAGCCCTGCATCGTCAAGACCATTCGCACGACACAGCCGTCTACGAGCGTAAACCTAGCACCATACGCCCGACGCTCTGGTGACCCAGCGATCCCGTCCTCGTCCTCATAAGTAACCGTCAGGGCGGAGCCACCGTCGATCGCTTGGAGGTTGGGTATCACCTGACGAAGTGCATCTAGTATCATGTGCTTGTAGGCATCGAATTCCGTCCCGCTTATGATCACCGGGTTGCCCCCAGGCACATACAACCACGAACGGCCGTCCTCGCTTTCAATCGCGTAAGGCGTCCACATCTCCTTGGGACGCCAAGAATCAAGTATCCCGGCCCGCTCAAGGTTTACCGGCCAAGAGCAAACACTGTCCGATATGGCATCGGACGCTCCCTGCGATGACCCACCCAGTAGACCTGTTGCGATGAGCGTGGCCACGGTCAGCGGCCTTGCCTTCAGGAGAAAGCCCAATCACGCCTCCAAAACAAGCGGCAACGAAGGAGCGCCACCCATCGAGACTAGCCGAAGGCTTTCACTAGTGCCACCGAGACAGCGAACGCAGCTTTGGGGCACCGGCGTGGGGCACCAGCCCTTTGTGGCACTTGCAAAAACACTGCAAAATCAATGAATTAGGATACATAAGAGCTGCTGGCGGAGAGAAAGGGATTCGAACCCTTGAGACGGTTCCCCGCCTACACACTTTCCAGGCGTGCGCCTTCGACCACTCGGCCATCTCTCCGCTTGTGCAGCGGCCGGGCACCAGTCCCGGAGGTCTGCGCATCCGGAGGCAGAGCCGGCCGGAGCGGGCGCAATATACTCATCGAGGCCCGGACCGCAAGGCAGATAACACACCGCGTCGGCGCGTCGTGGCGTGGCCGGCTGCCGCCGCGACTTGTGAGTGCGGCCGAACGCATGGCACAAGGGCATGGCGGCGCCTCGACGCGCACGCGCGGTGGGACCGACGAGACCAGATGCGGCTTATTCTCAGAGTGCTGGGCACCTGGTTGCTCGGCGTGGCGCTGATCCTGCTGATCATCGACGGCACGAGGTCGCTCGGCGCCAATGAACTGGTCTTCACCTCGCTGGCCGAGGACTGGGGCTGGGCCCACGCGCCGAGCCTCGCGGCGGTGCGCGAGTTCATCGCCGGGCGCTTCTTCGGCCTGGTACTCGAACCGGCCAGCGCGTTCATCCTTGCCCTTCCCGGCTGGGCGGTGCTCGCCGTGCCCGGCGCCTTGCTGGCCTGGGCCGGTCGTTCGCGCAAGACCCGGCTCTTTGTGCGCCACGACCAGATCTAGGCGTCCGGCGATGAGCCTGCACGATCGCGATGCCTACCGTGCTTTCGTCTCGAGCCTTGCGGCCGTCACGCTGCACGAGCAATGGGACGCGCTGGTCGCCAAGGTGGGCGGCAAGGTGTTCTGTCTGCACGGCAACGCCAACGGCGACCTCGTCTTCAAGGTGAGCGAGATCGCCTTCGACGGGCTGGTCGCGATGCCGGGTATCGGCCAGGCCGCCTATTTCGCCAGGCGCCAATGGGTGCGGGTGTCCCCGGCGGCGCTCGATGACGACCTGCTGGCCGGCTACATCGGCGAGGCGCACCGGCTGATCGCCGGCAAGCTGACCCGCCGGCTCAGGGACGAACTCGGCCTGTGAGGGCGTTGACTTGCCTCCGAACGCCTCCTTTACTCCCGGTCAACCATGCGAGGAGGGCGACGATGGTTGCGGGATTGCTGTATCTGGCCGGATTGGTGGCGACGCTGGTGACCTTGGTGATGGTCGGGTTCTCGGCTCCCACCCTGATCCAGAACTTCACGGTCGGCCTCGACTCACCGGGCGCCGACCTCATCGCCAATGTCGTCGACACGGCCCGGGCCCTCGGCTGGGCGGTCCTGCCGCTGGTCGGCGGCCTGGCCGTGATGGGGTTTGGGCGCATGCTCATGCTGCTCGGCTCGATCGACCGGGCGCTGCGCGGCAATCCCTGAAACGCGACGGGGCGGCCCCGAAGGACCGCCCGCATGCTGGTCGACCCGAGCCGGTCAGGCGCGCGGCTGCGGCACGATGCGCAGGTACGGCTTCAGCGTCTTCCAGCCGTCCGGATACTTTTCGCGCGCCGCCTCGTCCGAGACGGCCGGCACGATGATCACGTCCTCGCCGCTCTTCCAGTTCACCGGGGTCGCGACCTGGTGGCGGGCGGTGAGCTGCAGGCTGTCGATGACGCGCAGGATCTCGTCGAAGTTGCGGCCGGTCGAGGCGGGATACTCGATCTTGAGCTTGATCTTCTTGTCCGGTCCGATGACGAACAGCGAGCGCACGGTCAGCGTGTCGTTCGCATTGGGATGGATCATGTCGTACTTGGTCGCGACCTCGCGGTCGGGATCGGAGATGAGCGGGAAGTTGAGGCTCGCGCCCTGCGTCTCGGCGATGTCGGCGGCCCAGCCGGCGTGGTTCTCGAGCTTGTCGACGGACAGGCCCAGCACCTTGACGCCGCGCTTGTCGAACTCCGGCTTCAGCTTGGCGGTGTAGCCGAGTTCGGTCGTGCAGACCGGCGTGAAATTCTTGGGATGCGAAAACAGGACGGCCCAGCTGCCGTCGATGTAGTCGTGGAACCGGATGCGGCCCTCGGTGGTCTCGGCCTCGAAGTCGGGGGCGATATCGCCGATCAGAACTGCCATGATGAACTCCGTTGTGCGGTCGTTGCCGCGCTGCGCCTGGTGCGCCTGCGCGTCCAATATCGGACGCCCGGGACGCGATTGCGACGCCGGGCCTTGAAAACTTTTTGTGCGTTGCGGTCAAGGCGAAGCAATCGCTTCGCGACTTCGCGCCCTGCCTGGAATGCGCGCCGCAGGGCCTAGATGAAACCGAGCGCCAGGCCGTTGTCGAGCGCGACGGCGTAGGCCATCGGGGTCAGCGCGAGGGCCAGGGCCAGGCCCTGGCTGAGCCGCGCCACCCGGGCGATGAGGAAGATCGCGACGATCAGCAGCACCGAGGCGAACAGCATTGCCGCATCCTGCTGGAGCAGTTCGATCGCTTGCGTCATGGCCGGTCTCCCGGAGCGCGGGCCTCGCGCTCCCCAGGGCCGGAATCGTGGCCCTTGGGCCTTGCCGGCCGCTTGCCGGGATCGGTCGTGTTTGATCCGGATTTGAACGGATCAGATGCCGCCGGCGGCGCTGCCGGCAGGAGCCGCCTGCTTGGCGCCGGCGGGGGCGCCGTTGCTCCAGGTGACGTCGAGCCCGCTGAGCGGCACCACCGACAGGCTCATCTTGCCCGAACCCTGCTGCAGCTCGCGGGCATGGGCCAGGTAGACCAGCGCGTTGTTCTCGGCGTCGTAGATGCGCGACACGCGCAGGCTCTTCCAGATCAGCGAGCGCGACTGCTGGAAGATCTCTTCGCCGCCCTTGCCGGTATTGATCTTGCCCACCGTGATCGGCCCCGAGGCCGAGCAGTCGACCGCCGAGTAGGAGGGATCCTCAAACCAGTTGCCCTGCTGCAGCCGGTCGATCAGCGAGCGGTTGAAGTAGGCGACGTGGCAGACGACGCCCTTGACCTGGGGATCGGCGACCGCCTCGACCGAGATGTCGTTGCCGGTCCAGTCGACGCCGACGCTGCCGACATTGGTGCCGTTGTTGTTGCCGCAGGCCGCGAGCGCGCCGGCGAGGACGAGGGCAGAACCGAGGGCGGCGAGGCGCTTGAGCATGGGGCGAAGTCCCGGGGTTGGCATTGCGGACCGCGGTGATGTGGGGACCGCTGCGCCCCGCTGCAACTAGCGGTCCTGCGATTGTCTGAGGCGTGCTTCAAGCCAGCGCACGAACAGCGACAGCGAGATGGTCATGCTGAGGTAGAGGAAGGCCACGACATTGTAGGTCTCGAAGAACTTGAACGTCCCGGACGAATAGACCTTGCCCAGCTGCGTGATGTCCTGGACGCCCAGCGCCGAGACCAGCGCGGAATCCTTGATCATCGAGACGAAGTCATTGCCGAGCGGCGGCAGGATGGTGCGCAGCGCCTGCGGCGCGACGATGAAGCGGAAGGTATGCCAGCGGTTGAGGCCGAGCGAGCGCGCCGCCTCGATCTGGCCGCGCTCCACCGCCTCGATGCCGGCCCTGAAGATCTCGGCGATGAAGGCCGAGTAGCAGACCGTGAGCGCCACGATGGCGCGCCAGGTGAAATCGAAGTTGCGCACCGTCAGCGGGTCGGTGAGGCCGGCCTCGATCAGCGGCGTCAGCAGCCAGTTGGCGGCGGCGACCATGGCGGGCGCGCCGACGAAGGCGACGTAGAACAGCGCCACCAGCATCGGGATGCCGCGGATGACCTCGACATAGAAGGTCGCGGCCTGGCTGAGCCATGCATTGCCCGAGGTCCGGGCCAGCGCCACCCCGAGCCCGAGCCCGGAGGCGAGCACGAAGGCGACCAGCGTCACCCACAGCGTGGTGACGACGCCCCTGCGCAGCGTGTCGAAGATCTCGGCATAGCCCTGGTCGGCGACGATGGCCCACAGCGTGAATAGCCCGAGCAGCGCGATGGCCAGCAGCCACCACGGGAAACGGGACAGGACCTGGGAGTGCGGGCTGTTCGGCATCAGGAAGGGACGCGCGGTTGCACCCGCGCGTCCCGGTGGGGGATCAGGACTTCTGGCCGTACTCGAAGAACCACTTCCTGATCAAGCGATCGAGCGTGCCGTCGGCCTTCATCTGGTCGATCGCCGCGTTGAACGGCGCCACCAGGTCGGAGCCGGGTGTGAGGATGAAGCCGAGCGGCTCGGACTTGATCGGCTCGCCGACCTGCTTGAAGGCGCCCGGATCGGCGCCGATATAGCCGGACGCCGCCGACTGGTCGGCGATCACCGCATCGACGTCGCCGGCCTTGAGCGCGGCCACCGAGGCACCGAACGTGTCGAACAGCTTGACCCGCGGGTTGGCCTCGTCGCCGTCGAGCACGTCGTAGATGGCGGTGTAGAAGGCCGAGGTGCCGGGCTGGGCCCCGAACAGCAGCTTGTCGTCGCTCTTGAAGCTGTCGATACCGGTGATGCGCGTCTCATCGGCGCGGACGAGGAAATACTGCTCGACCGTGATGAAGGGCTGGGTGAAGTCGATCTGCTCCTCGCGCTCGGCATTGATGGTGATGCCGTCGGCGCCGATGTCGTACTGGCCGGTGCGCACCGCCTCGATCATCACGTCCCAGGCGGAAAGGCCCCATTCGACCTTGGCGTTGAGGCGCTTGGCCACCTCGTTGATCACGTCGTACTCGAGCCCGATGCCCTCGCCGGTCTTGGGGTCGGCGAAGTTGAGCGGGTAGTAGGCGTTCTCGGTCACCGCCTTGATGGTCCGGCCGCCGAGGTCCGGCAGCGCCTGGGCCTGAGCGGGCAGGGCGAGGCCGAGCGCCATCAGCGGCACGGCAAGAAGGGTCAGCATCGATTTCATGAGGCGGCGTTCTCCCGGAATGTGTGTTCGAGCCGGCCATTGTCACCCCTGCCGGCATGGCGGCGACAATATCCATTTAGCTTCGGCGCCCTCAACCGGATTGTTGGCAAAAAGGCTTGTGGAATCCCCCCTCTCCCTGGGGGAGGGGCAGGGGGTGGGGGTCCGTCGTTGGTGAACCGCACTCCCCTCCCTCGATCCATCCCCCAGGGAGCCCCGATCAGGGACGGCCGTGCCGGGCCGCCGGACCATGCGGGTGATCGATGTGACCGAGGTCGCGGCCGGGGTCGATCCTGTCGCGCACCAGCTGCTTGATCTGCTTGGCGTCCGGGAAGCCGCCATCGCGCTTGCGCTCCCACACCAGCTCGCCGTCGAGGTGGATCTCGAAGATGCCGCCCGTTCCAGGGATGAGGCTCACCTCGCCCATCTCGAGGCTGAAGGTGGAGAGCACCTCCTGCGCCATCCAGGCGGCGCGCAGCAGCCAGTTGCACTGCGTGCAGTAGGTGATCCGGAGCGTCGGCTTGCCGGTCATACCTGCGGATCCACCCAGCTGGAGAAGACGTTGCTGGGCAGCACGAGGACGTCTTCCTCGGCTTCCCGGCTCTTGAGCTCGACGAGCTGGGCCGTGGTGGCGTTGACGCGCTGGGCCAGCAGGCGGGCGATCTGCAGCAGCCAGGCCGGATGGGCCTCGAGCACCTTGAGCGCATCTTCGATGACGTAGAGCTGAACGTCGGTCACCGCGCTCACGCTCGCCGAATGCGGCCGCTCGAGCAGGACGCTCATCTCGCCGAAGATGGCGCCCGGCTGCCGGATGGTGGAGACGAACCTGCCGTCGCGGATGACCTCGACCTCGCCCTCCTTGAGCACCAGCAGGCTGCCGCCGGCGTTGCGTCCCTGGGTGATGAGCTCGCTGCCGGCCGGAAAGTAGTCGAACCTCACCCAATCCTGATCTGCCACCCGCGTACTCCCGCCCGGAACGCCGCTGCGCCGGATGGTAGCCGAGGTTCGGGGTGATGCGAAGCCGGATTGACACTGCAAGGATCGCCGAGCGAAGCGGCGTATCCACGGATTATCCGGGCCAAACGAAGAGCCGCATAGGCAAATGGAAGGTACTCAGCCATAAGCTCTGGCTCCGCCTAGGTTACTGCATAGACTAATAATCAGGCTTCGAGCATTTGTGAGGACAGGTTAATTGAGAAGGCCGGTAGAGCGGCTGATGAGGGTGCGAGAGCGGTTGCACCCCATTGCCTTGAAGCCAAAACGTGACAGAAGCCTGATTGAGCGTCTGTTGATGGCGATGCATGCCCGAAGGTATGCGCGCGAGATGGCTACCCGCTATGGCGCAGCAGTGCCCATCACCGCCGAGATCGGACCTGGGCTTCGACTGCTCCATGAGTTCCACGGCATCTTCATCGCGAAGCGCGCGAGGATTGGAGCCAACGTCACGATCGGCCAGCATGTGACCATTGGGGCATCCTACAAGGCGGATCAAAGCAGTCTGAAGACACGCGCGTTCCCATTGATCGGCAACGGGGTATTCATTGGGGCGAACGCCACGATCATCGGCCGCTGTGTTATTGGTGACGGGGCCCGGATCGGTGCCGGCGTAACGCTGGTCGACGCGACGATCGACTCGGGCGAGGTCGTGATCGACAAGACTGCCTTCAGCCTGACCAAGGGTCGGCCGGTCCACTCGTAAGGGCACGCGAGGCCTGTCGCCTCGCGCAACCGCTGCCCGTCGAAGCCCTTTCCCCGGGGTATTAGGTTGTAGTCAGCACTCAGACCGCGCCATGATCGGAGGCAGGAAGAAGCGAGATCCGCCACCGCGCCACACCGCTCACCACCGCCTCCCGACCCTGTGATGGAAGGGTCGACGGAGGGGTGGCGCGGTGCTCCCCGATGGATTCCAAGGGGACGCCGACCCGTTGCGGCCTACTTGATCGGCCGGCTGTCCACCAGCCCGCCCTTGCTCGCGTCGTCGATCGCCGCGATCTCCTCTGCCGACAGCTCGAGGTTGTCGAGCACGCCGAGGCAGTCCTTGAGCTGCTCGAGGGTGCGCACGCCGATGAGCGCCGAGGTCATCTCCTTGCGGCGCAGCACCCAGGCCAGCGCCAGCTGCACCATCGACTGCCTGCGCTTCTCGGCGATGGCGCCGAGCTTCTGCACTGCATCAAGGATGCGCGGCTCGAGCCGGCCGGCGTTGAGCGAGTAGTTCTCCGAGGCGCGCGTGCCTTCGAGCCGGCCGGCCAGCTTGTTGTACTTGCCGCTGAGGATGCCCTGCATCAGCGGCGAGAAGGCGATGACGCCGATGCCCAGTTCGCCGCAGGCATCGATCGTCTTGTCGTCCTCGATCCAGCGGTTGAGGATCGAGTAGCTCGGCTGGTGGATGACGCACGGAACGCCCATCTCGCCGAGGATGCGGTGCGCCTCGCGCGTCTGCTGCTCCGGATAGGACGAGATGCCGACATAGAGCGCCTTGCCCTGCCGGACGAGCTGCGCCAGCGCGCCCATCGTCTCCTCGAGCGGCGTATTGGGGTCGAAGCGGTGCGAATAGAAGATGTCGACGTAGTCGAGCCCGAGGCGCTTGAGGCTCTGCTCGGCCGAGGCGATGACATATTTCTTGCTGCCCCATTCGCCGTAGGGACCGTCCCACATCAGGTAGCCGGCCTTGGACGAGATGATCATCTCGTCGCGATAGGGGCGGAAGTCGCGCGCCATCACGTCGCCGAACAGCTCCTCGGCCGAGCCCGGCGGCGGGCCGTAGTTGTTGGCGAGGTCGAAATGGGTGATGCCTCTGTCGAAGGCATGGCTCAGGATCTCGAAGGCCGACGGATAGTCGCGGTTGCCGCCGAAATTCTGCCACAGCCCCAGGCTGATCACCGGTAGCTTCAATCCCCACTTGCCGGTCTTGCGATACTGCATGGCGCCATAGCGAGCGTCGCTGGCCCGATAGGTCATGTCATCCTCCACTCATGTCCGATTTGCCCGGTGGCGCCGGTGAATGCTACACCCGCCGCGATGTCCGAGCCCGTGAAAATCACTGCCAGTCTGACCGATGCGGATGCACGGTTCAAGGTGCTGGCGCTCTACAAGTTCGTCCGCCTGCCCGATGCCGAAGCGCTCAAGCCCGAGCTCGCCCGCTTCTGCTGCGCCCACAGGATTCGCGGTACCTTCATTCTCGCCCCCGAGGGCATCAATGGTACCGTCGCCGGCCGGCCGGAGGCGGTCGACGAGCTGATGGCATGGTTCACGACGAGCCCGCTCTGGGCCGGCCGCCTCGCTGGCGCCGAAGCGAAGATCTCGAGTGCAAGCGAGATGCCGTTCCTCAGGATGAAGGTGCGGCTCAAGCCCGAGATCGTCACCCTGCGCGCGCCCGAGGCCGATCCCTCCAGCATCGTCGGCACCTATGTCGAAGCCCGCGACTGGAACCGCCTTATCGAGCGCAACGACGTCACCGTCATCGACACGCGCAACGACTACGAGGTGAAGCTCGGCACCTTCGCCAATGCGCGCGATCCGGGGACGCAGAGCTTCACCGAGTTCAAGGACTACGTGGCCGGGCTCGATCCGAACCGGCATCCCAGGGTCGCCATGTTCTGCACCGGCGGCATCCGCTGCGAGAAGGCCTCGGCCTACATGCTGTCGCAGGGCTTCAAGGAGGTGTTCCACCTCAGGGGCGGCATCCTCAGATACCTCGAGGTGGTGCCGGAGGGCGAAAGCCGTTTCAACGGCGAGTGCTTCGTCTTCGACGAGCGCGTCTCGGTCACGCACGGGCTCAGGGAAGGCGAGGCCGTGCTCTGCCGCGCCTGCCGCGACCCCATGATGCCGCACGAAGCGGTGGGCTCGCTGTGCCGCGACTGCGCCGAGGCGGCTCCCGAGGGTGCGCAAGAACGCGAGCGGCAGATGCAACTGGCCCGAGCCCGCGGGGACGCCCATCTCGGCGACGATGCGGCAGAGGTCGCGGCGCGCAACAAGGCGGCGAAGCTGGCGAGGCGCCGGCAGCCGGTCGGCTGAACAGCCCAAGCCCGGCCGCCGGATGTGGCCTGGCGCCTGCATTCCACGAAGCGTGAACTGCACGGCAGCGCCGAACACGTAGCGGCGCGTCGTTCCGCGCAGTCGGCGTTGCCGCGCCGCGCCCCATGTCCGATTGGCCCGGACAACCCCAACGTCCGGAGCCAGACCATGAACCTCACCCCGCTCGCCACTGCCCCGCTTGCCGTCCAGATCCACGCCGTCGCCGCCATCGGCGCCCTCGTCCTCGGCGCCCTCGTGCTGTTCCGCCGCAAGGGCACGCCGCTGCACCGGCTGATGGGCCGCCTCTGGGTGGTGCTGATGCTGGTGGTGGCGACCAGCGCGCTGTTCATCAACGAGATCCGCCTGATCGGACCGTTCAGCCCGATCCACCTGTTCGTGGTGGTCACCTATGTCGGCGTCGCCCGCGGCATCTATACCATCCGGCGCCGCCGGGTGGCGGAGCACCGGGCCGCGATGCAGGGGCTGTACTTCTTCTCGCTGGTTCTCGCCGGTTGCTTCACGCTGCTGCCCGGCCGGCGGATGGCCGCCGTGCTGTTCGGCGCCGAGGCCGGCTGGACGCCGTCGCTGGTCGCCATCGCGCTCGGCCTGGTGGTGTCGGCCGCCATCTACATGCGCCTGCAGGCGCGCGCCCGCCGCGTCGGCGCCCGAGTCTAGTTGAACCCGGCGGCGCGCACCGCATCGACATGGCTGCGGCTCACCGGCAGGCGGCGCCCGTCGGTGAGCTCCAGCATGGGCTTGCCGTCGACGCGCACCAGCCGCCTGACCGCATCGAGCGCCACCCAATGCGAACGGTGGATCTGCAGGCCGGGGACGTCCCCGGCCTCTTTCATGGCATCGCCCAGCCGGATCAGCACCAGCCCGCGCCCCTTCTCGGTGGTCACCTCGACATAGTGATCGGCCACCGACATCGACACCAGCCGGCCGCGCTGCGGATGCGGCAGGCGCGCGACGATGGCCGGCGGGGCGGCCGGCGCGTCCTGGGCCGGCATGGCCGGGGCCGGCGGCGCCTCGGCGGCGGCCTGGCGGATCGACGCATCGAGGATTTCCAGCATAGTCATCACGCACAGCCCGATCAGCGTGCATTGCGCCCACAGCGTCAGCACGTCGCCCGGCAGCCTGCCGTAGGCGATGACGTTGACCAGCGTCACCGCGAGCGTCACCGGCACGCCGGCGATGGCGCCGAACACCAGCACGCGTGCCCACACGGCGGTGATGCGCCGGCCGAGGCCGAAGGCGTGCGAGATCAGCAGCGACACCGAGAAGGCGAGGCCGTAGGAGCTCGCAACGATCGCCGCCCAGTAGGCGAAGCGGGCGCCCAGGGTCATCGAGTCGCTCGTGCCGAACGGGCCGGCCAGCGCCAGCACCACGGCGACGACCAGCATCGCGCCGAGCACGCGCAGGTTGCTGAAATGCGCCCGTATTTCACGAAGCGCCGAATGCAGGGCAGTGCGGTTCACGTAGTTTCCGGGCGGCTGGCGCAGGGGCGATTGCGACCTAGTGCTATGCGGACCATTCCGGCCTGGCAAGCCGCGGCACGGCGCCGGCGGCACACCATATTCCGAGGTTCCGCATGTCCACCCTGTCCGCCATCATCGCCCACACGCCCTTCTGGGTCTGGCTCGCCCTCGCCGCCATCGTCGTCATCGGGCTCAAGCGGACCCAGGATCGCACCGTCTCGAGCGCGCGGCTGGTCTTCATGCCGCTGATCATCCTCGCGCTGGCCGTTTCGAGCCTTGCGGCGAGCAACGGATCGCTCGCCGCCCTCGTCGGGCTCGGCATCGGCCTCGTTGCCGGCACCAGCGCCGGCCTCGCCATCGAAGGCCGCGCCGGCACGACGCAGGTCAGCCGCGGCGTCGTGCTGGTCAAGGGCGACTGGGTGTCGCTGTTCGTGCTGCTGGCAATCTTCCTCGTGCGCTACGTCGCCACCGTCATCGCCACCACCGTCCCCGCGGTCGCGGCCGGCGAGGGCTATCAGTTCGTCACCGCCCTGCTCGCCGGCTTCTTCGCCTTCCTGACCCTGAGCCGCACCGGCCTGCGCCTGCGCATCGCCTACGCCTGATGCGGGACCGGGCCCCCCGGGGGTCCACTTGCGCCCGCTTCTCGGCTAGAACGCTGCAGTCGAGGAGTGGCGGATGGCCGAGCGCAGTTTCGATTTCATCATCGTGGGGGGCGGCTCGGCCTCATCCGTGGCCGCCATGCGGCTGGTCCGCGACTTCGGCTTCTCCGTGCTGATGATCGAGCGCGGGCCGCGCGCCACCAACCCCATCATGGCGATGCCGGCCGGGTACATGAAATACCTCGCCCGGGACACCTTCCTCGAGATGCACCGCACCGTGCCGCAGCCGCAACTGGGCGGTCGCGCGCCCATCGTCCCGGTGGCCAAGGCCCTCGGCGGCGGCAGCGCGGTCAACGCCATGGTCTATATGCGCGGCCAGAAGGAGGATTACGACGGCTGGGCCGCCGGCCTGGGCCATACCGGCGAGTGGAGCTACGAGGACCTCCTGCCGCACTGGACAGCGCTCGAGCACAACGCGCGCTTCAACAACCGCTACCACGGCATTTCCGGCAACCTGCGCGTCTCCGAACCGGGCTACATCTCCGACACGACCGAGGATTTCCTCCTCGCCGCGCAGGGGCTGGGCCACGCCTACAATCCCGATTTCAACGGCGAGCGGCAGAACGGGGTGGGCCTCATGCAGCACACCTACGGCCAGTGGGGCCGCTACCGCCGGCGCTCCGACGCCAGGAAGGCCTTCCTCGATCCTCTGCGCCGTGACAAGCGGCTGACCATCGTCACCGATGCGCGCGTCGACCGCATCCTCATCGAGCACGGCCGCGCCGTCGGCGTCGCCTATACGCGCCATGGCGATCCGCACGAGGCGCGGGCGGGGCGCGAAGTGCTGGTCGGCGCCGGCACCTACAACTCGGCCAAGCTGCTGATGCTCTCCGGTATCGGCCCGGCCGATCACCTCGGCGATTTCCAGATCCCGGTCGTCGCCGACCTCATGGGCGTGGGCGAAAACCTCATGGACCACCACGAGGTGCCGGTCATCGCCACGACGAAAGGCAGGTCCGGCTATTTCGGCCAGGACCGCGGCTGGCCGATGATCCGCAATGGCCTGCAATACATCCTGTTCAACTCCGGGCCGGTGACCACCACGGGCATCGAATCCTGCCTGTTCTACGATCCGGACGGCGGCGACCGGCCGACCATCCAGCTCTACTGCGCGCCGATCGTCTACCAGGACCGCGACGTGTCGAAGGCCAGGCCCACCTGGGGCGTCACCCTGACCTCGTGCCTGCTCCGCCCCAGGGCGCGCGGCACGGTCAGGCTGCGCTCGGCCGATCCGGCGGCCCAGCCGCTGGTCGACTGCAACTTCTTCGGCGACCCCGAGGACCTGCGGCTCACGCTCGCGTCCATGCGCTTTGCCCGCAAGATCCTCGCGACCGAGCCCTTCCTGTCGAAGATCAAGGAGGAGACTCTCCCCGGCCCCGGCGTCACCGACCTGGCCGGCATGACCCGCTTCGCGCACGAGACGGTCAAGACCAACTATCACCCGTCGGGCAGCCTCAGGATGGGGCGCGACGACGACCCCACGGCCGTGGTCGATGCGCGCCTGAAAGTGCGCGGCGTCGAGAACCTGCGCGTCATCGACTGCTCGATCATCCCCGCCATCCCCTCCGCCAACACCAACGCCATCGCCATGGCGATCGGGTCGAAGGCGGCGAGCCTGATTGCCGCCGATCACGGTTCAACTGCCGTTCAGCCGGCCTGAAGTACCGACTCGCCTGCCCCACGCACCGGGTCATTCCCGCGAAAGCGGGAACCTCTGTCTGCGGCGCGTGTGGCCGGACGGAGATCCGCCGCTTTGGCGGATGACGCCGGTGGTGTCGTCGAAAACGAGATTTGTCCGAGGTCCGCCATGTACCAGCCCCCCGCCTTCCGCGAGACCGACGTCGCGACCCAGCAGGCGTTCATCGCCGCCCATCCGCTCGGGCTGCTGATCTCGGGTGGCGCGGCCGGCCTCCTCGCCAACCCGATCCCCTTCATGCTCTATCCGGGCGAGGGGCGGTTCGGCACGCTGCGCGCCCACCTGTCGCGCGCCAACGCGCAGTGGCAGGCGCTGGCGGAGGCGCCCGGGGCGCTCGTCGTGTTCCAGGGCGCCGAGCACTACATCACCCCCAGCTGGTACCCGCAGAAGGCCGTGGACGGCAAAGTCGTCCCGACCTGGAACTACGCCGTGGTGCAGGCGCGCGGTACGGCGCGGGTGGTCGAGGATGCCGGCTGGCTGCTGGCCAATGTCGCCGCCCTGACCGATCGGCACGAGGGCGGGCGCCCGCAGCCCTGGGCCGTCTCCGACGCGCCCGATGCGTTCATCGCCGGCCAGCTCAAGGGCATCGTCGGCATCGAGATCGAGATTTCGGGGCTCGAGGGCAAGTTCAAGGCCAGCCAGAACCGCGTCGAAGCCGATCGGGCTGGCGTAGCCGCGGGCCTTGCCGCCGAGGCGTCGCCCGAGGCCGCGGCCATGCGCGAACTCGTGAAGGCGCGCGGCGGCGTCTGACACTTCAGCCGCACGGCGCGCGATGCTATCCTGCTGCCTCGGGTCAATCGACTGGAGGCCATGATGGCCGTCATTCGCCACGAGACGCTCGACCATCCGCTCGCGCCGCAGCGGGAACTGCACCTGCTGGCCTGGCCCTACCTGGTGGTCCTGTTCGCCGTCCTGACGCTGGTGGTGTTCTTCGTCGTCGCCAACTGAGGCGACGCCGCAGCGACAGCCGCGGCTGTTTCGAGTAACCGGACGCGTTGATCCGGGGTGATCCTGCTTTGACCCTCCTGGGAAGGCCGACCCCTTGCCCGCCGTGACGCCGCGCCCTCTGCCAGCGGCACGATCACGCCACGCCACCACCTCTCCCTCTGGGGGAGAGGTCGGCCCGAAGGGCCGGGTGAGGGGGCCTTTCGCGACCCCGGGAAGGACCGTCAGGCGCTGCCGATCAGGATGCCGGCGGCAAACACCAGCGCGCCGCCCAGCACGACCTGCAGCGCCGCACGCCAGAACGGGGTCTGCATGTAGCGGTTCTGGATGAAGGCGATGGCCCACAGTTCGATCACCACCACCACCGCGGCCGCGCCCGTCGCCGTCCAGAAATGCGGGATCAGGTAGGGCAGGGCGTGCCCGAGCCCGCCCAGCGTCGTCATCAATCCGGTGACCACACCGCGCGTGATCGGCGAGCCCCGGCCGGTCAGCTTGCCGTCATCGGCGGCGGCCTCGGTGAAGCCCATGGAAATGCCGGCGCCCACCGCCGCGGCGAGGCCGACGAGGAAGGTCGACCAGGTGTCGCCGGTGGCGAAGGCCGCCGCGAACACCGGGGCCAGCGTCGACACCGAGCCGTCCATCAGGCCGGCCAGCCCCGGCTGCACGTAGGTCAGCACGAACTGGCGGTGCTCCTCGCTCTTTTCGGCCGAGCGCTCCTCGGGCCCGAGCGACTCGGTTTCCAGCCGGTCGGCCAGGTGGGCATGCTTGCGCTCGTCGACGGCAAGATCGCCGAGCAGCTTGCGCACCCCGGCATCGGTCGCCTGCCGTGCCGCCTCGGCGTAGAAGGAGGCCGCCCCCTCCTCCATCTCCCAGGCCAGCTGGCGCACCTGCTCGAGGCTCATGGCCTGGGTCAGCCAGATCGGCTTGCGCGCGATGTAGCCGCGCACGTGCTCGCGCCGGATCGGCACCAGGCGCGGCCCGAACTTTTCGACATAGAGGTCGAGCAGGCGGCGCCGATGCCCGTCCTCCTCGGCGGCCATGCCCTCGAAGACGCGCGCCGTTGCCGGATAGCGGTCGGCAAGGCGCACCGCGAGTTCCGCGTAGATGGCGCCATCCTCTTCCTCGGACCCCACCGCCAGCGACAGGATCTCGCGTTCGTCGAGAGAGGAGAAATCGCGCCGGTTCGGCTGGAGAAAGCGTGCAAGCATGGCCAGTTATCCATTCAGTTTAGAACTCTTCTAAACTGTGGATCGGGTCGCTTCAAGAGGGGCGGTGCGCGACCCCGCGCCCCTGAGGGGAGAGGGTAGCGTCGCCAGGAGCGCAAGCGACTTGGCAGAGCTTGGCCGAGGGGTTCAGCCTCGCGACAGGACCCGTCATCCGGGGCTGCGCGCCACCTTCCCACCACCGTGGCCCCGCCGCGCCTGGTCGACATAGCCCGCGGCGGAGTCCGGCACTTCCGCGCGCAACCAGTCGCGGAACAGCTGCACCTTGCGCGGCATCCGTCGGCCCTCCGCAACGATCAGCCAGTAGCCGACGTCGCTGTCGACGTGGATGTCGAACGGCCGCACCAGCCGGCCGTCGCTCACCGCATCGGCCGACATCAGGTCGACCGCCATCAGCGCCCCCTGTTCCGAGATCGCCGCGTCGAAGGCCAGCGTGGGGTCGTCATAGCGCGGACCGCCGAGCGGGATCGGGGCGATCCCGGCCGCGGCGAACCACGGTTCCCACGGCAGCATCGAGGCCGTGTCGCGGATCAGCGGCAGGTGCCGGAGATCGGCCGGGGTCCGCAGGCGCCGGGCCAGGGGAGGGGCGACCACGGGACTGTAGCGCGATCCGCCTACCAGCTCGGAGCGCACGCCCGGCCAGCTGCCGCGCCCGAAGCGGATGCCGACATCGATGTCGGAATGAGCAAGGTCGATCATCGTGCCGGTGACCACGAGCCGCACCTCGATGTCCGGATGCAGGTGGTTGAACTTGGCGATGCGCCAGATCAGCCAGCGCGAGGCGAAGACGCTGCCCACGGTCAGCGTCAGCACATGCTCGTCGCCGCCCTTGAGGCCGGCAATGCCATCGGCCAGCGCGTTGAAGCCGGCCGTCAGCTGCGGCATCACCTGGCGCAGCGCCGCCGTCGGCTTCAGGCCCTGTGCGGTCCGCTTGAACAGCTCGATCCCCAGCCGCTCCTCGGCCCGGCGCAGGTGCTGGCTGACCGCGCCGGGCGTGACCCCCAGCTCCTCGGCCGCCGGCGCCAGGGCGCCGCGACGGGCCACGATCTCGATGGCGCGCAGCGCGTTCAGGGGAATGGGGAAGGGGTTTGCCATATAGATAATCTAAAGATGCGTCGAACTCTTGTCGATTGTCGATCGCAGCCTCTGCGCTCATATCAGGCGCGATCCTGCTCAAGAGGAGGTTCGAAAATGCACAAAATCTTCATGGTCGTCCGTCTCTGGCTGGGCGAGCTGCTGAGCCATGATCCGCCTTCGGACCCGCTCGCCGGCATGAGCGCCCGCGAACTCGCGGACCTGCCCGTCCACCACCCCGCCAGCGATCGTTGCCTGCTCGGCTGAGGCCATCGGCTGACGGGCGGTTCATGGTCGGTTCAGCCACGGCCGCATAGATCGCCGCCCCTGACCCCGAACGGGGAGAGAGAAGATGAAGATGAGAGAACTGTTCAAGCGCCGCCGCGAGCCTTCGGCAGGCAAGCCCCGCACCCGCGACTGGTCGGTGGACTTCACGCCGCGCGATTGGGCCGACCTGCCCATCCACCACCCGCGTCGCGACGACGACGCGGCCTGATCGCGGCCCGTCGGCTACTCGCACAGCCGCGCCGTGCAGGCCTTGCCGTGGCAGCCGAGATCGACATGCAGGTGGTCGCGATGCAGCGCATTCGCCTCCGGTCCGAGCACGGTGGTGAAGTGGGCGCAGGCCGAGTCATGCGCAAAGCGCAGCAGTCGGCCCTCCGCTGACAGCGCGTCGGCCCAGCCGGCCTCGACCGTCACGGTGCGTCCGTCCTCGAGCCGAAACCCGACCACGTCGAGCGCATCGGCAAAGGCATGGAAGCTGAGCTTGCCCTCGCCGGCATTGTTGACGTTGCGGCACATGTAGGACGTGCCGACCAGCACCTCGGCGATGCGGGTATTGTCCCGGGCCAGCAGGTAGCCGTCGATCGACTCGATCCAGCCCGGCAGCGCCGAGGCCACCCCGCAGTCGGTCTGTACGCCGCCCGAGACCGGCACCATGCGTCCATTCGCCACCACCCCCGTCACCGACAGGGGTGATGGCGTGCCGCATTGCCCGTTCTCGCGGATCGGCGGCAGCGCCTCGGCCTCGATCCGTCCCAGCAGCACTGCCGGACAGGCCGTCTGGTAGATGCGCGTCGGCGCGGGCGGCTCGGTCGACCCCGTTGAGCGTGCATCGGGATTGGTGGGCGGTCCGTAGCGTTCGCCCTGGCGCTCGGCGCCGGCCGCCGGCGCCGTCGGTGCGGCAGGGCGATGGCGCGGCAGCGGTACGATCGGCGGCTCGGGCGGGGCGGGCGTGATGCCAGCGAGGCCGGTTGCGCTCGGTCGCGGTTCCGGCAGGGGAGGGGTGGCCTGCTGCGCCTGGGCGGGCAGGCTTGCGAGCAGCAGCAGCAGGGTGGCGAGGGCGATCCGCATCGCCTGCCAACGCGCGTGGGCGTTCCGGGTTGCGCCGAAGTGACCGGGCCCCGTCAGCCGCAGCGGTCGAGCACCTGCCGTATGGCCCCCGACGAGCCCTTTGCGCCGAACTCGTTGCCGTCGAAGACGTGCAGCTTGCCCGCTGCGTCCTTGTGCACATACGCGACCCGGATCGCCGCCTTCGCCTGCTGCGCGATGCGGGCCCATTGCCGGGCCACCGGACCGCGCACGATCATCGAGCTGCCGTCGCTGTGGATGAGCGGCATGTCCTGGGCATAACTCGTGTTCGCCGCGGGGTCGCCGGCTCCCTTGCCGGGGTCCGGCGTGATCGCCATGTTCATCGCGGCCGCCGCGGCGACCGCCTTGCTCGGCGAGCGGACCCAGAAGCCCATGGCCAGGTCGCCGCCGCGACACGCGAACTGGAACTGCGCGGCGCCGTTGTCGACATAGGCGATCGGCACCGCGCCGCCTTCGTAGCGCCATTCCTCTGCCGTAGCCGCCGTCGCCACCAGCAGCAGGGCGATGGTGGCGGATATCCTGAGCATGTGCATCCCCTGGCAACTGTCGAAGCCGCGGCGCTCGCGCGACGAGACCGCGGCCAACTCTTGCGAGCGCCAGGGTTTACAATTGCTTACAGGCCACCGCGCGCCTGTTCAAAACCGCGTGCCGGCTCCCGTGATCCGGCGCCCCCGTGGGCTCAGCGCAGGCTGAACGGCGGATAGGTGTCCGTCACCAGCAGGAACGCATAGGCCCAGACGCGCGCCGCCCAGCGCCCCACGCCGACGACGAAATCGAACAGCCCGCGCGGATAGCTCCCGGTGAACAGGATCGCGAACCAGGCGAGGATCGTCGCCAGCACCGCCAGGATGCTCAGGACCGCCAGCACGATGTAGTGCGGGATGGCGAGCAGTCATTTCACCAGCGGCAGCCAGCGGTTCAGTTGCATGGCGTCGGGATAGTCGACCTCGATGTGCACCGACTGGGCCTCGGTGGTCGACGGATACTTGTCGGTGAGCAGGAACAGGTAGGCGCTCACCCGCGCACTGAAGCGCGCCAGCTCGACGCCGAAATCGAACCACCAGCGCGGGTATTTCTGCCGGACCACCAGCATCAGCACGGTGGCGACGAACAGCCCCGCGGTGATGCCGCCGCCGCCCGACTGCACCGCCTTGCCGGCCGCGTCGACATATTGATAGCCGCCGCCGGTATTGGTGATCAGCCCGAACAGGATCAGGATCGGGATCGCCCAGATCAGCCGCAGCAGCGTGGTCAGCCGGTCCATCCGGCCGGGATAGTCGATTTCGAAACGCACTGCGTAGTCGCTGCCGTCGGCCATGTCGTCCCCCATGCTGCCCGGATCGGACCCTTCCGCCCCGGCCCCTGGCCACCAATAGCACGTCTCGGGCGAAGGGCGTGCCGTTAACCCTGCGTCCCCCGCACTGTTAACCCCCCATAAACCATCTTTGCCCCGCCCCGCCCCTCTGCTATCAGGCGCAGCAAGCGGCGCGTAGCGCGCATCTGGAATCCTGCATGTCCGTGCCCCTCGACCACATTCGCAATTTCTCCATCGTCGCCCACATCGACCATGGGAAATCCACGCTTGCCGACCGGCTGATCCAGCTGACCGGCGGGCTCGATGCGCGCGAGATGAAGGAGCAGGTGCTCGACTCGATGGATATCGAGCGCGAGCGCGGCATCACCATCAAGGCGCAGACCGTCCGGCTCTCGTACAAGGCGAAGAACGGCGAGACCTATATCCTCAACCTCATCGACACGCCCGGCCACGTCGACTTCGCCTATGAAGTTTCCCGCTCGATGTCGGCCGTGGAAGGCTCGCTGCTGGTCGTCGACGCCAGCCAGGGCGTCGAGGCGCAGACGCTGGCCAACGTCTACCACGCGCTCGATGCCAACCACGAGATCGTCCCCGTCCTGAACAAGGTCGACCTCCCCGCCGCCGATATCCCGCGCGTCAAGCAGCAGATCGAGGACGTGATCGGGCTCGATGCCTCCGACGCGCTCGAGATCTCGGCCAAGACCGGCATCGGCATCGACACCGTGCTCGAAGCCATCGTGCACCGCCTGCCCGCGCCGCAGGGCAAGCTCGATGCCCCGCTCAAGGCCCTGCTCGTCGACAGCTGGTACGACACCTATCTCGGCGTCGTCGTCCTCATCCGCGTCGTCGACGGCACCATCCGGAAGGGCCAGAAGATCCGGATGATGGCCTCCGGCGCCACCTACGAGCTCGACCGCGTCGGCGTGTTCACGCCCAAGCTGGTCACCGTCGACAGCCTCGGCCCCGGCGAGATCGGCATGTTCACCGCCTCGATCAAGCAGGTGGCCGATACCAATGTCGGCGACACCATCACCGATGATAGGAAGCCCACCGAGCACGCGCTGCCCGGCTTCCGCCCGGCCCAGCCCGTCGTGTTCTGCGGCCTGTTCCCCGTCGATGCCTCGGACTTCGAGGAACTGCGCGAGGCCATGGGCAAGCTCCGCCTCAACGACGCGAGCTTTTCGTACGAGATGGAAACCTCGGCCGCGCTGGGCTTCGGCTTCCGCTGCGGCTTTCTGGGCCTGCTGCACCTCGAGATCATCCAGGAGCGCCTCTCCCGCGAGTTCGACCTCGACCTCATCGCCACCGCGCCGAGCGTGGTCTACGAGATCGAGCTCACCAACGGCGAGACGATCCAGCTGCACAACCCGGCCGACATGCCGGACGTGGTCAAGATCGAGGAAATCCGCGAGCCCTGGATCAAGGCGACGATCCTCACCCCGGACGAATATCTCGGCTCGATCCTGAAGCTCTGCCAGGACCGGCGCGGCATCCAGCGCAACATGACCTATGTCGGCAACCGCGCCATGGTCGAATACGACCTGCCGCTCAACGAGGTCGTGTTCGACTTCTACGACCGGCTCAAGTCGATCTCGGCCGGCTATGCCAGCTTCGACTACCAGCTGTCCGACTACCGCGCCGGCGACCTGGTGAAGCTGTCGATCCTCGTCAATGCCGAGCCCGTCGACGCCCTGTCCATGCTGGTGCACCGCAACGCCGCGGAATCGCGCGGCCGCCAGATGTGCGAAAAGCTCAAGGAGCTGATCCCCCCGCACCTGTTCGTCATCCCGATCCAGGCCGCCATCGGCGGCAAGATCATCGCCCGCGAAACCGTCCGCGCCATGCGCAAGGACGTGACCGCCAAGTGCTATGGCGGCGACGCCACCCGCAAGCGCAAACTGCTGGAGAAACAAAAAGCTGGTAAGAAGCGCATGCGCCAGTTCGGCAGCGTCGAGATCCCGCAGGAGGCGTTCATCCAGGCGCTGAAAATGGGCGACGAGTAGCCCATCTCCGCTCGCCCCGGGCATTTCATCCTTTTGTGGAATCGCTCAGTCATCGCCTCCCTCCCCCTTGAGGGAGGGATTGAGGGAGGGGGTGGTGCCGCGATCACCGATGGACCCCCACCCCTAACCCCCCTCAAGGGGAGGGGAGCCCGACCATCAGCGTTTCGATCGGAAGGTGAATCGCTCCGCCTCAGGCCTTGAGCACGATCACCTTGGTATTCACCGGCGTGCGTTCGTAGAGATCGAGCATGTCCTGGGTCAGAAAGCCGATGCAGCCGCTCGAAATGCCCTTGCCGATCGTTTCGGGGTGGCTGGTGCTGTAGAGCGTGTAGAGCGTGTAGCGCCCGTCCTGGTAGAGATAGAGCACCCGGGCGCCGAGCGGATTGTCGAGGCCGGGCGCCATGCCGCCGGCGTACTTGGCCGCCTCCGGCTGCCGCTTGATCATCTCCTCAGGCGGTGTCCACACCGGCCATTCGGCCTTGCGCCCGATATAGGCGTCGCCGCTCCACAAGAACCCCTGCCGCCCGACGCTGACGCCGTAGCGCGTGGCCATGCCGTCGCCCTCGATGCGATAGACATAGTGGGCCCGCGGATCGACGATGATCGTCCCCACCGCCTCCTTGCTGGCGTAGCTCACCGTGCGGCGCAGGTACTTCTCGTCGACCTTGTTGAGGTTGACCGCCGGGATCGGGAACCGCTCACTGGGCACCGGCCCATAGGCCACTTCCGCCTGCGCCCGACTCATCCCCGCCGGCGCACAAGCACTGAGCGCCAGCGCCCCGACCCCCGCCACCGACCCGAACAGGACGGCGCGACGGGTCAAGCGCTCGTCCCGGCCGAGCGCACGGCGTTCACCTGAAGCACTGGAATCGTTCACAGACGTCATCCGAGGCCCTCCCCTTTGCCCGACCAACGAGCACACGAGCCCCCACCTGTGCAGGGGTGAGAGTGGGACGGATGGGGGCGGTTGGCAAGGGTGGTTGGGGGGTGGGCATAGATGACCGCTTTGCGCCAAAAGCGACCCCCCACGCCCCATCATTAGTCGCGGGGCGGCTAAGCAGCGATAGTCACCAATCGATCGATAGCCAAGCCAATCATCCGCTTGTCGAATAACGCTAGCTTACGCTCCCCAGCTTTGCGTCCGCCGGGCCAATCAGACAAGGCCGACTGAATCGAACCGACATCGGGAGCGACACCGTCGGCAAGCAGCCAGTCCACGGTCGCCAGCAGCTCCATGCCGAGGGGCGATTCAAAACCGTCGATTAGGTCGGAGGTCTGCTCAAGTGCGTCAGAGTACTGCTTGGCTTCGGTGTTAAGATAAAGCGCGACCTGAGCCTTCTTGCCCTCGTCGAACCAAATCGTGTCCAATGCACCAGCGTCAGCCAATCGCTTGTCGCAGTGCAGATAGCTACCATCCAGGCCATCTAGGAGGTGTGTCAGCCTATTCGCATATGGACCAAACTTGTTGGCTTCGAACCTAAGGTCGAGAGGATTGCTCGAACCGGTTCGAACAATCATTCGCTCCAGAAAATAGGCGAGTTTCTGCACCTCAAGCAACGTGCACTCCAAACCCAGAATGCTGTATCGACGCACCAGCTCCGCGACCAATGCCCGTGCTGGAGTTAGCTTCTGAACGCCGGTTCTCTTGGCGACATTCTGGTACTTATTGGTAGGTTCGTAGACGATAATGTCCGCATCAACGTCACCCAATACCTCTTGAATGACCTCTCGAACATCAGGCCACTGCAAACCACCATTGCCGCTGCCCAGTGGAGGGATAGCGATTGACCGAATTTCGTTGGCGCGTATGAACGCCTTCAAGTCCTCCAGGCCCGAGCGAATCCACTCAATCTTCGAGGGATTCCTCCAATGTTGCTTGGTCGGGAAGTTTACAATCCACCTCGGGCCCAAGAGCTGATCTCGGCGGGTAACGAACATCTTTCCAACGGTGATGCGCTGCTCCTTCGAAGCAGCTTCATATTCCCGAAAATTCTCTGGGAATGCCTCCTTGAACATCAGAGCGATGCCCTTGCCCATCACACCAACGGTGTTGACGGTATTGACCAGAGCCTCGGCGTCAGACTTCAGCAGGTTTCCCTCGGTGAACGTCATCATCAGAAGTACCACCCCCCCTTAGCCAGCACCTTCAATTGAACCCTGTGTTCATCGACGATGCCCTGAATTTCATCTCGAACGGTTGGGTTGCAACAAGCAAACCCCAGTAGCCCATTCACACCAACGCTTTTGTGGACCAGTGCTTCTGCTTGGTAGCGCTCGACCTTCCCGAGGTCGTCCGGATCTCGCTTAAAGTCACGATTCTGCAATATCCCCCAGTCAATCATGGAAAGATCGGCCGGATCATCACTAAATTTGGCTGCAACGAGATAGGCGTGACGATCGGTAAACAGATAAGGTATGCCATTCTTTTCAAGGTGGGGAAGAGACGAGACCATAATTACTATCTCAGTATTGTCTCTTTTCTTAATGCCGTTGTACCCCGTCTTGATGTTGAGGAGCATGGGCGAAAGCGGGGTAAAATAGAACGGTACGTAGTCGCTCAACGTTCCGCCTGGGGCGTGCGAAACGGTCCTGCCGTGCCGCTTGTCGATGAGGTCGGGATTACCGATGTTGACGTATTGCGGGTCGAAAACCTGAGAATTCCTGCAATGGACGCCATGACCGAGTATCCATGGGAGGTTGTCCCGGTGGACTATCCTGAAGATCAGCGCTCGCTCCGGATTGAGCTCCGGCAACATATCGACCGCCCCCGCGACTCGCACCGGGACTCTTTGTCCCATCCAATCATCCGTGTCCCATGAGCAGGTGTCTGCGTCCACCTATAATGCGGTGACAATGCTATATTTAGCACAGGAACAAAGCAGGAACAATGCCGTGCAGGGCGCGCACGTCACGCTCCTCCTGATTGAAAGCCTGACGGACCCCACACCCTAGATACGGGCGATGGGGTCCGAGCGTCCCCTTTGGGCCAATAGCGGACTTCCCTTATCCCCACCCCCTCCCACCCGCCGTATCCTCCGCCGTTTCACCCACAGCGGAGGCGCGATCGTGCCCATCACCCTCACCGAAACCCTCATCGCCACCCATGAGCGGCTCTATCCTCGCCTTGCCGCGCTGTTGAAGCAGGTGGAGCGGGCGCGGCCGGGTGCGGCTGTGCCCGAGGAGACCGTGCGGCTCTCGCGAACCCTTTGCCGGGAGGCCAGGAAGCTGCTTGGGCGGGAGGGGCAGTCCATCACCCTCCCCGGCGGGAAGGCGGGCAAGGGCGCTCCGCTCGATCACCAGGGGCTGGCCGTGGCGCTGGGGCAGGCGGTGGCCGGGCTCGAGGCGTTCGAGGCGGCGCATTCGGGCTGGTCGGCCGAGCGCAAATGCACCGTGTGGATGCTCGATGGTCCGGCGCGCCCGGTGCTGCGCCTGTTGCCGCCGGGCAGCGCGGCCAACCCCGTCACGACGCGGGACCGCCAGCGCGACGGCAACCGGGCCTTCATGATCAGGCTGATGCTTTCCCGCTATGCGGCCGGTTACGATGACGGCTACCGCCAGGCCAGCGAAGGCAAGCCGCCCTCGCCGGACTATGCCGAGGACGCCTGGGACGGGCTCGTCGCCAAGGCGCGCGGCAATGACGAGCTGGCCCGCCTGCGCGAGCTGAAGCGGCTCTACGGCTCGGTGAACCCGCCGCCGCACCTGCTGCCCGTGGGCGCGGTACTGCGCGATCCCAAGATGCTGCGCGGCGCCGGCAAGAAAAACTAATCCCCCTCGCTTCCTGCCCCCTCATACTGCCCCGGCCTTCCCGCACGGGACGGAGTCGAGACGAACGGCTGCGGGGAGGTGGACGGGTCGGTGGCGGGTCGCCGCCACCGAGGCCCAAAGCACGCGCGGCAGGCGCCGGTTCGCCGGTGAAGCCGCTGTCAACGCGGGGTGGCGCCATGCCGGCGCCATCACGGACCGGAAGCTGCCAAGGCATGGGCAGCGGGTAGCGGCGTCGCGCAGAGCTTCGTGCACGGCGATCCGTCGATACCCACCGGTCTCGCGATGCGGCAGGGGATGCGCCCCGGTCCGCGTGCCATAAGCCCAAAACCCCGGCCGCGCCGGTGGGGCGATGCTCCACCTTCCTGCGGACGACCGCGTGAGGGGCAAAGCCCCACCGGCGCGCTGTCCCACTGGCCTGCCATCCCCCGAGGCTTCCGGCCGTCGGGCGCTTCGGCACGCCTCTTTCCATAGCCGGCGCAACGGGATAGGGTTTGCCTCGATACTCCCCGGCCATGATCGAGAGCGACGATGTCGAGCCCTGCTGCGCCTGCCGCGTCCTATTCCACCCTCCGGCTGGCGCCCGGCGACGTGCTGATCCGCCAGGGCGAGCCGGGCGGCACGCTCTACGTGCTCGAGGAGGGTGAGCTCGGCGTGGTGCGCGACGGGGTCGACATCGCCACGGTGTCGCGGCCGTTCTCGGTGGTGGGCGAGATGTCGGTGGTGCTCGGCACGCCGACCAGCGCCACGGTCAAGGCGCGGCAGCCCAGCACCGTGCGGGTGTTTGCCGATGCGCGCTCGACCCTGTCGCAGGACGCCGATTTCGCCTTCCGCATCGCCTATCTGATGGCGTGCCGGCTCGATGCCACCTCCTCGCTCCTCGTCGAGCAGGCCCGCAAACACGGCGGCAAGCCCGAGGGCGACGTGTTCAGCCGCATCCTCTCGGCCCTGCACCTGCCCGAGCAGCCCGGCTTCACCATCGCCCGCGACGACATGTTCGGCCGCCCCGAGGAGGCCGCGTTCCGCGACTAGCGCCTATTTCAGCGGCGGCGTGACGAACAGGCTGACCCTGATGCCGCCATGCGACACGGGCGGGTACGGCGCCGCGAACGGCAGGCCGGTGGCCCTGGCGAGCCCCGCCTCGGTGGTGATCAGCGCCACTCGCCAGCCGCTGAACCGGGCGAGGCTGCGCCCCAGCGTGCGGTAGAGCGGGGTCACGGCGCCTCGTTCGCCGATCCGCGCCCCATAGGGCGGGTTGACGATCACCAGCCCCGGCGCCCCCTCCGGCGGCACGATGTCGGCGATATCGGCCTCGGCAAAGCTGGTCCAGTCGGCAACTCCAGCCCGCTCGGCATTGGCCCGGCTCATCCGGATCGCTCCCGGATCGCGGTCGCTGCCGTAAAACCGCGCCACCGGCACCCCGTTCGCCCCCGCCGTCCGCATCGCCGCCCAGGCGGCCGCATCGAAATTGGCCAGCTGCTCGAAGGCAAAGCGCCGGTCCCGCCCCGGCTTCAGCCCCGCCGCCATCTCGGCCGCCTCGATCACGAACGTCCCCGAGCCGCACATCGGGTCGAACACCGGCCCGCTGCCGTCATAGCCGGCCTGGCGCAGGAACAGCGCCGCCAGCGTCTCCCGCATCGGCGCCCGATTGACCGCCTCCTTGTGCAGCATCTCGCCGGACGTATCGACACTGATCGTCACGAGATCGTCCTCGATCCGTGCCTTGACGACCACCTGTGCATCCGCCGCGATCGGCGCGCCCAGCTCCTCCCGGATGGCAGTCGCGATGCGCTGCGCCGCGGCCCCGGAGTGGTAGATCTTCGAGCGCCGGCAGGTCGCCTCGACCTGCACCGGACGATCCGCGCGCAGCACCTCGGACCACGCCAGCTTGCGGGCCCGCTTGTCGAGCTGCGCCAGGTGCATGGCGCGAAAGCTGGCAATGCGCACCAGCACGCGGCTGGCGCCGCGCAACTCGAGATTGGCGCGCCACGCCTCGTCCCAGGGCCCCTCGACGGTCACGCCGCCCTCGCCGATGCGGGCGCCGGCAAATCCCCGCTCGACTGCCTCGGCATATAGTGGCGCCTCGAGCCCGGGCGGGGCGACAAGGAAGATCTCGTGGCGGGAGGAGGTGTCCATCCGGGCTCAATAGCGCCAACGCCGCCCGGCAGCGACAGGTTTCTACGGTCCGATAAGGTTAACCGTGTCTGGCGACGAACGATAAACCTCGGGGCATGAAATGGGACGAAGCAGTGAGGCTTTTTCCTTTAGATGGGCATGGGGCACTCGGACATCGACAACCGGTAGTGTCCCGTATCTTGGCTGTTCCCAGGAGGGGCATTTGCTTCGGCGTTCGGAAAAGATCGTGCTCAGGGACGAGCCTGCGGGCCGGGAGGACGTCATTCCCCGCACCCTCGCGCAGCGTCGTGGCCTCGGCACCCTGAAGTCTGAGGCCGCTGAGCCCTCACCGCCCTCCGACCCGGAACCCGCGCCGATGGCCGAGGACGCCACCGCGCAGCGCTGGCGCGAGGAGATTGCGCAGCAGCCGCAGATGTCGCCGGAGCATCGCCGCAACATCGATCGCTGGCGGGCCGAAGTCCTGCAGTCGGTCGCGGCCAGCGACGAGGACGAGGGGGCCACCGGCCGCTGGCGGCACCTGTTCAAGCCCGCCAACATCGCCCTCATCGCCGTGGCGCTGATTGCCGGCGGCACGGCGGCGTTCCTTGCCATGCAGCAGGGTGCGCCACCCGCGGAGGCGCCCGTCATCGCCGCGGCCCCCGCGCCGCAGACCATCACGCAGGTGGTGGAGGAACCCAAGGTTCAGGTGCTGGTGGCCAGGACCGCCATCGCCGTCGGCCAGCGCCTCTCGCCCGCCTCGGTCGAGTGGGTCGAGTGGCCGGAGGACACGACGCGCCCGGACTTCCTGCTCCAGACCGCCGCCCCCGATGCGCTCGAGACCATGAGCGGCGCCGTGGCGCGCTACGAGTTCTTCCCCGGCGAGCCGATCCGCGAGATCAAGCTGGCACGCGCCGACCGCGGCTTCCTGTCCGCCGTGCTCGATCCGGGCACGCGCGGTGTTTCGGTGGCGGTGAGCGCGGAATCCGCCTCGGGTGGCTTCATCCTGCCCAACGACCGGGTCGACGTGGTGCTCACCACCACCGTCGGCGCCAAGCAGGCCTCGAGCACGATCCTGCGCAACGTCAAGGTGCTCGCCATCAACAGCACGATCGGCGAAACGGCCGGCGCCAAGCCGAAGAGCGAGAGCAGGAACAGCGGCGACAGCGACAAGCCGCAGGGCGAGGACGCCGCGGATGCGGTTCCCGGCACCTTCTCGAGTGCCATCGCGACCCTGGCGCTCGCTCCCGAGCAGGCCGAGGTGATCATTTCGGCGACGCTCAACGGCCGGCTGTCGCTGGTGCTGCGTCCCACGGCGGACGTGGCCGAGGCCGCCGACGACGGGGTGCGCGCCGCCAACGAGGCCATCCGCATTTCCAGCCCGTTCTGGGCGAACTGATCGTGCATGACATTAAGCGGGCGTTGACCGAACGGCGGTACGCTTGCGCAAAGGGCTTGGTTTGACTGGCGGACGGGGCGAAATTGGCGGCGGGTAGGCAACAGGGGGCTTCGGCCCGGGCGGTGATGGGTGCGGTGATCGCCCTGCTGTTGGGCATGGTCGCCTTCGGCGCGAGCCCGGCCGCGGCGCAGACCGTCAAGTACGACCTCAAGACCACCTCGGTGATGCGGATCAACCTGCCGGTGTCGCAGGCGGTGACGGTGGTCATCTCCGACGCGGTCGGCAAGATCGTCTCGGCCGACCCCACCATTGCCGACGCACAGCCGATCACCGATCGCTCGCTCTACCTCGTGGGCAAGAGCTTCGGCACCACGACGGTGAACCTGTTCTCCGATACCGGCGCGCCGGTCGGCCTGCTGGCGGTCGAGGTCGGCGCCGACGTTGCCGACATGAACCGGTCGATCAAGGCCGCCGTACCCAACGCCGACGTCAAGGTCTCGACCGTCAATGGCCGCATCCGGGTTGGCGGCACCGTCCCTGACGACGTGACGATGGGCAAGGTGCTCGAGATCGTCGGCCAATACGGCAGCCCGGCAGTGATCAACACCATGACCGTCACCGGCGGCCGCCAGGTCAATCTCGAGGTCCGCATCCTCGAGGCGCAGCGCGACGCCGGCCGCCAGCTCGGCATCCAGTGGGAGGGCAGCATCGGCGGGGTGGGCGTCAACGTCATGGGCGGCGCCGCCAATCCGGCGGGCGACGCCACCAAGTTCTCGAGCTTCGTCACCCAGGTGCTCTCGGGCGGCGGCGTCGGTCTCAGCGCTACCATTAATGCGCTCGAGGGCAAGGCGCTGGTCCGCACCCTGGCCGAACCGAACCTCACCACGCTGTCCGGCGTCAAGGCGAGCTTCCTCGCCGGCGGCGAGGTGCCGATCCGCGTGGTCGACAACAACGGCAACGCAGCGCTCGAATATCGCGAGTTCGGCGTCCGGCTGATCTTCACCCCGCAGGTGCTCGACAACGACCGCATCCAGATTCATCTCACGCCCGAGGTCAGCGGGGTGACGATCACCAAGGATAGCGATCCGGTCTTCAACACCCGCAAGCTCGACGCGACGGTCGAACTGCGCGACGGCCAGAGCTTCTCAGTGGCCGGGCTGCTGCAGAACGACTCCCAGCTGAGCCAGAACCAGTTGCCGTGGCTGGGCGATGTGCCGGTGCTGGGCTCGCTGTTCAAGTCGTCCGGTTTCCAGAAGCACGATACCGAGCTGGTCGTCATCGTCACCCCCCGGCTGGTGCAGCCGATGGTGCCCGGCCAGGTCGCTGCGACTCCGCTCGACCAGACCCAGCCGGCCAACGACTTCGAGTTCTTCGCGCTCGGCCAGATGGAAGTGACGCCCAAGATGATCAAGAACTTCCAGACCGGTGCCGGCGTTGTCGGGCCCTACGGCTACATCATCGACCTGGGGAGCGGCAGTTGAGCGCGACACCGACCACAAAGCTCGCCGGCGCCTTTGGTCTTGGCGCCACCCTGCTGCTCGGCGGCTGCGCCTACGACTACGCCCAGCATACCGACCGCGTCGGCTATGTCGCCGGCAATGCCGTGAAGGCCAACATGGCCATGCAGACGATCAATCCGTCCAAGCCGTCGATGAATACGACCACGGGCTTGGGCAAGAACGGCGTCGTCGGCACCGAGGCCACGACCTCGACCACCCCCACCACGACGCCTCCGGCGACACCCTAGTCGTGGTCCCACGCCTGTCGGCGCGCGGCAGGGCCGTATCCGGGCTCTGCCTCTCGTTCGGCTCAGGCGCGAGAGGCCGCTGCGTCCTTGAGGATCTGGATATTGTTGGCGACCACGAGGTTCTCCGGGTCGATCGCCTGGGCCTTGCGGAAATTCGCCAGCGCCTCGCTCAGCTTGCCGCGCAGCATGAAGGAATAGCCCAGGTTGTTGTAGTACTGGGCGGTGCCGCCGGAGAGCTTGTACAGCGAGGCATAGACGCGATCGGCGAGGTCGAACCGGCCGAGCCGGTCGTAGGAGGCCGACAGCCCGACATAGCCCTCGGCATTGCCGGGGTTCAGTTCCACGGCGCGCTTGTAGAGCGCGGCCGAGTAGCCGAAGTCGGAGTTGCGGAAATGGGCACGCCCCTCGGACAAAGCCCGCTCGGCCGTGTAGTCGCCGATGTTCTTGAGTTCGGCGACCTCGAGCTTGTTCTGACCGAAGCTCGAGTAGCCGATCGAACTGCAGGCCGAGAGCGAGGTCCCGCCCAGCGCCAGCGCCACCGCGAACAGCCCGAACCGGGCCGACCTGCCGAGGCCGTTCTTGATCATTCTATGCCCCCATACGAATCCGCCGGTAGACTGGGCGGACGTGCTTTCGCGACCCAAGCTAGGGGGATTGATGGTTACTTTTGGTGAACGGACCTGGTTGACATGACGGTAGGCTTAACGAGGCGTTAGTGGCCCCTGTTTGCCCTCTTCCGTTCGAGGCGTGCGCCATGCAACTCTGGCGCGCCAACGGAGATTTGCGCCATGCCCGGCCTTGCCGCCCTCACCGTCGCCCTGCCGCTCGAGACCCTGGCTCCGGGCACGCAGCTGACGACCGAAGGCACTCGTTCCGGACAGCTCTACATTCTCGAGAGCGGGAAGCTGAAGGTCACGCGCGGCGGGGTGACCCTGGCGACGATCGACCAGCCCGGCGCGATCGTCGGCGAGATGGCGGTCCTGCTTGGCACCCCGCACAGCGCCACGGTTGTCGCCGAGACGCAGAGCACCGTGCGCGTCGTCGACGAGGCGATCGAAGTGCTGATGCAGCATCCCGAGCTGGCGCTGCAAATCGCGACCATCGCCTGCGCCCGGCTCAACACCACCTCGGCCCTGCTGGTGCAGCTGCAGAGCCAGGCGACCGACCAGCCGCGCGAGAACGCCCTGCTGAACCGCCTGCTCGGCGCCCTCAGCGCCATGCCGCGCGGATCGCGCGGCAACTGGGCGGATCACGAGTAGCGGGCTCAGGCGCCCGTCACGCGCCAGATCACGTCGCCGACGTCGTCGGCCATCAGCACCGCACCATCCGGACCGATCACCACGCCGACCGGCCGGCCGTACGACTCCTTCTCGTCGGGCGAGAGGAACCCGGTCAGGATTTCGCGCGGCGTCCCGGTCGGCTTGCCGTTGACGAAGGGCACGAAGGCCAGCTTGTAGCCCGACAGCGTCGAGCGGTTCCACGAGCCGTGCTGGCCGATGGCCATGCCGTCGGGAAAGCCCGGCAGCGTGCCTTCGGGCAGCCAGCACAGGCCCAGCGAAGCTGTATGCCCGCCCAGCGCATAGTCGGGTGCCGTGGCCTTGGCCACCATGGCTGGATCCTGCGGCACGCGGTGATCGACGATCTGGCCCCAGTACGAATAGGGCCAGCCGTAGAAGCCGCCGTTCTTGACCGAGGTCAGGTAGTCGGGCGGCGTCTCGTCGCCGATGCCGTCGCGCTCGTTGACCACGGTCCACAGCTCGCCGGTGGTCGGCTCGAAGGCGAGCCCGACCGGGTTGCGCAGGCCGCCGGCGAAGATCCGGTGCGTACCGGTGGCGAGGTCGAGTTCATAGATGCAGGCGCGGCCGATCTCCGCTTCGAAGCCATGCTCGGCGATATTGGAGAGCGAGCCGACCCCGACATACAGCTTGGTCTTGTCGGCGCTGGCCAGCAGGCTGCGCGTCCAGTGGCCGGCGGGCTTGGTGTCCATCAGCTTCTTACCCGGCGCGGTGATGCGCGTCTCGCCGGGCTTGAACGGATAGGCATAGACGCCGTCGGTGTTGCCGACATAGAGCGTCTCGCCGATCAGCTGCATGCCGAATGGCTGGTTCAGGCCCTCGAGCAGGGTGTGGCGCACCTCGGCTACGCCGTCCCCGTCGGCGTCGCGCAGCAGCGTGATGCGGTTGGGGCTTTCACCCACCGCGGCGGCGCGCTTCATCGTCGTGTAGATGGCGTAGTCGAACGGGGTCTTGATTCCGCCCGGCGTCGACAGCGCCTCGGCCACCAGCACGTCGCCATTGGGCAGCACGTGCATCCAGCGCGGATGGCGCAGGCCCTTGGCGAAGGCGTTGACCTTGAGGCCCGCCGCGGCCGTCGGCTTGTGGTCGCCGGACCAGCCGCGTGCCGTCGGCATCTTCAGCGTCGGGATCGCCTGCGGCTTGGCCTCGGGAATGGCGGGCGTGCCGCCATAGATCGGATCGCGCCTGGGCTCGTTGAAGCTGCGGGCGAGAATTGCCCCGGCGCCGATCCAGGCAACGACGCGGGCGTAGATATCGGCAAAGCTCATTGTGTTCCCCCTGTAGTGACGGGCGGCGCGCCGGGCGCGCCGTCCTGCTGGTGCCGCATTACTTGCCGGCGGCTCCGAAGGCAATGCCCGCGAGCGTCAGGCGCGCCCCGCCTTCTCGAGCTCGGCCCAGACGTCGTCCTGGGGATCGTAGCCGATCCAGGCGCGTCCGTCCTCGAGGTCCCAGGGCATGCCCGAATTGTTCGACATGCCGTTGACGACGATTGCCGGGGCCGGCCACTTGCTGGCGTCGGCGGTCAGGGCCGCGATCATCAGCCGCTCGTGGTCGGCGTTGCTGAGCCACATGTCGCGATACCACCGGGCGTTGCGCGCGGCGCCGCTGGCGTCGGGCTCGCCGGCCCCGCCGCCGCCATCGGTGAGCGTCGTCGCGAGGTTGGCGCCGCCCTGGCACCAGCCGATGCGAGTCGCAACCGCGGTAATGCGGCCGTTGGTGGCGTGGGCCCGCGCCATGCAGACGCGCTCGCCCAGCATCTTGGTCGCGCCATAGGCGGCGCCCCAGCGATACATCTGTCCGTCCCAGTAGCGCGTGCCGCTCATCTGAGGCGTTGCCATCCTGAGCTTCTGGCCCCCCGGCAGCGGATCGTCCTTGTAGCCGCCCATGGCGTGATTGGACGAGGCGAAGACGAACCGGCACGGCCGCGAGCCGCCGCCGGCGTTCTCGAGCAGGTTTGCCGTCATGTCGAACGACTTCGCCGATTCGGCCCAGCTCGAGGTCGGCGCCGGATTGGCCGAGGCATAGTGCACGATTCCGTCGGCGGCGCGGACCGGCTCCAGCCAGCGCTCGTCATCGGGGTCGGCGAGATCGGCAACCACCGACCGGGACTTGCCCGAGGCCTCGAACGGCCTGACGTCGATGCCGACGACCTCCTCCACCCAGTCGGCCGTCTCCAGCGCCAGCCGCAGCTTGGTTCCGAGATTGCCGGCTCCGCCAGTCACCACTACCCGCATAGTCATCCTCCTCGCCGGGGGCTTGCTCCCCCCGTGCCACGTTGTCGCGTATAACACTCCCCGCGTCAGTCGCCAGCACGGAGAACATAATCATGCAGATCGGCATTGTCGGGTTGGGCCGCATGGGCGGCAATATCGCCAAACGGCTGATGCGCGCCGGCCATGAAGTCGCAGTCTACGACATCGACGCCGATGCGCGCGCCGCCCTGGGCGGGGAGGGCGCCCGGCCGGCCGAGACGCTGGAGAGCCTAGTGGGGTCGCTGAGCGCGGCGCCGCGCGCCATCTGGGTCATGCTGCCTGCCGGCAAGATCACCGAAGGGACCCTGGCCCACCTCGCCTCCTGCCTCTCGCCAGGCGACATCCTGATCGACGGCGGCAACACCTACTACAAGGACGACATCCGTCGCGCCGCCGAGTTCGCGCGCACCGGCATCCGCTATGTCGACGTCGGCACTTCCGGCGGCGTCTGGGGGCTCGAGCGCGGCTACTGCCTGATGATCGGCGGCGACAAGGCCGCGGTCGACCATCTCGACCCGATCTTTGCCGCTCTCGCGCCCGGGCGCGGTGACATCCCCGTCACCCCGGGCCGCGAGGGCTCCGATCCCCGCGTCGAGCAGGGCTATATCCATGCCGGACCGGCCGGGGCCGGCCATTTCGTCAAGATGATCCACAACGGCATCGAGTACGGCATGATGCAGGCCTATGCCGAGGGCTTCGACATTCTCGCCAGCAAGAATTCCGAGCTGCTGCCGCCCGACCTCCGGCTTGACCTGAACGTCGCCGACATTGCTGAAGTCTGGCGGCGAGGCTCCGTCGTCACCTCGTGGCTGCTCGACCTCAGCGCCACGGCGCTCGCCAGGGATCCCGAACTCGAGGGCTTCTCCGGCCACGTCGCCGATTCCGGCGAGGGCCGCTGGACGGTGGAGGCGGCGGTCGAGGAAGCGGTGCCGGCCGAAGTGCTGACGGCGGCGCTCTTCACGCGCTTCCGCTCCCGGCAGGACCACAACTTCGCCGAGAAGATGCTCTCGGCGATGCGGTTGGGCTTCGGCGGTCACCGGGAACAGAACTAGGGAGCCGGCGGGTTCTGCACCATCGCGGTGCAGAGCTTGGCGACCGAGTTCAGGCCCGCCAGTTGCTCTGCCGTCGGGTCGGAGGCCGACACGGTGTCCCACATGTCGGCCTTGTCGACCTGCTCGAGCGCGCAGGCGCAGTAGCGCGTGCAGTACTCGGCCGTCGCGCCGGTCGCTTCGCAGCTCTGGCGGCAGGTGCGCACGAAGCCATCCGACACCGACTCGACCGCCGGCATCACCGCGGGCGGCTGCACCATCTGCAGCAGGTCGAATCCGCCGATGAGCAGCGGCTGGTGCAGCAGGTAGATCAGCAGGCTCCAGCGCCCGACAAAGGCAAGCCCGCGCGCCGCCGGCTCATTGCTCGAGAACGCCGCCAGTCCCCCGGCGAGCGGGCTCGCAAGCACCAGTTTCATGCCCGCGATGCCGAGCAGCACCACACCCAGCCAGGGGAAGATCGGCACCACGTCGCTGGTCGGCGGCGAGCTCGGCCAGAAGCCGATCCAGCCCAGTTCCCGGCTCGAAAAGACCGGATTGCTGTAGGCAAAGTTGGCGGCGATCGCGACCACGCCGGCCGCCGCCGTCAGCCATGGCGGCAGGCGCAGGAACGCCAGGCCGATGAGCGAAAACAGCGCGATGGCATGCAGCACGCCGAAGAACACGAAGAAATCCGGAAACTGGATGTATGTCCCGGCCGTGACCAGCAACGCGGCCAGCACGAGGAATGCGAAGCGCCGCCAGAAACGCGTCCAGCGGATGCCGCTGCCATGCGCAAGCATAAGACCGGCCCCCACCAGCAGCAGGAAGCTCGTCAGGATCGCCTTCTGGAAGATGACCCAGCCCAGCTCGCTCGTGACGTCTACGTTCGAGTAGCCGAAGTAGAACAGGTCCCAGGCGATGTGGAACACGATCATGGCGAGAATCGCCAAACCGCGCAGGATGTCGAGCAACTGGTAGCGCGGCCGCGGCGCGACGCTCACCTGTTCCGAACCCAATTTCGACCCCCGCACGACTCGGCGCCGACAATAGTGGAACCCATCGGCTGCTCAAGCGTTTGATGGAGGTCCCCTGTCCGGCAGGTGCGCCCCCACCGCCGGCCGAGCCGCCCGAACCTCCCCCGTTCGGGCGGCTTCTCTTTGCCGCAACGGGCAAGACGGCCGAGCCCTGGTATCAAGGGCGAGGGGAACGCCCAACCACCGCCGCAGCCAGCACCACGTAGATCGTCAGCGTCATCGGCGCGGCGAGGAAAGTATCGGGCAGGCCCAGCACGAGCGCCCCGACGACCAGCACCAGCAGCGCGTGGCGGCGCTGCGGGGTACGCGCGTTGTCAGGCAGGCGCAGGTATCCGGCAATCGGCGCCAGGACAAGCAGCAGCCAGGCCATGATGCCGAAGAGGCCGCCGGAGACGGCGAACTGGGCGATGTCGCTATGGAGGTGGGGCAGGCGTCCCCAGCTGAGCTGGGCGGGCGTAAGGAGCGCCCACACCTGCGGCATCGTCGCTTCGCCCCAACCGTGGCCAAGCAACGGCGACGAAACAAACAGCTCGGCGGCGGCGCGGTACAGCCCGAGGCGGATGTCGATGGCCGAGTCGCTCACCGGGCTGCCGGAACCGATCGCGACGAGGATGTCCCACAGCCGTACGCGCTCGGTGCCGGGGAGTTCGACGAACAAGGCGGCGACAATCACGGCCACTGCCGCGGCGATGACCGCTATCCGCGCAAGCGGTCGGCGCGCGAGGCAGAGACCGGTGATGAGCATCAGTACCGGCAGGCCGAGCAGGGCGGTGCGGGACCCGCTGAGCACGATGACGGCAACGCCGGCGGCAAGGGCGAAAAGGCTCAGACCGCGCCAGCGGTGTTGCGAGAACCAGGCGCCGAGGCCAAGCGTCGCGGCGAGCAGCGTGGTGACGGCCAGTCGGTAGGGATCGGTGAGCCAGGAACCCTCGGCCGCGCGGGGCATGCCGAGGCCGTAGCGGTAGAGGAGGGCGGTGGCGAGTCCGATGATGGCACCGGCAATGCCGTAGCGGACAAGATCGGCGCCGCCGACCAGGCTGGCGAGGGGCGCGTAGAACAACGGCGCGGCAAGGCCGAGGAGGGGGACGAGGTCCGCAGGGGTGCGAACGGTCGTGAGGGCCGAGACTGCGATGAGGAGGTAGGAGAGGCCGAACAGAAGGGCTGGGAAGGCGCCCACACCCAGCCTCGGGCTGACCCCTCCCTCTGGGGGAGAGGTCGCCGCGAAGCGACGGGCGAGGGGGCCTTGCCAAAGCCACGAGATTGCCGCCAGCCCAAGCAGCACGAAGGTCGTCGCGTAGCCGAGCGCGGGGCTCAGCCCCAGCGCCACCGTCAGGACCGCCGATCCGAGGTATCGTCCGGCGGTGCCCATGGTCAGGTGCGCAGCGTGCCGCCGGTCGCCTTGGTGACGGCGGCGACGACGGCCTGGCTCACCGCATCGATCTCCTCGTCGGTGAGGGTTTTCTCGGTCGGCTGCAGGGTCACCGCGATGCCGACCGACTTCTTGCCCTCGGGCACGCCCTTGCCCTCGAACACGTCGAACACGCCGACATCGGTGATCAGTGCCTTGTCGGCCCCGCGCGCCGCCCTGAGGATGGTCGCGGCGGCGACATCGCGATCGACGAGGAAGGCGAAGTCGCGGTTGAGCGGCATCAGGTCGCTGAGCTTCAGCGCCGGCTTGGAACGGGTCGGCCTCCGGCGCGGCTCGGGGATGGCGTCGAGGTCGAGCTCGAAGGCGGCGATCGGTCCCACGAGGTCGAACGCCTGAAGTTCGGAGGGGTGCACCTCGCCGAACCAGCCGATGACCACCTTCGGGCCGAGCTGCACGCGGCCGCCGCGGCCAGGATGGCTCCAGGACGCGGATTCGGCGACGAGCTGAAGCTTGTCGATATCATGCCCCATGGCGTCGAGCAGCGCCGCGATATCGGCCTTGGCGTCGAACACGGAAACCTGGCCGTTCTGCGCCTGCCAGTGGCGCGAGCCGCCCAGGCGGATGCCGGCGGCATAGGTGCGCTGGCCCTCGGGCAGCACCGAGTGGAACACCTGGCCGATCTCGAACAGCTTCAGGTCGGCGAAGCCGCGATTGGTGTTGCGCTGCGCCGCCGCGAGCAGGCCCGGCAGCAGCGAGGGCCGCATGTCGGTGAGCTCGGACGCGATCGGGTTGGCGAGCTTCAGTTCCGGCTTGCCGCCACCAAAACGCCGCGCCTCCGCCTCGGGGATGAACGACCAGGTCACCGCCTCGTCGAGCCCGCGCGCCGCGAGCGTGCGGCGGGCAATGCGGCGGCGGTTCTGCAGCGTGGTCAGCATGCGCGTCGCAACGTGGTTGAGCCGCGGCAGCGGGTCGGTGGGCACGTTGTCGACGCCGACCATGCGCATCACTTCCTCGGCGAGGTCGGCCTTCATTGTGATGTCGGGCCGCCAGGACGGGACCTGCACCTTGCGGGTGTTGCCGGTCCCCTCCAGCCTGAAGCCGAGGCGGCTCAGGATTGCTTCGATCTCGGTAGCGCTGGTTTCGAGCCCGGTCAGGCGCTTGACCTCCGAAAGTGGGAACTCGACGACCGTATTGGGGAACACGTCCTCGCCGGAGATCACCGGCTCCATGGCCTGCCCGCCGACCATCTCCAGCATCAGCCGGGTTGCGAGCTCGAGGCCGGGCTCGGTCAGTGCGGGATCGACATGGCGCTCGAGGCGATAGCGCGCGTCCGAGACAATGCCGGTCCTGCGGCCGGTCTGGGCGATGAGGTCGGGATCCCAGCTGGCGCATTCCATGAGGACGTTGACCGTCCCCTCGGTGACGCCCGAGCGGATGCCGCCCATGATGCCGCCGAGGCAGAGCGGGCCCTGGTCGTCGGCGATGACGGTCATGGTCTCGTCGAGCGCGTAGATCTTGTTGTCGAGGGCATCGAACTCTTCGCCGGGCTTCGCGACGCGCAGCACCGGCTGGCCGACGATCTTGTCGGCGTCATAGGCGTGCAGCGGCCGGCCCCAGCCGAGCGAGACGAGGTTGGTGATGTCGACAACCGTGTTGATGGGACGAAGACCCACGGCGCGCAGGCGCTGCTGCAGCCAGTCGGGCGACGGACCGTTCTTGATGCTCTTGAAGTAGCGCCCGGCGAACTTGCGGATGGCCTTCGGCTCGCCAGCCGCGAAATTGTGCGGCAGGGCTGGAATCGGGCTCGGGCCCTTCGAGGGTACCGGCGACATATCGGTGGGCTTGAGCGTGCCGAGGCCGAAGGCAGCCAGGTCGCGCGCCACGCCGTAGACGCCCGTGGCATCGCCGCGGTTGGGGGTGATCGAGATGTCGATCACGGTGTTCCCGAGCTTGGCATATTCCACGTAAGGCATGCCGACCGGCGCATCGGCCGGGAGCTCGATGATGCCGTCGTGGTCGTTCGAGAGTTCGAGTTCGGCTGCCGAGCACAACATGCCGTCCGACTTCTCGCCGCGGATCACGACGCCGGCCTTGAGGGTGAAGTCCTTGCCCGGGATGTAGGTGCCGGGGGGGGCAAATACCGACTTCATGCCGGTGCGGGCATTGGGCGCGCCGCACACCACGTCGATGATCGTGCCGGTGCCGGCGTCGACCTTGCAGACGTTGAGATGGTCCGAGTTCGGATGCGGCTTGGCCTCCACCACATGCGCAACGACGAAGGGACGGAGCTTCTCGGCCGGATCGACGATCTCCTCGACCTCAAGGCCGATCATGGTCAGCGCCTTGCCGACCTCCTCGGCCGAGGCGGTGGTGTCGAGATGCTCCTTGAGCCAATCAAGGGTGAATTTCATCGGGAAACTCGCAATTGTAAGTACCGGGTCATCCCCGCGAAAGCGGGGATCCCTGTTTTTCTGTCGGCACCGCAAACGAAGATTCCCACTTTCGCGGGAATGACGCCGAGTGTGGGGATAGAGCGAAGCATCAGCTCGACAGCCCACCGAACAGCGTCGGCAGGTCGAGGGGGCGGAAGCCGTAGTGGTCGAGCCAGCGCTTGTCGGCGTCGAAGAAGGCGCGCAGGTCGTTCATGCCGTATTTCAGCATGGCGATGCGGTCGATGCCCATGCCCCAGGCGAAGCCCTGGTAGACGTCGGGATCGAGCCCGCAATTGCGCAGGACGTTGGGGTGCACCATGCCGCAGCCGAGAATCTCGAGCCAGTCATTGCCCTCGCCGATCTTCACTTCGGGGCCGGAGCGGTCGCACTGCACGTCGACTTCCATCGACGGCTCGGTGAAGGGGAAGAAGCTCGGGCGGAAGCGCAGCGTGACGTCGTCGACCTCGAAGAAGGCCTTGAGGAACTCCTCCAGCACCCAGCGCAGCTGGCCGATATGCGAGCTCTTGTCGATGACCAGGCCCTCGACCTGGTGGAACATCGGCGTGTGGGTCTGGTCGGAGTCGTGCCGGTAGGTGCGGCCCGGCATCACCACGCGGATCGGCGGATCGATCGTCGGGGTGAGATAGGGCGCTGCCGGCTTCTCGTTGGTGTTGAGCATGGTCCGGATCTGCACCGGCGAGGTGTGGGTGCGCAGCACGCGCTTCACCCCGTCCGGCGCGGGGGCCATGAAGAAGGTGTCGTGCATTTCGCGCGCCGGATGCCCCTCGGGGAAGTTCAGCGCGGTGAAATTGTACCAGTCGGTCTCGATGTCTGGACCTTCGGCGATCGAAAAGCCCATGTCGGAAAAGATCGCCGTGATCTCGTCGATCACCTGGCTGACCGGATGGATGCGGCCCTCGGCGGTCGGCGCGGGGCGCACCGGCAGGGTGACGTCGACGCGCTCGGCGGCGAGGCGGGCATCGAGCGCAGACTTGGCGAGTTCCCCGGCCTTGGCCTCGATCAGCGCGGTGACCTCGGTCTTGAGGCCATTGATGGCGGCGCCGGCCGACTTGCGCTCCTCCGGCGCGATGCCGCCGAGCGTGGCGAGCAGCGCGGAGACCGAGCCCTTCTTGCCGAGCGCGGAGACGCGCACCGCTTCGATGGCGGCTTCATCGCCGGCGGCGGCGACGGCAGCGCCGATATCAGCGCGGAGGGTGGCAATCTGAGCGTCGAGGGACATTATTCTATCCATTTGTCTGTCATGCCTCCCACCCACCGGTCATACCGGCGGAGGCCGGTATCCATCTCGAGGTCTTCCACCGCCCCAGCGGGAGGAACTGTCTCATGATGGACCCCGGCCTTCGCCGGGGTGACGCCGCGTGTGGGGCGGCGCTTGGCGCAGAAACACAAAAGCCCCGCGCCGTCCCGAATGTTCGGGCGGCGCAAGGCTTAGCTTGAGGCCTCAGAAAAGGCTAGGCGATTACGCGCTGATGCGCTCGTGCGTGGTCGTCTCGAGCTTCTCGAGATACCCCAGGGCCTTCTTGGCCTGGGCAACCAGCGCGGCGAACGCTGCGGGCTCGGTGATCGCGAGATCGGAGAGCACCTTGCGGTCGACGGCAATCTCGGCCTTGCTGAGGCCGTCGATAAATCGACCGTAGGTCAGGCCGTGGTCACGTACCGCGGCGTTGATGCGCTGGATCCAGAGGGCGCGGAAGTTGCGCTTCTTGACCCGGCGATCGCGGTACGCGTACTGGCCGGCCTTGTCGACGGCGGCCTTGGCGGTGCGGATGGTATTCTTGCGGCGGCCGTAGAAGCCCGAAGCAGCCTTCAGGACCTTCTTGTGGCGAGTGTGGGCGGTGACGCCTCTCTTAACGCGGGACATAGGTTCGGCTCCTTAACGGTTGTACGGCATGTACCACTTGACCAGACTTTCATCGCCCTTCTTGAGGATCTTGGTCCCCCGGTGAGAGCGGATGTAGTCGGCATCGTGGCTAAGGAGGCGGTGACGCTTGCCCGCGACGCCGGTCTTGACGCGGCCCGTCGCAGTCATCTTGAAGCGCTTCTTGGCGCCCGATTTAGTCTTCATCTTTGGCATTTTGCTTGTCCTGTTAGAGGCGGTCCCGGGGGACCAGCATTTCGAACCGCCACGGCATGCCTTTTGGCCGGGCGACCCGTCGAAGAAGCCGGGTGTATAGGGGGAAAGGCGTCGAGGTGCAAGGGGGCGGCTACGCCCGGTTTGCCGCAGCCAGTTCGCTCAGCCCGTCGATCAGCAGTGCCGCCTCGGTGCGGCTCAACGAGGCCACCGCCTGCCGGTCGGCTTCCGCCGCGGCTTGGGCCGCCAAGGGCAGTATCTCCCTGGCGCGCGCACTGAGATACAGCCCCTGTGCCCGGCCCTTGCCGAGCGAGGACTTCTCGATCCAGCCCTCCGCCTCGAGCGCGGCCAGCGTGCGCGCCACGCCCGGCTGCTCGAGATGGAGCCGTACCACGAGCTCGGCCTGCGTCAATCCTTCGCGCTGCGCGATCTCGCTGAGCGCGGTGAACTGGGCAGGATGCAGCCCGAACGGCACGAGCGCCTCGCGCAAGCCGCTGGAGAGCTGGCGCGCCAGCAGGCTGGCGACGTGGAACAGAGTTTCCTTGTGGTCGAACATCGGCTCCTCCTCCGAGGATCGGGCCATGATACGCCTCCGGAAATTAAGGGCTTCTGACTGACCTCAATGGCCCCAGGATAGGCTGCGGCAGTGCCAAACGCGCTGGGATGACAGCCGGTGTTGTGGAGATGGTGTGCCCGCAACAAGGCCTTGGTACCTATCTCACGATCTCCGACCATGGCCGGCCGCTGCGGGCGGCGGCCGCGGCGAGGGCGATGAAGCGCTTCTGCGGGGCGGTCAACTCGTCCGATACAATGTTGGCGGCATTGGCCGGATCGAGCATGGCACGCGGCACCAGCAGGCGCTCGAGGAAGCCGAGCGTGGCCCAGACGTTGTCGACGAGGGCGCCGACCGGCCGTCGGCGCAGCGCCGCGTTGGTCGCGAGTTCCAGGTAGAACGAGGGAAAGTCCAGCCCGTTCTGGTCGCGCCAGAGCTTAAGGATGCGAATCTCGTCCTGCCGATTGGCCTCGTGACTGTCGAGCACGTGCTGGTGCAGGTTCGTGGTGATCGCCTGGGCCCGGCGGCTGGAGTAGATCTCGTGGATGTCCGAGATCATCGACAGCCGCCTCGCGGGCAGGACGTCGACGGCAATGGTGCCGACCTGCAGCGCGATAGTGACGTCGCGTCGGATCGGCCTGAGGCCCAGCCGCTGAAACGTCGCATGCATGGACTCGTAGACCTCGGGGATGCGGCGCCCCGCATCGGTTCGGATCCAGACGACGAAATCCATGCAGATGCCGGAGCGATTGGCGGTCGACTTCTCGAAGCCTCCTCCCGGGACGACTTCGACGATGTGCTCGCCTCCCCAGGCCGTGCACAGCAGTTCGACCTTGCGAGCGATCCCGTCCAGTTGGGTGGCTGAGCGGCGATCGACCACCTCGCGCGCGAGAATGCGCGAAAGATAGTCTGACGCTGTTACGCTGCGCACGGCCGTACTCATGCCGGGCATTTTACGAAATTATGCTCGTTAAGGCCAGTAGTGCGGCCGGTGGACGAGTTGAAGTGGTTAGCGCGTGAAGTTAACCGCGCTAGCCGCGGCCGATGGTTACTCCTTCAAGCCGGCGGCGATCGCATCCATGAATGCGCTCAACCGGCGCGGAACCAGTCGGCGCGACGGATGGACAATATGGATGGGCAGCGTCATCCTGTTCCAGTGCGGCAGCACTTCGATCAGCTCGCCGGTCTTGAGCGGCGCCTCCACCAGGTCGACCGGGAGGTACACGATACCGGCCCCGGCCAGGGCCGCCGCGAGCTGGGCCTCGCCATTGTCGATCTGCAGCCCGCCCTCGACCTCCGCCACCACCGAGACCCCGCCGGGGCCGATGAACGGCCAGCGGTTGCGCGGACTCATGTTGAGATTGAGGATGCAGCGATGGTGGCGCAGTTCCTCGGGTGTCAGCGGCAGGCCAAGCGAGGCGGCATAGGACGGGGCGGCGGCGCAGCGAAAGCGATAGGTGCCGATCCGCCGTGCAATCATGCTCGAGGCCTGCAACTCGCCGACGCGGACCGCCACGTCATAGCCCTCGGCGATGAGGTCGGCGCGCCGGTCGTTGAGGCTCAGCTCGACCGTCACAGCCGGATTGAGCTCGCAGAAGCGGGCGACGATGGCGGCGAGCCGGTGGATGCCGAGTGTTGCCGGTCCGGTCGCCCGGATGCGGCCGGTGAGCCTGCCAGGCTCGGTGCGCGTGAGGTCGTCGAGCTCGCTCATCGCCTCGAGCACGGCTTGGGCCTGCGCGTAGAAGCTCTCGCCCAGCTCGGTCAGCCGCTGCGCGCGCGTGGTGCGTTCGATCAGCCGGGCGCCGTGATGCTCCTCCAGCGCCTGGATGCGTCGTCCGACCATGGCCGGCGAGATGCCGAGCAGCCGCGCCGCGCCGGCGAAGCTTCCCGACTTCACCGCCGTGACAAAAGTCTCGAGGTTGATCAGCTCTGCCATTCGATACCTTGATGCAAGGGTGAAGCGCGAATGGCGGCAATTCTATACTCCAGAGGCCGGGACTAGATAGGGGTCATCGCAATCGCAACAGAGGGATTTCCCAAATGACCACCGCAATCCTCGGCCTCGGCAACATGGGCAAGGGCCTCGCCAAGCGCCTTGCCGGCAAGACCGAACTGGTGCTCGGCGCCTCCAATGTCGCCGCCGCTGCCGACTTCGCCAAGTCCGTGGGCGCCACCGTGACCGACTACAAGTCGGCCGTCGCCGGTGCCGACATCGTCGTCCTCGCCGTGCCCTACCCGGTAGCGCTGGAACTGGTGAAGACCCTTGAACTCGCCGGCAAGACCGTCGTCGACATGACCAACCCGGTGAAGGCCGACTTCTCGGGCCTGGCGATTGGCCACACGACCTCGGCCGCCGAAGAACTGCAGGCCGCTGCGCCCGCCGCCAAGGTGGTGAAGGGCTTCAACACGATCTTCGCCAGCCTGTTCGACACCCCCGCCTCCGCCACCGCCCATGTCCCGGTGTTCCTCGCCGGCAACGACGCCGCTGCCGTCGACGCGGTTGCCGCGCTGGTCAGCGCCGCGGGCTTCGCGGTCGAAAAGGTCGGCGGCCTTGACGGCGCTCGCCTCGTCGAGCCGGTCGGCATGCTGAACATCCGCTTCGGCTACGGCCTCGGCCAGGGCACCGCTATTGCCCCGGCATGGCTGAAGCTCGCCGCCTGATCCGAAAAACCTGCAGCAGACGACAAGGCCGGGGAGCGATCCCCGGCCTTTTCGTTTGTCGTCGCCTCGGCTATCGATCGCGGGCGCCTCGAGGAAAATCCATGTCGAGTACTGTTCCCGGCCGACTGCTGGTCACCGCCGCCGGATTGTTCGGCGCCCTTGGCGTGGCCGCGGCGGCACGCGCCAGCCATGCCGGCGACGACAATCTCGGGATCGCCGCCAATTTCCTGCTCCTGCACGCGCCGGTGCTGATCGGCCTCAGCCTGATGGCGGCCAGCCGGCTGGCGGTGGCAGCCGGTGCGGTGATGACGGTGGGGGTTGCGCTGTTCGCAGGCGATCTCGTCATGCGGGCCTTCACCGGCAATGCGCTGTTCCCGATGGCCGCGCCGACCGGTGGCGGTGCGATGATCGCCGGCTGGGTGCTGGTGATGGTATCCGGCATCTGGGGCCGGCGTTCGTAGATAGCAGAAGGGCGCCTTGCGGGCGCCCTTGTCATGTCGGTCGGATGGTGTCGGCCCTCACTTGGGAGCCAGCACCATAACCATCTGGCGACCTTCCGAACGGGGGGCCGATTCGACCTTGGCCTTGGCCTCGAACTCGTTCTGCACCTTGACGAGCAGTTGCATGCCCAGTTCCTGGTGCGCCATCTCGCGGCCGCGGAAGCGCATGGTGACCTTGACGCGGTCGCCATCCTCGAGGAAGCGCGCCAGCGCCTTCATCTTGGTCTCGTAGTCATGGGTATCGATGCCAGGACGCATCTGGATTTCCTTGACCTCGATCACCTTCTGCTTCTTGCGCGCTTCCGCTGCCTTCTTCTGGGCGGAATACTTGAAGCGGCCGAGATCCAGGATCTTGGCCACCGGCGGCGTCGCGTTCGGCGAGATGATGACGAGATCCAGTCCCTGCTCCTGCGCTTCAGCGAGCGCTTCACGCGTGCGCACAACGCCGCGATTGGCGCCTTCGCCATCGATGAGCTGGACGTCGGGGGAGGAGATGTCCTCGTTGGATTGCGGCCCATCCTTCTGGGGGGCGACGGGTCTCATGGGACGACGAATGGCAGGCGATCCTTCAACTGTTACCGAAGCGGCGGGAAATCCGCGCTAAAATCGTGCTGCGCCGGGCATAAGTCAACACCGGGTGGCGCAAGAAACACACGCTCGAGGCACATCGTCGACAAACTGTTGCCGCGAAGCGAGGCTCGGGGCATAGGCCTTTTCCACATTGGAGTCGATGGTGATGACGGAACCGGCGCTCGAGTACCTTGAAGTCGGCGCGGGGGCGGGCGCGCGGCGCGTCGCCATGCTGCCCCGGACCGGCAAGGCGCCCGGCATCTTCTGGCTCGGCGGTTACCGCTCCGAGATGACCGGTTCGAAGGCGACGGCGCTCGACCGGTTCGGCGCCGACAGGGGCGTGGCGGTGACCCGGTTCGATTATTCCGGCCATGGCCAGTCGGGTGGCGAGTTCCTCGACGGGACGATCTCGCGCTGGCTCGAGGAAGCGCTGGCCGTCTTCGCCCAGACCGAAGGACCGCAGGTAATCGTCGGCTCGTCGATGGGCGGCTGGCTGGCGCTGCTCCTCGCGCGGCACATGCACCGACTCGGCAACAGCCGGGTCAAGGCGCTGGTATTGATCGCCCCGGCGGTCGACATGACCGAGGAACTGATGCTGAAGGGCTTTTCGAAGAAGGAGCTGAAGGCGCTGCGCGAGACCGGCGTCGTCGAGCAACCCTCGGAATATTCCGCCGACCCCTATCCGATCACCGCCAGACTGATCGAGGACGGCCGGGAGCACCTGATGTTCGGGCGCGGCATCGATGTGGGCTGCCCGGTGACGATCCTGCAGGGCGGCAAGGACCCGGACGTGCCGCGCGACCATGCGCTGAAGCTCGTGCAGCACCTGTTGACCGACCCGGTCACCTTCACGCTGGTGCCCGACGGCGACCATCGGCTAAGCCGGCCCGAGGACCTCGAACTGCTCGAGGCGGCGGTCGAGCGCGAGATCGCTGTGCCGCCGGAGCAACTGGCGCTGGATATCTAGTTCCTCACACGAGGCGAAGCGGCGCGAGTTGTCGCCCCTCGGCATCGAAATTGGCCGGGTCGAGCCAGCGTTCGAACGCGGCCTTGCGCGCCGGCCACTCGCTGTCGAGCATCGAGAACCAGGCCGTGTCGCGGTTCTCGCCCTTGACGATCATGTGCTGCCGGAACGTGCCTTCGTAGGAGAACCCGAAGCGCGTCGCGGCGCGCTTGGAGGGCTCGTTACGGTCGTTGCACTTCCACTCGAAGCGGCGATAGCCGAGATCGTCGAAGACGTGCCGGGCGAACAGGTAGAGCGCCTCGGTGGCGCGGCGAGTCCTGGCGATGTCCGGGCCCCAGTAGATCGAGCCGATCTCGATGACGCCGTGCTCGGGCACGATGCGCATCAGCGCCTGCCGGCCGCCGGCCTTGCCTGTTGCCGTGTCGATGACGGCGAACAGCATCGGGTCGTCCTGGGCGGACACCTTGTCGACCCAGCCCCGCATCTCGGTCTCCGAGGCCGGCGGAGTCTCGAACAGGTAGGCGAAGCGTTGCGCCGCGTCGGGGGCGGACGAGGCGCGATAGAGATCGGCGGCGTGCCGTGGTCCGAGCGGCTCGAGTCGTACGTACCGGCCATCGAGCACAATGCGGGAGGGACGGGCCTTGGCCGGCCGCGGCGCACTCACGCGTGTGCTTTCCAGATGGCGTCGAGGCCTTCGCGATAGGTCGGGAACTCGAGTTCGGTGCCCAGCGCCGCGAGCACGCGCTTGGACGAAACCCGCTTGTTGTCGGAGTAGAAGCTGCGCGCCATCTCGGTCATCTGCGCCGTCTCGAACGGAATCTCCGGTGGGGGGGCGATCCCCATCATCTGGGCCGCATAGGTCACGAGGTCCTGCGGCGGGGCCGGTTCTGCATCGGCGAGGTTGTAGGTGCCCTCGAGCTTGGCGAGCGCCGCCAGCGCCGTGATCCGCCCGATGTCGGCCACGTGGACGCGATTGAACACCTGCCCCGGCTTGACGATGCGCCGGGCCGTGCCCTCGCGCAGCTTGTCGAAGGCGGAGCGGCCGGGGCCATAGATGCCGGCCAGCCGCTCGATGAACAATGGCACGCCGCGCGCCCCGGCGTAGTCGCGCCAGGCCTGCTCGGCCTCGACCCGCTGCTGCGACCGGACATTGACCGGCCGCGTCGGCGCGTCCTCGTCGACCCACTGGCCGCCGAAATCGCCATAGACGCCGACGGTCGAGAAGTACCCGATCCATTCGAGATTCTGCGCCGCATCGAGATCGGCGCGGTGGTGCAGCAGGGCGGGGTCGCCACGCTCGTCGGGCGGGATCGAGAGAATGACGTGCGTTGCCTTCCGCAGGTCTGGCCCGAGCGTCGCCCCGCGGACCTCGCCGTCGAAGATGTGGATGCGGTAGTTGGTGTCGGCGAAGGCCTCGGCGCCCTCCTCGCTGCGGGTCGTGCCGGAAATCGGGATGTCCGGGTCGCGCAACTGATGCAATGCTCGCGCCGTGGCCCGCGAGGAGTAGCCCATGCCGAAGAAGAAGACGCCCATCTGAAGTGGTCTCTAGTTTGCGCGCGCCGGCTGGACGGCTGCGCTCCACTCTGCCTGGACGCTCATGTCGCCCTCATCGGGCAAAAAGGCAAGCCTCAGCGCGTCCGCGCGCGCTTCGTTCACAAGGCGTCGGACGGCCCACACCGCAGCGCCGCGGATGAGCGGATCGGGGTCGCCGAGCCGCGCTTCGACGAGCGGGACGAGCGCGTCGTCCGCGGAATTGCCCGCAGCGACGAGGACGTTGCGCAGGAACCGCGCGTGGCCGATGCGCTTGATCGGCGAGCCGGTGAACAGGGCGCGGAACTTGACCTCGTCGAGTTGCAGCAGATCGGCCAGCGCCGGCGCGCGCAGCTCGTCGCGCGCCATCAGCTTCATCTCCCGCGTCGCCGAGGCGAACTTGTTCCACGGGCACACCGCGAGGCAGTCGTCGCAGCCATAGATGCGGTTGCCCATGGCGGTGCGGAACTCGTGCGGGATCGGGCCCGGATGCTCGATGTTGAGGTAGCTGAGGCAACGCCGCGCATCGAGCTGGAACGGCGCGGGGAAGGCATCGGTCGGGCAGACATCGAGGCAGCGCCGGCAGTTGCCGCAGCTTTCGGGGTGCGGGTCGTCGGCCGGGAACTCTGCGGCAGTGAAGATCGCGCCGAGGAACAGCCACGAACCGTAATCGCGCGAAACGAGCACCGTGTGCTTGCCCTGCCAGCCGATGCCCGCCGCCTCGGCGAGCGGCTTTTCCATCACCGGGGCAGTGTCGACGAAGACCTTGGCCTCCTCGCCGGTCCAGCGCCGGACGAGACCTGCGATCTCCTTGAGCTTGCCCTTGACCACATCGTGGTAGTCACGGTTGCGGGCATAGACCGAGATGTTGCCGATGCCCGGCTTGCTGAGGTCGGACATCGGATCGGAGTCCGGGCCGTAGTTCATGCCCAGCATGATCACCGAGCGGGCTCCGGGCCACAGCCCCGCCGGCGCGGCGCGGCGCTCCACCGTCTCGGCCATCCAGGCCATTTCGCCATGCCAGTGCCGCGCCAGCGCGGTCTCGAGCTTTTCCGGCAGATCCGGCCGTGCATCGGCCCGCGCCACGCCGAAGGCAGAAAAGCCGAGGCTTGTGGCGCGGGCACGGAGCTTGGCGAGCAGTTCTGTGCGGTCTTGCGCTTCTGTCACTGTGTCATCCCGCGAAAGCGGGATCTCCGTTTGCGGTGCCTGCAACAAGACAGAGGTTCCCGCTTTCGCCGAATGACACCGTGCATGGAGGATAGCACCTCGCCCCTATTCCAACGCAGCGCTGGATTAGTTCCAACTCCCGCACGCTAATCCAACGTTGGGTTGGACTAGAAGTCCAAGTCAGCGTAGCCGGCCGCGGCCGGCATGCCGCCGATGCGGTCGTTGAGCAGGGTGCGGAAGGCGGGGCGCGACTTGATGCGGGCATACCAGTTGCGCGTCTCGATCGAGGTGTCCCACAGCACATCGCCCAGATAGTCGAGGCTGGACAGATGTGCGGCCAGTGCGAAATCGGCGAGCGTCATGGCGTCGCCGGCGATCCAGTGCCGGGTCGCGAACAGCCAGTTGAAGTAGTTGAGATGCTCGGCGAGGTTGGCCTTGGCGACGCGCAGCACGCCGGGATCGGGCACGGCGCCGCGCTGGTCGCGCTTCACGATCTTCTCTTCGAGGATGTAGCGCGTCACCTCGTCGTTGAGCTTGACCAGGACCCACTCGTTGAGCCGCCACATCTCGTTGCGCATGGCCGGCTGCATCGGAACAAGGCCGGCAACCGCGCTTGGCGCGTAGCGATCCTCGATTGCGTGGATCACCGCCATCGTTCCGATGATCGGCGGCTCCTGCGTGTCGACGAGGATGGGCACCGTCGCCGCCGGATTGATCTCGAGCAGAGCGGGGTCGCGCGTCCACGGCTTGATGTCCTCGAGATCGATCCCGACGCCATACTCGGCGAACATCAGGCGGGCGAGGCGGGAGGACGGGTCGAGCCGGTGCTGGAGCAACCTTGGCATGCGCTGTTCGATCCTTGGCGGGCTACCGCAAATCGGGCTAGATGCCGCCCGGCGCCCCGAGCGGTGGGGTTGAGTTAGGGGATCAGATGAACGCCGATCAAGGTCTTTTTGTGCCCCTGATCCTCGGGATCATCGAGGGGCTTACCGAATTCCTACCGGTCTCGTCGACCGCCCACATTCTGCTCGCTGGTCATTTCCTCGGTTTCAACAGCCCGGGGCGTGTATTCGAGGTGCTGATCCAGTTCGGCGCCATCCTCGCCATCCTCGTGGTCTATTTCGGACGCCTCGTCGGCATCGCCAAGGACGCCATGGCCCGCAAGCCCGGGGCCCTGCGCTTCATCCTGGGGGTGGTGCTGGCATCGTTTCCGGCGGCGATTGCCGGCGTGCTGCTGCACGACTTCATCAAGAACGTGATCTACGAGACGCCGGTGGTATTCTGCGTATCGCTGATCGTCGGCGGCATCGTGCTGCTCTATGTCGACCAGCTCAAGCTGACGCCGAAATACACAGATATCTACAACTACCCCCCACTCCTTTGCCTCTATATCGGGCTGTTCCAGATGCTGGCGCTGGTCCCGGGCGTGTCGCGCTCCGGCGCGACGATCGTCGGCTCGCTCCTGCTCGGCACCGACAAGCGCTCGGCGGCGGAGTTCACCTTCTTCATCGCCATGCCGATCATGGGCGGCGCCTTCCTGTACGATCTCTACAAGAGCCGTGAGTTCATCACCGCCGAGCTCGGTGCCGCCGTGATCATCGGGTTCGCTGCCGCGTTCGTCGTCGCCTTCTTCGTCGTCCGCTACCTGCTCGACTACATCTCGCGGCACGGCTTCGCCATCTTCGCATACTGGCGGATTTTCGTAGGTGCGATTGGGCTTTGGGCCGTCCTGCTGTTCAGGTAGTCGGGCCGTTCGTGCGGACTGATCCGGATGCTTGCCGTGACCCACGGAGTCATTCCCGCGAAAGCGGGAACCTCTGTTTTCGGCGCGGGCGGCAAAACGGAGATCCCCGCTTTCGCGGGGATGACCCTGTGACCGATGCCGTCGTCGGTGAACACTTCCCCACTGGTCGGGGTGACAAAGCCGCGCCGCTTCATCATTATGGCCCTCCCGGAATCGGCGGTGGGGATGTCCGTGGCGACTAAGGCCAATATCGATGCCTGGTTCGAGCGCATCGGCTTTGCCGGCTCGATCGCTCCTTCGCTGGAGACCTTGGGCCAACTGATGCAGCTGCACCTTTCGGCCATTCCGTTCGAGAACCTCGATCCTCTGATGCGGGTGCCCGTCCGGCTCGAGCTCGCAAACCTGCAGCAGAAGCTCCTGTTCGACCGTCGCGGCGGCTATTGCCTCGAACACAACCTGCTGTTCAAGGCCATGCTCGAGGAACTGGACTTCGCCGTGAAGCTGCACGCGGCCACTGTGCTGTGGGGGCAGGTCGAGCCCGTCGATGGTCCGCCCACGCATGTGCTGCTCACCGTCGACATCGCCGGTTCCAGCTACCTCGTCGATGTCGGCTTCGGCGGCCAGACGCCGACCGCGCCGCTGCGCCTGCGCGCCGATGTCGAGCAGGCGACTCCGCACGAGCCCTGTCGGCTCAGCCAAACGGATGGCCTGTGGCGGCTCGAATCGCAGATCGGGGCGGAGTGGCAGCCGCTTTATGCTTTCACCACCGCCGAGCCGGAGGCCGATGCCCTGGTCCGGATGAACGAGAGTGTTTCGTCGAGTCCGGCCTTCCGCGAGCGGCTGGTCGCGGCCCGGGTCGACAAGGGGCGGCGCCTGGCACTCCGCAACCTCCGTTTCAACATCCACGCAATCGGCGGGGACAGCGAGACCCGGTTGCTCGGTTCGGTCGCCGAACTGCGCGAGGTTCTCTCCGGCCCGTTCGGCATCGCTCTGCCCAATGACGAGCGGCTTGAGCCGGCGCTTCACAAGGTCGTCGAGCGAGGGGCAGCCTGATGGCGCCGTTCGTCGTCAACCACGACAATGTGCGCGAGTTCGAAGACTTTCGGGCGTTCTACGACTGGCTGGCGGCCAACCACGACAAGGCCGACGAGGTCTGGATCAAGATGCACAAGGCCGGCTCGGGCCTCAAGTCGATCAATGCCAAGGAGGCGATCGACGCCGTCCTGTGCTGGGGCTGGATTGACGCAATCCGCAAGGGCCACGACGAGAGGAGCTTCCTGCAGCGCTACACGCCGCGTGGACGCAAGAGCGTGTGGAGCAAGATCAACGTCGACAATGTCGCCCGGCTCGAACAGGCGGGGCTGATGACCGACCACGGTCGCGCCCATGTCGCTGCCGCCAAGGCTGATGGCCGCTGGGACAAGGCTTATGGCAGCGGCAAGGACCTGAAGATCCCCGACGACCTGCAGGCGGCGATCGACGCCGAGCCGGCAGCGAAAGAAATGCTGGGCAAGCTGACCGAGCAGAACCGCTTCGCGCTCGCCTTCCGTATTCACAACCTCAAGACCCCCGCCGGGCGCGAGAAGAAGATCAGGACCTTCGTCGACATGCTGAAGGCGGGGGAGACGATCTATCCCCAGAAGGCCAAATGACCGTCTGGGTCGCTTTCCTGCGGGCCGTCAATGTCGGCAAGCGCCAGATGAAGATGGCCGAGCTCAAGGCGCTTTGCGAAGAGCTGGGCTATAGCGGCGTCAAGACCATCCTCGCCAGCGGCAACGTGCGCTTCGAGTGCGGCCATGAGCCCAAGGCCGAGCTCGAGGCGGCGATCGCGAGGCGCTGGGGCTGGTCCAGCCAGGCGCTGATCCGCACCGGCGACGAGATAGAAGCCATGCTTGCCTCCACTCCGTTCGCCGCCTATCCCGACGAGGGGCCGTTCCATCGCTACGTGATGATGTTCGATAAGCCATTGTCGAACAACACGAAATTCACCGGCGCCACCGGCGACTATGACATCGTGCGGGTCGATGCCCGCGACCTCTTCCTCGTCGGCTGGCGCCAGCCGGACGGGCGGCATGGGCCGGGGCTGGACAAGTTCGACCGGCAGTTGGAGAAGGGGGCGGTTGCCACCATGCGCAACTGGAACACCATACCCAAGGTCCTCGAATGATTACGGTTCTCGGCTCCACCAATCTCGACCTGATCGGCACCGTGAGCCGCATTCCCAAGCCCGGCGAGACCGTGCCGGGGCACCAGTTCTCGATGGCGGCCGGGGGCAAGGGCGCCAACCAGGCCCTGGCGGCGCGTCGGGCCGGGGTGGAAGTCCGTATGTTCGCAGCGGCAGGTTCCGATGCTTTTGCAGCAGAAGCCTTGAAACTTCTACGCGGCGATGGGGTCGATCTATCGCATGTGCGCACGGTCGAGGGCCCGACCGGCATCGCCATGATCTTCGTCGACGACGCGGGCGAGAACGTCATCGCCATCCTGCCCGGCGCCAACGGCACGATGGGCCCGGCCGATGCCGATGCGGCGCTCGCCGGGCTCGGCATCGGCTCGGTGCTGATGCTGCAGCAGGAGATTCCGCAGGCGGCGACCGAACGGGCGCTTGAACTGGCCAAGGCGCAGGGCGTGGTCTCGATCCTCAACACCGCCCCCTTCCTCACGACGACCAGGGCGGTGGCCGAGCAGGCCTCGATCGTCATCGCCAACGAGACCGAGTTCGAACTGCTGACCGGCGCCGGACTCGACCGGCTCGACGCCGCCATGACTGACTGGGCCCGCTCGCAGAACCAGACCGTGATCGTCACCCTGGGGGCCGACGGCGCCCGCGCCGCCACCCCGGCCGGAAGCTTCAGCGTGCCGGCCATGCGGGTGGAGCCGGTCGATACGGTGGGCGCCGGCGACACCTTCTGCGGCTACCTTGCCGCCGGCCTCGACCAGGGCCTCGCCCTCGAGCCCGCCATGCGCCGCGCTGCGGTGGCCGCTAGCCTTGCCGTGCTGAAGCCTGGCGCGCAGCCCTCGGTGCCCTATGCGGCGGATGTAGAGAAGGCGCTGCGGGGCTGAACGGCCGGATGGGGAGAAGCTTGTTTTCGGACCACACCCGGGTCATCCCCGCGAAAGCGGGGATCTCCGTTGGCCGCACGCGCCGAAAACAGAGGTTCCCGCTTTCGCGGGAATGACTCTGTGCGTTACGGCGGCCGCCGGTGCAGTCCGCTAGTCCCCCTTTACCCGCGCCTCATGGGCCCTGAGCATCGGCTCGAGATGGTCCTCGAACAACAGGCCGGGCTTTTCCTGAAGCGCGGCCGGATAAGCGGCCTCGGCGGCCAGCGACAACTCGAGGAAGGCGATCAGGCCCTCGGCGGCGTCGGGGGCGGCGAAGCTGTAGTGCCCGCCCTGCAGCCGCTCGAGCAGGGTGGTCTTGGACGCGATCATCCTGGCGGTGACACCTTCGCTATTGCTCATCGAACTGGCGATCTTGACGTAGTCGTGCTGCGGCGTGCCCAGGTGATGCACGACCCCGGCGGTACGCCACAACTGCATCAACAGTTCGAGATCGGTCATGTTGGAAAGGTCGGGGTCGTAGCGGGCATCGCACCGGCGCCGGTCCCAGACGATCATCGAATCCATCGACAGGTTGGTGAACTTGTAGCTCCCCGGCGCCAGGCGGCGGTCCGGACCGTCGCCCACCAGTCGCAGCCGCCGGTAGCGCTCGTCCATCACGTCGAGCGCGCTCGAGACGATCGGCGCTTCGGCAAGCGCCGCGATCGCCAGTTCCAGCTTGTTCGGCTTCAGTCGGTCATCGGCATCGAGGATGGCGGCGTAGGGCGTCTCGATCCGGTCGAGTGCGAGGTTGCGGGCGCGCGAGGCGCCGGCAGCGACCCGGCCGGTCGAGAGGAAGTGGAAGCGTGGATCGCTGAGGCCGGCCCGGCCCAGCAGCGCCTCGTAGTCGGTGCCGTCATCGGCGATGATCCAGATCTGCCAGTCCGGAAAGCTCTGCGCCAGGACCGATTTCACCGCCTCGCCGATAAACCGCTCGGCCTTGTAGGCGGGGATCACCACCGCCACCGTCTGTTGCTCCAAGTCCTGGTTCTCCTACCCCCCGCCGGACTTGATCCGGCCCCGTGCCGGACCCATATCACGAGCATGAAACGGTGCCACTGAAACTCGGGCCGCTTCACGAACCGTTGCTTTGAACAAGGACGATCGGATGTCGCGCGTCTCCATGTTTTCGGCGCCCTTCCTGCTTGGTTTCGATGCCTTCGAGGAACGCATCGACCGCTTGAGCAAGGCCGCCGACGGCTATCCGCCCTACAACATCGAGCGCACGCTCGAGCGGGAGGGCGCGGAGAGCTTCGTCATTTCCATCGCCGTCGCCGGGTTCGCCGAGAGCGACCTCGACGTCACGGTGGAAGACAACCAGTTGCTGGTGCGCGGCCGGCAGAAGGACGACGCGACACGCGAATACCTGCATCGCGGCATCGCCGCGCGGCAGTTTCAAAGGAACTTCCTGCTCGCCGACGGCATGGTGGTCCAGGACGCCGAACTGAGGAACGGGATGCTGGTGATCTCAGTTGTTCGTCCAAAGGCCGAAAAGATTGCCCGTCGGATCGAGATACGTTCTGCCTAGAAAGGGGAACATGAGATGCAAGAGAACAGAGAACAGCCTTTCGACAATCCCCTGCGGAACCTGACCGAAGCCCAGTTCATGGCGCTCGGCGGCAACGCGGTGGTCTATGTCAAGCACGTCAAGGGCGCGGAGATGGGGCCGATCCTGCCCGGCGCCGATTTCGACGAGGAGACCGATTTCCACATCGTGGTCTCGGCCGATGGCTCGCCGCTGATGGTCGGCGATAGCGAAGAGGCCGTCGCAGAGTGGCTGAGCGACAAGTCCTTCGGCATCGTCACCCTGCACTGACGGCTTGATCCTCCATCGCTGAGCGACGGAGTTCAGCACCGGGCCATTCCCGCGAAAGCGGGAAACCCCGTTTACGGGGCCTCCCAAGACAGAGATTCCCGCTATCGCGGGGCCAAGAGGTCGGTGGTGGCTGCAGCCGAGGCCGTCTGCGGGCTCTCAGGCGGCCTGCGTCTGGGTGAGCGGCTGGGTCAGGATCGCGTACAGTTCTGCGGCGTCCTCGGCCGCGCGCAGGCGTGCCACGACCGCATCGGTGCGCAGCAGGCGCGCCACCCGGGCCAGGGCCTTCAGGTGGTCGGCGCCCGCCCCCAGGGGGGCGAGCAGCATCATGACCAGGTCGACCGGCTGGTCGTCGACCGCCTCGAAGTCGATCGGCGTGGTCAGCCTGGCGAACACGGCCGACACCGAATCCAGACCGGCGAACTTGCCGTGCGGAATGGCGATGCCGTTGCCGAGGCCGGTCGACCCCAGTTGCTCGCGCGCATTCACCGCTTCGAAGATGGTCGCTACACTCTGTCCGGTGACCCTGGCAGCGCATTCGGAGAGCTTGTGCAGGACCTCGGACTTGGTCTTGATGCCCGAGCAAACAATCACGGCCTCCTCGGAGAGGATATCAGCCAATTCCATCAAGAAGTTCCTATCGTGGAAGCGGAGAGGACACGCTCTCTGGGAGCCCTAGTTCGGCTTGAGGGCAGGATCGATCCAGCCAATATTGCCGTCGGCGCGGCGGTAGACCACATTCAGGCCACCATGTCCAGCATGCCGGAATACGACCACTTCTGCCTGGGTCAGATCAAGCTGCATGACCGCTTCTCCCACAGACATCTGCCTCAGGCTCGAGGTGGTCTCGGCGATCACCGGCGGGGAGTAGTCCTCGGCGAGCTCCTCGTCGCCCGGGGCGGCGAGCACGTATGACGGGGCCTCCTCGTTCGTGCCGTTGTGCTTGCGATGGGCCTTGAGCTTGCGGTTATAGCGCCGCAGCCGCTTCTCGATCGCGTCGACCATCAGCTGGTAGGCCGAGATGGCGTCGCCGCCATAGGCGTTCGACTGCAGCACCGTGCCAGAGTCGAGGTGAACGAGGCATTGCGCGTTGAACCCCGAGCCCTCCGGCTCGAGCGTCATGTGGCCGTTGTAGTTGCCGTCGAAATACTTCTTCACGACCGCGTCGAAGTGCCCCTGTGCCTTGGCCCGAAGCGCGTCGCCGACATCCATGTTCTTTCCTGAAACACGCAGAGTCATGGAAGTCCTCTCTTGAATTGGTGGTAGCCGGCCGGAGCCGCCCACCACCAGAGGTGAACTCCCCGGCAAGCAGGAGTCTAGCCCGCCCCCTCGCAGGGGGCAATGCGGCGAATGCGGATCGGGTCGCGGGGATTGTGCGGCGACAAAAGCCGGTGCGAGAAGAGGGCATATCTTTTCTGCTTCGGCGGAGGAGCCGGCCAGGCAGCTTACCGCGCTGCCGCCAGGGCCCGTTTCTGCCGCCGGCGGATGACCGAACTCGGGATGTTCATGCCTTCGCGATACTTGGCGACCGTGCGGCGGGCCACCTCGATGCCCTTTTCCTTCTGGAGCATCTCGGCGATCGTGTCGTCCGAGAGGATGTCGCCCGGCTGCTCGGCCTCGATCAGTTGCCGGATGCGATAACGCACCGCTTCCGCCGAGTGGTCCCCCTCGCCGGTCGACGAGGCGAGCGCGGTGGTGAAGAAGTACTTCATCTCGAACAGGCCGCGCGGCGTCGACACGTATTTGTTCGAGGTGACGCGGCTCACCGTCGACTCGTGCATCTCGATGGCATCGGCGACGGCCCTGAGCGTCATCGGCCTCAGATGCGTGATGCCGTGCTGCAGGAAGCCGTCCTGCTGCCTGACGATCTCGGCGGTGACCTTGAGGATGGTCTGGGCGCGCTGGTCGAGGCTCTTGGCCAGCCAGTTGGCAGTGGCGAGGCAATCGGTGAGGAAGGTCTTTTCCGCCGTATCGCGCGTCTTCCTGGTCACCGAGGCATAGTAGGTGCGGTTGACGAGCACGCGCGGCAGCACGTCGGAATTGAGCTCGATCTGCCACTCGCCGCCGGGACCCGGACGGACATAGACATCCGGAACCACGGCCTCCACCGGCCCGGACTCGAAGGCGCGACCGGGCTTGGGGTCGAGCTGGCGCAACTCGGCCAGCATGTCGGCCAGATCCTCGCGGTCGACGCCGACGTCGCGCATCAGCCTGGCCATGTCGTGCCCGGCGATTAGCTCCAGATGGTCGAGCAGGCGCTGCATCAGCGGATCGAGCCGATCCTTCTCCCGCAGTTGCAGAGCGAGGCATTCGCGCACGTCGCGGGCGAATACGCCGACAGGGTCGAGGGTCTGCAGCTTTCCCAGCACAGCTTCGACCGACTCCAGCGGCGCACCGAGTTGTGTGGCGACGGTATCGAGCTCGACGGCGAGGTAGCCTGCCTCGTTCAGGCTGTCGATCAGGAACTGCGCGATCAGGCGCTCAGCCGGGTCGGCGATGATGAGGCCGGCCTGCGCGGCAAGGTGATCGCCGAGGCTGAGCCGCGCCGCGACGAACTGGTCGATGTCGGCCGGCTCGCCGTCGCCGCCACCGCGTTCGCTCCAGGGCTGCGCATCGGCGCGCCGGTCGGTGCTGTCCTGCTCTGGGAAGACGTTCTCGACCGCAGTGTCGTAGCCGTCGGCGATCGAGTCGGCCGACTGGATGCGCTCGGAGAAGTCGACCGTGTCCTCGGCGGCGTTGAGTTCGACCGGACGCTCGGCTGGCTCGACCGTGTCGGTCTCGCCCGGCTCTGCGTCCTCGCGCTCGAGCAGCGGGTTGCGCAGCAGTTCGGCTTCGACGAAGGCATTGAGTTCGAGGTGGCTGAGCTGCAGCAGCCGGATCGACTGCATCAATTGCGGCGTGAGCGTCAGGCTCTGGCCCTGGCGAACCTCAAGCCGTGGCGACAAGGCCATGCACTACACTCCCGCGGCACGTAACAGGCTTCCCGCTGTCACAATGCACATTCGGTCCGGTTGGGCAAGGATGGAGGGCAAGAAGCGTGCCAAGCTGCAGCGCGTCTCGCTTGTTGCGGGGGCCTCCCTCCCCCTTGAGGGGAGGGAGCGAGGGAGGGGGTGCTCCTGTGATCGCCGATGGACCCCACCCCCGACCCCTCCCTCAAGGGGGAGGGGAGCATTTCACGTGTCGAACGTGTCGCCCAGGTAGACCCGCCGCGCCTCGGGGTCGGCGGCGATCATCTCGGGCTTGCCCTGGATCATCACGCGCCCCTCGTGGATCAGGTAGGCGCGATCGACCAGCGACAGCGTCTCGCGCACCGAGTGATCGGTGATCAGCACGCCGATGCCGCGCCGCGTCAGGTGCCGGACCAGGGTCTTCACCTCGCCCACCGCGATCGGATCGACCCCGGCGAAGGGCTCGTCGAGCAGGATGAACAACGGGTCGGAGGCCACGGCGCGGGCGATTTCGACGCGGCGGCGTTCGCCGCCCGACAGCGCCATCGCATTGGACCTGGCGATGTGGCGGATGTGGAACTCGTCGAGCAACTGGTTGAGCCGCTCGATGCGGGCGGCGCGGCGCGGGACGTGGCCCTCGAGCACGGCAAGGATGTTGCCCTCGACGCTCAAGCCCCGGAAGATCGAGCTTTCCTGCGGCAGGTAGCCGATGCCGAGCCGGCCGCGCTGGAACAGCGGCAGGTTGGTGATCGGCCGCCCGTCGAGCAGGATGCGGCCCTTGTCCGGCTTGACCAGCCCCATGATCATGGTGAAGACCGTGGTCTTGCCGGCGCCGTTCGGGCCGAGCAGGCCCACCGCCTCGCCGCGCCGCACCGCCAGACTCACGTCCTCGACCACGGTGCGCTTGCCGAAGCGCTTGTTGAGCCCGTGCGCCACGAGCCAGCCGCTCTGGTCGAGGGTACCTGAGGGGTCCGCGGCGGCGCTCATTGCGGGGTGAACACCCCGGTGACCCGCCCGCCCTTGCCGCCCTCGAAGGTCGAGGTTTGGCTGGCCAGGTTGATGGTGAGTTCCGGTCCGCTCACCTTGCCCTGGGCGTTGAGCACGGTGACGTTCTCGGTGAGCTTGAGGATCTGGGTCAGTGGATCGAACGTGGCGCGGCCGCCGGTGGCTTCCTGCGCCGGGGTCTTGATCCGCACCGCGCCGGTGGCGGTGATGGTGTCGATGTCGCTCTCGCCGCCCTTGCCGTAGGTGACCACCACCTTGTTGGCCCAGATCGTCAGGTTGGTGCGGGTGATGACGACGCTGCCGGTGAACGTGCCGGACTTGTTGCCCTGGTCGACGGTGAAGTTGTCGGCCGTGATCTTGACCGGCTCGGCGGCGACGACCGGGGCGGCGAGCAGCAGCAGGGCGAGAGCGAGGGCGAGGCGGTGCTTCACTTGCCTTCCCCCGGCGTCATGGTCAGGTTCACCGTCACGTCCTTGAAGCTGTAGAGCCGGGTCTTGTGGTCGTAGCTCATGCCGCCGGCATCGAGCGTCGCGCCGTCCGGCATGCTGAGATGGACCTTGCCGCTCGCCGTCATCGTCCACTGCATCAGGTCGGCGAAGATCCCGTCCACCGTGCCCTCGAGCCCGTCCGTGCCCTGCACGCGGGTGGTGCCCGGGACGCTGAGGAGCTGGTTGGAGGTCTGGAACTGCGCCGCCGCGGCCGTCGCCGTCACCGTCGCGCCCTTGCTGGGGGCCATGGTGAGGCGTGCCTCGGCCATGTCGATGATGTCGCGCTGCGTCACCGACACCCGGGCCGACTGGGCCGTGACCGAGAACACCGTGCCGTCCTGCCCGGTCGAGGTGAGTTGCGGCGTCTCGACCACGAGGTTGTCGCGGTCGATGCGGATGTTGGCGAAGCCGAAGCGGTGCGCGAGGGCGTCGAGCGCCATCGCCCCGATCACCACCGCCAGCACCGCGGCGCCCGCGGCCGGGACCACCCAGCGCAGCACGGCCACGATCCGGTTGCGCCGCATCAGGCCACGATAGAGCCGCTCGCGCGTGTCGGTGGGAGCGGCGACCGCGGCCATCAGCTGTGCGCGAAGATGTCCGTCTCGTCCCAGCCCTGGAGGTCAAGGTCGATCCGGTGCTTGAGGAACTCGAAGCAGGCGGCGGCCAGCTCGACGCGCCCCTCGCGCTTCAGCATGCGATCGAGATGGCGCTTGACGTCGTGCAGATAGAGCACGTCGGAGGCGGCATAGTCGAGCTGCGCCTCGGAGATCTTCTCGGCGCCCCAGTCCGAACTCTGTTGCTGCTTGTTGAGGTCGATGTTCAGCAGCTCGCGCACCAGGTCCTTGAGCCCGTGCCGGTCGGTATAGGTGCGCACCAGCCGCGAGGCGATCTTGGTGCAGTAGATCGGCCCGGTGACGATGCCGAAGCGGTGCTTCAGCACCGCCATGTCGAAGCGCGCGTAGTGGAAAATCTTGGTGACCCCGGGATCGGAGAGCAGCTTCACCAGGTTCGGCGCCTCCTTGAGGTCGGCCGGGATCTGCACCACGTCGGCGCTGCCGTCGCCCGGCGACAGCTGCACCACGCACAGCCGGTCGCGCCGCGGATCGAGCCCCATCGTCTCGGTGTCGATCGCCACCTCCCGGCCATAGCGGGACAGGTCGGGCAGGTCGCCCCGGTGCAGTCTGACGGTCATGTCGTGATCCTGATCGAACGGTAGGGGCTGTGATGCCACAGCATAAAGGCGTTGGAAAGGCCGGGCCGCACCGCTAAGAAACCTCTCGGTCGCGGCGCCGCGACCGGCTGGGCGGCATGTGGGTCGAATGGACGCATTGGAAAAAGTCCGGGATGCGCTCAGCAGCCTGCCGCGCCCGTTGAAGCGCGTCCTGTTCATCGGCTTCGACATGGTGGGCCTGTTCGGGGTGCTGTGGCTGAGCTTTGCCATCCGCCTCGCGCCGCCCTATGCCCCGCCGGGTCCGGCCCATCTCGGCCTGATGCTGCTGGCGCCGGTGATCGCCGTGCCGGTGTTCGTTCGCCTCGGGCTCTATCGCGCCGTGATCCGCTACCTGCCGGAGCGTGCGCTGTGGACCATGATCGAGGCGATGCTCGTTGCCACCGTGATCTGGGTGGCGGCGCTGTTCGTCGCCGAGGCCCTGCGCCTCGCCGTATTTCCACGCACCGTGCCGCTGTTCTATTTCGTCTTCGGCACGCTGCTCGTCGCCGGTTCGCGCTTCCTCGCCAAGGGACTGCTGTCGCTGCCCGAGCGCAACATGGGCCATGCCCGCGGTGTCGTCATCTACGGCGCGGGCTCGGCCGGCACCCAGCTGGCCGAGGCCCTGCGCAACGGCAGCCGAAACTACGTCGTCGCCTTCCTCGACGACGATCGTACGCTGTGGGGACGCGATGTCGCCGGTATTCGCGTCTATCCGCCGGCCAAGCTCGACGAGCTGATCCGCAACCGCGGCGTGCGCGAGGTCGTCCTGTCGATCGCCTCGGCCGATGCCGGCCAGCGCGGCCGCATCGTCGCCGAGCTGAGCCGCCTGCCGGTCAAGATCCGGACGCTGCCGGCCATCTCGGACATCGTCGCCGGCAAGTACCAGGTCGGCCAGTTGCGCGAGATCGACATCGACGACCTGCTTGGCCGCTCCGCCGTGCCGGCCGATCCGGTACTGGTCGCCTCGATCCTGCGGGAGCGCGTCATCCTCGTCACCGGAGCCGGCGGCTCGATCGGCGCGGAACTCACCGGCCTGATCGTCCGCCAGCGGCCGACGAAGCTCGTCCTGCTCGAAGCCAACGAGTTCGCCCTCTACGAAGTCGAGCGGCACCTGCGGGCCGTGGCCGACGTACCGGTCGTCGCCGTGCTCGGTTCGGTCTGCGATGCCCCTCTCGTTCGCCGCACGCTGACCGAGCATCGCGTCGAGGTCGTGTTCCACGCCGCCGCGCACAAGCAGGTGCCCCTGCTCGAAGCCAATGTCCTCGAGGCAGTGCGCAACAACGTGTTCGGCACCCGCGTGCTGGTCGAGGCGGCGGTCGAGGCCGGGATCGGGCGTTTTGTGCTGATTTCCACCGACAAGGCGGTACGGCCCTCGAGCGTGATGGGCGCCACCAAGCGCTGGGCCGAGCTGATCGTGCGCCAGGCCGGTCGCGATCGGCCCTACTGCGCCGTGCGCTTCGGCAACGTGCTGGGCTCGAACGGTTCCGTGGTGCCGCTGTTCCGCGAACAGATTGCCGCCGGCGGGCCGGTGACGCTGACCGACAGCCGCATGACGCGCTATTTCATGTCGATCCACGAGGCGGCCGAACTGATCGTCCAGGCCGGTGCGCTGGCGGAGGGCGGCGACGTGTTCCTGCTCGAGATGGGTGAGCCAGTCGCCATCCGCGAACTCGCCGAGAACATGATCCGCCTCGCCGGCCTGACCGTAAAGACCGCCGACAACCCCGGGGGGGACATCGCGCTGGTCGAGACCGGCATGCGGCCGGGAGAGAAGCTGGTCGAGGAGCTGTTCTTCGATCCGGCCAACGCGCAGCGCACCAGCCAGCCGCGCATCCTGAAAGCTGCCCCGGCCTCGCTGCGCGCCAAGCAACTCACCGCCGCACTGGCTGCGCTCGAGGCCGCGGCGCGGGCCGGCGACGAGGCCGAGGTGCGCCGCCAGCTCTTTGCCGTCATCGAGGAGTAGCCCGGCTGCCGCCAGCGGCGCGCGCTACAGCGCGGTCCCCGCCCGCATCAGCTTGAGCTGGCGCGGGTCCTCGCCGCGGAACTGGGCGATGCGGATGCGGAAGTTGTTGCCGATGGTCTCGGCCCGCTCGACGAACAGCGCCGCCACGGCCGGCGGGCACAGCTCCTCGACGGTCATCCGGAACAGCGTCAGCCAGCGCTGGAAATGCGTGTCCGCGAGCTCGGGGATGGCGATGTGCCTGGGCATCGGCCGGCCCATGTAGCGACCGGTGCCCAGCAGCATCGAGCTCCAGAAGTCGGCGATCTTGTCGAGGTGCGCCGGCCAGTCCTCGGGCGCGATCACGCGGTTGAACACCGGTCCCACGACCTCGTCCCGCCGCGCCCGGGCGTAGAAGGCGTCGACCACGGCGCGCACCATGGCCTCATCGAGCTCGTCGGGCACGAGCCTGCCGGTAGGATGGAGCCGCTGGGTGTCCGTCATCGTCAGGATACTCACGCACCGGGAGTGGTTTGTCGATGCGTCACGATGGCGGCGAGCGCCGCGCCCGCGAGCGCCGGACCGAGGGTGAGCGTCACGCCGGTGATCGCCGGGGACTGGCGTCGGCGTCCGCCGCAGGCTATCACCATTTCAATAACTCTTGAGAGGTTGAAATGAGACTCGACGAACCGCAGGCCCTCGCGGCGTTCGGCGCCCTGTCCCAGCCGACCCGGTTGCAGATGGTGCGGGCCTTGGTGGTGGCCGGACCTGGCGGCATGCCGGCCGGGGCCGTTGCCGAGGTCGTCGGCGCCTCGTCCTCCAGTGCCTCCTTCCACCTGGCGAACCTCGAACGGGCAGGCCTCGTGACCTCCCGGCGCGAGGCCCGCTCGATCCTCTATTCGGCGAACTTCGAGGGCCTGTCGGGCCTCGTCGAGTTCCTCATGCGCGACTGCTGCTCGGGACATCCCGAGGTCTGTTTCCCCGCTGCCGCGGTCGCCGCCGATTGCTGCTCCACCTCAACCAGGGAGGCCACCTGTGCCTGCTGACCGCGTCTACAACGCCCTCTTCCTCTGCACCGGCAACTCAGCCCGCTCGATCCTGGGCGAGGCGCTGCTCAACCATGTCGGCGGCGACCGGTTTCGGGCCTACTCCGCCGGCAGCCATCCCAAGGGCCAGGTACATCCCATGACGCTGGAGGTGCTTGCGGCGGCGGGCATTTCCACCGAAGGGCTGCGCTCGAAAGCCTGGGACGAGTTCGCCGGCCCGGATGCGCCGAAGATGGACTTCGTATTCACCGTCTGCGACCAGGCCGCTGGAGAAGCGTGCCCGATCTGGCCGGGCCAGCCGTTGACTGCCCACTGGGGCATCGAAGATCCTGCCGCCGTGCAGGGCCCGGACTTCAGGCAGCGCGCGGCCTTCGAGGGCGCCCTCGGCTATATGCGCAATCGTATCGGCGCGTTCATCAGCCTGCCGCTCGATAGCATCGACCGGCTGACGCTGACCGGCAGGCTGCGCGGCATCGGCGCCATGCAGGGTGGAACCGTGCTGGCGCCGCAGGTGGCCTGAATGAGAGTGGACAGAACCTGCACGCAGCCGGCTGCCGGGGCGCCCGATGGCTGCTGATCTCGTCCGCCGGCTCGCCGCCGAGGCGCTGGGAACAGCCATGCTGGTGGCGACGGTAGTCGGCTCGGGCATCATGGCCGATCGGTTGACCGACGATGTCGCGTTGGGCCTGCTCGGCAACACGGTTCCCACCGGGGCCATCCTGTTCGTGCTGATCACCATCCTCGGCCCGGTCTCGGGAGCGCACTTCAATCCGGCGGTGACGCTGGTTTCGGCCCTGCAACGGGCCTTGCCGTGGCGCGCCGCCGGGCTCTACGTGGTTGCGCAGGTCCTCGGCGGCATCGCCGGTACCATCGTCGCGCACCTGATGTTCGACGTCCCGGCGCTTGCGCTCGGCGCTCAGCCCCGCACCGGCATGACCCAGTGGCTCTCCGAGAGTGTCGCCACTTTCGGCCTGCTGCTGACCATCCTGATCGCTGCGCGGAGCCGGCCGCAGGCCGTGCCGGCACTGGTCGGCAGCTACATCGTCGCCGCCTACTGGTTCACCGCCTCGACCTCGTTCGCAAACCCGGCCGTGACGCTGGCGCGGGCGCTGACCCCCACCTTCTCCGGCATCCGGCCCGACGATGTACCCCTGTTCATCGTCGCGCAGCTGTCCGGAGCCCTTCTTGCCGCCGGTTTCTGCCGGTGGTTCCTGGCACCAGAGCAGGCAACATGACCGTCACGATCTACCACAACCCCGATTGCGGCACCTCCCGCAACACCCTCGCGATGATCCGCCAGAGCGGCGTCGAGCCGACGGTGGTCGAGTACCTGAAGACGCCGCCAGACCGGGAAACCGTGGCCCGGCTCGTCGGCGACGCCGGCCTCACCGTCCGCGAGGCGCTGCGGCGCAAGGACACGCCGTTCGACGACCTCGACCTCGGCGACCCGGGCAAGACCGACGATGAGCTGCTCGATGCGATCGGGCGCCACCCGATCCTGCTCAACCGCCCCTTCGTCGTCGCCCCGCGCGGCACGCGGCTATGCCGGCCGTCCGAACTGGTGCTGGACATCCTCGACAACCCCGACATTGGCCCCTTCATCAAGGAGGACGGCGAGGTGGTGATCGACGCCGAGGGCAGGCGGGTGGCCTGATCTCGGTCGTGTCGGCAACGGGTTGCGGGAACGGTGTGAAAGGCCAGCCCTGGGAGCACCGGTGCACACCTTTGTTGCACAATCTCATCCGGGCAAGACGTTGAAAACCCGTAAGCTATCGAGCCGGTTGGTAGTCCGGAAGCAGCGATGGTGCCCTGGAGAGGACTCGAACCTCCACGTCGTTAAACACACGGACCTGAACCGTGCGCGTCTACCAATTCCGCCACCAGGGCAATCCGATGGGCGCCGCTACGTAGGGGAAGGCGAGGGGCGTGTCAATGCGCCGGTTCACTGTTGGCGACAGAATGTGCATCGCCGTGCCCGCAGGCGCCGCGGACATGCGGGCTGCGACGGTCCGAACCCTCGACACGACCTCCCCGCGCGCGCTAGAAGCGGGGCAGCCTGATCGCGCCAAGGGAGCCGCAAGCGCCATGGAGTTCTCGAACAATCTCGTCACCATTTTCGGCGGTGCCGGTTTCATCGGGACACAGCTGGTGCAGGTACTGACGGACAGGGGCTATCGCATCCGGGTGGCGGTGCGTCGGCCCGACCTCGCCGGGCACGTCAAGCCGCTCGGCATGGTCGGGCAGGTGATGCCCATCCAGGCCAATATCCGCAACCGTGATTCGGTCGAGCGCGCCATCAGGGGCGCCTCGATCGTCGTCAACCTCGTCGGCATCGGCCACGAGAGCGGCAAGCAGCGCTTCCGCGCCGTCCACGCGCAGGGCGCGCGCAATATTGCCGAGGCGGCGACGGCGCTGGGGGTCGAGCACCTGGTGCATGTCTCGGCCATCGGCGCCGATGCGCAGAGCCCGAGCAGCTACGCGCGCTCCAAGGCGCTGGGCGAGAGCGAAGTGCTGTCGGCCTTCTCGTCGGCGGTGGTGATCCGTCCCTCGATCGTGTTCGGGCCCGGCGACGGCTTCATCAACCTCTACGGCAAGCTGGCCCGCCTGCTGCCGGTGCTGCCGGTGATCGGCGGCAAATCCCGCTTCCAGCCGCTCTATGTGGGCGACCTCGCGCTCGCCATTGCCGCCGCGGCCGAGGGCGCAGTCAAGGGCGGACGGATCTATGAGCTCGGCGGGCCGGAAGTCGTGTCCCATACCGAGCTGGTCAAGCGCGTGGTCGCCGGGACCGGCCGGACCAATCCCGTCGTGCCGCTGCCGGCCGGCCTGGCCAAGCTGCTGGCCTTGCCGCTCTCGCTCCTGCCCGCGCCGCTCATCACCGGCGACCAGGTCGAGCTGCTGCAGGCCGACAATGTCGTCTCCGAGGCGGCCATCCGCGACAAGCGCACGCTTGCCGCCTTCGGCGTCGCCCCCACGGCGATGGGGGCGATCCTGCCCGGCTACCTGTGGCGCTTCATGCGGCACGGCCAGTTCGACCGGCAGGCCGCCTGATCGGCGCCGCCCTCACCGGGGCGGCCAGCCGATATCCCTGAGGATGTAGGGCGACAGTTCGTCGATGCGGGTCTTCCGCATCGGCTTGAGCGTACGTCGCAGCAGCGCGTTGGCCTGAAGCCGCGCCAGCGCCAGCCGCAGCCAGTTGCCGAGGCGCCGGGGCCTTGCCGCCACGTCCGGCAGCAACGCTCCGGCCATTGCCTGTTCCAGTGTCGCTTCGCTCCTCACCCGCTCGAGATTCATCGTCCACTCTCCTTATCGCTTGCGAAACGACTCTACCGGCATAACTCTGACATCGGCCGTCAGGGTTGATCGGGTAGAGAAGATTTCATGCGAGCCAGCCGACTACTCACCATCCTGATGATCCTGCAGACGCGCGGGCGGACCAGCGCCGACAGGCTGGCCGAGGAACTCGAGGTCTCGGTGCGCACCGTCTATCGCGACATCGACCAGTTGAGCGCCGCCGGCGTGCCGGTCTATGCCGAAACCGGCCGCAATGGCGGGTTCGCCCTGCTCGACGGCTGGAAGACCAGGCTGAACGGGCTGACCGCCCCCGAGGCGCGCGCCCTGTTCTTTTCCGGCCTGCCCGGTCCGGCCGGCGAACTGGGGCTCGGCGACGAGGCGGCCCAGGCCGAGCTCAAGCTGCTCGCCGCGCTGCCGGCCGACTGGCAGGCCGAGGCGCGCCGCATGAGTTCGCGCTTCCACCTCGACCCGCGCGGCTGGTTCCAGCCCGGCTACAAGCCGGAGTTCCTCAAGCTCGTCGCCGAGGCGGTGTGGAGCGAGACCCGCATCGCCATCCGCTACGAGAGCTGGACGGACACCCGGGACCGGGTGATCGAGCCGCTCGGCCTCGTGCTGAAGGGCGGCATCTGGTACGTCGTGGCGCAGCGCGAGGGCAATATCCGCACCTACCGGCTGTCGCAGATCCAGGCGCTCGGCCCGACCGGCGAGACCTTCACCCGGCCGAAGGACTTCGACCTGCCCAGCCACTGGGTCGAGGCGACGCGCCAGTTCGAGCGCGACATCTATGTCGGCACCGCCAGGGTGCGGGCCAGCGAGCGCGGGCGGCGCAAGCTCCGGGATTTGAGCGACACGGTCCGCCAGGCCATCGAAGCGCTGACCGTGACACCGGACGCGGACGGCTGGGCCGAGTTCGACGTGCCGATCGAGGAGATCGGCTGGGCCAGCCATGAGTTGACGCGGATCGGCGGCGACGTCGAGGTGCTGGGCCCGCCCGAGTTGCGGGCCCGCGTGGTGCAGAACGTGCTGACCATGGCACGGCTCTACCGGGTCAACGGAACCTGACCACCCACGGAGGGGACTCGGCCCCTTGTGCGCCGGTCCGCGCCTGTCTATAAACTGAACCGTATGGTTCAGTATAATTCGCAGCCCCGCTTCGATGCCTCGTTCTCCGCACTGTCGGACGCCACGCGCCGTGGCGTGCTCGAGCAGCTCGGGCGCTCGGATGCCTCGATCAGCGAGCTTGCCGACCGGTTTCACATGACCCTGACGGGCATGAAGAAGCACGTCAGCGTGCTCGAGGCCGCGGGACTGGTCACCACCCGGAAGGTCGGGCGCGTGCGCACCTGCCGGCTGGGACACCAGCGGCTCGAGGAGGAGGCGGCGTGGATCGAGCGCTACCGCCAGCTCTGGGCCAAACGTTTCGACGAACTGGACAAGGTCGTGGCGGAATTGCAGCAAAGGGAGAATGCAGATGGACCAGCGCGTGACTGAAACCACTTCCAGCGGGCATGCGACCACGACCGAGCGGCGCTCCGACCTCGAGCTGGTCGTAACGCGCACGATCCACGGTCCGGCCCGGCTGGTCTTCGAGGCCTGGACCAGGCCGGAGCTGATGAAACGCTGGTGGGCGCCGAAGTCGTTCGGCATCACCCTCGTCTCCTGCGAGATCGATGCCCGCACGGGCGGTACCTATCGCTTCGAGTTTGCCGTTCCCGGCACGGCAGAGCCGATGGCGTTCTTCGGGCGCTACCTCGAGGTGGTGCCGGCAGAACGGATCGTCTGGACCAACGAGGAAGGCGCCGAGGGAGGATCGGTGACCACGGTCACTTTCGAGGAGAAGGACGGCAGGACCCTGCTGGTCGTCACCGACCGGTATCCGAGCAAGGCGGCGCTCGACGAGGCCATTGCCTCGGGCAGCACGGGGGCATACCCCGAGCAGTTCGACGAACTGGATGCCCTCATCGCCGCGATGCCGCGCTCCTAGCGACGCTCCCCATGCCGAACCGGGCTGGACAGTGGCGGGCCGCGCTTCCTATGGTGCGACCCGCTAAGTAACCAACCGGTTCGGGGAGGATGAGGGTGGCTGCGGCGTATCTCGATGAGGACCGGCTGTTCGATGCCGAGCCGAAGGCGCGCGCCGTGGCGCGGGCGCTCTATGCCGGCATCCGCGACCTGCCGCTGGTCTCGCCGCACGGCCATACGGAGCCGCGCTGGTACGCCGAGAACCAGAGCTTCCCCGATCCGGCGCAACTGCTGATCGTGCCCGACCACTACGTGTTCCGCATGCTGTTCAGCCAGGGCGTGCGGCTCGAGGACCTGGGCGTGCCGACCACCGACGGCGCCGCCGTCGAGACCGACGGACGGGCGATCTGGCGGCTCTTCGCCCGGAACTACCACCTGTTCCGCGGCACGCCGACGCGCATGTGGCTGGACCATACCTTCGCGACGCTGTTCGGCATCACCGAGCGGCTGGGCGAGGCCAATGCCGACGCGATCTACGACCGCATCGCCGAACTGCTTCAGCGCGACGACTATCGTCCGCGCGCCCTGTTCGAGCGCTTCAACCTCGAGGTGATCTCGACCACCGATGCGGCGACCGACGAGCTCGAGTGGCACCGGATGATCCGTGACAGCGGCTGGAAGGGCCGGGTGGTGCCGGCCTACCGCCCCGACTCGGTGGTCGATCCGGACTTCGCCGGCTTTGCCTCGAACCTCGACCGGCTGGGCGAGCTGACCGGCGAGGACACCGGGCACTGGAACGGCTATCTCGAGGCGCACCGCAAGCGCCGCGCCTATTTCAGGCAGTTCGGCGCGACCTCGTCCGACCACGGCCATCCGACCGCCGAAACCGCCAACCTCAATCCCAAGGAAGCCGGACAGCTGTTCGACCGCGTGCGCACCGGCCAGGCCGACGCGCGCGAGCGCGCCCTGTTCCGGGCCCAGATGCTCACCGAGATGGCGCGCATGTCGATCGAGGACGGGCTGGTGCTGCAGATCCATCCGGGCGCCTGGCGCAACCACTCGCCGACCATGCTGGCTCGCTTCGGGCGCGACAAGGGCTTCGACATTCCCTCGCGCACCGACTATGTCGGCGCGCTGAAGCCGCTGCTCGACGCAGTCGGGACCGAGCCGGGGCTGTCGATTATCCTGTTCACGCTCGACGAAAGCACCTATGCGCGCGAGCTCGCCCCGCTGGCCGGCGTCTATCCCTCGCTGAAGCTCGGGCCGCCCTGGTGGTTCCACGACAGCCCCGAGGGCATGCGCCGCTTCCGCGAGATGGCGACCGAGACGGCCGGCTTCTACAACACCGTCGGCTTCAACGACGACACCCGCGCCTTCCCCTCTATCCCGGCCCGCCACGACGTCGCCCGCCGCATCGACTGCGCCTTCCTCGCGCGGCTGGTCACCGAGCACCGGCTCGATGAGGACGAGGCGCACGAAGTGGCGCGCGACCTGAGCTACAACCTCGTGAAGAAGGCCTACAAGCTATGAGCACTCCCACGGTTTTCGCCCAGCCCGGCGACGGCAAGGTCACCCAGCTCGATGGTTCGAGCCGGCGCGTCATCCTCGACCTGCCCGAGCTGATGCTGGTCGAGTTCACCTTCGACAAGGGCGGCGTGGGCGCGCTCCATTCGCATCCGCACCTGCAGACGAGCTATGTCGCCGACGGCGTGTTCGAGGTGACCATCGACGGCGTCACCCAGATCATCGGCACGGGCGGCGCCTATATCGTTCCGTCCGGGCTGGTGCATGGGGTGAAGGCGCTCGAGGCCGGCAAGCTGATCGACAGCTTCACCCCGCGCCGCGACGACTTCCTCTAGCCCCCGGATCGCGGCCAGGGCTCGTAGCTGGTCACCTCGCCGCGCCAGTAGGTGAACAGGCCTTCGGGCAGCTGCCAGCCGACCTCGCCATGGCTGGGCACGCGATAGCGGCCAAACTGCCGGTAGCCGGCATAGGTGCCAACCCACCGCGTCGGCTGCGTGCTGTTGCCCACCGTCATCGGCCGGTCGTCGGCTACTATGCCCACGATATCGCCCCCTGCATCGAAACTGAACCGGGCCGACGCCGGCCCGTCCGGCGTATCGGCGGTGACTTCCACGCTGGTTGCGTCCACCTGGCGCCAGCGCAGCGCGGAGTTGTTGAGGATCGCGTCGGGCAGCAGGGGCAGTTCGGACAGGTAACGCTGCAGCTCGCCCTTGTCGAACGGGCCGCCGGCCCCGTAGGCGGCACGGATGGCGCCGCCGATGCGCGCCTCCAGCAGCCCATGGCCATCCACGTAGCTGTCGAGCACGACCAGCGGGATGCCGAGCATGCTGCCGTGTCCGCGCCAGACGATGCCCGGCATCGCGGTGGAAGCCCACTGGTCGGCGGCGATGTCGGACGGCGGTTGCCCGACTGCCGTGGCCAACCGGGCCGCGTGCGTCAGGTGGATCACCGCCGGCCCGCCGGAGCTGCCCCCGGCGCGCTCGGCATAGGTTCGTACGATCGCGGGCAGGTCCGGCGTCGCGGACGCGGCCGGTCCCGCCTCGAGCCGCGCCCGCAGCGCCGCGATGCGTCCCTCGAACTCGGCGCCGCTCCACAGGGCATAGGCCCCGGCGAGCGCCAATGCGGCCAGCACGCTCAGACCGATCACCTGCCACATCCGCATCGCCCCCATCTCCAGTATCGGCCAGCAGGCCAACACTAGGGGGCGGGGCGGCCAGGGCCTTGATTCCGGTCAAGTCGTCGGGCGTCAGCCGAAGCGGCGCGCGGCGTCGATGGCGAGGCCGAGCCCGACGCTGCCGAAGGCGTCGGTTTCCACCGCCCTCGCCCGGGGGAAGAGTCCGCGCAGCATGCTGGCCACCGCCGGAACCCGGGCCGAGCCGCCGGTCAGGATGAGCGTATCGATGCGATCGCCGCCGATGCCGGCATGTGCCAGCGTTCGCCCGATGGCCCGGGCAACGGCCTCGTTGGCCGCGGCCAGTGCCGCATCGAGCTCCTCGACCGCGATCGTCGTTTCGAGCCGCACATCGCGGGTGGCGAAGCGGAACTGCGTCAGCGGTGCCTCGCTGAGCGCGATCTTGGCCTCCTCGACCCGGCCGGCCAGCCGGTGGCCCTGCCGGTCCTCGACCAGCGCCACCAGCATGGCGACGAGATCGGGGAACTGCGCCTCCTGCTGGGTCGAGCGCAGCTCGGCCATCACCTTGGCGTTGTAGAGCCGGTTGATGCGGTGCCAGGTGGCGAGGTCGTAATAGGGCGCCGAGGGCAGGGGACGCTTGCCGTCCGCCGTCTCGGTGCCATAGCCCATCAGCGGCATCACCTTCTTGAGCGACAGGAGCCGGTCGAAGTCGGTGCCCCCGATGTGAACGCCGGCGGTGGCGAGGATATCGGCCTTGCGGTCCTTGGCCCGGGCCCGTTCCGGCGACACACGGATCACCGTGAAATCCGAGGTGCCACCGCCGATGTCGGCGACGAGCCCCAGCTCCTCGCCGGTCACCTGCTGTTCGTAGTCAAGCGCCGCGGCGATGGGCTCGAACTGGAATTCGACATGGCGGAAGCCCTGCGCCGTGACGGCGCTCTCGAGCTGATGCTGTGCCTCGACATCGGCGGCGTCGTCGTCGTCGACGAAGCGCACCGGGCGGCCGCAAACGATCTGGTTGATCTCGTGGCCCAGGTTCGCCTCGGCGCGGTGCTTCAACTCACCGACGAAGCGACCGAGAATCTCGGAGAACTTCAGCGCCTCGCGTTTCACCCGCGTGGTGTCGTTGAAAAGGCTCGTGCCGAGCACGCTCTTGATCGAGCGCATCAGTCGCCCGTCGGCGCCGGTGACATATTCGCTCACCGCCCGCCGGCCGAAATAGGCGAGGTCGTCCTCGAACGAAAAGAAGATCGCCGACGGGATGGTCGGCTTGCCGTCCTCGAGCGGCAACAGCCGGGGCGGCTCGTTGCCGCCCGCGACCGCGAAGGTGGAGTTGGAAGTGCCGAAATCCATGCCGCAATGGGTCCGCGCCATTCCTGTCTCCGCCGGTCGCCGATGAGGGGGCCGCCGGTCAGGGAAGTGCAGGCGGGGCGCGCGATATAGGCGGTCCGACGCCGCCTGTCGAGCCCGAAAGCGGACGGGCGCCGCTCCGGCGGAGCGGCACCCGTGCAGCCAGGGCCCGCTCGGGCCTACTGGATGTAGAGCTGGACGTTGCTGCCGCCGTCGATAATGTCGACGACCTGGTCGACCTTGATATTGTGGGCGGCCAGCAGCTTCACCGCCTCGGGGTTCTTGTCCAGCGCCGCGCGCAGCCGCGAGATGCTCCCGCTGTTGTCGGTCAGCAGGCCGACGGCCTTGCCCGCCTTGTCGGTCCAGGCCGTGTTGAAGCTGTACACGGTCACCTTGGTGGCGTGCAGCAGGTCGTTGATCTCATTGCCGTTGAAGACGGAGAGCTCGCTGGCGAAAGCATCGACGCTCATCCCGGTGCCGGGGGCGGCGTTGACGAACGTCGGCGATGCGGCAAAGACCGGGCTCGCCATGGCAAGCGCGGTGACAAGGGCAACGATCGAAAGGCTCGAGAACTTGGTCATGAGTGATCTCCGCAGGATGGAACACGTCGGCGGAGCGTGTGCCGGCGGCCGGTGCGACTGCATCGACGGCGGCGAGACTGGCCCCTCAGCTTTGCTTCGTCCTGGCGCGAGACTTACAAATGCTCAAGCTTGGGCGGCGGCGCCGGCGGAAAGCGCACAACCACGCGCAGGCCCGGGTCGTTGTTTTCGAGCTCCACCGTGGCGCGGTGGCGCGTGGCAATGGCCTGGACGAGCGCCAGCCCGAGCCCGGAGCCCTTCTCGTCCCGTTCCGGATTGAGCCGGCGGAACGGCTCGAAGACGGCCTTGCGCTGGTGCTCGGCTATGCCCGGGCCGTTGTCGGCCACGACCAGCACCGGGTGGTGGTCGTCCATGCCGGCGGCGACCTCGATGCGGGCGCCCGCCGGGCTGTAGCGCGAGGCATTGGTGATGAGGTTGACCAGCATCTGCACCACCATGCGCCGGTCGCCCACGATCGTCACGTCGTCCGCGGACTCGCGCGCGACCAGCGTCTGCCGCGACTCCTCGATTACCGGCTCGAAGGTCTGCAAGATCTCGCCCACCAGCTTGTTGGCCGAAAAGGGCACGAAGCCGGACTGGTCGTCGGACGCCTCGATGCGGGAGATGCGCAGCACCGTGTCGAAGATGCCGTTGAGCCGCTCGATCTCGCCTTGCGCTTCCTCGATCAGGCGTGCACGGCCCTGCCTGCCGCGCTCGTCCGCCGCCTCCTGCAGCAGGATGTAGGCGCGGTTGAGCGGCGACTTGAGGTCGTGCGCGATCGAGATGATTGTGTTGCGCATGGTATCGAGCAGGTCGCTCAGCCGGTCGAGATGCGCGTTCATCTGCACCGCGACGCGATCGACCTGGTCGTTGGAGCGCCCGACCGGCAGGCGCACCCGGCTCTCGCCCCGCGCCACCCGCTCGAGCGTCGCCGCCATCCGGTCGAGCTTGGCCGAAACGCCGTGGCTCATCAGGTAGCCGATGCCGAGGGCGCCGATGCCGACCACCACGCTCGCCAGCATCAGGGCCCGCCACAGCGCGTCCGATCCGACCTGGACGAAGCGCAGCGTGCGCCCGAAGGTCACGAGGTTCGCCCCGATCCGCTCGGTCAGCGCCAGGTATTGCTCGGGCGCCGCCCCCGGGGGGGCGGTGGTGATGGTGCTCCAGCCCACCGGGGCCGGCAGCGGGATGGCATCGCCCGCCAGCAGCGTTGCGTCGGCACTGTAGTACGCCACCACGAAATCGCGCGGCCCGGCAAAGCGCGCCGACTCGTCCACCAGGTCCTGAAGCTGCGAATCGCCGCCGTTCGCGGAGGCCTCCCTGAACAGCTGGAACTCGTTGCTGATCAGGGCGCGGATCTCGCTCTCGGCCTCGCTGCGGGTCTGGCTCACCACCACCAGTCCGGCGATGAAGAACACGGCGAGGAACAGCAGCAGCGATAGCCAGGCGGAGCGGAACGCCGCTCCCGCCAGGATGCTACCCACGCGGTGCATGGATCGAATAGCCGGTGTTGCGGGTGGTGTGGATGAGCGGCACCTCGAACGGCTTGTCCACCTTGGCGCGCAACCGGCTCATGTGCGTCTCGACCACGGTGGTCTGGGGGTCGAAGTTGAAGTCCCAGACCTGCTCGAGCAGCATGGTCTTGGTGACGATCCGGCCGGCGTTGCGGACGAGCAGCGCCAGGATGGCGAACTCCTTGGCCTGCAGGTCGAGCCGCTGCCCGCCGCGCGTCGCCGTATGGGCCATCAGGTCGAGCTCCAGGTCATGCACGCTGAGCTTGCTCGGCGCCTCGGCCACCTGCGGCCGGCGCGCCAGCACGACGATGCGCGCCATCAGCTCGGAGAAGTGGAACGGCTTGACGAGGTAGTCGTCCCCGCCGGCCAGCAGCCCCTCGACCCGGTCATCGACGTCGCCCATCGAGGTGAGGAAGAGGATCGGCATGGTCCGGCCGGCGGCGCGCAGCGCCTTGGCGACGGTCAGCCCGTCCATGCCGGGCATCATGCGGTCGAGCACCAGCACGTCGCACCGGTTGTACAGGCAATAGGTCAGCGCATCGCGCCCGTCGTAGACGCACTCGACGCTGTGCCCTTCCTGGGTCAGGCCCTTGCGGATGAATTCCGACGACGTGCGGTCGTCCTCTGCGACAACGACTTTCAACGCGGCACCCGAACGTTGGCGTTCGCGGGTAGCATACACCCGCACCCGGGGCTGATGGCTTACGAATAAGTAAGTTTGGGGAAAGGGGCAGGCAATCGGCCGGGACCAGTCTCGCTGACGCCGACGCAAGACGCCTCGGCCGCCACTCTAGAGCGTGGCGAACCCGACGAAAAGGAGATCGTCATGCGCAAGTTCCTCATCCCCCTGATGCTCGTTGCTTCCGTTGGTGCCAGCTCGATGGCGCTGGCGGCCGACAGCACCGCCAAGGGCGCCATCCTGTCCATGGACGCCAAGGCCTGCACGGTGACCCTCGCCGACAAGGCCGTGTACCAGTTCGCGCCCAAGTGCGACTTCTCCAAGCTCAAGGCCGGTGAAAAGGTGACGATCACCTACACCGTCAAGGGCAAGGTGAACGAAGCCTCGGCCATTACTGCCGGCTGATCCTCCCCAGCATCGGCAGCACTAAGGCGAGGGGCTTGTCCCGGCTCCTCGCCTTCTTTTCTGCGCCTTGCCCCTGGAACCAAACTGCGCAAAGCATGTTTTGACCGGGGGCAAGGGCAATGACAGTTGCGTGACGACAAGAGCCGAGAACGACCGTCGCCGGATCATGGCGATCCGCGCATCGCCGAGGCGCGGCTGGCCGCGATCATCGAGTCGTCGTTTGACGCCGTCATCGCCAAGGACCTCAACAGCATCATTACCGACTGGAACCCGGCGGCCGAGCGCATGTTCGGCTATGCGGCGCACGAAGCGATCGGCCGCTCGATCACCATGCTGATCCCCGACCATTTGCGCGATGAAGAGACCGGGATCATCCGTCGCATCCGCGCCAATGAGCGCGTCGAGAGCTTCGAGACGGTCAGGCTGCGCAAGGACGGCACCCGCATCCATGTCTCGCTGACAGTCTCGCCCATCCGCGATGCCCAGGGTAACGTGGTGGGCGCCTCCAAGATCGCCCGCGACATCACGGCGGCGCGCGAGAGCGAGGCGCGCATCCGCCTGCTGCTGCGTGAGATCAACCACCGGGTGAAGAATCAGTACGCCGTCATCCTGTCGCTGATCCGCGAGACGGGCCTGCGCTCGCAATCGATCCAGGAGTTCCAGGGCAAGGTGCGCGAGCGGATCACCGCCCTGGCCGCCTCGCATGATCTGCTGGTGAAGTCCGAGTGGTCGGGATCGACCCTGGCCGAGATCGTCAAGGAGCAGCTTTCGGTCTTCGGCCACGAGGATGTCGTCGTGATTTCGGGGCCGCTCCTCTCCGTGTCGCCCAGCACGGTCCAGAGCCTGGGCATGGCGTTCCACGAACTCGGCACCAACTCGGCCAAGTACGGCGTCCTTTCCGGCCGGGGCGGTTCGATCGCGGTATCCTGGCGGCTCGAGCCCGGCCCGGAGCCTACCCTCGAGATCGAGTGGCTCGAACAGTTCGATCCGCCGCTACCCAAAGCTCCCGCCAAGGTGAGGGGGTTCGGCACCGTCGTCCTCGACCGCGTCACGCCGCTGTCGCTGGGCGGACGCTCGAGCCTCGAGCGGTCCACCCAAGCCGTCCGCTGGCACCTCTCCGCTCCGGCCAGCTCGGTGCTGGAGACGCCGTCCGAAGGCTAGGCCCCGCGTCCGTACGGCCAGAAAGCAAAAACCCCGGCACGTGCCGGGGTCTTTTGAGGATTGGTGGAGCCAAACGGAATCGAACCGTCGACCTCTTGAATGCCATTCAAGCGCTCTCCCAACTGAGCTATGGCCCCATCAACGATCACATGGATCACATCCGGATGCCCGGGTCTGGCCGGGCCTTGGGATTTCGCGCGGCGGCGTCTCCGTCGCAGCGCGGGTGCTATCTACCTAGGTGATCCGCTCGTGGCAAGCGGGTTTTTTACACCTATGTGAAAGTGGCCTGCGGAATTGCCCCCGAGGCCACCCACGGGCATCGGTCAGCGCTCGTCGCCGCCGCCGCCACCCACGTCGAAGTCGAGGTCTTCGTCCTCGTCCTCATCCTCTTCGAGGAACACGTCTTCGTCCTCGCCGAGGTCTTCGACATCCTCGACGTCCTCGACATCGGGAATTTCCTCGCCCTCGTCGGCGCCCGCTTCCTCGGCATCGGCGTCTTCGAGCGAAACGATCTCGGGAGCACCCGGATCGGCTGCCTCTTCCGTCTCGAGCTCTTCGTCCTCGTCCTCTTCGTCACGCTCCGGCGCGGCCTTCACGCGCGCCGTCGTGGCCACGAGGTTGTCGAAATAGGAGCGCGGATAGGATTTGCCGGTGTAAGGCGAGACGATCGGATCCTTGTTGAGGTCGTAGAACTTCTTGCCGGTATCGGGGTCTTCCCGCTTCGTACCGCGTTCGTCCTTGGCCAATTGCTTGCCTCTTCAATGTGCGGGGGGAGGGCCCGCAGGGAGAGGTCCGGTTAGGGTGAAAGTTTTCTCGTGTCAAACCCAAAATGCGCGCGAACTCTGGGGGTAGATTTCCCCCCGGCTGGCCCGCCCCGATGGCGGATGCTAGTCAGGCGACCATAGCCGGTGGCGCGAGGGGAGAGCCCATGATCATCGCAGTCGATGGACCTGCCGCCTCGGGCAAGGGGACGCTCGCCGCGGGGCTGGCCCGGCACTACCGCCTGCCGCATCTCGATACCGGCCTGCTCTACCGCGCCGTGGGCCGCGCCGTCGCCGCGCTCGAGGGCGCCCCGGGCTTCGAGGCGGCCGCCGTGGCCGCCGCGCGCGCCGTCGACACGGCCCATCTCGACGCGGTCGCCCTGTCCGCCGCCGATATCGGCGTGCTGGCCAGCAAGGTGGCGGTGATCGCCGACGTGCGCGCCGCCCTGTACGATTTTCAGCGCCAGTTCGCCCTCCGGCCGGGCGGCGCCGTGCTCGACGGCCGCGATATCGGCACCAAGATCGCGCCCGATGCCGACGTGAAGCTGTTCATCGAGGCGGACAGCAAGGCGCGCATGGAACGGCGGGCCCGCCAGCTCGAGGCCCGCGGGCAGGTGGTTGATCGATACGCCCTCTATCACCAGATAGAACAGCGGGACGCCCGTGACCTGGCGAACCCGAACGGCGGCTTCTATCCCGCGCCCGATGCCCACTTGCTGGACACCACGCTTCTGGATATAGAAGCCGCACTCCGCGCAGCCGTCGCCATTGTCGACGGGGTCATGGCGCGCAAGGCGCAGCACAACTAGCTGCTAAACCAAACCTTGCGGCTTTCGTCCCCCGGCAAGTTCCAAGAGCCGGCAGCGGAAACCAATCTCGACAATCGTTTTGGCTCGCGCGCCGGCGCACCGGATCGTCACTTTTGATGACGATGGCGCCCGAGTCCTCAACACCAGCCACCGGGCGCAACTGGAGAATTAGTTTGGCAGTTCAAACTGTTACCAAGGAAGACTTCGAATCCCTGCTGCTCGACTCGTTCCTTGAGAACGAGCCCCTGGAAGGGACCGTGGTCAAGGGCCGCGTCGTGGCGATCGAGAAGGATCTCGCCATCATCGACGTCGGCCTGAAGACCGAAGGGCGCATTGCGCTCAAGGAATTCGGCGCCGCCGGCCGTGACGGCACCATCAAGGTCGGCTCGGAAGTAGAGGTCTATGTCGACCGCGTCGAGAACGCCGTCGGCGAGGCCGTGCTTTCGCGTGAGAAGGCCCGCCGCGAAGAGAGCTGGGTCAAGCTCGAAGAGATGTACAACGCCAACCAGCGCGTCGAAGGCATCATCTTCAACCAGGTCAAGGGTGGCTTCACCGTTGACCTCGAGGGCGCCGTGGCCTTCCTGCCGCGCTCGCAGGTCGACATCCGTCCGATCCGCGACATCGCTCCGCTCATGAATGTCCCGCAGCCGTTCCAGATCCTGAAGATGGACAAGCGCCGCGGCAATATCGTCGTGTCGCGTCGCGCCATCCTCGAGGAAAGCCGCGCCGAGCAGCGTTCCGAGATCGTCCAGCAGCTCGAAGAGGGCCAGGTGGTCGACGGCGTGGTCAAGAACATCACCGACTACGGTGCGTTCGTCGACCTCGGCGGCATCGACGGCCTGCTGCACGTCACCGATATCGCGTGGCGCCGGGTCAACCACCCGTCCGAAGTGCTGTCGATCGGCGAGACCATCAAGGTCCAGATCGTCCGCATCAACCACGAGAGCCACCGCATCAGCCTGGGCATGAAGCAGCTCCAGGCCGATCCGTGGGACGGCATCGCCGCCAAGTACCCGGTCGGCGCCAAGTTCACCGGCCGCGTGACCAACATCACCGACTACGGTGCGTTCGTGGAACTGGAGCCGGGCATCGAAGGCCTGATCCACGTCTCCGAGATGAGCTGGACCAAGAAGAACGTCCACCCGGGCAAGATCGTCTCGACCTCGCAGGAAGTCGAAGTGATGGTGCTCGAGGTCGATCCCGAGAAGCGCCGCATCTCGCTGGGCCTCAAGCAGACCCTCGCGAACCCGTGGGAAACCTTCGCGGACAAGTATCCGCCGGGGTCGACGGTCGAGGGCGAGGTCAAGAACAAGACCGAGTTCGGCCTGTTCATCGGCCTCGACGGCGATGTCGACGGCATGGTGCACCTCTCCGACCTCGACTGGCAGAAGCCGGGCGAGCAGGCGCTCGACGAGTACAACCGGGGCGATGTCGTCCAGGCCAAGGTGCTCGACGTCGACGTCGAGAAGGAGCGCATCTCGCTCGGTATCAAGCAGCTGGCAGTCGGTGACGTGGCCGATGCTGGCGGCGACGGCATCCGCAAGGGTTCGGTCGTCACCGGCACCGTGACCGAGGTCAACGACGGTGGCATCGAAGTGCGCATCAACGACACCGAGATGACCGCCTTCATCCGTCGCGCCGACCTGTCGCGTGACCGCAACGACCAGCGTCCGGAGCGTTTCTCCAAGGGCGAGAAGGTCGACGCGCGCGTCACTCAGTACGATCGCAAGACCCAGCGCATCCAGCTCTCCATCAAGGCGCTTGAAATCGCCGAGGAGAAGGAAGCCGTGGCGGCCTACGGTTCGTCGGACTCGGGCGCTTCGCTCGGCGACATCCTGGGCGCCGCGCTCAAGGGCCGCGACGAGAAGTAAGCCGTTCGCGGGCGGGAGAACGTCCGCGATCCGGAATTCGGGGCTCGCACCATTGGTGCGGGCCCTTTGTTTGAGACAATGTCCGCTTCGACCCGTTTGCCCACCGGGAATGACCTCGGTGAGCGGACGCGCCGGTCAGCGTCGGGGCGGGTACGGCCGTTGTTTGGGGAATGCCGATGGTTTTGAACGATGTCGCCTGGCGCGCCATGACCGCCTACGACTTGCCGGCGGTGCAAGGCATTGCCGACACCGTGCATGTCGATTTCTTCGAGTCCCCCGAGGTGCTGGCCGAGCGCCTGAAGCTCTACCAGCACGGCTGCTACTTGCTCGAGATCGGCGAGAAGCCGGCCGGCTACGTCCTGAGCCACCCCTGGACCTACGCCTCGCTCCCCCCGCTCAATACGCTGCTGAAGCGCCTGCCGGCCGAGCCCGACACCTACTACCTGCACGACCTCTGCCTGCTGCCGGTGGCCCGCCGCATCGGCGCTGCGTCTAGGATCGTCGAGGCGCTGCACAAGCACGCCGTCGCCGAGGGCTACCCGACCATGACGCTGGTTGCCGTCAACGGCTCCATCCCGTTCTGGGAGCGCCACGGCTTTGCGGTGACCGACGTCCCCGAGCTCTATGGCAAGCTGCTGAGCTACGAGGAAACCGCCCGCTACATGGTCAGGCGGCTCGACTGACGTTTCGCTGGCGCAGGCGCCCGGCCCATGCCCGGCCCGCCTTCACGACGAGAAGCAGCAGCACGGCGGACATGGCGATGGCTGTCGCCGTCGACTTCAACTGCGTCCAGCCGCTTGCCGTCGCGACCATCTGCGCCGTCACCCCGTCGGCTCCGGCATCGAGCATGAGCGCGACGGCGCCGTTCTCGAGCCAGTCGAGCGGCGCCACCAGCAGGGCGGGGGCCGCGCATGCGAAGCGCCAGGCGCCAAGGCGACGCGGGAGCAGGGCAGCGATGGCGAGGAACAGCGTCAAGGCGTTGAGCGCGGGATAGGCGATATCCAGCGCATGCTGCACCTCGCGGTAGAATCGTGCCGCCGCGGGCGTCAGTGACGCCAGGAACTGCCGCGCCTCCTCGAAGCTGTAGCCGCCAGGCCGCATGTCGAACGGAGCTAGCCCTCCGGACCCGGCCGACACAGTCGGCAGCGACCAGGCGAGCATTGTCAGGTAGAGCGCGAGCGTCGCCCCGGCCAGCGTCCAGAACAGGATCCTCGGCATTTCACCATCTCCCTCCGGTCGCCCCTTGCGACCCGTCGTGGCTCTACGTCATCAACTTTACAGTGTCAAGATTGATTTTGACACCGTCATGATCCGGCGCTAGTCAGGGACATGATCACCCCTGTCGACCAATCCGCGCCGCTCCCCGCCCAATCCCGGCCCTACCATCACGGCGACCTGCGCAAGGCCCTGCTTGCCGCCGCGGTCGAGGAACTCGCCGAAAAGGGCATCGAAGGCCTGACGCTGCGCGGTTGCGCGCGACGGGCCGGGGTTTCCCATGCGGCGCCGGCGCACCACTTCGGCGATGTCACCGGGCTCCTCACCGAGGTGGCCATCGCCGCCCAGGCCAAGCTTGCCGCAACCATGCGGGAGGCCATCGCACGGGCCGAGCGGGGCTCGGCCGAACACGTGATCGCCTCCGCCCTGGGCTACGTCCGCTTTGCGCTCGAGCATCCCGGCGAGTTCGGCCTGATGTTCCGGCGCGAGCGCCTCCGCCCTGACGATCCCGGGCTGCTCGCGGCGGGGGCGGAAAGCTTCGGGCTGGCAGCCGATGCCGTCGGCGCCTTCCTGGGACGGCGCGAGCCGATGAGCGAGCCGCAGTCGGCACGCCAGATCGCGGCCCTGTGGAGCCTGGCCCATGGCTTCGCCGGCCTGATGCTCGCCGGACAGTTCGGCCCCGTCGCCACCGCGGCGGCAAGCCTCGAGGCCCTGCTGCCCGACATGGTGCGCGCGCTGTTCGGCCTCGCCCCGGCAAACCGGCCCGAGGACCTGGCCACCATTTCCATGATCGCGCGCCGGCGCTGAAGTCTCCCGCGGCGGGCGCCCATGAGCGCCGGCACGCCGGGGCGCGGGCCGCTTGCATTGCGGCCCCGCCACGGGCTACCTGCTGTCCACGTGTTCGGCTCGAGGCCTCCCATGACCGATACTCCCGGCGATCCCGCCCACCTGGTTCCCGCCAACCGCGTGCTCAGGCGCTCGCGACGGACCTGGCGGGTCCTGTTCTTCGTGGCGCTCGCGGTTGCGGTCATCGCCATCGCCGGCCGCTTCGCCCTCGAGGGGGGTGCGCCCGGCGACCGCATCGCAAGGGTGACCATTGCCGGGACCATCACCACCGACCGCGAGCGGCTGAAGGTGCTGACCGATCTTGCCGACAACGCCGCGGTCAAGGCGGTGATCGTGTCGATCAACTCGCCCGGCGGCACCACCGCCGGCGGCGAGGAGCTCTACGAGGCGCTGAGCACCCTGCGCAAGACCAAGCCGGTGGTCGCGACCATCGACGAGCTCGGGGCCTCGGCCGCCTACATGACCGCCATCGCGGCCGACCGCATCTTCGCGCGCCGCCTGTCGATCGTCGGCTCGATCGGCGTGCTCTACCAGCATGTCGATGCCGGCAAGCTGCTGTCTACCATCGGCATCGCCCTGGACAAGGTGTCAACCGGACCGCTCAAGGCCGAGCCCGACCTCAACGAGCCCATGCAGGGTGAGGTGCGCGCCTCGCTGCAGGCACTGGTCAACGATTCGTTCGTGTGGTTCGTCGACATCGTTTCGGAGCGTCGCGGGCTGTCGCGGCCCGAGACGCTGGCTCTCGCCGACGGCCGCATCATCACTGGGCGGAAAGGCATCGAGACGCGGCTGATTGACGCCATTGGCGGCGAGGCCGAGGCCGTTGCCTGGCTCGAGTCTGACAAGCAGGTGCCGGCCGACCTGCCGGTCGTGGACTACTTCCCGCGGCCCGAGGCCGGCTGGGGCGGGATCACCCGCTGGCTGGGCCGGAGCGCGGCCGAGGTGGTCCGTTCCGGCGTAGGCGAGGCGATGTCGCTTGACGGGCTGGTCTCGCTTTGGCACGCTCAGCAGCCGATGTGACATTCATTGTCCGTAGGAAGCGCCGGGGGGCGGTATGATCAAGTCCGAACTCGTGCAGCGACTGTCCGAAGAAAATCCGCATCTGTTCCAGCGGGATATCGAGAACATCGTCAACGCCATCCTCGATGAGGTCGGCGACGCGATGGCGCGGGGTGACCGGGTCGAGTTGCGCGGTTTCGGCGCCTTCTCGGTCAAGAACCGTCCGGCCCGCGTCGGGCGCAACCCCCGGACCGGCGAGACCGTGGACGTGGGCGAGAAGTACGTGCCGCAGTTCAAGGCCGGCAAGGAAATCCGAGAACGGATCAATCGCGCCGAATGATGTCTGGCAGTTCCCATGATTAGGCGGGTCGTCGGTTGGTTCGTGCTGGTGCCGCTGTGCGCGGCGCTGATCGTGTTCGCGCTCGCCAACCGGCAACTGGTCGTCGTCAATTTCAATCCGTTCGCCCCGGTGGAAGCGCTGACCGCGCCCGGCGTCGGCGTGCCGCTGTTCCTGGTGTTGTTCGCGGTGCTCCTCGTCGGCGTCGTGCTCGGCGGCGTCGCGGCCTGGTTCGCCCAGGGCTCGCACCGCCGCGACGAACGCCATTTCCGGCGCGAGACCGAACGGCTGCATCGCGAGCTCGAGCTCGCTCGCCGCTCGCCCGAACCGCACTCGGCGCTCGGCGCTGAAGATTTCGCCCATACCAGCTGACCCAAGACCTCCCATGCCGGACCCTCTCGTCGTCAAGATCTGTGGCATCAAGACGCCTGCACTGCTCGACGCGGCCATAGACGCCGGCGCCGACATCGTCGGCTTCATGCATTTCGAGCGCAGTCCGCGGCATGTCGGGCTGGAGACGTTGCAGGAGCTGATCTCGAAGGCCCGGGGGCGGGTCGAAACCTGCGTCGTCCTCGTCAATCCGGACAACTCGACGGTGATGGAAGTCGCGGCCCTGTCGCCGGACTGGATCCAGCTGCACGGACCGGAAACCCCGCATCGCGTCGAGGCCATCCGCGACGAGGCCGGCATCGCCATTCTCAAGGCGCTTTCCATCGGCACCGCCGAGGACGTGGCGCGGGTCGCCGACTTCGTCGAGGCGGCCGACCGGATCCTGCTCGACGCCAAGCCGCCCAAGGGTGCGGACCGGCCCGGAGGGCTGGGCGTGTCGTTTGACTGGGGCCTGCTCAAGGCGCTTGACCCCAGCGTGCCGTTCATGCTTTCCGGTGGCCTTACTCCCGCGACGGTGGGCGAGGCGATCAGGGCCGTTCGGCCAATGGGCGTCGATGTCTCATCCGGCGTCGAGACCGCGCCCGGCGTCAAGGACGCGGCACTGATCAGGGCCTTCATCGACAGTGCGCGCGCCGCGCACCCATAGGAGCTAGCGACAAGTGACTGCGATCCGGGCCAACTCCCTTCGCAACGGCCCCGACGAGCAGGGTCGTTTCGGTATCTATGGCGGCCGCTTCGTTGCCGAGACGCTGATGCCGCTGATCCTCGACCTCGAGAAGGCCTATCGTGCCGCCCAGGTCGATCCCGCCTTCCAGGCCCAGGTCAAGGATCTCGGCGAGCACTATACCGGCCGGCCCTCGCCGCTCTATTTCGCCGAGCGCCTTACCGCGCAACTTGGCGGCGCCAGGGTGTACTTCAAGCGCGAGGAACTGAACCACACCGGCTCGCACAAGCTCAACAACTGCATCGGCCAGATCCTGCTGGCCCAGCGCATGGGCAAGACCCGCATCATCGCCGAGACCGGCGCTGGCCAGCATGGCGTCGCCACCGCCACGGTCTGCGCCCGCTTCGGCCTGCCCTGCACCATCTTCATGGGCGCCACCGACGTGAAGCGGCAGTGGCCGAACGTGCTGCGCATGAAGATGCTCGGCGCCGAGGTCCGCCCGGTCACCTCCGGCGCCGGCACGCTCAAGGACGCCATGAACGAGGCGCTGCGCGACTGGGTGACGAATGTCGAGACGACCTACTACCTGATCGGCACCGCCGCCGGCCCGCACCCCTATCCCGAGATGGTGCGCAACTTCCAGTCGGTGATCGGCGAGGAGATCAAGGCCCAGTTCTTCGAGGCCGAGGGCAAGCTGCCCGATGCCGTCGTGGCCTGCGTGGGCGGCGGCTCGAACGCCATCGGCACCTTCCATGCCTTCCTCGACGATCCGTCGGTTCGCCTCTATGGCGCCGAAGCCGGCGGGCACGGCATCGACGTCGAGAACGGCCACGCCGCCTCGATGACCGGCGGCCGCCCCGGCGTGCTGCACGGCAATCGCACCTACCTGCTGCAGGACGCCGACGGCCAGATCCTCGAGGGCCACTCCATTTCGGCCGGCCTCGACTATCCCGGCGTGGGTCCCGAGCACTCGTACCTTCACGACACCAAGCGCGTCACCTACGTGCCGATCACCGACAACGAGGCGCTCGAGGCCTTCCAGCTCTGCACCAAGCTTGAGGGCATCATCCCGGCGCTGGAGAGCGCCCACGGCCTCGCCGAAGTGATCAAGCTGGCGCCGACCATGAAGAAGGACGAGACCATCGTCCTCTGCCTCTCGGGCCGCGGCGACAAGGATGTCGAGAGCGTCGGCCGTTACCTGGGATTGATCGAGTAGATGACCACCCGCATTCCCGCCCGCTTTGCCAAATGTGTCGCCGAGGGCCGTCCGGCGCTCGCCACCTACACCATGGCGGGCGATCCCGACCCCGCCACCGGCCAGGCCATCCTCGATGCGCTGCCGGCTGCCGGCGCCGATATCATTGAACTCGGCATGCCGTTCTCCGACCCGATGGCCGATGGCCCCGGCGTCCAGGCCGCCGGCCAGCGCGCGCTGGCGGCGGGCCAGAACATGAAGAAGACCCTGGCCATGGTCGAGGCCTTCCGCCGCAAGGACGACGAGACCCCCATCGTGCTGATGGGCTACTACAACCCCATCTACATCTTCGGCGTCGACGCCTTCCTCGCCGCCGCCAAGGCCGCGGGCGTCGACGGCCTGATCGTCGTCGACCTGCCGCCCGAGGAAGACGAGGAGCTTTGCATCCCGGCGCTGAAGGCCGGCCTCAACTTCATCCGCCTCGCCACGCCGACCACCGACGACGCGCGCCTGCCGGCCGTGCTGAACAACACCTCGGGCTTCGTCTACTACGTCTCGATGACCGGCATCACCGGCGCGACCATCAAGGCGAACGCCGGAGTGGGCGCCGCCGTCCAGCGGATCAAGAGCCATACCGACCTGCCCGTGGTCGTCGGCTTCGGCATCAAGACGGCCGACGATGCTGCCACGTTCGGTCGCGAATCCGACGGCGTCGCCGTCGGCACGGCGATCTGCAACGCGGTGCTCGGCTCGCTCGACAACGGCAAGGCCACCGCTGGCACGGTCGCGGCAGTGACCACCATGGTCGCGGGCCTCGCGAGCGGCGTGAAGCGGGCCAAGGCGGCCTGAGGAAGGCGAAGTGGCGGAGGAAGGCGAAATCAATCGCAATAGACAGCGCCTACTGCGGAAGACCGAGTTCAGGGGCACCGACCACAATCAGTGGGCGCTGCAATGCGAGCGCGATGGGTGTGGTCATGTTTACGGCGCGAACGGCTCAGATTTTCACCATAGACGATGCCCTAAGTGCGACGGTGGTGCTCAAGGTATCTAGGACGAAGTACTCGGGATGACCCAGCTCACTTACCCCGTGATCGTCTCGCCCCTGTCTGCGGCGGATGGCGGCGGGTTTGCTGCGACAGTGCCCGATCTGCCGGGCTGCATGAGCGACGGTGAGACGCCGGAGGAGGCGATCGCAAACGTGCAGGACGCCATCGAGATGTGGCTCGAGGCCGCACGAGACGCGGGCCGCGAAATTCCGCCGCCGTCCGGTGTGGCGGCTATCGCCTGAGCCACCAAATCCGGTTACCAAGGCCAGCCCCGTGGCTTAACCACGGGGAGCGATGCTGATAATATTCGCCACAATCACCATATAGGCCCGCATCCGGTGCCCCAACGCACCGGCAAAGCGGCAGCTGCACAGGCTAGGCAATGAACTGGATCAACAACGTCGTCCGTCCCCGCATCCGCTCCTTCTTGAAGCCGAAGGACACCGGATCGGAGAACCTCTGGGTCAAGGACCCCGAGTCGGGCGAGATGGTGTTCTACCGCGACCTCGAGGCCAACATGTGGGTGGTGCCCAATTCCGGCTACCACATGAAGATCAAGGCTTCCGACCGGCTCGCGACCTTCCTCGACGACAGCAGGTACGACACCGTGCCGCTGCCGCAGGTGGCCACCGATCCGCTGAAGTTCCGGGACAGCAAGCGCTATGTCGATCGCCTCAAGGAGCAGCGCCTGAAGACCGGCGCCGAGGACGCCGTCACGGTCGCGACCGGCGAGCTGTTCGGCCAGGCCGTCACCGTCGCCGTGCAGGATTTCGATTTCATGGGCGGCTCGCTCGGCATGGCTGCCGGCTCGGCCATCGTCACCGGCCTCGAGACCGCCGCGCACCGGAAGACGCCCTTCATCCTCTTCGTGTCCTCGGGCGGCGCCCGCATGCAGGAGGGCGTGCTCTCCCTGATGCAGATGCCGCGCACTACCGTCGGCGTGCTGCGCCTGCGCGAGGCCGGACTGCCCTTCATCGTGGTGTTCACCAACCCCACGACCGGCGGCGTCACCGCGTCCTATGCCATGCTGGGCGACGTGCACCTGGCCGAGCCGGGCGCGCTGATCGGCTTTGCCGGCCCGCGCGTCATCGAGCAGACCATTCGCGAGAAGCTGCCAAAGGGCTTCCAGCGTTCGGAATACCTGTACGAGCACGGCATGGTCGACATGGTCGTCCACCGCCACAACCTGCGCGAGACCATCGGTTCCATCGTCGGGCTCCTGACCAAGGCGCCGCAGCGCGAGGAACTGAGCGAAAGCGCCCCGGCCCGCCTCGCGACCCCGGTGGCGGCCGGTGCCGGCGACGACCTCGTCGGCGTGCCGGAGGCCGCGCACGCCGAGTAACGGCACGCCCTTCATCGAGCGATATCGGGGTGCTAGAAGCGCGCCATGCTGCTGTTCGAGAATCTGGTTCCCGTGTCCCGCACCGACGCCATCCTGAAGCGCCTCCTCGCGCTGCATCCAAAGCTTATCGACCTGAGCCTCGATCGCATCGAGCGGCTGCTGGGCAAGATCGGCCATCCGGAGGACCACCTGCCGCCGGTGATCCACGTGGCCGGCACCAACGGCAAGGGCTCGACCATCGCGTATCTGCGCGCCTTCCTCGAGGCCTCGGGCAAGAAGGTGCATGTGATGACCTCGCCGCACCTCGTACGCTTCAACGAGCGCATTCGCCTCGCCGGCAAGCTGGTGTCGTCGCGCAAGCTCAACCAGGCTCTGCTGTTCTGTGAAGAGGCGAACGGCGGCGATCCGATCACCTTCTTCGAGATCACCACGGCCGCGGCATTCAAGCTGTTTGCCGAGGTGAAGGCGGATTACCTGCTGCTCGAGACCGGCATGGGCGGCACCTATGACGCTTCGAACGTCGTCAAGCACCCGCTGGGCGTCGTCATCACGCCCGTCGACTACGACCACCAGGCCTTCCTCGGCAACACGGTGGGCGAGATCGCGGTGAGCAAGGCCGGCATCCTCAAGCGCGGCGCCAGGGCCGTGTTCGGCCGCCAGCGCGCCGAGGGCCGCGACGTGCTGGTGCGCCGGGCGGCCAGGCTCGGCATCACCCCGCTGGTGATGGGCGAGGACTTCGACGGCCGCCCCGAGGATGGCCGGCTGGTCTACCACGACGAGCAAGGGCTGCTCGACCTGCCGCCGCCGGCGCTGATCGGGCCGCACCAGTTCGACAACGCCGCGCTCGCCATTGCCGCGACCCGCCATTTCGGCCTGCCGGTGAGCGAGGCGCAGATTGCCGAGGGCCTGCGTTCGGTCCAATGGCCGGCCCGTCTCGCGCCCGTGCATGGCACGCTGCTGCAGATGCTGCCCGAGGGTTCCGAACTCTGGCTCGACGGCGGCCACAACGCCCACGGCGCCGCCGCCCTGGCCCTGGCGCTGAGACAGATGGACGACAATCGCCACCTGCCCATGGTGCTGATCATGGGCCTGATGAACACGCGCAAGCCCGCCGATTTCCTCGCCCCCTTCGCCGGCATGCCCGAGAAGGTCTTCGCCCTCACCATCCCGGGCGAGCCGAACGCGCATCCCGCCGCCGCCATCGCTGCCGAGGCGCGAGCAGCCGGGTTCGATGCGGTGGAATCGGCGTCGATCCTCAACGCGCTCGCCGCCGCAGCGGCGCTCGGCCACCCGATGCGCGTGGTCTTTGCCGGCTCGCTCTACCTCGCCGGCCACGTGCTGCACCAGAACGGCACGCCGCCGACCTGACTGGGGGACGGTGTGCCTCCCTCCCCCTTGAGGGGAGGGATCGAGGGAGGGGGTGGCCAGGTGATCACCGATGGACCCCCACCCCCAACCCCTCCCCTCAGGGCGGGAGGGGAGCGGCAGGCTCAGCGGCCCTGTCGCTCGCGCTGCCGGCCGACATTGAGCACGGGCCGCGTGTCGCGCCGCAAATCAGGCCGCGAACTGGTCCAGCCACTTGATCAGCTGCACACGCGACTGGCCGGCCCCGACCTTGTAGTCAACCGGCTCGCCATCCTTGAACACGATGAGCGTCGGCATGGCGCGGACATTGTATTTGACGGTGGTGCCCGGGTTGTTGTCGACGTCAAGCTTGACGATCTTCACCCTGCCGGCAAGCTCCTCGCCAAGCTGGTCGAGGATGGGGTCCATCGCCTTGCACGGCGCGCACCATTCGGCCCAGAAGTCCACCAGCACGGGTTCCTTGGCGCCGAGCACTTCGGCATCGAAATTCTGGTCGTTCACGCGCTGGCCCAACCGAGCCTCCATCGTTGATTGCCGATGGAAGCTAGCGGGAGTCGCAGCGGAAGGAAAGGAATGGGTTTTCACGCTTTGGTGGGCGGAACGACATTCCCACTGTCGCCGGAACGGCCTCCGTGAGGGGCCTGCGCGGCCCCCCAGGCAAAAACGCCGCCGGCTGGGCCAGCGGCGTTGATCGAAGTCTCAGGCGAGTGCCCGCGCCCTCAGGCGGCGTGGCTCTCCAGCCACTTGGCGAGGCCCGCCTTGGGGGTACCGGCGCCGATCTTCATGTCGGCGGCTTCGCCGCCCTTGAACAGGATCATCGTCGGGATCGACCGCACACCGTACTTGACGGTGGTGTTCGGGTTCTCATCGACGTTCAGCTTGACGATCTTCACCTTGCCCTGGAGCTCGCTCGACAGCTCTTCGAGGACCGGAGAAATGGCGCGACACGGGCCGCACCACTCGGCCCAGAAGTCGACGAGTACGGGCTCTTTCGAGGACAGGACTTCCTCGCCAAAATTGGCGTCGGAAACGTGGGTTGTCATAAGAATTTGCCTTTTGGGTTGAAAGCGGCGGTCTGTTTGATCCAAAAGCTAGGTAGAGTCCAGCATCCGTTCAATGAATGTCACTGCACGGTGAAGCCCCGGGCCGCTTCCGCCAAAACAGCCGGTGACAATTTTACCAGCGATTCCAAGCTAGTCCAGAGAATAGCGGCGCTGACCGCATGGCGGGGGAAAAGCTGGCTTGCAGCGAGCGCATAGAGCGCCAGCTGCCTCTGGTAAGCGCCTGGAATGCCATCGGGTTCCATCGCCGGGCTGGCATCGGACTTGAAATCGACGAGCAGGATTTCGTCCGCGCTTTCCACCAGACGGTCGATGCGGCCGGCAATGGTCACCGTTTGGCTGTTGCGCAGTGCCGTGGCGAGGAACGGCACTTCGGCCCGGCTGTTGGGTCCGAACAGATGTGCGAGGTCCGGCCGCGACAGGATCGAGATCGCCTTTCCCGCCAGCCCTTCGTGCTGCGACGGCGCTTCCGGCAGCAGCAGGGGCAGGGCCCGCGCGGCGACTGTCGCGCGCTGCTCGGGAGGCGTCCGCGACAGGTGTTGCAGCAGCGCATGCAGCGCCGTGCCCGCGAGCCGCGCCGTCTCCGGATCGAGGCTCTGCTCGAGGCGCGTCTGCAGGGCCCGCTCGGGGTCGGCCGGGGCGTCGACCGATGACGGACGGATGACCTGCCGGGCCCGGTGCGGCGGCAAGGGGGGCAGCACCAGCGGCGGCGCCATGTCGAGCGACAGCTGTGCCGCCGCGGCGGCCGGGGCTGCCACCTGCCGCTCGCGTGGATAGATCAGCGCCGTCGGCTTGCCCTCGGCATCGAGCACCGGCTCGCTCAGCGGGCTCAGGCCCTGTTCGATCGCCTCGTACCAGCTGCCCTCGACCTTCCCCATCTTGGTGAGGTAGCCCGTGACATACAGTTCGTCCTCGGCCCGCGTCATGGCGACATAGAGCTTGCGCCAGTACTCGGCCTGCTGGTCGCCGTCGGCTTCGTCCTTGAACGCGCGCGTCTCGTCCACATGCGTCGCGGCGGACGAGGCGTGGATGAAGAGCGGCGGGTTGGCCCGCAGGTAGATGCTGCGCCGGTCGCGCCCGCGCTCGGTGGTTGCCGCGTCGGCGAGGATGACGATCGGGGCTTCGAGGCCCTTGGCCCCATGCACCGTCATCACCCGTACGCCCGCGCCGCCCTCGGCCAGTTCGCGCTTGATGATCACCTCGCGCGAGCGCAGCTCGGCGAGGAAGCCGAGCAGCGAAGGCTGTGGCGCCTGCTCGTGCTCGAGCGCAAGGTCGAGGAACTCCGCCATCACGTCGTCGATCTCGCTGCCGAAGCGCGAGCGCATGCGCCTGAGGCCGCCGCCGGCATAGAGCACGTCGGCGTAGAAGTTGAACGGCCGCTCGAAATCGAGCCGGTTGCGCCAGCTCTCGAGCTGCTCGAATGCCGCCTGTACCGACGGGATGGTCGAGCCTTTCATCGCCCAGTAGAGCCGCTCGTTTTCGCCGCGCGGCTGCGCCAGCTCCAGCAGGTCCTCCTCGCTGACGTCGAACAGCGGCGAGCGCAGCAGGGCCGCCAGCTGCAGGTCGTCGGCCGGATTACTCAACACGTCGCCCAGCGCCATCATGTCGAGCACGCCGATATGCGTGGTGACCGCCAGCCGGTCGGCGCCCGGCGTCGGGATGCGCTCGCGGATCAGGGCCCGGATGATCTCGTGGAACAGCACGCTGCGCACCTGCACGAGGATCAGCACGTCGTCGGCGCGCACCGGCCGGCCGCGCGGGCCGAGCGGGCGCTTCAGATCGATCCAGCCTCGGATTTCCCGGGCGATGCGCTCGGCCACCTTGCGCTGCGCGCTCTGCGTCTGGATCAGCGGCGGCTCGGTCGGCCAGTTGTCGGGGTCGGTTGGCTCCGCCTCGTCCTGGATCGGCCGCCACAATGTCACCACGCCGCCGCCCTCGGATCGTGCCGTATCATGAACGACACCTGTCTCCTCGAGCGCGCCGGCGCGCAGGTCGGGCCGCTTGAACACCTCGTCCACCGCGTTCAGCACATTGGGCAGCGTGCGAAAGCTGTGGCGCAGCGGCACGTGGGTGATCTCGAAATCGGCGGCCTTGGCGCTGAACGCATATTGCCGGCCGGCATCGACGAACACGGCCGGATCGGCGCCCTGGAACGAGAAGATCGACTGCTTCTGGTCGCCCACCGCGAACAGGGTGCGCGGCCGGTCGGCGGCGCTGTCGCCGAAAAAGAAGTCGTCGATCAATGCTCCCACCACCTGCCACTGCAGCGGGTTGGTGTCCTGCCCCTCGTCGACGAGGATGTGGCTGAGGCCGGCATCGAGCTTGTAGCGCACCCACAGGCCCTGCGCCTCGTTGCGCAGCAGCGCCGCCAGCTTTTCGATCAGGTCGTCGAAATCGAGCAGCGAGCGGGCGCGCTTGGCCTTCTCGTAATGCGCCGAGATGGCGGCGACCACGTCGAGCATGGCTTCGCTGCGGGCGATCAGCTCGGCCTTGACCAGCTTGCCGTAGAGGCGCTCGACGCGTTCGCCCTCCGCCGCGAGACGATCTGCGATCTCGGGGATCAGCGCTGCCGTAGCCCTCTTGAGCAGGGTCTTGCGCAGCGTGCGGTCGGCCTGGGTGAGGAAGGCATCGATCAGCGTATCGGGCTCGGGGCGCGCTGGATCAACCTCGGCGAGCCGATCGACGAAGCCGGTGCCCCCGGGGTCCGGCGCGACCAGCCGGAAGATCTCGGCGTGGTCGGCCCGGCTCAGCGTGTAGCCCGAGCTGAGCTCGTCGAGCACCTCGTCGATCGTCCCGGCATGGCCGACCAGTTGCCTGAGCTCGCGCTTGGCCCGCATCGGGTCGGCCAGCACGCGGCGCAGGTTGCGCTGCTGGTTCAGCGCCTCGAGGATCGCCTGCTCGATCGAGAAATCGCTCATCAGGCCGAACAGCGTCTCCACCGCCGCCGCCTCGCCGCTGCCGCGCAGGCCTTGCGCGATCACGGTTTCGCGCGCTTCGAGCAGCATCAGGTCGCGCTGGTGTTCCTCGAGCACGCTGAAATCGAACGGCACGCCCGCCTCGCGCGGGAAGCGATGCAGCACGCTCTCGCAGAAGGCGTGGATGGTCTGGATGCGCAGCCCGCCCGGCGCCTCGAGGGCGTGCGCGAACAGCGCGCGGGCGCGTCGCCGCATGTCGTCGGTCGGCGGCCTGCCGCTGAGCCCGGTGAGTTCGGCGGTGAGATCGTCCTCGCTCGCCAGCGCCCACGTCCCCAAGCGCTCGGCCACGCGGCCGCGCATCTCCGCCGCGGCCGCCTTGGTGTAGGTCAGGCAGAGGATTTCTTCCGGCTTGGCGCCACTGAGCAGCAGGCGCAGCACGCGGGCGGTCAGCACATAGGTCTTGCCCGAGCCGGCGTTCGCCGTCACCCAAACGCTGCGCTCGGGGTCCGAGGCATCGCGCTGGCGCAGCACGATCTGCTCCGGCATGGGCTTGAGGAGACGCCGGCTCATTGTTGGGTTCTCATGGATCGTCCACCCCCGCCGTCAGCGTCCATTCGTCGGTGCGCGCCAGGTGATCGTAGTCGCCAGGGAAGGATTTGCGTCCCGTCTCGGCCCGCGGCCGGATGCGCGCCGTCATCGGCAACCCGTCATGCAGCAGGAAGGCGTCGACATGGCGCTGCAGGCGACGCTCGATCTCGCCCACTGCATCCATCAGCTCCAGGCCCTTGGGCAGCCTGAACGGCATGACCTGGAAGGCCGCCGGCCCGAGGCCGATCTTGATGTAGGTCAGCGCCGAACTGTGGACCGGCCCCAGTTCGGCAAATACGCCGGCGCGCGCCATCGCCGCCTCGAGCAACAGCTGCGGCGCATCGAAGGCGCGCATGTCGCCGGGCGCCGGCACGCCGCCGGTCTTGAAGTCGATGATCTCGAGCGTGCCGTCGCGCTTCACGTCGAGCCGGTCGGCCTTGCCCACGAGGGTGAAATTGTCGAGCGTCGGGAACACCCACTCCCCCCTGAGCTCGGCGTGGCGCGCGGCGATGTGCGGGTCGCGCCTCCGCTCGTAGTCGAGGAACTGCCGCGCCGCGCGCTCGAAGCGCTTGAGCCAGATGTCGCGCCGCTCCTTGATCGCGTCGAGCCCCTCGAAGGCCTGCCGGGCAAATCCCATCATCGTGGGCAGCGCATCGGCCGCCTCGACATCCAGCCCGTCGCGGATGAAGCGCTCGAACACGCCGTGGATCATGGTGCCGCGCTCGCGCGCGCTTGGCTCGGTGCCGAGCGGTTCGAGCCGGTAGAGGCCGAGAACGCGCTTGGCATAGATGTCGTAGGGCGAGCGCATCAGCGGCTCGACCTCGGTGATCGACAGTTTGCGCGGGCGGAGGCTGGCCGGCGGGTTGGGCATTGGCCGCGGCGCCGGGCGCGGCACGCCGGCATGGTCGATCGCCTCGGCCTGGGCGAGCCACACCGCCCCACGTTCGCGCAGCGCTCTCGCCTCTGCCTCCCCGATGAACGCATCGATGCGCTGCAGGAGCGGCGAGGGCAGGGCGGGTGAGGTGCCGATGCGCTCGGCATAGGCGATCAGCACCTCGGCATTGCCGAACGCCATGGCGAAATCGTGCGCCGCCAGCCCCTGCTGCCGCTCCGGCGGCTCGAGCCCGATGCCGATGCGCATGCCGCGGCTGAGCCACGGGCCGGGATCGGCGACGGCCGGCCAGATGTCCTCGTTCATTCCGGCAAGGATCATCAGGTCCGGATTCTGCAGCCGCGCCTCGAGCTCGCCCCAGATGTGGATGTCGTCGCGCTGCGACACCGGCCCCTGCGCCTTGGCGCCGGCCAGCAGCGCCGCCAGCACCGCATCGAGGTCGTTGGGCGGAAACGGCGTGCCGGCCTGCTCGGTGGCCGCCAGGTCCTCGGCCCAGCGCCGGAACTCGACCATGCCGGGCGGCTCCGTGTCGGGAGCGAGCGCGCCCAGGGTCTGGCGCAGCGCCGCAGCCAGCTCGGGAGCGGTCAGCGAGGCCTGTGCCTGCAGCGCCGTAACCGGCTCCATCGCCGCGCCCACCTGCGTCAGCACCGCGCGCACGTCGTCCCGGTCGGCGAGGCCGTGCAACCCGGCCAGCCCCGGCAGGGGACGGATGCGGCGCAGCCTGAGATCCAGATGATCCGCCGCGCGGCGCACGTCGAGCCGGTCGAGCCCCAGCGACACCGCCGCGTTGCGCAGCAGCGCGATGATGTCGATCGCCGCATAGTCGCTCGCCGCGGCCGCCAGCACCTGCCGCGCCAGGCGGCCGGCGCCCGACTGGTAGAGCGGGGTTCCTGCCGCATCGTCGACCGCGATGCCGTGGCGCTTGAGCTCCACCGCGATGCGGCGGGCCAGGGTCTGGTCGCGCGCGATGATGCCGACGGTCTTGCCGTCCGCCAGCTTGGCGCGGGCCGCGAGCGCGATCGCCCGCGCCTCGACATCGGCGTTGCGCGCGGCGAGGATCGAGACCCCCGCCAGCGCATCGGCGACCGGCAACGCCGCCCGCCAGCCCGGCCAGTTCGGGGTCTCGCTGGCCGGGGCGAGGGCGGCACGGGCCAGCGTCGTTCGCGGATGCGCGCCCGCCAGCTCGACCACGTCGCCGATGCCGGCCTCGAGGCTGCGCAGCAGCTTCATCAGCCCGTATTGCGGGTGGCCCTGCGTTGTCCCGCCCGTGAGCATCCGTTCGTGCTGCTCCGGCGACAAGCCGGTGTCGAGCCCCGGCAGCACCAGCACGCCGCGCGGCAGTTCCGCGATCGCCTTGAGCAGCGCTGCCGTCGCCGGGATCGAGCCGGTGGAGCCGGCCGCGATCACCGGCCGGTCGCCGTAGATGTGCGCGGCGGCCCCGGCCTGCCGCAGCAGCCGCTCGTTGCGCGCCGCGGCGGCGTCGATCTTGCCCTGTTCGGCGAGGATCGCCGGCCAGGCCTTGAGCGCCACGTCGAGGAACCTCAGGATCTGCTGCCAGTTCTCCGCCAGGCTCTCGGGCACCAGGTCCTTCAGCTGGTCGGGCGAGACCCCCTCGATGGTGAAATCGTCCACCACCTCGCCCAGCGAGTCGGCGAGCCAGAAGATTTCTGCCGCGTTGGGGGGCGTGGCGAAGCTCCCGGCCTGCTCGGCGAACAGCCGCACCAGGTGTGACAGCGTCAGCCGCCGCTCGAGCGCCGAGGCCGCCGGCGCGATCGCCGGTGCATCGAAGGGCGGCAGGAACGGCTCCTCGTCCGCCACCTCGCCGCCGAAGGTGCGGATGTCGGGCAGCAGTGCCGTCCCGCCCGATTGGCGCGCGAATTCCGCCGCCAGCGCCAGCCGTGCGCGCCGCGTCGGCAGGATGATGGTGACGTCGCTGAGCCAGAACGCCCCCTCGCGCCGCCAGTCGCCCAACAGCGTGCCGTCGAGCACCCGCGCCGCGAGCGTCGAAAGGAAGGGCGCGTGGGGCGCGATGGAAAAGAGCGAGTCGCGGCGCATGCAGCGATTTGAGCGGGTAGGGCCGGGGAAGTCCAGCGGGCACTGCCCCTCACCCCGACCCTCTCCCCAGCGGGGAGAGGGGGCGATGTGGCACTGTCCGTGGTCTCGCGTCCCCTCTCCCCGCTGGGGAGAGGGCCAGGGTGAGGGGAAGTGCGGCTACACCGTCCGCCCATCGGCAAACGCCACCGTCGCCACCCGGCCCGCGCCGCCCGGCGGCACCGCCAGCGTCACCTGCACCGTCCCCTGCGCCACCACCTCGGCCGATCGCTCCGCCCACTCGACGAGCACGATCGCATCGGGCCGGTCGAACAGGCCCAGTTCGTCGACCTCGCGCGGATCGCCGAGGCGATAGAGATCGGCGTGCAGGATCGGGTGGCCGTTCGCCTCGTAGGGCTGCACCAGGGCAAAGCTCGGCGAGGGCACGTCGAGCCGCTCGTCCCCGACCAGCGTCCTGACGATGGCGCGCGCCAGTGCCGTCTTGCCGGCGCCGAGGTCGCCCTCGAGCAGTACCAGGTCGCCGGGCTCGAGCCGGACGGCGAGCCGGCGGCCCAGGGCGGCGGTCGCATCGTCGTCGGCAAGGGTGAGGGTCTGGCTCATGGCTTGGGCATAGCCGAGGCTGCCGTCGCGCGCAAAGCCCTACTCGGCCGCGCCCGCCAGCGCCACGTCGCTGGGCAGGCTGACGATCACCCGCGTGCCGCGCGGCTCGCGCCGCTCGATGCTGATCGTGCCGCCATGCATGTTGACGAAGGCACGCACGATGGCGAGGCCGAGGCCGGCGCCGCGCTGCCGCGCCGCGCCGGTCAGCGCGTCGTCGCGGTCGAGCAGCGCCTGCCGCATCTCTTCCGACATCGGGGCGCCCTCGTCCTCGACGACGAACTGGAGGCGCCCGGTGCGGCCCGAGACGGTGAGCTTCACCTCGCCGCCCGGCTCGGAGAAGCGGGCCGCGTTCGACAGCAGGTTGTAGAGCACGTTGACGATGCGCGTGCCGTCGGCGACGAACACCGGCAGGTCCGGCTCGATCACCACCTTGAGGTTGAGCGCCGGTTCGCCATCGACCTCGGGGAAGGTGGCGGTGAGCCCGGCGCGCGCCTTCTCGACCAGCGCCGCGACGTCCTGCTGCTCGGGCTGCAGCTCGGCAATGCCCGCATCCACCGTCGCGAGGTCGAGGATGTTGTCGATCAGCACGCCCAGCGTCGCGCTCGAGGCGCGGATGTAGTTGGTGTAGCTCGCCTGCTTGTCGTTGAGCTGACCGGCGACCCCCGAGGCCAGCAGGTCGGCAAAGCCGATGATGTTGGTGAGCGGCGAGCGCAACTCGTAGGAAACGTTCTGGACGAACGCGTCCTTCAGCCGGTCGGCCGTGATCAGAGCGTCGTTGCGCTCCTTGAGCACGCGCTGGTAGTTGGCGCTCTCGGTCACGTCGAGGAAGGTCATCATCGTCTGCCCGTCGGGCAGGCGCACCACGGCGTAGTCGATCAGCTTGCCGTCGGCGCGGGTGATGCGACCCTGCCGGTCCGAGCGCGTCGGATTGAGGTCGATGATCGAGCGCTTGAGGTCGCGCCAGATCGCTGCCCCGTCGTCGGGCAGGGCCTTGGCCGCCGCTTCGGCGATCTGGTCGATATGCGGATTGTCGGCGAACAGGTTGGTCGGCAGCTTCCACAGCGTCGACAGCTTGGGATTGGAGAGCGTCAGCCGCCCGTTGGTGCCGAACACGGCCACCGCTTCGCTCAGTGCGTTCAGCGTCGACCGCTGCACGTCCAGCACCGCCTGGTGCTGGCTCTTCAGGTTCAACTGGTCGGTGATGTCCTCGAACACATAGATCACCCCGCCCTTCGGGCCGGCCGGCGCCGCAATCACCTGCACGGTGCGGCCGTCGGGCAGGTGCCAGGGCTCGAGCTCGCGCGGCCCGCGCAACTGGTAGGAGCTGAGGTGCCGGGTGCGCCAGCCCTGGTAGTCGGGCTCGTTGGGGAGCTTGCCCTCGGTGCGCAGCTTGTCGAGGATGGCCCGCTCGTCGAGCCCCAGCCGCAGCCAGTTGGCATCGAGCTGCCACAGGTCGCGATAGGCGCGGTTGAACTGCACCAGCTCGCGATTGGCGTTGAAGATCGCGATCGGGCTGGCCAGCGCCTCGATGATGGTGCTCAGGTGATGCAGCCCGTTGTCCCTGGCGGCCGGGTCGGTCCGCGGGTGCAGATAGCCGGCGGAGCCGCCGTTGACCGCGAAGTCGACGACGTCGAACTCGCCCAGTTCGCCGAGCGTCACCGTCGTGGCCTGCGGCTTGCGGGCATCGCCGGGCACGGCCTGGTTGCGCTGCAGCAGGCCGGGGTCGATCAACTCGGCCGGCTGGCTCTCGCTGGTCTTGCGGCCCAGCGCCCGGGCCAGGTCGTGGTAGGGCGCATTGGCGAAGACGAGCCGTCCGGAGCCGTCGCGCAGGAACGCGGGCTTGCCCAGGCTGGCGAGCACCGTGCGCGCCATGGCCGTATCGGTCGGCGCCGGTTCGGCGGCAACCGCGGGGGCGGGCATGGTCGCCACGGTCTCACCGGCCGCCGGCGCGACGGCGGGCCGCAGTCGCAGCGCCGCGCCGTTGCCGAGCAGGGAGCCGACGGCGCGCACCGTGCGTCCGTCCCTCGCCGCGAGGTTCAGCTGGAAGCCGCGCCCGCCGACGCGCAGCGCCTCGATGGCGCGCGCCAGCCGGTCGGCATCGGCGTCCGGTAGCCAGGTGGCGAAATCGAGCACCGCCTCGGCCCGCCGGCCGGGCGGCAGCAACGCCGAAGCCTGGCCGAGGAAGCGCGGGCCTTCGCCCGGGTTGGCCCACAGCACGATGATCTCGCGTCCGCCGGCGAGCAGCGCCTCGTATTCGTCGACCCGGGCGCGCAGGCGCGAAATCTGCTCGGCGGCGCGCTGTCGGGCGGTGCGGCCGTCTCTGAGCATGCGGCGCACCAGCGCCACCGCTATCAGCGCGAAGGCGCCGGCGCCCAGCGCGATGGCGACGGGGGCGGCGCCCATGACGTTGCCGGAGCTGATGCCCTGGGCCAGGGCTGGCGACGCGCTCAGCAGGGTCACGAGGCTCGCAACCGTCCCCGCGAATCCCCAATCGTTCCGGACCCGATCCGGCGCCATAGACTGCCCCTAACCCGAAATTGCCGCTCTCGCCGCCGCAATGGCCGGCGATACACCGCACCTGAGCGCCTTCAGGAAAAGTTGCAGACTTTTCCGGTTCGAAGGCGTGACCACTCAAAACTGCCGCGCCGAGCCCCGTGATTCGCCGCGTGTCCGGCGGGACAAGAACCCGTAACCGCCGAATCACCCGACATTACCGGGCGGGGATTCGCGCAAAAAGAGTCAAATTGCATGTGAAGAGCGGGGATCGTGGCCAGATAGGGTGTTGACCGGAGTCCGAACAGTGAACGCTTCGTTAACGCCGCGGTGATTTGGGCGGGTTTTTTTGCGGGGGGTGGGGGGTGATCCCCTCACTCTCCGCCTGACCTTCTCCCGCAAGGGGAGAAGGCGGACGCTGGAAGTGCAACGGCAAGAAAGAAAGGGCGCCTCGTGGGCGCCCTTCGAAAACTCAGTAGCGGTACTGCTCGGACTTGAACGGCCCTTCGGCGCTGACGCCGATATAGTCGGCCTGGCCCTTGCTGAGCCTGGTGAGCTTGGCGCCCAGCTTGCTCAGGTGCAGTTCGGCGACTTTCTCGTCGAGATGCTTGGGCAGCACGTGCACGGCCTTGTCCAGCTTGTCGGCATTGGTCCACAGCTCGATCTGCGCCAGCGTCTGGTTGGCGAACGAGGCGCTCATCACGAAGCTCGGGTGGCCGGTGGCATTGCCGAGGTTGACCAGGCGCCCTTCGGACAGCAGCACGATGCGCCTGCCCGGCGCGAGCTCGACGATGTCGACCTGCGGCTTGACGTTGGTCCACTTGTAGTTGCGCAGTTCCGCAACCTGGATCTCGTTGTCGAAGTGGCCGATGTTGCAGACGATCGCCATGTCCTTGAGGTTGCGGATGTCGTCGAGGGTGACGACGTCCTTGTTCCCCGTGGCGGTGACGACGATGTCGGCGCGATGCGCCGCATCCTCGAGCGTCACCACCTCGTAGCCGTCCATTGCCGCCTGCAGCGCGCAGATCGGATCGACCTCGGTGACCAGCACGCGGGCGCCGGCGCCGCGCAGCGACTGGGCCGAGCCCTTGCCGACGTCGCCATAGCCGCACACGATCGCCACCTTGCCGGCCAGCATCACGTCGGTGCCGCGGCGGATGGCGTCGACCAGCGATTCACGCGTGCCGTACTTGTTGTCGAACTTCGACTTGGTGACGCTGTCGTTGACGTTGATCGCCGGGAAGGGCAGCTCGCCCTTCTGCTGCAGCTGGTAGAGCCGCATCACGCCCGTCGTCGTCTCTTCCGACACGCCGCGGATATTGGCGCGGATCTTCGAATAGAAGTGCGGTTCCCTGGCGAGGCGCTTCCTGATCGTGGCGAAGAAGATCTCCTCTTCCCCGCTGTGCGGGTTGTCGAGCACCGACACGTCGGTCTCGGCCTTGGCGCCAGTCAACACCAGCATGGTGGCGTCGCCGCCATCGTCGAGGATCATGTTGGGCGTGGTGCCGCCGGGCCAGTCCATCATCCGGTCGGTGTAGTCCCAGTATTCCTCGAGCGTTTCGCCCTTCCTGGCGAACACCGGGATGCCGGCGGCGGCGATCGCGGCGGCGGCATGGTCCTGGGTCGAGAAGATGTTGCAGCTGACCCAGCGCACATCCGCGCCGAGAGCCTTGAGCGTCTCGATCAGCACGGCGGTCTGGATGGTCATGTGCAGCGAGCCGGCGATGCGCGCGCCCTTCAGCGGCTGCCTGGCCGCATATTCCTCGCGGATCGCCATCAGCCCGGGCATCTCGATCTCGGCCATGCCGATTTCCTTGCGGCCATAGTCGGCAAGGCCGATATCGGCGACCACGTAGTCGTTGTTGCTGGCCATCGGCCCTGTCTCCTGTCGGTCGTGTTTGACCGGCTTATACTGAACCGCGCCAAGCCTAGCAACCGGGACATAAAGAAAGCTTTATATCCGGAATTCGCCACGACGACGCATCCGGCCGCCTTGCGGCTCCGGGTGATGGATGGGCGGGGTGACCGGCGCGGTTCAGGGCCACGCGGGTAGTCCGCAAATGAAACGGCCGTCGCCGCGCCGGTCTTATCGAGGTCTGGGTGAGACCGCTGCCGTGAGGGAGCGTGCGCGGCTGGTTCTCTCCA
>NZ_JAFKHE010000027.1 GCF_017307495.1 Devosia sp. | reverse complement strand
TGTTCGCCATTTAAAGTGGTACGTGAGCTGGGTTCAGAACGTCGTGAGACAGTTCGGTCCCTATCTGCCGTGGGTGTAGGAATGTTGAGAAGAGCTGACCCTAGTACGAGAGGACCGGGTTGGACGAATCTCTGGTGGACCTGTTGTCGTGCCAACGGCATTGCAGGGTAGCTATATTCGGACGGGATAACTGCTGAAAGCATCTAAGCAGGAAGCCTCCTTCAAAACGAGCATTCCCTTGAGAGCCGTGGAAGACCACCACGTTGATAGGCCGGATGTGGAAGCGCAGCGATGTGTGAAGCTGACCGGTACTAATAGCTCGATTGTCTTGATCGTTCTCATTAGTCCATGCCCGCAAGCAATTGCGGCAAGGACGCTACGATCGGTACCCAGATCAAAGTTCAAAAAAGCCAGAATTCACCCGCATGTTTTTCGCCGATCCGGTGGTAATTGCGAGGGTCCCAGAACCCGATCCCATCCCGAACTCGAACGTTAAAACCCTTTGCGCCGATGGTACTAGGTCTTAAGGCCTGGGAGAGTAGGTCGCTGCCGGGTCTGCCAAAAACATGTGGTCTCATACGAAACCGAAACAACAAACCCCGCAGGCGCAAGCCGGCGGGGTTTTGCGTTTTGGACTTCGCGAACCCCCGGCTGGTGTCGGGCCGACGGTTCGGGCAAGACTTCGCCCGCAACAACCAGGGGACCGACCGTGACGACCGCCGCCGCCGCCTTCGAGCAAGCCTTCGCCGCCCACCAGCAGGGTCGTCTCGATGCGGCAGCGGCCGGCTACGAGGCAGTCATTGGCCTGGAGCCCGGGCATGGCGAAGCATTGCACATGCTGGGCGTGGTGCGCATGCAGCAGGGCGATCCGGTCGAGGGGGCCCGGCTGATCGGCCAGGCGGTCCGCCTGCGTCCCGACGATGCCCGCGCCCGCTCGAACCTGGCGTCGGCCCTGGTGGCCGCCTCCCGCTTCGACGAAGCGATCGAGGTGGCACGACGGGCCACCGAGCTGGCGCCCGCTTCGGTCGATGCATGGGGCAATCTCGGCACGGCGCTGAGCCGGCGCGACCGCTACCCCGAGGCCATCGAGCCGTTTCGACGGGCCCTCGCCCTGCAGCCGGGGCGAGCCGGGTTGCATAGCGGCCTCGGCCATGCGCTCGGCATGGTGGGTCGGTACGAGGAAGCCCTGGAGAGCCATCGCAAGGCGATCGAGCTGGCGCCCGGCAAGGCCGGCTATCGCAACAACATGGCGCTGACCCTGCGCAGCGCCGGTCTCACCGCGGAGGCAGAGGCCATGCTTCGTGCCATCGTCGAGGATGGCAATACCGACCCCGACTACTTCGCCGCGCTGGCCAGCCTGTTGCGCAAGCAGGGCAAGATCGTCGAGGCGATCTCGGCGATGGAACAGGCCAACGCGTCCGCGATGAATCCGGAACTGGCCGGTCGCCTTGCTTTCCTGCGCAACTATGTCGACAGCACCACGATCGAGAGCCAGCTTGAGCAGGCACGCCAGCATGCCCGGGCAGCGACGGCCGGCATCCAGCGGTTTGCGGCCGCTGACGCAGACCGCGATCCCTCCCGTCGGCTCAGGGTCGGTCTCGTCTCGAGCGATCTGCGCCAGCATGCCGTCGCCCTGTTCCTGCTGGGCGTGCTGCGCGAGCTCGATCCGGCGCAGGTCGAGCTCTTCGCCTATTCCGGCACGGATACCGGCGACCCGGTCAACCAGGCGTTCCAGGCCCTGATCCGCAACTGGCGCGGCACCAGTTCACTCACGGACCGGGAACTGGCGGAGCAGGTCCGGCGCGACCGGATCGACATCCTCATCGATCTGTCCGGCCCCACCGCGGGCGGACGCCTCAAGGCATTTGCCTACAAGCCGGCGCCGGTTGCTTTGATCTGGCTGGGCTATTCCGGAACGAGCGGGCACGAGGCGATCGACTATATCCTCGGCGACGCCATCGTGCTTCCCGACCGAGTTGTGCAGTCGGTCGAGCAGCCCTGGCGGCTGCCCGACGCCTATCTCTGCTTCAGCCCGACCCAGGCGCCGCCCCCGGTCGGCCCGCTGCCGGCACGCGCCAACGGCTACGTCACGTTCGGCTCGTTCAACAATCTCAACAAGCTCAGTTCCGCCACGCTGGACGCCTGGGCGGCGGTACTCGATGCCGTTCCGGACAGCAGGCTGCAGATCAAGGCGCACCAGGGGGTGGTCGGCCCGCAGCCGGCGATTGACGGGTTGGTGCAGCGCGGCGTGGCGGCGGATCGGATCGCGACGCTGGAGTGGGTGGATGGATGGTGCCGCCACCTGCCGCTGTACGACCGCTTCGATATCGGGCTCGATCCGTTCCCCTACAACGGGACGACCACGACGTGCGAGTCGCTGCTGATGGGCGTGCCGGTGGTGACGCTCAAGGGCGACCGGTTCATCTCGCGCGTCGGGGCGTCGCTGATGCACACCGTGGGGCTCGACGACTGGATCGCCGAAACCGTCGGGGACTATGTGGCCCTGGCCGTAAAGCGGGCCGCCGACCTCGAACAGCTGGCGCAGGTGCGCACCGGCCTGCGTACGCGGCTGCAGGCCTCGCCGCTTGGCGACACGCGACGCTTTGCCCGCAACTTCGAGGCGGCGCTGCGCCAGATGTGGATACGGCACTGCACCACTGCCTGAGAACCACAAGCCGGCGCGAGGCTTCCGTTCACCGATCCGCGATCAGCGCCGTTGGTCACAAAATCTTCAGGTTCGTCGGCGATCAGTCCGCCGTCTGCTAAACTGATGGACGGCACTCCCCGCATGACAAAGCCTCTCCACTCCGCCCTGCGGTTGGTCGCAATTTTGCTGATGATCGTCGCGAGCGCGCTCCCGGCCTTCGCGCAGGTGACGATCTTCTCCCCGTTCAACATCGCAGAGGCGATGGACCCGGGGGTCAAGAAGGCCGCCGACATCCCCTATGCCGATGGCCAGCGCAAGAAGCTCGACATCTACAGGCCCAAGCACATGTCCGGTCCGGCTCCGGTGGTGATGTTCATCTATGGCGGCAGCTGGCGGGCCGGAGACAAGTTCGAATACGAGTTCGCAGGCCGGGCGCTTGCCGCCTCGGGGTTCGTCACGGTCATCGCCGACTATCGGCTGTGGCCGGACGTCAAGTATCCCGATTTTCTCGAGGATTGCGCGCAGGCCATGCGCTGGATCCAGGACAATATCGCGAGCTACGGCGGCGATCCGAAGCGCTTCTTCGTCGCGGGCCACTCCGCCGGCGCCTACAACGCCATCATGCTCGGGCTCGATTCCTCGTTCCGCCGCGACTACGGCGTCACCATGCCGATCCGCGCCATTGCCGGGATCTCGGGGCCGTACAATTTCTACCCGTTCGAGTACGATCAGGTGCGCGACACGTTCGGCGCGGCGCCAAATCCGGAAGGCACGCAGCCGATCAACCTCGTGACTGCCGATGCGCCGCCGATCCTGCTGGCGAGCGGCACCACCGACCCGATCGTACGCATGCAGAACTCGCAGGACCTGGCGAGGAAGCTGCGCGAGAAGGGCGTATGGGTCACCGAGAAGTACTATGACGGCTTCGGCCACCTCGAGCCGGTCATCGCCCTGGGCGCCATGATGCGTTTCCGCATGCCGGTGCTGCACGACATCGTCGAGTTCTTCCAGACCTTCGGTGCCTTCCCGTCGGGCACCCCGCGCCCGGTGTTCACGCCCGATCCACCGGAAACGGAGATGACCGCGGTCATCCGGAAGATGGACGAAGTGCTGGCCCCCATCGATGGCGGGCGGCGGAACGAGTAGTCCCGACCGCCGCTAGCTACACGTTGACGCTCTGCATCCGGGCGGCGAAGGCCTCGCCGAAATCCGCCATGCCGTCGGCCACGATCCGGCCAACGGCATAGGCGGCGATGGCGTAGAACTTCTGCGCCGCCGGCGTCCTGAGAAAGCCGATGTAGCGGTCGAGTTCGTCGTCGCTGAGGTCGCGATAGGCGTAGGCCATCATGGCCCGTTGCGTCTTGCCGATATTGGTGAGCAGATCCGGCATCATCGCCTTCACCTGCGTATCGATCTCCTCCCACGGCACCGCGATCTGTCCGTGCTGGTGCGAGACCGACAGGCCGAGCAGCAATGCGCGCAGCGACTGGCCCACCATGGCGGCCGAGATCTCGGCCGAAACAAGCTCCATCAACTGGTCGATCTGGGTCGAGCGGATCACCGGGGCTGCGGCCAGGATGGCTTCGCCCCGCGAGATCGCCTGGGTTTGCGCGGCAGGGCCGAGCAGGGCGGCGCCGCGCTCAAGGCCCGTCATCCGCTGACCGAACCCGGAGCGGAAGAACGCCGCGAGCGTCTGCTGCTCGTCGAACGAAAACTTGCCTTCGAGCGCACGGGCCAGGCGTTCGTGGAGGGTGCGGGAATCGAAGACGGAGTTGGCGGTCGCTTCCCAGTGCTTGAGGAAGATCGCGTCGTTGGAGATCTCCTCGGTGCGCGCCGTGGCGGCGATGGTGGCCGCGAACTGGCTGAACACGACATCGAGCGCCGTGGCGCGCATCAGTTCGGCAACGGCGGTCTCTTCGCCCTGCGCGATGGCGGGACGGACCGCGGCGTCGGGCAGCGCGATCGGCACCGCTATCAGGGCCAGCACTGCCAGCGATCGGATCAGCATCGGCTGTCTCCCTTCCGGGCCGCCTCCAGCCTAGCGCAGGCCCGGTTGCGCCGCCACCACGCAAGTGGGTTGTGCGCCCAGCACCGCTGCGATCCAGGCCTTGGTGGGAGCGGGAGACCGGATGCCCCGGCACCGCCGGCTACCGGCCCGGCATTGCGGCGACGCGCGAAAGGTCCCGGGGACCTGCCGTTCGATCGCCTATTCGGCCTTGTCGGCGCTGTCCGAATTGAGCTGGCCGTACTTCTCGGCCCCGATCGTGTTGAGCAGCTGCAGCTGGCTCTCGAGGAAGTCGATGTGGCCCTCTTCGTCGGCCAGCAGCTCCTCGAACAGGTTCTTGGAGACGTAATCGCCGAGCGACTCGCAGAGCTCGCGCGAGGCCTTGTAGGCCTTGCGCGCGTCGTACTCGCCGGCAAGATCGCACTCGAGCACTTCCTTGATGGTCTGGCCGATGCGGAGCGGGGCGACCCGCTGCAGGTTGGGATGGCCTTCGAGGAAGATGATGCGCTCGATCAGCTTGTCGGCGTGATGCATCTCCTCGATCGACTCGGCGCGCTCCTTGGCGGCAAGCTTGGTGTAGCCCCAGTCCATCAGGATGCGGAAATGCACCCAGTACTGGTTCACGGCGCCGAGTTCCAGGAACAGCGCTTCGTTAAGCCGCTCGATGACCTGTGCTTCGCCCTTCATTCCGACCTCCCCGGCGCTTGCGACGCATGGCCGACAGCCGCGCATGAACCGGATGCGGCTCGGCAGGCGGCTTGTCGGACATCTTGAGATGGTACTCTTCGGTCACGGTCAGAATAATGTCCACCACATTCGGGACGCAGCCGGCGCATTTGCAGCGCTTGTTCAACTCGCGGTAGACCATGGCTGGCACGATGATCCGCCACGGATCCTCCTGCAGCAGGCCGCGGACAATCTGCTTGATGTCCCTGTCGGTGATCACGTTGCACTGGCAGACGAGCATGGGCAGGCGGAGGTTGTGTGGCAATCGTCGGCATGAAGCCTCGCGAATACCTGATTGTCAACGTCAGATATTGCCATGCCGACCTTCGGCGCGAAACCATTGCAGCCCCCTGCCGTATCTGAGCAGGTATCGCAAAGAGCTCTGTTTCATGTCCCTTTCTCTCGTCGGCCTGCTGAACGCCGTCACGCCCAAGTCCCCGCGCTCGCGCCGCATCGTTTCGGCCGCTCCGTTCGGCAACCGGGCCCGCCTGAAGCTCGATATGTATGCGCCCTCGCTCGGCGGCGGCCCGTGGCCGATGGTGGTGTTCTTCTACGGCGGCGCCTGGAACGAGGGTGACCGGCGCGACTATGCCTTTGTCGGCCGCTGGCTCGCGGCGCAGGGTTACGTGGTCGCCGTGCCGGACTACGGGATCATCCCCGAAGTCGAGTATCCAACCTTCCTCGAGGACTGCGCGGCGGCGGTGCGCTGGACCATGGCCAATGCGAAAGGCCACGGCGGCGATGCGGCCCGGCTGGGGGTGATGGGCCACTCCGCAGGAGCCTACAACGCGGTGATGATGGCACTCGAGCCCGGTTATGGCGTGGCGCGTGACATCCGCGCCGTCGTCGGGCTCTCGGGCCCCTACGACTTCTACCCCTTCGACGTGCCGATCAGCATCCGCACCTTCCGGGAAGCGACCGATCCGCTCTCGACCCAGCCGGTCAATCTGGTGACGCCCGAGGCCCCTCCGATGCTGCTTGCCAGCGGCGACGACGACACGGTGGTCGGGCCGCACAATACGGCCGGGCTCGCCAGCGCCCTGCGCCGCCATGCGGTCGCCGTCGAGGAGTTGCATTATCCCGGGTTCAGGCATCCTGCCACGCTGCTCGAGCTGGGCACGCCACTTGGCCGTCGCTCCTCGCTTGCCGGCCATGTGCTCGCCTTCCTCGATCGCTCCCTCGGGGCTGGCGCAGCGAGCCCGAACCGATATGATCGGGTAAGCGACGGGGAGTAGCGGCATGTGGTTGCGGTTCGGGGTGCTGGGCGCGGGTCTGTTCGCACTGGCGGCGCCGGCACTGGCGACGGAGACGTTCGACGCCTGCGCCGCCGCGGCGGCGAGCCAGTATGAGGCGGGCTACGAGGCAATCGGTCTCAACAGCGACGCCATGGATGCGGCGCATGCCATAGCAGTCTGTACCACCGCGCTCGCCGCCAGTCCCGATGCCGCGCCGCTCCAGGCCTGGCTCGGGCGCGCCTACGCGACGACCGGCGACGCCGCTACGGCGGCCACCTATCTCGAGCCGTCCGCCGTCGCCGGCAACGCGCTGGCGCAGACGCTGTTGGGCGACATGCTCATCGTCGGCGACGGCGTGCCGCAGGACATGGTGCGGGGCGCCGACCTGCTGAAGCTTGCCGCCGATGCCGGCTTCGCCCCGGCCGAGGATAGCCTCGGCCTCAGCTATGACTATGCCGAAGGGGTAGAGCAGAACCAGGTCGAGGCGGCGCGACTCTATCGACGGGCGGCCGAGAAGGGTGTGGCGCGTGCCATGGCCAACCTCGGCTCGATGTATGCCGAAGGGCTGGGGCTCGACCGCGACATCGTCGCGGCGGCGGCCTGGTATCAGCGCGCCGCCGACAAGGGCGATCCGCGCGCGCAGTTCAACCTGGGCGAGCTCTACGAAACGGGCGCACTCGGCGAGGTCGACCATGAGCGCGCGGCAACGCTTTTTCGTGCCGCTGCCGGGCAGGGCAATGCGATGGCCGCGAACGCGCTCGGCCATCTCACCCAGCATGGCTCGGTCACCACGCCCGATCCAGCGGCGGCGCTGGCGCTCTACCGGCAGGCCGCCGACCAGGGCTTGGCGCAGGCACAGCTCAACCTGGGGCTGCTGTACGAGGACGGGATCGGCGTCCCGCGGGACCTGGCGCTGGCCCGGCAGTACTACCGACAGGCCAGCGAGAGCGGCAACTCCGATGCCTCGGCCAGGCTCGGGCTCGTCTACCTGCGCTCAGGCGAAGCGGATTACGGCAAGGCGGTGCAGTTCACCCAGCGCGCCGCCGATGCCGGCAATCCGGTCGGCCTCGACACCCTCGGCCACCTCTTCGAACATGGCTATGGCGTCGCTCGGAACCCCGACAAGGCGCTGGACTCCTACCATCAGGCTGCCGATCTCGGCTATCGGCCCGCCGCCGACAACCTCGCCCGGCTCGAGGCCACGCTGAGCGCGCCGCTCGATGGCGCCGGGGTCAGGACCTACCCCAGGAGCAAGATCGCGAACTAGGGCCGGGTCCGGCCTCAGCCGCGCTCCTGCTCGCGCCGGCTCGCCAGGACCGCGACCGAAGCGGCGACCCGATGCGCACTCGAGAAGAACTCGCGGTGGATGAGGAAGGCGACGGTGACAAGGCTCGTGACGATCGACAGCCATTCGGTCGCGAACCAGAACACCATGGGCACGGCGAAGTAGTAGGCCCGGATGCCGTTGTTGAAGTTCTTGGCGGCCAGCGTGTTTAGATGCGCGATCGCGTCGATCTCGTCACGCGTCGTGTGCTGCGACTGTTCGATCGCGCCGAGCAGGATGCAGAAATGGTTGAACTGGCGCAGCGCCAGGGTGAACGAAAAGAAGCTGAGCACGAAGATGGCAAGCGTCACGAACAGGTGGATCTGCACGTCCTGCGTCGAGTAGCCGGCGTGGATGCCGACGATGTCGAGCGTCCCCATCAGCGCCGTCAGGTTGCCGAAGGCGGTGAACACCGCCAGCACCAGCAGCACCGAGGTCGAGGCGAGAAAGCTCACCGAGCCCATCAGGTTGCCGGCAAGGATCGCGTCCATTGGCGTCTCGCGGTTGACCGCGTTCGCCACCCAGCGTCGGCGCTGCATCGACATGATCACCGACAGCGAGGGACGCTGCTTCTCGAGCAGGGGCACGCCATAGTTGTAGGCGAACCAGCACACGAGTGGAAAAAGCGTGGCGACCAGGGTCATCGGACCGGAGCCCTCGGCGAATCGGATGCTCCCTTATAGCGCGACCCCGGTCCGGTTGCCCTAGAGGAAGGGCGGAGCGAGCAGCTCGGCGAACCGCATCGTCTCGGCCGGGTCGGTCTGCCGCGGACGCCGGTCGTCGGGCTCGGCCTTCTTCCGCGGGCCCGGGGTCAACCGCAGCTCCGGCCCGAAGAACGGCTTCTGCCGATCGTCACCCTCGGCGAAGTCTTCGCGTGGGCTGAGGATACCGATGAAATGAAGCATCTTGCATCTCCTCGAGTTGATCGACCCCGCCACCGACAGGGGGTGGCGGCGGGGTCGCATCGCGGCCGGGGAGGGAGGGAGGAGGAACCCCGGCGCATGTCGACAGAGTGCCAAACCCCATCGATCGGGTCGAGAATTGCGGTGCCATATTGGCGCGCCGAGGGGGAAGGGTATTTTGCCTGTGACGGTGGAGCTAGAATGCGGCGGGGCGTTCGCAAAAAGGCGGGAGTTTCACTCTCTAGCCTTGCCGAAACTCACGGAGTCATTCCCGCGAAAGCGGGAATCTCTGTTTTTGGTGCGTGAGGCGACATCGCAAACCGAGGTCCCCGCTTTCGCGGGGATGACCCGGTGGAGGTGGGCGCAAGGAGGGTGTCTCGTTCGACCCGCCTAGAGCGTCCGTGCGTAGCGCATGAAGATCTGCTGGATGCCCTCCAGCACTTCGGGGCTCAGCGTCACATCGGCCGCACCAATGTCGGCCTTGAGCTGCTCCATCGTCGTCGCGCCGATGATCACCGAGGTCATGAACGGCTTGGTCAGGCAGAAGGCGATGGCCATCTGGTTGACGTCGAGGCCGTGCTTTCTGGCGAGCTCGATATAGGCCCGGATCGCCGGCTCGGTGTACGGGTTGGAGCGGTAGTTGCCGCGGGGCTTGGACACATCGCCGCGCGATCCGGGAGGGATCGCCCCATCGAGGTACTTGCCGCTGATCGCGCCCGCCGCGAGCGGGGAGTAGGCGAGCAGGCCGACATCCTCGTGGTAGGCGAGTTCGGCGAGATCCAGGTCGTAGTAGCGGCGCAGGAAGTTGTACTCGTTCTGGATGGTCTGCACGCGCGGCAGCCCCAGTTCCATCGAGAGCTTCAGGTACTGCATGGTGCCCCAGGCCGTCTCGTTGGAGAGGCCGAAGTAGCGGATCTTGCCTTCCTTGACGAGCTCGCCCATCACCTGCAGCACCTCGAGCAGGTTGGGCAGCGCCGCGTCGCGATCCTGCTTGTAGGGGTCGTAGTCCCACGAGCCTTCCCAGTGATAGTGCCCGCGGCGCGGCCAGTGGATCTGGTACAGGTCGATCCAGTCGGTCCTCAGCCGCCGGAGGCTCCCCTCTACTGCCTCGCGCACGCTCGGCCCGTCGATGCCGCGACCGCCGCGAACCCACGGCCGGCCGCCGCCGGCGACCTTGCTGGCGAGCACGATCTGGTCGCGCCTGCCGGTCCTTGCGAACCAGCTGCCGATGATCTCCTCGGTCTTGCCGTAGGTCGAGGCATCGGGCGGCACGGCGTACATTTCGGCCGTGTCGAAGAAGTTGATGCCCTGCGTGATGGCATAGTCCATCTGCTCATGGCCTTCGGCTTCGGTGTTCTGTTTGCCCCAGGTCATCGTGCCCAGGCAGATCTCCGAAACCAGCACATCGGTGCGGCCGAGCTTGTTCATCTTCATTGGTGGTCTATCCCCTAGTGTGCGGCGCGTGACCGTATGGGGCTCACGACATTGAGACAATCCCCGAGGTTGCGCCGCGCGGGCCAATCGGTGAAATTGCGCGCTCAACACGGAAGGGACTATCGTTGCGCAAGCTGTTGCCGCTGCTCGTCATTGCCGGAGTGCTCGAGCTCCTGGCCCCAGCCGCAAGCCTGGCGCAGGATCAGCCCGACAAGGCCGCGATCGCCGCGATGGACCTCAAGGCACTGGGCGGTCTGGTCGGCGCGATCACCGCCAGCGTGGGGCAGGATACGCTGAAGCTGCAGCCAGCGGCGAAGGCTGGCGACTGCCTCGAGCTGACGCGCGCGGCCAACTCCCTGGCCCTCGGCTACCGGATGCTGGCCGATGCCGACGAGGCGCTCAGGAGCAAGCCTGCCAAGGAGGCGCTGCCGGTCAAGTCGATGGTGGTGCAGGCGAGGGTCATCACCTTCGCCTCGCGGGTCCGGGCCGAGGAGTGGCTGACCCGCCGCTGCGCTGCGTTCATTGTGCCAGCCGACAAGGCGGGCGATCCGCGCTACGGCAAGCCGGCAAAGGTGCAGACGGCCGAGTACACCCAGGCGGTGATCGAGGCGCGACAGGTGGCCGAGGCCAACCTTGCGGCGGCGGTGTCGGCCGGCATTTCGAGGAGCTGTCCGGCGACGTTCGCCGCACTCGACTCGATCCAGCTCCTCGTCCCCTACCTCGAGAAGCTGGTCAAGGACGTTGCCAAGCGCCCCGAGGCGCTGGGGCCGCGCGCCAGCCGGCGCGGCCTCGAGGTGGCGAAGCTGCAGCTGGTCAACGCCGGCAACAAGCTCTATCGCGAGATCGGCATCGGCTGCACCAGGACCTCCCCGCCGCCGAAGGCGACGGAGGGCGCCGCGCCGCCCGCGACCGATCCGGCTCCGGTTCCTGCCCCGGCCAACTGAGGCCGGCCACGCGGTCAAAAAACTGTCACGGCCCGCGCTTTTTGCCTTGAGGTCCGAGGGATCACCCCCTATATACGCCCTGCGCCGCGGTGATGGCCGCATGCAAAGGGCGCGATCAATCAAGGGATTGAATCTGACGCGGGGTGGAGCAGCCCGGTAGCTCGTCAGGCTCATAACCTGAAGGTCACAGGTTCAAATCCTGTCCCCGCAACCAATCCCGATTGACGAAAGCCCCGCGAAAGCGGGGCTTTTTGCTTTTTGCGGCGGTGGTTTGCTCCGGACCGGTCAGGCCGGGATCGCCGCGACCAGCCGGCTGGTGATGATGTCGGGGGCGGTGATGGCCGAGCCGCAGACCACGGCATGGGCGCCGGCGGCGAAGGAGGCGGCGACGTGCTCTGGCGTCCAGATGCCGCCTTCGACGATCACCGGCACATCGAGTTCGGCGAGCAGCCGTCGGACCAGGTCCAGCGGCGGGCGGGCGGCGCCTTCGGTCTGGGATGTATGCCCGACCATGGTGGTGGCGACGATGTCGGCGCCCTCGGTCACGGCCCGCTGCGCCTCGTCGAACGTGGCGATGTCGGCCATCACGAGGCGGCCGCGGCGATGCGCGGCAGCAGCGATCTGGGCGAAGCTCTCACCCGGGCGGGTGCCGGTGGTTGCCTGGATGGCGACGATGTCCGCCCCGGCGTCGGACAGCGCCTCCGCGTCGGCGATGCTGGTGGTGATGTAGTTGTCGAAGCCCTCGCGGCGATCCTTGGCGATGCCGATGATCGGCAGTTCGGTGCGACCGCGCAGCAGCCGGACGACGTCCGTGCCATCGACGCGAAAGCCGCCGGCGCCGCCCAGTTCGGCGGCCTCGGCCAGCAGCGCGAGAATCTCGGGCCGGCGCAGCGGGCTCCTGGGGTTCATGGCCTGGGAGGAGACGACGAGCTGCCGCTTCAGGCGGTCGAGGATCGGGCTCATGCGAGATCTCCCACGATGGTGAAGTCGATCTCGAAGCTGCGATGCCAGGGGAAGGTCACATTGGTGATGCCGAGGTCGAGCCGTCCGGTCAAACGCTTCAGCGACGCATCGAGGTCGTCGGCGACCGCAGCTTCGGCCCGCGCCTCCTCGCCCCGGTCGCGGAAGCTATAGACGCCGGCATTGTAGGGGTTCCGCGCCAGCGTCATGTAGGCATAGTCCTCGATCAGGCGATGCAGCAGCATGCGTTGCGCGGCTCCCGCATCCAGCGTTCCCGCCGCGCGCCCGATCTGGATCGCGGCGGCGGCGGCAACCACCGAGCCGAGCGCGTTGCCGGCGGTGTTCCAGCCGCCATAGGCGACGATGTCGAGCAGGATGCCGCGGCGGTGCAGTTCTTCCACCAGCAGCGGGTCGGCGCCGTTCGAATAGCGCAGGTCGGCCAGCGCCACGTCACGGCCGGCGGCGAGCAGGGTGGCGATGAGATCGGCGGTCTTGACGGCCTCGGCAGTATCCGCCACGTCGAAGGCGGAGCCCTTGGCGTCGTGCTGGCCGGAACGGTCGATCACCATGCCGCAATGGTCGCGCCGCTTCGGATCGGGCGCATGCACGACCAGCACCATGGCGCCCGGATCGTTCACGACGAGCGATCCGCTGGCGCGGATCTGGCGCTCCACGGCCTCGCGCATGGGGCTGTTTTCGTACTTGGCGATGCGCTCCATCCCCGGCGGATCGGCGCATTCGACGGTGAAGCGCGGGGTGACGCCGAAATGCGCGGCGAGCTGGCGGGCGACGAGGACCGCGGCGACCTCGTCGGCGCCCGGATACATCAGCACCTCGCCGGCGATCGGCAAGACCCTGGTCCACTGCCTGAGCCAGACCTGCTCCACCGAGCCGGCGGAGTGCTCGGCGGTGTCGTCGGCGGTGATCAGCAGCGGGTCGAGGACGCCTTCCGAGGCCAGTGCGATGGCCTCTAGGTTGACATGGTGGTTGCGCAGCCGCCGGCGCTCGAAATCGGCGACGATGTCGCCGGGCAGGTCGGCGCGGAGCGCGGCCAGCGCTTCGGCGTTGCCGCCGAACTCGCCGGCGCCGAGGGTCTCGAGCAGGTCGCGGTGGTGCAGGGCGCCGAGCTTGTGCAGCTCCATGCCGTGCTGCGCCCAGTAGTCCGGTTCTTCCTGCGGGTTGTAGGAGTTGGAGGCGCGCATCACCAGCGACACGGCGCAAAGCGGCAGGTCGGGGTGGTCGGCATGCAGCCGGCGCAGCACATCCAGCCGGGTCAGGGCGGTGAGCGTCGTATCGGCGGTCGTGCGGGCGGCGATCAGGCCGCCGTAGCAGAGCATGTCGAGCGAGGCGATGACTGCATCGGTCGACGCCGCCGTGTTCCCGAGCCAGCGCCCGAGCGCGTCGGCATCGCCCGGCCGGCGCAGGTTCGGCAGCAGCTCGGCCGGCGGCAGGACGAGCGTCGCGCCGGCAATGGCGGCGATGCCGGCCGGCAGCCCCATATTGACCGGGCGTTCATCGAGCGGAAGGAAGGCGAGGGAGAGGGCGCGCGGGGCGGACGTCAATTGGCGGTGTCTCTGGTCGTACGGTAGATGATGAAGTCATAGGAGTAGCGGTCGGCGCGATAGACGCTTTCGGCATATTCGATGCGCTGGTTCCGGGCATCGTAGGCGACGCGCTGGACCTTGAAGGCCGGCGAGAATTCGGGGACGCCGAGCAATTTGGCGAGCGGCGGATCGAGCACGGTGGCGTGGATCGACTGTTCCGCCTTCTCGACCTTCAGGTGATAGGTCTCGGTCAGCAGCTGGTAGAGCGAGCCCTCGATGGCGCGCGCGGCGAGCCCGGGCGCGATCTTGGCCGGGATATAGGTGTGCTCGATGCACATCGGCTCGCCGTCGGCGGTGCGGACGCGGAAGAGGTGCGCCACGTGCTCGCGCGGGCTGAGCGCCAGGCGCGCCCCGATCTCGGCACCCGCCGGGATTTCCTCCACCTGGGTTTCGAGCGAGCCGGGCACCAGGCCGCGGGCGCGCATGTCCTGGGTGAACGAGGTCAGCTCCACCGACTTCGCGATGCGCGGTTCCGACACGAACGTGCCGGCGCCCTGGGTGCGGTACACGCGGCCCTCGTAGCCGAGCTGGTCGAGCGCGCGTCGCACCGTCAGGCGCGTGACGCCGAAGCTCTCGGCGAGTTCGCGCTCGGTCGGCAGCTTCTCGTGCGGCTTCAGCTCGCCGTCGATGAGGCCAAGCAGGTAGGCCCGCAGCTGGGCGCCCTTGCCGCCGGCGCGACCGTTTCCGGTAGTCTGTGCCATGGGGGCTCCTCTTGCTCGTGCGCATTCAATCACAGCCGGCCCCCGGTTCGCAAGCTATGGTGTACTCCAATCCTGCACATGACGGTGTATTCTTGGTCAGATAAGGCGCCGTGTTGACGTGCTTCAAAAAATTGGGCTACACCATTTGACGGCATTGAGCCAAGGGAGATTTGCAGATGGAGCGGAAAGCTCAGGGCAGGGCGGCACGTGCCGCGATGGCAACCGCGTTCGGCGTGGTGATGACGTTCGGTGGAGCGCTTGCGGCTCAGGCGCAGGACAAGGCCGAGATTACCTTCTCGTACCTGTGGGGCGGTGCCGAAGGCGCAGCGCTCGAGCAGATCATCGCGGACTTCAATGCCAGCCAGGACAAGATCGTGGTCAAGGGCGTGTCGAGCCCGGACATGACCAAGCAGCTGGCCTCGATGTCGAGCGCCAAGGGTGCGTTCGACGTCTCCGACAACTTCGCGTCCAACATCGCGTCGTGGTCGAACCAGGGTATCCTCCTGCCGCTCGACGAGTTCGGCATCGATACCTCGGACTTCCCCGAGAGCATCATGAAGCAGCTGATCGTCGACGGCACGCTCTATTCGGTGCCGATCGCGACGCACAATTTCCAGCTCGTCTACAACAAGAAGCTGCTCGATGAAGCCGGCGTCACCCCGCCGACCTCGATGGCCGAGCTTGCCGACGCCATCAAGAAGCTGACCAAGGTCGACGCCGAAGGCAACGTCACCCAGCTCGGCCTCGGCCTCACCGACATCTCGGCCGGCCTCAAGACCCTCGGCTACGCCTTCGGCGGCGACTGGAACCGCGACGGAAAGCCGACCCCGACCGACCCGAACTTCGTCAAGGGCGTGCAGTTCTACTACGACAATGTGGTCGCGCCGGTGACCCCCGCGGCCTATAACAAGTTCGTCGCTGGCTTCGGCCCCTACATGTCGGACCAGGATTCGTTCAAGCAGGGCAAGATCGCCATGGTGTTCGAGGGCGAATGGCGCGCCAAGTTCAATACCGAAGCCGGTATGGACTGGGGCGTGGTGCCGGTTCCGGGCGAGACCCCCGAGCTCAACGGCTCGACCTGGGCAGACGTGTCGACGATCTTCATCCCGACCAACACCCAGAACAAGGAAGCCGCCGCCGAGTTCGTGAAGTACCTCATCAGCCCGTCGGCGATGGAGAAGTTCAGCCACGTGCTGGCCAACCTGCCGGGCCGCCTGTCGCTGGTCGACAGCGCCACCTACGATGACATCCCGAACTTCAAGGTCTGGCTCGACGCGCTGAAGAACCCCAACACCCACGGCCTGCCGCCGGCCCTCTACATGGCCGAGTACAATGCCGACCTCGCCTCGGCGTTCGACTCGGTGCTGCAGGGCAGCGCCACTCCGGAAGCGGCTCTGCAGGCTGTTGCCGACCGTACTGGCTCCTACCAGCAGTAAGCCCTGTGGCTGACACCCGTTCTTCAAAGAGCGAACCCAATGGCCGGGCCCTTTTCAAGGGCCTGGCCTTCGCCTCTCCGTTCATCATCGGCTTCCTGGTGCTCTATGCCTGGCCGATCCTCGCCTCGGGCTACTACAGCCTGACCGATTTCAGCCTGTTCAAGGCACCCCGCTGGGTCGGCCTCGCCAACTACGAGCGCATGATCGCGGACGCGAAATTCTGGAAGAGCCTCTACAATACGCTCTTCTTCACCTTTGTCGGCGTGCCGGTCGATATCGCCATCTCGATCTTCGGCGCCCACGTCCTCAACCAGAAGCTCAGGGGCCAGCCGCTCTGGCGCGCGCTGGTCTACCTGCCCTCGATCGTTCCCGCCGTGGCCGCCGGTTTCCTCTGGCGCTGGCTGCTCAACGCGCAGTACGGCTTCGTCAACGAGATCCTGCGCTGGTTCCATCTTCCGCAGCCCAACTGGCTGCTCGATGCGAGCTGGGGCGGCATCTCGGTCATCGTCCTCATGCTGTGGACGGTCGGCGGCACCATGCTGATCTACCTCGCGGCCCTCAAGAACGTGCCGCAGGAACTCTACGAGGCGGCCGAACTCGACGGCGCGGGGCCCCTCCGCCGCTTCTGGCACATCACCTGGCCGATGATCTCGCCGGTGACCCTGTTCCAGGTCATCGTGCTGCTGATCGCCTTCCTCCAGGTCTTCACCCAGCCCTTCGTGCTGTCCAAGGACCCAGGCCTCGGCACCCAGACCGCCACCGGACCGGGCGACTCGATGCTGAGCTACTCGATCTACCTGTTCCAGAACGGCTTCACCTTCCTCAAGATGGGCTACGCCTCGGCCATGGCCTGGGTGCTGCTGTTCGTCACCCTCGGCATAACCCTGCTGATCCTGTGGTCGGCCAAGAAGTGGGTGTTCTATGACAACCGCTGAACTCTCGGGGGCCACGCTCGGCGAGCGCGTGCCCGTCGGTGGCCGTTTCGGCTGGCTGATGACGATCTACCGCTACGCGCTCGTGATCCTGCTCGCGGCGGTGTTCGTCTTCCCGTTCGTCGTGATGCTGACGACGGCGTTCAAGGTTTCCGACGAAATCTTCATGGCGCCGCCGGAACTGTTGCCGCGCACCTGGACGCTGGAGCACTTCTATAATGCGCTGACGCAGATCCCGTTCTTCCGGTTTTTGACCAACACCATCGTCATCGCCGGCCTCAGCGTCCTCGGCACCGTGCTGGTCTCGCCGCTCGTCGCCTACTCGCTGGCCAAGCTCCGCTGGCGCGGCCGGAACCTGCTGTTCATCATGGTGCTCGCCACCATGATGCTGCCGCCGCAGGTGACGCTCATTCCCATCTACATGATGTGGAACAAGGTCGGCGCCACCGGCACCATCCTGCCGCTGATCATCCCGGCCTTCCTCGGCACGCCGTTCTTCATCTTCCTGATCCGGCAGTTCCTGCTGAGCGTGCCGGATGAGCTGATCGAGGCGGCCAAGGTCGACGGCGCGTCGGAATTCCGCATCTACTGGTCGATCGTGCTGCCTATTGCCCGCCCCGCCCTCATCACCTCGGCGGTGTTCCAGTTCGTCTGGGCGTGGACCGATTTCCTCTATCCGCTGATCTACCTCAACGACGAGGAGAGCTACACGCTGTCGATCGGGCTCTACTCCTTCCTCGGCCAGCATGGCGTGCAGTGGGGGCCACTGATGGCGGCCTGCGTCCTGTTCACGCTGCCGGCCTTCCTGATCTTCCTCGTGTTCCAGCGCTACTTCATCGGTGGCATCGCCACGGGCGCGCTGAAGTGAGCGAAGTCGCCCTCGCGGTCGATATCGGCGGCACCAAGATCCTCGTGGGCCTGGTCGCCGCCGACGGCACGATCCTCCGCAGCGAGCAGGCGGCGACGCCGGCGCGCGAAGGTCCGGATGCCATCATCGCGACCGTCGTGGCGCTGGCGGAAAAGCTGCGGCGGGCGGATGTCACCCGCTGCGGCGTCGGCACCGCCGGCGTCGTGGGCGAAGACGGCGAGATCACCTCCGCCACCGACCATCTGTCGCGCTGGGCCGGCACGCCGCTACGCCGGCGGCTGGCCGAAGCGCTCGGCCTGCCCGTCACGGTGCTCAACGACGTGCAGGCGGTCGGGCTTTGCGAGGCGCTGCTCGGCGCCGCCAGGGGGCACCGCTCGGCGCTGATGCTGGCGCTGGGAACCGGGGTCGGCGGCGCTATCGCCCGCAACGGCGTGGTCGAGCGCGGCGCACATGGCATTGCCGGCAGCGTCGGGCATCACCTGTCTCCGGTCCGGCGCGGCCGCCGCTGCCCCTGCGGCGGCGTCGACCATCTCGAGGCCTATGCCAGCGGGACGGCGATGCAGGAGGCGTATCGCGAGCGCACCGGCCATGCGCTCGGCCTACGCGAAATCGCGGTGCTGGCGCAGGCCGATGACGCGGACGCGAGGGCCGTCATCGCCGAGGCGGCCGAGGTGCTTGGCGCCGTCATCGGCAGCGCCAACAATGTCATCGATGCCGAGATCGTCGTGGTCGGCGGCGGCGTGCTCGCGCTCGGCGACATGCTGCTCGCGCCGGCCCGGGACGCCGCGAAGCGCGAAGCGCTCGGCGCCAGCAGGACGGTGCAGATCGTCCCGGCCCGCTATGGGCCGACGGCCTGCCTGATCGGCGCAGGTCTCGCGGCGCTGCAGTCGGGTCCGGCAGGGGGCTAGAGGCGCACAGGACCGGCGACCGTGGCCGGGGCCATGGCGGGCTGACAGGCTAGAGCATTTCATTGTCTGCCTGAAACGATGCCGCTTTCCCACCGGCTGTCATCCCTGCGAAAGCAGGGATCCAACTCTGAGCTGGCGCGGGCGGTGGCTTGGGTCCCTGCTTTCGCAGGGATGACAGCCTGTGTGTGGGGGCAGCGGAGTGCCTTACGGCGATGACTGCGGCTGAATTCGGCCCGTGAAACGCACTAGGCCGCGAAGGTGCGATGCGTGGACGCCCGGAAATGCGCCTCGAGCGCCGCCACCGCGCCCTCGACATCCCGCCGTTCTAGGCACTCGATCACCTTCAGGTGCTCCTCGATGGTCTGCAGCAGGGCGCCGCGGAAGCCGGGGCGGCGATGGACCTGCTGGGCCATGCGGATGTTCTCCTGCAGGCGCTGGTGCGTATCGAGGATGGCGCGGTTGCCGAGCGCCTCGACGATCTCGCGATGCATGCGGTTGTCGAGGGCGAGGAAGCGGATCTGCTGGTCCTCGAACGGACCGCCATCGGTGAGGTTGCGGCGGCATTCCTCGTGGCTCTGGCGCATGTTGGCGAGCCATTCCTCGGTGACGGTGTCGCCGAAGCTGCGCAGCGCAAATTCCTCGATCATGATGCGGAACTGGTAGTTTTCGCGGATGAAGGCGACCTCGGGATAGATGATCCGGATGCCGGTGCGCGGCTTGATCTCCACGAGGCCGAATTCCTCGAGCAGCACCAGCGTCTCGCGCAGCGGCGACAGCGACAGCCCGAGCAGGTCGCACAGTTCGTTCTGCGTCACCACCATGCCGGCCCGCAGCGTGCCGGACTGCATCGCCTCCCGGAAACGCCGGTAACCTTCATTGTCTTGGCGGACGTCGGACATCTTTACCTGTGAAGCAGTCGATTGGGAGTTTCGCACTTTAGTCTATCAATTCGTCGTTCGGAAATCTCAGCCGGTTCGGCACAAACACAGGATTCTCCGGGGCTTGGGTTGGGGACCTGCGAGTCCCTGATCGCGGTTGTCGGCGTCTCGTGGGTCTCTCGTACTTGACCTGAGATATCATTGCTGTCCATTAATATCTCAATGGGGAGGATTGCAATGCAGTCGCTGGGGCAACGCCACGCGACCGGGAGCCGTTAGTGGCTGCGGTCGAGCTCAGGAATGTCAGCAAGTCGTTCGGGTCGGTTAGCGTCATCGAGGGCGTGGACCTGACCATCGAGAAGGGCGAGTTCGTCGTCTTCGTCGGCGCCTCCGGCTCGGGCAAGTCGACGCTGCTGCGCATGATCGCCGGCCTCGAGACCGTCAGCGATGGCGATATCCTGATCGACGGCAAGGACGTGACCTTCGACGAGCCGTCCGAGCGCGGCATCGCCATGGTGTTCCAGAGCTACGCGCTCTACCCGCACATGAACGTCTACGACAACATCGCCTTCAACCTTCGCCTCGCCCGTTTCGACAAGGCCGAGATCGACAGGCGGGTGAAGGAAGCGGCGCGCATCCTGCGCCTCGAGCCGCTGCTTTCGCGCGCGCCGGCGCAGCTGTCGGGCGGGCAGCGGCAGCGCGTCGCCATCGGGCGCGCCATCGTGCGCAACCCCAAGGTGTTCCTGTTCGACGAGCCGCTCAGCAATCTCGATGCGGCGCTGCGGGTGCAGATGCGGCTCGAGATCGAGCGGCTGCACCGCGAACTCGGCACCACCATGATCTATGTCACGCACGACCAGGTCGAGGCGATGACGCTGGCCGACCGGATCGTCGCGCTCGACGGTGGCACGATCCAGCAGGTCGGCGCGCCGCTCGAGCTCTATGCGCGGCCCAGCAACCTGTTCGTTGCCGGCTTTATCGGCTCGCCGAGGATGAACCTGCTGCCGGGCAAGGTGCTGGGCGCCACCGATGGCCGCGCCACCGTCGGCTTCGATGCCAGTGCCGGCACCAGCATTGATGTGGCGGCGCGCCACGTTGCCGCCGGCGACGCGGTGACGCTTGGCGTGCGACCGGAAGCGCTTGAAGTGATGGCTTCCGGTGCGGGCGTGCCGGCCGGGATGGCCGCGCTGCCAGCGCGGATCGAGTCGGTCGAGCGCCTGGGCAACATCACCTACGCCTATCTCGATGGCGGCACGCCCGAGGTCATCACCGTGCAGGTGATGGGCGATGCGCCGCTCGAGCCGGGCCACGACGTCCAGGTCGGGATCCGGCCGGAGACGCTGCACGTGTTCGACGCCCGGGGCGCCGCATTGGGGCCCGGGGCGACTAACTAGCGCCGGGCGACACGCACCGGGGCATCAAGGAGGGAGAGTATGCATTTCAAGACTCTGGCCGCGCTCGGCGGTCTCGCGCTCGGCGCCATGGCCGGTCCGGCAATGGCGCAGGTGACGCTCAACGTGTGGTCCGACACGCCGCGTCTCGCCATGTTCGATCTCTACGACAAGACGCACGACAACGTGACGCTCAACGTCACCACCGTCGCGCCGGCCGATCTCATCGCCAAGATCCAGCTGGCGCTGCAGGCCAAGTCCGAGATCCCCGACGTGATCTTCATGTCCGATATCGGCTACACGGCGCAGCTTTCGACCCGGCGGTCGAACTACCTGATGGACCTGACCGACAAGGTGCCGCAGGCGCTGCAGGACGAGTTCTACCCCAACGGCAACTCGCCCTGCCACGTGAACGGCAAGCTCTTGTGCATGCGCAACGACCTCGCGCACATGATCGTCTGGTACGACAAGCCGGCGATGGAAGCCCTGGGCAAGGCCGTGCCGACGACCTGGGAAGAATTCCAGAAGCTCGGCGAGGAACTCGCGCCGCAGGGACTGAGCCTCGGCACGGGCGTCGAGGCCTTCCCGCTCTATGCCATGCTCGTCTCCGACGGCTGCGACATGGTGATGCCGGTCGAGGGCAAGGAAGATACGGTCAAGATCGACCTCACCACGGACAAGTGCCTCAAGCCCGCACGCATGGTCGATGCCATGCTCAAGAACGGCAGCCTGACCAAGGTCGGGCCGTTCGAGCCGGACTTCGTGGCGCTCGCCAAGGGCGGCAAGATCCCGCTGATGATCGGGCCGACCTGGTTCGGCGAATACGTGATCAAGCCGACCTACGAATGGCCGGCCGGCAAGCTCGCCGCGGCGCTGCCGCTCAAGTGGGACGACCAGAGCCAGCCGCTCACCTGGAGCTGGGGCGGCGGCACCTATGGCGCCTGGAAAGATACGGCGCATCCGGCCGAGGCGGTCGATCTCGTGACCTGGATGTCGACCGATGTCGCCAACCAGACCAACGCGGTGACGCTGCCGGGCCACCGGCCGTCGGCCGAAGCCTGGGGCGCTCGTCTCGCCAGTGACGCCTACTACGCCGATCCGAACGTGTTCCAGGTCGAGGCCGAGGCGGCGCAGTACAGCCATCCCGGCTATGTCAGCCTGCGCTTCTCGGTCAGCGACGCGATCGCCAAGGTGGTGGTGCAGCCGCTCGCCAGCGGCGGCACGGTCGAGGGGGCGCTGCCGGCGCTCCAGACCGAACTCACCAACCTCGCCAAGCTCAACGGCTACCAGGTCGAGTAAGCGACAACGGGTGCGGGGACCTTCCCCGCACCCACTCAACGCGACGGGGCGGCAATGAGCGCGACGACCATGGGAGCAGCGACGACGGCGACAGCCGCTGACCGCGCCAAGCGGGCCCGGCGCAAGGCGGTGCGCGATACGCGCATGAGCTACCTGCTGCTCGCGCCTTATCTCGTGCTGCTGGTCATGTTCGGCATCTTCCCGATTGCCTACGCCTTCGGCCTCAGCTTCTTCGACACCATCGAAATGGTGTTCTGGGGCTTCACCAACTACCAGTTCGTGTTCGACGATTTCCGCGTGCCGGCCAGCGTCGTCAATGTGCTGGCCTTCGTCGGCATCTGGGTGACGATGACGATGATCGGCGTCGCGGCCCTGTCGCTGATGCTCGACAGCATCAACCGCAAGACCGCCAACACGCTGCGCACGATCTATTTCCTGCCCGGAGCGGTGACGTCCTCGGCCATCGTGGTGCTGTGGCTGTTCGTGCTCGACCCCTCGGTCAGTCCCTTCCAGCCGGTGCTGCACACGCTGGGCTGGGCGACGCGCGCCGACGTGATCGCCAGCGTCGGGCTCGCCGGCATCTTCGCCATCATGGCCTATTTCTCGGCCTCGGGCGGCTGGATCGTGGTGTTCGGCGGGGCGCTGTCGAGCCTGCCCACCGAGGTCATGGAGGCGGCCCGCATCGATGGCGCCAACCGCTTCCAGCTCGCCACGCGCATCAAGCTGCCGATGATCTGGCGCTCGCTGGTGCTGATGGGAATCCTCAGCTTTGCCGGCGGCCTGCAGCTGTTCGTCGAGCCGCAGCTGATGGGGCTGGCCGGGCCGCAGTTCGCGCAGAACGACTGGTCGCTCAACCAGATGGCGTTCCAGTACGCCTTCCGGATGGGCGATTTCGGCGCCTCGGCGGCGCTCTCCACCCTGCTGGTGGGCGCCTCGATCGTCATCGCGCTGGTGATCGTGTTCGCCACCAGGTTCTACAAGATCGATTGAGGGCGAGATGAGCACCAGACAGGCCCCGATGCGCCTCAACCTCGGCCGGTTCGTCGTCTTCGCGATCCTCGCCTTCGCGGTGTGCTTCTACGGCATCCCGCTGCTCTGGCTGTTCCTTGCCGGCACGCGCTCCGAGGCGTCGCTGCTCACCGATCCGCCGTTCGCGCTGGGGACCTGGGAGGCGTTCAGCCGGACGTGGACCAACCTCACCACCTACAACAACTTCCAGATCATCACCTGGGCCACCAATTCGCTGATCTACTCCGTGGGTGGAGTGCTGCTGTCGCTGGTGGCCTCCATCCCCGGCGGCTACGCCCTGGCGCAGTCGGAGTTTCCGGGGCGGAAGCTGATCCTGACGCTGACGCTGATCGCGATGATCACGCCGAGCACGGCAGTCGTGCTGCCCATCTTCCTCGAGATGAACCTGCTGGGCCTGAACAACACCTATGCCGGCCTGATCCTCGCCTCGGGCTTCTTCCCGTTCGGCGTCTACCTCACCTACGTCTACTTCTCGACCTCGCTGCCCAAGGGCGTGATGGATTCGGCGCGGGTCGACGGGGCCAACCGGTTCGAGCTCTTCACCCGTATCGCGCTGCCGCTGGCGCGGCCGATCATCGCGCTGGTGGCGTTCTTCAGCTTCCTCGCGATCTGGTCGAACTACTTCCTCGCCTTCGTGCTGCTCAGCGACGACAAGCTCTACAACCTGCCGGTGGGGCTCACGGCGCTGGTCTCGGGATCGGGCGCGCTCAGCAATCTTCCGTCCAACGATGTGCCGATCAAGAAGCCCGAGGTGGTGCTGGCCGCCATTCTCGTCGTGCTGCCGGTGCTGCTGATCTTCATGGCCGCGCAGCGCTTCGTGCGCTCCGGCATGCTGTCGGGTGCGGAAAAGGGTTAGCGGCGCAATGGCCGCAAAAGTTCTGTTTCGAGGAGAATATGAATGAAGATTACGGGGTTCACGGGCTGGCTGGTGGAGGCAGAGCCCGGGCCGAAGTTCATCTGGCGCGACGGGCTGCCCGGCTCGCACGGCGACATCCCGCGCGGCTCCAGGCCGCACAACGCGATCATCCGGATGGAGACCGATGCCGGGCTCTTCGGCGCCATCGAAGTCAATCGCGGCGAGGCGGTGCTCGACCTGGTGCGCCGGCGCTACCACGAGTTCATCGGCGAGAATCCGTTGCTGACCGAGCGGCTTTGGCGGCTGATCTGGGAGATCGACCGGGTCGAGGAAATCCACATGCGCTCGCTCGGCATGCTCGACATCCTCGCCTGGGACGTGAAGTCCCAGCACGCCAGGATGCCGATCTACCAGATGCTGGGCGGCGACGATCGCGTCGTGCCGGCCTATGCCTCGACGGTCACCTGGCCGACGATGGACGAGTACGAGCGCTACATCAAGATGAGCCGCGACGTCGGCTTCAAGGCGTTCAAGCTGCACGCCTGGGGCGGGCCGGTGAAGCGCGACATCGAGCTGTGCAAGAACCTCAGGAAATGGGTCGGGCCCGATGCCGACCTGATGTTCGACGGCTCGGCCGGCTGGGACTACGTCAACGCGCTCGAGTTCGGCAAGGCCATCCAGGACCTGGGGTTCCTCTGGTACGAGGAGCCGATGCGCGAGTTCCATCTCGGCGCCTATACCAAGCTGTGCGAAAAGCTCGATATCCCGATTCTTGCCGCCGAAACCTCGGACGGCGTGCATGGCAACATGGCCACCTGGATCGAGGCCAGGGCGCTCGACATGACGCGCGTCTCGTCCTTCTACAAGGGCGGCTTCACCGGCTCGATGAAGGTGGCGCACCTCAGCGAAAGCCACGGCATGCGGGCTCAGGTGCACGGCATGGGGCTTGAGAACGCGCAGATCTGCGCCGCCATCTCGAACAACGACTACTACGAGCAGCTCGTGATGAACGAGGAGCAGATCAAGGGCCTCGACAAGCTGGGGCCGCTGTCGATCGTCGACGGCAACCTCACGGTCAGCGACGAACCGGGGCTCGGCTACCACTTCGACTTCAAGAAGCTCGACGAGACGGCGATCGGCAAGATCGAGGTCAGGGAGCGGATCAATCCGCCCGCGACCCTGGTGCCGTGGCACTGATGTTTCAGATCACGATGGTGAGCCATCAAACTGGGAGGAGACGTAGATGACGAGCAGGTTCGACCGACGTTCCGTATTGAAGATGGGCGGGGGCCTCCTGGCCGCCTCGGCCCTGCTGCCCAGGGCCGCGTTCGCGCAGTCGACGGCGATCAACTACTGGCACACGTTCACCAGCCAGTCGGAGTTCGCCGGCCTCGATGAGGTGATGAAGCTGTTCGCGGCCGCGCACCCCGAAGTGGCGGTGACGCAGGAGAACATCCCGAACCCCGAGTTCATGGCCAAGGTCACCGCTGCCGTCGTGTCGGGCAGCCGTCCGGACGTGACCATGGTCTCGTCCGAGCGCTTCGCCGACCTGCTGGCCATGGGGGCGCTCAACGACCTGACCGACAAGATCGCGGCCTGGGACCGGCGCAGCGACTTCGACGACGTGCGCTTCGCCTCGATTTCCAAGGACGGCAAGGTCTATGGCGTGCCGGCCTTCACGTTCGTCGACTGGATGTACTACCGCAAGGACTGGTTCGACGAGGCCGGGCTTGCCCCGCCGACCACCTATGCCGAGTTCCGTGACGCGGCGATCAAGCTGACCGATCCGGCCAAGGGCCGCTTCGGCTTCGGCATGCGCGGCGGCGCCGGCGGCCAGGCCTATGTCATCAACGTCATGGAAGGCTTCGGCGCCAAGCTGATGCACGAGGACGGCTCGATCAGCCTCGACCGCGACAAGGCGATCGAAGCGGTCGACTGGTGGTCCGGCCTGCTCGTCAAGGACGGCGTCGTGCCGCCGAGCGCACCCAACGACGGTTTCCGCCAGATCATGGAAGCCTTCCAGACCGGCCAGACGGCGATGCTGTGGCATCACACCGGCTCGTTCCAGGACAATGCCAAGCTGCTCAAGGCCGGCGTCGAGTTCGCCACGGCGGCCATTCCGGCCGGTCCGGTCAACCGCGTGTCGCGGCTCGGCTACGCCTACAATACCGCCACCAAGCCCGAGACGATCGACGCCAGCTGGGAGTGGATCAAGTTCTGGGGCGAGCCCGATGCGGCCGTCGCCTTCCTCGAGAAGACCGGCTACTTCCCGGCCTCGACCAAGGCGGCGCAGGACGAGCGCATCTCCGGCAACCCGCTCTACAAGCCAGCCGCCGACACCCTGGGCTTCGGCATCCCGTCGCCGAGCTTCCCCGGCTTTGCCGGCTGGTCGGAGAGCGTCGTGCTCCCCGCCTTCCAGCGCGTGCTGATCAAGGAAGCGACACCCGAGCAGGCAGTCGACGAAATGATCGACGGGCTGAACCAGGCCATCGCCTGATCCGGCGTACCGGCGGCCGGAACCATCCGGCCGCCGTCTTTCTCAGCCTCGGGCGTGAACGGAAGGTCGTTCCAACTCGGTGTCATCCCTGCGAAGGCAGGGATCCAAGCCGCAGCCCGCGCTGGTGGAGAGATGGATCCCTGCTTTCGCAGGGATGACAGCGGTGGAGGTAGAGCCACCGAGACCACCACGAATTAGGAGCAAACGCATGGCTGAGGCAAGGATCACCTACCCGCCGCCGCGTACGGCGTGGGACCGCTACAACCCCATCCGGCTGATCGGCGAAGTGAGCGAGACGCGGTACTGGATGTACCTGCTGCTGCTGCCGAGCGCGCTGCTGATCTGCGCCGTGGTGATCTATCCGACGCTCTACGGCATGCAGATGAGCTTTCGCGAGATGCGGCTCAACCGGCCGGACCTGGGCACCGACTGGGTCGGGCTGAAGCACTATGCCCGCATGCTGGCCGACCCGATCTTCTGGGTCTCGTTGCGCAATACCGCGGTGTGGGTGACCTCGGCCATCGCGCTCGAATTCCTCATCGGCCTTGTCGCCGCGCTGGCGCTCAACCGCAACCTGCCGGGCTCCAAGGTGCTGGCGGTGCTGATCCTGCTGCCCTATTTCCTGCCCAACGTGGTCGCCGGCCACATGTGGGCGCTGATGCTCGATCCGCGGCTCGGCGTGATCAACGACGTCCTCGTCCACCTCGGCTGGCTCGCAGGCTACAAGGCCTGGTTCGCCGATCCCTCGACCGCCATGGCGGCGGCGATCGTGGTCGAGGCCTGGCACAGCTTCCCGTTCTTCACGCTGTTGATTCTGGCGGGGCTCAAGGGCATCCCGATCGACCTGTACAAGGCGGCCGACATCGACGGGGCCGGGCCGTTCGCGCAACTGCGGCTGATCACCCTGCCCATGCTGCGCACGGTCATCGCCGCGGCGGTGATCCTGCGCGTCATCGGCCTCGTCAACTCGCCGGACCTCCTGCTGATCCTGACCAGCGGCGGGCCCGGCCGCTCCACCCAGGTGCTAAGCCTTTACGCCTTCCAGACCGCCTACAAGGACTTCAACTTCGGCTATGCCGGCGCGCTCTCGGTGGTGATGTTCATCCTGCTGATGGGGTTCGCCTGGGCCTATGTCCGGCTCTCCAAAGTGAACGAGGACTAGCATGGCCCAGACGCGCTCGCGCTCCAGGCTCCTCTGGGACATCGTCAGCTATGTCGTCTTGATCGGCCTCGCCATCGCCTGCATCGGGCCGATCGTCTGGACCTTCCTCACCTCGCTCAAATACGAGGCGGACATCGTCACCAAGACTATGCACTACATCCCGCCGCGCATCACCTTCGACAACTACGTCAAGCTGTGGAACCAGTCGGGCTATCCCGTGCTGGTGATCAACAGCCTGATCGTCACCTCGGTGACGGTGCTGATCTGCCTGCTCACCGGCACCATCGCCGCCTATGCGTTCAGCCGCTTCCAGTTCAGGGGCCGCACGCAGTTGATGCTGGGCTATCTCGTCGTCCGCATGTTCCCGGCCGTGCTGATGATCATCCCGTTGTTCATCGTCATGCGGCAGGTGGGCCTGCTCGATTCCACCTTCGGCCTCGCCGTCGCCTACACCAGCTTCCTGCTGCCGCTGTTCGTGTGGATGCTGAAGGGCTTCTTCGATGCGGCGCCCAAGGAGCTCGAAAGCGCGGCGCGCATCGACGGCACGACCCGGATCGGGGCCATGTTCATGGTGGTGATCCCGATCGCGCGCAACGGCCTGCTCGCCACCTGCGTGTTCGTCGCCATCGCGGCGTGGAACGAGTTCCTGTTCGCGCTGATGCTGACCACCAGCCAGGGCTCACGCACCTGGCCGGTCGGCCTGCAGCTGATGGTCGGCGAGTTCCAGCTGCCCTGGGGCATGCTGGCGGCCGGCGGCATGATTTCCATCCTTCCCGTCATCGTGCTGTTCGCCATCGTGCAGCGGGCGATGGTCGCCGGCCTCACCGCCGGCGCAGTCAAAGGTTAGGCGCCCATGGCCACGCTCTCGATCAACTCCATCCGCAAGAGCTTCGGCGCCGTCGAGGTGCTGAACAACATCGACATCCAGCTCGAGGATGGCGGCTTCCTGGTCCTGCTCGGACCGTCCGGCTGCGGCAAGTCCACGCTGCTGTCGATCATCGCCGGGCTCGAGACCAGTTCGGGCGGCGACATCGTGATCGGTGACCGCAACGTCAACGACGTGCATCCCAAGGATCGCAACATCGCCATGGTGTTCCAGAGCTATGCGCTCTACCCGACCATGTCGGTGCGCCGGAACATCGGCTTCGGGCTGGAGATGCGGAAGGTCGACGCGCGGGAGCGCGAGGCGGCCGTCGACCGTGCGGCCGACCTGTTGCAGATCGGGCACCTGCTCGATCGCAAGCCCGGCCAGCTCTCCGGCGGGCAGCGCCAGCGCGTCGCCATGGGCCGCGCCATCGTGCGCAATCCGGAATTGTTCCTGTTCGACGAGCCGCTCTCCAACCTCGATGCCAAGCTGCGCGTCGAGATGCGTACCGAGATCAAGCGGCTGCATGACCGGCTCGGCACCACCACCGTCTATGTCACGCACGACCAGGTCGAGGCGCTGACCCTCGGCACGCAGGTCGCCGTGATGAAAGCCGGGGTGATCCAGCAGCTCGCCGATCCCGAGACGATCTATACGAAGCCGGCCAACATGTTCGTCGCCGGCTTCATCGGTTCGCCGACGATGAACTTCCTGCGCGGCACGCTCGAGGCCGGCGCGGGCGGGCTGCAGCTTCGCCATGCCGGTGGGACGCTGGCGATGCCGGGGCTCGAGCAGGATGCTTCCACCCATCTGGGGCGCGAGGTCGTCGCCGGCATCCGGCCTGAATCGCTGCATGGCGGCGAGGCGGCGGCCGCGCTCACCGGCATCGTCGATGTGGTCGAGCCGACCGGCCCCGACACGATGGTGGTGGTCAAGGTCGGCGAGCAGCTCCTCACCGCGCGCCTCGGGCCCAAGCACCGCCCGAGGCCGGGCGAGACGCTGAGGCTCGGCGTCGATGCCGCCTCGATCAACCTGTTCGACCCCGAGACCGAAAACCGGATCTGACCCAGAATGCTGGAAACCGCCCCGCAACTGCCGCTCATCGAGGCGACCGACATCGCACCCATCCCCGAATGGGCCCTGCTGCAACGGCAGATCTTCGCCGTGCTCGACAAGGCGGCGATCGAGTTCGCCGACCGCTATACCCGCGCCGACGGCACGCTCATCTGGCGCGACCGCTGGCCGGGCATGGATGGTTCGGACGACCCCTATGAGGGGTTCATGAACATGCCGCTGTTCTACGCGCTGGGCGGCAGCGAAGAGGTCTACCGGCGCTCGCGCACCATCTGGGACGGCATCACCTGGCAGTGGACCGAATACGGGCAGATCCACCGCGAGTACGACGCCTATTACGACTGGATGCACCACGGCGAGAGCAACCTGTTCTTCTACTTCTTCGGCCTCGCCGATCCATCCGTGCCCAAGGACCGGCAACGGGCCCGGCGCTTCGCCGGCTTCTACAATGGCGAGGACAGGGAAGCACTGAACTGGGACGCCGAGCGCAAGCTGATCCGCTCGCCGATCACCGGCAGCCGCGGTCCGCGCCACCACCAGACCGCCGAGGACTGGTCGACGCATCGCGAGATTCTCGACAACTACCTGCCGCCGTTCGAGGACCTGCCCGGCATCGACCGCTACGGCATGCAGACGCCATGGTCGGACGATGCGGTCTACGCCGAGATCCTGAAGCGCATCAACGAGCGGCAGTCGCGTGGGGACGTGCCGCTCAACCTCGGCGCGACCTCGCTGATGACGCATGCCTATGCCTATACCGGCGACGAGAAATACCGCGCCTGGGTGCTCGATTACCTCGCGGCATGGGAAGACCGCACCCGAAAGAACAATGGAATTCTACCGGACAATGTCGGTCTTTCGGGGGATGTTGGCCAGTATAATGACGGGAAGTGGTGGGGAGGCTATTACGGCTGGCGCTGGCCGCACGGCTCGTTCTCGCTGCTCGAGCCGCTGTCGATCGCCGGCATGAATGCGGCCCTGCTCACCGGCGAGATGAGGCATCTCGACCTCCTCCGTTCCCAGCTCGACATGCTCTGGGGACTCAGGAAAACCGAGGCAGGCCAGGAGCTTGTCCCCAACCGGCACTATGACGAAGGCTGGCGCGACTACCGCCACCCGCACCCGATGTTCGGCGTCTACCTGTGGAATGTCTCCATGGAAGAGGAGGACGCGCAGCGCGCCGAGCGCGGCTGGGCCTCCGACATCTTCGATACGGTGAACCCGGCCTATTCGAGCTACGGCCAGAACACGGCCGGCGGCCACATGGGCTTCAACGGCAACACCGCGCAGTGGTTCAGCTTCATGCGGGGGCGCGATCCCGGCTATCCGGTGGCGCTGCTCACGGCCAACCTCAAGACGATCAGCGAGCAGATCGCCAACTACCGTCGCGACGAAAACGACCCCGAGACGATGGACCATTACCGGGAGTCGATGACCATCCACATGTGGCAGCAACTCACCCCGATGATCATCGAGGGGCTGACGCAGCTGACCCTGGGCGGGCCGATGCACGTCTATCACGGCGGGTTGCAGCTGGCGCGATTCCGCTATTTCGACGCCATCGCACGGCGCCCGGGATTGCCGCCGGGCGTCGCCGCGCTGGTGGACGGGCTTACGCACGATGGCGCGACGCTGACGCTGGTGAACACCGACGCCTCGGCTGCGGCCGAGGTGGTGATCCAGGGCGGCGTGTTCGGCGAGCACGACATCACGTCGGTGACGCTGGGCGAGGGTGCGCCGCTGCCGACCAGCGGGCGCTGGCTGACCGTGCGGCTGGCCCCCGGCGCAACGGCGCGTCTGACGCTGCGCATGCAGCGCTTCGTCCGCCCCCCGAGCTATGACACGCCGTGGGTGCGTGCCGCCGACGGTCCGGCGCCGTTGCTTGGGCGGGACCTTTAGCGGGCTTTGCTGCCCCTCACCCTGACCCTCTCCCCAAAGGGGCGAGGGGACGCACTTTGCGCGGGCAGCGCCACATCGCCCCCTCGCCCCTTTGGGGAGAGGGCTGGGGTGAGGGGCGCCAAGCCCACTACCCCCGCCGCTGCGCCAGGTAGATGTGCTGGCAGGCCAGCACCGTCTCGCCGCGCTGGTTGATCACCCGCACCTCCTCGGTGACGCGGCCATACTTGGGCCGCTTGGGATCATCATCCAATGCGCCGATGGTCAGCTCGGTGTGGATCGTGTCGCCGATGAACAGCGGCTTGGGGAAGCGCAGGCGCTCATAGCCATAGGTGAAGGCGAGCGGGTTGATCTCGGTGGCGGTGAGTCCGATGCCGATGGCGAAGGTCATCGTCCCATGCGCGATGCGCTGGCCGAACTCCGAGCCCTTCATGAACTCGGCGTCCATGTGGTGCGGGAAGAAGTCCCCGGTGTGGCCGGCATGGACGACGAAGTCGGTCTCTGTGATGGTGCGGCCCGTGGTCCTGCGGACCTCGCCGACGACGTAGTCCTCGAAGTGGCGCGGCCGCTCCATCAGAAGCTCTCCCGGAACATGCGGTCGATATCGGCAAGGATGGCTGCAGCCGGCTCGCGGTTGATCATGCCGGCGTTGAGGCGTTTGCTGGCCGCGTCCTGGAAGGCCATGTAGCCATGGTGGCGCGGGCGGACGTGAGCGCCTTCGAGGGTTTTTCGCGTGTCGCGATAGAAGTTGCCGGCGGCGGCGTTGACGGCATCATCCTCCCAGGCGGCGGCATGGCCGGGCTGGCCGCCGGATAGGGCATAGAGCGACTTCTGCACCTCGGCCGAGGCAACCCAATAGGCGTAGTCGATTGCGGCCTCACGGTGCTGCGAGAAGGCCGAAACCGCAATGCCGGTCCCGCCGAGGGCCGAACCTTTCGCGCCCGGCAGCGGGATATTGGCGAAGGTGAGCTGATGCGGGCGAAAGCCGGCCACGGCATAGCTGACATAGCCATAGCCCAATGGCATCAGCGCGACCTTGGCGTCATTGCGCGCCATCGCCTCCGACGCCGCGATCGGGTCCATGGCGAAGTTCGAAGGCTCGATATGGGCCGCAACCTCGGCGATCATCTCGATGGCGCGGATGCCTGCTGCCGCATCGACCAGCGGGCCGTTCTCGACCGAGCAGGGATGTCCCATGTTCGCGGTGAGGGTGAAGAAGCTCATCATCGAGTGTGGGGCGAGCAGGGGGAGGGTGACGTGACCTGCCCTGGCGAGGGCAACGACCCCGTCCCAGTCCTTCGGCGCCTCGACGAGGTCGGCGCGAAACGCCATCACCTGCGTTGCCGCATCGATGGGAAGGGCCCATTGGTGGCCGGCATAGGTGTAGCTGGGGTAGGAGCGGCCGACCGAGCCCCTGGCCAGCGCCTCGCGCTCGGCTTCGCGGCCCGGCACGTCGAGCGGCGCCAGGCAGCCTTCCGAGACCACCTGGCCGACATGTGGGTGGTCGATGACGATCAGGTCGTACTGGCGGGCCAGTTCCTCCACCGGGAAGGATTCGAAATCCTGCAGGCTGCGCTTGTCCCACTCGATCAGGACGCCGGTCTTCTCCGCCCAGGCCTTCGCCGTTGCCACCATCGGGTCGTAGCCACGCGGATGGCTCCAGGTCATGCCCTTGAGGCTGGTGGTCACAGCTCGAACTCCTTGCGGATGGCGGCGCTCTGTTCGCCGATCTGCGGGGCGGCGCGGTGGGTCCTGTTACGCTTGCCATCGATGCGCAGCGGCGAGCGGGTGGTGAGGATGGAGACCCCGTCGTCCCGGGTGACGGTCTGCAGCATGTCGAGCGCCCTGAAGCCCTCGCTCTCGAGCAGCTCCGGCCATTCCAGCACCTTGGCGCACCAGATGTCGGCCGGCTCGAGGATGGCCAGCCATTCGGCGACGGTGCGCGTCGCAAGCCGCTCGGCGATGATCCGCTTGATTGCATCGCGTTCCGTGAACCAGCTCTTGGGGTCGGCCGCGTACGGGGCCAGCGCCGGCAGCTCCAGCAGGTCGCAAAGCTTGCCCAGCGGCGTCATGGCGAGCGCCAGCCAGCCGTCCGCCGTGGCGTACACGCCATAGGGCGCCGAGAGATAGGCGTGGGCGGAGCGGAACTCCGAACGCCTTGGCTTCCGCCGTCCGTCGTTGAGATGCGTGGTCAGCACCTCGAACTGGAAGTCGATGAGCGCTTCGAGCAGGCTGGTCTCGACATGAGCGCCCTTGCCGGTGCGGCCCTTCTGGACGAGGGCGGCGAGAATGCCCTGCGCCACCGCGGCGCCGGCCAGCATGTCGGCGATGGCGAGCCCGAAGGGCACCGGCCCCTGGTCTTCGTCGCCGTTGAGCCACATCACCCCGGAGCGGGCCTGCGCCAGCAGGTCCTGGCCCGGGCGCTGTACCCACGGGCCGTCCTCGCCATAACCCGTTATGGAGGCATAGACGATGCCGGGGTTGATGGCCTTCACGCTGTCGTAGTCGAGCCCCAGCCGCTCGATCACGCCGGGGCGGAAGTTCTGCAGCATCACGTCGGCCTTGCCGAGGAGCTTCTTCAGTGCCCCGATGTCGGCCGGGTCCTTGAGGTCGAGCGCGAGGCTCTCCTTGGAGCGATTGATGGCGTGGAAGATCGTCGAGTCCCCGCCGATCTCGGTGTCGCTGAGATAGAGCCGGCGGCTCAAATCACCGCCGTCGGGCCGCTCGATCTTGATGACGCGGGCGCCCAGGTCCTGCAGGCGCAGCGAGGCATAGGGGCCACTGAGGAACTGGCAGAGGTCGACAACCAGGATGCCGTCCAGCGGGAGGGTCATTTCTCGGTGATCTTCTCGGTCTTGCCTTCGAACGCGGTCGGGTCGCGGTATTTCACCGTCTGCAGGTGCTCGCAGTAGAGTACCAGTTCGCCCTCGCCCTTGAACACTTCGTAGCTGGCGCGGATCAGGCCCAGCTCCTTGTATTTCGGGCGTTTTTCCATGTTGGTACGGATGGTGTAGATGGTGTCGCCGATGAAGGTCGGCTTGATGAAGCGCAGCTTGTCGTAGCCGTAGCTGAAGGCATTGACGCAGTTGGTGGCGACCAGCCCGAGCCCGGCCGAAAACACGAACGCGCCGGCGACGAGGCGACGGCCGAACTGGCCCTCGGTGGTGGCGAAGATCTCGTCGGCGACATAGGGGTGCATGTCGGTGACCAGCGCATTGAACTGCATGCTCTCCCCCTCCGAAATGGTGCGGCGGAGCGAGCGGATGCGATGCCCGACCTCGAAGTCCTCGTAGAACCAGTTCTCGGCATTCCACACCGGCAGGCGCGCATGCTCGACTGGCATGGTGGCCGGGTTGGTCGAATGGATGCCGACGGTCGGCGTGCTCATGGATGCGCCTTGATTGGGGTGGCGGGCTGTGCCGCGGATTCGAATGCAGCCTCGGCGAGCGCCATCGTGTGCCAGGCATCCTCGACCGAGGTGGCGAGCGCGCTGTCCTCGCCGGCGGCGTAGCGCTGCAGGTTGCTCATCGTGCCGATGAAGGCGTGCGGGAACCACTTTCCCTCGAGCGGCACCTGCGTCCAGTCTTCCCCTTTGCGGGTGATCCAGAGTTCGTCGGGCTCCCCTTCAGGATAGTTCAGCAGCAATCCGAGCTTCACCATCGCCGCCCCTTCGGTGCCCTCGAACCGGAAGCTCGCATCCTGGAAGCGGCGGCCGAAATCGTGGTTGTGGTTGATCGAGAAGGTGACGCGCTGGTCGGGCGCGAAATCGAAGATCGCCGAGGTGCGGGTCTGGGCCAGGTCGGTCGAGGGATGACCCAGTGTGCGGGCGTGGACGCCGCTCGGGTTGCCCAAGATGGCGCGGATGGTGTCGAGATAGTGGATCGAGTGCACGGCGATCTCGACGCGCGGCATGCCCTTCAAGAACGGGAACAGGTGCCAGGGCGTGACCAGGTTGAGATGCACCTCGACGTCGACCAGTCGCCCAAGCCAGCCGCGTTCGACCGCATCGGCGACGGCCAGCATCATGGGCGAGAAGCGGAGCTGGAAGTTCACCGCCGCGGTGAGCCGCTTCTTCCGGCAGAGCTCGAGGATCGCGGTGGCCTCCGCGAGGTCCCGGCCCATCGGCTTCTGCAGCAGCACCGCCGCCCCGTCCGGGAGCCGGGGCAGAACGTCGAGATGGGCGCCGGGGGGCAGGGCAAGGTCATAGACGGCGCCCCGCGTGGCAATGGCCTCGTCGAGGGTTGCGAAGGCGTGCGTGCCCCACCTCGCCGCGACGGTTCGGGCACGTTCCGCATCGAGATCGAACACACCCGCGACCGGCAGACCGGCGAGCCGATAGGCGGGCAGGTGGGCGTCGTTGACGATGCCGCCGGCCCCGATGATGACGATCGGCTCTGGCAGGGACGGCCGGGGCCAGCTCTGGCGCAGCGCCGTGACGTCGATGCTCAAAGCTGCCTCCTCGACTGCCTTAGGCGGTTATTCTTATATGAATTCTTCTTTCACATATAGATCACGAACGCAACGCCGCTGGATCAGATGCGGTAGAGGCGCTCGGCATTGCGGTGAAACAGCCTGGCCTGCTCGTCAGCGCTGGCGCCGCCGACGATCTGCCTGAGCGCGGTGACCCAGCGGGTGAGGTCGGCGGTCAGCGTCAGGACGGGATAGTCGGAGCCGAACACGACGCGGTCCCAGCCGAAACTGTCGATGATGTGCTCGACGAAGGGGCGCAGGTCGTCGACCGTCCAGTCCGGGCCGGCATAGGCGACGATGCCGGAGACCTTGGCCGCAACGTTGGGCAGCGCCGCGAGCCTTCTGATATCGTCGCGCCAGGGGTCGAGCGCCTTGCCGGCCACATCCGGGACGCCGCAGTGATCCAGGATGAACTGGGTGTCGGGACATCTGGCGACGAGGTCGTGGCCAATGCGGAGCTGATTGGCGCGCACGCAGAGATCGAAGGCGAGGTTGTGCCGGCCGAGTAGGCGCAGGTTCTGCGCAAACATCGTCGACTGGCTCAACTCGTCGGGCGAGGTGTGGAGGATGCGGCGGAAGGCCTTCACGCCCGGGATGGCGGCGATGCGCTCGAGATAGGCGGGGAAGTCCGGGCTCTCGGGACGGCAGGCGGCGATGGCGCCGACGATCCTGGGATGTGCGCCGAGCACGAAGCGCGTCTCGGCCTCCATGTCCTCCTCGGCGACGTCGACCTCCATGTGGAGCGCCGATTCGACGCCGAGCCTTTCGGCCTCCGCGAAATAGGCGTCGGCATGCCAATCCCGGTTGAGGGGGCCGGCATCGGCGAGCCAGGGGTAGCGGAAGCGGTCCATGTAGACCAGGTGCAGGTGGGTATCGACGATGCGCATGTTGTCCCCTCAATCTTAACCTGTAGCCGACCATAGTGAGATGCTGCAGAAGCGGCCATTACGCGTTCGTCGACAGCCAGTTAGGCTGGTTCGTGAACGGAGCGCCCTATTGTCGCCGCATAGTCGCCGCCCTTTGCCGGTTGGTTTGTGCAGTGCGACGAACGGGTGCGGCGGGTCGGCCGTCCTGACCATCGAGCAGACGCCCCGGCCACGGGCGGATGGGCAGGCGGCAGCCGAGCAGGGGTAGCGGGACTGTCAGTGCGGCGGCTAGGTTCAGCTTTGGCCATTCTCGGTCTCCTGCTCCTTTCGGGCTCGGGGGCATCGGCGTTCGAGCTCTTCGGCTTCAAGCTGTTCGAGGACCAGAGCGAGATCGACGCCGATGCGGTGATCGGCGATCCCCAATCCTATTCGGCCACACTCGAGACCTCGGCGACCGGCGACATCGAGTCGGCGATCCGCAACGCCTCGGCCTTGCTGAAGGATCAGGCGACGCCGGCATCTGGCGCGGCGGGGCTGATCGCCAAGGCGCGCAGCGACTACCGGCGCATCCTCGCCGCGCTCTACAACCAGGGCTACTTCGGCGGCACGATCAGCATCCTCGTCGGCGGCAAGGAGGCGGCGAACCTGCCCCCGGATACGTCGCTGCCCGATCCGGTGGCGGTGGTGCTCAGGGTCAACCCCGGCCCGCTGTTCCGCTTCGGCAGCGTGCGCCTTGCACCGGCAGCGCCCCCGGCTTCGGACGAGGGCGACCGGGTCGATACGCCCGACAGCGTCGGTTTCGGGGCCGGGCTCGTCGCCAGGGCGACGGTGATCAACAAGGCCGAGCAACTGGCGCTCGAGGCCTGGCGTCAGCAGGGCTATGCCGAGGCGGCGGTGGCAAGGAGCGATGTCGTCGCCGATCACGCCACGAATACCGTGGATGTGACCATCACTATCGCGCCGGGACGGCGCGCCACCGTCGGCGAAGTCAGTGTCAGCGGCACCGCGCGCATGGACCCCGAGTTCGTGGCCCGGATGACCGATCTGCACGCGGGCGACGAGTACGATCCCGACGACATCAAGCGGGCCGAAAAGCGCCTGGCGCGGCTCGATGTGTTCCGCGCTATGCGGGTCGAGGCCGCCGGCGCCATCGGCAGCGACGGCGTGCTGCCGTTCGACGTGGTGGTCGAGGAGCAGCCGGAGCGGCGCTTCGGCATCGGCGCGACCTATTCGACCATCGACGGGCTGGGGCTCGAAGGTTTCCACCTGTGGCGCAACCTGTTCGGGCGGGCGGAGCGGCTGCGGCTCGACGCCAAGGTCGCGGGGATCAACTGGCCGGTGAACTCGTCCGAGTTCGACTACGCGTTCGGCGGGACTTTCACCAAGCCGGGCTTTCTCAATCCGGACAATGATCTCGTCGCGGCGATCGCGGCGGAACGCACGGTGCTGCCAGCCTATACCGAAACCTCGGCCTCGGCCCGGGTGGGGATGACGCAGTACCTCAACGACCAGCTGACGCTGGACGGCTCGCTCTATTACGAGCGCTCGCTGTTCGAGGACGACTACGGTGAGCGCAACTTCTCGCTGGCGGGCCTGACCGGCGGGCTGATCTGGGACGCGCGCGACGACGCGACCGATCCGGCCGCAGGCTTCTATGTCAACGTGACGGCCGAGCCGTTCTACGAGTTCTACTATGGCAATGCCGCGTTCCGGACGACGGCCGAAGTGCGCGGGTACCTCAGGCTGCTGGGCGACGACAAGCTGGTGCTCGCCGGGCGCGCCAAGGTCGGCGCGCTGGTCGGGCCGCCGATCGACGAGACGCCGCCCGACCGGCTGTTCTTTGCCGGCGGCGGCGGATCGGTGCGCGGCTATGCGTACAGAGGCATCGGAGTCGAGCAGCCGGACGGCACCGTCACCGGCGGGCGCTACCTCGTCGAGGGCTCGCTCGAGGCCCGCTACAGGGTCACCAGCGACATCGGCGTCGTCGCGTTCATCGATGGCGGCTATGTGGCGGCGGACACCTTCCCCGGCCTCGACCAGTTGCGGGTCGGGGTGGGGGCGGGCCTGCGCTACTATACCGGGCTCGGACCGCTCAGGCTCGACGTCGCCGTGCCGCTCAACAAGCGCAGGGGCGACCCCGACTACGGCATCTACCTCGGCATAGGACAGGCATTTTGAGACGGTTGCTCGGCATCCTGATGATGATCGGCCTCGGCCTGATGGCCGCGATCCCGCTCGTCGCGCAGGACCGGCAGCAGATGACGCCGGAACAGCAGAAGGACTGGTTCGTCGGCTTCGTCGAGGGCCAGCTGTCGACGCCGGAACGGCAGATCCGCATCTCGAACATCGACGGCGTGCTGTCCTCGACCGCGTCGATCCGCGAAGTGACGATCTCGGACAAGGAGGGCGTCTGGCTCAGGATCAACAATGCGGCGATCGACTGGGACCAGGGCGCCCTGTTCGGCGGGCGGTTGCTGGTCCGCTCGCTGACGGCCGAGAGCATCGAGTACGTCCGCAACGCCCTCCCCAGCGGCGATCCGAAGCTGCCGGCGCCGGAAGCTGCGCCCTTGGCGATCCCCGAATTCCCGGTGGCGATCCAGCTCGACAAGCTGAGCGTGCCGAGGGTGACGTTCGGCGAGAGCGTGTTCGGGCTCGGCTCGGCAATCTCGGTTGATGGCAGCCTGCGGCTCGAAGCCGGCTCACTCGACACGGCGCTCAATATCGTCCGGCTCGACGGGCCGGGCGGCAAGCTCGACGTGGCCGTGGCCTACAAGAAGGCGGAGAACAGCGTCGACATCGGGGTGACTCTCACCGAGCCGCCGAACGGCATCCTTGCCAACCTGCTCAACATCGAGGGCAGGCCCGAGGTGGCGCTGGCACTGAAGGGGTCCGGGCCGGTCAACGATCTCAGGACCACGATGACGCTCGATGCCGGCGGCAAGCGCGCGCTGGAAGGCGTGGCGACGCTGGCGCAAGCGGCCGAGGGGCTGCAGATCCAGGCTGATCTGGGTGGTCCGATCGCCGGCCTGATGTCGCCAGCCTACCGGCCGTTCTTCGGCGCCAGCACTTCCCTCAGTGCCACGGCGCTGGTGCGATCGGCCGGCGGGGTGGATATTTCGGTGCTGAAGCTCACGGGCGGACAGCTTTCGCTGGATGGTTCCGCAGCGACCACGGCGGACGGGTTCCTCAGCAAGCTGCAACTGTCGGCAGCCATTGCCGATCCGGCCGGCGCGGCGGTGCTGCTGCCGGTACCTGGGGCGGCGACCTCGATCGGCGCGGCGATGCTGAAGGTCGAGTACGGCACGACCAACGGCGACGGCTGGACGGCCAACCTCGTGGCGCGGGACTTCGTCAACGGCGGGCTCAAGGCGTCCGAAGTCACGCTCAAGGGCAGCGGCGTCGCGGCCAATCTCGAGGATCCGGCGACGCGGCGCGTGACCTTCAACGCCGATGGCGCGGTGAGCGGGATCGTGTCCGACGACAAGGACGTCCAGGCGGCGCTGGGCAGCAGCGCGGGGCTCGGCCTCGCGGGGTTATGGAAGGCCGGCGAGCCGGTGCAGCTGGCCGAGTTCAAGCTGGTCGGCAAGGCGCTGACGCTGGCGCTGAACGGCACGGTCGACAACTACAGGTTCGACGGCAAGGTCGGCATCGAGACCAGTTCGATCGCGCCGTTCTCGGGCATTGCCGGGCGCGAACTCGATGGCGCGCTGAAGCTGGATGCGACCGGGACGATCAGCCCGCTGATCGGCGGGTTCAACCTCAGTCTCGACGGCACGGCTGACGGCCTCGCGCTGTCCGAACCGGCGCTCGACCGGTTGCTCGCGGGCACGGTCAAGCTCGGTGGGCGCGTTGCGCGCACCGAGAAGGGGCTCGAGGCCGAAGGCTTCAGGCTCGGCAACGATCGCGTGCAGATTGCGGCGGACGGGACGTTCGCGACCGGCGCGGCGGATTTCCGCTTCACCGCCGACCTGGGCGACCTGGCGCTGGTCTCCGACCAGGCCAAGGGGACGCTGTCGCTCGTCGGTACAGCCAAGGGGCAGGGCGCCATCGTGCTCGACGTCGCCGCCAAGGTTCCGAACGGCCGGCTCGCCGGCAAGGTTCTCAACAACGCCGCGTTCGGCTTCACCGGCACGCTGGCCGAGAACGGCACGCTCAGCGGCGCCCTCAATGGCGACGCTTTCCTCGACAAGTTCCGGGTGACGCTGGCGGGCGATGTCGCCACCGATGCGGATACCCGCCGGCTGAGCGGGCTGCGCTTCACTGCCGGCCCGACCGAGATCACCGGCGACCTGGTGCAGGACGCCAAGGGGCTGCTGACGGGCAAGCTCAACCTCGCCTCGACCGACATTTCCACCGCCGCGGCGCTGCTGCTGGTCGATGCCACGGGCAGCGCCAATGCGGCGATCACGCTCACGCCCGCGGGCGGCAAGCAGAATGCCGAGGTCACCGGTTCGGTTCGCAATGTCCGCTTTGCCGAGGTGCGGGCCGCCTCGGCCGACATCAAGGCTCAAGTGACCGACCTCTTCGGCGACCTCGCCATCGACGGCACGGTCGATGGCCGCACCATCACCGCCGGCGAACTCTCGATCGCGACGCTCACCGGCACCGCCACCCAGCGCGGCCGGCAGACGGTGTTCGACCTCAATGCCAATGCCTCGGGTTTCGGGCTATCGTCGCTGCAGGTGGCGGCGCGCGGCAACATTGCCGGGCAAGTGGTGACGCTCGAAAGCGCCAGTGCCGACGGCGGCAACGGGCTGCGTGTCACGGCGAGCGGGCGCGTACCGCTCAGTGGGTCGGGCCTCAACGTCTCGGTGCGGGGTTCGGCCCCGCTCGCCTTTGCCAACCAGTTCGTCGCCGATCGCGGCGGGCAGTTCAGCGGCACCGCCAACCTCGATGCAAGCGTCAGCGGCAGCCTCGCGAGCCCGCAATTCTCGGGCACCGTCTCGACCAGTGGTTCGGGCTATATCGACCCAGCGCTGAACCTCAGGCTCGTCAATATCACCGGCCGCGCCAGCCTCGGCGGCGAGACGGTGCGGATCGAGAGCCTCTCCGCCGCGCTCGCGACGGGCGGCTCGATCTCGGCCACGGGTTCGGTCGGGCTCGGCGCCGGCACTCCCGTCGATGTCGCGCTGCGGCTCAACTCGGCGCGCTACGCCGACGGCACGCTGTTCGTCGCCACCGCTTCGGGCGATCTCGCGCTGCGTGGCCGCCTCGATCGCAACCCGGTGCTTTCGGGGAAAGTGATGATCGAGAAGGCCGACATCACCATCCCCGACAGTTTCGGCGGCGCGGTTGCGCTGGTCGATGTGCGCAACATCAACACACCCGCGCCGGTCAAGGCGACGCTGAAGCGCGCGGCGGTGACGCCGTCGGGCGCGCCAATGCCGCAGCGGCGGCCCTCCGTGGTGCAGCTCGACGTCAATGTGGATGCGCCCAACCAGATCTTCGTGCGCGGGCGCGGGCTCGATGCGGAAGTAGGCGGCTCCGTGCGGTTGACGGGATCGATCAACGATATCCAGCCGGTCGGTGGCTTCCAGCTCAATCGCGGGCGACTGGCGATCCTCGGGCAGCGGGTCACGTTCGAGGAGGGCAGTGTGACGCTGGTCGGCAATCTCGACCCTTTCCTCGATTTCACGGCGCGTACCGAAGGCGACGGCATCACGGTGTTCGTCAAGGTCACGGGCCGCGTATCGGATCTCGCTGTCACGTTCACCTCGAACCCGCCATTGCCGCAGGACGAGGTGTTGTCGCGGCTGCTGTTCAAGCGCTCGATGGGCGAGCTGACGCCGATCCAGCTGGCCAAGCTCGCGGGTGCTGCGGCCGAACTCGCCGGCGGCGGCAGTTCGCTGGTCGACTCGCTCCGGGCGCGGGTGGGGCTCGACGAGCTCGACATCGTCACCAACGAGGAAGGCGGCCTCGCCGTGCAGGCGGGGACCTACCTGCAGGACAACATCTATCTCGGTGTGCAGGCCGGGGCCGACGGCAACTCGCGGGTGACGGTGAACCTCGATATCACCAAGGACCTCAAGGCCAAGGTGTCGACCGGAACGGACGGGGAGTCGAGCGTCGGCGTGTTCTACGAAAGCGATTACTGAACGGATCAACAGGGTCCGTTCATCTGCGTGGCAAGGCAGCGGCCAAATCGGGGTTGCCGCCGCATTCGGTGGACCCTAGCGTTTCGATCATGGCCGACAAGCTCAGCAGTTACCGCCGGAAGCGCGACTTCTCCAGGACATCTGAGCCCGCGGGCGCGACCGGCGCCGGTGGCGGAACGCGCTTCGTGGTGCACAAGCACTCGGCCACCGCCGACCACTATGACCTCAGGCTCGAGCACGGCGGCGTGCTGCTCAGCTGGGCCGTCCCCAAGGGCCCCTCGCTCAATCCCGCCGACAAGCGGCTCGCCGTGCACACCGAGGATCATCCACTCGAATATGTCGACTTCGAGGGCGTGATCCCCGAGGGCGAGTATGGCGGCGGGCCGATGATCGTCTGGGATACCGGCGATTGGGCCCCGATGGAGGACGTCGACGCCGGCCTCAGGAAGGGCGGCTTCAAGTTCCGGCTGTGGGGCGAAAAGCTGAAGGGCGGCTGGATGTTGACCCGGCTCAAGGGCCGCCCCGGCGACGAGGGCAAGGACAACTGGCTGCTGTTCAAGGAGCACGACCAGGCGGTCGACACCGAGACCGATATCCTCACCGCCCGTCCGGAGAGCGTGAAATCCGGGCTGACAACGGAGCAACTGCTCGAAGCGAACAAGCCCAAGCCCGTGGTGGCATTGAAGCCGGGCAAGCTCGCGGGGGCGGTGAAGGCCCCGCCGCCGGGCCAGATCGAGCCGCAGCTCGCGACCGCGGCGCAGAAGCCGCCCGCGGAGACGAAGGCGGCAAGCTGGGTGCACGAGATCAAGTTCGACGGCTACCGCACCATCGCCCATGTCATCGACGGCAAGGTGCAGCTCATCACCCGCAGCGGCATCGACTGGACCAGGCGCTATGGCGACCTGCCCCGGGAGTTCGCCGAGCTGCCGGTCAAGCAGGCGATCATCGACGGCGAGATCGTGGTGCTGGACGACAAGGGGATATCGCGCTTCGCCGCGCTGCAGGATGCACTGTCGGAGGGGGCGGGGAGCAAGCTCCACTTTTACGCCTTCGACCTGCTCTACCTGGACGGCTACGACCTGCGGGGAGTCGAGCTGGTCGAGCGCAAGCGAATGCTGGCGCAGGTGCTGGGCGGGCATGTCAGTGGCCGCTCGGCGATCCAGTTCAGCGACCATGTCGAGGGTGACGGCGAGGCCCTCTACGAACGGGCATCGGAACTGGGGCTGGAGGGCATCGTCTCGAAGCGGGCCAACGCCGGATATCAATCCGGGCGCACCACGACCTGGATGAAGATCAAGGCGCTCAATACCGGCGACTTCATCATAGCCGGTTATACCGTGTCGGACCGGGCCGAAGGTCTGGCTTCGCTGGCGCTGGCGGAATGGATCGGCGACGAGCTGCAATATCGCGGCAAGGTCGGCACCGGCTTCGGCTCCGCCATGCTCGGGCAGCTGCTGCGGCGGCTGGAGCCGCTGCAGGACCCGACGCTGAAGCTCGACGGCGCGCCGAAAGACATCATCTGGGTGCAGCCGGTGTTGCGTTGCCACGTGCATTTCGCCAACCGCACCACCGACGGCATGCTGCGGCACGCGGTGTTCAAGGGCCTCCACGGCGAGGCCGAACTCACCGCCTCGGCGGCGCCGCGCAAGCGGCTCATCACCGATGCCGACCTCGCCTCGATCTCGATCACCAACCCGACGCGGCGGCTGCTCGGCAAGAGCGGGCCGACCAAGCTCGATATCGCCGTCTACTACGCCGCGGTGGGCGACTTCATGCTGCCGCACCTGTTCAACCGGCCGGTGTCGCTGTTCCGCTGCCCGACCGGGCTGGTGAAGGACTGCTTCTTTCAGCGCCATGCCTTCAAGGGCATGCCGCCCTCGATCAACGTGTTCGAGACGCAGAACTCCGACGAGGAGGACAAGACCTACCTCACGGTCGAGGACGCCAAGGGCTATCTCGCGCTGGCGCAGTTCGGCGTGATCGAGTTTCACGCCTGGGGCTGCCACCTCACCCATCTCGAAAAGCCCGACCGGGTGACCTTCGACCTCGATCCCGGCGAGGGGATCGAATGGCGCGAGGTGGTGGAAGCTGCGGTGCATTTGAAGGCCGAGCTCGAGGCGCTCGGGCTCGTGCCCTTCGTCAAGACCTCGGGCGGCAAGGGCATCCACCTCGTCGTGCCGATCAAGCCGAAACTCACCTGGAAGCAGGTGCACGCGGCGACCGGTGACATCGCCGCAGCGCTGGCGAAGACCGCGCCCGATACTTTCGTGACGGTTATCGGCGCCGCCAACCGCAAGCGGCGCATCCTTATCGACATCCATCGAAATGCGCGTTCCGCGACGGCGGTATCACCCTATTCGCTGCGTGCCCGGACCGGCATGCCGGCCTCGACGCCGCTCGACTGGCGGGACCTCGAGAGCATCGACGCTCCAGTCGATCTGAACTATTCTACCCTTCCGGGATTGTTAACCACGACAGGCGATCCGTGGGCCGAGATTAACGAGTTCGCTCGTGATCTGCCTGCACTGTCGAAGGCTGGACGAAGTACGCGCGCGTAGGAGGCGAGGGTGGCACCGAGAGCAAGTTGGAAGGGCTATATCAAGCTGAGCCTGGTGAGCTGCCCGGTGAAGATGTTTCCGGCAACGACGACGTCCGAGCGCATCACTTTCAACCAGCTGCACAAGGACACGCACAACCGGATCAACATGAAGCCGGTGGACCCCGAGCTGGGGCTCGTGGAGCGTTCCGATCTCGTCAAGGGCTACGAATACGAGGACAAGCAGTACGTCATCATCGAGGACAGTGACCTCGAGGCGGTGCGGATCGAGTCCAGCCACACCATGAACATCGAGGCCTTCGTCGACGAGGACGAGGTCGACGTCATCTACCAGGATGCGCCGTACTACCTCGCGCCCGACGGTGCGATGGCCGAGGAGACCTTCATCGTCCTGCGCGAGGCGATGCGCCGTTCGGGCAAGCTCGCCGTGGCGCGCTTGGTGATGTCGAGCCGGGAGCGGGTGATCACCATCGGCGCGCGCGAGACGGGTATGTTCGTCACGACGCTGCGCAACCCCAATGAGGTGCGCGGCACGGCCGAATATTTCGGCAACATCCCGGTCGGCAAGCCCGACGAGGAAATGCTGCAACTCGCCGAAAAGCTGATCGAGCAGAAGGTCAAGAAGTTCGATCCAAAGGACTACGAGGATCGCTACGAGGCCGCGCTGATGGCGATGATCCGCGAGAAGCTCAAGGGCCACAAGCCGATCATCGCGCAGGCGCCGGAGCGCGGCAACGTCGTCAACCTCATGGATGCGCTGAAGGCGAGCCTGAGCCAGAGCAAGCCCGCCGCGCCGAGCAAGGCCAAGGCAGAGCCGGCTGCGAAGCCCGCGGCGAAGAAGCCGACGCTGAAGGAAGCGGTGGAGGCTTCGAAGGCGGTCGCGGGGAAGACGGCGGCTCGGAAGAAGGCTTAGGCTCTCAATCTGCTGCGCGTGACTGCCCCTCACCCCGGCCCTCTCCCCATAGGGGAGAGGTGGCGATCGGCGCACCGGCTGTGCCAAACGCGTCCCCTCGCCCCTCTGGGGAGAGGGCTAGGGTGAGGGGCGCCAAGCGAGCGGGCCTAGCGGATCAACTCGCCAATCTGTAGAATCGCCTGATGCGGAAAGCGGACAGCACCATCGGTATCGTGGGGGCGCTCAGTGCGTTTCCACGACGGCTGGCGGCGCGCGCCCTCGCCGCCAAGGGCAGCCGGCTCAGGCGCGGCAATACGCGCCACACCAGCACGATCGTCCTGGGCCGGACGCTGCTCGACAAGCTCTCAGACGCCGAGATCGAGGCCAAGGTCGATGCGCTGCGCGATGCAGGGGCAACGCTCACCAGTGAAAACGGCTTCCTGCGCCTCCTCGGCCTGCTGTCGGCGCCTGAGCAATCGAACCTCGGCCGGCAATCGCTGCTCGACCAGTCGCGGCTCGATGTGCGCGCCTTTGATCTCATGGCGCTGTTCGACGCATTCGAGCATGACGCCGAGCCGTTCTCGTTCCGCGACCTGATCCTTTCCCGCAAATATGCCGGGCTGCTGGCGGGCGGCGCCACCTGGGGGGCGATTGCGCGTTCCGTGCACCGTTCCGGGCCGGTGCAGTCGCTGACGGCGATGTCGCTGCATCCGGGCGGGCCGACGCGTATCCATGCGCTGATCGGCGACGAGAAGGCCGAACTCGACGGGCAGCGGCTGTTGCCGCTGGCGCCGGTCGAGGACGAGTCTGAGGAGTATTTCGCGCTGGCCGAGGCGGCGGAGGCGAACGGGTTGTTCGCCGAGGCGGCGGTGCTCTATGGCCACTGCCTCGCGATCGACCCCAGCGACTCCGTGGCCGCCTATAACCGTGGCAATTGCCTCAGGGCGATCCACGACAATTCCGATGCCGCGGCCTCGTACATGCAGGCGATCAAGCGCGATCCGGAGTTTGTCGAGGCGTGGTTCAACTATGCCGGCCTGTTGCGCGAAGAGGGCAAGGTCGTGCCGGCGCGGGAGCACCTGAACCGGGCGATCGAGATCGACCCCGACTATGCCGACGCGGTCTACAACCTCGCGACGCTCGAATACGATGCTGGCCAGCTGGCCGAGGCGCGGCGCTGGTGGGCGCGCTATCTCGAGCTCGACCAGAATTCGGAATGGGCGCGCACGGCGGCCCGGGGTATCGCCTATGCCGACGCCCAGCTGCGGCGATCGGCGGGCTGATGGCGAGCGCACCCACCGCAAGCGACGTTGTTGCCATTCTCCACGGAGTCATTCCCGCGAAAGCGGGAACCTCTGTTTTGGTGCAGCCCGCACCGCCGCAAACGGAGATCCCCGCTTTCGCGGGGATGACCCGGTGGGTAGGAGTGACATCGAGGGTCGTGGCGGCGGTGGAGCGCAGAACCTGATGGCGACGAGCTTCCTCTTCGATGGTCCCGAGGATGCGCGCGTCACCATCATGCTGGCGCATGGCGCCGGGGCGCCGATGGACTCGGCGTCGATGAACGCCACCACCAAGGCGCTGGCGGCGGCCGGGTTCCGCGTCGCGCGGTTCGAGTTCGCCTACATGGCCGCGCGGCGCAGTGGTGTGCGCAAGCCGCCACCGAAGGCCGAGACGGTGATGGTGGAATATGTCGCCGCCATCGACGATCTCGGCCCAACCGACGGGCCGCTGGTCATCGGCGGCAAGTCGATGGGTGGGCGGGTGGCCAGCATGATCGCCGATGCCGAGTTCGAGGCGGGGCGCATCGCCGGGCTGCTCTGCCTCGGCTATCCCTTCCATCCGCCGGGGCGGCCGACGCAGCTCCGCACCAAGCACTTGATCGGGCTCAAGTGCCCGGCGCTGATCTGCCAGGGGACGCGCGACGAGTTCGGCGTGCGCGACGAGGTCGCGACCTACGGACTGTCGCCGAAAATCGAGGTGAAGTGGCTCGATGACGGCGACCATGACCTCAAGCCCCGCAAGGCGATCTCGGGCTTCTCGACGGCGGACCACCTGAAGACGGTGGCCGACAGCGTCACCGCCTGGGTCGGGCGCATCGCGCCGTAACCCCTTGAAGATCGCCACCTTCAACATCAACAACGTCAATCGCCGGTTGGACAACCTGCTGGAATGGCTCGACGAAGCCAAACCGGACGTCGTCTGCCTGCAGGAGCTCAAGGCGCGCGACATCCAGTTCCCGCAGACGGCCCTCGCCAATGCCGGCTATGGCGCGGTGTGGCGGGGCGAGCCGAGCTGGAACGGCGTCGCCATCCTCGCCCGAGGAGCCGAGCCGGTGCTGACCGCGGACGAGTTGCCGGGCGATCCTGAGGACCGGCAGGCCCGCTACATCGAGGCGGCCGTGAACGGGGTGGTGATCGCCTGCCTCTATGCGCCGAACGGAAATCCGCAGCCGGGACCGAAGTTCGACTACAAGCTGGCATGGGGCGAACGGCTGCTCGCGCACGCGGCGGAACTGCTGGACAGCGGGCTGCCCGTGGTGATCGCCGGCGATTTCAACATCGTGCCCGAGCCACGCGATATCTACGTCACCACGTCCTACAAGGACAACGCGCTGGTGCAGCCGGCACCACGGGCGCAGTTTGCAGGGCTGCTCGAGCAGGGCTGGACCGACGCGCTGCGCAAGCTCCATCCCGACGCGACGCTCTATACGTTCTGGGACTACATGCGGAACCGCTGGGAGCGCGACGCCGGGCTGCGGCTCGACCACTTCCTCATTTCCCGGAAGCTGGTGAAGCAGCTCAGGTCCGGCGGCGTCGACAGGCAGGTGCGCGGCCGCGAGGGGGCAAGCGACCACGCCCCAGTGTGGATCGAGCTCGATGTCTAGGTGAGTTCCGCTATCGCGGCCTTCACCGCATCGGTGATGCCCGGATCGCCAAGCAGGTGCCCGGCGGACGGCACGGTGACGACCTTCGCATCCGGCCACTGCGCGGCGAGCGAGGCCGAGACGCGCGGTGGGCACAGCAGGTCGTACTGGCCCTGGACGATCACGCCGGGGATGCCGGCAAGGCGATGGGCGTTGGCCAGCAGTTGGTCGGGGGCGAGGAAGCAGTCGTTCGAGAAGTAATGCGCCTCCATGTAGGCGGAAGGCGGCGTGCGGGCGGCTGGGTCGTTCACCGTCGCCAAATCGAGCCGCGTGCCTTCCGGCCTGATGCTGGCGAGGGTCTCCTCCGTGGCCGCATAGGCGCGGGCCGCCGGGGCGTTGATGACCGGGTCGGCAGCGAGGATGCGCGCAAAATAGCTGCGCAGCGGGTCGTCTCGCTCCGGCCCGTCGAGCAGGCTCAGGAAGTCGTCGTAGAGCGCGGGGTAGAATGTCCGCGGCGCCGTCCCGAAGGACCAGTCGAGCTCATCGGCCGTGCCAAGGAAGGTGGCGCGCAGGACGATGCCGCTGACATGCCCGGGGTGCGCCTCGGCGTAGGCGAGCCCGAGCGTGGCGCCCCAGGATCCGCCGACGACCAGCCACTTGTCGATGCCGAGCCGCGTGCGGATCGCTTCCATGTCGGCAATGAGGTGCTGCGTAGTGTTGGCGTGGCGCGAGCCATGCGGCGTGCTACGGCCGGCGCCGCGCTGGTCGAACAGCACGGCATAGTGGCGCTCGGGGTCGAACAGCTGGCGATGCGAGGGCTGGCAGCCGCTGCCGGGGCCACCGTGCAGGAACACAACCGGGATGCCGGTCGGCCGGCCGACCGTCTCGACGTAGAGCTCATGCCCATCGCCGACCGGCAGGCGGAAGGTCACCAGCGAAGTATTGGTGTCGTCAAGGGGCATTGCTCGGGCTCTCCTACCCCACCGGCTGTCATCCCTGCGAAAGCAGGGATCCAACTCTCAGCTGGCGCGGGCGGTGACATCGATCCCTGCCTTCGCAGGGATGGCACCTGTGCTGAGGCAAGACCGTGCCTCCTCAGACCTCTTCCGGCTCCAGCGTGCCGCCGGCGAAGTTGCGGTAGATGTAGCGCGTGGTTCCCGTGGCCGCCTCGGTTTCGGCGGTCTTGAAGATGCGCTCGTGATGGGGCGAGAGGTGGCAGGCGGGATCGGTGTTGCCGGCGTCGCCGGTCAGCGCGAAGGCCTGGCAGCGGCACCCGCCGTAGTCCATTTCCTTGAACGCGCAGCCCTGGCACGGCTCCGGCATCCAGCCCGTGCCGCGGTACTTGTTGAAGGCATCGGAGTTCTGCCAGATCCAGGCGATCGAGTGGTTGGAGCGGACGCTCTCGAAGTCCAGCGTCGTGATCGTCTCCGCCGCGTGGCAGGGAAGGATCTTGCCCGAGGGGGTGATGTTGAAGAACTGCCGGCCCCAGCCGCCCATGCACTTCTTGGGGCGGAGCGCGTAGTAGTCGGGCACCACGTAATCGATGTCGAGGATGCCCTTGAGGCGGACCTGCGCTTCCTCGACGACGCGGGTCGCCTCGTCGATCTGCTCGATCGAGGGCATCAGCGCGGCACGGTTCTTCAGCGCCCAGCCATAGTACTGGACGTTCGCCACCTCGATGCGGTCGGCATCGAGCGCGACGGCGAGGTCGATCATTTCGGGCAGCTGGTGCAGGTTCTGCCGGTGCATCACGGCGTTGACGGTCAGCGGCAGGCCGAGCTCGCGCGCCCAGCCGGCAGCCTCGAGCTTCTTGGCGTGGCCGTTCCTGAACCCGCCGATGCGGTTGGCGAGCACCGGATCGTTGGCCTGGAAGCTGATCTGGATATGGGCGAGCCCGGCATCGGCGAGGGCCTCGAGCTTGTCGCGGGTGAACAGCACCGCCGAGGTGATGAGGTTGGTATAGAGCCCGAGGTCGTTGGCGAACTTCACCAGCTCGACGATGTCCTTGCGGACTGTCGGCTCGCCGCCGGAAAAGTGGACCTGCAGCACGCCGATCTCGGCGAGCTCGGTCAGCACCTTCTTCCATTCGTCGGTGCTGAGCTCGTTGCCGGCGCGCTCCATCTCGACGGGGTTGGAGCAGTAGCCGCATTGCAGCGGGCACCGGTGCGTCATCTCGAGCAGCACGGCCAGCGGGATGCCGTAGGTCTCGGCGATCGACTTCTCGCGGCCCTCCATGATGGCAAGCCCGTCCGTGCTGTCGTCCAGCACCGGACTTGCGTCGGTCAGCGTCGGGCTCATGGCTTTGGCTCCTTCGCTGCCACGACGAAGCCGGAATCGGCCAGGTCCTGCAGCATGGCGATGACGTCGCCGGCGATCTCCTCGCGCGGGGCGGCATAGCGTTCCGCCAGGATGTCGAGGACGGCGGCGACGGAGGTCTTGCCGTCGCAGAGCTGCAGGATTTCGACCGCGGTTTCGTCCGGGGCCATGACGCGCTCGGGGACCAGCAGCACCCAGCGCTGGCGGCTGTCGTCGAAGCGCAGGCGCACGCCGCGGGCGAGGGTGGGGACGCTCGTCTCCTCGACCTTCAGGCGGCGGCGCAGCGCGGGGGCGATCGTCTCGCTCATTGTGCGCTCGGCACGAAGGCGCCCGGCGGGATGTGACCGTCGACATAGGCGTGATAGAGCGCATCGAGTTGCACCCAGAGCACGTTGGTCTTGAAGATCAGCGCGTTGCAGACGAGCTGGCGCTCGTAGGGGGTCCTGGCGTGCTCTTTGACGTATCTCAGCGCAAACTCGGCATCGCGCGGCGCCTGGGTCAGGCGGCGGCTGAAATAGCTCATCACGTCCGGGTTCACGAAGTCGTAGTGCTTCAGCATGCCCGAGATGCGCTCCTCGTGAATGTTCGGCGCGAACAGCTCGGTGAGCGAGGAGGCGATGGCCTCGAGCGGGGACTTTTCGCGCACGAAATGCACATAGGCCTCGACGGCGAAGCGCGTGGCCGGCAGGATCCCTTCCGCGCTCTCGACATAGGCCGTATCGAGGCCGAGGCCCTCGGTCAGCTTGATCCAGCGCTCGATGCCGCCCTCCGTGCCAATGTCGCCATCATGGTCGGAGATGCGGTGGCGCCACTCGATGCGGGTGTCGCGGTCGCGGAAGCGGGAGATCACCACCGCATCCTTGATGGGGATCGTCGACTGGTAGTAGTAGCGATTGAGCGCCCAGGCCTGCACCTGACCCTTGCTGAGCTTGCCGCCATGCAGCAGGCCGTGGAACGGGTGGAGGCTATGGTAGCGCGTGGCGCCGATGAAGCGCAGCTGCTCCTCGAGCTGCTCGGGCGTATCGAGTGGAGCATCGGCCGGCACGGAAAAGGCCGTCAGGGCAGTCATAGCGTAATCTCCATCCCGTCGGCGGGGATTCGCCAGCCGGCGTGTTCGGCGGCCTGGCGCTCGGGTGAGCCGGGCATCAGGGCGGGGTTAGAATTGTTGATGTGCAGGAAGAGCTTGCGCTCGATGCCCAGGTGCTCGAGCGCCGGGATCGTCGCCGACATGGCCATGTGGCCCATGCGCTGGCCGGTCTTCTGGCTGAGGCCGGCCCGGATCATCTCGTCGTCGGTCCACAGCGTGCCGTCGAAGAAGACGAGCTTGCTGCCGCGCAGACAGGCCTCGACCTCGGGCGTGAGGGCGGCGCAGGCGGCGAGGAAGACGAAGCTCTCGCCGTTGGCCTTGTCGCGGATGACGAAGCCGAGCGTGTCGCCGTCCTCGTTGGCCCGGCTTTCCTCGACAAAGAGGGCCGCCTTGCCGGGGGTGACGAAGGGCAGGACCTCGAGGCCGGAGGGCGTGCCGTCGGGCAGGGTCGGCTCGAAAGCGGTGTCGGCCTCGATCGCGTGGCGCGGCACGAGGCTGGGCCTCAGGACGTTGAAGACGCTGTTGCCCGCGAGCAGTTCGAGCACGCGTGGGTGGCCATAGAGGTTGAACGCCGTGCCCTCGCGCAGGGAAAGCAGGCCGGCAATTGCGTCGATCTCCCCGTTGGAAAGGATCACGCCGGCAATCGGGCTGTGGCGCAACGCCCGGGGGTGCAGCGCCGGGGTATCGGTGATCTGCTGGCGCAGGTCGGGCGAGGCGTTAATGAGGAACCAGTTCTGCCGATCGGCGCTGAAGGCGATCGAGGCCTGGGTCATCCGCATTTCGGGGTGGCCGGTGCGGGCGGCGTTGCAGTTGGCGCAGCCACAGTTCCACTGTGGCACCCCGCCACCTGCCGCGGTCCCCAGGACGACGATGCTGAGCATGTGACCGGTCCCCGCGGCAGGATCAGCGTGCTACTTGCGGGTCGCGCAAGCGTACATGTTGATTTCCATGCTCACCGGAACTTCGACGAGCCGGGGCTTCTTCCATGCCTTCATTTGGGATCTCCTCACGATTGGGCGGCGGTGTTGCCGCACGGGTGAGGATTGCCGAGATCAATGCAGGACGCACTCTATCGCATTGATAGAAATGCCTTATTGTTTAGAAATCGGAGAGAGAGGGTCGGTCGAGGAACGGCGGGGTCGGGCGGATGGCGGGCAGCGCGAGGCTGGCGCCCGCCGCCTGCAGGGCATTGATCAGGCTCTCGTACGGCTCCTGCCGCCGATACTGCGAGGCCACCAGTGCGACGATGCGGCGCGCCTCGGCATTGATGCGGTAGAGGCGAACACCATCGAGCGAGGTGCCTCCGCTGAGGGTTGAAAGGGCGGGAGCCAGGCAGATGCCGGAGCCGGCGCGGACGAGGCCCAGAGCCACCTCGAAGCTGCGGCACTGGGCAACGACTCGATGCTCGGGCAGCATGTGATCGTACCAGTCGGCGACGCGCTTGGCGTGCTGCGTGCCGAAGATGAACTGAATGGAGCGGTTGAGGATGGCGGCCGCATCGGCGGGCAGGTCGGCTGCGTCGGCGATACCATCGAGGTCGAGGCGCTCGGGGACGACGAGGACGTAGGGGTCTTCGATCACCGGAACCTGCAGGAAGCCGACACCGGCCTCGGCCACGGAATTGGCGGCGAGCAGGCCGATATTAACGCGGCGGCTGTAGAGCATCTCGAGGATGTCGCCCGGGGCGCTCTCCTGGATGTCGAAATCGGCATCGGGGAACTTCGCCTGCACGCTGGCGATGGCGTCGGGCAGGACAACCCGCAGGACCGAATTGATACCCGCAAGCCGGATGGTGACGCGCTGGCCGCCGGAGTACTGGGCGAGGCCATCCTCGAGGTCCTGCATGTTGCGCAGGATCTGCTCCGCCTTGGGCAGCAGGAACGTGCCTGCTTCGGTCAATGTCATCTCAGTCGCGTGGCGGCGGAAAAGGCGGGTGCCGGCTGTCGCCTCGAGCTTGGCGAGCTGCTGGGACAGCGAAGGCTGTGCGAGGCCGAGGTGCTTGGCCGCCCGCGTCAGGGTCTCGGAATGGGCGACGGCCCAGAAGATGCGCAACTGGTGCAGGGTGATCTCGGCGCGGCGCCGACGGGACGAGCGGCCATCTCCGCGGTCGAGCAACTGGCCCAGTTCGCCGGAAAAAGTGCGGTCGTCGGTATCGCTCATCGACATTGCTCCCCGCTGGTCGTGTCAGAGCTAGCGCGCTCGCTCCATCGGATTGCCTATGAATTGCATTGGTGGCAGGGGCAACGCGGCGAAAGTGGGAGTGCCATCGACCGGGGAACCGGGTATCCACTTGCATCCGCATAGGCACCGGGAGCGCTCCATGGCCGAGGTCAACTACACATACGTTCCATGGGAGCAGCTACAGGCGAGAACCATCGCCGTGTTCCGCGCCGCGGGATCCGACCTGCGCGAAGCCCAACTGATCGCCGAGCACCTGGTCGAGGCGAACCTGCGCGGGCATGACTCGCATGGCGTCGGCGTCGTGCCGATGTACCTGGGCAGCCAGCGCGCCAAGGGGCTGGTGCTCAACCAGGAGCTGCGGGTCGCGATCGACACCGGCGCGATGCTGATCTGCGATGCCGGGCTCGGCGCGGGGCAGGTGATGGCGCACGATGCGATGGTGCTCGGTATCGAGCGCGCCAGGGACGAGGGCAGCGCCATCGTCAGCCTGCGCAACAGCCACCATATCGGTCGCATCGGCCACTGGGCCGAACAGTGCGCGGCGGCCGGCATGGTGTCGATCCACTTCGTCAACGTCGTCGCCGGTGCGATTGTCGCGCCGTTCGGCGGCACGCAGGCCCGGCTCGGCACCAATCCCTTCGCCGCGGCGTTCCCGCGCGCCGGCCAGCCGCCGGTGGTGGTGGACTTCGCGACCAGCACCTTGGCCTCGGGCAAGGTGCGCGTCGCGCACAACAAGGGCGTACCCATTCCCGCCGGTGCACTGCTCGACAACCAGGGCAAGCCGACTACCGATCCCGGCAAGCTGTTCGAAACGCCGCCCGGGGCGCTGACCACGTTCGGCGAGCACAAGGGCTGGGGGCTGATGCTGGCCTGCGAACTGCTGGGCGCCGCGCTGGTCGGGGCGCCGACCCAGCATGTCGGGCCGGGCACCGGCACCGTCATCAATTCGATGTTCTCGGTGATCGTCTCGCCCGAGCGGCTCGGCACGGCCGGACTGTTCGCCGGGGAACTCGAGGCCGTCCTCGGCTGGGTCACCTCCGAGGATGGGGTCCGGCTGCCGGGGCAGCCCGAGCTCGACTCGAGGAGCGTGCGCATCGCCAATGGCATCCCGGTAGATCCGGCAACGCTCGATCAGCTGGAGGCGGCCGCTCGCGATGTGGGGATGAATGGGTTCCTCGCGGCATAGGCCGCCGGGTAAGGCATTGCAGGTGGCCGGGTTGCCGGCTGCTGTCCTGGGATGATTGGGAGTTCGGCGTGAAGATCGGTATTTTCGGGCTCGGGGCCAGGGTTGGGTACCTGGCCAAACTCGCGGTGCAATCGGTGCCCGGGGCTCGTCTCGTGGGGTACGTCGACCCGAGCCCGTTCGGTTTGCCGCTGCTGGCCGAGGCCGGCATCGACGCCGGCCGGGCGTTCGCCTCCCCGCAGGAGTTGCTGGCGGCCGAAAAGCTCGACCTGCTGATGGTCGGCTCGCCTAACCACATGCACCTCGAACATATTCGCATCGGGCTCGAAGCCGGGCTCAAGGTCTTCACCGAAAAGCCGGTGGTGACCAGCGAGGACGAGACCTGGCAGCTGCTCGAGCTCCTGCGCCAGTCCGGCGGCGCGGACTCGGTGATGATCGGACTGGTGCTGCGCTATGCGCCGCTCTACCGTGATCTGGTCGCGAGCTACCGGCAGGGCGCCCTGGGCACGATCACCTCGATCGAGGCAAGCGAGCATATCGCGCCCTATCATGGCGCGTTCTTCATGCGCGACTGGCGGCGGCACACCCGCTATTCGGGCGGCTTCATCCTCGAGAAGTGCTGCCACGACATCGACCTTTACCAGGGGCTGGTGGGCAGCCGCCCCGTGCGGGTCGCGAGTTTCGGGGGGCGCAAGACCTTTGTGCCCGAGAACATGCCGAACAAGGCGGGGATCAACGACCTCGAGGTCTATTTCAGGAAGCCCGGTGGCTGGGAAAGCACCGACAGGGTATGGGACAGCGACGCCGACATCATCGACTACCAGACGGCACTGGTGGAATACGCGGGTGGCGAGAACCTCTGCTTCCACACCAACCTCAACGTGCCCGACGAATACCGGCACTTTACCGTCATCGGCACGCACGGCATGGCCGAGGGCGACTTCGTGCGCAACTACTACCGGGTGCACGACGCGCGCACCGGCGAAAGGCTCGTCGACAAGGGCTACCGGGCCGACGCCGGCCATGTGCACTACGGCGCCGACGAGCAGATGATCGCCGACATCTTCGCGCACGTGACCACGGGGGTGCCGCTGCCCGTATCGATCCTCGACGGACTCGAAGCGGGCCTGACCGCGATCAAGATCGACGAGGCGCGGGGCAGTCGGCAGGTGATCGAGATGGGCGAGACGTGGCGGCAGTTCGACAGCTTCGGTCTGAGGGGATAGGTCGTAGGACCCATCGCCTCTCAACGGGGGCCTCCGTGGCCGCACGCTCCGCAAGCAGAGGTTACCGCTTTCTCGGAAATGACTCAGTGGGTGGTTGGCAAGAACGCGGATGGCGCGCGCATGGCAAGCAGACGGATTCCCGGTTCGTAGGGCTTTGCGGGCGGGGGCGTCGCCGATAATGTCGCGCCCGGAATTTACGGAGGACTCCATCATGCTCAAGACCATCGCAGCCCTGGGGCTCGCGGCAACCCTGGCGCTCGGCGTCTCGCCGGCGGCGCTCGCCGCAGGCGAGAAAGTGTCCGTCATCACCCCGTTCCTTGCGGCCATCGCCACGGGCGAGATGATCGAGGCGTTCAAGGCCAAGGCGGCCGAGTACCAGTGGAGTGTCGACGTGGTCGACACCGCCGGTGACATGGCGGCGTTCGCGAGCCGCGTCGAAGACGCCACCACCAGCGGGGCCAAGGCCATCGTGCTGGTGTCGGTCGACCCGGCGCAGATTCAGGACCAGGTCGACAAGGCCAAGGCTGCCGGCGTGCCGGTGATCACCATCGACGGCGCGAAGAACGCCTCGAGCGTGCTCAACGTCACCTCCGACAACTATGCGCTCGGCGAGACGATGACCAAATTCCTGTTCGAGCAGATCGGCAACAAGGGCAACATCGTTCGCTTCTTCTACTCGGCGCATCCGGGCGTACATCAGCGCGAGCTGGCGCTCGACGATGCGCTGAAGGCCAATCCGGACGTCAAGCAGGTCGCCGACCACTACGTCGCCGTCCCGGGCCAGGTCGATGACAGCCGCGCCGCCATGGACGCCATGCTGCTCGCCAACCCGGGCGACGGCGCCATCAACGCGGTGTGGGCGGCCTGGGACGAACCCGGCATCGGGGCCGAACTGGCCATTACCGCGGCGGGGCGCAAGGGCATCATCATCGCCGGCATCGACGGCAATCCGCAGGCGATCGAGCTGATCAAGGGCTGCACGCCCTATGTCGGCACGGTGCGGCAGGGCTTTGGCGAAATGGCCAATATCGCCGCCGATCAGCTCAACAAGATCCTTGCCGGGGGCACGCCGGACAAGGACGAGCTCTACGCGCCGGTGGAACTGATCACCCGCGCGAGCCTCGGAGTCACCTGCAACTGACCCTGCTCGAACTCAAGGGCATCAGCCGCCGGTTCGGAGCGACACACGCGCTCGAGGATGTGAGCCTCGCCCTCGGTGAGGGCGAGGTGCTCGGGTTGGTCGGCCCCAATGGGGCCGGCAAGTCGACCCTGATCAAGATCATCGCCGGAGCCGATCGGCCGGATGCGGGCGAGGTGCTCGTCGACGGCGGGCCGGCCCACTTTCATTCGGCTCATGACGCCTATGCGGCCGGGATCAGGGTCATTCACCAGGATGCGCCGCTGGTGCCGGGCTTCGATACGGTCGAGAACTGCTATCTCGGCCGCGAGTATCCGCGCCGACACGGGATGATCGACCGTGCCGCGATGCGGGAGCGGATCGCCATGGTAGCGCGCGATATCGCGCCCGACCTGCCGCTCGACGTACCGATGATGTTCCTGCCGCCGGCCGAGCGGCAGTTCGTACGGCTGCTCAGGGCCATCGCCGACAAGGGCCGTATCCTCATCCTCGACGAACCGACGGCGGCGCTGCCGGCCGAGGATGCCGAGCGGTTCTACGACGTGCTCAAACGCACGCGGGACCGGGGCACCTCGATCGTTCTGGTCAGCCACCGGCTCGACGAGATCGCAGATTTCTGCGGGCGCGCCGTGGTGCTGCGCGACGGGCGGATCGTGGCTCGGCTGGGTGCCGGCGAAGTGACACCCGAGGCGATGATTGGCGCGATGGGCGGCAGCGCCGTGGAGCGTTCGACCCGCGCCACGGACACGAGCGCGCCGAAAGTGATTGAGGTCGAGGCCCTCGTTGCCGGCGATCTGACCCGGCCGGCATCGCTGCAGGTTCATGCCGGCGAGGTGATGGCGCTGTACGGGTTGGCCGGTTCGGGCCGCTCGAGCCTGCTCAATGCGATCTGGGGTGCCATCGGCTGGACCGGGTCCATGCGGCTGATGGGCGACGCCTATGCGCCGCGCAGCCCGCGCGAGGCCATCGCGCGCGGCGTGTCCTGCGTGCCGGCCGACCGGCACCGAAGCGGCCTGTTTCTCGACCAGGACCTGATCTTCAACAAGACGTTGCCGCTGCTCTCGAGCTACCGGCGGATACGCGGCCTGCCGGTCCCGCACGCCGCTTCCGAGCGCGATGCGTTTCTCGTCGCCGCCGAGCGCGTGTCGCTCAGCTATCGCGAGCCGGGCCAGCTGGCGCGCACGCTCTCGGGCGGCAACCAGCAGAAGCTGATCTTCTCGCGCTGGGCCAACCGGCACTCGCGGGTCATGCTGCTCGACGAGCCGACCGAGGGCGTCGACGTGATGGCAAAGGCCACCATCAAGGACATCATCCGGGCGATCGCGGCGGACGGCAACGCCGTGCTGGTCTCGACGTCCGATCGCGACGAGGCGCTGGAGCTGGGCGATCGCATCGCGGTGTTCCGCCAGGGCGGCATCGTCAGGATATTCTCGCGGGCGGAGGCGAGTGCCGAGGCGCTGTCGGCTGCCGCGCAATCGAGGGAGGCGGCGTGACCCGCACCAATCTCAATCGCTTCGGCACGCTGATCGCGTTCGTCGTCCTGTGCGTGGGCTTCTCCATTGCCTCGCCGACCGCCTTCGCCACGCCGGCCAACGCGTTCAACCTCGTCCAGCAAATGGCGACGCTGGCAATCGTCGCCACGGCGGCGACGCTGGTGATGACCATTTCGGAATTCGACCTTTCGGTCGGGTTCTCCGCCTCGCTCGCGGCGGTGATTTGCTTCGTGCTGTTCGGGCTAGGCTATGACGTCTGGCTGGCGGTGCCTGCCGCCCTGCTGGTCGGCATCGTCGGTGGAGCGGCCAATGGGGTGCTCGTGGCGCGCTTCGGCATTCCTTCGTTCGTCGCGACGCTGGCGCTCGGGACGATCCTCTCCGGCTTCGCCTTCGGCCTGAGCGGCGGACAGAGCCTGTTTCAGAAAGTACCGGATGCCTTCAAGGGCCTGGCGAGGGGCGATGTTTTCGGCATCCCCGTGCTCGGCTTCTGGATCGTGCTGGTGCTGGGCATCGCCGCCTTTGTGCTCAACCAGACCGAATTCGGGCGCCGGCTCAAGGCGATCGGCGGCAATGCGCAGGCAGCGCGCCTGGCCGGGTTGCCGATCGTGCGCGATGTGATCGTGACCTTCGCCATTGCCGGCGGGTTGTCGGCGCTGGCCGGGCTGCTGCTCGCCTCGCGGCTGGGCAGCGTGCAGCACACGATGGGCGAGCCGCTGCTGTTGCCGGCCTACGCGGCGGTGTTCATCGGGACGACGGCCTCGCCCACCGGGGCGCCGACCGTCGCCGGCACACTACTCGGCGTCGCCATCACCGGGGTGATGGTCAACGGCATGACCATTGTCGGGGTGGAACCGTTCGTGCAGCGCATCCTGACCGGCGTCATCATCATCGTCGCCGTGCTGCTGCGGCGGGTGGGACGGGCGCAATGAACGTGCTGGTGCTCGACTGCGGCAGTTCCGCGCTCAAGGCCACCATTTTCGCGGCCGATGGGGCGGTGATCGCGTCGGTCGATGCCGGCTACCCCACGGAACCGGCGCTGCATCGTCGCGATCCGCTCGACTGGTGGCGGGCGACGGTGGACGCGGTCGGCAAGCTGCCGCGCGAAGGGATCGGCGCGATCTCGCTGACCGGCATGATGGAGAACCTGATCGCGGTGGACGCGGCGGGGGAGCCGGCAGGCGAGGCCGTACTCTACTCCGATCCGGTGGGGGCGACGGCGCTCGAGGCTGTTGCGGCCAAGCTCGAAGCGGCGGGGGCGATGGCAATCCTCGGCAACGCGCCGGAGCCGTTGATGACGGCGTTCAAGCTGATGGCGCTTGGGGCAGAGGGCGCCACGCGCCTGTTGCCGGGCTCGAAGGACTTCCTCGCGCTCCGGCTCACTGGCGTCGCGGCGACCGATGCAAGCTGCGCCAGCACGACCGGGCTGATGGATATCGGTACCCGGGACTGGTCGGACACCTTGGTCGACCTGCTTGGGATCGACCGCGGCCTGCTGCCGCCGGTCCTCCCGGCGGAGGCGGTGGTGGGTCCACTTGCCGATGCCGCCGCTGATGCACTTGGTCTCGTGGCCGGCATCCCGGTGTTCAACGGCTGTGGCGACGGCGCGGCGACGACCATCGGCAGCGGCGCCGAGCGGCCGGATGAGGTCAGCGTCTACCTCGGCACGAGCGGGTGGGTGGCCGGGGTCACGGCGGACGCCGACCGGGCGCCGCGGCCGTACTACCGACTGGCGCATCCGCTGCATGCGGGGCTGATCGAGATCGCGCCGATCCTCTCTGCCGGGGCGGCGGCGCACTGGGCGCGACACACGCTGGGGCTGACTCTTCCAGAGTCGGAGCGGCTTGCGGCAGAGGTGGATGCGGCACCGGGCTCGGCACTGTTCCTGCCCTATCAGAGCGGAGCGCGGTCGCCCTTCGTCGACCTCGAAGTGAGGGCGGGGTTCGTGCAGGTCGCGGCGTCGGACAGCAGCGCGACGCTCTATTACGCCGCCCTCGAAGGCGTGGCCTTTGCCATCGCCGCCAATGTCCGCGCGATGGGCGCGGCAGGTCCGGTCTATCTCGTCGGCGGTGGCGCGAGAAGTACCGTCTGGCCGCAGGTCTTCGCCGATGTGTTGGGGCGCACCGTGACGGTGCCGAAGGATCCCGTGCTGGCAGCAAGCCTTGGCGCCTATCGCGTCGCGGCGCGGGCACTCGGTCTCGGTGCCGGGGAGGCAGCGGTTGGCCGGGTCCTGCAGCCACGACCGGAACGCGCCGAGCGCATCGCCGCCCAGGCCCGGGCGTTCGAGCGCGCGACCGCCATGCTGCGGGAACTGGCGCGGTCAGACTAGGCGTCGTCGCCCAGCATGTCGCCGAGGTCGCGCGAGAAGTGCTTGCGGAACATCGTCAGCTGGGCCGCGCCGAGCGGCGTGGCGCGGGAGCCGAGCTTGCCGGCGGCGAGTTGCGGTCGCGTGGCGCCGATCAGTTCGGCGAGGCTGCGGTCGGTGGCGGCAACGAGCCGTTCGATGATCCCCTGCGGTGAAGTGCTGTCGATGATGACATGGTCGACCTCGAGCACCGCTGCAGTGTTGGCGATGATCTCCGCCATGGCGGCGCCGGCGTGCTCGATCCAGGGGGCGACATGGGGCTCCCACTCCGCCCAGGGCCAATCTGCCGGGTTGGCTGCCGGCAGGACGAGCCCGTCGGCGGCCAGTCGACGGGCCAACGCGCTGTGCGAAGCAAGGTCATGGCCGGTGGTCCGTAGGCCGGCGGGGTTGTTGACCAGCATGGAGCCGAGATTGGCGGAGTTGCCGGTCGGTCCCTCCCAGAGCCTGTGCTCGGCGGTGAGGCCGGCGCCCAGGTAGGTCGACACGAACAGGTGTACCAGGTTGGGCGGGCGCGGCGCAGGCGACATCACCACCTGGGCGAAGCAGGCGCAGTTGCCATCGTTGAACCAGGTGGTGGGCAGGGCGGTTGCGTTCTCCAGTGCGGCCGTCAGGTCAAGCTGGGACCACAGTGCCACCTGCTCCTCGGGGACGCCGGCGATCGTCATGAGGCGGTTCATATGGCTGGGCGAGGCGAGGCCGATGCCGGTCACGCGTCGGCGCATGCCCGGCTCGAGCGTGCTGATCAGGTCGGCGATGGCGCCGGCGGCTTCCTCGACGATGGTTCGGGCATCGGGATAGGCGAAATCGCGGCGGTAGCGGCCGAGTTCCTCGCCGCCGACATTGACCAGCATGATGTCGAGGTGACGCCACGAGATCTCGCAGCCGATGCCGTAGGCGCCGGTGTGGTCGAGGAAAAGCGGCGTGGCGGGCTGTCCGCGGCGACCGCGCAGCACCTCGCCGCGGGTGACGAGGCCATCGTCCTCGAGTTCGGTGACGATGGCTGAGGCGGTCTGCGGCGCGAGGCCCGTCCGCCGCGAAACCTCGGCATTGGAAAGCCCTGGGGTGAGGGCGATGGCAGTGAGCACGGCGCGGCGATTGGCGGCCCTCAGGCTCGCGTGCTGAACGCCCCGCTCCGCCGGTTTGAAGAAGTCCGCCACGCCTCGCCTCATCGCAGGATGGATCGACGCCAAACGGTGCCGACCCATGCCAGGTATGGAGTGAGGTCTGATTCCCGCGTCTGCAAGTAATAGATGGCGACCGAGGTCGGGGGTCAACCCACTACGATGACTACCAGTTGGTCACCGAGCCGTCGCGGCGGTAGAGCATGGGCGCCTGCCAGTACTTGAAGCTTTGCTTCTTGATGAGTTCCTCGTTGACCTCGACGCCCAGACCTGGGGCATCGCTGACCGGATAGTGTGCGCCCTCAAGCCGCGGCTGCACCGGAAAGAACTCTGAATTGTCGAAGCCCAGATGTGTCTCGGCGGGACTGGATCGTGTCTCCAGCCAGGAGAAATTCGGCACCGCGGCGGCGAAATGGACTGTGGCGGCGGTGCAGATCGGACCCAGAGGATTGTGCGGCATCATGTCGACATAGTGCGCCTCGCTCCAGCCAGCGACCTTCATCGACTCGGTCAGGCCCCCGACGTTGCACACATCGATGCGGTTGAACTGGTGGATGCCGCGCTCGATGTAGGGCAGGAACTGCCACTTGCTGGCGAACTCCTCGCCGATGGCGAAGGGGATGTCGGTGAGGGTGCGCAGCGACTCGTAGGCTTCCGGCGTCTCGTCGCGGATCGGCTCCTCGAGGAAGTCGAGCGTGCCCGAGGGCATCTTCTGGCAGAAGCTCGCGGCTTCGCCGACAGACAGGCGATGGTGGTAGTCGATGCCGAGCACGACATCCTCGCCCAGTTCCTCGCGCGCCTTGACCATCCACTTGGCCGTCCTGCCGATGTGTTCGCGCGGCTCGTAGATGGTCTCGCCGTGGCCTGATGGCGACAGGCGCATCGCGGTCCAGCCGTGCTCGATCAGCATCTTCGCCTGCTCGATCATTTCCGGGCCCGGCTCGCCGGAAGTGGTGGCGAAGGTCGGGATCCGGTCACGCACCTTGCCGCCGAGCAGCTGGTGCACCGGCACGCCCAGCGCCTTGCCCTTGATGTCGTGGAGGGCGATGTCGATGGCCGAGATCGCCGCCTGCAGCACGCGGCCGCCCTCGAAATACTGGCTGCGATAGAGCAATTGCCAGATGTGGCCGATCCGGAACGGATCCATGCCGACGAGGAACTCGGTATAGTGCTCGATGGCTCCGACCACCGCTTTCTCGCGGCCGCTGAGTCCGCTCTCGCCCCAGCCGAATACGCCTTCGTCGGTCTCGACCTTGACGATCAACTGGTTCCGGATGCCCACCCAGACGGCATAGGGCTTGATGGCGGTGATCTTCACGTTTGCTTCTCCCTCTGGCGCGGTTGAGTCCGGCGCGCTGCTGAGAGGGGGAGCCGATTGACGAGGCAGAGTCAATTCGACGAGCGGATTGTCGCCGGCTGTCGGCTGCCGAGGCTGGTCAAAGCTGGCCGGCGAGATAGCGTGTCAGGGTCGCGCTCGTGCCGACCTGCCAGAGCGTGCCGAGCGCGTGCGTGAAGGCTTCGACATAGGCCGGGTTGGTGCTGAGATCGCCGAAGATGTCGGTCATCGCCAGCCAGGCCCCGGGGTCGTCCTTTGCCCGCCTCGCCTGCGCGGTCAGGCGTTCCCAATTCGGATCGTTGGCCGGGATCGGCTTGCCGCTGTCGCTCTCGCCATAGCAGTAGCGGGCCCACAGGGCGGAGACGAGCGCCAGACCGGTGACGGACTGGCCTGCAGCGAGGCGATCGCGCGCCGAGGGCAGGATGAACTTGGGCTGGCGATTGGAGCCGTCGAGGCAGAGGCGCTGGATGGTGTCGCCGATCTTGGGGTTGGCGAAGCGCCGCTCGATCAGCGCGTAGTAGTCGTCGAGACTGGTATCGGGCACCGGCGGGACGATGGGGACGATCTCCTCGCGCTCGACCTTCTCGAGAAAGGCGCGGATCAGCGGGTGCTCCATGGCCTCGTGGACGAAATGGATATCCAGCAGGCCGGCCGGATAGGCGATGGTGGCGTGGCCGCCGTTGAGGATGCGGATCTTCATCAGCTCGAACGGGGCGACGTCGGGCACGAACTGCACGCCGACCTTCTCGAGCGCCGGGCGGCCGAGCGGGAACCGATCCTCCAGCACCCACTGCTTGAAACCCTCGCAGAACACGGGCCAGCGGTCGGCGATGCCGAACTCGTCGGCGATGAGCTGCCGCTCGCGCGCGCCGGTCGCGGGGGTGATGCGGTCGACCATTCCGTTGGGGAAGGCGACGGAATTCCTGATCCAGGAGGCGAACGCCGGATCGCTCAGTTCGGCGAGGCCGGCCACGGCGTTCTGGGTGACGTGTCCGTTGCCCGGGATATTGTCGCAGCTCATCACGGTGAAGGGCGGGATGCCCGCATCGTGGCGTCGCCTGAGGCCGGCGAGGATGAGGCCGAAGACGGTCCTGGGCGCATCCGGGCTTCGGGCGTCGCCGACGATGTCGGGGTGATCGGCGGCGAACTGCTGCGTGGCCGGGTCGATGTAGTAGCCGCCCTCGGTAATGGTGAGCGAGACTATGCGGATGGCCGGGTCGGCCAACTGGGCGATGATGGCGGCACCGTCGCCCACGGGCAGGAAGCCGACCATCGGGGCGGTGACGTGGACGCGGCTCTCGGCGGCCTCCTGCTCGACCACGCTGGTCAGCCAGTCCTGCGACTCGAGGGCGGCGCGCATGGCGATATCGGTGTCGCGCGTGCCCGCGCCGATCAGGGCCCAGTCATGGTCGAGGCCGAGGTTGAACAACTCGTCGAGATAGACGGCCTGGTGGGCGCGATGGAAGTTGCCGACGCCGAAATGCACGATGCCTGCCGTGAGATCGGACTGCCGGTAGCGCGGCACGGCGGCGAAGCGCGAGATCGCCTCGAGATTGTCGGCTTTGAGCTCTGTCGGCATGGCGTAACCTCGTCGATAGGGAGCCGCGACCGGGAGGGCGCGGCCCGGTCAGCGGAGCGCCAGACCGGACTGGTCGAAGCGGTAGATGTGGCTTGGATCGGGACTGAGCCAGACCGGATCGCCGGGTGCGAAATCCTTCTCGCCCTCGGTGCGCACCGTCTGCATGCCTGCCCCATCCACATGGATATGAAAGAACGTATCGGAGCCCAGGTGTTCGGCAACCCCCACCCGTCCGGCCCACTCGCCGGACTCACGGGAAATGCGCATGTGCTCGGGGCGGACGCCGATGGTCGCCGCGCGGTATTTGTCGGCTGCAGGGCCTTCGAGGAAGTTCATCCTGGGCGAACCGATGAAGCCGGCGACGAACTTGTTGGCCGGGTTCCTGTAGAGCTCCATGGGCGAGCCCACCTGCTCGATACGCCCGGCGTTCAGCACCACGATCTTGTCGGCCATGGTCATGGCCTCGACCTGGTCGTGGGTGACGTAGACCATGGTTGTCTTGAGCTGCTGGTGCAGTTCGGTGATCTCGATGCGCATGTTGACGCGCAGCGCGGCATCGAGGTTCGAAAGCGGCTCGTCGAACAGGAAGGCCTTGGGCTGGCGCACGATGGCCCGGCCGATGGCGACGCGCTGGCGCTGGCCGCCCGACAGTTCGCGCGGCTTGCGGTCGAGATAGTCGGTCAGGTTGAGGACGCGGGCGGCGTCGGCGACCTTGCGCTCGGCGGTGGCCTTGTCGGTGTTGGCCATCTTGAGCGGGAAGCCGATGTTCTGGCGCACGGTCATGTGCGGGTAGAGCGCATAGGACTGGAACACCATGGCCAGGCCGCGACTCGCCGGGCCCTGGTCGGTGACGTCCTCGCCGTCGAGGCGGATGATCCCGGAGGTCGTGTCCTCGAGGCCGGCAATCAATCTGAGGAGAGTGGACTTGCCGCACCCCGAGGGCCCGACGAAGACGACGAACTCGCCGTCTTCAATCTGAAGTGATGCATCGGGGATGACCGGATGGCCGCCGAAGCTCTTGTGGACGTGTTCGAGCGTGATCGAACCCATGGCAGTTTCCCCTATTTCACGGCGCCGAAGGTCAACCCGCGCACCAGCTGCTTCTGGCTGAGCCAGCCGAGCACTAGGATCGGCGCGATGGCGAGGGTCGAGGCGGCGGAGAGCTTGGCCCAGAACAGGCCCTGCGGTGACGAGAAGGACGAGATGAAGGCGGTTAGCGGCGCCGCCTTCGATGCGGTCAGGTTGATGGTCCAGAACGCCTCGTTCCAGGCGAGGATGACGTTGAGGAGCAGCGTGCTGGCGATGCCGGGCACCGCCATGGGCACGAGGACGTAAACCAGTTCCTTCCAGAGGATCGCGCCGTCCATGCGGGCCGCCTCGAGGATGTCGACCGGGATCTCTCGGAAGTAGGTGTAGAGCATCCAGATCACGATCGGCAGGTTGATCAGGGTCAGGACGATCGTCAGCCCCCAGACCGTGTCGAGCGCGCCGGTGTCGCGGAAGATCAGGTACATCGGCACCAGCACGCCGACCGCCGGCATCATCTTGGTCGAGAGCATCCACATCAGCACGTCCTTGGTCCTGGGCGTGGGCGTGAAGGCCATCGCCCAGGCCGACGGGATAGCGATGAGCAGCGCGATGAGGGTGGAGCCGACCGAGATCCAGACCGAGTTGAAGAAGTGCCGGAAGTAGTCCGAGCGGATCTGGACCTCGATGTAGTTCTCGATGGTCCAGCTCGGGATGATCATGGGCGGGGAGGCGATGGCCTCCTGCTCGGTCTTGAAGCTGGTCAGGATCGTCCACAGGATCGGGAAGAACAGGATGAGGGCCACGATCCAGGCGAGGGCGGTAAAGGCCAGCTTGCGGCGGGTCGATACTTGGCGGGCCATTTCTAGATGCCTCCGATAGCGCGCCGTGCATGCGGCTTCTTGGCTTCCTTCGCCCTTGCGGGGAGGGATTGAGGAAGGGGGTGGTTCAGTGTGGTCATATGATGCCTACGCATCGAGGTTCCTCCCCACGGCCCGCATCAGGAAGATGGCGACGATGTTGGCGAGGATGACGGCGATGACGCCGCCCGCGGAGGCGCCGCCCACGTCGAAGCTGAGCAGAGCCGTGCGGTAGACGAGGAAGGCGAGATTGGTCGAGTTGTAGCCCGGGCCGCCGTTGGTGGTGACCAGCACCTCGGCGAAGATGCCGAGCAGGAAGATGGTCTGGATCAGGATCACGACGGTGATCGCCCGAGCCAGGTGCGGCAGGACGATGTAGATGAAGCGGCGCAGGGCGTTGGCGCCGTCCATCTCGGCGGCTTCCTTCTGCTCCTCGCTCAGCGATTGCAGCGCGGTCAGCAGAATGAGGGTGGCAAAGGGCAGCCACTGCCAGGCGACGATGAGGATGATCGAGAACAGCGGGAACTGGGCGAACCAGTCCACTGGCTGGAAGCCAAAGGTCTCGGCGATGCGGGCGAAGATGCCGTAGCCGGGATGCATCAACATGTTCTTCCAGATCAGCGCCGCAACCGGCGGCATGATGAAGAACGGGGAGATGACGAGGATACGCACGATGCCCTGGCCGAAGATCGGCTGATCGAGCAGGAGCGCGAGCAGGATGCCGCCGACAACGGTGATCAGAAGCACGCCCCCGACCAGCAGCAGGGTATTGCCGATCGACTGCAGGAAGGCCGGATCAGTCACGAAGAACTGGTAGTTCAGCAACCCGGCGAAGCTCGTGATCGGGTTGAGCAGGTTGTAGTTCTGGAAGCTGAACCACAGCGTCAGCACCAGCGGTACGATCATCCAGATCAACAGGACGATGACGGACGGCGCCATCATGATGCGCGCAAGCGTGCGCGACTCTCGCGTAGCCATTGGCGTTCTCTCCCCTTAACGCCGGTTGCGGATGCTGACGTTTGGTGCGCCGGTCGGATCCCGGGCGCGGGTTCGGAAAAACGGGCCGCCGGCGGCAGAATGAGGTACCGGCGGCCCCAGGCCGTCTTGGGAGGCCTATTTAATGTAGCCGGCCTTGGTCATCTCGCGGGTCGTGACGTCCTGGGCCTGCTTGAGCGCGTCATCGACGCTCATCTGGCCGGCGAGCGCGGCCGAGAAGAGCTGCCCGACTGTGGTGCCGATGCCCTGGAACTCGGGAATGGCGACGAACTGCACGCCGACATAGGGCACCGGCTTGACGGTCGGGTGGGTCGGGTCGGCGGCGTTGATCGAGTCGAGCGTCATCTTGGCGAAGGGCGCTGCGGCCTGGTACTGCGGATTGTTGTAGAGCGAGGTGCGGGTGCCGGGCGGGACATTGGCCCAGCCTTCCTTGCTTGCCACCAGTTCGAGATAAGCTTTGTCGGTCGCCCACGAGATGAACTTCTCGGCGGACGCAGCCTTCTGCGACCCGGCGGGGATGGCCAGCGACCAGGCCCACAGCCAGTTGCCGCGCTTGCCCAGGCCCTTGTCGGGCGCCAGCGCGAAGCCGACCTTGTCGGCCACGGTGGAATCTTTGCCGGTGACGAATGAGGCTGCCACGGTGGCGTCGATCCACATGCCGCACTTGCCCTGCTGGAACAGCGCCAGGTTCTCGTTGAAGCCGTTGGAAGAGGCGCCCTGCGGGCCGTCGGCGTTCATCATGTCGACGTAGAACTGCAGGGTGTCCTTCCACTCGGGCTGGTCGAACTGGGGTTTCCAGCTCTCGTCGAACCAGCGGGCCCCGAAGGAGTTGGACATGGCCGTCAGGAAGGCCATGTTCTCGCCCCAGCCGGCCTTGCCGCGCAGGCAGATGCCGCTGATGCCGGCGGCCTTGTCGGTCATCTTGTCGGCGGCCTGGCGGATGAAGTCCCAGGTCGGGGCGTCGGGCATGGTGAGCCCGGCCTTCTCCATCAGGTCCTTGCGATACATGACCATCGAGCTCTCGCCGTAGAACGGGGCGGCATAGAGCTTGCCGTCCATGGAGAGGCCGTTGCGGATGGCGGGTAGCAGGTCGTTGACATCGTAGTCGGCGCCGAGGTTGTCGAGGGGCAGCAGCCAGCCCTGCTTGGCCCAGATCGGTACTTCGTAGGTGCCGATGGTCAAGACGTCATACTGGCCGCCCTTGGTGGCGATGTCGGTGGTGACGCGCTGGCGCAGCACGTTCTCTTCCAGCGTCACCCACTCGACCTTGATGTCGGGATTCTTGGTCGTGAAATCGTCGGTGAGCTTCTGCATGCGGATCATGTCGCCGTTGTTCACGGTGGCGACGGTGATCGTCTCGGCGGAAGCCGAGCCGGCGAGCGCGAGAAGCATGGAGCCCGCGAGAAGCGGTAACAGTCTCATCGTTATCCTCCCTTTCCGAGACGGGCATTTGTCTCGGTCATGGGCAAATACTCACACCTTCCGGGATAAAGTCAAGCGAGTGATTTATCCCGGGGGCGTGCGGGAGGGCGTTCAGAAGCGGCTCGGGCTCCGTTCATCGAGCGACAGCATGGGGTTAGGAGTTGGACAGCAGGCCTTCTGCGGTGGCTTCGTCCGTAAACAGCCCGTTGACAAGGCGGCGGTTCAGCGCCGCCCGGATGCCGGGCAATTTCCTGTTGCCCATGGCGAGCGCCACGACCAGCGAAGCCTCGCGCGAAGGTAGCGGCGCGCTGGCGACGCGCTCGTTGGTCAGGCCCTCGATGAGCCGGCCACTGGCATCGAAGGCCCAGCCCAGCACTTCGCCGATGGCTCCGGCCTTCTGCAGGGCCTTCAGTTCGCCCTCGGAGATGAAGCCGTCGAGATAGAGCGGGGCCTCGGGACCGAGGTCGCCGAGGCCGAGGAAGGTCACGTCGGCCTGCCCGGCAAGGGCCAGGGTGTCGCGGATCATGGGCTGGCGATGCAGCATCTCCCGCTCGCTTGCCGAAGAGGCGATCACCGGCAGCGGCATTGGAAAGCTGCGGGCCTTCACGGCATCGGCAATGGCGAAAATCACGTTGTAGAAGGCGGCCGAGCCGTCTGGGGCGATATTGCCGGTGAGCGACACGATCTTGTGCTGGGGCGCCTCGAGCGGGATCAACTGCTCGATGGCGGCCTTCAGCGTGCGGCCGGTGCCCAGCCCCATGATGATCGGCCGCTCGTCGCGGAGGCGTCGCTCGATCTCGGCGGCTGCCGCCTGGGCAAGCCCGAGCAGGGTCGAGTGCGAGCCGGGATCGGATGGGACCACCTCGACCAGATCCAGCGCATACCGCTGGCGCAGCTTGTCCGCCAGCTCCATGCAGCGGCCGATGGGGTGATCCAGCCTGACCTTGATCAGGCCTTCCGACACCGAAAGCGAGACCAGCCGCTGCGCTGTCTGCCGCGAAACGCCGAGCTTCCGCGCGATCTGCTCCTGGTTGTTCCCCGCCACGTAGTACAGCCAGCCGGCGCGCGCAGCGTCGTCGAGGCGGTTGCCCGAGGTTTCCGGTCGTGTGGCCATAAGGGTGTGCAAATCCGATTGAGTTGGGCGGATACTCACGCAACGGGCTTTTGCCCGCAAGTGGTTTGGTCAATCGCGAGCATGACTTCCGGGCCCAGACCGGTAGGGGGAGTCGGCTTCCCGCGGGGCATGGGAAAAAGGGGCGCCAGCCGAACCACCATCGGCCGATGCCAACGGACCCGCGAATGTGGTGGGGCTCGTCCCTCTGTTCACCGGAGCGGAAGAGCGAGTGCCTCCCAGCCCTGCCTACCGCTCCCGCGGGGTCAACATGGCAAGTAAGACGTAACGAAATACTGGGGTGGCGACTTTGGTCGGTATCCGGGCCTTCCAGGTAACCCTTGCGATCATTTTTCGTTTATTTTGATGAACTTGATCTGGCCAGGAACGTTGACATGCATGCGTGCAGAAGATAATCATGAACGATGTGTTAAAGACGAAGGAGGGATTTATGCCTCGTCTTGGAGCGGTGCGTAATAGTCTGATCGTGCTATCCTTGGGAGCGGCCCTGCTCGCCTCCGGTGCAATGGCCCAAAGTTCTCCGACTGATATTCCGGGCGTGCTCAACGTTTGCGCCCCGGTGATCAAGGAGGAATACCAGGCCGACCGCACCCGCTGGGGTCAGTGCATCGCAGCCGTTGATGCATTCGTGAAGCAAATCGGGGCGCCGTCGGACGCGACCAATCCGATCATCGCTGACCTGGTTACGGAACTGGTGAAGCTGTACGAGGAGCAGTACTGCCCAAAGGCGGATACCGAGCTCCCCATTGCGATCGAGCTGGCCGCCCAGTCGTCCACGGATGCGGTGCAGCAGGCGCAGATCATCGAGATCAGTGCCACGGTCAGGGATTGCGGCGTGTTCGCCACCGCGGCGATCCAGACCGCCCCGTCAGCCAGCGCGTTCTAACGCGGGGCGGACCCATTGCCGGATCTGGCCGGGAGCTTGTCGCGCAATTGCGCGCGGCATGACCAGAGATTCTCGGGAACGCCGACAGGCTGGGCCACAAGCCTGCGGCATCCCGCATGGGTACTTCCGTATCCATGATCCAGTGAGTTCGACCGTTTGAGTTCGGTCGGGCGCACCCCACCCGTTGCGGCGTGAGGATGTGGTCGCTTGGCAAGAAATCGAACAAGGTGAGTGCTGAGCGACGGAGTGTGTCATGTCCATCTCATCGTTCCCGGGGGCCGGAAACTTCTCGCGCCGTTCCCGCAGCGGGGGTGGTGACCAACACGGCCTGCGGGTTGTGTACAGGAACGGTCTGCCGGTTCCGCCTTCCCGAACAGTGAAATCGGCGCTCCGGGATGCCGCGAAGCGCTGCATCGACGTGGTGGTATCGGGGACTGCCTTGATCGCGCTGGCACCGGTACTGGCGCTTTTGGCTGCGACGGTGGCGATCTCGAGTCCTGGGCCGGTCTTGTTCAGCCAATGGCGCATAGGTCGAAACGGGCAGAAGTTCCGCATCTACAAGTTTCGCACCATCCGTATCGATGCTGCGGACGAGAGCGGGGTGCGGCAGGTCATTGCGAACGATCCCGGGGTGACTCGGGTGGGCGCTTTCATGCGTGCCAAGAGCCTCGACGAACTGCCACAGCTCTTCAATGTGCTACGTGGCGACATGTCGCTGATCGGCCCCCGCCCCCATCCCGTCGGAATGAAGGCCGCAGGCATTCCTTACGAAGAGCTCGTGCCGTACTACGACATGCGGCACTCGGTGCGTCCCGGCCTGTCGGGCTGGGCGCAGGCCAACGGCTTTCGGGGTCCGACCCTGGACGCTGACGCGGCGCGCAGTCGTATCGAACACGATGTCGCGTACATCCAGAACCAGTCGATCTGGTTGGACGTCAAGATCGTAGTGCTTACCCTCAAGCACGAGTTCCTCTCGGGTAGTGGGGTATAGTTCATGGTGATGGGTACTTTGACGCGGTGACAGATTGGACTGCCCGCATTCATCGATTGATGATGCTGGTCGAAAGACTGTGGCTGGCGGCGGTTGTGCCCTTCGCGGTTGACGAATGCATCACGCGGCCCTCGGTTCTGGTTTGGTGAACGAATGAGCATTGCACTTGTTACGGGGGCGGGCGGGCTGATCGGCTCCGAAGCTGTGAGTTTTCTCGTCGACCAGGGTCTCGACGTAGTCGGCATCGACAATGACATGCGCGCGTACTTCTTTGGCGCCGAGGCTTCCACAAGCTGGAGGCTCGATGAGCTCAAGGCGCGACATCGGCGATTCCGACACGTCGCCCTCGACATTCGCGACTTCGGCGCGCTCGAAAATCTGTTTGCGGAGATCGGGTCGGATTTGTGGTTGGTCGTTCACGCTGCAGCTCAGCCCTCGCACGACTGGGCGGCGCGCGAGCCATTCACGGATTTCGGCGTGAACGCCACCGGGACACTTAATGTACTCGAGGCGATGCGCCGGCATGCGCCGCACGCGTCGCTCGTCTTCACCTCGACCAACAAGGTCTATGGCGATACGCCCAACAGCCTGCCCCTGGTCGAGCGGGAGACGCGGTGGGAGATTGACGAGCGTCACCAGTTTTTCGCACGCGGCATCGATGAGACGATGAGCGTCGACCAGACGACTCATAGCCTGTTCGGTGCCTCGAAGCTGTCCGCAGACCTGATGGTACAGGAATATGGTCGTTACTTCGGGATGAACACGGCGTGCTTCCGAGGCGGGTGCCTGACTGGCGGCAGCCATTCGGGCACGGAACTGCATGGGTTCCTTGCATACCTAATGAAGTGCACGGTTACCGGTCGGCCGTACACGATATTTGGCTACGGCGGCAAACAGGTACGGGACAACATCCACGCGAACGACCTGGTGGCGGCGATCTGGGCATACGCGAACGCGCCGAAGCCCGCCCGCGTTTATAATATGGGGGGCGGGCGGTTCGCCAATTGCTCGATGCTGGAGGCCATCGAAGTGTGCGAGCAAATCTCTGGTCGGAAGCTCGAGGTGTCCTATAGCGATGCCAACCGGCGCGGTGATCACATCTGGTGGATCAGCGACATGACCCGCTTCACGACCGACTTCCCAGACTTCAACCTGACCTATGACATCGAGGCGACCCTCCACGACATCTACGAGGCTGGACGCCGGAGGTGGGTTGCATGACCGTTGATCTTGGAAAGAGGAGCGTCCTGGGCGTCGAGGTCAATGTCATAGACTATGAGGCCGCCGTCGCGCGGATCCTCGAAGCTGCAAGCTCCGGGGGTGCCCTTTCGGTGTCGGCGCTGGCCGTGCACGGGGTGATGACCGGGGCGCTCGACATAACCCACAAATACCGGCTCAATCGGCTGGATATCGTGGCACCGGACGGACAACCGGTGCGCTGGGCATTGCGGTTGCTGCATGGTGAGAGGTTGTTGGACAGGGTCTACGGTCCGGCGCTCACCCGGCGGGTTTGCGCGGCCGCGGCGAGGCGCGGGCTGCCCATCTACCTGTTCGGCAGCAAGTTGGAAGTCCTTGAGGCTTGGAAGAGCAAGCTGGCAATTGAGCTGCCGGACCTCGTCGTTGCCGGATATGAGCCCTCGCGGTTTCGTCAGATGAGCGACCAGGAAGCATCGGACCTTGATGCCCGTGTTGTCGCAAGTGGGGCGCGTATCGTGTTCGTTGGCCTAGGTTGCCCGCGCCAGGAGGTGTTTGCCTACGAGCACGCCAAAGCGTTGAGCATGCCGGTAATTGCCGTCGGTGCCGCTTTCAACTTCGAGGCAGGAACGAAGGAGGCTCCTGACTGGATGCAGCGCGCTGGTCTGGAATGGCTGTTCCGCCTCGCGCTCGAGCCGCGTCGGCTTTGGCGGCGTTACCTGCTGCTCAATCCACTCTATTGCCTACTGATCTCGGCACAAAAGCTGGGACTGCTGAAGGCCTGGTTCGAGCGCGAGCAGGCACCGTCGCGCCCGCTGAGATTTGGATGACGGAGCGAGTGCTGTGAAGGTCGTCGTCACGGGCGGGGCAGGATACATAGGCAGTCACACCTGCAAGGCCCTGGCCCGAGCGGGCCATCAACCTATTGCCGTCGACTGCCTGGTGACCGGGCATCGCGAAGCGGTCAAATGGGGACCTCTGCACGAACTGGATATCCGCCATGGTGACGCCATTGGCCGCCTACTTGAGCGACTGATGCCGGATGCGATCATCCATCTTGCGGCATCGGCAATCGTCAGGGATTCCATGTCCGATCCGTTCGGGTACTTCGACAATAATGTCGGAGGGACAACGAGCCTACTAAAGGCAGCGACGGCCGCAGGCATTGAGCGGGTGGTGTTCTCGTCGAGTTGTGCAACCTATGGCGCCCCCTCGCGGTTGCCGATAACGGAGGATTCGCCGCAACTTCCTTCCAATCCCTACGGCGAGACCAAGCTGGTCTGCGAGAGGCTACTCAAGTGGAGCGAGGAGGCATTCGACACACGGTGGGTGGCGCTGCGATACTTCAACGTCGCCGGAGCTGATCCAGAGGGCGAGATTGGTGAGGTTCATAGCGACGAAACGCACCTAATCCCGCTAGTTCTGCGAGCTGCTGCAGGGGACGGTACCGCGCTCTCGGTTTTTGGAACGGATCACGCAACAGAAGACGGAACTGCGTTGCGTGACTACGTACATGTCTCCGACATTGCCGACGCTCATGTTGCTGCCGTCGACTATCTCGTCAGAGGAGGTGTCTCGGGCGCCTTCAACCTCGGCTCGGGGAGGCCGATGAGCGTGCGCGACGTTGTTCGCGTCGTCGAAGATATCATCGGACTACCTGTGCCTTTTCGGGATATGCCGAGGCGGTTGGGCGACCCTCCGGCGCTCTGGGCCGATCCGCGCAAGGCCCGCCAGATGCTCGGCTGGGTCGCCAGGCGCTCAAGCATCGAGGACATTGTTCGATCCGCTTGGGCGTGGGAGCAACGCCTAAAAGACGGGGACCCGTGGAATCGACGATCGCAAACCATGCTCGTTCCGTCATAAACAAGTACCCGCTTTGCCAGTACCGGCGGATTCGAGAGACTGGACGATAGCAGGCAGGCCTGCGGATCGTTGGGTTACCATCTGCACCGGTCTGATTGGGCAGGCCCCTGACATATCATATGTCTCTGGCTCGCGAGCTGCGGCGAGTCGAAAAGCGCGGCCGGGGAGGCGCCCCTTGCTAGTACTGCGAGCCCCAAGACGGAGGGACCGCTTATCATGGTCACCGTCGAGTAGCCGCCCGTTGGCGCTGCGTTAAGAGCATCGGAGGCAGTATTGAATAGGCACCAGCCGACGGGAGCGCTCGAGACTGACATGGAAGAAGCAGAGATCAGCCTGCATAGCGTGCTCAGCCTGCTGAGACGCCAGTCACGGCTCATTTCGGTGGTAGTTGTAGGACTGACCATCGTGGCGGCGGTACTAACGTTTACGCTCACGCCGATATACAATGCATCGGCTTTGGTCTTGATCGACACGAGCGCAAAGAATCTTCTGGACCCGAATTTCCAGAGCGCAGGGATTCAGATCGACGACGCGCGTGTTGCCAGCGAAGTCGAAATCATCCAGGCGTCACCGGTATTGCTCGAGGTGATTTCGCAGGCGGGATTAATCAGCGACCCTGAGTTCGGGGTAAGTATCGGTCTTCGCGACAGGATCCTGTCGTATCTGCAGCTTGCCAAACCCGTGTTGCCCACGGGGGAAGCTGCGCTGCAGCGCGTCCTCGACAGCGTAAGAAAAGCTTTCTCGGTGGAGCGCCGTGCCCGCACCAACCTAGTCACGCTGACCGTCAAGTCGGAGGACCCAGCCAAGGCTGCCCGACTGGCCAACATCTGGGCGCAAGCATACGTCTCTTCGCAAGTAGCGGCCAAGATCGATGCCACCTTGCTGTCCCGTAACGCCTTGCAGGCGCGGCTTGAGGCAGCGAGGTCGCGGGTTGTGCAATCTGAGGGTTCGCTCGACAGCTTTCTCGACGACAACCTGCCCCAGATTGTCAAGGAGTCCGGGCGGACGGAGCTTGCTAGCATGCGTGATCGGCTCGCGAGCCTTGCAGCCGAGAGCAAGTCGTCTGCCGACCTGGCAAAGGTTGTCGAATCCAGCCTCGCATCGCGCAACTGGGCATCGCTTACACAGTCCTTGCAGAACCAGGCGCTGCAGGAGATGGAGAAGCAGCGGCAAGATCTCACGCAGCGCGTCGGAAATGCCGTTGGCGCCAGCGCTACTGACCTGCGAGCAGAGCTCGCCAAGATCGAGCAGAAGATGGTGGATACGGCACAGCGCCAGCTCAATGATCTTAACACGTCCATCGCTGGCACTGCCGACCAAGAAAGCCAGCTGCGCCAGCAGCTCCGGTCAGCGGTTCTGAGTAGTCCTCTCAGCCCGGACATTCTCGCGCGAGTGTACGAACTTCAGCAGACCTCCGAGCTGGCCAGGTCTCAGTATCAGACATTGTTGGCGCGCATCCAGGATCTTGACATACAGGCTAACCTGCAGGTGGCAGACAGCCGGATCGTCGCCGAAGCCATGACTCCTCAGACCGCGGCGTTTCCCAACGTGCCGATGCTGCTGGCTGCAGCCGTGGCGGGGTCTGCACTCCTGGCGATCGTGCTGGCGTATCTTCGGGAGCACCTCATCGGCGGGTTACTGACCGTGGAGCAGACGGCGGCGGTGCTGCGCGTACCCGTCGCTGCGGCGCTGCCGCGGCTTCGGCGTACTGCTGAGGGTGGGGGTGGCGGCCCCGCAGATGTCGTCGTCGACTCGATGCTGTCCCCGTACTCCGAAAGCGTTAGACGGATCAGGGCCGCAGTCGAGCAGCGGCTGCGCCGACAACGTCAGTTCAAGTCCTCCGCGTCGAAGGGCAGCGGTGTGACGATCATGGTAACGTCATCCGCGCCGGGCGAAGGGAAGACGACTGTCGCGCTGTCGCTTGCCAGGTCAATGGCAATCGCGAAGCGGCATGTGCTGTTGATCGATTGCGACCTTCGTCGCCCGAGCGTGCACACGACCGTTGGATTGCCGCCTGATGGGAGCTTCGCGCAAGCCCTTGCTGATGAAACCGCAACAGTCGAGCTCTCAGGGATGGTGAAGCCAGATCCGCAGTCGGACGTAGGTCTCATTCTCGCCTCTGCATCTACCGAGTTTCCCACCGACCAACTTGTCGGCAGTCCGGCCTTCGCAGCGGTGCTGGATCGCCTCGCGAGCCATTTCGATGCTGTGATCCTGGATACTCCGCCGATCGGTGCGGTGGTCGACGGTCTCTACATCGCGCCACTGGTCGATGCGATCCTCTATGTCGTGCGTTCGGGCTCGACACGGCAATCAGAAGCAAGGGCGGGAATTGCCTCGGTTTCTTCGGTGAAGCGAGAGGATGCAGTCGTTCTGGCAGTTCTGAACCAGCAGGACAGCGCCGACGCCACATATAGGAGACAGTATACCGGCTACGGATACTGACCCGGAACGAGCGCGTTGCGGTTAGTACATTGGCGAGTTGGGCGGCCTCGGTGGCTGTCTATTGGCGTCCGGAGTGCCGGCGCCGGCAGACTCTAGCGGCCGCGCACTGGCCTGCCGACTGAGTTGCAGAAGCACAAGGGAAAAGAAGTAGAAGAAGCCCGCCGAGCCTTGCACCAGGAACGGGCTGACTTCTGTTATGGCGCCCATCAGGCTCATCAGCAGAGCAGTGCCAGCGACAGCCTGCACTCGATCGATTGTCCCGCGCATTCGCAAGAGCCGAGAGAAGGCGAGAGCGGCCGGGAGCAGGAAGAGCACGAGGCCGACGACACCGAGATCCAGTAGCATGGCCAGGTAGCCGCTGTGGGGGTCGACTGCCTCAGCAAAGGTCATCTCCTGAAGCACCGGACGGGCAAAGGACGAGCCTGCCCCAAAACCGACCCCCAGCAGAGGGCGCGACAGGAAGATGTCAAGCGCCACGGTCCAGATTTCCGTGCGCCCAGTGAGCGTCTCCACCTTGGTGCCGGCGAAGAGCTCTCCCCAACCAAGCATGGTGACGGCGGTCAGGGTGGCGCCTGCACAAAGAAGAAGAGCGCCCATTCCCGCTGCGGCGAGTTGGGCGGAGGTTCGGCGCATGAGCGGCAACGCTACACTCATTGAGAAGACACCGAAAATGGCCGCAACCAACGAGGTCGTCGAGTTCGAAAACAGCACACAGGCAATGGCTGCGGTCAGATAGGGGAGAACGGTCCACCTGGGTAAGCGATCCCGGAACGCGAGAACAATGACCACTGCGAATGCGGCGTAAGCGCCCAGTGAATTCTTGTGTGCAAACAATCCACGCCACGAGCCGACGTGTTCGCCCTGAACCAAGTCGTCAATATTGTGTTGGCCGATACTTGGAACAAACAAGGCCAACAGCGCCGAGACAACCATCGCTAGCCCCATGATGTGGGCGAGAATGCTCGCGGTCCTGACGGCCCCCACCGCCCGGGTAGTTGTCGTGACTGCGAGCAGGAAGGCGATGAGCAGGAATGTGGATCTTAGCGTAAGGCCCGCGTCGACGGACCACAGGGTGGACGCGGCGGCGAGGGCGAGAAAGGGTGTGAATGCGAGAATGCCGGAGAGGTTGAGCACTCCGGAGTTTCGCCATATGCCTGCGAAAACGCAGGCCGCCGGGAAGACGTACTGCGCTAGCGTGAAGTACTCGGCAACGGGATCTCCGTCTGGTCCGCTTACGAAGGGGTTGTAGATGATGAAATGTCCAACCTGCATCAACGCAAGCAGTGACGCGGCAAACAGGACTGCGACTAGATCGCGTGGCTGAAACGACACCAGGGAATCCAACAGATTGGCGATGACGCCGATACTAGCCGTTGCGGGCCTTGGCAGCCAGTAGGGCCTCGTTCGAGGCGGGTCGCGCTGTAGCAGATGACCCCGATTCATGGTGTGCGGCACTCGGCCTTGCTGTTAGGTTGCGGCACGGTGCGTTGCAGGCACTTCTTTGGCTTTTGCTCGGGTTGCGAGGGAACGGTTGAATCGGTCCTGTCCCACTGTGATAGGCGTCATCTGCAAGGACGGAGCCCGGTTTCTGCCGGCCTGTCTCGCAGCACTGCCCTCGGATGCCACGGTCATTCTGGTGGACAGTGCGTCCGGCGACGCCACGCCGCAGATCATGCTCGATTATGGCCGCGCCACTGGGGCGAGGGTCTATCGATTGGACGGAGAAGTGAACGCGTCGGTGGCCCGCAATGTAATCCTAGCCAATGCGCCGCCGGGCCATCTCCTCCTGCTTGACGGGGACATTGTGCTGAACCAGGCCTTTCTGGCCGAAGCCGTGGACGCACTGGACCAAAACGAGGCGGTCGCTGTCTGCGGGCGGTTGCTCGACAGGTTCCACGATGCCGAAGGACGCGATACGGGCGAGACCCACATGCGGTATGGAACTCGACGGGCTGGCCCCGTGCGGTCAGCGGCGGGCGTGATCGTTCTGGGTTCTGGCCTGCGAGAGAGCGGTATTCGCTACGATGAGACGCTCGACCGTAACGAGGACACCGATTTCTCGCTGCGTGTATCGCGCCTCGGAACGATCCTCTTCACCACTACAGTCATGGGCGAGCATATGACATTGCGCTACTATGAGGGCGAGCGGGGGCGCCAATGGTTTCGCGACCAACATCAACGTGCCATCGGGCGCCTTGTCATGAGGCACCTGAATCTCGGCGATCTTCTCCATATTGCTCGGCTGGAGAGGGGGGTGGTCGTAGGACTGTTGCTGGAACTGGCGACCATCGTCGCGCTGCTGCTCGTGGCACTCGGTTGGCCAATAGCACTCGCCGCGATAGCCGTTGCGTGGCTACTCGACATGCTGCAGTTCCTAAGGCGGCGAAACCTGCAGGACTATCTGCGCGCGCGTATACTCTCGCCGCTCTTCGCACTGAAGGGACTGCTCGATGCTGGTCACAAGCAGCCCCGCTACCATGTGACCCTGGTGGAGTGAAACAGCGCTGATGAAGGCTCGGACCGGGTTGCTGATAAGCGCTGGCTCGATCATTCAGCAGGGCTCTCAGTTCCTGTTCGGAATCATCGTAGCCCGGGCTCTTGGTCCCGCTGACTACGGCTGGTTCTCGATCGGTCGTAACGCCTTGATCTGGGCAGCAACTCTTGCACCGCTGGGACTAGATGTGGCCATGATCCGCTATGCCTCCCAGCATGGCGCAACAGCCCAGTTCTGGAGCGTCCTGTCCAGGCTTCGCGTGATCGTAGCGCTCATCTCCGTAGCCACGATGGTCGCCATAGTCGGATTTTCGGGCATCGCTCTCGGCTCGGGCGCTGCGCTTGTGATGGCCGCCTCGCTGGCTGCGCTGCCCTTTGTCGCCGACTCCGCCCTGCTAGGCGGATACTATCGGGGGATGCGCCGACCGGCGCTGTTTTCGGTCATCTTCGACTATGGGCAATCGGCCTTGCGGCTAATGGTAGGCGGTGGACTGGTCGTGTTTGGTGCGACGGTCGTGGTGTTCGCACTGGCCAATTCCGCGATTGCGGCGCTCGGCGCCCTTTCTGTCGCGGTTGTTGCTTTTTCAGTAAGGCCAAATGCGGGACAGCCGGGTAGTTCCATTAACGCCCGCTCCATCCTGACGGTCGGGCCGTGGTTGGCGATATCCTTGGTTAGCTATGGCCTGTTGCGCATACTCGACCTCATGGTGCTCGGCGCCCATGTCTCGAGCGATGAGTTGGGTCGATATGCGGCCATCGCCGCTGTCAGCGTTTTCGTCCAAGTCTACCCCATGACCCTGTCCCAGGCGCTTGGCCCGGAGATCGCCGAACTGTCGATGAGATCCGACGCTAGGTCCGCCGGGTTGGCAATACGCGAATTCGTTGGGCGCGCCTCGGTGGCGGGCGCCTTCGTCTATGGTGGAATTGCGATATTTGGGACGCACCTTGACCTTATTTTTGGCGACAAGTTCCACTTCGATTCATGGACCTTGCTGCTGATGTCCACGGCTTGGCTCCTCAGCGGAGTTCTGAATCCCACGGGTTACGCACTTTCCATGACTGGCCGACATCGGTCTGAAAGCATGCTCCTCGTTGGTGGAGCGGCTCTGTTTGCCTTTCTGCTGTTCGCACTGGTGCCGACTCTGGGCGCGCGCGGCGCTGCCGGTGCGCTGCTGCTTGCCATGCTCTTCATACAGGGGGGGCGGGTCGTGCTGGTGTCCCGGCTTATAGACAGTGCCGTCGTGAGAGCGCGGGATCTCCTCCCGCCAGTCCTGGCGCTCGGAATCGCCAAGTCGATCGACCTGGTGGTGGAACACTACCTTGGACAGTCCTTTGCCACGCTGGTGGGAGAGTGCGTCACCTACACAGCGGCTTACGGTTTGTCGGTCTTGGGGTTTCGCTACTTCAGACGACGGCTACAGCCGGACTTGGCCCGCTAGCGTCCTGCGCAATGTCCGCCAAATGCGGCCCATGTAGAAGGACACAGGGCCCACTGGGGCGTGCTCGGGCGGGGTGGCAATACACAATTCGTCGATTACCGCGACGCGTTCTTCAGTTCCGGAGTCCAGGGAATGGTGAAAGACAACGTGCTCGCAAATGCCGGACCCGCCACCAAGGTAGGAGCCGCGAACGTAGTCAGCGTAACGGTAGACCGCTAGGCCGTTGAAAGCCGAGTAGCATCGGCGCGGACCCAGTCGCGTCAGCCTGATTTGCTCGGAGAAGACCTGCTCGTACATGAACCGATAGTATAGCAGCGGGCTGCGCTGGGCTTGCTGTATGCGTTCATTCAGACCGTCGAAATTTGTGCTGTGGTCTCGGTAGGCAAGCACGTCGTAGTAGTGCGGACGTGATGAGGCGGTTACCGCGATGAGCTCAGGCGCGGAGGCTAGCAGATCGATGGCGCGCTGCAGGCCGACAATGTCGGGGGGGCGGCGCATGACACTGTCGAGGTCTGCAACGACGACGATATCGGCCCGTTCTGACTTGGCCTGCTGCAGCAGACGTTCGCGCCCCACCGCCATCCGTCGCAGGCGATCCCCAATTGCGGCCATTTCGGATGTATCGACCAGGACGACTGGCATGCCGGCCCGCTCGGCATCGACAATCAGGTGACGTGTCTGGTCGCTCGAGCCATTCTCACCGATCAAGGCGCTGATCCGGAACGCTGAGGACAAGGAGTCGACCCAGCCAAAGAAGACCGGCAGTGTGGCCGCGCAGTTCCTAGCCAAGCCAAGCACCAAGACGCGAGGCGGGGTCATTTGGCAATGCCTGCGATGATCTCCGCCAGCCTTTCCTTCAGCTTTGACCGGCGATAGGGCGCCGCCTTGGCAACGCTGTGCAGTGTGAACGAAGGTAGTTCAAGGGAAGCGCGAGAGAGCAGCAGGGCGAAGTCGCGGGGATCACGTGACGCCGATACGAAGCCGTTTACGCCTTCGTCAACGAGGGTCTCGGTTCCACTGACGGCTGTCGAGACGACTGGCTTTCCACATGCCAGCGCTTCCAGCATGGCGATGGACCAGCCTTCGTAGTACGAGCCGAAAACCACAAGGTCGGCGCCCCAGATATGCTGACGGACTTGTTCGCGACTCATCATGCCGGTAATGCTTACATGATCGCCGATGCCAAGCTCGGCGATGGCGGCTTCCAACATGGGCCTATCCTCGCCATCTCCGACGAACACCAGTTCGAGGGGACGCTTGAACGGTTGTTTCAAGGCAAGCGCCATTGCTTCGACAAGCAAGCGCCAGCCCTTGCGCTGGCTAATGCGTCCTACACATAGGATACGGTACCGTTCGCCCTCTGTGCGAGGGGCGGCTTCGGGATAGAAGAGGGAGTCGTCATAGACCTCCCTGAAGGTGCGCACCCCGCCTTGCGGGACCAACGCCCCCATCTTCCTCTCAAGTCTTGCAATGGAGCTGTCGTCGGCGCTGGCCAGAACGGCAGGGGAGTCTCGCAGCGCGCGAAACAGCAATCGCTCAAAGGGCCGGGCGACGATCTTGCCCCACCGGTAGCGTGGCATCTCGAGCGGATTTTCTGTGCCGTGGAACATGTAGGCGAAACGGGCGCGCCCCATCGTCGCAACAAACAATGCAATAGCCAGTTCCGGACTGTTTACGAGCAGGGGGCCGCGAGCACTGGCAACGAGCCGCCTGCCTAGCCACAGCGCCGCGATGAAATTGCGCACGCGTAGGGGAATCTTTGGCCGCAGGACCGGAGCATGTCGATACAGGCTGAAATAGCGAAACTGCGTTCCGCCGATTTGCCGTGTGGTCCAGCGACCGGTCGCCGAGCCTTCGTCTGCGAGGGAGATGCCGACCAGATCTACATCCGCGCCGAACTCGTCGGCGACCTGTCTTGCGAACGTCAGCTGCCCGCTCATCGGCACCGCAACATAGTCACATGCATCGACATAGGTAAACGACGCAACGCTCGGCGGTAGACTCGTCTGGGCCGGCACGGATGGTCCTCTCCAAGCTACCGCGTCGACAGAAACGAGGTATGATTGTCCCGGTCGAGCCTCAGGGCCGTAAGCCGTCCCGTTGCGGCAACCGCTGTATCGATGCCAATGTGCGAAGCGGTGACAATAGGTTCGGCCACCGGTGTATGGCCGTGCACGACGACGGCATCGCCTGCCGCGGGGTTATCGAGGAACGGCTCCCGGATCCACATCAGGTCATCGTCCGTCTGCTCATCGAGCGGAACGCCCGGGCGCAGTCCGGCGTGCACGAATACGAAGCCGGGAATGGCCAGCAAGGACGGCAAGTTTGCCAGCCACTCACGATGGGATGCCGGCATGCGGCCCACGAGTGCTGCTGCCAGTGCCGTTGGTGACTTTTGTAGGGCCAGGTCGCTCAGTCCATAGGAATGCGCCGTTTCGAGGCCGCCATTGTCCAGCCAAGCCACGTTTTGCCTTGGCGCCTCCAGGAAGTCGAGCAGCATCTGCTCATGATTCCCGGCAAGGCAGATGCGCCTGAAGCCAACCGGCGGTCGTGCCATCAGGTGATCGACGACCTGCGCCGCCGCGGGGCCGCGGTCGATGTAGTCACCAAGGGTCACGATCCACTTCTCGCCGTCCGTGTCGATCGCGTCCGCAACGATCATCCGTTCGAGCACAGCAAGCTCCGCTAGGCAGCCGTGAATGTCACCGATCGCATAGACTAGAGACGGGCGGCTATTAGCCAACATGTGCACCCGACCTGGCCGGCGATCAGCCCTGCCACCAAGACCCAGCAAGCTCCGCAGTGCCGTCAGCATGGCCATTTCACCGCGCGGAACTCTTGTTGCGCATCGCGCCCGCGGTCGCGATGGCCGTGATGAACAACAGCAAGATCGTGTTCGCCTGTATTTCCAGGCTGAAATCGACCAGCGAATGGACCGCGCCGACGGTGACGACGCCAAGTCCCGCTGCTTGCGCCCCCCAGCTTCGGCGCGCGGCTCCGATGCCGCCGAGGATGCGCACGAGGACGATCGCAAGGAGGAGGATCGGGATTGAGCCGATCACAACTCCCAGCTCTGCCCACAGTGCGAGGTAGCTGTTGTGAGCTCTCTCCCACACCAGGTCCGGACTGACCGGGAGTTGGTGGAACAGCGGATATACCAACTCAAAGCTACCTCCGCCGTAACCCAGCCATGGTCGGGCCGCGATCATTGCGATGATCTGCTTGTAGAGCTCGAGACGTACGTCGGAACTGGTTGCGGTTGAGCCGAGTCGCTCCAACAGGTCCTGGCCGAAAATGAAGAAGGCGAGCGCGCCCGCCACGATCACGGCAGGAACAAGCATCAGAGCCCTAAGCCATAGCTTAGGCATCCGGACCAATGCTGTAACAATTACCACGAGGCAGCCAACTGACGCGGATAGGGTGCCCATACGAGATTGGGTCGCGAGCAGCGTTGGCACGATCGCGGCGAGAGCCACAGGATAGAATAGCAGCGTGGGATCGAGGTTCCGACGGAGGGGCGCCTCGCCTGGGGCCGGCAACTGACGAACCAAAGCGCCGGCGAACAGTGCGCAGCCAAGAGTCGCACCGAATGCAAGGAAGGTAGCGAACGAGTTTCGGTTGACGAATGTAGCCGTGGCTGAACCTTGGTAGGCCCACTTGGGCAAGCCCAGAACGGTGTCTCCGAACTGGAGGAGCGAGGCAAGTCCAAAAATGCCGTAAGCGGAAATGGTCATCAGTGCCGAATGAAGGAGGAGGCTGCGTCTACGCTCGTTGCTGGCGATCTGCAGAACAAGGAAATAGAAGAGCCCAAAGGTTCCCCAACGCAACAGCATCAACCAGGTGGCACCAGGGGCGAGACTGATTCTGTCTGGTGCCAGGGTCATCCCGCTTTGAGCGTGGATTTGAAGGTTCGGCAGCCAGTTGACGACGAAAGGCACTAGTTCGAGGGGAGTAACTTGCACCAGCAAGTACAGCATGAAGACGAAGTAGAGCGTCGCCGATACGGGGAAGTGTGCCATCGAATGGCGAAAAGGCTCCCGCAAGTGGTAGAGCCCAGTTGCGTAGGCAACTCCCGCGAGCCCCACAAAGACGGCATTTACGCCCCAGAAGAATGGGCGGCCACTGCCGAATGGAATGGGCACCAGGGCAACGAATGCCACAATCACCCAGCCCATCACGTTGTTCAGAGACGTCTGCCGACTCCATGCCACGCCCCCGGATCGTGGGGAGAATGATCGGCGAGTTTCCAGATGGATCTCGGTCATCTTGGGTTGCTGCCCGCCCGGGCGGCGATCTCGACGTTCGCCACGAAACGTTGCTGTTCATCTGCGGGAAGGTTTTCGACAACCGCGGTAATCCTCTCGCGGAATGAAGGATCGTCGACGTAACGCTTCGCTATACTGGCAACCCCCCGGTAGCTGGTCACAAGGAGTGCGAGGTCCCGGTCGTTGAGTTGGAGCACGTCTGAAGTCAGTCGCTCGCGATTGTCCTCGACCAGTTTGACGCGGAGCTCAGCGATCCATTGTTCGGTGGGGCCACTCAGCTGCGATTGGAGCAAATGGTACGCGAGCTTGGATGCGTCCCCGAGTTCCCAGGATGCAAGCGCGCCCACATACCAGGCATACGAGTAGCTCGGCATCTCGTTGCTGATGGCGTCCGCTTGGACGAGGCATTTTGAGGCGACCAGGTCGCGCGTAGTTGCGGTCTGTAGCCGACCGTAAACCCCAACGATGGCATCGTAACAATTGTCGAGCACCAAACGGCTGGATGCTACGGACAGGCCCCGAACCTGTTCATTGCCGACCAGGGCATCAAAGCTTTCCTTGGGCGTTGCGCCGCTACTGAAATACGAGCTTGCCTCAGCGTACGCCGCAATGAACCCAGCACCGCACAGGCCAAACGATGCAAGAAAGGCAAAGCGGTGCAAGTTCCAGCTCACTGCTGCCACCACTATCAACCCGCCCGAACTCGCAAGGCCAACATTTCTCCCTCCCAGAGCGTGTCAGCGCACAGTTGTATATGCAAGCTGTATCCGCAATCTATGGTGAAGCGTTGAACTCCGGGCCGAGTGCAGCATCCATCGTCCATTGCCGATGGACACCTCTTTTCTTTTTTTACGTATCCGCCTAGAGGAGTCTGGTGGGGCAGGGGAGGCACGATGCCGAGGACGGATATTGCGCGGCGGGTCTACAACCATGCGTGGAAGCTCGACCCGATCGTCAGGTCGCTGCTCGATACCGACTTCTACAAGCTGCTGATGCTGCAGATGATCTGGGGCCTTTACCCCAAGGTCGACGCCACCTTTTCGCTGATCAACCGCAAGACCTCGGTGCGCCTGGCCGAGGAGATCGACGAGGGCGAACTGCGTGCCCAGCTCGATCACGCGCGGACGCTCAAGTTCTCCAAGAAGGAGATGATCTGGCTGGCGGGCAACAGCTTCTATGGCTCGCGGCAGATCTTTTCGCCCGAGTTCCTGCGCTGGCTCGAGGGGTTCCGCCTGCCCGAGTATCGGCTCGAAAAGCGCGACGGGCAGTATGTGCTGGAGTTCCCCGGTCGGTGGGTCGAGACCACGATGTGGGAGATCCCGGCGCTCGCCATCATCAACGAGCTGCGCAGCCGCGGCGCGCTCAAGGGCTATGGACCGTTCACGCTCGATGTCACCTATGCGCGGGCCAAGGCCAAGATGTGGGAAAAGGTCGAGCGGCTGAAGAAGCTGCGGGACCTGCGCATTTCGGATTTCGGCACGCGGCGGCGGCACTCGTTCCTGTGGCAGCGCTGGTGCGTCGAGGCGCTGAAGGAGGGGCTGGGGCCGGAGGTATTCACCGGCACGTCGAACGTGCTGCTGGCGATGGACAACGACCTCGAGGCGCTGGGCACCAATGCGCACGAACTGCCGATGGTGCTGGCGGCGATCGCGCCCAACGAGGACGCCCTGCGCCATGCGCCCTACCAGGTGCTGCAGGATTGGGAGAGCTACTACGGCGGAAACCTGCTGATCGTGCTGCCCGATGCCTTCGGCACCGACGCGTTCCTGCGCGATGCGCCCGACTGGGTTGCCGACTGGAAGGGGTTCAGGCCCGACAGTGCGCCCGCCATCGAGGGCGGTGAGAGGATCATCGCGTGGTGGAAGGCGCATGGGCGCGACCCGCGCGACAAGCTGCTGATCTTTTCCGACGGGCTCGACGTCGACATGATCGAGGAGGCCTATCACCACTTCCACGGGCGGGTGCGGATGAGCTTTGGCTGGGGTACCAACCTCACCAACGATTTCGCCGGTTGCTCGCCCAGCCCGAACCCGCAGCTCGATCCGATCTCGCTGGTCTGCAAGGTCAGCGAAGCCGACGGACGCCCGGCCGTAAAACTCTCGGACAATCCCGAGAAGGCAACTGGGGATGCGGCCGAGATCCAGCGCTACATCAAGATCTTCGGCGACAAGGGCCGGGTGTCGCACAAGGTCACGGTCTAGAGTACTTGTTTGGTCGGGGTCGTCCGGAAGAGCATGCCGCTTTTCCTGACCCACTCCCGGTAGGTTCACATGCGCTATTCCGCCTGCATCGAGTGGCTCTTCGCCGCCGAGGAACCCGATGTCGCCAATCGCGTCCGCGCCGCCAGGGCGGCGGGGCTGGACGCGGTCGAGTTCTGGCGCTTCTCCAACAAGGATTGCGTGGCAATTCGGCAGGCGCTCGACGAGACCGGACTGACGCTCGCCGGCATCCTGTGCGAGCCGATCGCGCCGCTCGGCGACCCCGAGGCGCATGAGGGGTTTCTCGAGGGTGTGCGCACGTCGCTGGCGGCCGCATCGCAGCTCGGGGCGAAGGTGATGATCGCCCAGGCCGGCGACGTCCAGGCCAACGTGGCGCGAGCGGCGCAGCACGCGGCGATCGTCAAGGTGCTGGGTGAGGCGGCCCGGATCATCGAAGGGTCGGGCGTGATCCTGGCACTGGAGCCGCTCAACGACCGGGTCGACCATCCGGGCTACTACCTTACCTCGACCGAGGAGGGGCTCGATATCATCGATGAAGTCGCGCGGCCCGAGATCAGGCTGCTCTATGACCTCTACCATGCCGCGGTGATGGGCGAAGGGATCGAGGTCCTGACAGGGCGCCTGGATCGCGTCGTGCATGTCCACCTCGCCGACACGCCGGGGCGCGGCGAGCCGGGTAGCGGCCGGATGGACTATGCCGACCGGCTCGAGTGGCTCGAAAAGCAGGGATATTCAGGGCTGATCGGGCTCGAGTACCGACCGAGCGGGGCGACCGTGGATTCGCTCGGCTTTCGCGACCGCGTGGGCTGAGAAGCGGCAGATGCCCCCGGTCGGTTCGATCCGCGCCCGGCAGCCCTGGAACGCCGTACCGATCCCGGCATTGTTCGGTAAACAAGAACAATCCCTTGCGTGGGCGTTATCCTATTCGTGCCCGATGGGCTGGCCTATCTCTATGGCCGAAGCAACCGGCAGCGAGGCCGGTCCAGTCAGGAGGCAGCAATGCTCACTCAGATCAAGGGATTGCATCACGTCACCTCGATGGCGCGCGATGCAGCCGAGAACAACCATTTCTTCACCAGGACGCTCGGCCTGCGCCGGGTGAAGCAGACCGTCAACTTCGACGCGCCCGACGTCTACCACCTCTATTATGGCGACGAGGTCGGCACGCCCGGCACGGTGATGACGCATTTCCCGTTCCCGCATATCGCCCGCGGCCGCCCCGGGACCGGCGAAGTGGGCCGCACCGTCTTCTCCGTGCCCAAGGGCTCGCTCGGCTACTGGCAGGAGCGGTTCGCCGCCGATCGCGTCGGTGACGTCGAGCTGGTCGAAAGCTTCGGCAACAGGCAGCTCAACTTCCGGGCCTCGGAAGGCGATGCCATGGCGCTGGTCGAAGCGGCCGACGACAAGCGCGTGCCGTGGACCGGCAACGGCGTCGATGCCGAGCATGCCATCCGTGGCTTTGACTCGGTGTCGCTACGCCTGCGCGACGACGGCGCCACCGAAGAGTTGCTGAAGTTCATGGGCTACGAGAATGCCGAGTCCCGCAATGGCGTGAAGCGGCTGATCCGGCCCGACGGCAACGGTGCCGATGTCATCGATCTCGAGGTCCTGCCCGACGTCGGCCTTGCCGGGCTCGGCGCCGGCTCGGTGCATCATGTGGCCTTCGCGGTCGAGAACCGGGCGGCGCAGCTCGAGGTGCGCAAGGCCCTGCTCGACACCGGCTACCAGGTCACGCCGCCGATCGACCGGGACTATTTCTGGGCCATCTACTTCCGCACTCCCGGTGGCGTGCTGTTCGAGATCGCGACCAACGAGCCCGGGTTCGACCGGGACGAGGATACCGCGCATCTGGGCGAGAGCCTGAAGCTGCCAACCCAGCATGAGCACCTGAGGAGCGCACTGCAGGAGCACCTGCAGCCGCTCGAGGAAAAGGAGGCCGCGTAAATGGCCGAGGTTATCGACAGCTACGACTTCATCGACATTCCCGGCGCGTCACCCGACGCGCCGGCTTTCTTCCTGTTGCACGGCACGGGTGGCGACGAGCACCAGTTCATCGAGCTCGCGGCCGAACTGAAGCCGGGCGCGCGACGGATCGGGGTGCGCGGCGACGTCTCGGAAGGCGGGGCGCTGCGCTATTTCAGGCGCGTCGGCGAGGGGCGCTACGACATGGCGGACCTGGCGCGGGCCACGGGGAAGCTCGGCGCGTTTGTCGCGGCCAATCGCGGCGGGTCGGCGCAGAGCCTCGGCCTCGGTTACTCGAACGGGGCAAACATCCTCGCCTCGGTGCTGTTCGACGCGCCAGAGCAGTTCGACGCAGCGGTGCTGATGCATCCGCTGATCCCGTTCACGCCCGCGCCGCAGCCTGGCCTCAGGGGCAGGCGGGTGCTGATCACGGCCGGCCGGCGCGACCCGATCGCTCCGGTCCACTCGGCCGAGCTGCTGGCGGCGTATTTCAAGGAGCAGGGCGCCGATACGACGGTGTTCTGGCATGAAGGCGGCCACGAAATCCGGCGCGAAGAGCTGCTGGCGGTTCGGGACTGGCTCAACGCCTGAGACCGCGCGAGGCGCCTCCCTCAGGGGGGGCGCGCTGCGCCTTCGCTTCAGGCGTGCAGGTCCGCCCATTCCGGGTGGCGACGGAACTGGGCGACGACGTAGGAGCAGACCGGCACGATCTTGCCGCCGGTTGCGCGCGTGTGGTCGATGGCCGCCTTCACCAACTGCTCGGCAATGCCGTGGCCGCGATACTGGGGCGGGACCCCGGTATGCTCGGCAACGATGGTGTGGTCGTCCCGGCGCGAGTAGGTCATCTCGGCCTCCGAGCCATCGGGAAGGTAGATCACGTAGCGACCGTGGTTGCCGCTATGCTCGTGCTCGACGGTGAACTGCTCGGCCATGGGATTCCCTGGAGGACGGTCTGGTGCCCGTATCCCTCATATGGCATCGCGTCCTTGCTGCCCATAGGGCTGTCGCTCAGCGGCCGGAGACGACCAGGACGATCCGCCGCCAGTTGTGAACGAGCAGGAACAGCGCGACCAGTACCAGGGCGCCCACGACGATCACGCCCTCGAGGCTCAGGCCCATCGACCTCAGCCAGGTGGACAGCAGCATGCCGGGCAGGATGTGGGCGGCGGCCCAGGCGAAGGCCGAAGTGACGTTGATGACCGAGAAGCGCCGGTAGTCCATGCCGAACATGCCGGCAATCCCGGGCACCACCGCCTTCACGCCGGGAATGAAGCGGCCGATGAAGACCGACTTGCCGCCGTGGCGGGCAAAGAAGGCCTCGCCCCGGTCGATCAGTCCGAGATAGCTGCGGAACGGCCAGATCGTCCTGATCCGATCCTTGAGCCAGTAGCCGACGGTGTAGGAGACGGCATCGCCCACGACAGCGCCGATGACGGCGGCAAGGTAGACTTCCCGGAACGGCAGCCTACCCTCGGCGATCAGGCCACCGGCAAGCAGCAGCACCGGCGTCGAGGGGATGAACAGGCCGAGGATGAACACCGCCTCGGTGGCGGCGATCACGAAGATGAAGGCGATGGCGAGCCAGAGGTTGGCCGCAACCTGCTCGAGCAGCAGTTGGAGCCAGCCGGCCAGCGCGGTGAAGATCTCGAGCATTGCCGCAAGCTAGTGCCGCAACGTGAGAATTGCGTGACAGGGCGACCGCTAGTGGCCCGTCCCCGTCTCGGTCTTGCCGAAACGGGCCTGCAGGGAGCGGCCGAACGCGCCCAGATAGGGGGCAATGGCGAGCAGGATCTTCTTCCAGAAGTGGAGCAGGACGAAGAGCACGGTCAACACCAGCGCACCGACGATGATCACCAGCTCGAGGCTGAGCCCGATCGACTTGAGCCAGCCGGTGAGCAGCATGCCGGGCAGGATATGGGCCGCGGCCCACACGAACGCCGAGATGACGTTGATCACGGAGAAGTGCCGGTACGACATGCCCATCATGCCGGCGACGCCCGGGATCACGGCTTTGACGCCGGTGATGAAGCGGCCGATGAAGATGGCCTTGCCGCCGTGCCGGGCGAAGAAAAGTTCACCCTTCTCGATCAGCGCCAGATGGTTCTTGAACGGCCAGACCGTTCGGATGCGATCCTTGAGGGCCCAGCCGACCACGTAGGAGATGGCGTCGCCGATGATGGCGCCGGCCACCGCGGCAAAGAAGATGGGCCAGAAGGGCAGGCTCCCCTGGGCGATGAGTCCCCCGGTCAGGAGCAGGATCGGGAGCGACGGCACGAGCAGGCCGACGATGAACACCGCTTCGCCGACGCAGACCAGGAAGATGAAGACCAGCGAGAGCCAGAAATTGTCCGAGATGGACTGCATGATCATCTCGAGCCAGGCGGAGATGGTGTGGAAAAATTCGAACATTGGGCCCTTGGCTTGCTCCCAGGCGCCCCTTCCAGGACGCGTCTCCAAAGCGCCAGCGTGTCACGAATGACCGCTCGCCGCCAGCCGCGACTGGCGCGACCAATGCGGCTATTTGACGGGCAATGCATGAACTGTGCGTGAACGTGTCGTCGCCTGGAGGAGCAACCGCCCCCAGGGGTGACGGCCGCGCAGCGCTTGTCGGGATCAGAACAGCGTGAGGCCGGCGCCGAGCAGGGCGCTGGTGAAGACGACGAGCGGGGGCGGGACCTTGCGAAGCAGCAGGGCGAGCGCGGCGGCAGCCCATACCAGGTCGGGCCAGGCGGTGATGCTGCTGGTCGCGACCGGGTCGTAAAGCGTTGCGAGCAGGAGACCGACGACGGCGGCGTTGGCAAGGGTGAGGCCGTGGCGCAGGCGCGCATTGGCCCGCAGCGCCTGCCACCAGTCGAGGGTGGCGAAGACAAGCAGGAGGCTCGGCAGGTAGATCGCGACGAGGGCGAGGATCGCCCCCCACAGGCCGTCGGGTGGGTTGGTGAGCAGCGCCCCGGCATAGGCGGCAAAGCTGAACAGGGGCCCGGGGACCGCCTGGGCGGCACCATATCCGGCAAGGAACAGGTCGCGCGGGATGAGGCCCGGGGTCACGAGCTCGGCCTCGAGCAGGGGCAGCACGACGTGGCCGCCGCCGAAGACGAGCGAGCCGGTGCGGTAGAATTTCTCGGCGATCGTGGCGGTGGGGTCGCCGGTGAGCGCGAGGAGGGGCAGGATGACGAGCAGCGCGGCGAAGGCGCCAAGCCAGTACAGGTCGGCGCGACGGGGCGGCGCCAGGGGCGACGGCGGCGCCGGCTGGACGAGGCCGATCGCGGCGGCCAGCGCGATCAGCGCGACCTGGGTGATGCCGGAGGGGAAGGCGAGGGCGAGGATTGCGGCGCCCAGTGCGATGGCGCGGCGGGGCCAATCGGGGGTCAGCGACCGGGCCATGGCCCACACGGCCTGCGCCACGACGGCGAGGGCGGCCAGCTTCAGCCCATGCAGGGCGCCGTCGGTGAGGGGGCCGGCGAGGTGGGTGACACCGAGGGCGAAGACCAGCAGCAGGATCACGGAAGGGGCCGTGAAGCCCACGAAAGCGGCGATTCCGCCCCAGTAGCCGGCCCGCAGCTTGCCGATGGCGATGCCGACCTGGCTGGAGGCGGGGCCGGGGAGGAACTGGCAGAGCGCGACGAGATCGGCATAGGCGGCGTCATCGAGCCAGCGTCGGCGGGTGACGAACTCGGCATGGAAGTAGCCCAGATGCGCTACCGGACCTCCAAAGCTTGTCAGGCCAAGGAGCAGGAAGATGCGGAAGACTTCTGTGATCGACCTCATGCCGGCTTGCTGCCGCACCGCGGCGTCACAATCAAGCCGGGGGCGGGCGCCGCAAACGAAAGGGGCGCCACATGGGCGCCCCTTGAGGAGTTGTCGAGCGACGGGTCAGGCCGACCAGGCCTTGGTCAGCTGCTGCTGCTCGCCGAGGCCTTCGATGCCGAGCTTCATCACCTGGCCGGGCTTCAGCCAGATCGGGGTCGGCTTCTGGCCCATGCCGACGCCCGGCGGGGTGCCGGTGGTGATGACGTCGCCCGGCTGCAGGCTCATGAACTGGCTGAGATAGGCGACGAGGTGGGCGACGCCGAAGATCATGGTCTTGGTCGAGCCGTCCTGGTAGCGGTGGCCGTCGACGTCGAGCCACATCTTCAGGTTCTGGACGTCCTTGACCTCGTCCTTGGTGACGAGCCAGGGGCCGATCGGGCCGAAGGTGTCGGCCGACTTGCCCTTGGTCCACTGGCCACCGCGCTCGGTCTGGAAGTGGCGCTCGCTCAGGTCGTTCACCACGCAGTAGCCGGCGACGTAGTCGAGCGCGTCCTTCTCCTCGATGTACTTGGCTTCCTTGCCGATGATCACGCCGAGCTCGACTTCCCAGTCCGGCTTCAGCGTGTTCTTGGGCAGGATGACATCGTCGTTCGGTCCGATGATGGCGCTGGTCGCCTTCATGAACAGGATCGGCTCCTTGGGGATGTCGGCGCCGGTCTCGGCGGCGTGGTCGGCATAGTTGAGGCCGATGCACATGAACTTGCCGACATTGCCGACGCAGGGGCCGATGCGCGAGGACTTGTCGAGAACGGGCAGGCTGCCGTGATCGGCCGCGGCGATCCTGGCGAGACCGGCTTCGCCGATCGAGGCGCCGTTGATGTCGGACACGACCGAGCTCAGGTCGCGGTAGGTGCCGTCGGCATGCAGGATGGCGGGCTTTTCGGCGCCCTTGGGGCCGACGCGAAGAAGTTTCATGGGACAGCTCCTCAATTTGGGGCGAAGGCATAGGGCCGGCCCGGCACGAAGTCGAGGCCAACCATGGTCGAATCCGTTCGGCGGGGGCCGTGGCCGGCCTATTCGGGCCGGACGATGCCCTTTTTCAGCAGGACATTGCCATAGAGGCGGCGCTCGCCGGTCTGGACAACGGCGAAGGCGCCGTGCACGCGTTCGTAGAAGGCGAAGCGCTCGAGCATCGCGAGCTTCATGCCCGGCTCATGCTTCTTCACCAGCCTGTCGAACTCCTTGTGCGTGAGCTCGCGCTTCTTGGGGTCGCCGACGACCTCCATGCCGAAGGCCTGCTCGTCGACGAACGTATCGAGCGGCATGAGCGTGAGCACAGCATCCAGCACGTCGGTGGCGCTGAGGCCATCGAGGCGGATCAGCTGCGGACCGGCGCTGTCGGCGGGGTAGTTGGCATCGACGATGGCGATCTCGTCGCCGTGGCCCATGGCGCGCAGCACATAGAGCAGGTCGGGGCCCAGGATCGGAGGTATCCCCTTGAGCATGGTCTTCTCCCTTGGATTATTCGACGCTCAGCCGAACGGAAAGGCGGCGTAGGTGGGGTCCGCGCGCAGCGATGCCCCGTCGGCGAAGAGTTCGGAGTGGTCGGTGGCGAAGGCGATGAGCTCGGCCATGACGGAATCGATGTGGGCCCGCATGGCCGCCGACGCGGCGGCGGCGTCGCCGGCGACGATCCCGTCCAGCACCTTGCGGTGCTCGTTGAGCGTGACGCTGAGGCGGCGCGGGGTCAGGATCAACCGGCGCGCCCGGTCGAGGTTGGCGCGGGTATTCTCGATCACGCCCTTCACCTTGGTGAAACGCATGTCGCCGAAGATGATGTCGTGGAACTCGAGGTCGCGCTCGTGGAAACCGTTGCGGTCGTTGATGTCCACCGCGGCGCGCTGGTAGCTCATGTTACGCTGCAGCGTCTCGATCAGTTCCTCGGAATGGTTGCCGGTGACGACCCGCACGGCCTCGGCTTCGAGCGCCTTGCGGATCAGCATGTATTCGAGCACGTCGGCGATGCGCACCAGCGAGACGGTGGAGCCGCGCTGGGGCAGGATGTCGACCAGGCCCTCGGCCTGGAGGCGCGCCAATGCCTCGGACACCGGGAAGCGCGAGACGCCGAGTCGTTCGCAGATGGCGCCTTTGTCGATTACCTCGCCCGGCTTCAGGTCGAGTTGCACGATGGCCTGGCGCAGCGTGTCGGTGACGAACACGGTCACGTTGCCGCGCGTCGGTGTCGCGGGGACCGAGAGAAATTGGTAGGGACTTGCGTCTGGCTTCATGCTAACATGTTAGTTGGACTGCCGGAGCAATTCAATCGCGACCGGTTGTCGCCCGAGCGCATTTCCGCCGCAAGCCGGCACGGCCGGGCGTCACCGGTTTTCGGCAGTCCAGGCCCGAAGTCCCATTTTGCATGAGCCACCGATGTCCGAAGTCATGTCCCGCCCCGCGGCCGCCAAGACGCTGCTGCTCAACCCCAGCGACAATGTCGCGGTTGCCCTCGTCAATCTCGATGTCGGCACCGATACGCCGCAGGGGGTGCGGACGACCAAGCGCGTGCCCAAGGGACACAAGTTCTCGGTGCGGGCGATCGCCGCCGGCGAGCCGATCGTCAAGTTCGGCCAGATCATCGGCTTCGCCAGGGACAGCGTGCCGCCGGGCGAGTGGATGCACGAGCACAACGTGACCATCGGCGAGGATCATGGTGCGTTCGAGCGCGACTATGCCTTCGGTGAGGGCGTGGTGCCGGTCGACTTCGTGCCGGACGACGAGCGGGCGACGTTCCAGGGGTTCAAGCGCGCCAACGGGCAGGTGGGGACGCGCAACTACGTCGGCATCCTCACCTCGGTGAACTGCTCGACGACGGTCGCCGGGTTCATCGCGCGCGAGATCGAGCGCTCGGGCATCCTCGACGATTATCCGAACATCGACGGCGTCGTGGCGCTCAAGCAGGCCAATGGCTGCGTGATCGACTATCGCGGGGTGATCTTCGACACGCTCAAGAAGACGACATGGGGCTACGCCACGAACCCCAACATGGGCGGCGTGATCATGGTCGGGCTGGGCTGCGAGGGCTTCCAGATCCCGCGGCTCAAGGAGGCTTATGGCGTCACCGAGAACGAGACGTTCCGCACCATGACCATCCAGGAGGTCGGCGGTACCAGGAAGACCGTCGAGGCCGGGGTTGAGGCGGTGAAGGCCATGCTGCCGATCGTCAACCGGTCGACCCGTACGACGCAGCCGGCGTCGGAGCTGATGCTGGCGCTGCAGTGCGGCGGCTCGGACGGCTATTCGGGCATCACCGCCAATCCGGCGCTGGGCGTCGCGGCCGACATCCTGGTCCGGCACGGCGGCACGGCAATCCTTTCCGAGACGCCGGAAATCTATGGGGCCGAGCACCTGCTGACGCGCCGCGCCAAGACACGGGAGGTTGGCGAGAAGCTCATCGATATCATCCATTGGTGGGAAGATTACGCCGAGCGCAACAACATGGAGATGAACAACAACCCGTCTCCAGGAAACAAGTTGGGCGGACTTACGACAATTCTGGAGAAATCGCTTGGTGCGGCCGCAAAAGGCGGGACAACGCCGCTCAATGCAGTGTATCATTATGCCGAACCAGTGACCGAGAAGGGGTTCGTCTTCATGGACACGCCCGGCTACGACCCGGTATCGGCGACCGGCCAGGTGGCCGGCGGTGCGAACGTGCTCTGCTTCACCACGGGCCGCGGCTCGGCCTATGGCTGCAAGCCGACGCCGTCGATCAAGATCGCCACGAACTCGGACATCTACCACAAGATGATCGACGACATGGACATCAACGGTGGCGACGTCGTCGAAGGCGGCTCGCTCGAAGAGAAGGGGCAGGAGATCTTCGACGAGATCCTCGCCGTGGCTTCGGGCAAGAAATCCAAGTCGGAACTCCTGGGCTACGGCGACAACGAGTTTGTCCCCTGGCAGATCGGCGCCACGTTCTGATGCGCCGGTCCGTCCACGTGATCATCAGCGGACGGGTGCAGGGGGTCGGATTTCGTGCCTTCGTGGTCGATGAAGCGCAGGCGCTCGGCCTCGACGGTTGGGTACGCAATCGCCGCGACGGGACCGTCGAGGTGGTGTTCGCCGGCGATGAGCAGGAGATCCAGCATATCCTGATGGAACTGCACGCGGGACCGCCGGCGTCGGCGGTCACCGATGTGCGCACGGGGCCGTACGAGGCTCCGCTGCCCAAGGGTTTCAGCGCGCTGCCCACGGCGTGAGGCTGGGCCGATTTGACATTGCCGCCAGCATCCCCATATTGGCTGCATGTCTTGCTTCGCGACCATTACTGGTGTCGAGCCGCGCTGGGAAACGCCCATCGCAGGACTATAGCCCCATGACTCGCGCCTGAGGCGCCGGCGGGTCCGGGGATATCCTGGTCCGCGCGGAACACGCCCGGCCAGTCATGCAAGGCGCCAATCTCAAGCATTCAGCGAGCTATCGCGGGGCCGATGTGCCCATGCGGACGCTCACACTCGAAAGGAATTTCACGATGCCATCGCTGCGTCGCCAAGACCTCAAGCCGAAGATCGTCCTCAGCGAGGACGACCATCGCATGCTCATCGCCCTTGCCATGGCTGGCAGCGGGCACTCCTCCGATGCTGCCGACGATCTCCTCTACGAGGTCGAGCGGGCCCGCGTCGTGCCCCAGAAGAAGCTCGCGCCGAGCGTGGTTCGCATGGGCTCGACCGTGACCTACCGTCCCGACAACGGAGCCGACCGCACGGTGACGCTGGTCTATCCCGCCGAAGCCGACATTGCCGAGGGCAAGATCTCGGTGCTGACGCCGGTCGGCACGGCGCTGGTCGGCCTCGATGTCGGCCAGTCCATCACCTGGGTCAGCCGGGACGGGGCAAAGCACGTGCTGACGGTGCTGTCGGTCGACGCATGATACCGGCGCGGCCCCGGGCCGGTGTGGCCGCCTGAGCCAGGCGGCCGACCGGACCCGGCGGCCTGCCAGCCTAGGGGCGACGCGCCCCGTTCACGGCCAGGTAGATGCTGTGCAGGCTCTGCGTGGCGCAGATGAACAGGCGGTTGCGGCGGGGGCCGCCGAACTCGACATTGGCCACGCTGTCGGGCGTCAGGATCTTGCCGAGCAGGACGCCCGAGGGGTTGAAGCAGTGCACGCCGTCCCAGGCGGAGGTCCAGATGTTGCCGCGATCATCGACGCGGAAGCCGTCGGGCAGGCCGACATCGGTGACGCAGAAGACGCGGCTGTTGCCGACGGTGTTGTCGGCATGCACGTCGAAGGCGCGGATGTGGCGGGGCAGGTCCTCGCCGTGGCTGTAGGCGCTGTCGGCGACGTAGAGGATCGACTCGTCGGGCGAGAAAGCCAGCCCGTTGGGGCGGATGAAGTCGTCGACGACGACCTTGAGCGTGCCCGTCGCCGGATCGAGGCAGAAGACGTAGCAGCCGTCCTGCTCGAACTCGCCCTTGTAGCCCTCGTAGTCGGAGAGGATGCCGTAGCCGGGATCGGTGAACCAGATGGTGCCGTCGGACTTCACGACGACGTCGTTGGGCGCGTTGAGCTTTTTGCCCCGGTAGCTGTCGGCGAGCACGGTGATGGTGCCGTCGAGTTCGGTGCGAACCACGTTGCGGCCGCCGTGCGAGCAGGACACGAGCCGGCCTTCGCGGTCACGCGTGTTGCCGTTGATGTAGTTGGAGTTGTGGCGGAACACCGAGGCGCCGCCGTCGGGCGTCCAGCGCATGAGGCGGTTGTTGGGGATGTCGGACCAGATCAGCTGGTTGGCATCGCCGAACCACACCGGGCCCTCGGCCCAGCGGCAGTCGGAGAACAGGGTTTCGAGCTTGGCGCTCCCCTGGATCAGGTTCCCGAATTCCTTTTCATGACGCTCGTAGATGCCGGCCATCGACTCCCCCAGTCTGGTTTTCGGCGGCATCCAACAGGAAGTTCCGGAGCCGGGCAAGGCCACTTGCACTGACCGAGGGCGAGGTGCAGAGCTTTCGGCCTGAAGGAGAATTCCGATGCCGATCACCGACGCGCTGAATAGCCATCTCAAGGACAGGTCGCTGCTCAAGGCGGCCGCCCATATCGGTGGGCGATGGCTGGAGACGGCGGAGAACGGCTCGACGTTCAAGGTCACCAACCCCTCCACCGGGGAGGTGCTGGCCGTGCTGCCGAACTGCGGCGTCGCCGAAGCCAGGCTCGCCATCGCGGCGGCGGAGGCGGCGCAGGCGGAATGGGCGAGAAAGACCGGCAAGTCGCGCGCCGCGGTGCTGCGCCGGCTCTACGATCTGATGGTCGAGAACGCCGACGACCTGGCCGCGATCATGACGGCCGAGCAGGGCAAGCCGGTGCCCGAGGCGAAGGGCGAGGTGCTCTATGGCGCGAGCTATGTCGAGTGGTTCGGCGAGGAGGCCAAGCGTGTGTATGGCGACACGATCCCCGGCCATCAGGAGGACAAGCGCATCATCGTCATCAAGCAGCCGGTCGGGGTGGTGGCGACGATCACGCCGTGGAACTTCCCCAACTCGATGCTGGCCCGGAAGATGGCCCCCGCGCTGGCAGCGGGCTGTGCGGTGGTGAGCAAGCCGGCCGCGGAGACCCCCCTCTCCGCCATTGCGCTGGCGGTGCTGGCCGAGCGGGCCGGGCTGCCGGGCGGGCTGTTCAACCTGTTGCCGTCGACGCATTCGTCCGACCTGGGCAAGGAGTTCTGCTCCAACGAGATCGTCCGCAAGATCAGTTTCACCGGCTCGACCGAGGTCGGCCGCATCCTGATGCGGCAGGCGGCGGACCAGGTGAAGCGGCTGGGGCTGGAACTCGGCGGCAATGCGCCGTTCATCGTGTTCGACGACGCCGATCTCGATGCGGCGGTCGAGGGCGCCATGGTGTCGAAATACCGCAATAACGGGCAGACCTGCGTGTGCGCCAACCGCATCTATGTGCAGGCCGACGTCTACGACGAGTTCGCGGACAAGTTCGCCGCCGCGGTGGCCAAGCTTCGGGTCGGTGACGGGTTTGGCGAGGGGATCACCACAGGGCCGCTGATCGACGAGAAGGCGGTGGAGAAAGTGGAGCGGCACCTCACCGATGCGCTACGCAAGGGCGGCAGGCTACTGGCGGGCGGCAAGCGTCGAGGCGGGCTGTTCTTCGAGCCCACCATCGTCGCAGACGCCACGGCCGACATGGTGCTGGCGCGCGAGGAAACGTTCGGGCCGCTGGCGCCGCTGTTCCGGTTCGAGACGGTGGAGGAAGTGATCGAACTCGCCAATGCGACGGAGTTCGGGCTCGCCTCATACTTTTACGCGACGGACCTCAGCCGCGTCTTCAAGGTGGCCGAGGCGCTCGACTACGGCATGGTCGGGATCAACACCGGGCTGATCTCCACCGAACTGGCGCCGTTCGGCGGGGTGAAGCAGTCGGGGCACGGACGCGAGGGATCGAAATACGGGATCGAGGACTATCTCGATATCAAGTATCTGTGCCTGAGCGTCTAGGCAGTAGCGCTCGGCTCCGCCCCACCCAGTTTCGGCAGACGGTCCGGACGCCGGCCCGTCAATGCCGGTGCGGCATCCCCGCCAACCCTTCGATGATAGGGCAGTCCGGCCGGTGGTCGCCGTCGCAGGCGGCCGACAGGTTGGCCAGGGTGGCGCGCATCTCGCCCATCAGCCGAATCTTGGCGTCGAGTTCGGCGATATGGGTCTGGGTCAGCGCCTTGACGTCGGCGCTCGAGCGATGCGTGTCGCCCCAGAGCCGGAGCAGGTCGCGGATCTGGTCGATCGAGAAGCCGAGATCGCGGGCGCGGCGGATGAAGCCGAGGCGATGGATGTCGTGGTGGCCGTAGTCGCGGTAGTTGCTGTCCCGCCGGTCCGCCGAGGGGATCAGGCCGATCGCTTCGTAGTGGCGGATCATCTTGGCGGATACGCCGGTCAGCCTCGAGGCCTCGCCGATCTGCATGCTCGTTTCCATCCTAAACAACAGACTTGACCTTACCATGATGGGAAGGTGCAGAACAAGGTCCAGTAGGATAGGAACGGACCATGGACACACATCAGCACAACCATTCGCATGGCAGTCACGAGGGCGCGGTGACGCGCGACCCGGTATGCGGCATGATCGTCGACATGGCGAAGACGCCGCATCGCACCACCCATGAGGGGCGCGAGATCGGCTTCTGTTCGGCCGGCTGCAAGGGCAAGTTCGAGGCCGATCCGGACAGGTATCTCAAGGCCACCGACCCCGTGTGCGGCATGCAGGTGGACCGGACGACAGCGCGCCACATGCTCAAGCACGAGGGCACGCGATACTATTTCTGCAGCGAGGGCTGCCAGAAGAGCTTCGAGGCCGATCCGGCGAAGTATCTGAATGCCAAGCCGTTCGTGTTGCCGGGGATACCGGCGGGCGGGGCGGCCCCCTCCGGCCAGCCTGCGGCTGGCCACCTCCCCCGCCCCGCGGGGGAGGATCACGCGGGGCACGACCACGCCCACCACGCGCACCACGGCCATTCGCATGGCGCCGCGCCGGTGGACCCAGCCAGCGTGCCTCAGGGCACCAAGTGGACGTGCCCGATGCATCCAGAGATCGTCAAGGACGGGCCGGGCGATTGCCCGATCTGCGGCATGGCGCTCGAGCCGATGGTAGCTTCGCTCGGTGACGGGCCGAATCCGGAGCTGGTCGACTTCACGCGCCGGCTGTGGGTGAGCGCCCTGCTGAGCGTGCCAATCCTGGTCCTGGCCATGGGCGGGATGGTCGGTGTCCCGGTGCGCGAGTGGATCGGAGAGGATCTTGCGACCTGGCTCGAGCTGGTGCTGGCGACGCCCGTGGTGCTGTGGGCGGCCTGGCCGTTCTTCCGGCGCTTCTGGAACTCGCTGCGCAACCGTTCGCCCAACATGTGGACGCTGATCGGGCTGGGGGTCGGCGCGTCCTACCTGTTCTCGGTGGTGGCCGTGCTGTTCCCGCAGATCTTCCCGATGAGCATGACGCATATGGGCGGCAAGCCGCCGGTCTATTTCGAGGCCGCCTCGGTGATCGTGGCGCTGGTGTTCGTCGGGCAGGTGCTGGAACTGCGCGCCCGCGATGCCACCGGCAAGGCGATCAGGGCGCTGCTCAACCTCGCGCCCAAGACGGCGCGGCGGGTCTGGCAGGGCCGCGATATCGAGGTGCCGATCGAAGAGGTCGTCGCCGGCGACTGGCTGCGGGTGCGGCCGGGCGAGGCGGTGCCGGTCGATGGCGTGGTGCTGGAAGGGCAGAGCTTCGTCGATGAATCGATGCTGACCGGCGAGCCGGTGCCGGTCGAGAAGACCAGGGACGAGGCGGTGACCGGTGGCACCCTCAATGGCCAGGGCAGCTTCGTCATGAAGGCGACCCATGTCGGCGCCGAGACGCGGCTCAGCCAGATCGTCGCGCTGGTGGGCAAGGCGCAGCGCAGCCGCGCGCCGATCCAGGATCTCGCCGACCGGGTTGCCGCCTGGTTCGTGCCGGCGGTCGTCGTGATCGCCATCGGCGCGTTCGTCGCCTGGCTGGTGTTCGGGGGTGACCTGGGCGAGGCGGTGATCGCGGCGATCTCGGTGCTGATCATCGCCTGTCCGTGTGCGCTGGGCCTCGCAACGCCGATGTCGGTGATGGTCGCGACCGGGCGCGGTGCGCATGCCGGCGTGCTGGTCAAGGATGCCAAGGCGCTCGAGGCTTTCGCGCGGGTCGACACGCTGGTGGTCGACAAGACCGGCACGCTGACCGAAGGCCGGCCGACGCTGGAGCAGGTGATCCCGGTGCGGGGCGTGGACGAGGGCTTCGTGCTCTCGGTTGCCGCGGCGCTGGAGAAGCACTCCGAGCATCCGATCGCGCATGCGGTGGTGAAGGGCGCGGAGGCGCGCGGCGCCCGGGTCCTCCTCGCCGAGGGTTTCACCTCGCTCACGGGGCGCGGCATCAGGGGCGATGTCGGCGCGAAGCCGGCACTGATGGGCAATATCCGGCTCCTGCAGGAGCAGGGCATTGCCGTGGACGACAAGCTCGCCGAGCTGGTCGGGCAGCAGGCGGCGGCGGGCAAGACGGCGATCCTCGTGGCGCATGACGGAGCGGCGATCGGTGTTGTCACCGTGGCCGATCCGATCAAGGCAGGAGCCCGCGAGGCGATCGCGAGCCTGCGCGCCGACGGCGTGGCGGTGGTCATGGCGACCGGCGATGCCAGGGGGACCGCCGAGGCCGTGGGCCGCGATCTGGGGCTCAGCGAGGTGCGCGCCGGCATGACGCCGGAGGACAAGCACACGCTGATCGGTGAACTCAAGCGCCAGGGCCGCGCGGTGGCCTTTGCCGGCGACGGCGTCAACGACGCCCCGGCCCTTGCCGCTGCCGATGTCGGCGTCGCCATGGGCACGGGTGCCGACGTGGCCATCGAGAGTGCCGGCATCACGCTGCTCAAGGGCGACCTCGCCGGCATCGTCAAGGCGCGCCGGCTCGCCAAGGCGACGCTCCAGAACATCAAGCAGAACCTGTGGCTGGCGTTCGGCTACAACGCCGTCTGCATCCCGCTCGCGGCCGGCGTCCTCTACCCGCTCACCGGCTGGCTGCTGTCGCCGATGATCGCCGCCGCGGCGATGTCGCTGAGTTCGGTCAGCGTGATCGCCAACGCACTGCGGCTGAACGGGGTGAAGCTGTAGGACCTCTCGTCAGCTGGGGCACCGTTCTGCCCACACCCATCCGGCGAGCGTCGTATCCCCCGCCGAGTGCCGCCCCACCCTCATCCGGGCTTCGCCCACCTTCTCCCATCCAGGGAGAAGGTGCCCGAAGGGCGGATGAGGGGGCCCACGTTCGGGACTGGCGACGCAGCGCCTTGGGCCCCACCCCACCCAGTTCCGCTAGGCAGCAAGCTGCCAAGCTCCACTACCCTCCCCATCAAGGGGAGGGAGACGATGGAACCGAAGCTTGCAGTCGGATTCTCCCTCCCCCCCGTGGGGAGGGGGGACCGGCGAAGCCGGTGGGTGGGGGGGCCCCACGCACCAGCCGAAAGTCTTTCGCACAAAACTTATCCCCCCACCACCCAGCCCCCCTTATCCTCTCCCGGTCCTTCGCACGGGCGGCGGTCGCGACGAACGAACGGTGGGGGATATCGAGGGTCATGGGAGTCGTCCCATGGCGGGTCGGTGTCGTGGGCAACCGGCCGACTGGTCAGGTCCCGTCCTGGTAACAGGGGTGTGGAGAGAACCAGCCGCGCACGCTC
>NZ_JAFKHE010000026.1 GCF_017307495.1 Devosia sp. | reverse complement strand
TTGACAGCGGCTCATCCGGCGAACCGGACCATGCCGCGCGTGCTTTGAGCCTGGGGCAGCACGACTGCCACCCCACCCAACCTCCCCCGCACCAACCACTCGTCATGATCTCGCTTCGGTGCAGCGGACGAGGGGGAGAATCGCACGGGTGGAGGTGAGGGGGACAAGATTCTGTGCGCCACCGCCAAGCCACTGATATTCCCGTCACTCTCGGTGTCATCCCTGCGAAAGCAGGGATCCGCGTCGCCGCCGGCGCGGGTTGCAAGTTGGGTCCCGGCTTGCACTGGGATGACAGCTGTGGGTGGGCGGGATTGTGCACCACACTCTCCGGCCTGCGCCGGAATGACGGGGTGGGGGATGCCGGGTGCCGGGTCTCGGCATCGGCGCAAAAGAAAGGGCCCGCTTGCGCGGGCCCTCATCTGCAGCGTTGTACCAAGCTCAATTCAGCTGGGCGGCCACGTCCTTGATGGCCTGGTCGATCAGTGCGTCGCCCTTGGTGGCGACCTGCTTTTCGAGCAGCACGCGGGCGGCCTCGACAGCCAGATCGGCCGAGCGGGCGCGGACTTCGGCGACGGCCTGGGCTTCCGCCTGGGCGATCTTGTCGGTCACCGACTTCTCGCGGCGGGCAACCATGGCCTCGAGCGACGCCTTGGCCTCGGCAGTCAGGCGGAACGCCTCTTCGCGGGCAGCCGTAACGATGCCCTCGGCTTCCTTCTCGGCTTCCTCGCGACGGCGCGCATAGTCGTCGAGCAGGGCCTTGGCTTCGGCGCGCAGCGCTTCAGCTTCAGCGAGGTCGGTCTCGATCTTCTTGATCCGGTCGTCGAGCATCCCGGCGATGGTCTTGTGGATGCCAAAGTAGATGGCGATGCCGATGAAAATGACGAGGGCAATCGTCGCCCAGATGGTGGCGCCGGTGGTGGCGTCGAATCCGAAGCTCCACATGGGCCTTACTCCTTGTTGACCGCGGCGACCGCCGCCTTGGCTTCGGCTGCCGTGGCAGAGCCGGAGATCCTGGCAACGAGTGCCTGCGCCGTCTCGGCCGCGATGGTCGCCACATTGGCGAGGGCCGCAGTCTTGTCGGTAAGGATGCGGGCCTCGGCCTCGGTCACACGCTTGCTCAGCTGGGCCTCGACGTCGGCGCGGCGGCCTTCGATGTCGGCCTTGATGCCGGCGCGGGTTTCCTCGGCGATGGCATGGGCGTTCTTGCGCGCCTCGGCCAGGGCCGCCTCATAGGCTGCCGCCGCCTTCTCGGTCTCCTGACGGAGACGTTCGGCTTCCTTGAGGTCGCCTTCGATGCGGGTGCGGCGCGTCTCGATGATCGAGCCGATGCGCGGCAGGGCCACGCGGCTCATCAGCAGGTAGAGCGCAGCAAAGCACAGGGCCAGCCACAGCAACTGGCTGCCGAAGCTCGCCGGATCGAAGGGCGGAAACACCTCCGAATGCGCCTCGGTCGAGGCATGCGTGCCTTCGGTGCCATGAGCGGCATCCGTAGCAGCGTGCTCCTCAGCGGGGGCAACGACCGTGCCCTCCTGAAGCGCATCGCCGGTTTCGGCCTGCGCCACGTAAATGATGTCTTGGGCTGAACCCGCCATCTTGGATACCCTTTGCGGCCGGAAGAGCCCCGGATCTAGACCCGAAGCCCGTGTTCAGTCAGCGTATCGCTGCCTGTCGCGAAATCAGACTGCGAACAGCAGCAGAAGGGCGATGAGGAACGAGAAAATGCCGAGAGCTTCGGTCACGGCGAAGCCGAAAATCAGGTTGCCGAACTGGCCCTGGGCGGCTGCCGGGTTGCGCAGGGCGCCCGACAGGAAGCTGCCGAAGATGTTGCCCACGCCCATCGCCGCGCCGGCCATGCCGATTGCTGCGATACCTGCACCGATATATTTAGCTGCTACTGGATCCATTGGTCTTCTCCATTTTGCGACCGATTGACGGCGCTTGCCGCCGTCTCACTGTGAACCGGCCGATCAATGCCCCGGATGGATGGCATCGTTGATGTACATCGAGGTCAGCACTGCAAACACGTAGGCCTGCAGGGCCGCGACGAGGAATTCGAGCGCCGTGATCGCGACGGTCATGATCAGCGGCAGCAGTGCACCGAGCCAGCCGAGGAAGCCAAGGCCGCCCAGGGTGACGATGAAGCCCGCGAACACCTTGAGGGTGATGTGACCGGCGAGGATGTTGGCGAAGAGACGAACGCTGAGCGAGATCGGGCGCGAGAGGAACGAAACGAACTCGATCGGCACCACGATGGGCAGCACGTAGGCGGGAACGCCCGACGGCACGAACAGCTTGAGGAACTTGAAGCCGTTCTTCCAGAACCCGTAGATGATGACCACCGCAAACACCAGCATCGCCAGCGCGAAGGTGATGATGATGTGGCTGGTGACGGTGAAGAAGAACGGGATCATGCCGAACATGTTGGCGACGAGCACGAACATGAACAGCGAGAACACGAACGGGAAGAACTTCATGCCGGCCTTGCCGGCCGAGTCCGACACCATCTTGGCGACGAACTCGTAGAGCATCTCGGACACGAGCTGCACGCGGTTGGGAACCAGCGCGCGCTTCTGCGTCGAGAGGATGAGGTAGGCGGCGATGAGGCCGACCGTCAGCACCATGAACAGTGCCGAGTTGGTGAAGGAGATGCCGCCGTCACCGAAGGAAACGATATCGGTGATCTGGAACTGGTGGATCGGGTCGACTTTATTCGGATCGGCCAACTGCTGTTCCTTCAGGCTAGCGCCTTCACTCGTCTTCTGCGTCGTCCGGAACGCGCATGGCGTCCGTGGGCGGCGGCGCCGCCCGGTTCATTTCAGCAGTGGAGCGCACCACATTGAGCACGCCCGCCGCAAAGCCGACCAGCAGCATCACCAGCAACAGCCAGGGACTGGTCTTCAGCCACAGGTCGAGCAGGTAACCAAGACCTGCGCCAACCAGGATGGCCGCAATGAATTCCGAGCCAAGCCGCAGGCCGCGGCTCAATCCGGACATGTCCCGGTTGGTCGCAGCAATATCCGCGTCACCCGGCACATCCGCCTCGACCTGCGCCCGCTTGATGCGCGCCGCCAGGTCGGACGTAAGGGGTCCCGGTTTTCCATCACTCGAAGGACGCTTGGTACCGCGTGACTCTGTCATCCCGCTCTCCCTTGCGCCTCCGGACCGTAGCTGAAACTGGAGCCCCTGAAGTCGCGGGCAACATAGTGGCGCCCCCGAATGGTGTCAAGGCTGTGATAAGCGCCATAAGTCGTTGAAATAACATACAGTTTCCGGGCGGCGAACAGGTGTGACATTGAGTCATTCGACTCTGGCCGTGGCGATTGGGGCGAGTGTGGGGCAGTGACCGGGGCGCGGCGCGATCCCAAGGCAAGCCCCTCCCTCCCCCTTGAGGGGAGGGAATGAGGGAGGGGGTGGTTCGGCGGATCACTGATGGACCCCCACCCCCCACCCCTCCCCTCAAGGGGGAGGGGAGCTAGCTCGCCTGCCGCACGGCTTCCTCTGCGCCCTTCAGGTCGACCGATACCAGCTGGCTGACGCCCCGCTCGGCCATGGTGACGCCGAACAGCCGGTCGACGCGGGCCATGGTGATGGGATTGTGGGTGATGACGAGGAAGCGCGTCTCGGTGCGCTGGCGCATGGTGTCGAGCAGGTTGCAGAAGCGCTCGACATTGGCGTCGTCGAGCGGGGCGTCGACCTCGTCGAGCACGCAGATCGGCGCCGGGTTGGTGAGGAACACCGCGAAGATGAGGCTCATCGCGGTGAGGGCCTGCTCGCCGCCGGACAGCAGCGTCATGGTCGAGGGCTTCTTGCCGGGCGGGCGCGCGATGATCTCGAGACCCGCCTCGAGCGGATCCTCGCTTTCGACGAATTGCAGTTCCGCCGTGCCGCCGCCGAACAGCGAGGTGAACAGCTCCTGGAAGTAGGCGTTGACCTTCTCGAACGCCTCGTTGAGCCGCTGCCGGCCCTCGCGGTTGAGGCTCTGGATGCCGGCACGGAGCTTGGCGATGGCCGCGATCAGGTCGTCGCGATCCTTGACCATGAGGTCGAGCTTCTCCCGAACCTCCTCGGCTTCCTTCTCGGCCCCGAGGTTGACGCCACCCAGCCGCTCGCGCTCGGCCTTCAGCCGCTCGACCTGGGCTTCGACCTGGCTTTCCTGCGGCAGGGCGTGTTCCGGTCGGATGCCGGCCAGTTCGGCGGTGCGCGACGCCTCGATGTTGAGCGTTTCATGCACCTGCCGCTCGATCTGATGGCGCTGTGCGATGAGGCCCTTGATGCGCTCCTCGACACGCGCCAGCTCGGCACGGAAGCCGGACAGGGCGTCGTGGGCGAGGCGCTGGGCGCGGTCGGCCTCGCGATGACGATTCTCGCCGACGCTGAGCGCATCGGTGGTCGCCTTGTGCGCCTCGCGCGCGGCGTCGATCTGCCGGTCGAGCGCGAAGCGGCGCTCGGCAAAATCCTCGGGCGAAGCCTGGAGCGCCGCGATCTGGTCGCGGACTTCGCCGGAGCGGGTGTCGAGGGTGGCGAGCTGGGCCGCGGCGCTGTCGCGGCGACGGGTCCAGGCAGCGACGTCGGCGGCGAGCTGGCCGAGGCGCGACGCGCGCATGCGGGCGGCAGTCTCGAAGCCGCCGAGCTTGAGCCTGGCATCGTCGGCCTTGCCGCGCAGTTCGGCGAGCTGCGCCTGGCGGGTGGAATAGAGGCCTGCCGCCTCCGATTCGTCGGCAGATTCGGCGACCAACCGCCCGGCCTCGGTGACCGCGGCGACGGCTTCGGCGCGGCCGGCCTCGAGGCGGGTGCGGGTCTCTTCGAGCGCGGCCTGGCGCGTCGTCAGGTCGCCGATGGCGCGCTGCGCCTTGTCGAGCTCGGCCTGCGTGGTGGCGATGTCGCGCTGCGCCGCGCGCCAGGCCTCGCGCTTGCTTCGCTCGTCATTGCGCGCGGCGGTGAGTGCTTCGGTAAGGGCGGTGGCGTCGGCTCGGCGGCTGTTGCGGCGATTGCGGGCCTCGGCGATCTCCGTCTCGAGCTCGGCGAGACGGTTGCGCTGCGCCAGCTTCTCGGCGGCGGCGGTGGGAGCATCCGCCGCGGCGACGAAACCGTCCCAGCGCCAGAGCGCGCCCTGTTTGCTGACCAGCCGCTGGCCCGGCTTCAGCTCGCCCATCAGGCGGGCGCCATCGGCAGCATCGACGATGCCAACCTGGGCGAGGCGCCGGGCGAGCAGCGGGCTGCCCGCGACGAACTCGGACAACGGCGTCGCGCCAGCGGGCAGGGCGGGGTCGTCGCCGGCGGCGGCGCCGGCCCAGTGGAGCGGCGCACCGGCGTCCGACGAGGCATCGAGATCGTCACCGAGCGCGGCGCCGAGGGCGGTTTCGTAGCCCGGTGACACTTTCAGCTGGTCGACGATCGCCGGCCACTTGCTGGCGCCGCCATGGTTGAGGATGCGCGTCAGCGTCTGCGCTTCGGCCTCGAGCCGGTTGAGCGCCGCTTCGATCTGCTGCACCTCGGGCCGGATGGCATCGGCTGCGGCCTGTGCGGCGCTGGCGGCGGCCTCGGCCGCCACGGCATCCGCCTCGGCCGAACCGGCACGCGCCTGCGCCTGTTCGAGCGCCGCGCGCCTGGCGGCAAGCGTGGCATCGGAGGCGAGCGTACGAGACAGCTGTTCGGCCTCGCGCACGACATCGGCGACCTGCGCCTCAAGCCGCTGCGCGCGGGTGCGGGCCTCGCTCACGCCGCGTTCGGCGGCCGCGCGGCGAGCGCGGAGCTGGGCCAGGGCCTCGGCGGCGGCGCGGGCCGCGAGGTCGGCCGTCGCGACTTCGGCCTGCATGGCCTCGGCGGCGACGCGGGCGGCCTCGAGCGCCTGCTGTTCACCGGCGGCTTCGGCCTCGAGCTGGGTGCGCTCGGCAGCGGCGGACTTCAGCGCTTCGTCACTCTCGCCGACGAGGGCGCGTTCGCGCACGGCATCCTGCTCGATCTGCTTCAGCCGCTCGTTGAGTTCGGTCAGGCGGGAGGCGGCGCGCCGAGCCTCGTTATCGAGCTGCTCGGCCAGGATGGTGAGCCGCTGCAACGCTGCCCCGGCCGCCGCTTCGGATTCGCGCAGCGGTGCCAGCGCCTTGTCGGCGAGGAATACGAGCTTCTGCGCCTCGAGCTCGGTGTGCTGTGCCTCGGCCAACTCGCGCACCAGCTTGGCCTGTGCCGCCTCTGCGTCCTTCTCGTTGAAGCGCGCGGCGATCCAGCGGATGTGGAACAGCGTCGCCTCGGCCTTTCGGATGTCGCCCGACAGCGCCCGGTAGCGCACGGCGAGCCGGGCCTGCCGCTTCAGCGTTTCGAGCTGCTGCTCGACCTGCGCGATGATGTCGTCGACGCGCTCGAGGTTCTGCTCGGCGGCGCGCAGGCGCAACTCGGCCTCGTGACGGCGGGAGTGGAGGCCGGAAATGCCGGCAGCCTCTTCGAGTAGGGCGCGGCGCTGCTGCGGCTTGGCCGCGATCAGCTCGCCGATCTGGCCCTGGCGGACGAGGGCGGGCGAATGCGCGCCGGTCGAGGCATCGGCGAACAGCAGCTGCACGTCACGGGCGCGGACTTCCTTGCCGTTGACGCGATAGACCGAGCCTTCCTCGCGCTCGATGCGGCGGGTGACCTCGAGCACGTCGGCATGATTGAGCGGGGCCGGCGCGGTGCGATCGGAATTGTCGAGGACGAGGGTGACTTCGGCGGTGTTGCGGCCCGGCCGGCTGCCCGAGCCGGAAAAGATCACGTCGTCCATGCCCGAGGCGCGCATTGCCTTGTACGAGCTTTCGCCCATCACCCAGCGCAGCGCTTCGACAAGGTTGGACTTGCCGCAGCCATTGGGCCCGACAACGCCAGAAAGACCGGGCTCCAGGTGGAGCTCGGTCGCATCGCAGAAGGACTTGAAGCCGGTGAGCTTGAGGCGCGTGAACTTCATCGCGCGCCCCACGGGGCGCGACGCTTAGGCGAGTAGCGGATCGATTTCGGCCTTGAGAGCCTCAAGCGAAGTCTCCCCCGACAGCATCTTGCCGTTGATGTAGAAGGTCGGCGTACCCTGCAGCTTGAACTCGTCGAGAGCCTGCTTCTGCACCGCTTCCAGACCGGCGTAGAGGTCCTGATTCGTCAAGGCAGCGTCGTAGCTTTCCTTGGTGAAACCGAGCTGCTGGGCGATTGCGAAGATCGCGTCGTTCGGCGTGTTCGACGCCGCCCAGGTGTCCTGGGTCTTGAAGAAGGTTTCGACCACATCGTGGTACTTCGCCTCGCCGGCCGCCTCGGCCAGCATGAACACCACCGCATCGAGCACGTTGCGGATGAACGGGCGCGGGATGTACTGGATCTTGTTGGTGTCGATGTATTCCGCCTTGAGCTGCGGATAGACGTCGAGCGCGAAAGCCTTGCAGTGCGGGCAGGTCGGCGACAGGTACTCGATCAGCGTCACCTTGGACTGGGGATTGCCCAGCGCGTGGTCCTTGTAGTTGCCCGCCGGCGCCATCAGCTTGGCAGCGTCGAACTGCTGCGCCAGCGCGCCGGTGGCGCCAAACAGCAGCGACAGGCTCGTGCCCGACGCGGCGGCGAGCACGGCGGCGCCCGAGCCGATGAGAATGTTGCGACGGTTGGCCACGAGTTATCTCCATTTTTCGTTGCAGCCCGTATATCGCGCCGAACTTACGGGGGGCAAGTTCAACGGGCGATGAACAGTTCGAGAGGTGGCGGATTGGACGATGGGTCCCCTCAACCCCTCGCTGCGCGAGGTATCTGTCGCTCAAGGGGAGCGGAGCAGTGCGACGCCTACCGCATCTTCTTCCGCGCCATCGCCTGTCCCAGCTCGCGCAGCGCCTCGCGCACCCCGGGATCCTCCACGCGTTCGACCACGCGGCCGATACGGGCGCGCGTGACATCGGGAAGGGCCGGGACGGTTTCCGGCGCGGCCGCCTCGATGGCAAAGGGTGTGGCGCTGAGGCGCACCTGGCCGACGAGGAGATAACCGAAATAGCGGTTGATGGCGGACGCGACCCGCTGCCCTTCGTGCTGCAACGCGAGAGCGTGGCCGGGGTGGCAGCTCAGATGCAGTATGGCACCCTCGGCGCCCTTCTCGCCGCGCGGCCAGCTCAGCTTGTCCGGGCGGGTGACCTTGTCGTAGGGCGCTGGCGCCATGGCGGCCCAGTTGGCGACGATGTCGCGACTGGCAAAGCCGCGCTTCTTGAGGGCGGGATCCAGCGCGCGGCCAAGCGCCTCTGCGACGCCGACGGTGCGGTTGAGCCGCTTTGGCGGAGCGTCGTCCTTGCTCTTGTCCTTGGCTGGGGCTTTGGCTTTGTCGGCCACTGGTAACAACTTCCCGCTGCGGCTTGCGCGGCCGGAAACGGCGCGCCATCTGTTGCCCCCTATCATGCCAAATCCTGCTTTCTCGCAAAACCCCGTGCCTCTGGATGCCGCCGCCGTGCTCACCTGGTACGATCGCCATGCGCGCTCGCTGCCGTGGCGGACCAGCCCGGCCGACCGGGCGCGCGGCGTTAGCCCCGATCCCTATCGGGTGTGGCTCAGCGAGATCATGCTGCAGCAGACCACCGTTGCGGCGGTAGGGCGGTATTACGCCCGCTTCCTGCATCTCTGGCCGACCGTCGGTCACCTGGCCGCGGCGCCGCTCGAAGCAGTGCTCGTCGAATGGGCAGGCCTTGGCTACTACGCTAGGGCGCGGAACCTCCATGCCTGTGCGGTTGCCGTGGTCGAGCGGTTCGGTGGTCGCTTCCCGACCTCGTCGGAGGAGTTGCTGACGCTGCCGGGCGTGGGGCGATACACGGCTGCGGCGATTTCATCGATCACCGCCGACGAACGCATCGCGGTCGTGGACGGCAATGTCGATCGCGTGGTGGCGCGCTATTTGGCGCTCGACGTGCCTGTGCGCGAGGCCAAGGACCTGGTGCGCGAGTCGGTGCAACAAGCGGTGCCGGCGCGGGCGGGGGATTTTGCCCAGGCGCTGATGGACCTTGGCGCGACCATCTGCGCGCCGCGCAACGCTGCCTGCATCCTCTGCCCGCTCGAGCCCGGCTGCCGTGGCGCGAAGCTCGAACCGCTGGCCTATCCGGTCAAGGCCGAGAAGGCGGAGCGCCCCACCCGCTACGGCCACGCCTTCGTCATGCGCGATGCCGATGGCGACGTGTACCTGAGGACGCGGGCCGACAAGGGCCTGCTGGCCAAGATGACCGAGACGCCGGTGTCGGAGTGGACTTCGGACCGGCGCCCGGTTGTCCCGCCGCTGTCGTCCGACTGGCAGCATCGCGGCCAGGTGGTGCACGTGTTCACCCATTTCCGGCTGGAGCTCGAGGTGTGGACGGCAGTAGTCGCCGAGACCGGGACGCTGGCGGACGGCTGGTGGGCCGACCCGCGCGAACTCGACGCCGAGGCGCTGCCCAGCGTGTTCCGCAAGGTGCTGGTGGCGGCTGGGGTGGACGAATGAGCAAAAACAGGCCGCCGGCACGTTTCGGTGCCGGCGGCGATGCTAGCCTGGTTGATTGGAGGTCAGGATCAGGCTGAAAGGCGGCCCATCTCGGCGCGCACCTGGGCGCGGAAATCGTCGATGGGCGCGAGGCGGCTACCCTGGCGGGCGTGCCAGAAAGTCCAGCCGTTGCAGGCTTCGGCGCCCTGGACGAGCGCGCCGACGCGGTGGATGGAGCCCATGTGCTGGCCGGAGACAAGCGACCCGTCGGCCCGCACCAGAGCGCTGAAGCGCTGGCGCTCGTCGTAGAGTTCGGTGCCCGGCGCGATCAGCCCCATCTCGACCAGCGAGCCGAAGGCGACGCGCGGCGCCTGCCGCTTGGGCACGGCGGTCTCGATGGCGCCGGCGCTGAGCGGCCGGATCGCCGCGATGCGCTTCAGCGCGCCGGCGATGTAGGTATCCTCGCGCTCGATGCCGATGAAGTGCCGGCCGAGCTTCTTGGCCACGGCGCCGGTGGTGCCGGTGCCGAAGAAGGGGTCGAGCACCACGTCGCCCGGCTTGGTCGTTGCGGAAATGACGCGGTAGAGCAGGGCTTCCGGCTTCTGCGTGGGGTGGAGCTTTTCGTCGTCCTCGCCCTTGAGGCGCTCGGCGCCGGTGCAGATCGGGAACAGCCAGTCCGAGCGCATCTGCACGTCGTCGTTGGCGAGCTTGAGCTGCTCGTAGTTGAAGGTGACGCGGGACTCCTTGTCCCTGGCGGCCCAGATCAGCGTCTCGTGCGCATTGGTGAACCGGGTGCCGCGGAAGTTCGGCATCGGGTTGGCCTTGCGCCAGATGATGTCGTTGAGCATCCAGAAATCGAGATCCTGGAGCGCCGCGCCGACGCGGAAGATGTTGTGGTACGAGCCAATGACCCAGATCGCGCCATCGGGCTTCAGGATGCGCCGCGCCGCCTTGAGCCAGGCGCGGGTGAAGATGTCATAATGGGCGAAGCTGTCGAACTTGTCCCAGGCGTCGTCGACGCCATCGACCCGCGACTGGTCGGGACGCGTCAGCCCCTGCTCCAACTGGAGGTTGTAGGGGGGATCGGCAAAAATCAGGTCAACCGAGCCGGCCGGCAAGGCATTCATGTGTTTGATGCAATCGCCCACAAGGATGGTGTCGATGGGGAGCAAGCTCCCCTCCGCATCGGCGGTGGCCGCCGTACGCGCGGTACGCAACATTACTCGAACCCTGACGCAGTACTAACGGGATCGGTTGTAAGGCGTTAGGGTTAAAAGGGATTTAAGCGTCGAGGTTAGCAAGACGTTAAACCCTCGGATAGGGGCAGGGGCAGCGATCCCACCCCGCCTACCAGTTGTGACCCCTGCGAAAGCAGGGACCCGACGCTCCACCGGAGTCGGTTGAAGTCTGGGTCCCGGCTTTCGCCGGGATGACGTCGAGTGGGAGGTGGGCCTGGGAAGACTTGCTGCCGAGCTAGGCAGCAGCGACCTCAATGGGGACGACGATGCCGGCATCCTTGAGGCGCTGCGCCTCGATGCACGGGGCGAAATCCATCCGGTGGTGGCGGCCCGGTCCGTGCTCGGTCAAGGCGGCAAGGTGCATCGGAGCGGCGTAGCCCTTGTGGCTGTCGAAACCAAAATGCGGCTCCTCGCAATGCATGATCTGGCACATGCGATCGCGAGTCACCTTGGCGACGATCGAGGCCGCCGCGATGGAGACGGACTTGCCGTCGCCACCGATAATCGCCTGTCCGGCGCAGGGCAGGTTCTTGGGCACCATGTGGCCATCGACGAGCACGTGGTCGGCTTTGACCGTCAGCCCACGCACCGCCTGGCCCATGCCCCAGAGCGACGCCTGCAGGATGTTCATGCGCGCGATCACCGAGGGCGGCATCACGGTGATGGAGACGATGGCCTTGGCCATGATCTCCTCATAGAGCTCCTCGCGCTCGGCGGCGGTGAGTTGCTTGGAATCGTTAAGGCCCGACGGCACGCGCCGATGGTTCAGCACCACGGCCGAAACGACCACGGGTCCGGCCAGCGGGCCGCGACCGGCCTCATCCACGCCGCAGACAATGGTTGCGCCGCGCTTGATCGCAGCCCGCTCGAACTTGAGCGTCGGCAGGGCGGGGACGATGGGCGGCGTCTGCGATTCGGTAGGCATGGCCCCTAGCATCGACACCAACGCTGGCGAGGCAAGGGCGAAGTGTGGGCCCTGGAACAACTCGGCGTGCAGTCCAATTGTCACCCCCAACTCGCCGGGGGGACACAGGAAGGGGACGAAATCGCGCCGCCTCCAAGCAGATCAGAACAGGCTCATCTGCCCGTCGTCCACGCTCGGGTGCTGGAACAGGTCGGTCCGGAGCGCCGGGATGGTCTTGTTCAGTCCGTACCGCTCCTTCGCGCGCTCCAGCCGCTGGCGCAGCAGCGTGGCATAGGGCCCGTCGCCGACGAAGCGGGTGTGGAAGTTGGGGTCGTTGTCCTTGCCGCCGCGCGCGTCGCGGATGAGGCCCATGACATGGCTGACCCGATCGGGGAAATGCCGCAGCAGCCACTCGCGGAAGATGTCGCGCACCTCGAGCGGCAGGCGCACCAGGATGGCGCTCGCGTCGCGGGCGCCCTGCGCGGCGGCGGCATCTAGGATGCGCTCGAGTTCCATGTCGTTGATCGCCGGGATCATCGGCGCGGCCATCACGGTGGTCGGCACACCGGCCTCCGACAGCAGGCGCACCGCCTCGAGCCGCTTCTCTGGCGTCGAGGCGCGTGGCTCCATCTTGCGCGACAGCTTGTGGTCCATGCTGGTGATCGACAGCGCCACGCGCACGAGGTTGAGCTCGGCCAGCGGCTTGAGGATATCGAGGTCGCGCACCACGAGGGCCGACTTGGTGGTGATGGTCACCGGATGCCTGGTCTCGAGCAGCAGCTCGAGGATGCCGCGCGTCAACCGGTGCTTGCGCTCTGCCGGCTGGTACGGATCGGTATTGGTGCCCATGGCGATCGGCCTGGGCTTGTAGCGCTTGTCGCTGAGCTCGCGCCGCAACTGCTCCACCGCGTTGGTCTTGACGTAGATGTCGCGCTCGAACTCCAGCCCCGGCGAGTGCCCGAGATAGGCGTGCGTCGGCCGCGCGAAGCAGTACGAGCAGCCGTGCTCACAGCCGCGATAGGCGTTGATCGAGCGGTCGAAACCGATGTCGGGGCTCTCGTTGCGCGTGATGATGGTGCGGGCGCGCTCGACATGCTCGATGGTTTCGAACGGCTTCAGGTCTTCCACCATGCCCCAGCCGTCGTCGACGGCCTCGCGGCTCTCCCGGTCGAATCGGCTGCCCTTGTTGGTTTGTGCGCCGCGGCCGCGATTGAGCGCCGGATCGACGAAGCGCCGCGCGATCAGGTCGGCATCGCGCGTGCCGCTGAGCCTTTCCAGCTGTTCGAAGTTCGGCGCAGTAACCCGCATGGTCATCTCCAGCGATCCGGTCGACGACTCGCCCACCGGCCAACGTTCCATCATGACTACCAGCTGCACGTGAACAGAACAAGAACAAACGAGCGGGGATAAGTCCGGGTCCAGGAGTCGAGGCGGCTGCTCGCGCGGTGCTCGCGAGCCGTTCACCCCACTTGATTCAGCGCTGCCCGGCGGCGAGAGTGTCACCCGTGAGTTGCCGGGCCGCCCTCGCGGCCGGAAGGCGAGTCTCGCAGGAGTGGACGGGTTCATGAGCAGGTTGCCGCATACCGAACGACACGCGATGGACCGTATCGGCTGGCTGCGCGCCGCGGTGCTGGGGGCCAATGACGGTATCGTCTCGACCTCGAGCCTGATCGTCGGCATTGCCGCGACGAGCGCGGGGCACGGCGCCGTGCTGACCGCGGGCGTTGCCGGACTGGTTGCCGGGGCGTTGTCCATGGCGGCGGGCGAGTATGTCTCGGTGAGTTCGCAGGCGGACACCGAGCGCGCCGACCTGGCGCGCGAGCGCCGCGAACTGGCCGAGCAGCCCGACAGCGAACTCGAGGAACTCACGAAGATCTACGAAGATCGCGGGCTCAGTCCGGCGCTGGCGCGCCAGGTCGCGCTGGAGCTGACCGCAGGCGATGCGCTCGCCGCCCATGCGCGCGACGAACTTGGGATCGTCGAGCACCTCGCGGCCAATCCGTTGCAGGCGGCCGTCACCTCGGCGATCACCTTCTCGGTGGGCGCGGCGGTGCCGCTGCTGGCAGTGCTGCTGACGCCGCCCGGCGCAGTGCTGGTCACAACCATCGTCGTGACCCTGCTGGCGCTTGCCGCGGTCGGCGCGTTGAGCGGGCTGACCGGAGGCGCCGGCACTGTCAGGCCGGCGCTGCGAGTCCTGGTCTGGGGCGCCATCGCCATGGCCGTGACCTTCGGCGTCGGCACCCTGTTCGGGGCCGTCGTCTAGCCCGCGACCTTCGAGAAATCCGCCACGAGCCGCATCGTGTCGCGCAGCTTGGCAAGCAGGTTGAGCCGGTTGGCGCGCACCGCCGGGTCGGCGTCGTTGACGAGGACGGCGTCGAAGAAGGCGTCGACCGGCTGGCGCAGCGTCGCCAGCGCCGCGATGGCGCCCTGGTAGTCGTTGCCGGCGACCTTGGCGGCCACGGCGGCATCGGCCTGCATGATGGCGTCGGCTAGGGCGATCTCGGCGTCGAGCTTGAGCTGCTCCTCGACCACCGGAGCGTCGTACTTCCGGCCGTCCTTCTTTTCCTCGGCGGCGAGGATGTTGGCGGCGCGGCGATAGCCGGCGAGGAGGTTCACGCCATCCTCCGAGCCGAGAAGCTTGCCCAGCGCATCGACGCGGCGGGTAATCTCGAGGATGTCGTTGCTGTCCTTGGAAATGACGGCGTCGACGAGGTCGTGGCGCGCCCCGGCATCGCGCAGCGAAACCTTCAGGCGATCGTGGAAGAAGCTGAGGAGGTCCGGCTCGACCTCGAGCGGGAAGGTCAGCTGGTTGTCCACGATGATGCGGATCACGCCGAGCGCGGCGCGGCGCAGGGCGAAGGGGTCGCGCGAGCCGGTGGGCTTCTCGTCGATGGCCCAGAAGCCGGTGAGGGTGTCGAGCTTGTCGGCCAGCGCCACGGCAATGGCGACCGGCTCGGCCGGGACGAGGTCGGTCGGGCCGAGCGGCTTGTAGTGGTCCGCGACGGCGTTGGCGATGGCGTTGGGCTCGCCTTGGGCCAGCGCGTAGTAGCGGCCCATGATGCCCTGCAGCTCGGGGAACTCGCCGACCATCCCGGTCGTGAGGTCGGCCTTGGCGAGCATGGCGGCGCGCTTGGCCTGATCGACGCTGGCGCCGACCCTGGGGGCGATCTCGCCGGCGAGATTCACCAGGCGCTCGACGCGCTGGAACTGCGTGCCCAGCCTGGCGTGGAAAACGCTCTCCTCGAGCTTGGGCAGGCCATGCTCGAGCGGCAGCGCCAGGTCCGTCTTGTAGAAGAAGCGGGCATCGGAGAGGCGGGCGCGGATCACGCGCTCGTTGCCGGCGATGATCTGCTTGCCGCCATCCTCGGCGATCTGGTTCGATGTGATGATGAAATTGGGCGCGAGCTTGCCCGCACCGTCGCGCAGGCAAAAGCACTTCTGGTTGGCGCGGATGGTGGCGATGATCACTTCCTCGGGCACTTCGAGGAAGGCGGGATCGAACGAGCCCATCATGACGACCGGCCACTCGACGAGGCCGGCGACCTCCTCGAGCAGGCCTTCGTCGTGGATGACGGTCAGCCCCTGGGCGAAGGCGAGGTTGTCGGCGTCGGCCTTGATGATTTCCTTGCGGCGATCGATGTCGAGCACGACCTTGGCCTTCTCGAGCGCCTGCACGTAGTCGTCGAAACGGCGCACGCGGATGGCGCCGGGCGCGAGAAAGCGGTGCCCGTAGGTGGTCTGGCCGCTCGTGACGGTGTTCGACTTGAACGGGATGACCGCCGGCTCGTCGTTCTCGGTGCCGAAGGTGGCGGTGATGGCGCGCAGCGGCCGCACCCAGCTCAGCCCGCCATTGCCCCACTGCATCGATTTCGGCCAGTCGAAGCCGGTGATCACCTTGGGCAGGAGGGTCGAGAGGATCTCGGTGGCCTCGGCGCCCTTCCTGTCGATATGGGCGACGTAGAACTCGCCCTTCTTGGGGTCGCTTTCAATCTTCGCCTGCTCGATCGAGGCGAGACCGGCCGCCTTGAGGAAACCGTCGATCGCCTGCTGCGGCGAGCCGACGCGCGGGCCCTTCTTCTCCTCGCGCGTATCGGGCGAGCGAGCCGGCAGGCCGGTGACCGTCAGGGCCAGGCGCCGCGGCGTCACGAAGGCCTTGGCGCTCTCGTAGATGAGGCCGGCGTCGACCAGGGCGTTGGTCACGGCCTTCTTCAGTTCCTCGGCCGCCTTGCGCTGCATGCGCGCCGGGATTTCTTCCGAGAACAGTTCGACAAGCAGTTCAGGCATCTCTGGCACCGGCGATTAGGGCGCGGGAGGACTAGCAAGGGGCGCGGCTGATGTCCATGCGGCAGCACAGGCGACCCGGCCGCCTTGCGGCTTCGGGTTATGATGGGCGGGGCGACCGGCGCGGTTTAGGGCCACGCGGTTAGTCCGCAAATGAAACGGCCGTCGCCGCGCCGGTCGGATCGAGGTCTGAGTGAGACCGATATCGTGAGGGAGCGTGCGCGGCTGGCTCTCTCCACACCCCTGTTACCAGGACGGGACCTGACCAGTCGGCCGGTTGCCCACGATACCGACCTGCCATGGGACGACTCCCATGACCCTCGATATCCAGCCACCATTCGTTCGTCGCGAGCGCCCGCCCGTGGTTGGACCGGGAGAGGATAAGGGGGGTGTGGAGGGGCGGGGACAAGATTCTTTGGGTCAGCAGTTCAGTGCGTGGGCGGCAGGCCCGGTGCGTGCGCCGGACCCAACGCTCGGCTGGTGCGGGTTGAGGCTTGGGTCCCAGCTTTCGCTGGGATGACAGCCAGTGGGGTGGTGGGCTCGGTGCCCACATCAAACGCGGTGTCACCCCGGCGCAGTCCGGGGTCCATCTCTCCGCTGGCGCGGGCTGTCCATGGGGTCCCTGCTTTCGCAGTGATGACAGCTGGGGGCAGGACGTGGTCGTGCTCCAGGAACGGGGTCACCCCGGCGGAGGGCCGGCTCGCGGTGGGGGCTTTACCACCCGCCGCCGCCCCCGCCGCCTCCTCCGCCGCCCGAACCACCACCGCCACCGCCGGAGAAGCCGGAGCCGGAGGAGCTTGAGGGTTGGGCGGCGACCATGGCGGCGCTCATGCCGCTGGCCACGGACGAGACGGTGTTGGAGAAGCCGCCGCTGGAGGTGGACCAGTCGCGGCCCGAGTAGAAGCCGGGCGTGTAGACGCCGCCCGGAGCGTCGGCGACGGCGTTGCGCGACAATTCGCCCTCGAAGTGCTGCGACCACGGCTTCTCGACGCCCAGCGCGATGGCATAGGGCAGGATGCGCTCGAAGCGCTCGACCGTCATCGGCGGCTCGCCGACCATGTTCAGCCGGTTTTTCTCGGCTGTATCCATGTACATCTTGAAGCCATCCAGCTGGTCCATGACCTTGCGGCCCTGCACGGTCGGCGCCCGCATCAGCACGGCGAAGATGACGTTGACGACGATGATCGAGGCCGCGCCGATCAGCGGTACGTCGAGCTGGATGTCGCTGAGGAACGAAGTGGCCGCGCCGATCAGGTTGGAACCGAAGATCACCACCCAGACGCCGATGATGATCTTGGCGATGATCGGCGTGGACCAGAAGCCCCGCAGGATGCCGGCGAGGACGCCGACGAAGACGGCGCCGATCGCGGCGAAGACCAGCGTGACCGGGTCGATGAGATCGAACAGCACCATGCCGAGCAGCAGCAGCGCTGAGAGCGCCAAGCCGAAGACGACGTAGCCGAAATTGTTCCTGAAGTAGACCTGCCGGTTCTCGCCTTCGATCGCCGCTACGAACTGGCCGCGCGTCTCGTTGAGCCTGGGGCCGGTGGTGGTGTTCACCGTCACGCTGCCGTTGGCGTTGAAGTAGTTGTAGATCACCCGCTCCGCCGCGCCGAGATCGGCTGGCGGGGCCTTGCCGGTCACCGTGACGGTCAGCGTCTTGCCGGGGTTGTCGATCCTGACGAGGCCCTTGACGCCGAGGTCGAAGATCGAAGCCGTGAACGCAGTCCAGCCGCCCTTGGCCCAGCCCATGCCGTCGACATATTCGGCCAGCGCCGGCGAAAAGCCCTTCGGCGGGTGGAACAGCGGGATGATGGTGCCCTTCTTCGGGTCCCGCCCCACCGAGACCCAGGCCCACAGGTTGTAGAGCAGCACCACGGCGACGGCCAGCCCGGGGCCGACCACGTCGCGATGGTCGCTGATCCAGTAGAGCAAGCGATCGACGCCCTGCGGTTCGGCGAGGATGCCTTTCTGGAACGAGGCGGCGACGCTGAACCCTTCACCGGCGCGCAGCGGGCGCGTGGTGCGGAAGATCGCCATGCTGTCGGAACTGCGGGTGATCTCGACCGCCTGCTCCATCGAGCCGACGGGGCCGGTGTAGCCGACGAGGTCCTTTATCACCGCGCCCGGCGGCAGCGCGATCGAGGCGACGGCCGTATCGATGGGGAAGACCCAGTAGTTGCCGGTGACGTTCCAGAACAGCTCGTCATGGTCGGCGAAGGTCCGTCCCATGCGGCTCATCGAGTAGCGGATGGTGTAGCGGTGCTTGCCGTAGCTGAGGAACACGTCGGCGTCGCCGATGCGGATGCGCTTGAACCCTGCCGCGAGGTTTTCGAGCGAGTAGGGTTCGGTCCGGCCGTCGCGCGTCACCGACGTGACGGTGAGCGTGGAACGCAGCCGCGACCGGTCCGGGTTGATGAGGATCAGCGGGATGTCGCGATAGATGCCGCGCCGGATCTCGTCGCCCTCGGCGTTGACCTCGATGGTCTCGATCACGTCGACGGAGCCGTCGACGTTGAGCGTGATGGCGGAGGCGAAGGAGGTGATGGCCTCGCGGGCGAGGGCGGGGTGAGCAAAGAGGACGGAGAGAATCAGCGCTACTGCAAATAGCAGCGCGTGCTGCACCCCCCTCCCGGCCTTCCCCACAAGGGGGGAGATGAAGTGAAGAGCTTGTGGCTCGATTGTGCCAGGCGAACCGGCAGGCACCTCCCCCCTTGGGAGGGAGGACGGGAGGGGGGTGGCCGCGCGCGCCATGGCTGAGGCTCCCACGCGAGCGTCCTAGAACTTCACCTGCGGCACGGCCCGGTCGGCCTCGTTGTCGAGTTCGAAATACTCGGCCTTCTCGAACTTGAAGGCATTGGCGAGGATGTTGGAAGGAAAGCTCTCCACCGCCGTGTTCAGGTTGCGCACGGCGCCGTTGTAGTAGCGGCGGGCGAGCTGGATCTCGTCCTCGACAGTCTGCAGCGCTGACTGGAACTCGAGGAAGGTGGTGTTGGCCTTGAGGTCGGGATAGGCCTCGGCGATGGCGAGCAGCTTGCCCAGCGCACCGGACAGCGCGCCTTCGAGTTGGCTGCGCTCGGCCGGGCCGGCATTGGCGCCGGCGGTAGCGGCAGCGCGGGCCCGGGTCACGGCCTCGAGCGTCTCGCGCTCGTGGCCCATGTAGCCCTTCACCGTCTCCATCAGGTTGGGAATCATGTCGGTGCGGCGCTTGAGCTGCACATCGATGCCGGACCAGCCCTCCTCCTTGAGCTGACGCTTGGAGACAAGGTCGTTGTAGACGAGGATCGCATAGCCGGCGGCGGCGATGACGATGGCTAGGATGATCAGGCCGGTCATGGGAGCCCTCCGCTGCGCCGGGTTACCGCAAAGAGTGTCACCACGGCTCCGGCGCTTCAACTGAATTGCGCCGCCTGAACCGGTAATGAACGTGTTTTTGGAAGAGCTTCCGGCGGGCGGTTCAGGCGCAGAATGAACCGATAATCGGCAAATATGAAGAAGTAACTGAAAACGAGTTACGTCTTCGGTTCCTCGGATTCATCAATGCCGGACAGCGGGTCGCGCTTATGCTTGCCGCGTCGCTTGTAGGCCTTGGGGTCTGCCTCGACCCTGGGCTGGAACTGCCCGCCCAGCAGGGACCTGGCCGCGAGATTGCGCGGCGCCACCTGCTTGCGCGTCAGCTTCACGGTCAGCTTCTCGTTTTTCGCCATGGCGGCCTCAGCGCTCGGCGAGGCGGGGCATCAGCTCGACGAAGTTGCAGGGCTTGTGCCGGTTGTCCAACTGGGCGCGCAGGATCCCCTCCCAGCCGTCGCGACAGGCGCCCCGCGAACCGGGCAGGCAGAAGACGAACGTCTCGCCGATCAGCCCGCCGGTGGCGCGCGACTGCAGGGTCGAGGTGCCGACGGTGGTGGCGGAATACTGGTGGAAGAGCACCGAGAATCCGTCGATGCGCTTCTGGAACAACGGCTCCAGCGCCTCGGGTGTGACGTCCCGGCCGGTAAAGCCGGTGCCGCCGGTGGTGATGATGGCGTCGACCGCGGGGTTCACCACCCACTCCATCACCCTGGCGCGGATCTGGTGGATGTCGTCGCGCACGACGGCGCGTTCGAAGCAGGTGTGGCCGTCGCCTTCCAGCAGCGACTTGAGCAGGGCGCCGCCGGTATCGGTTTCGAGCGTGCGCGTGTCGGACACGGCAAGGACCGCGATCGACAACGGCGTGAACGGCCTGGCGAGGTCAAGTTCGCTCTTGAACATGCGGTTACTCCGGCCTGGGCTTGTCCGACCTGTCGGTCTCGCCGGGAGCGTCGGGCTTGGGATGATCGGGGGCGAGGACGACCGGTTCGATCGGGTCGGGCACGATCACCTCGGCCTCGCCGGTTGGGGCAGGATGGACCCTGGCAGGCGGCACGAGGTTGTCTTCGGACGCTTCGATGCGTGGGTCGAGCTCGACCGTGCCCGGCGAGATCGGCTTTTCGGCATTCATTGCGCGGAACCGGACCCGCCCGTGGGCGTCGCGCACCGGCCGCACCTTCATGCGCAGGAAGGCGGTCACGGCGAGCGCGCCGTGGAAGGTGGCCGTGACGATGAACAGGCCCACCGGGGCAATGGCGTTCATCACCCAGCTGGCGACGATCGGACCGATGGCGAGGCCGATGCCGAGGATCAGCAGCATGCCGCCGGCGACGCGCCCGAACTCGCCCTCCTTGGCGAAGTCGTTCGCATGCGCCACGGCAATGGCATAGAGCGGATAGGCGCCGAGGCCGTAGAAGCCGAACAGGACGAACATCGCGATCCCGCTGGCCGGATTGATCAGCACGGTCAGCAACCCGACGACCGCGGCGAACCCGCTGAGGCCGACGATCACCAGCCGACGGTCGATCCGGTCGCTCAGCCGCCCGAACGGGGTCTGGGCGATGGCCCCGACAATGGCCGTGACCGAGAACAGGTAGGCGATGGTCGCCGGTTCGAGCTTCTGTGCGAAGCCATAGACAGGCGCCAGCGTACCGAATGTGCCGTTGGACATGCCGCAGGCGAAGGCCGCGATCACCGCCAGCGGCGACGTCCTGTAGAGCAGGACGACGTCGAGTCGCGCCGACGAGATCGGCCGGGGCTGCGGCGTCGAGGTCAGCGCCGTCGGCAGCAACGCGCAGATGAAGGCGATCGCGCCGACGACGAAGGGGACGTAGCCGAAGGTACCGGTGACCGACATGGCCAGCTGCCCGACGGTCGAAGCCGCCATGTTGATGGTCGAGTAGACCGAAAAGATCGTGCCGCGGCTCTTGTTGTCGGCGACTTCGTTGAGCCAGCTCTCGACGATCATCGCCGCGCCGGCGAAGCAGTAGCCGGAGGCGGCGCGCAGCACGATCCAGCCGATGTCCTGGACCCAAAGCAGGTTCAGCAGAATCGTGATGGTGCCGATTGCCGCCATGATCGAATAGGCGCGGATATGGCCGACGCGCTTGACGAGCAGCGGCACAGTGATCGAGCCGGCCACGAATCCGACCGACCAGCCGGTGCCGATCAGGCCCAGCGCGGCGAGCGAAAATCCCTCTTCGGCGCCGCGCACGGACAGCAACAGGCCCTGCAGCCCGCCGCCGAACATGAGCAGGGCCGATCCGATGAACAGGGCATAGATCTTGAGGGCTGACGACATGGCGCTTTCCGCGGTCTTGGGCCCGAGGCGCTTGCCCTTCGAACCGGACCAAATTCGGGCAGCACAATCAAGCGCCAAGAATATTCCTGGGTCGATAGTCTTAAGTCGTAGTTGAGGCGGGGTCGGGCGACTGACGCCGAGGCGACCTGGTTCTCTGCTCTCGCAGGGATGACATGGAGGCCCGCTACGCCGCTCGACCTTGATGGGGCGGCGGCGTCAGCCTAGGTCGACCCCTAGCCCTCCATCGCCTGCTTTAGGCCCAGCATGTCGCGCCAGGCGAGGGCCTTGCTCGCCGGGGTGCGCAGCAGGTAGGCCGGGTGCAGCGTGGCGAGGGCGCGGGTGCGATGGCTGTTGACGGTGAGGTCGCGCCACTGGCCGCGCATCCTGGTGATGCCGTTCTGGGTCTGGAACAGCGCCTTGGTCGGCACGTTGCCGAGCGTCACGAGGAATTTCGGGGCCACCAACTCGACCTGCCGCAGCAGGAAGGGAGCGCACAGCGCCAGTTCCTCCGGAGAGGGCTCGCGATTGCCGGGCGGACGCCAGGGCACCATGTTGGCGATGTAGACCTTGGTGCGGTCGAGCCCGATGGCGCCCAGCATGCGGTCGAGCAGCTGCCCGGCACGGCCGACGAACGGTTTGCCCTGCAGGTCCTCCTGCTCGCCCGGGCCTTCCCCCACCAGCATGATCTCGGCTTCCGGATTGCCGTCGGCGAAGACCAGTTGCGTCGCGCGTTTTTTCAGCGTGCAGCCTTCGTACGCCTCCATCGCGGCGCGCAACGCTTCGAGCGTCGGCGCGGCCGTGGCGATCGCCGTCGTCTCGGAAGGATCGGCCGAGAGCGACAGGGCGATTGGCGCCGCGACGGGCGCCGCTGACGGGGCCGAGATCGGCGCGGCGGCCGCGGGGCGGGACCGTGACGGCGTCACCGAAGCGGCAAAGCGATCGACCGGCTCCTCGACGACGGCGAAATCGACCCCGACGGCACGATACCAGTCGAGCGCCGCGCGGGCTTCGGCCTCATTTAGCGGTCGATTTTCGGACATGGGTTCTGTTATGTCACAGCCCGCCTTGCCCCGCCACAGCGATTGGATCGAGACCTTGGCCGACGCCGGAAGCCGAGAGATCATCGAAACCGACGTGCTCATCGTCGGGGCCGGTCCCGCGGGGCTCAGCGCCGCCATCCGGCTCAAGCAGGTGGCTCCGAACCTCGGCGTGACGGTGGTGGAAAAGTCGGCCGAACTGGGCGGTCACATCATTTCCGGCGCGGTAATGAACCCGGTGGGGCTCGATGCGCTGCTGCCCGACTGGCGCGACCTCGGCGCCCCGGTCGGTCCGAAGGTCACGCGCGACACCTTCCACTTCCTCACCGGCACGGCTGATCTCCAGCTGCCCGGACAGATGATACCGCCACAGATGAAGACGCCCGATGCGGTGATCGTAAGCCTGGGCGACCTGGTGAAATGGCTTGGCGAGCAGGCGCAGGGACTGGGCGTCGACATCTTTCCGATGACGGCGGCCGTGGATGTGCTGACCGGCGAGAACGGGCAGGTCGAGGGTATCATCACCGGCGACCTCGGCGTCGGCGCCGATGGCGAGCCCAAGTCCACCTATGCGGCGGGCATCGGCCTCAAGGCGAAATACACACTGATCGGCGAGGGCGCGCGGGGCTCCCTGGCCAAGGCGCTGATCCAGCGGTTCGGCCTCGCTGATGGCCACGACCCGCAGTTCTACGGCCTCGGGATCAAGGAGGTCTGGGAGATCGCACCCGACCGGCACGAGCCGGGCCGCGTCGACCACTACCTGGGCTTCCCGCTCGACGACGCCACCTCGGGCGGCGGCTTTGCCTATCATGCCGAAGGCAACAGGCTTTACCTCGGCCTCGCCGTCCACCTCTCCTATTCCGATCCGACGTTGTCGCCCTTCGGCGAGTTCCAGCGCTTCAAGCAGCATCCGGCGATTGCGCGGCTGCTCGAGGGCGGCCGGCGCGTGAGCTACGGCGCCCGGGCCATGACCTCGGGCGGGCTGCAGTCGATCCCCGATCTCGCCTTTCCGGGCGGCGCGCTGATCGGCTGCGCGGCCGGGTTCATGAACGTGCCGGCGCTCAAGGCCATCCACAATGCCATCCGTTCCGGCATGGCCACGGCGGAACGCGTCGCTGCGGCGATTGCCGAGGGCAGGGCGCATGACACGCTCGAGGGGCTCGACGAGTCGGTGCTGGCCACCGGGATCGGCGCGGAACTCGGGCCGGTGCGCAACGTCAAGCCGCTCTGGTCGCGCTTCGGCACCCTGGCCGGCGTACTGCTCGGCGGTTTCGACATGTGGTGCGAGGCGCTGCTGCGCGTCTCGCCGTTCGGCACGCTTCGCCACGGCAAGGCCGATTCCGAGACGCTGAAGCCGATCCAGGAGGCTACGCCGCGCGCCTATGCGCGCCCCGACGGGGTGACGACCTTCGATCGCGCCGCCTCGGTCTATCTCGCCAATCTCAGCCACGACGAGGACCAGCCGGTCCACCTGCGCCTCGCCGATCCCTCGGTGCCGGTGCGCGAGAACCTCCCGCGCTACGGCGAGCCGGCCCCGCTCTATTGCCCCGCAGGCGTATACGAGATGGTCGAAGAGGGGGGAGCGCCGGTCTTTCGCATTCACGCGGCCAACTGCGTCCACTGCAAGACGTGCGACATCAAGGACCCGGCCCGGAACATCACCTGGGTTCCGCCGGAGGGCGGGTCGGGTCCCAATTACTCGGGCATGTGAGGCCGTCACTTCATCGTGCCTGCCCCTTGCGGCGCAGTCCTAAAATCGACCATCTTTCCGCGGTTACTCGCAGTCTACCTGTCCCCCCGGAGTTATCGAGCCTCGTGACCCACAAAGCCCGCCTCGTGTCTGGTGTCCTGTTCGCCGCCATGCTTGCCGCGAGCAGCGCGATGGCCCTCGAATCCGGCGCCATGCTGCCGCTGATGAGCGACAGCGTCACCGGGAGCTATCTTGCCGGCCGCCAGGCCCTGACCGACCTGCGGACCGAAGATGCCGCGCGCTACTTCCGCGCCGCCGCCGCCGGAGACTGGGACAATCCGGTGATCATCGAGCGCAGCTTCGTCGCCGATACCGCCAACGGCCAGATCGCCGAGGCGGCGCGTGTCGCCAAGCACCTGCTGGAACTCAGCGCGCCCAATGACCTTGCGAGCCTCGTGATTGGCGCGCAGGCGGTGAAGGAGCGCCGCTATGGTGCGGCCGCGCGCGAGCTGGAATCGGTCGGCGGCGACACCTTCGCCGGCATCACCGGCGGCATCCTGCGCGCCTGGGCCCTGATCGGCGACGGCAAGCGCGACGAGGCCGACAAGGTGCTCGACGAGCTGGGGCAGGGCGGACTCGAGGATTTCCTCGTCTTCCACCGCGCCGTGATGGCCGATGTCGAAGGCCGCAGCGCCGAAGCCCTGGTGCTCGCCAAGAAGGCCTACGAGGCGGATCCACAGGTCGCCCGGATCGTGGAGGCCTATACCCGCATGCTCGGCAATGCCGGCCGTTTCGACGAGGCCGAGAAGGTCATCGCCGATTTCGCGGCGCAGGGTCTCGACCATCCCCTGATCGATGCGGTCAAGGCCAAGATCGACCTCAAGCAGCGGCCGGGTGTGTTCGCGGCGGACATCCAGGCCGGCGCGGCCGAGATGTTCCATTCGGTGGGCGTGGCGCTCGCCCGCGAGGGCAGTCCCGATATCGCGGCGGCGTTCCTGCAGATGGGGATGTATCTCGATCCCCGCTCCGACGTCATCGACCTGGTCTATGGCCAGTTGCTCGACGGCGCCAGCCAGCACGATGCCGCCAACCGGATCTACGATGCCATTCCGGCAGATTCGCCGATGAAGCCCATGGCGGTGGTACGCGTCGCCGAAAATCTCGACGCGCTGGGCAGCCGGGACGAGGCCTTGCGGCGGCTCGGCAATATCGTGCAGCAGAACCCGCGCGACCTCGATGCGCTTTCGGTGCTGGGCGACATGCAGCGCGCCGCCGAGAAATACGCCGAGGCTGCAGCCACCTACACCAAGGCGCTGGATGTGGCGGGCGGCGACGCGCCCGGCGACTGGCGTTTCTACTATGTCCGCGGCATTTCCTATGAGCGCAACAAGGAGTGGAGCAAGGCCGAGGCCGACTTCAAGCGTGCACTCCAGCTCAATCCCGACCAGCCCCAGGTGCTGAACTACCTGGGCTACAGCTGGGTGGACCAGGGCGTGAACCTCATACCGGCGCTCGACATGATCCAGAAGGCAGTCGCCGCTGCACCCAACGACGGCTACATCATCGACAGCCTCGGCTGGGCCTATTATCGGCTCGGCCGCTTCGACGAGGCCGTGCAGCAGCTCGAGCTCGCCGTGCAGCTGCGCTCGACCGATCCCGAGATCAACGACCACCTGGGTGATGCCTACTGGCGGGCCGGGCGCACGCTCGAGGCGAAGTTCCAGTGGAACATCGCCGCCTCGGTCGACAAGGAGGGCAACGTCAAGGCGCGGGTCGCCAAGAAGCTGGCCGAGGGGCTGGACGCCGTCGAGGCGGCGCCCGAGAGGGGCCCGGTGGCCGAGGGCGCAACCGCTCCCACCGCCAACTGATGGCGGCACCGACCGAGGCCGCCCTCACGGAGGCGGCCCCCGCCAAGGTCAACCTGGCGCTGCATGTCGTCGGCAGGCGCGTCGATGGCTACCATGAGCTCGAGAGCCTCGTGGCCTTCGTCGATATTGCCGACGAACTGGTGGCGCGTCCGGCCAGAACCGACCGGCTGACCGTCATCGGCCCGTTCGCGGCGGCAGCCGGCAGCTCGGACTCCAACCTGGTGATGCGGGCCGTCCGCGCCTTCCGTGCACGCTGGCCGGATCGCCTGCCGACCGGGCTCGACATCACGCTGACCAAGAACCTGCCGGTGGCGGCCGGCATCGGGGGTGGCTCCGCCGACGCGGCGGCGATGCTGCGCCTGCTGGCGCGCCTCGGCGATGGCGACTTTCCGCTGGCCGAGCTGCGTGCCATCGCGCTCACCCTGGGCGCCGACGTGCCGATGTGCCTGCTGTCGCGACCGGCGGAAGTCCGGGGCGTCGGCGAGATTATCCACCCGCTGCGCGACTTTCCCCCGACCCACCTGGTGCTGGTCAATCCGCTGGTGCCGGTCGCTACCGCCGAGGTGTTCCGCCGCCTCGAGCGCCGCCACAACCCGCCGATGCCGGCCCTGCCGCAGCCGCTGACCCGGCCGGCGCAACTGGGGCTGTGGCTGGCGGAGACACGCAACGACCTCGAGCCGGCCGCGGTTGCGCTCGTGCCGGCAATCGGCGAGCTGCTGGCCGACATGCGGCTCCTCGACGGCTGCGCGCTGGCCCGCATGTCGGGTTCGGGCGGGACGGTGTTCGGGCTGTTCGGCTCGGCCGCCCAAGCGCATCAGGCGGCGCATGAGCTACGCGCCCGCCATCCCCAGTACTGGGTGGCCGCCGCGCCGGCCATCGGCTGAGCGGCCGCCCGCGAGCTCAGTAGGCGCGGCTGGCCGTGAACTCGGCGACGCCGGCGAGGATGTCCTTCATCTCGCTGGCGGGGAGCGAGCGCAGCGCATCGGTGGCCTGGCGCACGTGGGTCTCGGCCCGAACGATGGTCCGGCCCAGCGTGTCGTAGCGCTCGAAGATGGCGACGACCTGCCCGAGCTGGTCGGGGCCGGTATCGATGCGGCCCAGGGCCGAGACAATCGTTTCGCGCTCGGCGGGGGTCGCCTGCTTGAGCGCCAGGATGACCGGCAGCGTCATCTTGCCTTCGCGCAGGTCGTCGCCGGTGTTCTTGCCCAATGTTCCAGCCTCGCCGCGATAGTCGAGCACGTCGTCGACCAGCTGGAAGGCAAAGCCGAGCTCGCGGCCGTAGTTCCTCAGAGCCCGCCGGCCGGCTGCGTCGGCGCCGCCCGCCATCGCGCCCACTTCGGTTGCCGCTTCGAACAGGGTGGCGGTCTTGGCGCCGATCACTTCGTCGTAGTCGGACGAGCTGGTGGTGAGGTCGCGCGTCTTGGCCAGCTGCAGCACCTCGCCCTCGGCGATGATCGAGGCCGCCTTCGAGATCACCCGCAGCGCCTCGACATTGCCGGTGTCGACCATCATCATGAAGGCCTGCCCGAGCAGGAAGTCGCCGACCAGCACGCTGGCCTGGTTGCCCCACTTCATCCGCGCGGCCGCGCGTCCGCGCCGCATGTTGCTCTCGTCGACGACATCGTCGTGCAGCAGCGTGGCGTTGTGCATGAACTCGACCGCCGCGGCGAAATTGACTTCGCTGCCGGTGCTCCGGCCGAACAGCATCGAGGCCGCGATGGTCAGCATGGGCCTGAGCCGCTTGCCGCCGGAATCGATCAGGTAGCGCGCCACCTCCGGCACCAACTCGACATGCGAGCTGGCCTTGTCGAGGATCATCGCATTGACGCGCTCCATGCCGGGGCGGGTCGCATCGAGCAGCCGATCCAATGCGTTGGCGCTGCTGGTCGCCTCGTTTGCCGCTGCCGCCGAAAGAGCCATGAAATCCCCGGTTTGAGGTCCGCCCGCGGCGCCCTATAGTCGGGCCGAACGAACCGTCGCGATGGTGCGATGTCCCTAGACCACGCCACCGATCTTGTAAAACAACAAACGCTGACGCGCGACGCCTTTTTGGGCGGCCGGCTGACCGTGGCGCAGCCCGAGCGCGGCTTCCGGGCCGGTCTCGACTCGGTCCTGCTCGGGGCGGCGGTACGCACCCGCGCGCTGCGCCTGCTCGACCTTGGAGCCGGCGTCGGCACCGCCGCTCTGGTCGCGCTGGCCGATCGACCGGAGTTGTCCGCCACCCTGGTCGAGGCCGATCCGGTGATGCTGGCGATCGCCGCCGGCAACGTGGCCGACAACGGCCTGGCGATGCGGACCAGGCTCGTCGGCCTCGACCTGACCGCGCCGGGTCGGGTTCGCGCCGCCGCCGGACTTGCCGCCGATCACTTCGACAGCGTCATCGCCAACCCGCCGTTTTTCGATCCCGGGCGCGGCTCTGCGCCGGCCCAGTCCCGTGCCGGGGCGCGGCACATGGGCGAGGCGAAACTCGATACCTGGGCCAAGGTCGCCGCGACGCATGCCGCGCCGGACGGCGAGGTCATCTTCATCCACACCGCCGAGGCGCTGCCGCCGCTGCTGATCGCCTTCACACAGCGCTTCGGCGCGGTGACCGTGCTGCCGCTGCTGCCGCGCGAAGGCCAGCCGGCAAGCCGCGTGGTGGTGCGCGGCATCAAGGGCTCCCGTGCGCCCTTCCGGCTGCTTGCCGGCCGGGCCTTGCACGAGAGCGACGGCCGCGCCTTCCGGCCCGAGTTCGACGCGATCTTCCGTGGCACTGGCCGGCTTGTCTGGTAAAGCCGCGGCGGGCCACATACATCTGCCGGGCAATCGTCAAGCGAGGAACGATCCATGGGGCTGCGGTCCTGGTTGAAGCGCAGGATGGGGCAGGGCGGCCCGCTGATCCCGGTGGTGCGCCTGCATGGCGTCATCGCCGCCGACCAGCGCCCCGGCCGGCTCAACATCGAGATGGCCGCGCCGCTGCTGAAGCGCGCCTTCGCGCTCAAGTCCGCGCCGGCGGTCGCCATCGTCATCAACTCGCCCGGCGGCTCGGCGGTACAGTCGCGGCTGATCTCAAAGCGCATCCGCGACCTCGCCGACGAGACTGGCAAGAAGGTGCTGGTCTTCGTCGAGGACGCGGCCGCCTCGGGTGGCTATTTCATCGCCACCGCCGGCGACGAGATCATCGCCGACCCATCCTCGATCGTAGGTTCGATCGGCGTGATCTTTGCCGGCTTCGGCTTCGTCGAGGCGCTCAAGAAGGTCGGCGTCGATCGTCGCGTCCATACCTCGGGCCGCAACAAGTCGACCATGGATCCCTTCCTCCCCGAAAAGGCGGAAGATGTCGCGCGCATCAAGGCGATGGAGGCCGACGTGCACCAGGTGTTCATCGACTGGGTGAAGGGCCGGCGCGGCGATCGCCTAAAGGGCGGCGACGACTTGCTGTTCACCGGTGAGTTCTGGAGCGGCGTGAAGGGCCTCGAACTCGGCCTCGTCGACGGCCTTGGCGACATGCACGAGGTGCTGCGCACCCGCTACGGCGACAAGCTCGAACTGGTGGCGATCGCACCCAGGCGCGGGCTGCTGGCCATGCCGCGGCTGGGCTTTGCCGCGCTTGCCGGCGACATCGCCGCGCAGGTCGAGGACCGCGCCACGTGGTCGCGCCTGGGGCTCTGATCGATGACCGCGCTGATTATTCGCCTGCTGATCTTCGTTGCGATCTTCGTCGCCATCGCCTGGGGCGTGCGCAGGATCTGGCGCGACTGGCATGGCGCCTTCAAGGCCGAGGACAAGCTGCGCCACGAGCGTGACCTGCGCGAGCGCGCCCAGCCGGGCGTCGTCACGCTGAAGCGCGACAAGGACGGCAAGTTCAGGCCGCCGGGGGATTGAGTATCCAGGCGCTGTTGAAGTACGCGCGAGTAGAGCGCGTGTCCCCCGATGGCATGACATCGGCCTGTCCTTCGATTGACTGACAATGCAGCGCGCCTGGCGGTGCCAGACTGTCCCGCAATGCTGGGAGGCAGTCATGCGCGATGTCGCTTTGGATTACCCTTACCGGTCCACCCCTGTCGAACGGCGCCGCGCGCGCAGGCTCTACCTGCTGCTGCGCTACCTCAGGCGGCGGCGCGCACGGCGCCGGCTGATTCGCCAGGTCCTCAACGAGACACGCGATCCGCGCGTACTCGCCGACGTGGGCGTGGCACCGCCCGGTCGCAGCGTGCTCGAGCGCTGGCCGACCGCACTGATGGTTCTGCATCACTAGCCGGGCGAACCGTTGACCGGCTCGGGCGTGCCACCTACGCTTCGCGTACGGTTCCAGCGCCGGATCGCCTGTCGGGAGGGAGCGGTCGGTGGGCAACGAGGACGACATCGCGGCGATCACCGCCTTGATCCACCGCAACCGCATTGCGATCTGGATGCGGGATTTCGAAACGTGGTCGAGCTGCTTCGTGCACGAGCCCTATCTGGTGCGGTGGGGCTGGTGGGCGCTCGGGGGAGTATTCGTCCGGCACGGCTGGGCCGATATCTCGGCGCGTCTGCGCCGCGAAATGGCAGAACGCCCCGAGCCGCAGCCTCGGATGGCCCATGAAACGCAGGTGGCAAAGCTCAATCTCCGCATCCACGGCGACATGGCCTGGGCCACTTTCGAGCAGCACTATCCCGGAGGCCCCGTCTGGGGCAGCAAGCGCGGTCCCAGCCTTGCCTACGAGGCGCGGGTTTTCGAGCGTCATGGGGGCGAATGGAAGATCGCGGTGCTCTTCCTCCTCGATGGCGGCTACCCGGATGACGGCGTGCTGAGGCTAAGGCTCGATGCTGAAGGACGCGTGCTTTCCACCGGACCCGAACTCGAGCAGGTGCTTCAGGATGACGACCTGACCATCCGCAACGGCCGGCTGCGCGTGCGCGACAGTCGGACGGACAGCAAGCTCCAGGCGGCCATCCGCTGGGCCGCAGGACAGGATTCCACCTACATGCCCTTCACCGGTGCCGTGCCGGTCGTGATGGACGCGGGCGAAGGCCTCGCCACCAAGGTCTGGTGGGTGTCATGCGAGGCTGGGCAGTTGCACTTCGCCCTCGGCGACGCCCGTTCCACCGAGTCCCGGCTGCAGACGGCGGCGTTGATCTACGGGCTGTCTCCGGCGCAGCACCGCGTGGCGGCGCTGGTCGCTGACGGGCTAAGCCTCAGCGAAGTCGCAGGGCGACTGAAGATAACCCCGAACACGGCGCGCACCCATCTCCAGCGCATCTTCGACAAGACCGGCGTTCATAGCCAGTCGGCGCTGGTGCGCGTACTGCTCAGCGCCATCGCGCCCGTGCACACGCAGCATTTCGGCTCGCTCTGACCGTCCGTCACGGAGGTTGACCGTCCTCGTGGCGCCAACTACGTTCCGCCCGCCAATCGAGCCTGGACTTGAACGCCGATGAACCCCGCCTTGCCCGCCCACATGGACCCGCGGAACTCGTTCCAGGGCCTGATCCTGACGCTGCAGCGCTATTGGGCGGAGCAGGGTTGCGTGATCCTGCAGCCCTACGACATGCAGATGGGCGCGGGCACGTTCCATACCGCGACGACGCTGCGTGCGCTTGGCCCCAGGCCATGGAAGGCCGCCTATGTGCAGCCGTCGCGCCGTCCCAAGGATGGGCGCTATGGCGAGAACCCGAACCGGCTGCAGCACTACTACCAGTTCCAGGTGATCCTGAAGCCATCGCCCGACAACATCCAGGACCTCTACCTGCAATCGCTCGATGAGATCGGACTCAACCGCAAGCTGCACGACATCCGCTTCGTCGAGGACGACTGGGAGAGCCCGACGCTGGGCGCCTGGGGCCTGGGCTGGGAATGCTGGTGCGACGGCATGGAAGTGAGCCAGTTCACCTACTTCCAGCAGGTCGCCGGCTTCGAGACAATGCCGGTGCCGGGCGAGATCACCTACGGGCTCGAGCGGCTGGCCATGTATGTGCAGGGCGTCGAGAACGTCTATGACCTCAACTTCAACGGCCGCGAGGGCGAGGACAAGGTCACCTATGGCGACGTGTTCCTGCAGAACGAGCAGGAGTTCTCGAAGTACAATTTCGAGGCCGCCAATACCGAGATGCTGTTCCGCCACTTCAAGGATGCCGAGGACGAGTGCCGCGCCATTCTCAGGAAGGGGGCGGAGGGCAGTCGCCAGACCATGGCCGTGCCGGCCTATGAGCAGGTCGTGAAGGCCAGCCACACTTTCAACCTGCTCGACGCGCGTGGCGTGATCTCGGTGCAGGAGCGCCAGAGCTACATCCTGCGCATTCGCGACCTCGCCAAGGAGTGCGGCGCCGCCTGGCTGCAGACCGAAGGCGGCGGGGCGGCCTAGGATTGTCGGCTTCCGACAGTATCCGCCCCCTCCTTGAGCAGGCCCTCGCGCTCCTGCAGAAGGGCAGCGCTGCGGATGCCTACGAGCTCCTCGCCCAGGCGCTGGCGCAGGCGCCCACGGATTTCGATGCCCTGAACCTCGCCGGGGTGGCCGCAACACGTAGCGGCCGGGCTGAAGTGGCCGTGGACCTGCTGGAGCGCGCAACTGCCGAGCGGCCAACGCATTTTGGTGCTCAGAACAACCTGGGTATCGCCCTACGCGCCGCGGGGCACGCCGGCCTCGCCGCCGAGGCGTACCGCCGCGCCATTGCTCTTGAGCCGCGGTATGCAGCAGCCCGCACCAACCTGGGCGCGGCCTTGTGTGACCTTCATCAGTACGACGAGGCGGTGGAGAGCTTCGACGCATCCCTGGTGGCAAGACCAGACCATGCCGAGACCCTGGTTCTGAAGGCGAGGGCGCTGCGTCGCTTGCACAGGCATTCGGAGGCGCTGGATGCTGCGGACCAAGCTCTCGTCGTGTCCCCCGCGTCCGCGGAAGTTCATGTCACCAGGGGCGATGTCCTGCGCAGCCTCGGCCAGCATGGCGCAGCGTTAGCCATGTACCGCCGGGCCCTTGAACTTGCACCCCGCGACGCGACCATTCCCGGCCTCATCGCCTACTACCAGTTGCGGCTTTGCGACTGGACCGGCCTAGTGGAACGGCGCAAGGCCCTGCTGGAGCGGGCGCGTGCAGGCGAGGCCGCGCTGATCCCCTTCGCCGGCCTGTTGCTGTTCAACGACGCCCAAGCGCAATTAACGCTTGCTCGAGCGACCAGCAGCCGTTTCCTTTCCGCTCCCCCGGCAGTTCAGTCACCCCGTCGCGGCGACAAACTGCATATCGGCTACTTCTGCGCCGATCTGCGAAACCATCCTACGGTCCACCTGATTGCAGAGTTGTTCGACTTCCATGATCGGGATCGTTTCGAAATCACGGCGTTCGCATTTCCCGTCGGCAAGGTGGACCAATACACCGAGCAGGTGCGCGCGAGCGTGGACAGTTACGTCGACATTGGAGAGATGTCCGATGCGGACGCAGCCCAGCTTGCACGCGACATGTCGCTGGACATCGCGATCGACCTGATGGGACATACCAAAGGCGCCCGCACAGGCATCTTTTCCCGCCGGGCAGCGCCCATCCAGGTTAACTACCTTGCCTATCCGGGTACGATGGGCGCGTCGTTCATCGACTACCTAATCGCCGATCGCACAATCATTCCTCCTGACGCGACTTCCGCCTACTCGGAGAGGATCGTCTGGATGCCGGACTACTATGCGCCGCGGGATACGCGGATCGAGGTGCCCACTGGTCGTATCGGACGCAGCGACGAGAGCCTGCCCGACGACGCAATTGTCTACTGCTCGTTCAACCAGACGTCCAAGATCATGCCCGAGACGTTCGGCGACTGGATGTCGATCCTGAGCCAGGTCGAGCGCGGGGTCCTATGGCTCCTCGACGGAGGCGAGGGCGCTGTAGAAAACTTGCGGCGCGCGGCGGCGGAAGCCGGCGTCGATCCTGACCGCCTGATCTTTGCGCAGCGTCGATCCCTGGCAGAGCATCTGGAGCGCCTCCGCCTCGCCGACCTTTGCCTCGATACCCTGCCCTATAACGCGCACACGACCGCGAGCGACGCGCTGTACGTGGGCGTGCCGATCCTCACCATGCCGGGAGAGACGTTTGCCAGCAGGGTGTGTGCCAGCATCGTCACTGCGGCCGGCATGCCCGAGCTGGTCGCGATCGACCGGGTCGACTACATCCGGCGTGCCGCGGCTCTTGGGAGCGATCCTGCGCAGTTGTCCACCCTGCGCGAGCGGCTTGCCAGGCAACTTGCCGGGGCCCGGCTGTTTGACATGAAACGCTACGCCCGCGCGTTCGAGGCTGCGCTCTCCGCGATGCACGACCGGTACCTGCATGGGTTGGCCCCGGATCATATCGCCGTGAACGATGACATGTTGTCCCAACGCTGACGGAGATCCGTCGTTTGCGATGAATGGTCTGGTCAGCGGTCAAGCGCAACAGGGTTCGGCCGGAGCTCTCCGCCATGCTGCCTGTTGAGGCGTCCTCACGCTGCCGGTCTTTGCCTTGTTCAGGGGTGCGCCGGACGAGCCCAGTATCCAACCGCCAAACGTTGCCTGCTGGCCGCGCTGTGAAAACTAGGCTGGTGGAGCTGATGATGCACGCAGTCATCGCCCGCCGCCGCCAGGGCGACGGGCCGAAGGCTCAGGCCGTGGCCGAGGCTGCCGGGATGGCACGGCCCTCGACATAGTGGCCATAGAGCGTGGTCAGGATGCTGACGCCGACGAGCATCTTCACCCAGCCGGTGGCAAGCGTCCAAAGCAGCGCCAGGAAGCCGCCGATCGGACCGCCCAGGGTCAGCACCACGGCCGGGATGTCGATGACGAAGGCAGCGACGGCCGACAGGACGGCGAGGATGATGATCGGGACGTTGGCGTTCCTGGTCGACTCCCAGGCCTGCCCCAGCGTGATCGGCTTGCCGATGGCAATCGCGGGCAGGATGGGAGCCAGCCGGTAGCACACGATCAGCAGGGCCGCGAGGCCGACAATGCCGGTGATCGCGGCGCCCACGACGCCGAGCAGCGGGACGGCGATGACGCCGATCACGGCCGACACCACGAACGACAGCACGATGCCGATCAAGCCGATGAGCAGCGAATAGCCGAGGTAGGAGAGCATGCGGCCCTGGTTGAACTCGGGAAACTGCCCGGCGGGCATCTCGAGCAGCAGGATGTAGCGATGCCAGGCTACCGCGATCCAGACGAAGGCGACGATGGCGAGGATGGTCGTGATCAGCGTCAGCGGGGCGGCCGCAAACATGGCGGCGGAGAGCTGTTCCGGCTGAGACGACACCGGGAAGAACAGGCCGATGATCAGGCTCGGTGCGGCATAGATGAGGTAGAGCAGGCCGGTGATCTTCAGGGCATTACGCCAGTCGGCGAGCACCAGCCGCACGGAATGAACAAACAGATCGACGCCCACGGATATTCCCCAAGTTGTTCGTTGTACGGGTAAAAACAGCGTGCGAGGCTAGCGGAGACGCAAGAGTCGGGAAAGCTTTGGCGCGCGAAATAGTGTGTATGTCGAGCGAGCGCGATCCGCGTCGCGGCCGCTTCAGCTGCAGGTCACGCCCTGGCCTGCCGGTCCCGTGAACTTGAACACTGTCTTGCAGGCGTCGTCCGTCCCGAACACGCCCGTCAACTGCATTTGCCTGAGCGGCCCGGAGAGCGGGTTCACGTCCGTGCCCGCCGAGGCGACCTGGCCGCTGGCACTGACCCCGTTCGTGTCCTTGAACGAATAGTCGCCGGCGACGAACAGGGTCAGTTCGCCGAGCGGCGCGCCGTCCGCGACCGTGCATGCATACACGCCCGGCGGCGGGAACTGCGCCAGAGCGGGGGTGGCGAACAGTGCGATGGCAGTGGCGAGCAAGGAACTGCGCATGCAGAGATTGTCGGGCCGCCGGAAGCCGGGCGCAAGCTCGGGGCAGTCACAAGCCGCTGATCAGACCGGCGGGACCAGTTCGTCCTTGCGGCCCTTGCGCTTGAACGGGGCCATGCCCTCGTTGGCCAGTTGGTCGGCGCGCTCGTTCATCTCGTCGCCATTGTGGCCCTTGACCCAGTGCCAGTTGATCTTGTGGCGCTGCGTTGCGGCATCCAGTGCCTGCCAGAGCTCGACGTTCTTGACCGGCTTCTTGTCCGCGGTGCGCCAGCCGTTCTTCTTCCAGCCGTGTATCCACTTCGTCAGCCCGTCCTTGACGTAGTTGCTGTCGGTGTGGAGTTCGACTTCGCAGGGACGCTTGAGCGCCGTCAGCGCCTCGATGGCGGCGGTCAGCTCCATCTGGTTGTTGGTGGTGAGCGGTGCGCCGCCCTTGAGCTCCTTGACCGTGGCGCCATGCTGCAGCACTGCGCCCCAGCCGCCCGGGCCGGGATTGCCGGAACACGCACCGTCAGTGTGGATGACGACCGCGCTCACGCCGCCACGGGCCGATCGTAGCGGTACCACTCACAATAGTGGCCGTGGTCGTTGTCGCCGGTATGGGTATAGACGCCACCCAGCTTGCGGAGCACCTTCAGCGAGTTCTCGTTGCGCACGTCGGCGATGCCGATGAAGTGGGCCCGGTCCGTGGCGCGCCAGTACCAGTCGCGCAGTGCGCTCGCCGCCTCGAACACGTAGCCGTTGCCCCAGAACTCGGGGTAGAGCGAATAGCCGATCTCGGGCGTGTCGTCGGGGCCGTAGACGCCGAAGCCACAACGGCCGACGAGCGCGCCGTCCGACTTGCGGGTGACGCGCAGCTTGCCCATCTGCTGGCGCTCGAACAGTTCGATCCAGTGGGCGAGGGCGTTGGCCATCTCCTCCTTCGTCCACGGCCTGCCATGTTCGGTGAGGTAACGGGCCACGGTCGGGTCGCCATGCAGGCGATAGAGGTCGTCGATCTGGTCGGGCCGCCAGCCGGAAAGCACCAGCCGCTCGGTTTCGAGAAGGGTCAGGTCGGTCATGCGGCCGGCGTGGCTCCGCTAGGCACGCGCAATTCGCGCGGCAGGTTGAAGACGATCCGCTCACGCTGCTCGCCGCTGGCGGAAACGGAGATGTCGAAGCGGCGGGCGAAAGCCTCGATCACTTCGTCGACCAGCGCCTCGGGAGCCGAGGCGCCGGCCGTGATACCGAGGCTGCGGATGCCCTCGAACCGGCTCCAGTCGATCTTGTCGGCGCGCTCGACCAGCGAGGCGTTGGCGCAGCCCGACCGACGCGCCACCTCGACCAGGCGGACGGAATTGGACGATTCGGGCGCACCGACAACGATCATCGCATCGACGGACGGCGCGACGCGCTTCACCGCTTCCTGCCGGTTGGTGGTGGCATAGCAGATGTCCTCCTTGTGCGGCAGGCTGATGGCCGGGAAGCGCCGGCGCAGCACCTCGACAATGGCGGAGGTATCGTCGACGCTGAGCGTGGTCTGCGTCACATAGGCAAGCTTTTCAGGATTGCGCGGCGTGAAGGACTCAGCGTCCGCGACGGTCTGGATCAGGGTAATGGCCCCGTCGGGCAACTGGCCCATGGTGCCGATGACCTCGACATGGCCGGCATGGCCGATGAGCACGATCTCCCGGCCTTCGGTGAAGTGCCGGTTCGCCTCGATATGAACCTTGCTCACCAGCGGGCAGGTGGCGTCGAGGAAGAACATGTTGCGGGCGCGGGCGCCTTCCGGCACCGACTTGGGCACGCCATGCGCCGAAAACACCACCGGCGCCTCGGTGTCCGGGATCTCCTCGAGCTCTTCGACGAAGACCGCGCCCTTCTGCCTCAGCCCGTCGACCACGTACTTGTTGTGCACGATCGCGTGCCGCACATAGACCGGCGCGCCATAGCGCTCCAGCGCCAGCTCGACGATCTGGATGGCGCGATCGACGCCAGCGCAGAATCCGCGCGGCGCGCACAGCGTTATGTCCAAGTGCGGCCTTGTTTCCATACGAGAGCAGATGCTTTCAACGCCGGTGCAAGTCAAGTGCGGCGGCCGGGCGCGGGCCTGCGGCCAAACGATCGCAACGCGCCCGTTGCAGCGCAATGCACTGAGCGGCAATATGATTCGTGATCTTGGTTGGAAGGTGTCCCGGTGACCCTCGCTATGGAAATGTTCGCAATCGCGCCCGCGACGGGCAAGGCGAACCTTTCCGTCGGGCAGGAGACGTTGCTGGTGGGCAAGGCGCTGTGGCTGCGACGGGCCTTCGCGTCGGGGCTCGCGGTGGCGCCGACCATCGTCATCAGCCGGGCCGCGTGGAACGCGCTGCAGGAGGAACGCAAGGGCGGCGACGACCGGCTGCGCATCCACTGGGTGGCGACGTTGTTCAGGTTGGTCGGTCGCGACGGCCGGCCGCCACCACTGGTGGTACGCACCTCGAGTGCGGCGCATGTCCCAGGACTGATGCCGGCGCGACCGGGGCTGAGCCCACCCTCGAGCGAAACCGAGTCGGTCGATCCCGGCAGGCCGCTCGCCCGCGCGATCGCGGATGCCTTCGCCTCCTATGCCGCCTTCGACCCGCGCCCCGAACGGCAGATCGTCATCGTCCAGGCCATGGCCAACGGCCACATTCGCCAATTCCTGACTCGAGACGCGCAAACCGGCGCGCTCGGCCCGGCCCAGGCCAACGGCTCGCCATTCGGCCCCCTGCCTGCGTCGGCCGCGCGGTTCGTCGAGACGCTCGACAGCGCGGCGGGCCAGCACCTTTCCTGCACCGTCTCGATCGAAGGCGAGACCATCCGCCTGCTCTCCGCCCGCGTCACGCCGGCTTCCGCCGCCGCCGAACTCGAGGCGGCCGTCGATCGCGTCGCCAGGAAGCACTGGTCGGAGCGCGAGGCCGTGACCCATATCGAGCCGGCGCGGCTGCAGCAGATGCTGCATCCGCGCCTGCGCTCGCCGGAAACCGCCACGATCCTGGCCACAGGGCTGGGCGTCTCGCCCGGCGCGGCCAGCGGCGTCATCGTCTTCAACGCCGAGGATGCGGCGCGCATGAAGGCGCGCGGACGGCACTGCATCCTCGTCGTCACCGAGACGGGGCCGACGGACATCGAGGGGATGAAGGCGGCAACCGGCATCCTCACCGCGCGCGGCGGCATGACCAGCCATGCCGGCGTGGTCGCGCGCATCACCGGCAAGCCCTGCGTCGCGGGCGTGCGCACCCTCAGCGTCAACCAGGCCGAACTGACCTGCAAGATCGGCACGCGCGAGTTTCGCCAGGGCGACCGCATTACCATCGACGGCACCGACGGCTCGGTCTATCTCGGCGCCCTGCCGCTGGCCCAGCCCCATATCGGCGGCGCCATGGGCAAGCTCCTCGGCTGGTCGGATGCGTCGCGCCAAGTCAGCGTCCGGGCCAATGCCGAGACGGTCGAGGCGGTGGCGACCGCCAAGAGCTTCGGCGCCGAAGGTATCGGGCTGGCGCGTTCCGAGCACATGTTCTTCTCACGCGAGCGCCTCGTCGCACTGCGCCGGCTCATCCTGTCAGAGGATGCCGATGACCGTGCCCAGGCGCTGACCGGACTCGTCGAGTACCAGACGGTCGATTACTCCGAGATATTCACCGCCATGAGGGGCCTGCCGGTGACGGTGCGCCTGTTCGATCCACCGCTGCATGAGTTCCTGCCGCGCAGCGACGAGGACATCGAGGAGACGGCGCAGTCGCTCGGGCTCGAGGTGCGGGCGCTGAAGCTGCGGCTCGATCGTATCGCCGAGACCAATCCGATGCTCGGCCACCGCGGCGTGCGCCTCGCCATTACTTATCCCGAAATCCTCAAGATGCAGATCGAGGCGCTGTGCGCCGGCGTGCGCGAGGCCTCGACCCGGCAGTCCGAACCGGTGACGCTGGAGGTGATGGTGCCGTTCGTCTCGACGGTCTCCGAAGTGGTTGAGGTCAAGCGCCAGACCTATGCCATCGTCGAGCAGGCCAAGCTCCCGCCTGCCGCGCGCGAGCGCTTCAGCTTCGGCACCATGATCGAGCTGCCGCGGGCCTGCCTGAGGGCAGGGGAGATCGCCGAGCATGTCGACTTCTTCTCCTTCGGCACCAACGACCTGACGCAGACCACCTACGGCATTTCGCGCGACGACGCGCCGGCGTTCCTGTCGGCCTACCAGCGCAAGGGCCTGTACGACTTCGATCCGTTCGTCACGCTCGACCAGAAGGGCGTGGGCGAGATGATCACCATGGCGATCGAACGCGGCCGGCGAGCCAACCCGAGCCTCAAGATCGGCATCTGCGGGGAGCATGCGGGTGACCCGGAGTCGCTGTCGTTCTTCGCTCGGCTGGCGATCGATTATGTGAGTTGCAGTCCATACCGCGTGCCGGTCGCGCGGCTGACGCTGGCGCAGTAGGGCGACCGGCCGCCACCCGTGTCGGTCAGTGCAACGTGTCATCCCCGCGAAAGCGGGGATCTCCGTTCCTGGCAGGCACCTCAGAACAGAGGTTCCCGCTTTCGCGGGAATGACCCTGTGGTTGTGGAAAAGGCCGGGGCCACTCCGCTCAGCATTAAGTCAATCTCATTGCCCCAATTCGTCCCGACATCGCCCCGACCCGGCCATGTCCGGCCCCTTCCCGCGCCAAGATCGGGCTGTTTACCAGCGGCTAACCCTAAACCCGCATTATCTCGACGTCCGGCATTTGCGTCACAGTTTAATTGAAGTGCCGGCGCGTCGTGTTGCGTACCCGCGTGGATAGTAAAGCGTACTGATGGCCCACTACCGGACCACCCCCGTGCACCGGGCTCGCCATGAGCTCGCCGTGCTGAAGGCCTGTGCGGGCTTCGCGCTCGCGGCTTTCGCCATTGCCGGCCTGACCGGCGCCGCCCACGCGCCGGACCTCGGCTCGCGCGAGGCCTACGAGGCTACTCTCACCAAACCAACGATCACCCGGTCTGGTTCCGACGTCATCATCACCGGATCGATCGACAACATCTTCCTGTCCGAGAGCTTCGTCGGCACCAATCGGGCGCTGAAGCAGGACCGCGACCGTCCTGAAGTGGCGCTGGCCGAGGTCACGCGCAGCTTCGAGGGTATCCGCGCCCAGATCGCTGCGCTCCGCAACAAGGACAAGCCGGCCGGTGTTGCTCCCGTTGCGACGGCGGCCGCCGAGCTCTCCGTCACCACGACCCCACCCTCGATGCCGGTCGCCGTCGCCTCGATCGATCCGGCGCTGACGACGCCTGCGCTCGACGCCATCGAGGGCCTGGCCGGCAGCGGCGTGCCCACCCCGCTCACCATGTCGGACAAGCTCGCCTATGCGCGCGCCGACCTGCCGGCCACGGTGTTCGACGGTCCGTTGATGGACAAGAAGGGCAAGAAGGTCTCCGACAAGGAGCTCTGGTGCATGGCCACCGCCATCTATTTCGAGGCGCGCGGCGAGAGCTATCGCGGCCAGGTCGCGGTGGGGCAGGTGGTGATGAACCGCGTCGCCCACCGGCTCTATCCCGATACGATCTGCGGCGTGGTGTTCCAGAACCAGAACAAGCGCAACGCCTGCCAATTCTCCTTTGCCTGCGACGGGATACCGGAGCGCGTAACCGAGCAGAAGTCCTGGGACCAGGCCATGCAGATCGCCAAGGACGTGATCGCCGGCAAGGAGTACCTGACCGAGGTCGGCTACGCGACCCACTACCATGCCACCTACGTCTATCCGCACTGGGCGCCGCGCATGAAGAAGGTCACCAAGATCGGCATGCACGTCTTCTACCAGTTCAAGCGCGGCTGGAAGTTCGGCTGATCAGCGCAGGGATACTGACCGTCGGATCCGGCGATTCTGAACGGCTCATTGACGGGGGATGAACGGCCCCTGAAACCACCACGCACTCGATGTCATCCCCGCGAAAGCGGGGATCTTCGTTTTTGGCGGCCGTCGCGAACAGAGGTTCCCGCTTTCGCGGGAATGACCCGGTGGGGGTGGCGATAGTCTTGCGCTCGTGGCCGCCCCCTCCACCGGCTTCGCCGGTCCCCCTCCCCCGCCCCGCGGGGGAGGACAAGGAGGGATCAGAACTTCGCCATCTTGCGCTTCACCTTGTCGATGAAGCCGGTGAGGCCGGCCTCGCTCTGGTTGTTCATGTCGTAGAGCGCGAGGTAGGTCGGGGGCAGCAGCGTGCCGAACGTGGCCCAGGCCCAGCGCATGGCGAGGCGGCGGGGCGGGTCGCCCATGATCCAGGTCCGAAAACGGTCGCCGCCGTAGGTGGTGACGTAGGCGACCTTCCTGATGTTCTTCATTCCCGGCACCAGCTTGCCCTTGTCGGGGGCATCGCCGCCCTCGAGCACGAAGCTGACGCCGGGCAGGAAGATGCGGTCGAAGAACCCCTTGAGGATGGCAGGATAGCCGTAGTTCCACACCGGGTGGACAAACACGATCTTGTCGCAGGCGCGCAGCCGGTCGACATAGGGCTTGGTCAGCGGCGTCAGGTTCCCCGGCACGTCGTGATACTCCAGCCGCTCGGCGCGGCTCATCACGGCCTGGAAGTCCTCGTCGTAGAGGTTCAGGGCGTCGACCTCGTCGCCCTTGCCCCTGAGAGCCTCGCAGACGGCATTGAACAGCGCGCGGTTATAGCTGGTCTCGACCGGGTGGGCGTGAACGACGAGAACCTTCATTCCGCCGCGCCACCCAGGGTGTAGAGGCCGGTGAACAGCCAGGTGCGTCCCGACTCGAAGTCGAAATCCGGATCATCCCAGGCCACCATCTTGCCCGGGTTGAGGATGCCCTTGGGATCGGCTTCCTTCTTGAAGGCGAGCTGCGCCCGGTCGGTCCGCTTCATGCCGCCCTCCTCGAGCGTGTAGCGATGCGGGTTGAAGACGAGGCAGCCGTTCTCCTCGTGCAGCCGGATGATCTCCTCGAGGCGCTCCTCGGAGCTGTAGCGCACCACCGGCAGGCCGGAGAACACGACACGACCATCGAAGCGGGTCATCTCGATATGCATCGGCATCTCGTCGCCGAACGTGTCGATGGCCCACTTCACATGCGCCAGGTCCGGATACTGGGTCTGGAGGTAGGTGATGGTCGGGTCGATCTTCAGGCCGCGCAGCGTGGTGTGGTTCCACGCGAGCTCGTAGATCGGCGGGAGCTTGGCCCTTTCCTCCGACGTCAGCGTGTCAGCCCGATACAGCAGGTCGCCTTCGTGGAAGCCGACGAAATCGACCATGGCCGGAACCGCCGCGGGCGCCACCATCAGCAGCACGACCGACTGCTCGCGGTTGCGGATGTAGGGGCGGTGGCGATTGAAGTAGTCGTAGGCCATGGGTGCGGCGACCGGCGAGATTTCCTTGCACAGCAGCCCGTCCTGCAGCGCCACCTGCTCGGCGAAGGCACAGGCCTCGAGGATCGAGTCGAAGCCGACCATCATGTCGACCCAGTCGTAATGCGCGGTCAGCGGCATCTCGGCTTCGACGATGATGCCGTTGGTGCCGTAGGCATGCGCGACCTTGAGGATGTCCGGGCCCTTGAGGTCGAGGACGCGCGGCTCGGCCTCGCAGGTGACGACCTTGAGCCCGAGGATGTTGCCGAAATTGCGCAGCCCGCCCCAGCGGATGGAGCCCACGCCGCCCGACCCGCCGGCGATGAAGCCGCCCAGCGAGGCCATGCGGTAGGTCGAGGGGTGGAAGCGCAGCTCTCCGTTGACGGCGTGGATCGTCTGCTCGTCGAGCTGCTCGAGCACGATGCCGGCCTCGGCGCGGACCCGGTCCTGCTCGATCCTGATCACCTTGTCGAGGTTCATCAGGTTCAGTATCGCGCCGCCCGAGAGCGGCATGGCCTGGCCGTAATTGCCGGTGCCGGCGCCGCGCGGGGTCACCGGCACTTCGTACCTGAACGCCTCGCGCAGCACGGTGACCACTTCGTCGATGCTGCGCGGCGAGACGACGATCTGGGCGGTCACGCCCTCGAGCTGCTGCTTCAGCCGCGGCGAGTACCAGTAATGGTCGCGGCTCTTCTGCTGCACGATGCGGGGGTTGTCTTCGACCGGAATGTCGCCGATCGCGGCGCGGAAGCCAGTGATGTCCATCAGTTACTCCATCAGGTCGTCGAGTTCGCGATAGTCGGGAAGCGTGGTGTCGATGGCGCGGCCCGACCTGAGGACGATCCTGTCCATCTGCGGCCGCGCGTTGAGTTCCGTCCAGGTGCGGGCGCGGAACAGCACGAGGTCGGCCGGCGCCCCGGGCTCAATCACCGCCCTGTACCTGAAGCCGGCATGCGCGGCGGGCGCCGAGCCGACGGCGCGCACCCAGTCCCAGGCCTGGTCCTGCGGATGGTCGAAATGGAGGATGCGCGCGCCTTCGCGCAGCACTTCCACCCCGTCGAGGTCGCCATAGGCATAGAACGGGTCGCGCGTATTGTCCGACGCGATGGCCACCACGGCGCCGGCGGCCTTGAACTCGTTGAGCAGGGTGACGCCGCGCCGGCGGGGCGTGCGCACGTCGCCGTTCCCGTTCTCGCGGTCCTGCAGGTAGATGTTGCACATCGGCAGCGACACGATGGCGATGCCGGCCTCGACCGCCTTGTCGATCGTGGTCCGGACCGTGCGCTCGTCCTGCACGGTGAGCACGCAGCAGTGCCCCGCCATGACCTTGCCCTTATAGCCGGTCTCGAGCACGGCTTCGGCGAGGTGGAGCAGGGCGTGCGCGGCGGGATCGTCGGTCTCGTCGGTGTGCAGGTCGAGGTCGAGCCCGAGCTCGCCGGCCTTCTCGACCACGCGCAGCATCGCCTCCTTCGAGCGATCGTAGGCGGCGACGGAGCCGCCCAGGATGCCGCCCGAGGCCTTCACCTGCCGCGCCACGGCATCGAGTTCGGCCGGGTTCACAAGCGTGTCGGGGCCGACGATGGAGACGGCCTGCAGCTCGATCCGGTCGGCCCATCGCTCCCGCATCTGTTCGAACAGGGCCCAGCTGATCTCGTGCTGCGGCGGGGCGCTGTCGAGATGCGTGCGGATGGCGGCGGTGCCATGCGCGAAGGCGCAGCGCAGCGCGAAATCGAAGCGCCGCTCGATGTCGGAGGCAGCCCAGAGCCGTTCGCGATCGTTGGCGACGGCGAGCAGGGCGCCCAGCCAGGTGCCGTCCGGATTCTCCTTGCGCGGCCAGATCTGGCCCTTGTCGAGATGGGTGTGGATATCGACGAAGGCCGGCAGCACCAGCCCCTGGTCCATGTCGTGCGATGCGCCGGCAACGGGCGCGGAACCGGTGGGACGGGTGGCGGCGATGCGGCCATCGACGATCTCGATGTCGACCGCCTCGAGCGCGCCGTCGCCGATCCTGCCCATGGCGGCCGCCGGCACGCGGGCATTGCGCAGCGTGACGCTGCCGGTGGAGAGGGCGGGTGTGCCGTGCATTTAGGGGTGCCTACCGTTGGCGCGGTGGCCGAAACCCCTCATCCGGCGCTGCGCGCCACCTTCTCCCCGACGGGGAGAAGAACAGGGCGCCGGCCGCGCTGTCGGCGTTCCTCTCCCCGTCGGGGAGAGGGTGGATCGCGCGAAGCGCGAGACGGGTGAGGGGTGAGCCACGGCGCCCATCAGTTCTCCCGTTTGATCGCGCTCTCGTGCCAGCGGTGCAGGCCGAGCCAGGCGATGAAGGAGGTAAGGCCGAAGATGGCGATGCCGGTGCCGGTGAGGAGCAGCAGGGCTGCGAACAGGCGCGGAATGTTGAGCCGGTACTGCGATTCGAGCAGCCGGAAGGCGAGGCCGGAGCCCTGGCCGGCGGTGCCGGCGGCAAACTCGGCGACCACTGCCGCGATCAGCGCCAGCCCGCCGGCGATCCTGAGCCCCGCCATGAAGTAGGGCAGCGAGGCCGGCAGCTTGAGATAGAGCAGCGTCTGCCAGCGCGAGGCGCCGTAGAGATCGTAGAGGTTGAGCAGGTTGTGATCGACGCTCTTCAGCCCCGCCACCATGTTGCTCAGGATCGGGAAGAAGGCGACGAGGAACGCGATGATCAGCAGCACCGCCTGCGTGTCGGGCACATAGATCAGCAGCAGCGGGGCAATGGCGATGACCGGTGTCACCTGCAGGATGACAGCGTAGGGGAACAGCGCCAGCTCGATCCATTTGCTCTGGACGAGGATGATGGCCATGGCCACACCGCCGACCAGCGCGAGGATCAGTGCGGTGAAGGTGATGCGCAGCGTCACCAGCAGGGCCGGAAGAAGCGTCGGCCAGTCGTTCCACAGCGACAGTACGACGTCATAGGGCGCGGGCAGGATGTATTTCGGGATGTTGTTCAGCACCACCGCCAGGTGCCAGGCGATGACGGCCGCCACCAGCATCGATACCGGCACGACGATGCGCAGCACCTTCTCGGTGCCGGACGTGCGCGGCCGCAGGATCGCGACGGCGCTGTCGGTGCCGGCTTCGTCGGCGCTGCCGGGTCCGTTGTGAACGATCTCGCTCATCAGTGCGTCCCCCCGCCGGCGTGGATGGCTTCGTGCAGGGCGTGCGACACCTTCTCGGTGGTGGCGCGATACTCCTCGGACGTGCGGTACTCGGAGTCCCGGTCGCCGGTGTGCTGCAGCGACAGGTCGCTGAACACCTGTCCCGGCCGCGCGCGCATCACCACGATGCGGCTCGACAGGTAGGCGCTCTCGAACACCGAGTGGGTGACGAAGATGACGGTGACGCCGGTCTGCTTCCACAGCCGTAGCACGTCGTCGTTGAGCTTCTGGCGCGTGATCTCGTCGAGCGCCGCGAAGGGCTCGTCCATCAGCAGCAGCTTGGGCTTGGTGACGAGCGCCCGGGCGATCGAGACGCGCATCTTCATGCCGCCCGACAGTTCGCGCGGATAGGCGCCGGCGAAGTCGGCGAGCCCGACCGAGGCCAGCGATTCCATGATGCGCGGGCGGGCCGCCGTCTTGTTCATGCCCTCGAGCCGGAGCGGCAGGTGGACGTTGCCGAACACGGTCTGCCACGGCATCAGCGTCGGTTCCTGGAAAACGAAGCCGACATCGCCTTCCGGCAGACCCCTCGAATTGATCTTCGAGGTGGGCCAGGCGATCGATCCGGAACTGGGTGCGCCCAGGCCCGCGATGATGCGCAGGGCCGTGGATTTGCCGCAGCCCGATGGGCCGAGCAGGCTCAGAAACTCGCCGCGACCGACGTCGAGCGACATGTCCTTGAGCGCCAGCGTTCCGTTGGAAAAGACCTTCGAGACGTTCCGCATGGAGACGACCGGCTGGGTCGTGGTCGGCGCGGTCCTCGGCTCGGCGAGGGTGATATCAGTCAAATGCGTAAGCCCACTTTAGGGTCGAACGGCGCGGGCGGAATTGCCCGCGCCGAGGAGGTTGCTTCTGCTACTTCACCAGCTCTTTGCCAAGGCCCTGGCAGACGAGTTCGGTGGTATAGGCCTGCGAAACGTCGATGCCGTCGGCAAACAGGCCGACGGCCTTCATCTGCTCGTAAAAGCCGTTCCAGCGCTCGGCGGTCATGCAGCCGATGCCCTTGTCGACGGCGTCGCCGGACACGACGATCCCGAGTTCCTTCATCTTGGAGACGCCGAACGCGATCTGCTCGTCCGTCATGTCCGGGTTGTCCTTCTTGATCAGCTCGTTGGCGGCGGTGTTGTCACCATAGAGGTAGTGGTACCAGCCGATGATCGAGGCCTCGACGAAGCGCTTGGCCACGTCCTTGTGCGCCTCGTACCAGGGCTTCATCACCTCGATGGTGGTCGAGTAGGGCGCGTAGCCGTTGTCGGCGAGCAGGAATTCCTGCGGCTCCCAGCCGGCCTGCTTCTTGATCTCGAGCGGCTCGGAGGTGACATAGCCCTGCTGGATCGCCATCTTGTCGGCGATGAACGGCGCCGGATTGAAGGTGTAGGGCTCGAACTTCTCGTCCTTGAACTCGGGATAAGCCGACTTCATCCAGGTGAAGTAGGAGATGAAGCCATCCTTGGACAGGATGTACTTGGAGGCGCCGGCGAGGTCGGCGAAGGTCTTGAAGCCGGCATCGGGATGGGCCAGCAGCACCTGCGGATCCTTCTGGAAGATCGAGGCGATGGTCAGCGTCGGGATGCCTTCCTTGACGGCGTCGATGGCAGTGGTCATGCCGCCCATGTAGAAATCGATCTGCCCGCCGATCAGCAGCGAGCGGTTCGCGCCCTGCGGGCCGCCCTGGCGGATGGTGACGTCGAGCCCGTACTTGGCATAGGTGCCGTCGGCCACGGCCTGGTAGAAGCCGCCGTGCTCGGCCTGGGCCAGCCAGTTGGTGCCGTAGCTCACCTTGTCCTGGGCGATGGCGCCGGTGACACCGAGTGCCAGCGTTATCACGCCCGCTCCGATGAGCTTGGTGAAGTCCTTCATCGTCAGTCTCCCTGTTGAGGTCTCCGCCGGGAATTCCCCCGCCGGCCGGTAGGCAAACTCCTGTGCCGCGCGGGCACGCCAGGCCATTGATTCCGCGCCCCCGCGCAAAAGAAAAGCCCAAAAATGCGCCCTTCTGCCAGGATGCCACCCGAATAGGCAGTGCGGTCGAAATCGGGGCTTTCATTTGGACGCGTTTGACGCTTAGCTGAGCATACACATCGGGGGTCCTGTGCATAAGCCGCTTTCGCCATCGTCGATCCACCCGCCCTTCGCGCCCTACAGTCCCGGCATCGAGGTGGCGTCGCGCTCGCGCTTCGTGTTCCTGTCGGGGCAACTGGGCATAGCCAAGGACGGGACCATTCCGCCCGACTGCGCCGGCCAGGCCGCGCTCGCCTTCGCCAACATCGAGGCGATCCTGGCCGAGGCCGCGATGAGCCTGGGGGACATCGTACGCATCAACGCCTTCGTCACCGGCCGGGAGCACCTGCAGCCCTACATGCAGGTGCGCAACAAGCTGTTTGCCGAGCCCTATCCGGCGTCGACGCTGATGATCGTCTCCGGTTTCGCCCGGCCCGAATTCGTGGTCGAGATCGAGGCTATTGCGGCCACGCCCGGCTGATTCTCCAGGGACTTTACATGGCTTACCGCAAGATCTGGTGGAACGACTTCTCCGCCTTCGAATTCCACGGCCTCGATCCGAACAAGACGATCGCAGTCTTCCCGACGGCGGCGGTCGAGCAGCACGGCCCGCATCTGCCGGTGGGTACGGACACGATCATCAACCAGGGGCACCTGGACCTGCTGGTCGAGCGCGCGCCGAGAGACATGGACATCCGCATCCTGCCGGTGCAGGCGATCGGCAAGTCCAACGAGCATATCTGGCAGACCGGCACGCTGAGCCACACGGCAACCAACCTGATCGACGCGTGGACGCAGGTCGGGCTCGAGATCGCCCGCTCGGGCATCCGGAAGGTGGTGTTCGTCAACTCGCACGGCGGGAACGTGTCGATCCTCGACATCGTGGCGCGCGAATTGCGGGTGAAGGCGGGGATGCTGGCGGTCAAGACGGGCTGGAGCCAGTACTGGCCCAAGGACATCTACTCAGACATCGAGAACCGCCACGGCATCCACGGCGGCGACAGCGAGACCTCGGTGGTGATGCACCTGAGGCCCGAACTGGTGAACCGCGACAAGCTGCAGGACTACCCCTCCGTCGCCGCGCGCGACGAGCAGGGCTACAAGTACATGCGCCCGACCGGGGCGACGAGCTACGCCTGGATCGCCAGCGACATCCACCCGCTGGGCGCTGCGGGCGACGCGCATCTCGCCACGGCAGACAAGGGTCGGATCACCGTCGAAACGGCGGTGGATGCGTTCATCGAACTGCTGCGCGAAGTGGAGCGCTATCCGCTGCCCGGGCAGGGCAGCTGACACCGGAGCGGGTGGCTCACCCCCACCCAGCTGCGCTAACTCGCTTCGCTCGCAAGCTCCGCTACCCTCCCCACAAGGGGGAGGGAGAGCCGGCTGCGAATTCTCAGTTCCTTCGCCTCCCTCCCCTTGAGGGGGAGGGTAGCGGAGCTGGTCGCGCTGGCGGCCTAGCGAAGCTGGGTGGAGTGGAGCCAAGTGCTCCAGCCCTTACTTCCCACCCAGGTCAAACCACAAGAGCCCCTTCTTCTCCGCCTCGTCCTTCGACTCCTCGTATCCCGCGTCGGCATAGCGCATCACGCCCAGCCCCGTGTCGTTGGTGAGGGCGAGCGACAGCCGCTCGTCGGCTGCCGCGGTGCCGTCGGCGACCAGGGTCACGCCGGCGGAGGTCATGTAGCCGGCATAGCCGCCGCCGCCCGAGTGGATGACCACGAGGTCGGCCATCGAGGCGGTCAGCAGCATGGCGTCGAGCAGCGGCCAGTCGGCGATGGCGTCGGAGCCGTCCTTCATGTTCTCGGTCATGATGTTGGGATGGGCCATGGCGCCGGCATCGAGATGGTCGCGGCTGAAGGCGATGGGCCCCTTGAGCGTGCCGGCGCGCACCAGGTCGTTGACGCGCAGCGCCAGCGCCGTGCGCTCGCCATGGCCGAGCCAGGCGATGCGGGCGGGCAGGCCCTCGAACGGGATGTGCTGGCGCGCCAGCGAAATCCAGTTGGTGACGATCCGGTTGTCGGGAAACATCTCGAGGACGAGGTCGTCGATGCGGGAAATGTCCTCGGGTTCGCCCGACAGCGCCATCCAGCGGAACGGGCCGATGGCCCGCGCGAACAGGGGCCGGAGGTAGGCTTCGGTGAAGATCGGGATGTCGAAGGCGTTGTCGACGCCGGCCTGTTTCGCCTGCGTGCGGATCAGGTTGCCGTTGTCGAACACCTCGGCGCCGCGCTCCAGAAAGCCGAGCATGGCGCGCACATGGGTTGCGATGGAGGCGCGGCTCGCCGCCATCAGCTGGCCCTGGCCATCGACGCGCAGGCGCTTCACTTCGTCGAGGCTCATGCCGGCGGGGACGTAGCCGTAGACGAGGTCGTGGGCGCTGGTCTGGTCCGTGACGATGTCGGGGATGATGCCGCGGCGCAGAATCTCGGGATAGACGTCGGCGGCGTTGGCGACGAGACCGACCGAGGTCGCGCGCTTCTCACGCACGGCAGCTTCGATCATCGCCAGCGCCGCATCGAGGTCCGGCGCGATGTGCTCGAGATAGCCGATCTCCTTGCGCCGGGCGGCGCGCGCCGGATCGACGTCGACATCGAGGATCGCCGCGCCCGCCATGCGGCCAGCCAGCGGTTGCGCCCCGCCCATGCCACCCATCCCGGCAGTGAGGATGAAGCGCCCGGCCAGCGAGCCGCCGAAGCGCTTCTCGGCGATGCGCATGAAGATCTCGTAGGTGCCCTGGATGACGCCCTGCGACCCAATGTATTGCCACGCCCCGGCGGTAAGCCCGCCCCAGGCGATCAGCCCCTTCTTCTCGAGCTCGTAGAACACCTCGGCTTTTGCCCACTGCCCGACGATGTTGCAGTTGGCCATGATGACGAGCGGCGCCCTGGCGTGGGTCCTGAACAGGCCGATCGGCTTGCCCGACTGGATGACGAGCGTCTGGTCCTCGTCCATCGTCGTCAGCGCTTTGACGATCTGCTCGTGCGCCGCCCAGTTGCGCGCCGCCTTGCCGAGCGCGGCATAGACGATGAGCTTGTCCGGGTCTTCGCCGACGCTCAGCACGTTCTCGAGCAGGCGGAGCAGAGCCTCCTGCCGCCAGCCTTTGGCGCGCAGGACGGGGCCGGAGGGAATGGGGAAATTCGGGTGGCGGGGGTTGGGCTTGGGCATGGGCTGGTTGTAGCGCACGCCATTGGGCGAGACGACCCCCCGGACGACAGAGCGCGGGCTCCACCCCACCCAGCTACGCTAGCCGCGAAACGCGGCAAGCTTCGCTACCCTCCCCATCAAGGGGAGGGAGAGCTGCGGCACCGGCGGCGCTTCTGTCGTCTCCCTCCCCCTTGTGGGGAGGGATCAAGGGTGGGGGTGGCCAAGTGAACCAGCGTCCGAGCCTACTCCCACCCCTTCGCCTTCTTCTTTTTCTTCTTCACCCCGTCCAGCGCGTATTTCGCCAGTTCGATCCCCATCGCCTTCTCGACCGACGGATAGACCGCCGGATCGAGCACCGACGACGACAGCGGGATGACCTTCTTGGGGACGTGGAGGATGAAGATGAACATGCCTTCGCGCAGCTGGCCGGCCGAGAGCGGGGTGCCGGCGGCGTCGAGGGTGGCGATCACGTCGGGGAAGGTGGCGAGCCGGTTGCCGCCCGCATCGTCAATCGCCATGTATTCGTTCATGGTGTGGATGGTGAGCGCCGTGTCGCCCTCGCCGACGATGAAGCGGCCGATGTCGAAGGCTTCCTTGGTGTAGACGAGATCCTTCTTCGTCACCGCGCCCTTGGCCAGGATGGTGCCGCCGGTGGTCTTGACGATGGCGTCGATGACCGCCGAGCCGCCCTTCTTCTCGGCTGCGATGATCGCTTCGCCGAGCGCCAGCGCCAGCGAGATTCCGCCCAACGCCGCGTTGCGGCGCACATACTTGGCGCGCAGCGGGTTGCGGCACGAGGCGATGAAGCCGCCGGACTGGTCGGCGGCGGTGCGCAGGATCGGCGAGATCTTCGCCGTCGCGCCCTTCACCACCAGCTCGATATAGCGGTTCTCGGCCCGGTTGCCGCCAACGGCGGTCTGGATCATCTTTTTCGGGCTGCCGGCCATGCCGATCGAGCCCATGTCGCCGGTCGGGTGCGCGCGGATGTCACCGACGGCGTCGACCACCTTGGTGCCGAGGATCGCGCCCGGCAGCCAGGCGTTGAGCGTCGAGCTCTTGCCGTTCTGGCCGATGATCAGGCCGCTCAGCTTGTCGCCCAGCGCCTTCTCCAGCAGCTTGACGGCCTTGACGTAGTCGACGCCGCGCATCTCCCACGGCGTGGTCGAGGCGGGGGCACCGATGGCGGCGGCGGTCGCCACCCAGTCGCTTGGGTCCAGCTCTTCGATATCCACCAGTTCGGGCTTGCCGATGGAGGTCGCGGCATAGCCCAGCATGCGGCCATGGTCGGCCCAGCCACCGCCCCCGGCGGCATAGACGGAACCGCCCTTCACGGCCGGTTCCACGTCTTTCTCGGTCAGTATGCGACCCACGGCACTACTCCTGTTCGGGGCCCAAACCCCTCACCCGTCCCGGCTTCGCCGGTCCACCCTCTCCCCGACGGGGAGAGGAATACCCCGACTGCGCAGTCGGCGCTCTGTTCTTCTCCCCGTCGGGGAGAAGGTGGCGCGCAGCCCGGATGAGGGGTGGCCAGCACTACAGCCTCCGATCCAGCCGCTGCACCGCCTCCAGCAGCACGGCGGCGCCGAGGGCCACGTCTGCCGTCTCGGCGAATTCCTCCGGCGTGTGGCTGCGGCCGCCGAGGCAGGGGATGAAGATCATCGCCGCCCGAGTGATCCGCGCCATCCAGGCCGTGTCGTGTCCGGCGCCCGAGGCCATGCGGCGGTGGCGCGCGCCCACGGCCACGGCTGCCGCGTCGAGCGTATTCAGCACGAACTCGTCGCAAGGCGTTGGCAAATTGTCGGAAATGGTAACTGGCGGCTCTATGGCGACGCCGGTCTCGGCGGTGACGGCAGCCGCCAAGGCGGCGAGTTCGGTCACGAACGTTTCCATGTCGGCCCGGCGCTCGGCCCGTGCATCGACGAGCAGGCGGGCGCGCGACGGAACGACGTTGGCAGCGCCCGGCTCGATCGAGAATTCGCCCACCGTAGCGGCAAAGTGGAACTGGCCCCGGCTGAGCCTGGTGCCCAGTTCTTCGATGCCGATCACCAGGCGGGCGGCGGCAGTCAGCGCGTCCTGCCGGGAGCCCATCGGCGTAGTGCCGGCATGGTCGGCACGACCGTCGACGATGATCTCGATGCGGGTGATGCCGGCAATGGCGGTGACGACGCCGATGTCGAGCTTGCCGTCCTCGAGCACCGGGCCCTGCTCGATATGCAGCTCGAGGAAGGCGGCGATGTCCTCGCGCTTCTCGGTCTTGCCGGGATTGCCGCCGACTTCGGCGATGCCTTCGCGAAGCGTCATCTCGTCCGCGCTACGCTCGAGCCAGGCGTCCGGCCGTACCCCGGCCATGCCGCGGCTGCCGACGCAGGAGACGCCGAAGATCGACACCTCCTCGGCGAGGAAATCGACGATCTCGAGGTCGTGTCGGAGCGTGATGCCCTGGTCGTTCAGGGCGCGGGCGACTTCGAGCGCCGCCGAGACGCCGGCAATGCCGTCGAAGCGGCCGCCGTCGGGGACGGTATCGGTGTGCGAGCCCAGCATGATGGTCTTGCCGCCGATGCTGCCGCGGCGCCGGCCGATGAGGTTGCCCGAGGCATCGATGCGGGTTTCGAGGCCGGCCTGCTCGAAGCGGCGGACGAGCCACTCGCGGCCGCGCAGGAACATCGGGGTGAAGGCACGGCGGGTATAGGGGTGATCGGGCTCGGTGATCTCGGCGAGGGCGGAGATGTCCTCGGCGATGCGGGCGGCCTGGGTGGGGAGGTTGCGGGTCATGGCGCGGCCTGTGCGTGGAGTACCCCCACCCTTGATCCCTCCCCACAAGGGGGAGGGAGACGCTCAACGAGAGCGCGGTTCCATCGTCTCCCTCCCCCTTGTGGGGAGGGTAGCGAAGCTGGCGCCATTGGCGCGTAGCGAAGCTGGATGGCGGTGCCCAGGTGCACCGCGTTCACGGCCGAACCCACCGGCCACCTCCCGGCTCGGCCACCGTCGTCCCGTCGAAGACCTGCTGGCCGCGGAGCCAAGTGCCCGCCACCGTCCACGGCAGCTCGATTCCGTTGTACGGGCTCCAGCCGACCACGTTGTGGCCGGAGCGGGCGGCGTCGTAGATTTGCGGGCGGTTCACCAGCACGGTGATGTCGGCGTCCTTGCCGGCTTCGAGCGCGCCCTTGTCCTTGAGGCGGAAGTGCTTCGCCGGATTGGCGGCCATCAGGCGAGCCGCCCAGGTGAGGGGGATGTTGCGCTCGAGCGCGCCTTTCACGAACAGCGGCACCATGGCTTCGAGGCCGGGGACGCCGGAGGCATTGGCGAGCATGTCGGGATTGGTCTTGCGGTCTTCGGACCAGCTGGCGTGGTCGGTGGAGACGATCGTCACATTTCCCGCGGCGACCTGCTGCCAGAGCTTTTCGACTTCGGCACGCGGGCGGATGGGCGGGTTGATCTTGGCCTTGCCGCCGAGGCGGCGGACGTCGCTTTCCTCATCGAGGGTGAGGTAGTGGATGCAGCATTCGATGCTGGCGCCGAAGCCGCGGGCTCGGTAGTCGGCCGCGATATCGTAACCCCGGCTGAGCGAGCAGTGGACAACATGCGCGTCGCACCCGGTCTGCGCCCCGGTTTCGTAGATTTGCAGCGTCGCCAGCAACTCGGTCAGCGGCGGGCGACTCATGCCGTGGGCGCGCCAGTCGGTGATGCCGGAGGCCTTCACTTTCGCCATTGCGGCGCGCACGCTCTCGTCGTCCTCGTTGTGGACGCCACCAGTCAGCCCCGTCTTTGCCACCTCGATGAACGCTTCCTGAAGGAGCGGCGGCGAGATGCGGGGGAAGCGCACCGGATCGGTGCCGAAGGTCGAGAACTTGAACGCGGCGACGCCGGCTGCCGCCTGCTCGGCGATGCGGCTCGCGCCCTCGGCCGGATCGATCGTGCCGTAGAGCGCGAAGTCGACGCGGGCCTGCGGGGAGGCGTGCTCGACCTTCTGGCGCACGGCCGCGGCGGAGTTGACGACGTTGCCCTCGTCATAGGGCATGTCGACGATCGTGGTGACGCCGCCGGCAGCGGCCGAGCGGGTCGACCAGATGAAGTCTTCCTGGTGCTTCTGGCTCAGCGAATGCACCTGGGCGTCGATGGCGCCGGGCAGGATCAGCGCGTTGCCGAAATCGTGCCGCTCATGCGCATGCGGAGCGGCGCCCTCGCCGACATGCACGACCTTGCCGTCGCGCACGGCGACATAGCCGCCCTCGATGACCAGCGCGGGGAGGACGACGGTTCCGGCGATGACGAGATCGAAATCGGACATGGTTCAGATTACTCCAAGGGCACGGCGTTCCCACCGACACAGCGTGTGAGTGACCAGGGTCATGTGCCCGTCCTCTGCCCGGTTCGCCGCATCAGCATGCGCTCGACGGCCGAGAGGCCATCATAGATCAGCACGGCGATGGTGCCGACTACCAGTCCGCCCTGCGCAACGAAGGCGATGTTGTTGGAGAGCAGGCCCGCGATGATGACCTCGCCCAGCGTCCACGCGGCGACGGTGGAGCCGATGGTGGCCGTGGCGACGGAGATTACCACCGAGAGGCGGATGCCGGCGAGGATGACGGGCGTGGCGAGCGGCAGTTCGACCTGGATCAGCCGCTGCCGGTCGGTCATGCCGACGCCGCGCGCCGCCTCGGTCACTGCCGGGGGCAGGGTGGTGAGGCCGGTGAGGGCGTTCTCGAAGATGGGGAGCAGCCCGTAGAGGAACAGCGCCACCAGCGTCGGCTGCCAGCCGAAGCCCAGCACCGGCACGGCCAGCGCCAGCACGGCGACGGGCGGGAAGGTCTGGCCGATATTGGCGAGCGAGCGGCTCAAGGGCAGGAACTCGGCGCCGAAAGGCCGCGTCACGAGGATAGCAAGTCCGACCGCGAGCATGGTCGCCAGCAGTGTCGCGACGGCGACGATGGCGAGGTGGCTGAGCGTCAGCACCAGCAGCGTGTTCTGCGTGTAGATGGCGGGCTGACCGTTTTTGGTCAGGGGCTGGAAGACCCAGGCAAAGCTCTGCGGCGTGACCACGAACGCCACCAGCAGCGCGAGGACGACCAGCCGGACGATCAGCCCCGGCTTCATTGCGGGCGCTCGGCCCGGTGGGCGATGTCGTCGCGGCGGATGCGGCCGAGGCTGGCGCCGGTCGCGTCGACCACCGGAAGGATGTCGCGCCCGGTCCACAGCATCTCGGCGTAGGCGTCGCGCAGGGTGGCGTCGGGCGAGATGGGGGCGCCCTGGGCCGGGCCGGGTTCGACCAGTTCGCGCACCCGGGTGAGCGACAGCAGCCGGAACGGCCGCTCGCCGGTGCCGATCAGTTCGGCGACGAAAGGCGTGGCCGGCCGGGCGATGATCTCGGCCGGCGGCGCGTATTGCAGCAGCTGGCCCTTGTCCATCACGGCGATCCTGTCGCCGAGGTGGATGGCCTCCTCCATGTCGTGCGTGACCAGCACGATGGTGGTGCCGAAGCGCTTCTGGATGGCGAGCAGGTCCGACTGCGCCTTGGCGCGGATGATCGGGTCGAGCGCGCCGAACGGCTCGTCCATCAGCAGCAGCTTCGGCTCGGCGGCGAGGGCGCGGGCGACCCCGACGCGCTGCTGCTGGCCGCCCGAGAGCTCGCTCGGCATGCGGTCGCGGAACTCGCCCGGCGGCAGCTGGAACAGTTCGAGCAACTCATCGACGCGCCGGTCGATTCGCGCCCTGTCCCAGCCGAGCAGGGACGGGACGGTGGCGATGTTCTGGCCGACCGTGCGGTGCGGGAACAGGCCGTGGCCCTGAATGGCGTAGCCGATGCGGCGGCGTAGCTCGAAGGCGGGCAGGGCGCGGGTGTCCTCGCCGTCGATGCGGACGCTGCCCGAGGTGGGTTCGATCAGCCGGTTGATCATGCGGAGCAGCGTGGTCTTGCCGGAACCGGAGGTACCGACGACCACCGCGATCTCCCCGTCGGCGACGGTGAGGCTCACGTGATCGACGACCGTCAGCGCGAGATAGTCCTTGGTGAGGGCTTCGATCTCAATCACGCGGGATCTCCCTTGGCGAGACCAGTTCGACTGCGGCGTCGAGCACGACGGCGGCGGCGAAGGCGAGGGCGACGGTGGGGACGGCGCCGAGCAGGACCAGGTCCATCGCCGTCTGCGTCACGCCCTGGAACACGAAGACGCCGAAGCCGCCGCCGCCGATCAGGGCGGCGATGGTGGCAAGCCCGATGTTCTGCACCAGCACGATGCGGATGCCGGTCAGGATGACCGGGAAGGCGAGGGGGAACTGCACCTGCACGAGCCGTTGCCAGTCGGTCATGCCCATGCCCCGCGCCGCATCGTCGGCGGCGGGCGGCACGCCCTGGAGGCCGACCACGGTGTTGGCGACCACCGGCAGCAGCGAATAGGCGAACAGCGCCACCATCGCCGGCGCCGCGCCGACACCAGCGACGCCGAGCAGGGCGGCGCCCGGAACATTGGCTGCGACCCAGGCCAGAGGCGCGATCAGGAGGCCGAACAAGGCGATGGAGGGGATGGTCTGGATGGCGTTGAGGACATTCAGCACCGGGGCGCGCAGGGCGTCCGAGCGGTAGCACAGGATGCCGATGGGGATGCCGGCCACCGTCGCCGCAACAAGCGAACCGAGCGCCAGTTCGAGGTGCGTCTGCGCCTCGCGCCAGAAGGTCTCGCCGCGGTTGAAGTACTCGCGCAGGATGGAGAGGTCGTTGAGCGTGCCGGAGGCGAGCAGGATGGCGAAGAACGCGGCCACCGCGGCGAGCACGGCGATCCGTCTCCAAGGCTTGAGCTTCAGCCGCGTGATGGCATCGGCGGCGAGCAACGCGAAGGCGAAGACCAGGAGCCAGAAGCCGCCGCCGGGCGAGACACGCGCAATCCTGTCGCCGGGCGGCGTCAGGTAGGTGCCGGCCTGGCCGACGGCGACGAACAGCAATGCGACGACGACGAGGCTGGTGGCGAGGCGCCAGAGGGTCGGGACCTTGGTGATCGCGATGGCCATGCCGGCGAGGAGGACGAGCACGAGCAGGGTCGCTTCCCAGCCGGGCAGCGCGGCGAAGATGCCCTTTGCCTCGCCCAGGACAATGCGGTTGGCCCGGAACGCGGCGAACGGCATGAACGCGGCGACGGCCGCGACGGCGGCGATCAGCACGCCGAGCTTGTCGACGGCGAGGGGGAGGCGGGGGGACGCGGTTTCCACGGTGGTCATGGGCGGACACCCCTCATCCGGCGCTTCGCGCCACCTTCTCCCCGACGGGGAGAAGAACAAGACGCCGACTGCGCAGTCGGTGTTCCTCTCCCCGTCGGGGAGAGGGTGGATCGGCCGAAGGCCGAGACGGGTGAGGGGTTTGCCCACCGATGGCTTCGAAATCCCAGCATTGCCCAAACATTAGGGGTGGGCAGTGTTCCTGCCCACCCCAAAAATGCTGTGACTGTCGCGGCTTACTTCAGGAAGCCGTTCTGCTTCAGCCAGTCGATGGCGACCTCCTTGGCGGCTTCGCCGCCGACCTGGATGCGGCCGTTCAGCGTCTGCAGGGTGACGAGGTCGAGCTTGTCGAATACCGGCTTCAGCAGGTCCGGGATCTTCGGATTGGCCTGCAGCACCGCCTCGCGGATGATCGGGGCGGGCTCGTACACCGGCTGCACGCCCTTGTCGTCCGCGAGCACCACGAGGCCGGAGGGCGCGATGCCGCCGTCGGTGCCGTAGACCATGGCGGCGTTGACGCCGTTAGTCTGCTGCGCGGCGGCAGCGATGGTCGCGGCGGTGTCACCGCCCGAGAGCGTCACCAACTGGTCGGGCTTCAGGGTGAAGCCGTAGACTTCCTGGAACTTGGGCAGCGCCGCCGGCGACGACACGAATTCGGCGGACGCGGCGAGCTTCACCTGGCCGCCACCTGCCACCCACTTGCCGAAATCGGAGAAGGTGACGAGTTTGTTGGCGTCGGCAACATCCTTGCGGAGCGCCACGGCCCAGGTGTTGTTGGCCGGGGCAGGCGACAGCCAGACGATCTTGTTGGCCTCGTAGTCGAGCTTCTTGACCTCTTCATAGGCCTTGGTCGCGTCGTTCCACAGCGGATCGTCGGCCTTGTTGAAGAAGAAGGCGCCGTTGCCGGTGTACTCGGGATAGATGTCGATCTCGCCCGAGGTGATCGCCTGGCGCACGACCGGCGTGCCGCCGAGCTGGATCTTCTCGGTTACGGCGATGCCGTTGGCCTGCAGCACCTGGCTGATGATGTTGCCCAGCAGCCCGCCCTCGGTATCGATCTTGGAGGAGACGACGACCTGCGCACTGGCCGCGGTCACCGTGAAAGCCAGTGCCGCAACGGCACCGAGCAGTGTCTTCGAAAGCATGATGGTCTCCTTATTGGTACCGGCCGTCTGTCAGGTCCCTGGGCCGGAATTGGCGCCAAACCTATACGGAGCCCGACGAAAAGTCATACTTCGCGATACTACGCGACCGGCCCCAGCGCGAAAAACTCGTCCAACCACGGAATAGGGGCGAGGGAAATCAGTTCCGACATGCTGCGCTCCGAGCCGAGGTCGCTCTCGATGATCTCGACCTCGACCGACAGGGGCCGGTCGATCTCGTAGTAGGCGGCATGCTGGCGGACCTTCTGGTAGATCAACGCCGGTACTCCGCTCGGCTGGTCGCCGAGGATGTCCATGGCCTGCGCCGACAACAGCCCCTCGAGCGCCGCGAGCCGTCGCAAGGCGCGCACCTGTCGCTCGAAGCGCTCGACCACCAGCGGCAGGAACGCCGCCTCGTCCTCGATGCCGGCGGCGACGACCATCGACTGCGCCGAGATCGAACCGGACATCGAGAGCACGCGGGCGAAGAGCTCACCCGCCAGCTTGATGATCGGCCCGAACCCGGTGGCGATGGCGCCCGGCGGCACGAGGTTGATCGGCAGGTCGCGGCGTGCGCCGTTCGACAGCAGCACGCAGCGGTTGAACGAGTTGCGGGCCGCATGCGCGAGGGCGAGCTGGGCGGTCTGCAGGTAGATCGTCACGTCGAGCGGCAACGACCCGCCCGAGGTCAGCACCTGGCCCTCGACCACGACCGGGTTGTCGTCGGTGCGGCCGGTGGCGGCGAGGATGGTCTCGCCGGCGACCCGCAGCGCGTCAAAGGTGGCGCCGAACACCTGCGGCATCATCCGGAGGCTGAGCGGATCCTGGATATGGGTGGCATCCGGCCAGTCCCAGCCCATGGCGTTGCGGTAGAGCCACGCGCCGATCTCGGCTTCGCGCTCGGTGCCGACATGCGCGACGGCCTTCCACGGGTCGCGCGAGGCGCCGAGCGCCCCGGCAGTCGTGAGGCTGGTCGCCAGCAGCATGCGAATGGCCGATGCCGCCGACCGCACGGCCTCGGCGGCGGCGGCGAAGCCGACGGCATTGACGCTGATCGAGGCGAGGCTGTCGCGCGGCGCCATGCGGCAGGGCTTGAGGCCGGCCTCGGCAAGCGCCGCCTCGGCCGACATGCGCCGGCTCTGGTAGACGGCCTCGCCGACCCCGGTCAGCACCGCGCCGATCTGGCCCATGAGGCCGATGTCGGCCGTGCCGATCGATCCGGTGCGCCGCACGACCGGCACCACGTCCTTGTCGAGCAGGTCGAGGTAGGCATCGACAAGCTCGCGCGAGCAGCCGACCCGGCCGGTCAGCGCCGTGTTGACGCGGATCGCCATGGCGTTGCGCACGACCGAATTGGGAAAGGGCGCGCCGGTGCCGAAATGGTGGGCCCGCACGAGGCCGAGGTTGAACGTCTCGAGCTGCTCGGGCGACCACTCCACATCCTTCATGGCGCCGACGCCGGTGGTGGCGCCATAGACCGGCTCGCCGCGCGCGATCTTGTCCTCCACCGCCTTGCGGGCGATGTCGACCCGCTGCATCGCGGCAGGGTCCGCCGACAGCGACACGGCGCGCAGGCCGATCCGCGCCAGGTCCGCGAAGGTCAGGGGCTTGCCGCGCAGGGTGAGGGTGTCGGAGCGGACGTCAGCGTGCTGCATGCACCGGGATTACCGGCTCAGGCGGCGGGGTGCAATGTCGGTTGTGAACAGCCCCTCACCCTGGCCCTCTCCCCGGCGGGGAGAGGGGCAGTCCGATGCGTCAGTTCTTCGCCGCGCCGGTCTTGGCGGCCTTGGCCTCGTCGTACCACCACACCGTGGGGAAGCCGATCGAGAACTCGGGCAACTGGTCGGGGTGGCTGAAGCGGTCCCAGCGGGCGATGCGGGACTTGCGCAAGGTGTATGTGGGGGTGACGTAGTGGTGGGCGAGCAGGACCCGGTCGAGCGCGTGCGTCGCCGCCACCAGCGTGGCGCGATCGTCGGCGAAGATGACCTTGTCGATCAGTGCGTCGACGCCCTTGTCCTTGATGCCGGCATAGTTCGAGCTGTCGTCCTGGTCGGCGGCGGCCGAGCTCCACATGAAGCGCTGCTCGTTGCCGGGCGACAGGCTCTGCGACCAGCCCGTGTAGATGACGTCGAAATCGCGCTTGCGGACGCGCTCGATGTACTGGGCCGAGTCGACCGTTCGGATGGTGGCGTTCATCCCCAGCCGCTTGAGGTTGGTGACGAAGGCGGTGGCGATCGGCTGGATCACCGGGCCGTTGAGCAGGATCTCGAAGGTCACCGGCTGCCCGGCGGGGTCCAGCAACTGCGTGCCCTGGAGCGTGTAGCCGGCCTTGGTCAGGATCTCGTTGGCGGTGCGGAGGCTGGCGCGCAGCTTGGTCGGATCGCCGTTGACCGGGTTCTTGTACTCGGTGGTGAACACGCTCGGCGGCACCAGGTCCTTCACCGAGTTGAGGATGTCGAGCTCCTCGCCCTGCGGCAGGCCCGAGGAGGCGAGTTCGGTGCCGTAGAAGAACGAGTTGATGCGGTCGTACTGGCCGAAGAAGCGCAGCTTGTCGAGTTCCTCGAAGTCGAAGGCGTAGAGCATGGCCTCGCGCAGCGCTTCGTTCTGGAACAGCGGGCGGCGCAGGTTGGGGACGAAGCCGACCATGACGCCGTTGTCGCGATAGGGGTTCTCGAACAGCTCCTTGACCACCCGCCCGTCCTTGACGGCGGGAAAGTCGTAGTTGTTCTGCCAGCGGATGGCGACGTTTTCGTCCCACCAGTCGAACTCGTCGGCCTTGAAGGCCTCGAACTCGGCGGTGTCGTCGCGGTAGTACTCGTACTTGAGCGTCTGGATATTGTTCTGCCCGACGTTGAACGGCTCCTTGAGGCCCCAGTAGTTCGGGTCGCGCTCGTAGGTGATGGAGACGCCGGCGTTGAAGCTCACCAGCTTGTACGGGCCGGAGCCCATGGGCGGCTCGAGCGTCGAGCGTGCGATGTCGCGCGGCTTGCCGTCGGGTCCGGTGCCCTCCCACCAGTGCTGCGGCAGGATCAGCAGCTGGCCCATGATGTTGGGCAACTCGCGGTTGCCGGTCTGGTCGAAGCTGAAGGTGACCTCGCCCGGCGCCGTGACCTCGGCCTTGGTGACGTTGGCGTAGTAGTTGGCGTAGTTGGGGTTGAGCTCGACCAGCTTGTGGAACGACCACACCACGTCCTCGGCCGTCACCGGCTGGCCATCCGCCCACCTGGCGCGCGGATTCATGCGGAAGCTCACCGAGGAATAGTCATCCGGCCAGCTCAGCGCCTCGGCGAGCTGGCCATAGGAGGTCGAGGTCTCGTCGAGCGAGGGCGTCATCAGCGTCTCGTACACGAGCCCGAGGCCGTCGGCGGGTTCCCCCGCGGGCAGGATCGGGTTGAAGGTGTCGAAGCCGCCCATGGAGCTCAGCCGCACCTCGCCGCCGGCCGGCGCATCCGGGTTCACGTAGTCGAACTGCTTGTAGCCCTCGGGGTACTTGAGCTTTTCCATCAGCGTGCTGCCGTGGTGCCAGACTTTTGGCGCGGCGTCCTGCGCCGCCGCGGGGGCGACGGCGAGCAGCGCGGCGAGGATGAGGGCGGCAAGGCGGGTCGGCAGCATGGTGGGCCTCGTGCGGCGTTATTCCGGGGAGCTTAGCGTGCCGGCAGGCGGCGTCAAATCGGTGGTGAAGGCAGCCGCGAGCAGGGCGCGGGTATAGTCCGACTGCGGCGCGGCGAAGATGTCGCGCGCCGTGCCGTGCTCGACCACCTTGCCATCGCGCATCACCAGCACGTGGTTGGCGAGGGCGCGCACCACGCGCAGGTCGTGCGAGATGAACATGTAGGTGAGCCCGTGCCGGCGCTGCAGCTCGCGCAGCAGGTCCACCACCTGGGCCTGCACGCTGACGTCGAGCGCCGAGGTCGGCTCGTCGAGGACGACGAACTTGGGCTCGAGCACCATGGCCCGGGCAATGGCGACGCGCTGGCGCTGACCGCCCGAGAATTCGTGCGGGTAGCGATGCCGGTCGGCAGGCTCGAGGCCGACTTCGCGCAGGGCCTGCACGACGCGGGCATCGCGTTCGGCCGGGGTGAGCGCGGGTTCATGTACGCCCAGTCCCTCGGCGACGATATCGGCGACCGACATGCGCGGGCTGAGCGAGCCGTAGGGGTCCTGGAACACCATCTGCAGGTTCTTGCGCAGCGGGCGGATGCGGCCGGCCGGCAGCCCGTCGATCGGTTGGCCCAGATAGGCGATGCGGCCCTCGGACCTCACGAGGCGCAGCACGGCGCGGCCGAGCGTGGTCTTGCCCGAGCCGGATTCGCCGACGACGCCGAGGGTCTCGCCGCGCCGGATGGTGAGGTCGACGTCGTCGACGGCCTTGATGTGCCCGACGGTGCGGCGGAACAGCCCGCGCCGGATCGGGAACCAGACGCGCAGGTGCTCCGCCACCATGACCGGCTCGGCCGCGGCAACGGCCGGCAGCGGCTCGCCGCGCGGCTCGGCGGCAAGGAGCTTCCTGGTGTAGGCATGCTGCGCGGCTGTGAAGATGGTTTCGGTCGGACCAGATTCGACGATCTTGCCCTCGGTCATCACGTGCACGGTCTCGGCCATCTTGCGCACGATGCCGAGGTGGTGGGTGATGAAGAGGATGGCGAGGCCGCGCTTTTTCTGCAGCGATTGCAGGAGGTCGAGCACCTGGGCCTGCACGGTGACGTCGAGGGCGGTGGTCGGCTCGTCCGCGATCAAGAGGTCCGGCTCGTTGGCGAGCGCCATGGCGATCATCACGCGCTGGCGCTGGCCGCCCGAGAGCTGGTGCGGGAAATCATCGAGGCGCGACTGAGGGTTCTGGATGCCGACCTCGGTGAGGAGCTCGATGGTTCGTGCCTTGGCGGCGGTGCGGCTCATGCCGCGATGGACGATCAGGGCTTCCGAGACCTGCCGCTCGACCGTGTGCAGCGGGTTGAGCGAACTCATCGGCTCCTGGAAGATCATCGAGATGCCGTTGCCGCGCACCTTGCGGATGGCCTCCTCGCTCGCGCCGAGCAGGTCCTCGCCCTTGAAGCGGATGCTGCCGTTTGGGTGCGAGGCGGGCGGGTAGGCAAGGAGCCTCAGCACCGACAGCGCCGTCACCGACTTGCCCGAGCCGCTCTCGCCCACCAGCGCGACGGTCTGGCCGGGCGCGATGGTGAAGCTGACCCCGCGCACGGCATGCACCACGCGTTCCTCGGTGGTGAAGTCGACATGCAGGTCCTCGACCTCGAGCAGCGGCGACATCATGCCCGTCCCGCGAAGGTTCGGCGCGGATCGAAGGCGTCGCGCACGCCCTCGCCGATGAAGACGAAGAGCAGCAGGATGAGCGCGATCACCGCGAAGCTGGTCAGGCTGAGCCAGGGGGCGAAGAGGTACTCCTTGCCCTGGTTGAGCAATTCGCCCAGCGAGGGCGAGCCAGCCGGCAGGCCGAGCCCTAGGAAGTCGAGCGAGGTCAGCGTCGACACCGACCCACCCGCGATGAACGGCATGAAGGTCAGCGTCGCGACCATGGCGTTGGGGAGCAGGTGCCGCAGCATGATCTGCGTGTTGCTCACCCCCAGCGCCCGCGCCGCCGCTACGTATTCGAGGTTGCGAGCGCGCAGGAACTCGGCCCTCACGATGCCGACGAGACTGGTCCAGCTCATCAGGATCAGGACGAACAGCAGCACCCAGAAGCCGGGCACCAGCACGCTCGAGATGATCAGCAGCACGTAGAGCGTCGGCATCGAGCCCCAGACGTCGAGCAGGCGCTGGCCGATCAGGTCGGTCCAGCCGCCGAAATAGCCCTGCACGGCGCCGACGATGACGCCGATGACCGAGGACGCGATGGTCAGCAGCAGCCCGAAGATCACCGAGACGCGGAAGCCGTAGAAGAGGCGGGCCACCACGTCGCGGCCCTGGTCGTCGGTGCCGAGCCAGTGCAGATTGCCGATATCCCGGCAGGCCGGATCGTCGGGCCCGAGCGGATAGCGCGAGCAGCGCACCTCGTCGGTGAGCATCCATGATGGCGGGGCGGGGGCGCTGGTGCCCAGCGACTCGTCCACGGTGGCGTCGCCATAGCGGATCGGCGGCCACAGCATCCAGCCGTTGGTGCTGATCTCGTCGGCGATGAACGGGTCGCGATAGATGGTCTGGGCGAGGAAGCCACCGAACTTTGTCTCCGGATAGTCGACGAGGGCCGGCACCAGCAGTTCGCCCTTGTAGGAGGCGAGCAGCGGCCGGTCGTTGGCGATGAAGTCCGAGGCAAGCGCCAGGCCGAACAGGATCACGAACAGCCACAGCGACCATACGGCGCGCCTGTTGGCGCTGAAGGTCCTGATGCGGCGCTGGTTGATCGGGGAAAGGAGCGGCGCCGAGCGCGCCGCATCGGCGGGCGCGAAGGCGAGATAGCGCGAACCGCGGAGCGTTGCTGCTTGCATCAGACGGCCCGGCTCTCGAAATCGATGCGCGGGTCGATCCACATGTACATGAGGTCGGAGACGAGGTTGATGACCAACCCGAGCAGCGAGAAGATGTAAAGCGTGGCGAAGACCACCGAATAGTCTCGGTTGAGCACCGAGACGTAGCCGAGATAGCCCAGCCCATCGAGCGAGAAGATCGCCTCGATCAGCAGCGAGCCGCCGAAGAAGGCGCCAACGAACGCGGCGGGAAAGCTCGCGATGACCAGCAGCATGGCGTTGCGGAAGACGTGGCCGTAGAGCACGCCGCGTTCGCTGAGTCCCTTGGCGCGGGCGGTGACCACGTACTGCTTGCGGATCTCGTCGAGGAACGAGTTCTTGACCAAGAGCGTCGAGGTGGCGAAGGCGCCGACCGCCAATGCGGTGATCGGCAGCGTGATGTGCCACAGGTAATCGAGAACCTGCTGGTACCAGGGCAGGCTGGCCCAGTTCTCCGACACGATGCCGCGAATCGGGAAGATGTTCCAGAAGCTGCCGCCGGCGAACAGCACGATCAGCAGCACGCCGAGCAGGAAGGACGGGATCGAGTAGCCGACAATCACCACGACAGAGGTCCACAGGTCGAACCGCGTGCCGTCCTTGACCGCCTTGCGGATGCCGAGCGGGATGGAGATGCCGTAGCCGAGCAGCGTCATCCACACGCCAAGCGTGATCGAGACCGGCAGCTTCTCCTTGATCAGGTCGATGACCGAGATGTCACGGAAGTAGCTGTTGCCGAAATCGAAGCGGATGTAGTTCCACAGCATGGTGAAGAAGCGCTCGACCGGCGGCTTGTCGAAGCCGAACTGCTTTTCGATCCGGGCCAGGATCTCGGGGCGCAGCCCGCGCCCGCCGCGATAGCCGCCGGTGCCCTGCGCGCCGGTCTCGGTGGTGGATTTCACCACGTTCTGCCCGGCGAAATCGCCCTGGCTGCTGCCCGAAATCGCCTGGGTCGCCGAGACGTTCTGCCCGCTCAGTTGTGCGATCATCTGCTCGACCGGCCCGCCCGGCGCGAACTGGGCGATGACGAAAGTCAGGAGCATGATGCCGAACAGGGTCGGGATCATCAGGAGGATGCGGCGGAGGATGTAGGCGCCCAATGGCGTCTCCAGGGATCCGGGAGTCAGTCAGCAGCGAGCAAAGCAGCACTGTTGGCCGGATTGCGGCAAATCACCAAGCCTTGATGTCACGGCGCGGTGGCGCGGTCCAGCGCGACCGGGCTCCGACGGGGAGAAGGGGCCGTGGCCTCGTGCATCGGCCGTGACTTACCGAGTCGTTCTCGCGCAAGCGGGAGCCTCGGTTTTCGGCGTGCGCGGCCAAACGGAGATCCCCGCTTTCGCGGGGGATGACCCCGTGACCTGGGCAGCCCAGGGTGAGAGCCCCTCAGTGGCCCGGTTCGTTGGTCAGACGTGGTTCCGCCAGCTGTGCTGCGGGTTGTAGTCGAGCATGCGGCGCGCCTTGTCGATGGAGAGCAGCGTGCCATTCTGGCTGAGCTCGCGCTTGTGCGGCACGTTGGGGAATACCTCGGCCATCAGGGACATGTTGGAGCGGCTCATCACCGTGTCATGGTTGGCGATGATGAACGGCTCGAAGCCCTTGAACTCGGCCTCGATGCCGCGGCGCACCGCCTGCGCGCCGTCGCGCGCGTCGATATAGCCCCAGAGGTTCCACTTGCGCAGGCCGGGGTCGGCATCGAAGCCCGGAAAGGCCTTGTAGTCCTCGACGTCCATGACGTTGGAAAAGCGCAGGCCAACCATCTTGAGGCTCGGATCCCAGCGGCAGTACTGCGCCGCCATGGTCTCGTCGAGGAGCTTGCCCAGCGAGTAGGCCGTTTCGGGGCGCGGGAAGTACTCCTCGTCCACCGGCACATAGGGCGGGGGCGTTTCGAATGGCAGTCCGAGCACCGTTTCGCTCGAAGCGAAGACGACGTTCTTGATCCCGGCGAGGCGGCAGGCCTCGAACACGTTGTAGCTGGTCGGCACGTTGTTCGCGACGGTGCGGCTGTTGGCGAACAGGCCCGGCGCCGGGATCGCGGCGAGGTGGACGACGGCGTCGAACGGCCCCCTCTTTTCGTCGATGCCGCCAAGGATGGCCTGCGCCACCTGGCCGAAATCGGTGAGGTCGATCCGCACGCTGGGGCAGATGGCGTCGCGTGGCGGCACCTGGTCGACATTGAGCACCGAGTAGCCGTTCGCGACGAGGTCCTTCAGCACTGCGCGGCCCAGCTTGCCGCTGCCGCCCGTCACCAGAACCTTTGCCATCTGGCACCTCCCGAAATCTGATTTGCCTGACCCTAGCATGGCCTGGGGGCATGCTGTCACGAGCCTGAACGCCCCCGTCAGGGCCGGTTCAAGGCCAGGGGACTATGTGCAGTCGCCAGCGTCAGGGAGGCCAAGTGCCTCCACGTCCGAACGCAGCACCGGCGCCGCGAGCGCCCATCATCAGGAGACAGAAATGAACAAGCAGGCCCTTGCCGCTTTCGCCTTCGCTATCCTGACCACCGCCTCCGCTTTGCCGGCCACCGCCCAATCCGGGCCGCCCTGTACCGCCGGCCCGCAATGCCCGACCCACGAAACCGGCAGCGGCGAGAGCTGCGGCGACCAGCTGGGCTACATGAAGCGGGTCTATCCGGCCGAGGTGCTCGGCGTCGACAACCACTACCGCGTCTGGGTCACCGAACTCTGCCCCTCCGACACGCTGATGCGCTCCGATGGCAATGCGGCGTACCTGCGGAGTTCCATCGCGAAGAACCGCGTGCTCGTCGAGGTCCTGGGCCGGAAGGGGTTTCATGCCGACGACGTCGTCGCCGTGCGCATGATGGGCGACGATACCGTCAACCTCTACGTCCATCACTTCGGCAAGCTCTGACCGCAGATCGCACGGCGAAAGGGCGGGGACCCCGGTTCCCGCCTTTCGCATTTTCGCCGCGACAGTGCCGCGCCGATGAACGCTGCCTGAACAGGGGCCTCAGTGGGGGTTCAATCGGAGGGCGGCATGGTGGGCACAACAGATCGACACCGGGCCCCGAAAGGATGCCAAGATGAACAAGAACCAAGAAAAGCTGCTGGTCGCCACCCTCGCGGGCCTGATCATCGCGGGCGTCGCCGCTTTCGCCGTCCAGCCCGCCCTGGCCGCCGGCTACGAGGTTGGCAGCCCGGCCCGGATCGTCGGCGTCAAGCACTGGGACGTGCTGAACGCCCGCAAGTGGCCTGCCTCCTATTCGCAGAAGGTCGGCGCGTTCGAGCCCAGGACCTCGGTCTGGGTCGAGCGCTGCATCGTCTCGCCCCAGGGCGGCGCCGACTGGTGCCTCGTCGAGCAGCAGCACACCCGGGGCTGGGTCAACGCCAGGTTCCTCGAGATGGCCTACGACTGGGACATCTGACCGATTTCCGGCGCGTCGCCTCCAACGGCGCGGCGGCTCCTCCCGACTACGCCTCCCATGCACCGACTTGCCTTTTGACTGACCTCCACAGATTGACTTCGCGGCCCGGCGGCGTTCCAAGAGAACCCCCGGGCCTCTTTCTTTTCGCGAGCAGTTCTGTCGTGGACGCCAACCCCATCCTCATCGAGCAGACGCGCGGCAGCTACGTGGAGAACCGCCACCGCGCCGCCTTCGTGATCGCGGACGCCCAGGGCAACATCATTGCCTCGGCCGGCGACATCGCGCGCCCGGTGTTCCCGCGCTCGGCGATCAAGTCGATGCAGGCCCTCGCCATGGTCACCTCCGGCGCCATCGACCGGTTCCACATCAGCAACGAAGAACTGGCGCTAGCCTGCGCCTCGCATCACGGCGAGGACGTGCATGTGCTGGGGGTGACGCAGTTCCTCGACCATGTCGGGCTGGCGCCCATGGACCTCGAATGCGGCGCCCACCAACCGACCAACGCCCGCGCCCGCGAGGCGCTGCGACGTGCCGGCGAGGAGCCGACGGCGCTGCACAACAACTGCTCGGGCAAGCATTCGGGGATGCTCAGCGTGGCGCGCGCGCTCGGGGTCGATACGCACGGCTACGTCGAGCGCAACCATCCGGTGCAGCAATCGGTACGCCGCGCCATCGAGGCCGTGGTCGGCGAACACCTGAGCGAGGACCTGTGCGGCACCGATGGCTGCTCGATCCCCACCTGGGCGGCGCCCCTGACCGCGTTCGCCCGCGGTTTTGCCCGCATGGCGACGGGGCAGGGCCTGCCCGACGATCTCGCGACCGCCGCGCACCGCATCTTCGATGCCGCGACCACCCACCCGATGCTCGTCGCCGGGACCGGCCACCTCGATACGCTGGTCATGGCGGCCTTTGCCGGCCGCGTGATGCAGAAGGGCGGGGCCGAGGGCGTGCAGTGCGGCGCGATCCGCGACAAGGGCTGGGGCTACGCACTGAAGGTCGACGACGGCAACATGCTGGCCAGCCAGACGCTGGTCGCCAACCTCTTGCTGCAGTTCGCCGATCCGGATGACAACCAGCGCGCGGTGCTGGGGAAGTTCGCGCGCCCTGCGATCAAGAACGTGCGCGGCTTCGAGGTCGGCGAAATGCGGCTTGCCGTGCCGCAGCTCTAGCCCAAGGAACCACGCCCGAGCCGCGTCTCATGCACATCGGCGGGCCGGCGCCCGCGAAACTGGAGGAAATCTTGCGTCTTGCTGCCCTGTCGTTCGCCCTCGCGGCGATATGCCTGCCCGCCGTCGCGGGCGAACCCTATCAGCCGATCAAGCTGAAGCCGGCCGAGACGGTGACGCCGTCGCAGGACCTGATCGACTGGGCGACCGCCTTCCTCGATGCGGTCGAGAAGGGCAATGGCGACGCCATCGGCGCGGGCATCGCCGACAAGATCGTGACCGTGGATGGCGGGCTCGAACTCGCCATTTCGCGCCACAAGGAGACGCTCGGTCCGTTCAAGACGACCGAAGAGAAGCTCACCCAGCTCGGCTACAACACCGGCGGCGACCTACCCGTGACAGCGGACGGAAGCGACGTCGGCCGCTTCGCCATCGGGGCGGCGCGCGAATTCATCGTCGAGTCGATGACCGCCCGCCAGGCCTGGGGCACCGACCCGATGATGCCGAAGGGCACTGTGTGCACCTACGCCTACCGCAGCTTCGATGCCAAGGCGGTCAAGAAGCTCGCCGACAAGCTCAAGATCCAGAGCTCGAGCCTGTTCTATGTCGACGCAGCGACCGAGGTGCTCGCCACGCCCGACGCCAAGGGGACAGTGGCGGCGACGCTGCAGCCCGATCTGCTCTACGCGCTCGACTACGATACCGACGCGCCGGGGCGCTGGATCGCGGTGCACCTGCCAGAGGGGGGCGCGGGCTTTGTCAACTTCGACAAGGTCGAGCTACAGAAGCCCTATGCCTCGGGGGTCTGCTTCCTCAAGACCAAGGGCGGCTGGCAGATGGTCGGGCAGGCGTCGACCTCCTTGTAGCGTCGGGGCTGCCCACGACGCACTAGAGGTGAAGCTCGCTGCCGGCGTCCTTCAGGATGCCGTTGGCGGTGTGCCTGACCATCAGATTGCGAGGGACTATCAGCGTGACGCCAGCGTCATTGACCCACTTCTCGTGGGAGCCCTTGGCGTTTGAGATGTAGCGAAAGCCCAGCCGGCGCAGTTCCTTGGCAACGGCACCGTAGTAGCCTTGAACCACCTCAACTGGCCTTGGCCAGCGGCTTCTCAAACAGGATGGCCGGCACAAGCTCGCGCATCGGCTTGTTGACCAGATCATCCGCCGACAGGTGATTGCTCACGATCAACTCCGGGGCAACCTCCATCACGATTGCCTCCAGTTCCTCAATGGTGGATGCCTCGACATGCAGTCCAACGATGTCGCTGTCGGTGTAGTAGACCCGCGATGTCGGATCCCACTTGGCGCGTACGTAGAACGCTCGCTTGGCCATGATGCATCCCTTGTGTGTGGTCAACATAGTCTCGGGGTGACGAGAAGACTAGCGAAGTGACTGATATTCTCGTCATCGCTTGTTGCGGAGCATGCGTTCCTTCCCATGGAACAGCCACGCGTTGACCGACGCGGGGGCGATTCCTAGGCTTGCCCCGCATCGGAGGAAATCGCACATGCGCCTGTTCATCGCCACCCTGGGCACCGAGACGAACACCTTCGCCTCGTTTCCGACCGGGATCGACGACTTCAAGGCCTGCATGTGGAACGAGGGCGCGATCGAAACGCTGCCCTCGTCGCCCTGGTCGGCGCCGAGCCAGATCTGGCTGAAGCGGGGCAAGGCACTCGGCTGGGACGTGGTGCAGAGCCTGTTCGCCTTCGCCAACCCGGCCGGCCCAACGGTGAAGGCCGACTACGAGGCCATGCGCGACCGCATCCTCGCCGACCTCGCCGCGGCCGGCGAGGTCGACGCTGTGCTGCTCTACCTGCACGGCGCGATGGTCGCCTTCGGCTACGACGACTGCGAGGGCGACCTCGTCTCGCGCATCCGGGCCCAGGTTGGCGAGCGCACCAAGATCGGCGTGGAGCTCGACCTGCACGGGCATGTCGACAACACCATCGTCGACGCCGCCGACCTGATCGTCATCTACAAGACGTACCCGCATATCGACCACGCCGAGCGCGCCGAGGACCTGTTCGACCTGATGGTGCGGCTGCTGAAGGGCGAGATCGACCCCAAGATGGCGCTGTTCGACTGCAAGACCATGGGCCTGTTCCCGACCACGATGGAAGGGCCGATGATCGAGTTCTCTGCCGCCATCATCGAGGCGGAGGGCAAGGACGGCATCCTGTCGCTGTCGCTGAACCACGGCTTCCCGTGGGCCGACGTGCCGCTCGCCGGCGCCAAGATGCTGGCCATCGCCGACGGCGACATGCGGGTCGCCGAGGCCGCGGCAGAAAAGTACGGCAAGTGGTTCTACCGCATCCGCCGCGAGGCGACGCTGCCCTTCACCTCGTTCGAGGAGGCCATCGCCGAGGCGCGGATCAAGGGCGACAAGCCGCTGCTGATCGCCGACACAGCCGACCAGATCGGCTCCGGCGCGCCCGGCGACACCACGCATGTGTTGAGGGCCTTCATCGACAATGGCATCCGCAACGCGGTCGTCGCGCCGCTGTGGGACCCGATGGCGGTCGGCATCTGCTTCCAGGTCGGAGTGGGCGCGAAGCTGCGGCTGAGGATCGGCGGCAAGTTCGAGCCCTTTTCCGGCCCGCCGCTCGACGCCGAGGCCGAGGTGCTGTTCCTCAAGCGCAATGCGTACCAGGATCACCTGCCCGGCGAGCGCATCGATATCGGCGATGTCGCGGTGGTGCGGGTCGAGGGCGTCGAGGTGCTGCTGACGACGCTGCGCACGAACCTCTATTCGCTCAGCCTCTTCTCGCTGCATGGCATCAGCTTCGACGACAAGCAGGTCGTCTCGATCAAGAACCTCTACAAGCACAAGGACCTGTTCGTCACCAACACGCGCAAGCAACTGTTCGTCGCGACGCCCGGCACGAGCAATCCGGACTGGAAGCAGCTCCCGTTCAAGCGCCTGCCGCGCCCGATGTGGCCGCTCGACGAGGATCCGCTCGGGCTGGAGGGGTAACCCGCACCGTCGTCATTCCCGCGAAAGCGGGAACCTAGTGCCGAGCCATCCACCTTCGCGAGTGCAGAAACGCCCCACTGGGTTCCCGCTTTCGCGGGAATGACGGCGGGGTGATGTCGGACGCAAGCGAGCCGGCCGTGCACCCGCCACCGCTTTCATTTGGCACCCCATGCCGCCCCCGCTATAGAGTTGGGTTCATCGGCGAACCCGAATCCAGCGAGACGTCATGCTCCTTCCCGACAAGGTCTATCTCGGCAACAGCACGCGGCCGGAATACCTGGCGCTCAAGTACGGCAACCGGCACGGGCTGGTGACCGGCGCCACCGGCACCGGCAAGACGGTCACGCTGCAGGTAATCGCCGAGGGCTTCTCGGCCGCCGGCGTGCCGGTGTTTGCCGCCGACATCAAGGGCGACCTGTCCGGCATTGCCGCCATGGGCAAGATGCTCGACTGGCAGACCAAGCGCGCGGCCGACATCGGCTTCACCGACTACGCGGCGAACAAGTTCCCCACCATCTTCTGGGACCTGTTCGGCAAGCAGGGCCATCCGGTGCGAACGACCGTCTCGGAGATGGGGCCATTGCTGCTGAGCCGCATTCTCGACCTCAACGATACCCAGGAAGGCGTGCTGAACATCGCCTTCAAGTATGCCGACGACAACGGCCTGCTGATTCTCGACCTCAAGGACCTGCGGGCGCTGCTGGTCGAGATCGCCAACGATGCTTCGGCGATTTCGGTGAAGTACGGCAACGTCGCCTCGGCCACGGTCGGTGCCGTGCAGCGTGCGCTGCTGGTGCTCGAGCAGCAGGGCGGCGACCAGTTCTTCGGCGAGAAGGCGCTCGACATCCGCGATTTCATGCGCACCACGGTCGATGGCAAGGGCTATGTCTCGGTGCTGGCGGCGGACGAGCTGATGCGGGCTCCGCGGCTCTACGCCACGTTCCTGCTCTGGCTGCTGTCCGAACTGTTCGAAGTGCTGCCCGAGGTTGGCGATCCGGACAAGCCGCGGCTGGTGTTCTTCTTCGACGAGGCACACCTGTTGTTCGACGATGCCCCCAAGGCGCTGGTCGACAAGGTCGAGCAGGTGGTCAAGCTCGTGCGTTCCAAGGGCGTCGGCGTCTATTTCGTCACCCAGAACCCCATCGACATCCCTGACGCCGTGCTGGCGCAGCTTTCCAACCGCGTCCAGCACGCGCTGCGCGCCTATACGCCCAAGGAGCAGAAGGCGGTGAAGATGGCCGCCGAGTCGTTCCGGCCCAACCCGGACTTCTCCACCGAGGAGGTGATTACCCAGCTCGGCATCGGCGAGGCGCTGGTTTCCGTGCTCGAGGACAAGGGTATCCCCTCCATCGTCGGCCGGACGCTGATCCGGCCGCCTTCGGGCCAGGTCGGTCCGCTGACCCCGGAGGAGCGGCAGGCGGTGATCGCCAGTTCGCCCGTGGCCGGCCAGTACGACACCCTGGTCGATCGTGAATCCGCCTACGAGGTGCTGACCCGCAAGGCCGGCGAGCGCCAGGCCGCCGAGGCGGCGCAGAAGCAGGCGGACGCCGATGCCAAGGCCGCGGCGGCGCAGGAGAAGGCGGACCGCGCTGCCCAGCCGCGTCGGTCGACGCGGCAGACGCCGGTCGAGGCGGCCATCACCTCCATGGCCCGCTCGGCGGCATCCAGCCTCGGGCGGGCGCTGGTGCGCGGCATTCTGGGTGGCCTGACCCGTGGCCGGTAATCCCCCGACGACGCATCCGACGCTTGCGGTGTTCGCCTCGGACAAGGGGCCTGGCGATGCCGAGCGCGCGCCGATCATGACGCAGGCCGGGACGATCCTGGCGCGCCATGGCGCACGGCTGGTGTGCCTTGCGGAAGAGACGCTGGACGCCATCCCGCTGATCACCAGCGCGCGGGCCGCGGGCGGCGAGGTGCTGATCGTCGCCGACGCCAACTTCCAGGCACCGCCGGCGCTGAGCGAGGTGCCGGTCGAGCGGATCGACGATCCCGAGGCGCGGATCAGGCGCGTCGGCGAACTGGCGCAGGTGTTCGTCGGCCTGCCGGGGTCGCTGGCTTCGGCGGCGGCGCTCTATCGCACCTGGGTGCGGGTGGGTGGCGGCGACAGCGGCAAGCCGGTCGTGCTGCTCAACCACCATCGCGCCTTCGAGGCCATGCGCGGCCTGGCGACGGACGTGCTGAGCCATTCGGTGAGCCACTCCGAACGCGTGGTGGTGTTCACCGACAACGTCGAGGACCTGTGGAACAAGGTCGGCTGGGCGCTGAGCGTGGCGGTGTGAGGCTGCGCTGATCGCCACCCCTCATCCGGCGCTACGCGCCACCTTGTCCCCGACGGGGAGAAGGATCCCGCGACGCTGGTGATGGGCCACTATACCTCTCCCCGACGGGGAGAGTGTGGATCGCGCACAGCGCGAGACGGGTGAGGGGAGTCTGGCCTCAGTGCTGCGGTAGCGGCCGCTCGCGGGTCCAGAGCGGGATGACGTTGCCGTATTGCGAGAAGTCGGGGCGGCGGAGCGTACCGGTGCCGATGGCGCGTGCCGGCGGCGCGGCGCGACGGGCGAGGCGCGAGCGGACGCGCTCGACCAGGTACTTCGGCGACATCGGCTTGACGATCACTTCGTCGATTCCCGCCGCGATGCAAAGGTTCTTGGTCTCCGGCGAGACTTCGCTGGCGAGCGCGATCACCTGGTAGTCGCGGTACGGGATGGCGTCGTCGGCCCTCAGGTCGCGCGTCACGCGGTCGGCCCGGGCGCCGGCGCTGTCGAAATCGGTGACCACGACGTCGACGGGGGCGAGCCGCATGTAGGTGACGAGCGCGACCTCGGAGTCGAAAGGGCGGACGCGATAGCTCGGCACCGACGCCAGCACCATGCTCAGGATCGAGCCCAGCGCCGGATTGGCGACGAGGACGGCGATGGTGCGGGACGGCTCGGCCACGGTGGTTCCCCGGCGCTATGGTTAACTAATCGTTACCATTGTGTGACGGCGCCGGGAAGGTGGAATGGGTGGCGGGGTGGTTGAATCGCGGCGGTGGTGCGCGGGGCCACCCCCTTCCCGGCCTCCCCCACAAGGGGGGGCCTGCGAGCAGGTTGGCACGCGCCGGGAATAGAAAAAGGCCCGCCGGGGCGGGCCTTTGAAAGGGCGGTGGAGACGGCCTTACCTGGCTTCTTCGAACAGGAACTCGACGTGTTCCCAGTTCACCAGGTTGTCGAACCAGGCCTCGAGGTATTTCGGGCGCGCGTTGCGGTAGTCGATGTAATAGGAGTGCTCCCACACGTCGACGCCGAGCAGCGGCTTGGCATTGCCGTGCACCAGCGGCGACTCGCCGTTGGCGGTCTTGGTGACCTGCAGCTTGCCGTCCTTGAGCGACAGCCAGGCCCAGCCAGAACCGAACTGGGTAGTGCCGGCCGCGATGAAATCGGCGCGGAACTTGTCGAAGCCGCCGAGGTCGGAGTCGATCGCCTTGAGCAGCGCGGCCGGGACCTTGCTGGCGCCGCCGCCACCGTTGGGCTTCATCCAGTTCCAGAAGTGCACGTGGTTGTAGTGCTGGCCCAGGTTGTTGAACAGGCCGGGATCCTTGCCGAACACTTCCTTGACCTGGTCCTCGAGTTCGAGAACCTCGAGGCCCTTGCCCTCGGCGAGCTTGGTTGCGTTGGTGACATAGGCCTGGTGGTGCTTGTCGTGGTGGTACTCGAGCGTTTCCTTGCTCATGTACGGGCCGAGCGCGTCATAGGCGTAGGGCAGCGGGGGGAGTTCGTATGCCATTCTGGATGCCTCCATTGGGTCTTATGCGAAATGCGGCTGGGCTCGCTTGGATATAGGCCCTTTGGCTTTGCTCAACAATTCCCGGATTCTGACGATTTAGTCCAATCCGACGCAGGAAGGCGCAAAGCCCGTGCTGTCCCTCCCCCTCGAGGGCAGGGGTTGGGGTGGGACCAGCGGCGATCGCCGCACCACCCCCCTCGATCCCTCCCCTCAAGGGGGGGAGGCGACGGCTGACCGGTCAGTCGATCGTATCAAGCCCCACGCACGCCAGGGCAAAGGCATAGCTCACGGCGGTTTCCTTGAGCTGGTCGAAGCGGCCCGAGGCGCCGGCGTGGCCGGCGTCCATGTGGGTCTTCAAATAGAGCGGGTTGCTGTCGGTCTTGGTGGCGCGCAGCCTGGCCACCCACTTGGCCGGCTCCCAGTAGGTGACGCGCGGATCGGTGAGCCCGGCGAGCGCAAAGATCGGCGGATAGTCCTTGGGCTCGACCTGCTCATAGGGCGCGTAGCCGGCGATGCGCTCGTAGGCGGCCTTGTCGCCGATCGGGTTGCCCCATTCGGGCCATTCGGGCGGGGTGAGCGGCAGCGAGGCGTCGAGCATGGTGTTGAGCACGTCGACGAACGGCACTTCGGCGATGACGCCGGCCCACAGGTCGGGGCGCATGTTGGTGACGGCGCCCATCAGCAGGCCGCCCGCCGACCCGCCCTCGGCAACGATGCGCCGTTTCGACGTGTAGCCGAGCGCGATCAGCGTTTCGGCGGCGGCGATGAAATCGGTGAAGGTGTTCACCTTGTGCTCGCGCCGGCCGTTCCGGTACCAGGCGTAGCCCTTCTCCATGCCGCCGCGGACATGGGCGGTGGCGTGGACGAAACCACGGTCGACGAGGCTGAGCTTGCTCACCGAAAAGCTCGCCGGCATGGCCATGCCATAGGCGCCATAGCCGTAGAGCAGCGCCGGAGCGGAGCCGTCGAGCTTGAGGCCCTTGCGATAGAGCAGGGTGACCGGCACGCGCTCGCCATCCGCGGCCTCGGCGAAGATGCGGCGCGTCTCGTAGTCCTCCGGGTTGTGGCCGGAGGGGACCTCCTGCTCCTTGAGCAGGGTGCGCGCGCGCGTGACGAGGTCGAGGTCGTAGGTCCGTGACGGGGTCGTCGGCGAGGAATAGGTGAAGCGGATGGTGGTCGTGTCGAACTCGAAGCCGGCCGACATGCCGAGCGAATAGGCCTCCTCGTCGAACTTCACCGTCCACTCGTCGCCATCGTCGAGATTGCGCACGACGATGCGCGGCAGGCCCTCGAAGCGCTCGAGGCGGACGAGGTGGTGCTGTAGCAGGATGATGTCGAGGATGAGGACACCCGGCCGGTGCGGCACGAGGTCGACCCAGTTCTCGGCCGCCGGGTTTTCGGCGGCGACGGTGACGATCTTGAAGTCCTCGGCGCCATTGGCGTTGGTGAGGATGTAGAAGGTGCCGTCGCGATCCTCGAGGTCATACTCGCGATCGGTGACACGGGGGGCGACGAGGTGCGGCGCGCCGCCCTTCTCGGCATCGATCAGCCAGAACTCGGAGGTCTGGTGGTCATGCGCGTCGATGACGATGTACTTGCGGTTGAGCGTCTCGTCGACGCCGACGAAAAAGCCCGGATCGTCTTCCTCGTAGACGATCTCGTCGTCGGCCTGCGGCGTGCCGAGCACGTGGCGGCGGACGCGGAACGGGCGGTGGTTGTCGTCGTACTCGGAATAGTAGATGGCCGAGGAATCGGCCGACCAGACGCCGCCCCCGGCGATGTTCTCGATCACTTCGCCGGTGTCCTTGCCGGTCGTCAGGTCGCGGATGTGGAGCGTGTAGTATTCGCTGCCGGCGCGGTCGGCGCTCCAGGCGAAGAGCTTGTGCGAGGGCGAGTGGTCGCCGCCGCCGAAGCCGAAATAGTCGTCGCCGGCCTCGATATTGCAGTCGAGCAGGATCTGCTCGGCGCCCCCGTCGCGCGGCGTGCGCACGAGGATGGGGTACTGCTTGCCCTCCTCCATGCGCGAGTTGTAGGCCCAAGGCCCGTCGGCCGACGGGATGCCCGACTCGTCTTCCTTGATGCGGCCCTTGATCTCCTCGAAGATCGTCTCGCGCAGGTCTGCGTGCGGGGTTTCGAAGGCTTCCTCGAAATAGGCGTTCTCGGCCTCGAGATAGGCGCGGATGTCGGCGGGGAGCGCCTCGGGCTCCTGCATCACCTGCTGCCAGTTGTCGGCGCGCAGCCAGTGATAGGGGTCCTGCCGGGTGATGCCGTGGGTGGTCGTGGCATGCTGGCGGCGTTCGGCGACGGGCGGGGTGGTAATGGGACTGGTCATGCCGGGGTTCTAGCGGAGGGCAAGGGCGGTGTCATGCCGACTGCCACCGGCGTTATTGCCGCGGAAGCGGGAGCCCAGTGGGGCTTCGCAGCGCTGCTGGAGGCCGATAGCGCGCACTGGGGTCCCCGCTTCCGCGGGGATGACGCCGGTGGGTCTGGCTGGGTCTGGTATCAGGCCTCGGGCTTGAAGGCGAGGCTGGTGCCGTTCATGCAGAAGCGCTGGCCGGTGGGGTTGGGGCCGTCGGGAAAGATGTGGCCGAGGTGGGCGCCGCAACTGGCGCAATGCGCCTCGACCCTGACCATGCCGTGCGAGCGGTCGATCGACTGATCGACGGCGCCGTCGAGCGGCTTGAAGAAGCTCGGCCAGCCCGAGCCGGACTCATATTTGGTGTCCGACGAGAACAGCGGCGCGTTGCAGGCGGCGCAGTAGTACATGCCGTCGCGCTTTTCGGTGTTGTACAGGTGCGACCAGGCCGGCTCGGTGCCGTGCTCCCGCGCGATGCGGTAGAGCTCCGGCGAGAGCAGCGCGCGCCACTCGTCGTCCGACTTCTGAACCTTGAGGGTCTCGCTCATGTTGGGATCTCCGTTACGGGCCCAGATATGGCGATTTTGTCGGCCGACCGCAAATCCTGCGGCACTCACAAAGCTGTGGTGGGCAGCCGGAGGCGGACCGGTTTGCCTTGCGGGAGCCAAGTGGGCGTTTAAGCTGACGCGGAACTCGAGTCCCGTGGAAGAGGCGCATCCGGGTGGAGGCCAGGCCTGACATTGCCGTTGCGCTGGTGGTGCTGCTGCCCTTTGTTGCGGCAGCGCTGTTTCCGCTCGTCCATCGGCTTGTCGGCGATGTCGCCGGTTGGGTGGCGGCGCTGGTGCCGCTGGCGGGGTTCGCGGCGCTCTGGCCGCTGGTCGGCAGCGTGTCGGACGGGGTTCCGGTGCGGGTCGCCTGGCCCTGGGCGCCCTCCTGGGGCCTGGAGCTGAGCTTCCTCGTCGACGGTCTGAGCCTGACCTTTGCGCTGACCATCGCCGGCGTCGGAGCCCTCGTGCTGCTCTATTCCGGTGCGTATCTCAAGGGTCATCGGCAGGGACTGTTCCTCGGCTTCCTGCTCGCCTTCATGGGGGCGATGCAGGGGCTGGTGCTGGCCGACAACCTGGTGGCGCTCTACCTGTTCTGGGAACTGACCTCGGTCGCCTCGTTCCTGCTGATCGGTTTCGACCATACGCGGCAGGCGGCGCGGCGCGCGGCGATACAGGCGCTGGTGGTGACCGGGATCGGCGGGCTTTGCCTGCTGGCGGCCGGAGTGACGATCCGTGCCGTGACCGGCAGCTGGGACCTGAGCGCGGCGGGAAGCCTCGCGGGCGAGGCCTATCCGCTGCTGGTCGGGCTGGTGCTTGCCGCTGCCTTCACCAAGTCGGCGCAGGTCCCGTTCCACTTCTGGCTGCCCAACGCCATGGAAGCGCCGACCCCGGTCTCGGCCTACCTGCATTCGGCGACCATGGTGCAGGGCGGGGTCTACCTCGTGGCGCGCATGACCCCGCACCTGGGGGGCGAGCCGATCTGGAACACGACGCTGATGGCGTTCGGCGGCGCCACGCTGCTCTGGGGCGCGGTGATGGCGCTGCGCCAGACCGATCTGAAGCAGATGCTGGCGCAGACGACGCTCGCCTCGCTCGGCCTGCTGATGCTGCTGCTGGGGGCCGGCACCGAGCTCGCGATCACCGGGGCGGTGCTCTACTTCCTCGCGCACGCGCTCTACAAGGCCGGGCTGTTCCTTGTCGTCGGCGCCATCGACCATGGCACGGGCACGCGCGACATTACCGCGCTCGGCGGATTGCGCGACCACATGACGGTGACCTTCATCGGCACCATCATGGCATCGGCGGCGATGCTCGGGCTGCCGCCGCTGCTCGGGTTCTTCGCCAAGGAGGAGATGTACGCCGCCCTCGCCCTCGGGCAGGTGCAGCCGCTTGTTGCGCTGGCGGCGCTGGTGCTGGGCAACGCGCTGCTCGGCGCGATCGGCCTGGCGGTGCTGATCAAGCCGTTCATGGGCGAAGTGCTGCCGACGCCGATTCGCCCGCATGAGGCGCCCATGGCGATGCTGGCCGGGCCGCTCGTGCTCGGCGCGCTGGGGATCGTCGCCGGATTGATGCCGGCACAGCTAGGGGAACTGCTGGCGGCCCCGGCGACCTCGGCCGTCCTCGGCGACGCGGTCGACACGCACCTGAAGCTCGGGGTCGACCTGATGGGCTGGCCGTTCTGGCTCTCGGTCGCCACCTGGGGGCTGGCCGCCGCGGCGTACCTGCGCCTCGATGCCGGACGAGCCCTGCTGCGGCGGCTCGACGGAAAGCTGGGCTGGAGCTTCGACCGCGGGTTCGACGCGGTCTATTTCGGCCTCGTCCGGCTTGCCGGCCGGGTGACGCGGCTGCTGCATCACGGGCGGCTCGAGCTCTACCTCCTGGTTGTCTTTGCCATGCTGGCCGTCGCCGCTATCGGCCCGCTCTGGGCGATGGGAGGCCTGCCGGCCTGGCCTCGGACGGCGGACTTGCGATTCTACGAATGGGGCGTGGTCGCGCTGGCGGTTGCCGGCATCGTGACGGTCGTGCTGGCGCGTAGCCGGCTGTTCGCCATCCTTGCGCTCGGCGTGCAGGGGCTGGCCGTGGCGCTGCTGTACCTGCTTGTCGGCGCCCCGGACCTGGGCTTCACCCAGTTCATGGTGGAGACCCTGTCGGTGGTGATCCTGGCGCTGGTCATGACCCGGCTCGACCTCGACGCCGCCGACGGGCGCCCGTTCGAGGACTGGGCGCGCGACGGGGGCGTGGCGCTGCTCGGCGGCATCGCGGTGACCGGCCTGCTCTGGGCCGTGCTGGATCGTCCCCTCGACCTGCGGCTGTCGGATTTCTTCAATGCCCACGCGGCGCCGGTGGCGCACGGCCGCAACGTCGTCAACGTCATCCTCGTCGACTTCCGCGGGCTGGACACGCTGGGCGAGATCTCGGTGGTGATGACCGCCGGCATCGCCATCCTCGCCCTGATCCGGAGTGCGCGCCGCCGGCCGACGGTGGCTGACCCCAAGCCGGCCGCGCAGCGACGGCGGAAGGCGACGGCATGAACACGCTGATCTTCCGGACCGTCGCGCCGCTGCTCACCGCCGTCATGCTGGTGTTCTCCGTGTTCGTGCTGCTGCGCGGCCACAACGAGCCGGGCGGCGGCTTCATCGGCGGACTGATCGCGGCCTCGGCGCTCGCCATCTACGGCATGGCCATGGGAGCGGAGGCGGCGCGCCACGCGCTTCGGGTGCACCCGATCGCCGTCGCCGGGTTCGGGCTGGCGCTGGCGGGGCTGGCCGGGATGCTGTCGCTGGCGTTCGACCTGCCGTTCATGACCGGCCTGTGGGCGATGTTCGAGATCGACCGGGTCGAGGTGGCGATTTCGACGCCGATGGTGTTCGACATCGGGGTCTACCTCGTGGTGTTCGGCACCATCGCCGCGGTGGCGCTGGCGCTCGAGGCGGACGAGGGGGCCGGCTGATGGATCACGTCGTCGCCGCGCTTGCCGGCCTGTTCGTCTTCGCCGGACTCTACCTGCTGCTGTCGCGCGCCCTGATCCGGATGCTGCTCGGCCTGACGCTGCTCGGCAACGGCGTCAACCTCGTCATCCTGTCGGCCGGACGGCTGGGCCGGATCGTGCCGCCGATCGCGCCGGGCGATGCCAAGGTCCCGCTGGCCGGCGCCGCCAACCCGCTGCCGCAGGCGCTGATTCTCACCGCCATCGTCATCGGCTTTGCCATGTTCGCTTTCCTGCTGGTGCTCGCCTATCGCGCCTACCAGTCGCTCGAGGCCGACGATACCGACCGGATGCGGCTCGCCGAGCCGCCCGACCGGCCCCAGCCGCCGATGAGCTACTGATGCCCGGAGTGATGCAGGACGTCGCAACGCACCCATTGGACTGGCTGGTGATCCTGCCGGTGGTGCTGTCGCTGATCGGCGCAGCGCTGCTGCTGATGCTGCGTGAGGCGCGCGAGGCCCAGTACTGGCTGGCGCTGGCGCTGGTGGCGGTGGTGCTGGCCACGGACCTCGCCCTCGTGCTGCGGGTGAGCGAGATCGGTCCGGTGTCGATGACCATGGGCCGCTGGCTGCCGCCTTTCGGGATCAGCTTCACTGCCGATATCGCCAGCGCGGTGTTCGCGCTGGCAGCGGCCGGGGTGACGCTGGCCGTGCTGGTCTACCTGCGCCACGACATGCCCGACCGGGCGCGGCGCGACGGCGCCTATCCGCTGGTGCTGCTGCTGCTCGCCGGGGTCAGCGGCGCCTTCCTCACCGGCGACCTGTTCAACCTCTATGTCTGGTTCGAGGTGATGCTGATCTCGAGCTTCGGGCTGATGGTGCTGGGCGGCCGCAGCATCCAGCTCGACGGCGCGGTGAAGTACGGCTTCCTCAACTTCCTCGCGACGACGATCTTCCTGCTCGCGCTCGGCCTGCTCTACGGCACGCTCGGCACGCTCAACATGGCCGACATCATCGCCCGCGCGGCGCAGGCCGAACCGGCCGTGATGGCCTCGATCGCGGCACTGCTGCTGCTCGCCTTCGGCATGAAGGCGGCGGCCTTCCCGGTCAACGCCTGGCTACCGGCGAGCTACCATGCGCCGCCGGCCGCCATCTCGGCGCTGATGGCCGGATTGCTGACCAAGGTCGGCGTCTATGCGCTGCTGCGCGTGCTCGCCATGCTGCTGCCCGCCAGCCGCGAGGTGCTCGACCCGATCCTGATGGCGGTGGCGGTGGCCACGCTCATCCTCGGCCCGCTGGGGGCGATCGCGGAGACCAACCTGCGGCGGGCGCTCGGCTTCCTCGTCATCGGCGGGATCGGGGCGAGCCTCGCCGGCCTCGCGATCGGCGACGAGGCGGGGCTCGCCGGCGCGGCCACCTACGTGCTGCATGCCATGCTGACGATTACGGCGCTGTACCTGCTGGCCGGGCTGATCGAGACAATCACCGGCGAAATGGATACGCGCCGGATGGGCGGGCTCTATGCCGCCGCTTCGCTGCCCTCGGCCCTGTTCTTCGTGCTGATGCTGGCCGTGTCGGGCGTGCCGCCGTTCCTCGGCTTCTGGCCCAAGCTGCTGCTGGTCGAGGGCGGCATCGAAGCCTGGCGCGCGGGGGCTGGCGGCTGGGCGCTGGCGGCATGGATTGCGGTACTGGCCAATGCCCTGCTGACGCTGATCGCGGGCAGCCGGCTCTGGGCCCACATCTTCTGGCGGCCCGGGCATGAGGACGCCACGACCGAGGCACCGAACGCGGACCTGAAGCGGCTCGACCGGGCCGGGCTCTGGCTGGGGCTCGGGTCGACCGGCGTGCTGACCGCGGCCGTGCTGCTGCTCGGGCTCTGGCCCGAGCCGCTGCTCGGTTTCGGCAAGGCGGCCGCTGCCGCCCTGCTGCATCCGGCCGACTATATCGCGGCTACCGGTCTTGAAGGAGCGGCCCCATGAGCGTGATCATGCTGACCATTGTGCTGGCGCTGGGCTGGGCCGCCGCCACCGGCAGCTTTTCGGCCCCCAACCTGCTGCTCGGGGCGCTGGTGAGCGGCGCGAGCCTCTTCGTGGTGCGGCAGTTCGTGTCGACGCCTCGGCTGCTGCCCCGAACGATGCGGATCGTACGACTGGCCCGGACGTTCGTCGTCGAGCTGGTGCTTAGCGCCCTGCGCGTCGCGCGGCTGGTCATCCGGCCGGACGTCAACGCGCATATCCGGCCCGCGATCGTCGCCTTTCCACTGAGCGCGAAGACGGATGCCGAGATCACCCTGCTTGCCAACCTCATCACGCTGACGCCGGGCACGCTGAGCGTCGACGTATCCGAGGACCGGCGCTTCCTCTACATCCATGCCATCGACCTCGCCGACCGGGAGGCGTTCCTCGCCGAAATCGCCAACGGCTTCGAACGGCAGGTCATGGAGGCGTTCCGATGAGCGGGGGGCAGGTACTGCAGCTGGCGGCCCTCGTCGCCATCGGCCTGCTGCTGGTGGCCATGTTCCTGGCGCTGATTCGCCTGGTCCGAGGCCCCAATCTCGGCGACCGGGTCCTGGCACTCGACCTCATCACGGTGCTGGGCGCCGGCTTCATCGGGGCGATTGCCGTGCTGACCGGGTTCTGGCTGTACATAGACATCGCCATCGCGCTGGCGCTGGTGAGTTTCCTGTCGACCGTTGCCCTGGCCCGCTACCTGTTTGTGCGCGCCGGGCGGAAAGGGGAAGGGGCAGGCCGGCCATGATCGTGGATATCGCCGGCTATCTCGCCGCGCTGCTCGTCGTTATCGGCGCCGGCTTCAGCCTTGTCGCCGCCATCGGCGTGCTGCGCCTGCCGGACCTTTATACGCGCCTGCACGCCGCCTCCAAAGCCGGCGCGATCGGGGCCGGGCTGATCTTCGTCGGCGTCGGGGTGGCATCGCTCGATGGGTCGGTGATCCTGCGCGCGCTGCTGGGGATGGGGTTCCTCCTGCTCTCGACTCCGCTGTCGGCGCATCTGCTGGCGCGTGCGGCATATCGCGGCGGCGAGGCGCCGACGCCGGCGACGACTATCGACGATCTGTCCCGGTAACGTGCGGCAATTTGTGACTATTTCCGGTCATCAATAGTTATTCACATCGGGCGGCGTTGCTATTGCTTTCGCAGTGCAGCGGTTCTACAGAACCAATGTCCGGCCAGGATGCCACCTCCTTTGCCCGACGTATCGCAGAAAAGGACCCGAAATGAACGATCTCATCAGCGGCAATGCCGTGGCTGACAACGATCTCATCGATCTGAGCGCCGATATCGTCTCCGCCTATGTTAGCCACAACGCCCTGAGCGTCAGCGACCTGCCCAAGCTGATTGCAGATGTGCACGCTGCCCTCAAGAACCTGCACTCCCCCGTCGCGTCGGAGCCGGTCGAGGAACTGAAGCCGGCGGTGCCGGTGCGCAAGTCCGTCGCTCCCGATTTCATCATCTGCCTCGAAGACGGCAAGAAGTTCAAGTCGCTGAAGCGCCACCTGCGCACGCACTACAACCTCTCGCCCGAAGAGTATCGCGAGAAGTGGGGCCTGCCGGCCGACTACCCGATGGTTGCCCCGAACTACTCGGCGACCCGCTCGCGCCTCGCCAAGGACAACGGCCTGGGCCGCAAGGCCGCCTGAGCTTTCCACAGCCGAGCCGATAGCATGGCCGCTCCGCAAGGGGCGGCCATCTGCGTTTCCGGCTCCCGCCTGCCGACTTATCCCCGCGCCTGTCATTGCCCGATATAGGAATATCGTCCTATATTGTGGAGACGGCAATGCAGAGCATGGTGGCAGAGGCGGGCAGGGCCCCCGCATCGAGACGGCGACCCGCGGGCAGGGTGTTGCGGTTCGACCCGGCCCGCGCCGATTCGCGCGGCTGGCGGCTGCTGGAACTGGTCGCGACAGCTCGCCACCTGCGGGCCCAGGATCTGCTGGGACCGGACCGTGGCCGGGCCGAGGTTGCGCTGGCGCGGCAACTGGCCATGTACCTGATGCACACGCACTACTGCCGGATCTACTCGGCGGTGGGACGGTTCTTCGGCCGGGACCGCACCACCGTCTCGCATGCCTGTGCGGTGATCGAGGATTTGCGCGAGGAGCCGGCCTTCGACCAGCTGGTTGGCGAGATCGAGGAGCGGTTGAGCAGCGAGGCGGCGCTGGAGCGGGAGGCAGCCCATGTCGCGGCCTAGCAGGACGACGCTGCGTTTCGTGCGCGCGCTGCTGGGCGTCGCCGAGGCGAGACGGGGCGGGGAGACGTTCTCGGTGGCTGCCGACGAGACGAGCATCGCGGTGGCTGTGGCCGAAGTCCGCGCACTGGTCGCGCATGGCGCCATCGACGGCGATGCCGAGGCATGCCGGGCCAATGCCGGCACGACGCAGTGGCTGAAGCGGCAGTTGCTCGAGGCCGACGCGTTTGCGGCCCAGCACCGGATCGAGGCGCCGGGACCGGATGGAGCCGTGCTGAACCTCGCCGAAAGTCCGCTGGCGCGACTGGCGACCGCCGGAGCGGACGGCGTCGCCTTCCTCCGGCCTCACCAGGTCGAGGCCGGGGAGCGGGTGCGGCGGCTGGTGGAGCGGGCACAACTGCAGCCCCGGCTGACCATGAGCTACGCGGCCGCGCACACGGCGGGCGGCAGGCCGGCGGGCCAGGCCGCCGAGATCGGCGAGATGGCCGCCGACGCGCGCAAGGCGCTGGGCCGGCTGCATCGCGACCTGCCGCGCGACTGCGCCGAGGTGGTGCTCGACGTCTGCGGCTTCGGCAAGGGCCTGCAGCAGGTCGAGGCCGAACGCGGCTGGCCGCGGCGCAGCGCCAAGCTGGTGCTGCGCATCGGGCTCGACCGGCTGGCGGAAGTGTATGGATTGAGCGAGGTGGCAACCGGCGCCGAGGTCACGCGGCGCCGGGCCTGGATGGACGGGGCGCGGCTGGCGATGTTCGGGTGAGGGGCAGCGGCCCCGTCGGCGGCCGGCGGACGTGTAAGCCACCGGCACCGGCCGCGCCGCAGGCAGGCGTCAACTGCCCGGCGCGAGCGTGCGGTGACCTTGCGCGACGCGCGCACGATGGCATTATCCCCCGCGGGGGATGCTGCAGTGCTGATTTCTGGGTTCGGACAGTTCATTTTCTGGGAGAGAGGCAGCCTCTACATCGGTTCGTCAGTCTCTCCGAGCGAACTGCATAGCCACCACGCCATCCAGCTCTCGCTGGGGCTCCAGGGCAAGGTCCAGTTCAAGACGACGATGGCGGCGGATTGGATGGAATACGACGGCGCGATCATTCCGCCGGACATGCTTCACACCTTCCAGGCGCCCGGCAGGCTGCTTGCGCATATCTTCACCGAGCCCGAGTCGCAGTTGGGTCGGCAGATCCTCAAGCGCTTCGGAAGCGGCGGTATCGTCGGGCTGTCGCGTGACGAGGCCCGGGCTCTCGCAGCGCCGCTCAGGGCAGCCTACCTCGACAGTGCGCCGGAGGATCACCTCATCCGGATTGCGCGGCAGACCCCCGCGCGCCTGGTCGGCGCCGAGGAACCGCCAGACCGTGTCGATCCGCGCATTCAGCGGGCATTCGCGGAGATCGACCGCCGTCTGGACGAGCCGTTCACGCTCGGAGAAATTGCGGCACAGGTGGGGTTGTCGGAGGGACGCCTCCGACACCTGTTCGTGGCGCAGACGGGCTTGGCGTTTCGGCCCTATGTGCTGTGGGCCAGGCTGAACCGGGCGCTTGCGCTCGGCTACTCCGGCATGTCGTGGACGGAGGCCGCGCACGCCGCGAACTTCTCGGACTCGGCACATCTCACGCGCACCTGCCGACGAATGTTCGGCATCGCACCGAGTTCGATCAGGGATGCCGGCCGAGGTCTTTCCGACGTTGCGACCGCATAGCCGCATCGGGCTCGATCGGCTGGCGAAGCGTATCGTGTGAGCGCGGTCGAGTCGGCGCGGACCCGCCAAGGTCACGCCGCTGCCAGCGCCTGCGCTTCGCCGCGGATGCGGTTGACCATGGCGACGAGGCCGTTGGAGCGCTGGGTGGTGAGGTGCTCGCGCAGGCCGAGCTCGTCGAAGACGGCGATGGCGTCGGTCTCGGCGATTTCCCGGGCCGGGCGGCCGGAATAGAGGGCGAGCAGCACGGCGACGAGGCCGCGCACGATCATGGCGTCGGATTCGCCGCGATAGATCAGGTGGGCGCCGTCGTGGTTCGACACGAGCCAGACCTGCGACACGCAGCCGTGCACCTTGTTCTCGGCGTTCTTCTCATCCTCGGCGAGCGGCGGCAGGGCCTGGCCGAGCTCGATGATGTAGCGATACCGGTCTTCCCAGTCGTCGAGGTAGGAGAGGTTTTCGGCGATTTCGGCGAAGGCGGCGGGATGGTCGGTCATGGGGGATAGATAGGCGCTTTGGCCGCCTGAGCCTAGAGCGGTCGGGAGAAGGCGGTCGGCTTGAGGAACTGGCTCGAGACATTGGCGAGGATGGGCCCGTCGGTCTCGGAGGCATCGCGGGCGGCGATCCACTCGGGGTCGGTGACGAATGCGCCCCAGCGGGCCTCGCGATCGGCCATCGAGGCCCAGCGGATCATGTAGGTGAGGTCGTTGTTGGAGTCGCCGACGACGGTGGTCCAGAAGCCGGCCTGCTCGATGCCGTGCCTGTCCCAGATGCGCAGCGTCGCGTCCTCGAAGCGCTTGATCAGCGCCGGCAGCCGGCCCGGCAGGCAACGGTAGATGCGCAGTTCGTAGATCATCGGCTTCCCTCTCGATTTGTCGGGAGAGAAACCATTGTCACCGCCCACTGGCAAGCCGCCCGAAAGGCGGAGGTCACAGAGAGAGTGAGCCGTAGTGCGGAGCAACGCACTGCGGCTCGGTTCCAGGGATCGGTGCCGGAGCAGCGTCGAGGAAGTGACGCGACCGCTGGGCCAACACATCCTGCGCGGCTGGGAACTGAAGCAGTTCGACGTGTTCAGCTACTCGACGGCGGCTCCGTCGGTCTGATGGATGGCAGGATCCCCGACCAAACGGGGTAACACGCCGGCGGCTTTTTGCCAGGGCAGGGCAGGTGTTGGCAGTCAGAGCCGCCAGTTCAGGCCGACTGAAATCTGATGTGTCGTGAAGGCAGCATCATAAGGGCTGACCGGATCATCATCGGGATAGTATGGCCGCGGGCCGTAATCGCTGTAGCGATAGAGCAAGTCGACCGAGAGATTCTCGGTTGCCGCGTACTCCAATCCCGCGCCGGCAGTCCATCCGACATGCGTGTTGGCGCTCGGGCCGTACACGGAATCGGCAGTCGCGCCAGCGACGGCAAGGCCGGCGGTAAGATAAGGCAGGAACGCGCCGCCGTCGAACCCGAGCCGGCCGCGGAGCGAGCCGGTCCAGTCGACATCGAAGGAAGCTGTGCCGACTTCGAAGCCGGCATCGGTCCAGGCAACGTCACCCACCACCCCGGCGACGACACCATCCGTCACGACAAGATTCGCGCCCACGACGGCACCGAGCAACCCACCGGAGAAGTCGGTGGTGTAGATAGAGCCGCCCGTCTCCCAATAACTACCGGCGCTCCAACCCCCAAAAACACCGATGAACGGGCCAGACCAATCCCGCGAGACATCGACGATCCCGACCTCTTTGGGTTTGTCCATGATCAGGTCCGCCGAGAGGCTGGACGATGCGTACTGTGTGGCGACGATGCCAACCAGCAGGGCGACTGTAAGGCTCTTCACTTCTGCCTCCAATGGAAGGCCCGCATCCCATCAGGCCGGAAAGCGGGCGGCTCCTCGATGTCCCGCCACGAGCGGCGCCCCCAAGACGATCCGCGGTGGCCATAGTAGCTGGAGTTGGTGCGGCGGGAAGTGGGAACACGGGTCTTTTCAAGAATAGAAGTGAGCCGCAGTGCGGGGCAGCGCACTGCGGCTCGGGACCAGGGATCGTGCTGGAGCAGCGTCGGGGAAGTGACGCGAACCCTGGTTAGCCCATCCGGTCCGGGCGCGGTCGGGGGAGCGGGACCGGAATGTTCGAATTGTCCTGCATGGGCACGCCGATGGACGGGAGCTTGTTGCCGGCAAGCACGGTGAGCGCCGCCTTGCCGCCGGCGCATTCGAGGCTGGTGCAGTCGCCGGAGAGAATCTGCGCCACGATGGCCTTCTGGCCGGCCTCGAGCGCCTGCTGCGAGGCGTTGGCGACGTCCTTGCCCAGGTCGTGGTTCCTGGGCGCGATGATGAGAAACATCACCGTCAACCAGAATGCGGACCGCAGCAGGAACATCGAACACCTCTCCCGATCGGCAGACCCGCTGCCGTTGTCGAGGTGATCCTGGGCCCGGCCGCTTAAGTGCGATTTCGGGATTTCGATAAAATGCGATGCAAATTGCGCCGACCCGCCTTCTCCGGCAAGTGGTGAAGGCAAGCGGCCCCCGGTTTGGACCGGTTCGTCCAGATGCACGGCAACCGGCCTCCGGGCGCAACCAAACGTTTACGCTAACCCCAGAAAGCCCCGGCACAAGCCGGTGGATGGCGTGTGCAACGGCCCCCGGGCACCTTCCCCTTAAAGCGGCATTAGGCGTTGGAGTGGAAGCTTCGGCCAACAACAAGAAGGATGGCGGGGCGGTTGGTTCGAGTTATGCGTAGCCTCTGGTCATGGTTGAACGATGCCTTGCGCACCAGCCCGGTGCGCGGCGCCGGAGGCCGTCCTGACGTGCTCCGTCGCGAGGCTATCGCGACCAGCGCGCGCTGGATCCTGGTGGCCGGCCTCGTCGGCATGCCGGCCGCGCTGTATGCGCTCACCCAGCTTCTGTTGCTGCCCTTCGTGCTTGCCGTCATCGGCACCGCCGCCGGCGTGCTTGCGCTCGCGCTGTGCCAGCGCGGCCAGTACGAGCGGGCCGCGGCGGCCCAGGTCTATGCCACGCTGCTGGCCGGCCTGCTGCTGACCGTCGTCGACCCGGCCATCGCCGATTTCGGGCTCGCCGTCGCCGTGCTCGCACCCGTCCACGCGTCGCTGCTGACGCGAACCCCGGTCAAGAAGCGGGCCTGGGCCATCCTCGTCGTCGTGGTGGCCTGCGGCGTGCTGGCCCACCTGGGCGTGCTGGCCTGGCCCGAGACGTTCGGTTTTGCCTACGCGCTGATCGCCGGCGCGGTGTTCACGGTCACCGCGGTGATCGTCGCCCTGTCGGCCAACCGGCTGAACAGCGTGTTCGAGGTCTACGAGAAGGCCCAGATCAACGCCTTCCGCCATCTGATCGAGCATGTACAGGATGCGGTGATGCGTTTTGCCGGCGACGGCACCGTGCTGTTCACCTCGCGCTCGGCCGAAAAGCTGTTCGGCTGCCGGCGGTTCGAGCTGAGCGGCAACGGCCTCGTCGAGCGCATCCATGTGATGGACCGGCCGGCCTACCTCACTGCCTTCGCCGAGGCCAACCAGGACGGGCAGACGCGCCGCGTCGAGATTCGCATGCGCCGCGACGAGCCGGGCCCGTCGGCAGCGCCGCCGCGCTTCGTCTGGGTCGAGGCGTCGCTGACCCCCGTGATCGACGAGGATGATCCGGGCACCCGCAACGAAGTCGTCGTGCTGCTGCGCGATGTCACCGAGCGGCACGACTACATGAACGAGCTGCAGCGCGCCCGGAAGATCGCCGAGGAGGCCTCGAGCGCCAAGTCGCGCTTCCTGGCCACCATCGGGCACGAGTTGCGCACGCCGCTCAACGCCATTGTCGGCTTCTCCGAGATGATGACCTCGGGCGTGGTGGGCGAACTCAGCCCGCAGCACCAGGAATACGCCACGCTCATCCAGCAGAGCGGCCATCACCTGATCGAGGTGGTCAAGATGCTGCTCGACATGAGCCGGCTCGAGGCCGGCAGGTTCGAGCTGACCACCGAGCCGATCGCCCCCGAGTCGCTGGTCGAGCCGTGCCTCAAGATGGTCGATGCCATGGCGCGCGAGAAATCGGTGCGGCTGATGACCGATATTCCGCGCAGCCTGCCCCTGCTGATCGCCGACGAACGCGCCTGCCGGCAGATTCTCATCAACCTGCTGTCGAACGCAGTGAAGTTCTCCAACGAGCACTCGGTGGTGACCCTCGCCATGAAGCGGCAGGGCCGGCACTTGGCCATCTCGGTGGCCGACCATGGCATCGGCATGGGCGAGGAATCGGTGCAGCGCATCGGCGAGCCGTTCTTCCAGGCCCAGGATGGACTGGCCCGGCGCTACGAAGGCACGGGGCTCGGGCTCTCGATCGTCAAGGGCCTCGTCGAACTGCATGACGGGACGCTGCATGCGTCGTCGTCGCCCGGGGAGGGGACAGTGATGACTGTCCTGCTGCCGATAAACGGTCCGGAAACCAAGGTGGGGGAAACTGGCGCCGTCACGCCCCTTCATCGGGACCCGGTCACGCAGCATATGCCCCAATGGCACGACGAAAGAAAAAGAGCTCTATGACGGCAGCAACTCTTGCGCACCTGCCCCTGCAGGTCGGCGGCGTCGCTTTGGCCCAGGCGGGCCGCGTGGCGCTCTGGGTCGTACAGCGCTACATGCGCGCACCCCTCACCAATTCGGCGATCGCGGCACTGGTCGTGACTTCGGCCATGGCCGGTTCCAACGCGCTGTTCGGCCAGCGCCACGAGCATCCGGCGCCCCTGTTCGCGCCGGTCGAGAACGTCACCACCGGCTCGATCGATTCGGAGCTGGTGATTCCGAAGACCCGGCCCAAGACCTTCACGGTCAGCGCCCCGGCCAAGATCGCGGCGGTGGACGATGCGCCTGCGCCGGCGAGCACCGGCGAGCCGGTGGGCAACAAGGACGTGTTCGAGATCCAGCGCAAGCTCGAGCAGATGCAACTGTTCTCCGGTACGGTCGACGGCTACTACGGCCCGCGCACCGCCCAGGCGATCCGCAAGTTCGAGGAGCAAAGCGGGCTGAAGCCGACCGGGGAACTCACCCGCGAGACCATCGGCCTGATCCTGGCGGCACCGCTGGCCGCGACGAGGCCCGCCCAGCCGGTTGCGCCTATCGTCGCGCCCAAGGCCGTGCCCGAGGCCGACGCACTGCCCGCCGTCACGCTGCCCAAGGCCGAGGCGGCTCCGGTCGAGCAGGAGCTGATGCCCGCCAGGGCGCAGCAGCCGCTTGCCGCGAACGTGAAGCCGTTGGTGCCCGACGCTGCGACGAGCCTCAAGGCGGCAGCCAGGACCACGACGGCCAAGCTGCTCGGCCGCCCGGTGCCTGCGACGCCCGGGCAGGCGCTCGAGATGGCTGCCGATACGGCGGGCGACGCCATCAATACGATCATCGACGGCGTACAGTCGGTGGCGATGAACGCCCCGCCCAGGCAGCCGTTCGCCGCCGAGGACAGGGTCGCGAGCACCGCCGAACCAGCTGCGCCGGTCGCGCTTGTTCCCAACTCGGTGTCGGCCAGGGCCCAGCAGGTTGCCGCACTGCCCGACAACCCGCAGGTCGGCGTGCCCTTGAAGATCGAGGAAGAGGCACCCAAGCCCGGTGAGTCGATCGCAGTGCTCGACACCGATGCGACACCCGACCAGGTGAAGCCGGTGTCGGTGACCGATCCGGTGGTGGTCGCCAAGGTGCAGCGCGGGCTCGCGAGCCTCGGCTTCCTGCATGGTCCGGCTGACGGCGTGGCCGGCGAAGCCACCGCCAAGGCGATCCGCAACTTCGAGGTCTATTTCAACTACAAGGTGACCGGCCAGATCACGCCGGAGCTGCTCGACTTGCTCGTCGACAGCGGAGCTGTCATCTAGCGGGCATGTTCCGCACCGACCTGTGGGTCTCGGCCTTCGTGCGCCGCCACAACGACATCGGCCACCTGTGCGTGGTGACGCGCCGCGGCGACCCGCTCGCCGGGCAGATCTTCGTCGAGGTCGATCACCTCAACGGCGAGGTGTCGCTCTATACGCCCGCTCCGGCGACCAGTCGCATGGACGAGACGGAAGCACGGCTGTTCCAACTGCGCTTCGACCATGTCGAGCCGGGCAAGGTCAGCGAACGCATCGCGCGGGAGCAGGACTTCGACCCGGACCTGTGGGTGGTTACGCTGGAGATGCGGAGCGGGGACCTGGGGCTGGAGATCGTCTAGCCGCCCACGGCGGTGGCCAGCCGGTGACTTGGCCAGAGGCGGGACTAACTCGCCCTTGCTCCGATGCGGGCTAGGGCTTCGATCGCCTGGTCGACGACGGGGTCGCGCTCGCGCGTCTGCGGCGGCGGCACGCGGCGGCGGTCGGGATCGAACGGCTTGTATTCGGGCTTGGTCAGCTCGAGCAGGTTCACCTCGCCGCGCCAGGCGCTCATCAGGAACGCGGTGGCATCTACGCTGACCGTCTCGAACAGGCTGGAGAACTGCGCCAGTGCCTTCGAGCGGTCCTCGTCATGCGAGGTGGCGTGGATCAGGACCTTGAGGCCTTCGTGGGCGCTGCAGCCGAAGGCGCGCAGGACCACGAACAAGGCCGCGCCCGACGTGTCGTGCGCGATCTGTCCGCAGCGCACTTCGTCGAGGCCGGTGATCTGATGCAGGAGGCGGGTGACCTCGGGTCGGCGGTTCTCCGAGAACAGCTTCATCAGCGCCCGCGTCAGTTCGCCGGTGGCGACCGAAAGCTGCTCGAGCGTGCGCTTGATCGGGGCGGCTGGCGTCTCGCGCCTGGCGAAGGCGTTGATCACCTTGATGCGGTCGGGCTCGCCCAGATCGAAGAAGGCGGGAGCAAGCAGCGCGGCATCGAAATCCTCGCGCGCCGCGAGCGACCAGGCGACCTGGTGATCCATCTGGGCAGAGCGGGCGAGGGCGCTGAGATAGGGGCCGCGCGGCATGATCGCGGTGTTGGTGGCGAGTGCCCGGTAGACCTTGCGGCTGTTCATCTGGAACAGCCGGCCAAGCACCGCGTTCGACAGGTCGCCGCGGCGGGCCAGCGCGGCGCCGAGGGTAACGTCGCCGGCCGACAGCACCTTGAGCATGGTGGCTTCCGACAGGCGGGGAGCGGACACCAGGTAGTCGGGCAGGTCGTCGCCGAGGTGGCGTACGACGAGTTCCTCGAGTTCGGGCGACAGGTCCTCGGACCGGCCGAGAGTCGCTGCCGCCTTGGCGCGGGCCGTCGGCGACGCGGAGGGGAACAGGCGCTGCGCCAGCGCCACGAACTGTTCCATTTCGGCACTGGTCGGCCGACCGCGCCGCGCGAAGGCGTCGCAGGCTGCACACAGCAGCGTATTCGTCCGGTCGACGCCGCCCGTCTCGATGAGCAGCTGGAACGTCTCGTAAGGCTGGAAACCGATCATAATTCGCCCTGCAAGGCCCGGGAGATTCGGGCCTCAACCACAGGTTCGACTATTTCCGGAAATCGTTAGCGAACTGTTAACCTTGACGAACTCTTAATGGCCGCTGTCGGGACAATGCGTCGCCCCCGATTTGCCGGCGGATGGGCCCCGGCAATGTTCGCCCACCCGCCGGAGGCAAGGTTGGGAAAGCTGGTTCAACTCCCCAAGCGCCGACGCATCTCGAAAGCGCGCTCCCAATCGGCGGGCCCGGGCGAAATCGTGCTGTTCACGGGCGTACGCTACGAGCGCCAGGATTCACCGGACAAACCGGTTGGCGCCGCCAGCGGTGGCAAGCGCCGCCGTGGCTAGGCCGAGATCGGTGAGATGCCGCACCAGCCCCTCACCCCGGCCCTCTCCCCAAAGGGGAGAGGGCGCGATGCGGCACGGCCGGTGGTTCGGGCGTTCCCTCTCCCCTATGGGGAGAGGGCTAGGGTGAGGGGAAGTCCGGTGCGCCTGTTGACGTTCATCATGGCCATCGCTGCTGTGCCGGCTCTGCTGTCGCTCTCCGTATCCGGGCATGAGCTCGGCGATTTCGGCCGGGTGAAGCCGGGCGTGGTCAACGACGAGCTGATCCCCCAGCTCGATCGCTGGGGCCGAAAGCTCGCGGGCCAGCCGGTGTCGGACTTCAACATCACCGACCAGGAACGGGAGATGCACGATCGCATCTATCGCTTCCTCATCGCGCGCCACGTCAAGGACTGGGCCTTCGACTACGAGCAGATCGTGATGGTCGCCGGCCGGTCGAGCACGCGCCCGGGACGGGACGACCTCTACTACCGGTGGCTGACGCGCGAGCCCTATGCGTCCTCGCGGGTGCGCTACAACACCATCAGCGACGATGTCGGGGCCGACGTACTTTCGATGCCCTCGACCTTCGCCGCCATCTGCGCTGTCATCGTGGTCGACCGCCAGCGCGCCGTCGCAGCCGGGGAACTCGACGACGTCGAGGCGAGCATGATCGTGCAGATGCGGACGCGGAAAGCCGAGAACGACCTCTATGTCGCCCGCTTCGTCCGGGCGCTGCGCTATCGCTACGAGTCCTACAGCTATGCGCTCGACCACTTCCTCGTCGAGACGCCGCACGCCGAAGCGGTGACGGTCGACGGCCGGCTCAGCGACTACGCGATCTGGCTGGACCGGGCCGAGGCAGGCGATTTCTGTGTCGAGGGCGACGGATCGTGGCGCGATCAGACCGAGGCGCTACCCGGCCGCGTGCTGCTCGATGCGCCCAGCGAAGGCGAATACCGCAAGTAGGCCAGCCTAGGTCGGGATGTTCCCGCACCGGAGGCCGGCGAGGGCCTTCTCGTAGCGCGCGCGCATTTCGGGATGCGGCGGCGCGAGGCGCACCACGACGACGAGGTCGTCTTCCTGGGCCTCCACGATCAGCAGGCCTTCGGCCACGTCGAGCTTCTGCTCGGCGAGGAGACGGGTCTGGGCCGGGTTGAACAGGCCCAGGTCGAGCAGCGTGCCGATGCCATCGCGATTGGTGGTGGAATAGATGATGGTGCCGTTGCGGCCATAGACGGCGATGGACCAGAACGCCTGCGGCAGGGTGCCGCTGACCGTTCCCGGGCCGTTCCTGAGGTCGATCTTGCACACCGCATAGGCGAGTTCCGGATCGAGCCGCAGCGGGTTCGGGGCGCCGGCCCTGGCGGCCGGCAGCACGATTGCGGCCTTGTCGGCGCCCAGCGCCGAGACGCGGTCCCAGGCTGCGGTGGCCGACAGCATGGGCAGGCTGAGGATGACCACGATATGGATGATGCCGCCCAGCACGACGCCGGCGAGGATCCAGAGCGCGCTGCGGATCATGCGCAGGCCTCCCGGATGATGGCGGGGAGGGCCGCGACTTCCGAGCCGACGCCCGAGAGGCTGGAGGTGTCGTAGAGGCTGAGCACGAGGTTGAACGGACCTTCGCCGGTGATCTCGAGCCAGTTCTGCGGCGCGAGCGTCCTGGACACGTAAAGCGCCGCCGAGCCATCGCCGGCGCGGCTGAGGCGGGCGCTGTGGAAATCGGCAGGACCGTCAGGCCGCGTGATCGGCGCCCCGTCTTCGGGGGAGACGGGGACCAGCGTCCAGAACCGGGCCGCGGGCGTCTTGCCGTCGATCCGGTATCGGCAGTTGCGGTCCAGCCGGCGGTTGTCGCTGTCGATGGTGGCGACGAACTGGATGCCTTCGGTGGCGCCGAGCTCGAGGGCGCCGGAGCGGGCGATGAAGGCGCGGGTATAGGGGTCGGGCGACGGCACGCCGACATTCTTCCAGGCCTGCCAGGGGCCGATCTGGATGGCGCCGAACATGCGGCCGTCGCTCAGCGCGTACCAGCTGAGGCCGAAGCCGAGGACCAGCGCGACCGCCAGCATCGCTCCGAGGTGAAGGAGAAAACGCAAGGGCTAGAGGCTCTTGGCTGGTGTGGCGGGGGCAGGGGCGACGGCGAGGGAGGCTTCGCTGGACGAGCCGCCCAGGGCGGATTTCAGCATGTCGGCGACCGCGAGCAGCTTGTCGGCGGCGCCGGGCTTGAGGCCGGGCGGACGCTCGACGGCGGGCAGGGCGGGCTGGCCCTCGGCGGGCGCGGCATTGGCAATGACGAATGGAGCGGGCTGGAAGTCGACCCCTTCCACCGGCTTTATCTCGATGTTCGTATGGGCATAGGCCATGAACTTCTGCCAGGCTGTGGTGGGCAGCGTGCCGCCGGTCAACTTGTTGGTCGCCTGGTAGTCGTCGTTGCCGAACCAGACCGCCGCGACGTAGTTGCCGGTGAAGCCGCAGAACCAGGCGTCGCGGTAGGACGAGGTGGTGCCGGTCTTGCCCACGGCGGGCACGCCATCGATCAGCGCGCGGCGGCCGGTGCCGTTCTCGACCACGGCGCGCATCATGCGATTCATGTACCGGACCGTCTGGTCGGAGACGACCCGCTCGCGATTGGCGTCGGGCTCGGCCTCGAAGATCGGATCCCCGCGCAGCGTGGTGATGCGGGTGATGCCGAAGGCGGGGGTCTTGTAGCCGTGGTTAGCGAACACCGCGTAGGACGAGGCCATGTCGATGACGCTGACCGAGGCGGCGCCGAGCGCCAGCGAGCGGGTGACCGGGAAATCGTTGGTGAGCCCGATCTTGTGCGCGAAGTCGGCGATCGGCTGGCGGCCGGTCTTGATCGAGAGGTTGACCGGCACCGTGTTGATCGACTGCTGGAACGCCGAGATCAGGCTGATCCGGCCGACCGAGTTGCGCGAGTAGTTCTGCGGGCACCAGTTGCCGATGCACTGCGTCGCACCCGAGACGATGGTGTCCGGATCGTATTCCGGGATCATCTCGAAGGCGGTGGCGTAGTCGAACAGCTTGAAGGCCGACCCGGGCTGGCGGTTGGGAACGATGGCGCGGTTGAACTGGCTCTTGCCGTAGTCCATGCCGCCCACCATGGCCCGGATGGCGCCGTTGGGCTCGAGCACCACCATGGCGGCCTGCGAGACCTTGTAGGCCTCGCCCTGCTCGCGCACCACCGAGGTCACCGCATCCTCGGCGTAGGATTGCAGCACCGGGTCGACCGTGGTGCGCACGACGTAGGTGTTCGAGGTCGAGCCGGAGGCCTCGATGATCGCCTTGGCCTGGTCGAAGGCATAGTCGAGGAAATAGTTGGGCGAGTTCGCCTCGGCCGACCGGTCGATCGGCGTGGCCGGATTGCGCCGCGCGGCGGTGACCTGCCCCTCGGTCAGAAAGCCGGCATCGACGAGGTTGCTGAGCACGAGGTTGGCCCGGGCGCGCGCCGCCGCGATGTCGACGTGCGGCGCATACTTGGTCGGCGCCTTGAACAGGCCGGCCAGCATCGCCGCCTCGGCGAGGTTCACGTCGGTGATCTTCTTGCCGAAATAGAACTCGGCCGCCGCCGCGGCGCCGAAATTGCCGCCGCCCATGTAGGCGCGGTCGAAATAGAGCTTGAGGATCTCGTCCTTGCTGTAGTGCCACTCCAGCCAGACGGCGAGGAAGGCTTCCTTGATTTTGCGCTCGAGCGTGCGCTCGGAGGAAAGGAACAGGTTCTTGGCGAGCTGCTGGGTGATGGACGAGCCGCCCTGGGTCGAATTCTCGCCCTGGGCGTTCGACATCAGCGCGCGCAGCGTGCCGATCGGGTCGATGCCCCAGTGGTCGTAGAAGCGCCGGTCCTCGGTGGCGAGCGCCGCCTTGACAAAATAGTCCGGCAGCTTGTCGAGCGGATAGGAATCGTCCGAGCGGATGCCGCGCCGGCCGATCTCGTTGCCGTAGCGATCGAGGAAGGTGACGGCGATGTCCTCGGCCTTGTTGAAATGGCCGGTCGCGGTGGCATCGAATGCCGGCAGCGCCAGTCCGGCCATCAGCACGCAGCCGATGGCGAAGAAGCTCAGTCCGTCGGACAGGATTTCGACGAACAGGCGCCTGATACCGTAGACACGGAAGCGCGAGAAGAAATCCTGCATGTTGGTGTAGCCGCGGCCCAGCGACTGGAAGAAGTCGTAGAGCGCCGAGTCGAGCCAGGCATCCGCCGCCAGCATGCGGGTCTTCTTGCGCCGCTTTTCCTTGTGGTAGAACGGATCCTGCACCGAAAACTCCGCCCCCGTGCCGGCAAGCGCCCGCGGGGCGCTGGCTTTGACCTTGAATCTCCCCAATTCGGAGTGCATTGGCAAGGCAGTCGCTCGAATATGATCACAGTGCCGTTTGCGCAAGCGCATTGAGGCCGCACGGGAAATCGCATGCCCTTCTGGGAAGAAAAGACGCTCGAGGAAATGACGGCAGCCGAGTGGGAGTCGCTCTGCGACGGCTGCGGGCGCTGCTGCCTGATGAAGCTCGAGGACGAGGATACCGGCGACATCTACGTCTCCGATGTGCGCTGCCGCCTGCTCGACGGCGAAAGCTGCCGGTGCACCGACTATCCCAACCGGCTCAAGGTCGTGCCCGACTGCATCAAGCTGACGCCCGAGAACGTGCGCACCATCGAGTGGATCCCGGTGACCTGCGCCTACCGCCGCATTGCCGAGGGCAAGGGCCTGGCCTGGTGGCATCCGCTGGTTTCGGGCGATCCCGACACGGTGGTCGCCGTGGGTGTTTCGGTGCGGGGACGCACGGTGCCGGAGCAATCGGTGAAGCCGGGCGAGTGGGAAGAGCACGTCGCGGACTGGCCCAACTGGGAACCGCCCGAGGAGATCTAGAGCATTTCCCTGTCTGCCTGAAACGCTGCCGCTTTCCCACCTGTGTGGGGGCAGCAGCGTGCCTTTCGGCGATGACCGCGGCTCAATTCGGCCGTGAAACGTACGGGGCGGGGTGGTGTTTGTCCGAATGGCGCCGGTAGAGGCTCCTCGCGTACCCTGAGCCGGACGATGCGGAGGCTCGGCCATGGGCGAGGAACCGGACGCGGACAACGGCGCTGCCCCCGGCGGCGTGAACCCGGCGGAGCAGGGCGGCACCCCTGCCGAGGGCGGCGCAACCGACGCGCGGGTCGACGCGCTCCAGGCCAAGATCGACCAGTTGCAGGCGGGCCTCGCCGCGCGCGCCGATCCGGCGCCGCAGGACCCGCACCCGGCAGGGCGCATCGGAACGGCCGTGCTCGCCCTCAACGCCTTCATGTCGAGCGGCTGGTTCTTCATGCTGGTCGGCATAGCGCTGCTCTGGGCCGCCTACGGCACCATGGGGGAAACGCACACGTCCTTCACCTTCGTCCTGGTGGTCGTCGGCATCGCGATCCTGCTCTACGGCACCGGCACCCAGAGCGCCGGCGAGGCGGCGAGCGACAAGGTGAAGATCTATCTCGCCGGAGGCGCGGGCGTGCTGGCGTTCCTCGTCGGCTACGGGATCGTGGAGAAATCGCCGGCCATTAAGGCGGCGTTCCAGGTCGAGAAGAAGTACTTCCGCTATGTCGTGGCAGGGGCAGACGACGGCGTGACCGACCTTTCGAACTACGTCGCCCTGGCCGACATCAACGGCGACCAGGTGCCGGCCATGCGCCGGGGCAACTACATCGAGGTCCTCGTGCCGTATTTCGACAAGCTGCTGGACGGCAAGGGTCCCGTGACCATCAGCGGCCGGCTCCTGCTGTATCGCGTGAGCGACGTGCAAAAGCAGATGGCCACCAAGAGGGAACCGATCGCGATCACCATCGAACCGGGCACGAACTGGGTCGTCGAGGACGGGAGTTACGACTTCCCGCGTTATAGCGGCTCGGCCCTGGTCTCGGTCCGCATGCCTGAAAACCTCGATTCCTCGGGGTCCGACCTGGCCCAGTTGCCAGATGCGGCGACGCTGCCGCCTGCCATGAACGGGGTTCCGCAATGAGGCGCGCCTTGCTTGCCCTGGCCGCAACCGGCTGCCTGCTGGCGCCTGCCACGGCGCAGGATGCTCCGCCTTCCAGCGACGCGAAGGGATGTGATCCGTTCAACGAAGCGGTGTTTGCATCGCCCGCCGCCGTGCCCGATGCCCTGCTGGCCGCCCCGCAGGCGACCGATTGCCTGATGGGGACGCTGGCGACGCTGAGCCAGCGCAACGCCGGCGCCCAGCTCTCGCCCGCGGACCAGGGCGCACTGGTGCGCGCCAGCGGCGCCCTCGACAAGCTGATCGCCGGGGGAGGCATGGACGCGATCAACCGCATGCGGGCGGTCGACAGCGTCGGGATTGTCGACCTGCTGTCGTGGGGCGCGACCAGCGCGGACTACGACACCCGCGCCAATGCCACGAACCTGCTCACCAACATCATCGACAACACGACCGTCTGCGTGGTGATGGACCACCTGGCCGACCCCACGCTGACCACCACGGACGATGGCATCAAGGGGCGCGCCAACCTGCTGGCGACCGTGTCGGTGGTGGCGCCGTGGGCGACCAAGTCGAACTACCAGAACATGTGGGCACTCAGCGCCTTCCTGGGCAAGCAGGTCGATGCGGGCAGCGCCCCGACGACGCAGAAGCTGCTGCAGAACTTCGGCGCCCGGCTGGCTTTCCAGAACTCCCTGCCGCCGAGCAAGGCGAACAAGAACTTCGAAAGCCCCGGGCTGCTGCAGAGCTGCCAGGACTACACGCCGCGCTGGGCGACCTCCGGCGATTTCGTGCTGCAATACCCGCGGCAATAGGTCATTCACGGCCATCTGAATGCGCCGCCCGCCCGGCGTGACGGTCCGCGGCCAGCCGGGCCAATTTCGGCCCCAGCCAGGCTGATGGGGCACGGGCGCCGCCGGCGCGATCGCCCCGGTTCAAGCAAGCAGGGAATGGGCCTGAAGCGGCCGCCGTCGCACGGCGTGGCCCGGTCACAGACTCGTGATCCGAACTTTATCCCCGGCTGGCGCGTTCGGGCAGGGCGAGAATGTGGCGAACTGAATGCAGGCTGAACAAGGGGATGGCAAGTATGTCAGCCTGGTTGCCATATCGGGGCCCGCGGCCGGCCACATAGATGAACGGCAGCTGAACGACGCCTTTATTCAAGATTCAGCCAAAGTCCCCATCTATCCGGCCAACACACGACCGACCCGTACTGTTTTCCGGAGACGCATGACAATGCACCTCGCGACCAAAATTGCTTCCGCCGTGCTTGCGACCATGCTCGCTACGGCACCCGTATACGCCGTTGCTGCCGACCCCACTGGCACCTGGCAGGCCGATGACGGCAAGAGCCGCTACAAGGTCACCAGTTGCGGCGACCACGCCCTGTGCGCACGCCTGATCTGGCTACGCGACAAGAATGACGTGAACAGGCAGTACCTGAACCAGGTCATCGTACAGGGCACGCAGTCCGCCGAGAACAAGTGGACCGGCACCGTCAAGCATGCCGGGGACGTCTATTCCGGTACGATGATCATGACCGGCAAGGACAGCCTCAAGGTGAATGGCTGCCAAGGCGTGTTCTGCCAGACCGTCAATCTCAGCCGCGTCTAAGGCGCTGCTTGGCATAGGCAGCCCCCAAGAACTGCCGAACTCCGAGGCCCGCGTCTCCGCCGACGCGGGCCTTTTTTGCGCGCACGCCGCGGCACCGGCGAGCGGCCGGTGGCGCGCACCGACCCCCGACGCCGGATAAGGCGCCGCGGTGAGGTTTCCTTAAGCATGCGCCGCGTAAATCGGTGGTAACGTCGATCATGAGGCCGGGAGCGCCACGTCGACGCGCTAAACCGGGGCCAATATTGACCAAATTCGCCGACACCACTTCCGAGCTGCAGGAGCGGCTCGATTTCGTTCGCTTCGACGAGGCTGCCCTCGCCGAGCTGCGCTCGCTCAGACCGGTGGTCGAGCGGCACCTGCCGGACGCCCTGGCGGCGTTCTACGACCGGCTGGCACAGGTGCCCGAGATGATGGCCATGTTCTCGGGGCGGCCGCAGATGGACCGCGCCTCGGACAAGCAGATCGGCCACTGGCAGGCCATCGCCAGGGGGCAGCTCGACGCGGACTACCTGGCCTCCTCGCGCAAGGTCGGCGAGCGCCATGCCCGCATCGGGCTCGAGCCGCGCTGGTACATGGGCGGCTACGGGCTGATCCTCGAGCACCTGCTGACCGGGGTGCTGGCCGAGGAGCTGGCCCCGGCGGCGCCGACGCGCAGGCTGTTCGCCAAGCCGGCGCCGCAGGTCGATGCGGCGGCGCTGTCGCGCAAGGTCTCGGCCCTGGTGAAGGCGGTGCTGCTCGACATGGAACTGGCGGTGACGGTGTATTTCGACCGGCTCACAGAGGCGGCGGCGGAGCGTGACCGGCTGGCCTCAGAGCGCATCCGGCATGCGGTGGCGGCGGCCGGCGACGTGCTCAAGAGCCTTGCCGAAGGCGACCTGACGGCGCGCATCACCGTGGACCTGGACGACGAGTTCGAGGCAATCCGGCACGACACCAATGCCGTGGCCGACCGGCTGGAGCAGATCATCACCCAGCTGCGCGGCACCTCCGGCTCGCTGCGCACGGCGACCGCCGATATCCTGGCCGGCGCCAACGACCTCTCCGACCGCGCCACGCGGCAGGCCGCCACCATCGAGCAGACCTCGGCGGCGATGGAGCAGCTGATGGGCACGGTGTCGGCCAATGTCGAGAGCGCGCGCGCCGCGACCGGCAGCGCCCGCGCCATGTCGGAGACGGCGGAGGCCGGAACGCACGTGATGACGCGCGCCAACGAGGCGATGGAGCGGATCACGACGTCGTCGGACAAGATCGCCAAGATCATCGGGCTGATCGACGACATCGCCTTCCAGACCAACCTGCTGGCGCTCAACGCCTCGGTCGAGGCAGCGCGCGCCGGCGAGGCCGGCAAGGGCTTCGCCGTCGTCGCCGTGGAAGTGCGACGCCTGGCGCAGAGCGCGGCGACCGCCTCGAGCGACATCAAGGCGCTGATCGAGCAATCCGGCCGCGACGTCAGCGACGGCACGGCGCTGGTCGCCGAGGCGACCGGCAAGCTCGGCGCCATCCTCAAGTCGGTGCGCGAGAACGAGTTGCTGCTCGAGCAGATCGCCACCGCCAGCGCCTCGCAGGGCGAGGGCATCGCCGAGATCACCGTCGCGGTGCGGCAGATGGACGAGATGACCCAGCACAACGCCGCGCTGGTCGAACAGATCAACGGCGCCCTCAGCCAGACCGAACAGCAGGCCGCCGAACTCGACATGGTGGTGGACGTGTTCACCGTCTCGGAGGACGGCGCGGTGCGACGGGCAGCGTGAGCTGGGGAGGTTCGGTCCGGGGCTCCCGTCCTCGCAGGGCCTCGGCTATGCCTGTGCCGGGCTGGCGAGTCCCGAAGATGAGAGCGGAGCCGCGCTTCGCCCAAGGAGAGTGACGTGACGGACTATCGGCTCAACGCGCGCATCCCCACCGTCGAGGAGTTCTGCGAGCTGCGGGCGCGCAACGGGCTTTCGCCCAAGACGGCGGAGGCGGCGGCGCGCGGGCTGCCCAATTCCATCCATGCCGTGGTGATCGAGCACGAGGGCCGGGCGATCGGCATGGGCCGGGTGATCGGCGACGGCGGCACGGTCTACCAGATCACCGACATCGCGGTGATGGCGGAACATCGCGGCCGGGGGCTGGGCAAGCGCATCGTTGCGGCACTGGTCGACTGGCTCAAGGCGAACGCGCCGAAATCGGCCTATGTGAGCCTCATCGCCGACGGGCCGGCCAAGGACCTCTACGCGCAGTATGGGTTCAAGGAAACGGCGCCGGAATCGGTCGGCATGGCGATGTGGATCGTGTGAGGACGCGGGCGCTGGTAGGGAGATCGCTGGGTCCCCGGGTCTGCGCCCGGGGATGACGGTGGATGGGGAAGGTACGGACGCGGCCATGGGTACTGTTGCCATGGCGGCGAGAAGCCGTGATCCGCGGGCGGCGCGGGTGGAGAAATGGGTCCCTGCTTGCGCAGGGATGACAACCGCGCAGACTCATTAGTTGAGTGAAATCAACGCGTTGTAATTTTCTTTGCTGCCTCGATCCCCGCGTGACGGCGGTCTGGTATTGTTTGGCTACGGTCGGAGAAGTGGGGCTGAAGTTGCCCCTGCCGCCGGGCGGCTGCGTTCGCAAAGACGCGGCCACTGACAACCTGACAGCAAGCGACGGATGGAGCCAGGACACCGGGTGTTCGGGGCGCTTTCTCTTGTTGCGGAGAGACGGCGGGAGGACGACGCGCTTGCACGACGAGGGACAGCTTCGTGACTGGGCGGCCATCCGACGTGACGTCGAGATAGGCGACATGACCTACAACGCCATCTGTCGGCGCCATCGCGTGTCGCGCGGAGAGCTGCTCCGGCGCATTCGTGACAATCGCTGGTCGGTGGCCGAGCGCGACGATCTGGCGAGCCGGCGGATCATGATCGACGGGCTGTTCTGGGCGCTGGAGCGCCAGATCGACAAACTCGGGGAGGCGGACTTGGGCGAGGATGTGAGCAGGGAGGCGACGGTGCTGCACCGGCTCGCCACGACGCTGGAGAAGTTGATCGAGATCGATGGGCGGGCAACCGGCCGAAAGCTCAACGCCCGCGAGAGTCGCGAGATGACCGAACTGAGGACGAAGATCGCTGAGCGGCTCGACGAACTTGGGATTCGCTAGGCAACTGATCGCGTCCATTTCGGACGACGAGTTCGAGTGGTTCCGGCAACACTGGCGCCTGCTCGGACGTCGCAGCCAGAAGCCGCCAGCCGGAGACTGGACGACCTGGCTGCTGATCGGCGGGCGCGGGTCGGGGAAAACCCGCGCCGGGGCGGAGTGGGTGAGACAGCTGGCGGCTGAAGGCGTCGCGCCAATCGCGCTGGTGAGCGAGACAATCACCGAGGCCGTCAGCGTCATGGTGAGGGGGCCGAGCGGCATCCTTGCGGTCTCCAGGGAGGAGGAGCGTCCGATCCTCAGGGACAACATGCTGATCTGGACAACGGGGGCCGAGGCGTTGCTCCTCGGAGCTTCGGACCCGGATCGGTTTCGGGGCCCGCAGTTTGCAGCTGCCTGGTGCGATGAGTTGGGCAAGTGGCCGCACGCGGAAGCCGCCTGGGACATGCTGCAATTCGGACTGCGGCTGGGCGAGCGCCCGCGACAACTGGTGACGACGACGCCGCGACCGACCAAGCTGCTCAAGCGCCTGATGGCGGAGCCGGGCACGGTGACCGTGCGGATGACCACCCGAGAGAATGAGCGCTGGCTCGCCAGCGCCTTCCTGAAGGCGATCGTCGCCCGCTACGAGCATACCGTGCTCGGTCGGCAGGAGCTCGAGGGCGAACTGATCGAGGATCGGCCGGATGCGTTGTGGCGGCGCGAGATGTTCCGGCGCGACGAGGGGGCGGAACTGGGGCGGATCGTGGTGGCTGTCGATCCGCCGGCGACGGGGCGCAAGAGTTCGGATGCCTGCGGCATCGTCGTGGCCGGGCGGAGCGGGAACGGGGCGGTGGTACTGGCCGACATGAGCTTCGGGCCGGCGCGGCCCGAGCAATGGGCGCGGGCCGCCGTGGCGGCGTTCCACGAATTCGGCGCCGACTGCATCGTGGCCGAGACCAACCAGGGCGGCGACATGGTGAAGGCCATGATCGCCCAGCAGGATGCCGACGTGCCGGTGCGCGGCGTGCATGCCAGCCGCGGCAAGTGGGTCCGGGCCGAGCCGGTGGCGGCACTCTATGCCAACGGGCGCGTGGTGCACCGCGACGGGCTCACGGCGCTCGAGGACGAGATGTGCGCGTTCGGCGCGGACGGGATGGCGGACGGACACTCGCCGGACCGCGTGGATGCGCTGGTGTGGGCGCTGACCGAACTGATGCTGGGCGGCGGAGAGCCGCGGGTGCGGGGGATTTGAGGGCGCGGTGGCCGGCACCCCTCACCCGTCTCGGCCCCGGCTTTCGCCGAGGCCGATCCACCCTCTCCCCGACGGGGAGAGGAACAGGGGTGACCACCGCGGCGGCGGTATTCTTCTCCCCGTCGGGGAGAAGGTGGCGCGTAGCGCCGGATGAGGGGTTGGCGCCCCAATGCTTGAGGGACAACGATGCCCAACTGGTTCGCCCGCCTTGGCGGGTTGATGTCGGCTGCCGAGCGTAAGTCGGGCGGGCCGCAGAGTCTGATGACGTTGACGCAGCTGGGCGAGGCGAGCTGGAGCCGGCGGGGGTTCGTGAGCCTCGCCAATGCCGGCTTCGTGCGCAACCCGGTGGTGCATCGCTGCGTGCGGATGATCGCCGAGGCGGCGACGCGCGTGCCGCTGGTGGCCGAGGAGGGCGGCAGGCGGCAGAGCGAGCATCCGGTGCTGCGGCTGCTGGCGCGGCCGAATGCGCGGCAATCGGGGAGCGAGCTGCTCGAGGGCGTCTATGCCTACCTGCAGACGGCGGGCAACGCCTACCTGGCGGCGACGCTGATCGAGGGCGAGGTGCGTGAGTTGTATGCGCTGCGGCCGGACCGGGTGCGCGTCGTGCCGGGGCGCGACGGCTATCCGGCGGCCTATGGCTATACGGCGGGCGGGCGGACGCAGGAGCTGAAGCTCGACAGCAAGCCGGTGGCGGCGGTGCTGCACATGGCGCTGTTCCATCCGCTCGACGACCACTACGGGCTCGCTCCGCTCGAGGCGGCGGCGCAGAGCCTCGATATCCACAATGCGGCGGCCGAGTGGAACAAGGCGCTGCTCGACAATGCCGCCCGGCCGAGCGGGGCGCTGGTCTATTCGGGCGGTTCGGGCACGCTGACCGAGGCGCAGTTCACGCGGCTGAAGACGGAGCTGGAGCAGGGCTTTTCGGGCGCACGCAACGCCGGGCGGCCGCTGGTGCTGGAGGGCGGGCTCGACTGGAAGGCGATGGCGCTGACCCCGGCCGAGATGGACTTCATGGAACTGAAGCATGCGGCGGCGCGCGAGATCGCGCTGGCTTTCGGGGTGCCGCCCATGCTGCTGGGGATACCGGGCGACAATACCTACGCCAACTACGCCGAGGCCAACCGGGCCTTCTGGCGCGGCACGGTGGTGCCGCTGGTGCGGCGGGTGGCCGACGACCTGGGCTTCTGGCTGGCGCCCGGGTTCGGCGGCGTGACGCTCGTGCCCGATCTCGACGGGGTCGAGGCGCTGGCCGAGGATCGCGCGGCGCTGTGGGCGCGCGTGGGCGGCGCGGATTTCCTCAGCGACGAGGAGAAACGGGCGATGCTGGGGGTCTAGGCGGCGCGCTTGCTGCGGCCGCGACCAGCAAGCAGGCCGAGAACGGAAATATCTTCGTCGAGGTCGGGCCAGTGAATGCCTTCGCCGTGGCCGATGAAGCGCCAGTTGAGGCGGGCCGCGGGTGAGCCGTCGCGGAGGCGGGGGAACCACGCCAGGGGAACCGAGAGTTCGCGGCCGTCGTCTAGCGTCACCTGCAGCATGGTGGCCGAGAACGAAACTTCGGTCGCAAGCGGCTCGGTATCAATCGTCAAGGTGCTCATGCCAGGCCTTCAGGAACAGGTCTCGATGTTCGAGGACAAGGGCGCGGACCTCTCCGAGCTCGTGTGCCTTGAAGCGCCTGGATGATGCCACCTCGACGGGCTCAAGCCAATACTTGGCAAGCTTGTCGCCCCATTCCACGTGGATGTGCGGCGGTTCGTCGTTCTCGCGGCTGTAAAAATAGAAGCGGTACCCGGCGGTTCTAAGGACTGTCGGCATCATCGTCTCCACTGCGACTGCCGAGTTTCACTAAGCACGAGATCCGTGCCTGGCAGGGCTGCTGACAACTTATCCAAGACTATTTTCTGTGGAGTCGACCATGGACGAGCTCACCAAATCGGTCGTGACGCGGGGGGATCTGGCGCATCTGGCGCTGTTCCTGTGGGCGAGCGGCGCGACGGGGCTGTTGGCATGGAGCCTCAAGGAGCTGGTGGCTGCCAATCGCCGCTTCAACGACTTCGTCAAGGAGATCGCGACGTTGAATCAGTTGTTCCGGAACAGGGAATAAGCCGATGGGGGACAAGCAGGTTTCCAAGGACCGCCAGGTGGCGGGCGAGGTCTTCCGGCAGTTTGCCTGGAACCTTGCGGGCACGCTGGCCAAGCCCGCGCGGCGGCCGAGCCGGCCGAGGCCGGCGGGGGGCAAGCGCTGATGCAGGCGATCCCCATCGACGAGCGCGGGCGCTTTGCCGGCTATGCCAGCGTGTTCGAGCGGGCCGACGAGGCCGGCGACCTGGTGATGCCGGGCGCCTTCGCCAAGTCGCTGGCACGGCGCGGGGCGCACCAACTGAGGATGCTATTCCAGCACGACCCCAAGGAGCCGGTGGGCACCTGGGAGGTGGCGCGCGAGGACGGCTATGGCCTGTGGGTCGAGGGCCGGCTGGTGCCGGGCGTGCCGCGCGCCGATGCCTTGCGGCGCCTGATCGAAAGGCGCGCCATCGACGGACTGTCGATCGGCTTTCGCACCGAGCGGGCGACGCGCGAGGCGCGCGGCGGCTTGCGCCGGCTGTGGCAGATCGACCTGTGGGAGATCTCGATCGTGACGTTTCCGATGCTGGCCGATGCCCGCATCGCGCCGGGCGGAGCAGGGGCTCCCACCGGCCGGTCGCTGCGTGCGGCCATTTCGCTCCTGAAGCAATAGAGGACCACCGATGACCGATCTGACCGAACGTCTTGAGAACAAGGCGTCGACGGCGGCTGCCCCGGATTCCGAGGCGACGCTGGGCGAGCTGATGAGCGCCTTCGAGGAGTTCAAGCGTACCAATGACGGGCGCCTGAAGGAGCTCGAGAAGCGCGGGGCCGCCGATGCGCTGACCGAGGACAAGCTCGGCCGGCTCAACCAGGCGCTCGACGGCGCCAAGGCGGCGATGGACCGGCTGGCGCTCGAGCGCGCCCGCCCGGCGCTGGAAGCCGGCCGGCCGGAGCAGGGCGACGAGTACAAGGACGCATTCTCGGCCTATGTGAAGCGCGGCGAGGAGAAGGCGCTGTCGATCGGCTCGAACGCTGATGGCGGCTACCTCGTGCCGACCGAGACCGAGACGGAAATCCTCAGGCGCCTCGCGGCGGTGTCGCCGATCCGCGCCATCGCCTCGGTGCGCAATGTCAGCTCCTCGGTCTATCGCAAGCCGGTGACGCTGACCGGCCCGGCCGTCGGCTGGGTGGCCGAGACCGCGGCGCGGCCGCAGACCACGAGCCAGACCATCGACGCCATCGATTTTGCGACTGCCGAGCTCTATGCCATGCCGGCCGCGACCTCGGCCTTCCTCGACGATGCCGCGGTGGATGTCGGCCAGTGGATCGCCGACGAGGTGAACACCGCCTTCGCCGAGCAGGAGACGGCCGCCTTCGTTTCGGGCAACGGCACCAACAAGCCCAAGGGCTTCCTTGCCGAGGCGCAAGTGGCCGAAGCCAGCTGGGCCTGGGACAAGATCGGCTATCTCGCCACCGGCGTTTCGGGCGACTGGCCGGCGGGCGACGAGAGCGACGTGCTGGTCGACCTCGTCTATGCGCTCAAGGCCGGCTACCGGCAGAACGCCAGCTGGGTGATGAACCGCAAGACGCAAGGTTCGGTGCGCAAGCTCAAGGACGCCGAGGGCAACTACCTGTGGTCGCCCGGCGCGGCGGCGGGGGCGAAGGCGACACTGATGGGCTTCGAACTGGTCGAGGCCGAGGACATGCCCGATATCGGCGCCGGGACGACGCCGATCGCCTTCGGCGATTTCCGGCGCGGCTACCTGGTGGTCGACCGCATGGGCGTGAACGTGCTGCGCGACCCCTACTCGGCCAAGCCGTATGTGCTGTTCTACACGACCAAGCGCGTCGGCGGCGGGGTGCAGGACTTCGACGCGATCAAGCTGCTGAAGTTCAGCGCGAGCTGAGGGCAGGCATCGGGGTTGAAACCCCTCACCCGTCCCGGCTTTGCCGGTCCACCCTCTCCCCGACGGGCAGAGGAACAGAAGTGATCACCGATACTGAGGTATTCTTCTCCCCGTCGGGGAGAAGGTGGCGCGTAGCGCCGGATGAGGGGTCTTTCTCTTCTGTTTCAAGGACATCCGATGATTTCCTACCTTCTCGCGGGAGCCGCGGAGGAGCCGGTTTCGCTTGCCGAGGCGAAGGCCTTCCTCAGGCTCGATGCCGATGCCGAGGATGGGCTGGTGACGACGCTGATTGCGGCGGCACGGCTGCATGTCGAGGCGGTGACCGGGCGGGCGCTCGTCACCCAGAGCTGGCGGCTGGTGCTCGATGCCTGGCCGGCGGACGGCACGGTGACGGTGCCGGTGTCCCCGCTGATCGCCGTTGCGGCGATCCGCGTCTTCGACGAGCAGGACGACGAGCACGAGGTCGCGCTCGACGGGCTGCAGGTCGAGCCGGGGCGGGTGCTGCTGCCGGATCCGGCCGTGCTGCCGGTGCTGCGCCGACGCCTGGCGGTCGAGATCGACTATGACGCCGGCTACGGCGAGCCGGCCGCGGTGCCGGCGGACCTCAAGCGGGCGCTGCTGGCGCTGGTGGCGCATTGGTTCGAACAGCGCGATGTCGCGGTGGCCGAGGCGGTGGCGCCGGCCGGGTTCGACCGGCTGGTGGCCGGCTACCGGCAGGTGCGGCTGTGAGCGAGGCGGCGCCGGCGCTGGGCAGCCTGACCGACCGCGTAAGCTTCCAGCGCCGAGAAACCACCGGCGAGGACGAGGGCGGGCATGCGGTGTTCTTCGTGCCCGTGACCTCGCTCTGGGCCCGGGTGCGGGCGCTGAGTGCGCGGCAGGTGAATGACGCCGACGCGCGCGGCATGGCAGTCTCGCACAGCGTCGTGGTGCGGTACCGGACCGACGTGAAGGCCGGCGACCGCTTCGGCTATCGCGGGCGCTGGCTGAGCGTGGTGTCGGCCAGTGATCTGAACGGGCGGCGCGGGTGGCTGAGCTGCGCCTGCGTGGAGACGGGGGTGGTGGGATGACGCGATCGAGTTGGCGGCTACCCCCACCCACCGGCTTCGCCGGTCCCCCCTCCCCACGAGGGGGAGGGAAACGAAAGAACCGAAGCATGCAGTCGGGTCTCCCTCCCCTTGATGGGGAGGGGGAACCACGCGAAGCGTGGTGGGTGGGGTGGAGCCACGCGCCATGACCCATCCAATTGTCTTGCTGCAGAATGGGCTTGTCGCCGCGCTGCGCGATGACCCGGGCCTTGCCGGCGTCGGCATCTTCGATGCGCCGCCGCAAGCGGCCGTGCCGCCCTATGTGGCGATTGCCCGGCACGACCTGCTGTCGCGCGACGGCGATCTGGCGCCAGGGCACGAGCATCGCGTGACGCTGCATGTCTGGGCCGGGCAGCCGAGCCGGAGGGCGGCGCTGGCGATAGCCGAGCGGGTGCTGGCGGCGGCCGAGGTTCTTACCGCAGCAGGGCTCGTGGTGACCCATGTGCAGCACGAGCGCACCGACACGGCGATCGACGCCGAGACCGGGCAGGCCCGGGCGGCGGTGGCGCTGCGGTTCTACTCGGAGCCGGTGGCTTGACCCCTCACCCGTCTCGGCCTTCGGCCGATCCACCCTCTCCCCGACGGGGAGAGGAACACGCTGTGGCCCGATCGGGGCACCCTCTGTTCTTCTCCCCGTCGGGGAGAAGGTGGCGCGAAGCGCCGGATGAGGGGTTTCACACACCGACAGGAGAAACCCATGGCTGCGCAGAGCGGCAAGGACATGCTGTTGAAGCTCGACCAGAGCGGGTCGGGGAGTTTTGTCACCGTGGCGGGGCTGCGGTCGCGGAGCCTGGCGTTCAATGCGGCCTCGATCGACGTGACCGATGCCGAGAGCGCCGGGCGCTGGCGCGAGCTGTTGGCCGGCGGCGGGATCAAGCGGGC
>NZ_JAFKHE010000025.1 GCF_017307495.1 Devosia sp. | reverse complement strand
GCCGTTGCATCTGGGGTGACTGCGGTTCCTGCATCGCTTCGCGGTGCCGTGCGCCATAAGTCCCTTCGCAATGGGCGGGGCGACAGTCCCACCGACTACTGAGCCGGTAGACCGGCATAATAGGGACGAAGTCCCGCCCATGCCGCATCTTCGGAAGCGGCGAGACTGAACCAAAACCCGATGGCGCGAGCCAGTCGGGCCTTCGGTGCTAGCCGCGCACGCCGGCGGGGACGTGGGCGAAGGCCTTCACCACTTCGAGATAGGCCTGCCGCTTGAAGGGCACGATCAGGTCGGGGAGCTTCTCGAGCGCTTCCCAGCGCCACTTGTCGAACTCGGCCGGATGGGCGCCGCCGCCGGGGGCAGTGACGTCGATCTCGGCTTCGTCGCCGGTGAAGCGGAAGGCGAACCAGCGCTGGCGCTGGCCGCGGTACTTGCCCTTGAGCGCGATCCCGAGCGCCTCGTCGGGCAGGTCGTAGTAGATCCACTCCGGCGCTTCGGCGATGACCTCGGCGGTGCGGATCGAGGTTTCCTCGTAGAGCTCGCGCCAGGCCGCGGCGATAGGCGTTTCGCCCTTGTCGATGCCGCCCTGCGGCATCTGCCAGGGGGAGTCGTTGACGGTGACGTGCTCCGGGTTGCCTTCGGGCTTGCGGCGGCCGACGAAGACGAGGCCCTGGGCATTGAACACGGCCACGCCGACGCAGTCCCGATACGGCATGTCCTCGCGCTTGGGCATCACTTGGTTCCCATCAGGGCACTGGCCGGGACGATCTCGATGTCCTTGTCGGCGAGCGCGGCGGCCCAGTCGGTAACCGCTTCGATGGAGACCGGCAAGGCCGAAACGATGCCGATGGCGGAGCCCGCTTCCCGCGCCTTCTTCTCGAGGGCGGCGAGCGCCTTCATGATCGGGTCGCGCGCCGGATTGGCGTCGACGGTGGCGTCGATGCGGGCGAACGGCACGCGGTTGGCCTGGGCAAGCTGCGGGGCCAGCGAGCGGTTGGACGAGCCGTCGTCGAGATAGCCGAGGCCCCGGGCGCCCAGTTCCTCCATCACCGGACCGAAGTCGGCGCCAGAGGCGGTGAAGCGCGCCCCCATGTTGTTGATGACCCCGACATAGCCGGTGAAACGGCTCATGACCTGGAACAGCCGGCCCAGGTTGTCGCGTGGGGCCTGGCCGGTGAGCAGGGTATCGGGGCCCGGGTCGTTCTCGGGGTAGTCGAACGGCTCGAGCGGGACCTCGAGGAAGATCTCGTGGCCGGCGGCGCGGGCGATGCCGACGGTGCGATCGAGCGTCTTGCCGTAGGGGGCAAACGACAGGGTGACGGGGCCGGGGAGCTTGTCGATCGCGTCCATGGTGCCATCGAAATTGAGGCCGAGGCCGGAGACGATGATGGCGATGCGCGGCTTGCCGGTGCCGTTCACGACGGGGCGGGCATAGGTCTCGAACGGGGTGACGCCAGTGCTCGACATGCGCGGGATCGGGCCGTACTCGGTCTCCTCGAGCAGCTCGGGGTCGGCGGCAGCCGGGTCGATGGCGGCGGCATCTGCCGGCGCCAGGGCGGTGCTGCCGGGCGTGCCCGGCACCTGGTCGGCCGGGAACATTTCGGGGTCGGCGGTGATGGTAACCTCGCCGGCGCCGGCCAGGGCACTCGCGGCCCCCTTGCCGGCACCGGCGGCGATATCGACGGTGGCGACGGGGCGGCCGCCCTCGGGATCGTCGACCAGCATGACGCGGGCGGCGACGCCGGCGGCGATGAGCGCGACGAGGCCGAGGGCAATGCGGGTGACCGGCACGTGATGCCGCGGACGAGGCGCCGCGTCACTGGCCTTGCGGGCCCCGCGACGGGAAAGGGGGGCGCTGAGATCGGTCATCGTGGGTGCCTGTTCCCAGAATCAACGGGCGGCGAATCGGCCGCCCGGTCGTCGGCCATTGTGTGACCGGCAATGGGTAACGAAGCGTTAACCCTGGGTGCGGCCTGGCACGGGATCAGCTCCCTCCTCTCGATGGGAGGGGCAGGGGCTGGGGGGCCATCGGCGATCACCGGGCCACCCCCTCCCTCGATCCCTCCCCTCACGGGGGAGGGAGGGACCTCAGCCGGCGGACTTGGGCGGGTAGGCCGGGTTGGTCTCGGTGCCCTCGATCAACTTGATCGCGTATTGCAGCTGGTTGTCCTTGTCGGCCTCGGCCGGGACGTACACGGAGGAGCCGACCGTCGCCTTCTCCTCGGTGCCGCCACCGATCTGGCCGGGCAGCGCGGCTTCGCCGATGATCTCGTCGCGGCCCTTGAACTCGGCCGGCACGTCCTGGGTGATGACGATGTCGGGCTGGATGCCGGAGGCCTGGATCGAGCGGTTGTTGGGCGTGTAGTAGCGCGCCGTGGTCAGCCGCATGGCGCCGTCGGCACCGAGCGGAATGATCGACTGCACCGAGCCCTTGCCGAACGAGCGGGTGCCGACAAGCGTGGCGCGCTTGTGGTCCTGCAGGGCACCGGCGACGATCTCGGCCGCCGAGGCCGAGCCGCCGTTGATCAGCACCACCATCGGGACATCGGCGAGCTTTTCGTCGAGCGCATCGGGCTTGGCGTCGTAGCGCGAGCTCTCGCTATCGATCCGGCCGCGGGTGAGGACGACCGCACCCTGGTGGAGGAAGGCGTCGGAGACCGACACGGCCTGGTCGACGAGGCCGCCCGGATTGTTGCGCAAGTCGAGGATGATGCCCTTGGGCGCCTTGCCCAGCTGCTTGTAGGCGTCGTCGATGGTCTTCTTGATGCCCGGGAAGGCCTGCTCGGAGAAGCGGGCGAGGCGGATGACGGCGACGTCGCCCTGCATGGTGAGGCGGGCGGCGCGGGTGGCGATGACGTCCCGGGTCAGCTCGAAGGTGAGCGGATCGGTGACGCCGTCGCGCACCACGGTCACCTTGATCTTGGTGCCGACGGGGCCGCGCATCTTCTCGACCGCCTGGTCGAGGGTCAGGCCCTGGACCTGGGTGCCGTCAAGCTCGACGATGAGATCGCCGGCGAGGATGCCGGCCTTGGCCGCCGGGGTGTCGTCGATGGGCGAGACGACCTTGATCACGCCCTCTTCCATCTGCACTTCGATGCCGAGGCCGCCGAACTGGCCGGTGGTATCCTCCTGGACGTCGGAATACTCGACCGGCTCCATGTAGCTCGAGTGCGGATCGAGCGAGGTCAGCATGCCCTGCAGCGCGGCGTGGATGAGCTTGCGCTCGTCGGGAGCCTCGACGTACTCGGCGCGGATGCGGTCGAACACCTCGCCGAACAGGTCGAGATCGGAATAGACCTCGTCCGAGGTGCGCGGACCGGACGCCGGGGCGGTGGCCGCGGTCTGGTCCTGCGCGATCAGCGGGGCGCAGGCGAGGCCAAGCGTGAACACTGCAGCCAGCGAAGCAACAATGCGGAGGGGCGTCAGGCGCATCAAATCATCCACTCTGGGTTGGAACGGCGGCCGGCGCCCACCAGCCGGTGGGATCTACAGGCTCGTTGTTCTTTCGCATTTCAATATAGAGGGTCGGGCGGGAGACACCAGCGCTGGTCGCGACGGTACGGCCAATTGTCTGTGATCCCATGGTGCCGACGGGTTCTCCCATCATCACGAACTGGCCGAGCTGCACGTCAACCTTGGCCAGACCGGCGAGCAGCAGGGTGTAGTCCTGTCCGGCATTGAGGATGACGATTTGGCCGTAATTGAGGTAGTTGCCGGCAAACAGCACCCAGCCGTCGGCCGGGGCGACCACCTGGGCTTCGGCGCGCGTGACGATGGACAGGCCGCGCGAGATGCCGCCGAAGCCGTCGCCGGCGCCATAGTCGATGACGGTGACGCCGCTCGACGGCATGGTGAGGAAGCCCTTGGCCTGGGCGAAGGGCACGGCAGGCTCGCTGCGGTTGGTGTTGGCGAGCGCGAGCTTGACCGTATCCTTGTCGAGCGTCGGAGCGGTGCCGCCGGCATTGGCCGCGGCCGTCGCCTGCGCGGCGGTGCTGACCGCGGCGGCGCGCTTCTGCAACTCGTCGATCAGCTGCTTGAGCGAAGTGGCCTTGTCGGCCAGCGCCTGCGCCTCGGCTTCCTCGGCGGCAAGCGCGGTGGTGGCGCGGTTCTCGTTCTCCTTGCGCGCCGCGATCAGCGAGGTGATGCGCAGTTGCTCCTCCTCGAGCACCTGAAGGTTGGCCTCGAGCTGCTCCTGCTGCTTCAGCGCCTCGGCCTTGATCTCGCCCAGGTGCCTCAGGTCGGCCATCACGGCATCGGCCTTGGCCTGCAGCTCAGGCAGGATGGCGGAGATGAGGATGGCGGAACGGGCCGAGCCGAGGGCGTCGGACGGGTTGACGATCAGCGCCGGCGGCGGGTTGCGCGAGATGCGCTCGAGCGCGGCGAGGACGTTGGAGATGTTGTTGTCGGCGCCATCGAGGCGGCCGCGCACCTCGAGCTCCTGGACGATCAGGTCGCCCAGCTTGTCCTCGAGGGCGGCGATGTCGGTCTCGGCGCGCTTCACCCGCTCTGCGGCAGCAATCAGGGCGGCGTTCTGCTTGTTGCGATCGCCCTGCATGTCGGCGATCTCTTTCTTCAGCGCGTCGGCGCGCTCCTTCGACAGGGAGATCGAGGCTTCGATGTCGCTTAGCGCCTGCTGCCGGGCGGTCATCTCCGGATCGGCCGACGCGGCCGGGGCGGTGGAATCGATCGAGGGCTTCAAGCCCAGGTCGGGAGCCGCGGCTGGCTCCGCGGCAGGGGCCACGAGCGGGGCGACCGCCGGCGGTGCCTCCTGGGCGGGGGCGGGGCTGCCGAAAGTAAACGCCAGCAATGCGCCGGCGCCGACAGCACGTCTCCACGAGCCCCTTTGAGGCATCAAGCTTCCCGGTCCAGCCGAATCAAGATCACGCGACCATAGCGCAGAAGGCGCATAGTTCGCGGGTTTGTCTTTTGCGTGGCCGGGGGTTGGCTCTCCTCCCCCGTGAGGGGAGGGGCCGGGGGGTGGGGGTCCATCGGGGATCACCGCACCACCCCTCCCTCGATCCCTCCCCTCAGGGGGGAGGGAGGCGAAATCCGAGAGATCCGTCGTTCCCGTGAGGGAGGGAGGCGAAAACCGGGAGATCCGTCGTTCACTCCCGGTGGTACGGGTGGCCCGACAATATCGTGGTTGCCCGGTAGAGCTGCTCGGCCAGCATGATGCGGACCAGCTGGTGGGGCCAGGTGAGGGGGGAGAAGCTGAGCGTGAGGTCGGCGCTCCTGGCGAAGGCCGGCTCGAGCCCGTCGGCCCCGCCGATGACGAAGCTGACGGCCGGGCGGCCATCGTCGCGCCAGCGGGCGAGCTGGTTGGCGAAGGCGGCGGACGGCATGGTCCTGCCGTGCTCGTCGAGCGCGATGCGGATGCCTTCGGGCAGGGCGGAGCGCAGCGTTGCGGCCTCGTCGGCCTTGCGCGTGTCGGCGCTGGCGCCGCGGGACTCGGCGAACTCGAGGATGTCGAAGCCGGTCAGCGCGAGGGGCTTGCCCGCCGCCTTGGCGCGGTCGAGATAGCGCGCGACCAGTTCGCGCTCGGGGCCCTGCTTCATCCGGCCGATGGCGGCAATGGCGATGCGCAAGGCGGACGGCCGCTAGTCGATCAGCGGCCGTCGGCGGCGAAGTCGACGGCCCACATCTTCTCGATGTTGTAGAACTCGCGCACTTCGGGCCGGAAGATATGGACGATGACGTCGCCGGCATCGACCAGCACCCAGTCGGCGTGCGGCAGGCCCTCGATGCGCGGCTTGCCGTAGCCGGCATCGCGCAGCGCCGTCACCAGCTGGTCGGCAACCGCACTGACGTGCCGGTTCGACCGGCCGGACGTGACGACCATGTGGTCGGTCAGCGACGACTTGCCGGCAATGTCGATGGCCACGGTCTGCTCGGCCTTGGCATCGTCAAGGCTCTTCAGCACCAGGTCGATCATGTGGGGTTCGGCGGCGGCTTCGGGCGCGATGTCAGCCGCTCGGGCGGTTTCGGTCTTCTTCTTGGGCGATGCCATCAATTGGCCTCAGCCCATGCAAGACAAGCACGGGTCATGCGTGTTTCAGCTGTCCTTGGTTAGTGGGTCGAACGGCTAGCGGATGCGTAGCTATCAATCCTGTCCCATTCTGAGTGGCAGATAACCACTACTCGCACAATATGACGCTTCGCCTGCCGTTCTGCAAGGCAAGCGGTCTGCTCAATTTGCCTCGGTCCCGCGGAGGGCGCGGATGGCACTCGAAGACTGGGGCGAAGTGATGCCGTGCAGGTATACCCAGGCCGGCGGCTGGCGGTTTGCCAGCGCCTCGGCCTCGGCTTCGGGCAGGCGGTGCTTCTTCAGCGCGGTCGCGGCCTTGCTGACGGTGGCGCGGAAGATCGAACCGGGACGATCGTAGACGGCGATCGGCATCAGCGCCGCGATGTCCTGCCAGCGTTCCCAACGGTCGAACTGGGCCAGATTGTCCGCGCCCATGATCCAGACGAAGCGCGTGTCGGGGCAGGTCGCAACCAGCCACTCCAGGGTATCGATGGTGTAGCGGAAACTGTGCGCGGCTTCGACTGCGGTGACGTGGATGCGGGGGTTGGCAGTCAGCGTGCGGGCGGCGTGGACGCGGGCCGCGAGCGGGGCGAGTTCGGAGTGATCCTTGAGCGGGTTGCCGGGCGAGACCAGCAGCCAGACCGCATCGAGCGCCAGCCGCTTCAGGCACTGCTCGGCGACAAGGCGATGGCCCTCGTGGATCGGGTTGAAGCTGCCACCAAACAGGCCGACGCGCAGGCCGGAACCGAACGGGGGCAAGGCGGTGATGTCGGGGGAGAGGGTCATCTACGCTGGGCACCCCTCACAGGTCGTGGGGCACCCCTCACCCCAGCCCTCTCCCCAGAGGGGCGAGGGGGCGTTGTGGCACGGGCGGTGAACCCATCGTCCCCTCGCCCCTCTGGGGAGAGGGCTAGGGTGAGGGGACTGGCCAAGCGCGCTGGGTTCAAGGCCGCGTCTGCCCGGTGCCTTCGACGAGATACTTGAAGCTCGTCAGTTGCTGGACGCCGACCGGGCCACGGGCGTGGAACTTGCCCGTCGCGATGCCGATCTCGCCGCCGAAGCCGAACTCGCCGCCGTCGGCGAACTGGGTCGAGGCGTTGTGCAGCAGGATCGCCGAGTCGATCTCGTTGAACCAGCGGGCGACCGAGGCCGTATCCTCGGTGAGGATCGCCTCGGTATGGTGCGAGGAGTACTTGTTGACGTGGGCGATCGCCGCCCCGACATCGGCGACGATCTTCACCGACAGGATCGCGTCCTCGTATTCGGTGTGCCAGTCCTGCTCGGTGGCGGGAATGGCTTCGGGGATCAGCGACGTGACGGTGGCATCGCCACGGATCTCGCAGCCCTTCGCGATCAGCGCGTCGATGACGGGCTTCAGGTGCGTGCCGACGACATCCTCGTGCACCAGCAGAGTCTCGGTGGCGCCGCAGATGCCGGTGCGGCGCATCTTGGCGTTGACGGTGACGGCCACCGCCATGTCGAGCTCGGCCGACTTGTCGATATAGGTGTGGCAGATGCCCTCGAGGTGGGCGAAGACCGGCACGCGTGCTTCGTCCTGGACGCGGGCGACCAGGGTCTTGCCGCCGCGCGGGACGATGACGTCGATGGCGCCGCCGAGGCCGCGCAGCATCAGGCCGACCGCCTCGCGATCCGTGGTGGGGACGATCTGGATGGCATCGGCGGGCAGGCCGGCGGCGATGAGGCCCTCGACGAGGCAATGGTAGATGACGCGGGTGGAGTTCACGCTGTCCGAGCCGCCGCGCAGGATCACGGCATTGCCGGCCTTCAGCGTCAGCGCGCCGGCGTCGGCGGTGACGTTGGGGCGGCTCTCGAAGATGACGCCGATGACGCCGAGCGGGGTCGAAACGCGTCGGATGCTCATGCCGTTGGGCCGCGTCCACTCGGCCAGCACGCGGCCGACCGGATCGGGCAGGTCGGCGATGGTGCGCAGGCCCTCGATCATGCCATCGATACGCTTGTCGTTGAGCTCAAGGCGATCGAGGAAGGCCTTGGAAATCCCCTTGCCCTCGGCGGCGCGCATGTCGAGCGCGTTGGCGCTCATGATGTCGTCTCGGCGGCTGTCGAGCGCATCGGCGGCAGCGTGCAGCGCCCGGACCTTGGCAGCCGGATCGGCGAAGGCGAGAACGGCCGCGGCGGCGCGGGCGCGGCGGCCCAGTTCGAGCATGGTGGCTTCGAGGCTTTGGCCCTGTTCGCCGAAGACTGCTTGAATGATTGCCATCAGACTTTGGCCTCCAGGCCCATCAGCACCACCATGTTGTCACGGTGGACCAGTTCGGAGCGCGTGCCAATGCCGAGCAGGTCGGACACGGCGCGCGAGTTCTTGCCCTTGACGCTGTCGGCCTCCTCGCGGCCCAGCGTGGCGAGGCCGCGCGCGATCTCGCGGCCGTCGGGATCGAAGATGGCGACGGCGTCGCCGCGGTCGAAATCGCCGGTGACGCGGGTGACGCCGATCGGCAGCAGGCTCCTGCCATCGAGCAGGGCGCGGGCGGCGCCGGCATCGACATGGATCGAGCCGACCAGTTCGAGATGCCCCATGATCCAGCGTTTTCGCGCGTGGGCCTTGGTCTCGACCGGGGCGAAGAGCGTGTGCCGCACGCCTTCGCTGAGGGCGCGCAGGGGATGCGTCTCGGTGCCCTTGGCGATGATCATCGCCGTGCCGGCCTGCGTCGCGATCTTGCCGGCCTCAACCTTGGTGGTCATGCCGCCGCGGCTCAGGTGGCTCGCTGCGCCGCCGGCCATGGCGTCGATCTCGGGCGTGATGGCGGCAACGAAGGGCAGGTGGGTGGCATTCGGGTCCTTGGCGGGCGGCGCGGTGTAGAGGCCGTCGACGTCGGAGAGCAGGATCAGGCAGTCGGCCTCGATCATGGTGGCGACGCGGGCACTCAACCGGTCGTTGTCGCCATAGCGGATTTCGGCGGTGGCGACGCTGTCGTTCTCGTTGATGATCGGCACGGCGCCGAGCCCGAGCAGGGTCGAGATGGTGGTGCGGGCGTTGAGGAAGTAGCGGCGTTCCTCGGTGATGTTTGGCGTCAGCAGGATCTGGCCGGTGACGATGCCGTGCCGGCCGAGCGCCTCCGCCCAGGCCTGGCTCAGCGCGATCTGCCCGGCGCTGGCCGCGGCCTGGCTCTGGTCGAGCGGCAGCGACTTGGCGTCGAGGTTGAGGAGGCGCCGGCCCAGCGCGATGGCGCCCGATGAGACGATGACCAGCGAGATGCCCTGCGCCTTCAGCGCCGCAAGGTCCTCGGCGAGCGCGGCGAGCCATTCGGTGCGTAGCTTGCCGGTCTTGCCGTCGACGAGGAGGGCGGAGCCGATCTTGATGGTGAGGCGCCGATAGGGCGCCAGCGCGTTGCTCATGACGCGAGACCCGTCGTGGGGCGCCCCTCACCCCAGCCCTCTCCCCGGAGGGGCGAGGGGGCGATGGGTTTGCCGCCGGTGCGGAACGCGTCCCCTCTCCCCACTGGGGAGAGGGTCAGGGTGAGGGGTAGCCAAACGCTCGGGATCATCGACATCAGGGCACCCAGGTGGGCTCGGACTTGCGGCGCTCGCGTTCGGCGGCCTCGGCCTTGTCCGCATCGATCTGCGCGACGATACGGTAGAGCACCTTGTCGACGCCCTCGCCGGTGACGCCCGAGCAGGTGAAGACCTCGGCCTTGCTGGCGCGCTTGAGCACCTTCACCTTCTCCTTCACGGCATCGGCCTCGATCGAGTCGATCTTGTTGAGCACGACGATCTCGGGCTTTTCGACGAGTTCGGGCGAATAGGCCTCGAGTTCGCCGCGGATGGTCTTGTAGGCGGCCTTCACGTCCTCCTGCGTGCCGTCGATCAGGTGAACGAGGATGGCGCAGCGCTCGACATGGCCGAGGAAGCGGTCGCCCAGCCCCTGGCCCTCATGCGCGCCTTCGATCAGGCCGGGGATGTCGGCCAGCACGAAGTCGCGCTCGCCGATCGAGACGACGCCGAGGTTGGGGTGGAGCGTGGTGAAGGGATAGTCGGCGATCTTCGGCTTGGCAGCCGAGACGGCGGCGAGGAAGGTCGACTTGCCGGCGTTCGGCAGGCCGACCAGGCCGGCATCGGCGATGAGCTTCAGCCGCAGCCAGATCCATTTCTCGGTGCCGATCTGGCCCGGATTGGCGCGGCGCGGCGCCTGGTTGGCGCTGGTCTTGAAATGCGCGTTGCCGAAGCCGCCATTGCCGCCTTCAAGCAGCACCATTTCCTGGCCGACCTCGGTGAAGTCGGCGATCAGCGTCTCGCCGTCCTCCTCGAACACCTGCGTGCCGACCGGGACCTTGAGGATCACGTCGTCGCCCTTGGCGCCGTGGCGGTCCTTGCCCATGCCGTGCGTGCCCGTGGCGGCCTTGAAGTGCTGCTGGTAGCGATAGTCGATCAGCGTGTTGAGGCCATCGACGCAGCGGATGATGACATCGCCGCCGCGCCCGCCATTGCCGCCATTGGGGCCGCCGAACTCGACGAATTTCTCGCGCAGGAACGAGACCGCGCCGGCACCGCCATTGCCGGAGCGCACGAATACCTTTGCCTGGTCGAGAAACTTCATGTGCTGCTTCCTTGCCCGCGCTGCCGATGGGCCATCCAGGCGCTGCGTGTCAGTTCGGTGTCGATATGGCGCACCTCCTCACCGCGCGCAAGGCAAAGCCGCGTGGAGGTGCCGATCTCGACAAAACCCACCTTCTTCTGGATGGCGAGCGAGGCCTTGTTGAAGTGGAAGACGCCCGAAGCCAGTGTCATCGCAGCCGTGGTCTCGAAGTACCAGTCGACACAGGCGCGGACCGCCTCGCTCATCAGGCCGCGGTTCCAGAACGGCTGGGCCAGCCAGTAGCCGATCACCGTGCCCTCGACATCGCGGTGGAAGCCGACATTGCCGATCAACCCCTCGCCATCGAGATCGATGACGAAGCCGGTTTCGCCGGCCGGCGTGTCGGCTCGCCAGGACCGGAGCCAGGCCCGGGCGTCGGCGAGCCGGTAGGGGTAGGGCACGCGGCTGAGGTTCCCGGCCACGGCGAAGTTGTCGAGGAAGCGCGCAATGCGGCCGGCGTCGTCGAGCACCGGCTGCCGCAGGGTCAGGCGCGGGGTGCGCAGGGTCACGTCCATCAACAGGCTCCGCTGTTGGAGATGCTGGTGAGGAAAGAATTCCCCCCACCCTGTCCCTCCCCCGCAAGGGGGGAGGTGACCGGCGCTCCCAGGTCTTCGTATCGCACTGGCAGTAGTGCTGGCGTCTCACTCCCCCGTGCGGGGAGGGGACAGGGGTGGGGGTATGTTTGTGCGCCGGTGCTCGCCAGGTGCATGCTCACGTCCATTTCGGCTGCTCCAGCATCAGGTAGACCGTGGGCTTGCCGGCCCCGGTCCCGAGCGTCTCGATATCTTCGCGCAGGCGCACGAAGCCGGCCTTCTCGAGCACATTGAGCGAGCCCGAATTGCTCGCCAAGGCCCGCGCCTTGATGCGCGGGTAGAGGTGGGTGGCGAAGGCTGCCTCGAGCAGGGCCTTCACCGCCTCGCTCATGATTCCCCTGCCCCAGTGCGGCTCACCCAGCCAGTAGCCGAGCTCGGGCGGCTCGCCCTCGTGATAGGTGAAGCCGACCACGCCGATGAAGCGATCGTCGAGCGTGACGGCATAGGGCCGCTCGTCGGGACGCTGGGCAAAGATCTCGACGAAGGCGATGCCGTCGGCGCGCGTATAGGGATGCGGCAGGCGGGCCAGGACTTCGTGGATCCTGCGGTTGTCGGCCAGGGTCACGATGTCGGGCACGTCGCCGCGGATGGGGGCGCGCAACACCAGGCGGGGCGTCTCGATGCGATGCGGCAGGGCATCGCGCTGGCGGCGGGCCGCGAGCCTCGCCGTCGCGGCGGTGAGCGCCCTTGCCTGGGCCGCCGGACCGATCAGGTGGGACCGCCGCCGGGGCACGAAATCGTCGTCGTCCGTGCGCTGTTTCATCACGCGATCCTCAACTGAGGGACAACCGAAACGCGCCGGGTCTCGGTCCAGACGACGACCTCGCCGTCGCGCAGGGCGCGGTAGCGCAGGCCGCGGGCACACAGGTGCCGCACTGCCCGTTCGGCGGCGGCGCTTTCGGGATGGGGGGAGCGATAGTGCGGCACGATGGCGTGATCGATGAGACCGAGCCCGTCCCAGGCGACCTCCCGGTCGTAGCCGGGCGGGACTTCGTCGGGATCATCCATCAGGTGGATGCCCTCGAGGTTGGGCCCGGCGACCACCGCGCCGGCCGAGAAGCCGCCATAGGCGATTTCGTCGTTGTCGAGCATGCCGGCGATCACGTCATCGAATCCCGACTGCTTCATGGCGCGGCGCAGCACGAAGGCATTGCCGCCCGTCACCCAGGCGAGGTCGAACTGGTTCAGCTGGGCGCGCAGGCCTGCCGGATCGCCGAAATGATCGCGCAGGTCGAGGGGGGTGCCGGCGATGCCGAGCGAGGCCAATTCGGCAACGGGGTCGCAGCCCTCCCGGCGAAACAGTTCGCGGGCCGCCGTGGAGATGTGGTCCTGCGCGTTCTCGATGACCACGGCGCGCTTGCCGCCTCCCAGAAAAGCCAGGAGCGAACCGGCGCGATCGCCGATTCCGTTGGAGCTCAGGTACAGTCTCATTTTCAGCCGCCCTCACGACGAAAAAGACAAAGGGGAACCGGATACCCGGCTCCCCTGTCGTTTCGTCATGCACGGCCGACTGCCTAGTCGCCTTGCCGGGGAGCTGGTCTCCGGCAGGGTTCGTTAGGCCTCACCGGATTATTCTGCTGCTTGGGCTGCCGGGAGGACCGACACGTAGACTTTGGCGTTGGCGCGAGTCTTGAACGCCACGGTGCCCGGGATGAGGGCGTAGATGGTATGGTCGATGCCCATGCCGACGCCGGTGCCCGGATGCCACTTGGTGCCGCGCTGGCGGATGATGATGTTGCCGCCGACGACAGCTTCGCCGCCGAACTTCTTGACGCCGAGGCGTCGGCCAGCCGTATCGCGACCGTTGCGGGAGGAGCCGCCTGCTTTCTTATGTGCCATTTGGTACTCTCCTTATTCCTTGTCGGCCGCCGAAGCGCCCTTGGTCGCGGCCTTCTTGGCCGCCGGCTTCTTTGCGGGCTTGTCGGCCGCCTCGGTGGTCTCGGCAGCGGCCTTCTTCGCGGCTGCCCTCTTGGCCGGAGCCTTGGCCTCGGCGGCCGGGGCTTCAGCAGTTGCCTTCGGAGCGGCCTTCCTGGCAGCGGGCTTGGCTGCGGCTTTCGGGGCCTCGGTGACCGAAGCGGTGGTCGCGGCGAGAGCGGCGATGCGCTTCTCGTGGCGGGCCTTGGCGATCTCGTCGACCTTGGTGGTCGGCTTGGCGCCGCCGGTCAGGATCTCGGTGATGCGGACGGTCGACAGGCGCTGGCGATGGCCGTTGCGGCGATCGTAGTGCTGGCGGCGCTCCTTCTTCAGGATAATGACGGTGCGCTCTTTCTCGGTGGCGATGAACTGGCCGGCCACGAGGGCACCCGAAACCAGCGGCGCGCCGACGGTGACGTTGTCGCCTTCGCCGACCAGCAGAACCTGGTCGAACGTCACGACATCGCCGGGCTCGCCCGCGATCTTTTCGATCTTCACCACGTCATTGGCGGCAACCTTGTATTGCTTGCCGCCGGTCTTGATCACTGCAAACGTCATCTGCGTGCCGGTTTCCCGGCCTCCTTGCTTTCGCGCCCTGTGGCGCCGCAGGCGATCGCCTGATCCTGCGGGCTTCGAGATACGGCCGATCTCCAGGGATCGGCGGCGGCCTCGGACAGCGGTTGAACAAACCAAAAATGCGCGCAGGACGCCCCGCACGCAAGTCGAGCGGCCTTATCGTGGCAAACGGCCAGAGAGTCAAGGCGTCGAGTCTGGCTCAGTTCGGCCGCACGGCGATCAGCTTGAGCCGGATTTCGGCGGCGCCGGCGGCCTCGGCGCCGAGCACGCGCGGCTTGTGCAGGCGCTGCCAGTCGGCGAGCAGCCAGTCCTCGCCGGTGTCGGCGACGCTCATGGCCGGAATGTAGGCATCGGCCTCGTGCAGTTCCGGCTCATCGGCCAGCACTGCGGCGATTGTCGTGCGCCGATACTCCTCGCCCTCGAAGGCATCGAGCAGGTCGCGCTCGAACGGGGTCAGGTCGGTGAGCAGCAGCCCCTCGGCGGCTGCGCCGGGGGCGCGGACCAGGGCCGGATAGATCCGGCCAGGATAGGGCACGGCGCGAAACCCCGGAGCGCGTGCCGCATGCATGGCCTCACCACGGAGCGGACGCCCGAGCACGCCCGTGAGCAGGTCGGGGTCGCGCAGGGTGCCATAGACGAAGAGCGGCAATTGCATTGCGGAGCCGGGGCAAAGAGTGTTGCAGCAGTCAAATTGCTATGCCATAAGCCCGCCCGTCTCGACCAGCCGCGGCAACGCGTGTTCGACCTCGCGGAGAGGTGGCAGAGTGGTCGATTGCACCGCACTCGAAATGCGGCGTGGGGGCAACTCCACCGGGGGTTCGAATCCCTCCCTCTCCGCCACTAAGTCATTGATATTACTGGTGTTTTTGGTCTTGCGGGGCGCCTCGGCTAACCCTCGGGAAGGTCGCGTCTATTCGCCCTGACGGCCGCGCGAACCCAACTGGAGACGGCCAATTCGGAGGCCGAATTCGCGATCTATTTGGGCAATTCTCTAATGGCCAGTTTCGCACTTGGCATTATGGCGCTTCACTCCACCACCGGTTTGCGGGCCGACTTCGTGGCGAGCAGTCGGACGCAGGTGCCCCACTGATTGACGGAGGCGCGGTTTGCTGGCCGATCAGCTGAACCATCGTTCGGCCGCCGATCTCTGGTCACCCGACGGAGCATCAGCACGGATACCTCCACAGACAGGCCCGGCAGTGGCAGAGGGCGGAGCGACTATGGGGTGAGCTTTGGTCCGGCTGCCGATGACTGCCAATCCGGCCAACCCAGCTCTGAAATTTCCACGGCCTTCAATTCTGCCGCCTCCACGCTGACGCGACCGAACAGTCGTCGCGCCCTCCGCCCAATCCAGCTTCCGATTGGACTTTCTTCCGCAAGTTCTCCCGCTAGGATGATCATCGACGCCACGCCTATCCGTCGGGTGATGCGAACTAGCGTAAGATGATCTTGCGCACTCATTGCTGTGATACCACTTGGATGCGAGTGCCAATCGCCGAGGTAGTCGAGGTCGCCCCCTGAGCTGGCGAAGGCGTTCTCGACCTGCTCCGTATGCCATCGGTCGTCAGGGATGAAGAGATGCCGCCCGTGAAGTGCATTTGGACCTGGTCCGAGGGCCGCAGCGATGACGGCAGCCTCGCCCTGTCGCCACCCGAGCAAGATGCCGCCAGTTTCTAATGGCTGATAGGTCCTGCTTTCGGCGCGCATGAAGTTCAGCGCGCTACTTGCGAGCCATGTGGTCATATGAGTTGGCCAGGATTTGAGAAGAGAGCCCAGCTTGGTGGTATGCGCTCTCCCTCGTCATTCCTGAGCCGCAGCTGACTTATTGTCCATTTCGATAAGGGATAGTCGTCCGGGCAAAGTGTGCCGACGACACCACGCGCCACCGCGAGGGACACTTCCTCCAGATCAAAAGATCCGCCGACGAATGTTGGCTGATTGCATCCAACCGGAGTAACGGTCTGTCCAGGATCCACAAGCGGCGAGGGCATGGTTCCTTGATCCCAAGCGTCCTGGAGGCTCGACCACTCGGTCACGGGATCTGTCCCGAACCTGGCAACAACGCCGCCAACGGCGCCCTCAGTAGCATATCCCATCACGAAGGGTTTCTTCAGCTCCGAACAGAGCCAAGCAAGAGCATGCTGCACTTCGGTTGATGCGGAGCAATCTACGACAATGTCAGCCTGTGAAGCCTCCCGCCAAAAAAATGCCAGTTGGTTGGCGCCGGACTTAGCTGCCTTTGCGTCGATGGTCGCTTCGCCGATGCGGTTGAACACAAAGTTAACTTTGGTGAAGGGAAATTCCCGCTGAAGAAACCCAGCCAACGCTTCGGCTTTTGGCCATCCCCAAGCAGTGCGACCAAGCAGCCACCGAACGCTGTTGCCTGGTTCCAGTAGGTCCCCGTCAACAAGGGTAATCTCGCCGACACCTGAGCGGGCTAACTCGGCCGCCGCAAAACTGCCTATCGCACCACAGCCAACGAGCAAAACCCGCTTCCGTCTTAGCGCCTTGCCCACCGGAAACCGAGCAAAGAAATCCGCTTCCCCCGCTCGTTGTCCGAGCACTGTACTAAACCGAGGGGCGCCAAGTGGCTTGCCAACGCCATCGAACTTGCGTCGCCCTACGACAAAGAGCCAACTGGCCCCCGAGGCGCCGTACGTGACCTCGTCGGGGAACACGATTCCGGTCAGATACATGGTGTTGTTCTCGACTGCCCGGTAATCCGCCAAGCGATTTCGCTGAGCTTGCGTGATTTCGCCGACCTTAGCCTCGGCAAACTGTAGGAGTTGCGCAGGGTCGTTCGTGAGGGGTGGCTTGTCCACCTTCACCCATCGCCCGGGCAGGGTGGCAGGATTTCCGCGATCCGATGGAAGGCCGAAGGTTTTGGCAAATCCGCCGCCGCTGGCGGTTCTGACCGAGGTCAGTAAGGCCTCGAACGGCGCTCCTTCTCCCTGCGCGCGGGGCGTATACTGGAGTTCCAGTATTCCGAAGTCGCCCACCGGCAATGACATGGCACCATCGAAAAGCACGACTGATGCCTTCTCGTTGCCATCGCCAAAGTATGCCACCAACGTATCAGCGGCGTGCTCCTCGAATTCGGCTGCGCGTTCCATGTTCGAGGCCGCGCGTGCTCCGAGCGCTTCACGAAGGCGCTCCAGACGCTCGGCAATGAAGTCCGCGACAAGTTGGCGGGAGTACCACTGCCTGCTCTCTTGCGTGAGGAGACAAAGGACCTTGGAAAATGGGTGCTGATGACGCTCAAACGTCGCATTGGGCGCGCTCACCAACGGCCGCGCAAATGGATGAAAAGGAGAGAACCCTATGTGGAGCTCCAGGTTCTCGACGCCCGTCAGGGGCCAAGTAACGTCCAACACGAGGTATCCGTTCGCTTGGGCGATAACCTTCTGCCTGGCACCGTGTGTGTCGAATGCGGCCAGCTCCTGCGTGAGCAAATCTGGCCACCTCTCCCACCAAGCCTCAGCCCGCGGAGATGTTGCGGCAGACGTCGACTTGGCCACTTAACCTACGGGGCGATGCGGCGGAGGCGTGTTGGGCCTAGGCGGGCCGTCTGGGCGCCCAGGAGTGTGACTAGGCGGACCTGGCGGCACGTCCGGATGATCAGGGTGCGGCGGCTTTTCAGGTTTATCTGGTTTGTCCGGATTACCTGGCATTTACTTCCCTCAATTTGAACGCGCATGACTCGAACCACTCGCCAGTGATTCCGTCAATGCTTAGGCGACATCTCAAACTAGCTTCCCAGAAGACGCTCACGACGCACATCCACTCGCAATGCCGACGATTTCTTGCCCGTGAAACGATCTCTACCGGCTAGGCATCCTCGAGCCCGCCCAGAGTTGCCACAAGCTCGTGCACATCAGTGTGGGCGTCCTCGCCCGGCAGCGCACGAATTGCGCCCTGAGCGCCGTCGCTCCTTGCGTGGCGGTCGGAAGGTGCTCGCCGGTGGCAGCATACATGCCTTGGTTGCCCTTCTCGTAGCCGGAAGATGCTGGCGTAGGCGCGTCAGCGCTTTGTTGCGGTGAAGCCAAGCCTGGGTGTTGGCGAAGTCAAGGAGGAGCCAGAGTTCAGCGCTCGGAACACTGACGACAGCTTCGAAGCGGGTTGCAGCCTTCTCGTCGTTCGTCCACTGACCGTCGCGTGCTTCACCCCACCAGTAGACAGCGGACTGACCACAGGGCAGGAGGTAGTCGAGATGAAGATCCGCTTGGCGCCAAGGAGCAAACGTTATGCCCGCGTGGGGTGACGCCGACTTGGCCTCAGCGGCCTGCGTTAGAGAAAGCGAGTCTTCGAAATCGCCCTCAAACCCGTGACCTTCGCCAGCCGGCGGCACGCGCCTCTTCCTCGGAGCAGAACCAGCGCTCGCCATGTGAGGCGCTGATGCGTGTCTCCTCATAGTACTTCTGACCCGGTACATGGTAGATGCGTTCGCCTCTGGTGCTCACATTGCCCTTGATATTGCAGGCGTCGGACTCTTGTGCCGAGGCAGAGACCAAGCTGGTTACTATCAGAATGGCCGAGAATGCCGCCGCGCCAACAAACGCCGATTTAGTCATTCCAGTCCTCCCAGTGGCACACGACAATATGTGATGATACTTGTTGCAACAACCTGCCAGGAGGCCGAAGTCATCTCTAAGGCCGCCGGCAATTCAGGCGTCAAAGCTACGACCGACGTCAGTGAAGACCGGTCTCAGTGCCTCTTGCGGGAGCGGCCAACGAGCTTTCGCTGCTACCGGCTTGTTCAGCGCAAGCCAGTATGCAACCAGGATCGACGGCTGTCGAAAGAGCAGCATAGTGGTACTGCGCTCCCGGATACGCTGGGCGATGTATAGATGCTGTTCCAGCATCTCCTTAATTGTCGACATCGGGTTTGGGGGGACGTCGTCCTTGTAGGCGTCAAGCAGGAGGCCCTCTGCCTTGCTCGGGCTGGGTTCATTCCCGATCGCAGATCGGTACACCTCAGCCAGGGCGTCGGTCACCGTTCGATCACCACTAATGATCTCGCTGACTTTGCCGAGAACCTGTTCGAAGTAGTCATTCGTTGCTTCGATGAGGGCCATACTCTTGGCGGCAGCTCTATGCAGATCGGGTGCCGCGTTCACTCTTGGCTTGTAGATCGTGTCGTGAGTGATCTCGCTGTATGCATGTTGAAGGATGGTTTTGATCTGGATCTCGCAAGGGGCGCCTGCGGGCACAAGGTGGTCGCCCACCCTAATCGCCGACTTTGGCGAGACGACGTAATGAACGGCCGCGTAGGTGAACTGCAGCGGGTTCTCCGCCTGCTCGGCCTCGAAGTCCTTGTCTTTGGAGTGATGCCAGTCCGCGATGCTAAGCAGCGCCTTCTCCACAATTTGAATCTGCGACGCCACTAGGACGACGAACCGCACGCCCACCTTGTCGGTTACATCGACATAGGGGTCGACATAGGCCTTCCGGTAAAATGCTTTCTCGAGGAACGAAACCTCGCCTTTTGTCCGCGGCTTTGGCGGAATTCGGAGAAACACGTCCGCAGCAACTGGTGCGATCATTGGCACCAGCGCGGCCTGGACTCTCTCGACAACATGTTGGCCCCACGCCTCGTAGACCGGCACATCCTTGCGCCATTTGGCGAGGAACTCATCCTCAGTCATTCGATTTCACGAACGCGGTCTTTGATCACGATTTTCGTCCACGCCTGCGGTTGTCCATCGTTCTCATCACCGTCGATGGTGCTGACTTCCACCATCCGCTGATATACATCGGGCGGTGCGGTCAGTAGGATGTCTCCAGGAAACTTAACTTTGCGCTTCTTCAACGCACCCTGTATTTCGGAGGTGTCCTTAGGCACTGCGTTCTCTGGAAAGTCATTTTCCTTCATGTAGTTGGAAAATGCGTCGCGAACGTCCTCGGGGAGATAATGAGACGCGAACGTAGCCGCATGAATGGTCGGCGTGTTGTCGACTTTCATGTACGTGTAGAGAGAAGTGAACAAGTCCGACTTATCCTCGTCTGATAGGTCAGCCTCATTGATGAATTTTCTAGCGGCGTGATAGAAGGTTTTGGTCAACCTAGCGGCATTCAGGGGTAGGCTGCAGCCTAGAAAGCGGCCGTAAAAATAGTGAGCTGCAGCGTCGCGGTTCGCCATCGTCATGTGGCTATCGTAGACGTGGGAGACCCAGCCGCCGGGGAGCGCGTCGTCGTCGCCGCCTCCATTCAAAAAGAAGCCGATCTTATAGAGCTTCGACTCGCGGGTCATAAAAAGGTTCTTCAGGTACTCAAGACCGATCTCAACCGGCTGAAACCCTCCGTCCGTTTCAGCTTTGATGATTCCAACCACTTTCCGTGACGGTACCCCTACGCTTCCCCTAAACACCACGAGTAAGCCGCCAGGCCAATTAGGTTGATCTTGGTCGTTCGCGAGCTTATCGGCGAGCGCGCGCATGGTGCGCGAATTCATCTTCAGAGCCCGCAGCGGCAATTTGGCGCGCAATTGCTAAGGCGGATCCTTCGCCGTGGCTCTCGATTCGCATCGTCACGCTCTTTGCATCGGCACCAAGCGCTGCAACGACCCTGTCCCGAAAAACATCAAGTCCGTCCCCAGCTAAGCTAAAGACAGCCGTTCCGTACGTTGGTGCGATGAGCTTTCTGTCGAGCAACCGCTGGTGCACTCGATGATAGATCACCTCGCCAATATTCAGGTTGTTTAAGATCATCTTCGCCCCTCGAGTATTTTGAGGGAAATTCGTAAAGCGGACATCGCGCTCGTGCAAGCATGACCGAAGGATCAGAACAAAGCAAGAACAAAATGCGACGGTCTCGATAGGCGCTGCCTGCGCACGCAGCGGCCGGCGTGCGAAGGAGGGCGGGAGCCATTCTGGATCGAATTTCGGCGCCCTCTGGCGCCCGTGTTTTCCCCGCGGCACTCGACGGCCAGAGGGTGAGACGACGCTGGCGAACAGCTACGGTACTGACGTCGACCTGACGACATCATGAAGTCGTGATCTAGCCGAAAGGCACGAGACTTCCGCCCATCTCGGCGACATAGCCAAAGCGTACCTTTGTCCGGCCCACTTCGTAGTCGGTGCGCTCCTTGACATGGGGCTTTAGCCCCCCGATGCGAGCCACGTGGTTTTCCGCCAAGTGCAAGATCAGGCCTTCGCCGGCATCTGTCAGGTATTCGACGATCTCGCTCATGAACTGGTCCAGCGGCGTCTCATCAACCTGCATGGTGGGGTGAACAACCCTCACACTTGGCCGGTGCAATGCACCGTCCCGGAAATGGTAGTCCTGGATCTCGAGGCGTTCGGTGGGCTTGGGGTGCTCAACCGCGTTACGGATATTGCGAATGAGCTTGCCTACGTTGGCAAACGACACGGCGAATTGAGCGAACGGCGACCCCGGGCCGTAGCGTTCGGCAATGAACTTGCTCGCCCCGTCAAACAGCCCTTTTTCGAGGTCGTGGCCGTAGAACGCCTTGAGCATCTGATAGAGAGCCTGCGAGGCGCGGCCAGCCTTCTGGACGAAGATCTCCGTACGAGAGCTCACGTCGGCCAGCGAGGGGAGGTGAACCGCCTGCCCCTTGATCGGAAGTTCTTTTTCGGCGGTCTGCAAGGCCGCCTGCAGCTCGGCGAGCGACTGCTGGGCCGCCAGCAATTCCTGCATGAAACCGAACGATGTCTTCAATCCGGCTTCGCTGAGGGCGGTATCCCCCAGATACGGGGTACGGAACAGGGCCGCTGCCTGCAGAAATGAGCGTCGCACGATCGGCGACTCCGCGCCTGCTGAGGCTACTCGCTGGCTGGTATGGGGCGTCTCCGGGTGCTTGCGGTCCGGATCGATCTGGTCGGCCAGCATCGCCTGGTGGATTGCGCGTTCCGCGATGAGGTAGAGCGCATCGCCGACCGTGATCATCTCGAGGATGGCTCCATCCTCGAAGGATCCGACGCTCATCTGGAAGGCCGCATCCCGCTGCCGGTCGATCGGGCGCTTCCCCCTGGTCATTCGACCGACACTTCCGCTGGATCAGGCCATATGCGACGTGCCAGGCGCTTGAAGTCGGAGACCGCCAGCGAGCCCCGATCGTTGCGGGCCTTGGAACCCGGGACAGCCAGCCGTTCCACAACAGCCAAGTACGGGGCCTCCCACATCTCACGTGGGTTCAGGGTCGCGGGATCAAGAAGGGCGAGAATAACCGTGTCGCACGGTGCGTCCCTTTTGATCGCCCCGAGACGCTCTCCGGACTTTGCCTTCGGGCCAATCGCGCGACCCTTGATCTGTATCCTGACGTCGCCGGCAGCGGTCCGCCGGATGGCGTCGTAACCGTGGGTGCGGGGCGGCACGAGTTCAAGCCCGAGGGTTTTGGCGACTACGTATTCGGCGACCTCCCCGGTCACGCCCAATGGCTTCCCGGTAAGGCTGTAGTACTCCGCGGCCAGGGCTTTCACTTTGGCTAGGAGTGTTTCCAGCCGGTCCGCGGAGGAGGGCGACCCACCCGTCATCATGAAGCCACGCCCCCTGATACGTTATCCTGCTTGGCCCGCCAGGTCGCAACGAGAAACGTGGCCATTGTGCCGGCAAGGTTCACCGACAGCTCCGCATGGCGAGGCTGAGGCTTCGCCTTCTTAGGGCCGCCGCTGTGGGCATCACCCAGCTTGTTGCGCAGGGCGCCAAGTGACTCAACGATGGACTGGGCATTGCCGAGTATCTGCTTGAACACCTGCTCGGTATGGGCGTCCGGCGCCAGGTTCAGCACCCCGGCCAGCTTCTTGTAGAGGGTCGGAAGCTCGTCCTTGTCTCCGTAGGGGACCGCTGCCTCAGTCAGCACCCACTTGCACACGTCCTCGAGCAGGGTGCGGGACAGGGTGATGGCTCCGGCGGGGTCGGTGCTCCTGCGCTCGAGCGCGGCGCGCCAACGGTCGCTGATGTCCTCGGGGCTGAATGCTCCGAGCGTAGCGGTGATTTCCGCATCGGACGGCACACCCTTGGCCAGCCTCCTGACCTGGTACTTGGGGCTGCCCGATATGCGGCCTGCAACCGCGAGGACGAAGCCATCATGGGCAAGATGCTGATTGATTGCGGTGGCCAGTTGCTGCTGGCGCTCGGCCGATTGGGCGAGGGGGTCCGTTACCGCCTCGAGGAAGCGGAACAACTGCTCCTGTGAACAGTTCATGATGCCAAGGTACTGCAGCAGTTCCTGTTGGGTCCAGTCGTCATTGCGGACGGTGTGCTGGAAGATGGCGTCCTCAAGCGTCTCTTCGCTGAATGCCGTCGCGTGAGACGGACTCGGCATGGTCGCGATGGGCCACACGCGGCGGATGAGGTCGATGTCCTCCATTTCGGTGCACAGGGGCGCGCCATTGAACACGGCCGCTATCCGTTTGCGGGTCAGCTCGTTAACCGCCGAGGCGCCGAAGTCCGTGACCTTGGCGACAAGCTCGGCCATCTCGAAGTTGTCTCTGCTGTCCAGCAGGGTCCGGGCGATTTCCACGAGGTCGGCGCCGGAGTGTCCGCGCAACCGTTTCAGCGCGTATTGATACTTGCTGCTGAAAGCCTCGGTTTCGGTGCCTTCCGCCAGACCGAGGGAGGTGCAGAGGGCAGGAACCTCGTATGCCTTGTGGTCAGCGATAGCGGTCGCCACAGTTGTACGCAGCTGCTCGATTTGGCGGCCCATTGTGGTCATTCAGGGAATCGCGAAATTGTGCTGGGGCAGACGTGGTAGCTCCGGGCGATCTCCCGGACGGATTCGCCTGCTGCCTTCCGGTCGCGGGCTTCGGCCTGCTGGTGCGGAGTGAGGATATGCCGGCGGCCGAGGCTCTTGCCCCTGGCCCAACCATCGGCGAGGGAACGAAAGGCGGCGCCTTCCTGGCTGAGCGCGGCGAGGATGTTCAGCAGGTCACGGGTGGATCTGGCAAGGCGATCCAGCCTGGTCACCATGAGCGTGTCCTTCCCGGCTCCCGCGGCCTTCAATTGCTCCAGCTGCGCGTCGAGCGTCTGGCCGTCGGTGGACACGCGGGCGTAGCCGTAAATCATGCGGAGATTCTGCAACGGACTTATGCGACGAGCAAACGCTTGGCTACTTCGCCTTCGGCGTGCCTACCTGGAACTCCCGGTCCCCGAGCTCCCAATCGTCTAGGACGTAGTGTTTCCCGTCGTATGCGGGAAGCTCCAGCGGAAAGGCGCCTGTGCCGAAGACGCTGAACGTCTTTTTGGTGATTTTGCCCGTCTTGACGAGGTGGTCGAACAGCTCGCCACCCACCTTGATGCCAAAGTCGGGTGAGGTGCGCATAGCAACTACGGCGGCTAGGTCGTCGGCGATTTCATCCAGGCTCTTCATGTTCCATTCCCAGGCTTATGGCTACGCTCATCGTGCCACATGGGCTCGCAGTAGCCAATCTGCCGGCGCCCGATAGAAGCGCCTCAGAGGCGCAACACCAGTATCATCACGTTGTTGGCATGGCGAAAATTCGCGAGCTGGTCTTGGAGTCCGTAGTCCCACTTTTCGCCGTGGAAGAAGTTATTGCGGAGCCGGTACACGATATGAGCAGGGCGCAGAGCACCTTGGCGGCCTCCCCAAGTCCGGAACCATGTAACAGTCGTCGTGTGACGGTGACGTTACCCGAAGGCCGAAATACTGGGGCGCAATACTCGCAAGATGCAGGGAGTTCTTCTCGTGGCGCCTGGACTTCCGACCGCGTGCAAGCCTCAGTGCCTCACACGTTTCGTTTGGAGGCAGGAGTTGCGGCATCGTCAAAACCAGCGTGCGGACCGCGTCGGACACTGGTTCGCCCTGGCCACCGCCCGCCTCGAAGACGCGCATGGCCTCGCTGTTGCTGGGCAGAATCCACGCCTGACGCCAGCGGAACAGAGAAGCCTGCAACGTCGCCTGCTGCGCGCGATCGAGAGATGCCGGCTCGCGGCCGAGCGCATCGCATCGGACGCGTAAGGGTCTTTGGTCCTCAAGACGAAGATCAGAGATCGGCCCCGAACTCGGCAAGCTGATCACTCCACAGCAGCGGCAGTCGCTCCCGCCAAATGAGCTTCTGCGCGGTCAGCCCTGCCGGCTGCTGACCACTGAGGATGCTCTCGACCAGCTCGGGCGTGAGGAACGCCAGCGGCAGCACCTGTCCCACATAGGTGTCCGTGAACCCCTCTGCGCCACAGATCTCGGCCATTGACGCGACTTCTCCGGTCTTGAGCCGCTCAGCCCAGTCCCAAGCGCGCACGATCGCCGTCACCAGTGACGGATTTGGTGTCGCGCCGTTGCCGGCTCCAGGCAGCACCAGCTTCATTTGCCGGCCGCGGCGGGCCGTGGCGAAGGGCACCACCACGGCGAACTCGCCATCCTCAGGCCCATTGGTCGGCCAAATGCCGGAGGGCCGGGCAATGCCGAGGACGGCTCGCGTACTGGCGACTGAGAACAAGAGCTGTATCCGGTTGTGGCCAACAACCACCTTTCGCAGGCTTTGGCGGAGCTTGCTCTGCAGGTCGGCATCGATCCGGCCGCCAAGCGCGTGAAGTAGACGGTTCGCGGCCTCCATCACTAGGGGCGCCTCGGTGGCGCTATCGGAATCCAGCCGGTGCAGGAGGCCGCGCTGATCCACGAGGACACTCTGAACCCCTGTGACCACCGCGGCCTCGATCTCAGTCGCGGGCAAGCGTGCCGGCGGGAGCCGATCGGCTCCAGAGACGTCTGCATTGGGTTGCTCGACGTAGTAGCGGTAGCGTTTTGAGCCCTTGTTGGCGGCACCTAGGACGAAGCGAGCACCCGACTCGGCATGGAGCAGTCCTTCCAGCAGATGGGTTTGCGGAGTGGCCCTGCGGCGCCGGCGGCGCGGACCCTGGGTGTTCTCGGCGAGTTGCGTCTGCACCGCGTCCCAGGTGGGCTTGTCGATGATGGCGGCGTGTTGGCCGCGGTGCGAGGTCGACTTGTGCGGCACCCGACCGACGTAGATCGGGTTGGCCAGTAGCTTGTATAGGTGCCCGCGGGTGAAGGGGCGGTTGCCGTAGTGGTTGCCCTTGGCCGAGTAGCGGGCGGCGGTGCGGATGTTCTCGCGCTCGAGCCGATCGAGCAGGGCAGGGACGGACTTTTCGTCCAAATAAAGGGCAAAGATCCGCCGGATCGTCGTCGAGTCGGTTTCGTTGATGACGAGCTGCCGGTCGACAACGTCGTAGCCCATGGGCGGCACCCCACCCATCCACATGCCCTTCTTCTTGGACGCGGCAATCTTGTCGCGGATGCGCTCGCCGGTGATCTCACGCTCAAACTGGGCAAACGAGAGCAGCACATTCAGCATCAGCCGCCCCATCGAGGTCGTGGTGTTGAACTGCTGCGTCACCGAAACGAACGACACACCATGCTTGTCGAGCACCTCGGCCAGTTTGGCGAAGTCGGTGAGCGAGCGGGTCAGCCGGTCGATCTTGTAGACGACGATGATGTCGACGCGCCCCGCTTTCACCAGCTCGATCAGCTGATGCAGGGCAGGGCGCTCCATGTTGCCGCCCGAAAAACCGCCATCGTCGAAGCGGTCCGCAAGGAGCTTCCAGCCTTCATGCTCCTGCGAGCGAACGTAGGCCTCGCAGGCTTCGCGCTGCGCTTCGAGCGAGTTGAAGTCCTGCTCGAGGCCTTCCTCTGACGACTTTCGGGTATAGACGGCGCAGCGAAACGTATTCTTCTCGCCCATCACGACACCTCCGCCACGCGTTCGGTTGGGGAGTGCATTCGGGGTCCCCGAAGCCTTGGCCTAGGAGGGGTGAGGCCGAAGAATTTTGGTCCCGACCATTTTGTGCCGGTGATGGCCACCGCGACTGCCGACAGGGTACGATAAGTGGTGCCGCGCCAGATGAGACCATCGGCGACCACGTCGACGACTTCCGTCGTGCCGTTCCACTCGCGCATCAGGCGGGTGCCGGGCGTGAGGGTCAGAGTCTGCACAGCGGACGGTCGGACGGGCAACCCCGCGGCAACCTCGGCCTCGCCGAGAGTCGATGCCCGCTGAGCCCGCAACTCGGTGGCGAGTTTTCGGAGGAGACGAACGGTTTGCGGCTTGAGGCCACCAAACGCCTTCTCCTGCAGCCGGTAGGCGATACCGAGCCGGAGTGGCCCGGCTCGGATACGCGATGGTGGATCTCGGTCGTATAGGGCCGCCCATCTCTCCTGGAGTGTCTTGGTATCGAGGGTGACGAGCGCGGCGATTTCGCGCTCGACCTCCTCCCAGCTGGACCGCTTCTTCATTCAGCCGACCCACCGGTGGCGATGCGATAGACGCGGCCGCGGTTCTCGATCACGTCGGAGACGACCTTGAGGTTCAGCTTCTTCTTGAGGTTGCCACTCATGGCGCCCCGTACCGAGTGTGCCTGCCAGCCGGTGGCCTGCATCAGTTCGGGGATCGTGGCGCCCTCGGGCTTGCACAGGGCTGCGATCATGGCGCTGAGCTTGGTGCCGCCTTTCGGAAGTGCGGCTCCACTGGCATTCGGTTCGGGCGTTGAGGTGTTGGCACCGAGTTCAGCCGTACTCCCCTGGTTCGGCGAAATACTGCCGCCCTCTGCACCGGTGCCGTCCGCACCTTTCTGTTCGATCACCTGGCTATTCGCCTCGATCCCCATGAGCTGCAGACCCTCAGCCGAGATCATCAGGGTAGTACGCCCCATCTCTTCGGTTTCGCGCCAAACTTCCTCATCAGGCTGGACGGGGCGTTCGGCGATGAGCTCGCGGGTGAGCAGGCTTTTGAGGATGACGCCAAGGGTGCCGCGGTTGTTGCCGAGTGAGTTTGGCAGCGGCAGCACGAGGCCGGTCTCGCGTGCTCCGGCGGCGGCGAGAATGACGCGCTGGGCGTCGGTAAGTTTGGTGGTGGCCATCTGGCCCTCCTTCGTTCAGGGGCCCGGCGAGGATCGCAGGGCTTGCACTGAACAAAGCCCGGAGTTGGTCCGGGCCGAGGGCGACACGAGTGGTCGAGGAACAGCAACGCTCGTTGCGCGGCGGAAGTCCAGTCTGATTGGTACGGTTTGTTGAACTCAGGCGGGTTCGCTGACCTTCTGGGTCAGCTGCGCAATCCTGGTACTCTACTGGCTGCTGTTTTTCTGGGCCTCGCTGCACAGGCCAGCGACACCCGCGGCCCCGACGCCGCCCTCTACCTCATCATCAGCGTTGCCAATAACGCAGGGGTCCTGGCGCTTCTCTACACCCAGGTCACCTACGCTTTCGGCGAGCACTACCTTTGGGCGGTCACCGCTCCGGTGGCCCTGTCTTGCGCCGGGTTGGCGGTCATCGACCGGCGTATCGAGCAGAGGTTGCTGTTCCTCGCCAATGCGGCCCTTTCGCTCGTCGCCTACACCGTAACGCTGCCGCTCGCGATCCACGAATATGGCTGGCAATGAGGCTGGGTGCGCCCTACCTCGCCGCCGGCGGGCTGGTGATGCTCCACCGGCTCACAGCACACAACCTCAGCAGACCACATACAGCACTCGGCGGACGCAGCCCATTCCAGAGGCTGAACAACCTTCTTGGAAACGACACCTAGCTCACGGCCTACGTGCTTCAGCTCGGCCACGGCCGGGCGATGAGGACATCGTCGGGCTCCATCCGAAAATGGCGACCCTCAGTCCCATTTCCGCGCGCCGCGCGTCTGTGGACATCGTCGAGTCTCCTCGCCCCATGAAACCCTAGATCGGCCACCCCGCGCGTCTCCTTGCCTCAAGCCTCCGGCGAGCGGCGGCTGGCCCGAGGATCCTGCAGATGCGCGAGTCCCCCCTTGCTAGCGATGAACCCACTTACCGTTGAGTTTGACCCAGGATCGCTTGATCGCGCCCTGGCCGGTCCGGCGTGTTGCTTCTCTCCTCCGAGGGTCATTCCCGTAAGCCGCATGGGCATGGTTGAGCGCTTCCCGATGAATGTTCTGGGCTTGCAGTGGCAGATGCAGGCGCACGGGGTCGACAAGATTCGTTAAGGTATCGGTCAATCGGCGTCTGGACTTATCAGGCCAATTGGTGCCCGGGCGCCTCGATCCCGACCGGGCCGAGGGCCGGCAGGTCGGCCGGGGTAATGACTTCGCGCTGGAGAAGCATTTCGGCGCCGCTATCCAGGATGTCGTGCTTGCCTTCGAGGATATGCCGTGCCCGGTCGAAGGCTTCTGCGACGAGCTCGCGCACAGTCACGTCCAGCTCGCGCGCCGTCGCCTCCGAGTAGTCGCGTGAGGATTTCGCCATCGGTGTATCCAGGTACTGCTGGAGCACCTGCTCGAGGACCGGGTGCCCCAGTCTTTCGCTCATTCCGAACCGCGCGGCGAACTGCCTGGCGATGTCGGTGACCTTGGCGAGATCGTCGGCCGCGCCCGTCGAGTAGTCGCCAAAGATGACCAGCTCCGCTGCCCGGCCGCCCATGAGGACGGCCATGCGGTCCTTGAGTTCGCCTGCGGCAATGACGTAACGGTCCTCGGTTGGCCGCTGCATGGTGTAGCCCAGCGAACCTATGGAACGCGGGATGATCGAAACCTTGTGGACGGGATCGGTTCCCGTGATCGCGGCGGCCACCAACGCGTGCCCGAGCTCGTGATAGGCTACGCGCCGCCGCTCCTGGGGTTGCAGGAGCCGACTGCGCCTTTCGGAGCCGGCCACGATACGCTCGACCGCCGCGGTGAAGTCGTCCATCGTGACGTCGGCGGCTTCTCGGCGCGTGGCGACTATGGCCGCCTCGTTGCAGAGATTGGCCAGGTCCGCGCCGGTAAAGCCCGGTGTGATGGCGGCGATCTGGTCGACGTCCACCCCGGACGCTAGGCGAATCTTCTTGAGGTGGACGGACAGGATTTCTGCGCGCCCCTTGCGGTCGGGTCGGTCGAGTGTGACCTGTCGATCAAAGCGACCGGCTCGAAGCAGCGCCGGATCGAGGATTTCCGGGCGGTTGGTGGCGGCGAGCAGCACGATGCCGACGCGCGGATCGAAGCCGTCCAGTTCGGAGAGCAACTGGTTGAGCGTCTGCTCCTTCTCGTCGGCGCCGCCGAGGTTGCTGAATGGCGTGCGGGCACGGCCAAGCGCGTCGAGTTCGTCGACGAAGATTATGCACGGCGCGGCCTTCCTCGCCTGCTCGAACAGATCCCGTACGCGCGCCGCGCCCACGCCAACGAACAGCTCCACGAATTCGGAGCCCGAGATCGAAAAGAACGGAACCCCGGCTTCTCCGGCGACGGCGCGGGCTAGCAGCGTCTTGCCGGTGCCGGGCGGGCCGACCAGCAGCACGCCCTTGGGGATACGTGCACCAAGGCGTCCGTATCGCTCCTTGTCCTTGAGGAAGGCCACGATCTCCTGAAGTTCTGTTTTCGCCTCATCGACGCCGGCGACGTCGGCAAAGGTCACACCGGTGTCGGTCTCGACATAGACCTTGGCCTTGGACTTGCCGATGGCGGTGAGGCCGCCGAGGCTGCCCCGTTCGGCAAAGCCTCGGAACACGAAGTACCACAGCCCGACCAGTATCAATGCCGGAGCGACCCAGGAGACGATAGTGCCGAACCAGTTCTGGTCGCTCGCGCCGGTGATCTCGACGCCAGCATCGGTGAAGACCTGCACCAGCTCGGGATCGACCCGCCGGGTGACGAAATACGCGTACCCATCCTGCGCTGATTTGTAGCGCCCCTCGATCATCGACTCCGTGATCGTCACCTCGGCGACCTGGCCCGCCTTCAATCGTGCTAGCAGCTCGGTGTAGGTAATCGTCTCGACCGAGCGGTATCCCAGCCACAACTGGAGCGCCGCAAACAGCAGGAGCGCGAAGCCGAAGTACCAGAGGTTGTATTTCCAACGCTTGTCCATGGGGCTTTCCCGCTTGCAGCGCCATTCTGCAAATGGCCGGGAAGGAGGACCTACTCTTGGATCGAGACGCCCCTGCGCCCGCCACCGAGAAGCCAAGGTCAGAACCGGCTGTGGCGGTAGGCTAGGCGAGCGGGGCCTCGACTTGATTGATGTAGCTCAAACGCGGTTCGCCCGTTGAGCTTTCTCCTTTCTGGAGGGAGCCAACTGCCACGCGTCTTCGCCGCAGAAGGGCAGAAGGCCTGTTGGTATTGGCGCTCCGAGGACGCAGTGCGACGCAATGGCGGCATGGACAACCATTAGTATCCGTTCGTCGCTGAACGGTTTGTGGACGATGCCGTGAGCGCCGGCTTGTCGGGCCGCTTCGGAAACCTCGGCATCACCGCCCCCGTTATGACCACGACGGGCACCTGGTCGCCCTGTTCTCGCATGAGGCGCACAAGCTCAAGGCCATCGGTTCCGGGCATTCGAAGATCGGTGATGATACATCAGGCCGTTCCAAGTCCGAGAACGCAAGATACTCGTATGCGGAAGGGAACACCTGCACCGAGTATCGGGCCGCGCGCAGGAGGAAGGCCAACGAGTTTCTGACAGCATCGTCGTCTTCTACCAAATGCACCGTGGTCATCGCTCCCGACCAACTACGTCCTCACCCAAGTCCAGAATTCTAGTCTTCTGGACGCCAGTTTCAAGCGGCAGGAAAGGTGAACGTGAAGCGCGTTCTACTCTCTGCATTCGGCTCGGCCTAAAATCCGCCCCCATGAGCTTCGAGAATGGTCCTAGATACCGACAGGCCGACGCCCATGCCCTGGGCCTTGCCTGTCGAAAACGGCAGGAACAGGCGGTCGAGCATCTCCGGAGCAATTTCCCGAGCCGGTATCGGCAATCGTGACAATGATCATTCGCTCAGCGGGAAGCATCTCCTCGATCAGGTCCAGAACCTTGCCAGCTGTCGTGACGCTGTGGACGGATAGAACCTTCCCTGGGCGGCCACATCGGAGAATCCGGGTGAACACTCGGTCTGCTCGGGCAACGTGCGGAAGAACTTGGGGCCGACGTCGAGGCCAATTTCGCCCACATACGGGTCTCGGGTAGCAGCGCTTCAAAGAGGTCCAGCTCGCACTTGCGTTCGGCTGCCAAATGGGGGTGCAGACCAAGGCCCACCCGGACAAATCGCGAACGTGCTGCCAGTTTCAGGTCTTGCCGAAAGGCCATCGGAGTGGTGGTCACGGCCAACGTAGCGGTCCCTCACTGACACTCACGTGGGGCAGGTGCTGCTGTTGGCATTCCTGTCGCCGGAGCTGGTCGAGAGCATCCTGGCTGCTCAGCAACCAGCAGGACTCACCGCGCAGAAGCTGTTCTGGCGCGACCGGCTTCCCCTGCGCTGGGAGGAACAAGAGCGGTCGCGTGGAAGCGTCATGTAAGCATCGCTAGAGCTGATGCCACTTCCTCATGGATGCGGGAGACCGGAACACGAGCTGAGTTGAATGCCATGGTCGCTAAAGGCTGAGTTGGCTCAGCCTGCCTTGCCCAGTACCGCAATGTTCCGCGTGCATTGATCTCGGTCAATCGGTCGGTCGATGCAAACCATTGACTTGGCTGCTGTCTCGGCCGATTCTTGCGCAATTCGCGACGTTCTATGTGCACATGGAGTTACGGCCATGAGTGCTGAACGAAGATTGGTCCTGATTACCGGCAGCAACGGCCGGATCGGCACTGCGGTGATGCAACGGCTGACCGGGCAGTTCAGCGACGTCGTGGGCTTCGATCTCAAGGCCCCCAGTCCGCCGCCGCCAGATTGCGTACGCATTCCGGTCGACCTCGCCTCCGAGCAAAGCACCGAGGAAGGGTTGCGTGTCCTGCGCGATCACCATGGATCGCACATCGCGGCGGTCGTCCACCTCGCCGCGTACTATGACTTTCTCGGCAAGCCGAGCCCGAAGTACGACGAGATCACCGTCAAGGGGACGGAGCGGCTCCTGCGCGGGCTCAAGCGCGAGAATTTCGAGGTCGAGCAGTTCATCTTCTCGAGCACCATGCTCGTGCACGAGCCGGGCGAGCCCGGCGTGTTCATCACCGAGGACTGGCCGATCGGGCCGACCTGGGCCTATCCGGAATCCAAGGTCCGGACCGAGGAGCTGATCCGGGCGGAGCGTGGCGACATTCCGGCCGTGATCCTGCGTCTCGCGGGTGTTTACGACGACGTCTGTCACTCGCCGCCCCTCGCGCACCAGATCCAGCGCATCTTCGAACGACAGCTGGCGGGCCACCTCTATTCGGGTTCGACCTCACACGGTCAGTCCTTCGTCCACCTCGAGGACGTGGTTGACGCCATCGAGCGCACCATAGAGCGCCGGGCGCAACTGCCGCCGGAAGTGGCCATTCTCGTCGGCGAGCCGGAGACGCTGAGCTATGACGAGTTGCAGCACACGTTCATGCGGCTGATCCAGGGCCACTCGGGAGAGACCTACGACGTCCCCGGGGTAATGGCCAAGGTCGGCGCGTGGCTGCAAGAGGAAGTGCTTGGCCAGGATACGTTCATCAAGCCGTGGATGATCGACCGGGCCAATGACCATTATGCGCTGGACATCACCCGCGCCCGCACGCTGCTCGGCTGGGAACCTCGCCACACCCTGCGCCAGACCCTGCCCAAGATGGTGGCGGCATTGCACGCCGATCCATTTGGCTGGTATCGCGAGCACGGCCTGGCACTACCGGATGCGATTGCCGACAAGGTGGTGCGAGCGGAGCTGGAGGCGCGCCAAAGCCCTCAGCAAGCTCAACCGGCACCCGCACTGGAGCAGGCCCGCCCGTTATCCAAAGCCGCGCCGCAGACCGCCGAAGCAGCCCCCGCTGCAGGCGAGTTGATGCACGCCTGTCCGATGCATCCGGAAGTGTGCCAATCGCTGCCCGGCAATTGTCCGAGGTGCGGGACGGCGCTGGAGCCCGCTCTCCCGCCTGCGGGGGGCCAGTACGCCTGCCCGATGCATCCGGAGGTTGTGGGCGCCACGCCAGGCCGGTGCCCGCAGTGTGGGATGGCGCTGGAGCTGCAACCGCCTGCCGGCAGCCACGAGCATCAGGAACATCGCGAGCATATGGAGCACGGCCACATGATGGCCGTCGAGCAGGCGGTCGAATACACCTGCCCGATGCACCCCGAGGTCGTCAGTCGCGAGCCGGGCCGGTGCCCCAAATGCGGCATGACGCTGGTTCCGCGCTCGGGCACCAAGGAGCACGCCGGGCACGGACCGGCCGAGCACGCGAACATGATGGTCGAGGACCATCAGAAGCTGCTCTGGCCGCACTATCTTGCCCTGATGCTCGGCTTCTGGCTGCTCACCAGCCCGATCACCCTTGGCTACATGAGTGACTTCACGCCGGACGCCAACCAGTTGCGCGTGATGGCCGAACGTGGACTGCCGCATTTTGCGTTGCGCAACCTGGCGATGACCTGGAGCGACGTCATTGCCGGCGTGCTGGTGATTGCCTTCAGTTGGCTGTCCGCTGACCCCTGGCGCCGCTTCCCCTGGGCGCAATGGGGCAACGCCTTTGTCGGCGGCTGGCTGCTGTTGGCACCGCTCGTCTTCTGGACGCCGTTGCCCGAGGCCTATGCGAACGACACCCTGGTCGGGGGGCTGGTCATCGCCCTGTCGGTGCTGATCCCGATGATGCCGGGCATGAGCATGGAAGGCATGATGGGAAAACCCGATATCCCTCCCGGCTGGGCTTATACTCCAGCAAGCTGGATACAGCGCATGCCGATTGCCGTGCTGGCAGTGATCGGATTCCTCATCGCCCGCTATCTCGGCGCCTATCAGCTCGGCCATGTCGACACTGTGTGGGAACCCTTCTTTGCGGGAGAGGGGGCGATGAACGGTACCGAGACGATCATCACCTCGGACGTGTCCAAGGCCTGGCCGATCCCGGATGGCGCGCTGGGCGCCGTGGTCTACATGCTCGAGTTGGTCATGACCTGGATGGGCGGCAAGGACCGCTGGCGCACCATGCCGTGGATGGTGCTGGCATTGGCCATCCTGATCCTGCCGCTCGGTATCGTCAGCATCTACTTCATCATCATCCAGCCGATCGAGATCGGCACCTGGTGCACGCTGTGCCTGATCGCCGCGCTGGCGATGGCGATCATGATCCCGTACTCGCTCGATGAGTTCGTCGCCATGGGGCAGTTCCTGGTCGATGCCCGCCGCAAGGGCAAGCCATTCTGGCGCACGTTCTGGACTGGCGGTGCCATGGAGGGAGGCAGCGACGACCAGTCCAGGGGAATGCTGGGCAATGCGCGCGAGATGGTCGCGGAGAGCGGGCGCGGTATAACGCTTCCCCTGCCGTTGCTGCTCAGCTGCGCCGTCGGCATCTGGTTCATGTTCAACCGGCTCACCTTCGGCAACTCAGGCGCTATCGCCGACAGCGATCACCTCGTGGGCGCGCTGGTCGTGACCTTCTCCATCATGGCCTTCGCCGAGGTCGCGCGCTCTGTCCGCTTCATCAATGTGGCATTCGGCGCCTGGCTGATCGCTGCGCCGTGGCTGCTCGAGGGCCTGGGATCGCCGATCGCGGCCTGGAACGGCGTCATCGGCGGCGTCCTGTTGATCGTGTCCGCGCTGCCGCGGGGGCGCATCAGGGACTCCTACGCGGGCTGGAACCGCTTCATCGTCTAGGGACAAGTCGGAGAAACGCCAATGATGTCGCTGTTCCGAGCCGAAGTCGTGAAGGCGGTCCTGGCATGGCTCGTCATTCTTGGCGTCCTTGGCGGTCTGGGAGCGCTGGCCTTTGTCTATTCCGGCTTCTTCAACGTTGCTGCAACGACCGTGGATTCCGCGCCCCTGCAGTGGCTGCTGGTGACCGCGCGGGAAGCCTCCATTCAACTGCATGCACGAGACATTGAGGCCCCGACGCTCGGAGGAGCTGAGCAAGTAGAGCGGGGGTTTCGCTTCTTCCGTCAGGAGTGCGCCATGTGCCACAACCCGCCGGGGCGGGAGCCCACAGCGATGTCAGCAGGGCTAAATCCCAAAGCGCCAGACCTGCCGGAACTAGTGGAGGACATGACCGACGCCGAACTGTTCTGGGTTACGCGGAACGGCATCAGATTCACCGGCATGCCCGCCTGGGCCACGTCGTCCTACGGTGACGAGATGATATGGGATGTTGTTACGTACATGCGGGCCTCGGTTGACATGCAGGCCGCCGACTACGATGCGCTGGATCAGCGCCTGCCACCGGACTGACCGTCCCCGAAATCAGCCCCTTATCCCGCCCACATAGAGCACGAGTTGCTCGATGTTGAATTCGCGGTCGGCAAGCGCGCTCTTCATCAGGTCGCCGATGGAAATGATGCCGACGAGCGTGCCGCCGCTGAGGACCGGCAGGTGCCGGATGCGCTTGGCGGCCATGAGGGCCATGCAGGCGTCGACGGTCTGATCCGGTTCGACATAGATGACGTCCTTCACCATCACGTCGCGCACCAGGGTCGTCGGCGAAGTTCTGCCCTTGAGGAATACGCGCCTGGCATAGTGCCGCTCGGTGAAGATCCCGACGACGCGGTCGCCGTTTGTGACCAGCACGGCGCCTATGTCCTTGTCGGCCATCACCCGAAGCGCATCGGCAACGGTGTCGTCAGGGCGAACCGTGAAAACGGCGTGGCCCTTGATGTCGAGGATATGTCGGACGGTTGTCATGGGGCTTCTCCCCGCCATTCCGGCCGCCACATGGTCCTGGAGCGGGTCCGGCAGTCAGCTTACTCCCATAAGCAAGAGCATGCAGCGCGTCTGCACGTCTTGATCAAGATCAACCCGAGCCCGCGACACAAGTGGTGTAATTTGAGCGATGGCGGATTGACCTCCGCCATTCTGCCCCGCCGGGGTGAGTGGGAGATTGAGGATGCACGACAAGCGGAAGCGAATTCAGAAGCGCGCCTATGAGATCTGGGAGGCGGAGGGCAGGGCCGATGGCCACGACGAGGATCACTGGCGACGAGCCGAGCTGGAGATTGAGGCGGATGAGCGGCGCCGCGGGAAACTGATGGCAAAGAGCGACCCACCGTCCAGAAGGCAGCGTGAGGTCAATTCGCGACGGAGGGTTCACCAATGAGCGATCACTCGAGTTCCCATCCGGATCAGCAGCCGGCCAGCACGCCCCAGGACGTCGGTTCCGAGCCGCGAGGTTTCTGGCGGTCCCCAGCCGGGTTCGTGACCATCGCTTTCCTCGTGATCGGTGGCTTCTTCCTGGTGGCCGAGCACCGAGCCCATCTCGTCCCATATGTCGGGTATTACCTGCCGATCCTTCTGCTGCTCGCCTGCCTGCCGATGCACCTGTTTACGCATGGCGGGCACCACCATCAGAGGCGGGGAGCTTCCACTGAGGACGACGAAGATGTCCCTGGACACCGGCACTAAGGCCCGATCCCGTCAGGAGCAGCAATCATGAACGACACCGTTCCGGCCTATGGATTGTGGTGGCTGGTCATCGTCAACTCAGCCGTCTTCATCCTGTTTGCATTCAGTTTCTTCAAGCCGCAAACTCGACGCGACTGGCGGTCGTTTGGTGCGTTCAGCGCATTTCTGGTCGCGCTGTTTGCGGAAATGTATGGGTTTCCGCTGACGATCTATCTACTTTCGGGCTGGCTGCAGGCGGCGTTCCCCAATGTTGATTGGTGGTCCCATGATGCCGGCCATCTGCTCGAGATGATGTTCGGCTGGCGGGCGAGTCCGCATTTCGGCCCGTTCCATATCGCAAGCTTTGTCTTGATTGGCGGTGGGTTCCTTCTGATCGCCGCCGGCTGGCGGGTCTTGTATGCCGCCCAAAGCGAGCGGCGGTTGGCGACCGAGGGGCCCTATTCCTACGTTCGCCATCCGCAATATGTGGGCTTTGTCCTCGTCATGCTGGGTTTCCTGGTGCAATGGCCGACCTTGCTGACCCTTGTGATGTTCCCGATCCTCGTGGCCATGTACGTGCGCCTCTCCTTTGTCGAGGAGCGCGAGGCAAGGAGGGAGTTCGGCGAGGCATACGAACGCTATGCGGCAGAAGTTCCGGCCTTCTTCCCGAATTGGGGCAGGTTGGCTGGTCTGCGCAACGGCGGCAGGACCTCCGGGTGACTGTACCCTGTCAGACTGATTGTCGATCGCTTGTGCGATTCCTCAGGTGAGGAGCCTCGAGATCGCGTGGATCGGCTTCATGCCTTGACCAAATCGGGCGATCGACTCGCGGTTTGTCTTCAGTTCTCCGTAGGGCAGGTACCGCACTGCGAGGTCAGCCACGCGGCTGAAAGCGGGGCGTCTGAGTTGCGCGCTGACTTCGTGCTCTCGCCCATCCGGGGCAACCAAGAACAGGCCTTCAAGGGCATGGGCATCACTTCCAAGTGCCAAGTCCAGCATGCGCACGATGCCGGAATAGATCGACGTTGTGTGCTCCACCTCGAACGCTGCAACGATGCGCCCGGTGTCCCGATGGAGCCAGAGCACATCGATGAGCCGTATCGCTTCGGCTGCGGGTGCAGCAGCGGGTAGCGGCAGCATCTCGAGACAACCGTCACCGAGCTTGCCGTTGCCGAGCGGGCGGCTGCGGTCATTGGCCGCCACCCAAACGGCATAACCGACCGCGTGCCCCAGGTCACGCAACCAGCCTTGAACCTCGGTGTGAGTATGGTCTTGCTCGCGCGCTGCGGAGACCGCCTTATTCGCTCTTTCAGCCTCTTTCCGCACGCGCGTCAGATCCGCTTCCCAAGCCCGCAAGGCGTTGTCGTCATTTTCGACTAGCGGAGGGGCGGGATAGCGGCCGCTGCCAATATCGAACAGCAGCCCCGCCAGAGCGCCGAGGTCGTTGGACAGCAGTTCGCGGTATTTCGCATTGAGCGCCAAGATGCCTTCTCGCATCGCCAGGTATTCGTCCCAGCGCCCCAGCCGTACTTTGGCGCCCACAAGGGCATTGTAACCGCTGACAATTGCGGTATTGAACGGCGGCGCTATGGTAGGATGCAGGAAATATAGAAGGTTTGCAGCGGCGGGCCCAAGGCCCTTTATCGCCTTGGCGTCGATTTCTCGGATGGCGCCCAGAACCTGTTGCTCGGTGGTACAACACACGCAGGTGTCCAGCAGGCGGCCAAACGCCCGCTGATTATCTGCACTCTCGTAGATATCAGGGATACGTAGCTTCGGTTTCCAAAGGAACGCGTGGTCCGCACCCCTGAAGATTTGGCGCTGCTCGGCGATCGAGTGCACAACCGTTTCGAGCGAGGAGCCGCGATATGCGCTGCCAAAACGACCGCTCTCAATCTCGGCGACGACCTGCTGGATACCGCGGCGGATCGACCTGAAGTTCTTGAGCCGCTCCTCCCACAGAAACCAAGAGCGATACGTGCCGTACGGATCGTTTCTCCAGCGCTCCACGAGATGCAGCAACGGATCGGACACGTTCATTTCCCTCATTCCGGCCCCGCCTGGTCGTCGTCTCGAGGTGGCGCCTATCTTCGGCTATTTTGGCGAGCAGATAGCACAGCAGTCATCGCCGCAAGAGGCAAGTAAGGGACTATCCAGCGACTGTAATACTGGCTGTAGCAGCGTCGACTTCGGCAAAGCTGGGACGCACCTCCGACATCAGCGCCTTGCGGGCAAACTCGATAGCGATAGCGGGTGAGTAGCCGGAGATGTGGGCCAGGAGGCCTACCTTCATCGAGAGAAAGTATTTCGACTCCGCTTCGAAGATGTTCCGCAGGGATTGAGCCATTGGCCCGAAAAAGCCATAGGCGACGAACACGCCCAGAAATGTGCCAACGAGAGCGCCACCGATCATGTGTCCCAGGACGGCGGGTGGTTCGCTGATGGAGCCCATCGTTTTGATGACTCCCAGTACGGCGGCGACAATACCGAGCGCAGGGGTGCCGTCCGCCAGCGACTGGATGGCGTTGATCAATCGCTCGTTTTCCTGGTGGTGCGTCTCGAGCTCTTCATCCATCAACGCCTCCATTTCGTGGGCAACCCGGCTTCCCAGGGTGATCATGCGCAGGTAGTCGCACATGAATTCGACGGCGTGGTGATTGTTGGCGAAGGTGGGAAACTGCTGGAAGAGCGGAGAAGCCCCAGGGGCCTCTATGTGCTCCTCGACGGCGAGAATGCCTTTTGACTGGATGAGCTTGAACAGTGAGAACTGCAGCCCGAGTAGTTCGACATAGGCAGCCTTGTTGTAGCGAGGACCCCGGAAGAGCGTGGCAAATACCGTGAGCGTCTGTTTGAGAATGGGACCGGTGTTACCGATGACAAACGCCCCGGCTGCTGCACCCAAAATGATGACGGCCTCGAATGGCTGGATCAGCACGTCGAGCTTCCCGCCCATGGCAATGAAGCCGCCGAAGACGCACACCAAAATGACGACAATTCCAACTATCATACGCATGACTTGATCCCAGGGTTGTCCATTGGCCTCTCACGGGGCGGCCGTCGCAGGGTTACTAGAGCTGTGTGGTTGCCGGAGCGGGACAGGCGGCTAGTGGCTCAAGCGTTTGACCGCTTGGAACGACGACATTGAACACGTAGCGGCCCTCGCACACGTCCCATGAGGCCGGCCGGCGCTGCGTTTCGAATAGGTCGTATCCTTCCTTTAGATTTTGCCAGAAGCCGAGAAACGGGCTGTCCGCATGCTTCTGCAGATTCTGCTCGGTCATTCGGAAGGGATACATCTCGAGCGCGAAGCTAGGATTTCCCGCGGCGAAAGCGTCGCGCGCCAACCCATAGATCTCTCGTATTTGTTCGTCGGTCATGGCGTAGCAGCCAACTGAACGGCAATCGCCGTGCACCATCAGGTTTGAGCCGGTTCGACCGTAAGCGCGGTCGTATTTGTTGGGAAAGCCGGTGTTGAACGACAGGTACAGCCTCGAGTTGGGATTCATCATCCCGGGCGTGACCGTGTAGAAGCCTTCCGGCGCCTGCCCATCTCCCTCGGCGAACTTTGGACCCAGGGTGCCAGACCATTTGCAGATGCGGTACGTGCGAAAAAGCTGGTAGTCCCCGGAGGTCGATTGTCTCCAAACCTCGAGCTCGGAGCTTTCCTTGAAGATCCGAACCAACATCGGGCTCGCGGCTGATGCGCCGATCTCGCTCAGATGTTTAAGTGCCGAACTGGTGAGCGGCAGCTTGTCCCGTGGGATTCCACTGAACGTCGAGCACGCCGATACCAACAGGGTGACAGCGGGCAGAGCGAGGAACGCCCTGCGGCGGATGGGGTAGTCGAGCATGGGGGTCACCGTTTGGGTGAGTAGCCTGGCCGCGGCGATAGAGAACGCGACATCAAAGAGCGGGAGTTTGTCGCGGGGCAGGTGAGTTGCCGTCGACACGACATGGGAAACATAGCTCGTGAGCCGAAGGGCACGACTATGCTCGCGCTAGGTTACGCTCTGGGCGGTCGCTCAAGAGCAGCGTAGAGAGCCGACTTGAGGGCTGCGTCAAAGGCGATCTGCCAGGAGCATGTTGCCACCGCTAATGCCGGGCACTGTGGCTCCCGGACGCGCGCTTCTGTTTGGCTATGATCGGCCGAAGAGTGGAGGTGGGTATGGACCTGACCGCCGTGCAGGGCGACGTGTTGGGTCTGCACGGAAATCGCATCCAGACCTGACCCGGGGCCCGTCTCAAATGCGCCGTGCCCGACGCTCGCCAGTGTGGCGAGCAGAGCAAACAGCAATGAGAACAGAGCAAGCCGCATGACGTATCCACGTGGGTCCAGCTAGCATCCTGCGTTCGTTTGGTTAACGAGGCGTGTCTTGTCGGCAGGTACAGTTGGGACAATTCACCGCGCTCAACCGCCTGCCGACTCAGGGTATGCTCTCGCTGGCCATGACGCTGTTCGCCCGCTTCGCCTTCGTCGTACTGATTATTGTCCTGAGTGCGTTTGCAGCCTCAGGTAGCGGCGTTGCATCCCAATCGGCACCGCATCAGATATCCGCAGAGGCGTCGTTGCTCGGCAGCGCGCCGGTTGCCTGTGAGGCGTGCCGCGTCCACACGGTACCCAGCTGCATCGAACTTTGTGTAGGATCGCTGGGGGTCAATTGCTCCGACACCCTGACCAGTGTTCCTACTGCTCTTTGCACTGTGCTCCGCCCCGCCAACGACTTACTGCGCGAGGGGCGACCACCAGAGCCCCGGCTTACCCCTCCCATCGCATAGGTAGCGCTGACGAGCCGATCTCTCGGCTTGCGGCACGAGAAGCATCTACCGGCGCTCCATCAGGCCTGGGCACCACTCATTGCCTCCTGAGGTTGACGCGCAGGTATTCTGTCTTTGGCATCGACGCGTGGAGAACCTACCGATGCACATCAGTCGTCGAAAGCTACTCGCCTCCGTTGCAGTGCTTGGCTTTGTCGGGGTAAGCGCAGGCCGGGCACAAGAAGGAGATTCCGGGTGGGACCTCTTCGGCAACAAGCCGAAGATGCGCAAGGCGGACATCGACGGAAACACCGCAACCGCAAAGAGCCTGGTCGATACCGTCGAGCCAATCTTGTCAGCTCAGACCAGCGCCAATCTGCAACTGGCGATTGCAAACTACGAGGCTTTCGTGGCGGCCAACGGGAATTGGGATACGCCGCCGCGCGAGGCGTTCGGCCTGCAGCTTGGCAAATCCGGGCGAGCGGCGGCATTGCTTAAACGCCGGCTCATGATCAACGGCGATATGCCGCTCGAGAAGCGCGTGAACGACCAGTTCGATGCGGCGCTGGATGCAGGCGTGCGGCTGTTCCAGGCCCGGCACGGTCTCAACATTAATGGACACATTGATGAAGCGACCTTCTATGCGCTGTCGGTTCCGGCGGACTACCGCTTGAACCAGCTTCGCCTCAACGCACAGCGCATCGACTTCTGGGCCTCGTCACTGTCGGACCGCTACGTGGTTGTGAACATTCCCGCAGCGACCATCGAGGCCGTCGAGGCGTCGCAAGTGATCCAGCGTCACACGGCGGTGGTGGGCAAAGTCGATCGAGCGACGCCTATCCTCAATTCCAAAATCCACCAGGTGAAATTCAACCCGTTTTGGACCGTTCCCAAGAGCATCATCCGGAAGGATCTGATCAGGTATATGAACGAAGATCCGGAGTACCTGGCCAAGTTCCGCATCCGCATTTTTGACGGCAAGGGGAACGAACTGTCTCCGACTGATATCGACTGGGCGACCGAGGACGCGGTCAATTACACCTTCAGGCAAGACCCGGGTGCGGAGAATTCGTTGGGCCGCTGCAAGGTCGACTTTTACAACAAGTACGACGTCTATATGCATGACACGCCGCTGAAGGGCCTGTTCGGTGAGAACGCGCGGTTCCTCTCCTCGGGCTGTGTGCGAGCGGAAAATATCGACACGCTCGTCGCCTGGCTCCTGCGTGACAACGGGGGGTGGGACCTGGCCGGGGTGCAGGCGGCATTTGAGGGCGGCTTGCGCGAGGACATCAAACTGAAAGTGCAGGTGCCTATCCACACCACATACATTACCGCCTGGGCCAACAGCCAAGGGACGGTTAGCTTCCGCGACGACGTGTACGCCTTTGACGCTGCCGGAACGGTGAGTTTCCCAGAGGCAGTGTGAAGGCCGCTGGATTGGCGATGGGCGAATTGGCTGGGGTGGACTTGCTTGAATCGAGTAGGCATCGCTCTATCGTCGCAAGCGTGAACACCTAGGTTTCGGCGCCCTTGCGCTTCTTCTTCTGCGCTGCCCCTGCGACTGCTCGGCCATGCCGCGGGAGCTTCGCTGATCAAGAAATCGCAAGCGTCTTGCGCGGCTTTGAGCATTGTCATCAAGTCTGACGCTGTCGTCTCGACTGGTTCATCGTGGTCGGCGCTCAAGGGCGTGGCGGTGGCGCTTGCCGCTGTTGCAGGGACCCTAGAGGATGAACGATGAGGGCTTTGCCAAGCAGGAGGGGGCTCGTTTTCTTTCTGCTTATCGGATCAGAAATAGCAGCGGCCGCTGGTTTCGGGTCTTACGTCACCGCAAGGTCGGAAGCGATGGTTCCCGGTCGGATGCTCTATCTGGATAGCTGCGCCAGTTGTCACGGACTCAACCTCGAGGGGCAGTCGAACTGGATGGACCGTCTGGCTAGCGGGCGCCTAAAAGCTCCACCGCATGATGCGACCGGACATACGTGGCACTATTCGGACGATCAACTCTTCACCATCGTCAAGTCAGGATTGGCTGCCATCTCGCCTGGCTACGAGAGCTACATGCCCGCATCTGAAGGCATTCTCTCCGATCAGCAGATCAGCGGAATCCTCGCGTAATATCAAGAGCAGCCGGCCATCGCGGCAGCAGCGGTATCAACAGGCCAGCACGGCGGCTGGCCAATGACTGCGAACACCTCAAGCGGAGCGCGAAGCGGGTCGAGCATGACGAGGCGCATGACACGTCTGGACATCCTACAAGCCGAGCAGCACTTCCCGAACGGTGAGGTTCAGGCTCTCATGCGTCGCAAAGGCCTGCATACGGAGCCTTCGGGGTAAGAGGAGGTCATAGCCCGGGTTCGATCCTCTTCGTCCGAGCAGGGCGGGTAGGTCGCGTTCCAAATGAAGCACATGCACAATGGGAGGCAGGCTCTGCTCGTCGCTTGGGCGCTGCGAGATGGCGTCTTCGACGGCCAACACCGGATGAATAGTGGCCCAAAGAAACTGCTCGTAACGCGCATCGAAAACGCGGCGCAAGCTGAGGCTGCCGGATAGCAGGACTTGGCCGGAGCGAACGACCAAGGAGGACTCAGCGATCTCCATGCCGAGCGCTCTTACAAGCTCGAGTTCACTCGCTGAGGCGGTTCCCGCACCGAGAGCGTCGATGGCGTCATCGTAGCGAGACCTCTTTGTCTCCGTCAGGTATTGAGCAAAGTGTGGCGTGTCCCGGATGCGTGGGCGATGACCTTTCCAACCTGCAATAGTGGGGTGCGAGCGAAGATAGGCGTCCATCCGTTGGCGCAGCCACGCTCGTTCGTCGGGCTCCGCCCCAGCAATGCCAAGCAGCTGGCTTACGCGATGGGACGAGCGCATCTCCCACGGCAAGGCGCTGAAGCCATATAGTTCCATTCCGAATCCCCCAGATCGAATCTGGGGGTTCCTACCGTTGTAAGGTCAAGAGCACTGCGTGAGTGAAATCTCTGCAGGCGCCCCCGGAAGATAGTGCGATGCTGCACCATGCCGCAGAGCAATCCGGTGGCGGACAAGGCTATTGACCTTGCCACCGTTGGAAGCAGCAGCTTCGCGCGCTCGATAGGAGTACATCATGCCCCACCCCAACCGTCGCTCCGTTTTGGCGGCATTCGCAGCGCTTGGTGCCGCTTCCACAATGCCTGCCGGCCTGGCCGTCGCTGCTGACCAGCCTCGCCGGCTGACCGTCGCCCGCAGGACGTTGGACGTGCTGGGTCGCCCCGCATCGGTGTTCGGTATCGTGGATGACCATGGCCTGCCGGGCGTTGTGCTCAGCGCAGGCGAGCGCTTTGCCGTTGACCTCGACAATCAAGCGAGCGAAGCGACCAGCATCCATTGGCATGGTCAGACGCCCCCACCACAGCTCGACGGCATTTCGGAGACGGGCTACGTCGCGCCGCTGGCTGCCGCTGAGCTGCGCCCGTTCGATTTCGCGCCGCGACCGGGTACGCATTGGATGCATTCGCACCATGAGCTGCAGGAACAAAACCTCATGACGGCCCCGCTGATCGTTCGCTCGAACGAGGACGAGCTGGCAGACGTCCAGGACGTGACCGTTATCCTCAACGATTTCTCATTCCGCGACCCCGCCCAGATCTTCGCGGAGCTGACTGGCGGTGCCGGCATGGATCATGGGTCGATGCAAGGCATGGATCATTCCGCCATGTCGATGGACAGCATGCCGTCGATGGCCGGGATGGACCTGAACGACGTCGAGTACGACGCCTTCCTCGCCAATGACCGGACGCTGGCCGATCCCTTCGTCGTGACGACCGAGCGCAACGGGCGCGTGCGGCTGCGCCTGATCAACGGGGCGGCCTCGACCGCGTTCTGGATCGATCTCGGCGGGGTTCAGGCCACCGCGGTGGCCGTAGACGGCAACGACATCACAGCGGTCACAGGGAGCCGGTTCCCGCTTGCCCAGGCTCAAAGGCTCGATTTGATCCTCGACGTTCCCGCCGGAACCGTTGTTCCGGTGTTCGCTCAGCGCGAGGGTGATCGAGCCCGAACCGGCCTCGTGCTTGCAGCCCCGGGCGCCAAGATCGGGAAGCTACCCGCTGAAGCCGATGCTGTGGCCGGTCCGCTCGACATGGCCTTCGAGGCCTCGCTGAGCGCAGTGTCAGGCCTGACGGTGAAACCCGCCGATGTTCGACATTCGGTGATGCTCACCGGCACCATGGCCCCATACTCCTGGACACTGGACGACAAGACCTGGGCCAATCGACGCAAGCTCGAAGTGTCCGCGGGACAGCGGGTGGAGCTCGAGTTTATGAACCACAGCATGATGGCGCACCCGATGCATCTGCATGGCCATCACTTCCAGATCGTGTCGATAAACGGCAAGGCTCTGTCCGGCGCGATGCGTGACACGATCATGGTGCCTTCCATGGGCACGGTTGTGGTGGCCTTTGATGCGGATAACCCCGGTCGCTGGCTCTACCACTGCCACAATTTGTACCACATGATGACGGGGATGATGTCGGAACTGGTCTACGTCTGACCAGAGGGCAGGCCCAGAAGGCTGATTTCCGGGCGATGTTGCTGACCCCAGAAGCAGGCCGGCGGGAATGCTGGGCAACCACCGCAGCCAAACCTTAACGAATTGCTGACAGGGTGGCTGTGCCCGGGAAACTGCACATGTACAACGCGCTGAAGACCGAACTGTCCGAACTGCTGGGTATCACCAAGGATGCCCTGCATATTCACATCGGCCTGGCGATCTTTCTGGGAGTAGCCCTCGTTTTCAGGCGGTCGCTGGCAAGCTGGATCCCCTGGCTGGCGCTGCTGGCGTTCGAACTGGCCAACGAATTGATGGACATCTTCCACCTCCATAAGGGTGCTATTGGCTTCGAGATGGGAGACAGCCTCAAGGACATTTTGAACACCATGTTCTGGCCTACGGTTGTGCTTATCGCCGCGCGCTGGCAAAGGCGGCGACAGCGATCGGCCGCCGCAGCGGAGAGATCGCGCGCCACGCCTGACGTGTCCCAGGCCTACAGCGGCGCCGCTACTGCCGATCAGACCTGAGTGATCGATGGCGGAGGTGGTTGCTCTGCGCACCAGGATGCGTAAGGTTGCCAGGATGTGGAGCGTCGCTCGCCGTTTCTTGCTCGCTGCCTTGTTCGGGTTGCTGGCCGTGAACTTTGCGTTCTCGTTTGAGCCGGAGCGCGATCCGTCAGCCCTACCGACCGCGTCTCAAGTTTCGATTGTCGAGTTGAACCCCGTGTGCGCCTCGATCGACTGTTCGAGCGCTCCCTGCCGCCCAGTCTGCGGCCCCCAAGCCCCCTTGCCGCAGACCGTTGCCATACCAGTTCCCGCTTTCGCGCAGGCGGGTCGCCAGATGACGACCGTCACGCCACTCCTCGGCGTCACTTCTTCGCCCGAACTTCATCCTCCTCGCTCCTAGGCCGACTTGAGCCTTGTACCAGAGATGCTGGTCGGTGGCCTTGCGCCCTGACAGCTTGATATCGCGAGGAAGAAGAATGAAACGACGCTTGTTCGGAATGGGTCACACGCTGACGGTCAGTGCCGCTGTGCTCGTGGCCGGCGGACTGATAGCTCTGGCGACGGTCTGGGGCTTCGAGAAGTTAGCCGGCGAGGTGCGCTCCGCCGCTGTCGCTTCAGCGCAGCCGGAGCCTTCGGCTCCCAGGGCCCCGGTCGCCAAAGTGTCGTTCGACAACGTCTCGCTGAAGGATGTCCCCTTCATCGGTGCGGCCACTGCGCCGGTGGGCATGGCGTACTGGTTCGACTATCAGTGCCCGTTCTGCCGGCAAGTGGAGCAAGAGGTCATGCCACGGCTGATCGAGGAATATGTGAAACCAGGTAAGCTGCGCATCTATTTCAAGGACTTTCAGTTCTTGGGGCCAGATTCCTATGAGGCGGCGATAGCATCGCGTGCCGTGTGGGAAGTGGCGCCCGAACTCTTTGGTGCGTGGCACAGTGCACTATTCGCCCGCCAGGATCGCGAGAACGGCGGATGGGGTAACCGAGACGATGTCTTTGCGCTCCTTGATACCATTGAAGGACTCGACGCCGCGAAGGTCAAGGATCTGGTCTCACAAAAGGTCGATACTTACGTGGACCAGATGGATCGCGATCTGCAGGAGGGAGGACGCTTTGGCATTCAGGGTACTCCGGGCACCGTCATCGGCACACGGTTGATTTCCGGAGCGCAGCCGTTCGTGGAGTTCAAAGCGGCGATCGACGAGGTTCTCGACGGGAATCCCTGACCCGAAGGTAACCAGAGCCTGAAGCTCTCAGCTGCAATTTCCAGCAAACTTCGCTGAAAATTCTTCGGATCGCTAAAGCGGCGGCGGCGAATGTTGGACCCACAGGGGGCCAACATGAAGCATGTCGCCGCATTCGCTCTGCTCATTGCGCTTTTCATGACACCGGCGATTGCCAGCCAGGACCAGTTCGCCGATCCCGCCTATGCGCCGGAGCAGGGACCGACCAGCACTCCAGTTGGCCACTACGAGTTCTGCAAGTCGCATGCCGGCGAATGCGGAGCTGTCGCAGGTCCGTCGGCAGAGGTACTGACCGAGAAACTCTGGGCAGAACTGCAGGAGACGAACAATGCAGTCAACGCCAGTGTCGCGCCCGTCACAGACCAAGACCTGTACCGCGTCGCCGAGTACTGGACCTATCCGAATGGGGCAGGGGACTGCGAGGACTATGTCCTCGAGAAGCGCCGTGAGCTGATCGCCAAGGGCTGGCCGGCGAGTACGCTGCTCATAGCTGTCGTTCGGAAGCAGGATGGTGAAGGACACGCGATTCTGCTCGTCCGCACCGACAGGGGCGATCTCGCCCTCGACAATCTCGACGGCGAAATCCACCTTTGGAACGAGACGCCCTACACTTACTTGAAGCGTCAGTCGCAGACGGACGCGTCCAGGTGGGTTGGTCTGGAGGACGGTCGCGTCATCCAAGTGGCATCGATGCACTGAGCGTGCTCGACCGCAACTCCGGCGGGACAAGAAGGTCATCGAGCGAGTCGTCGAAGTTGGGTGCGATCCCCAGCATCGGTGCGGTGCGCTGGATGATCCGCCCCACGACTTCGCCGGCGTTCCAGCCCGCAGTGGTGCCAGCCTGCGGGCTTTCGGCCTTCGGTTCGTCTACGATGACCAGGAGAACGTACTGCGGATCGTCGATCGGAAAGGCGGCGGCAAAGGTATTGAGGTTCTTCTCCGAGGAGTACCTGCCGTCGACCACCTTCTCAGCCGTTCCTGTCTTGCCGCCGACGCGATAGCCATTGGCGATCTTGTTCATCCTCGTTCCCGACCCATCGAGGGCGTTGAGCCGCATGAGGTAGCGCAAGCGGGCGCTGGTCTCGGCGGAGACGACCCGCCGATTTGTCGCCTGGGCATCCTCTAGCGAGCGTGGATAGAGCGTGGGGACGATGTAGTTTCCGCCGTTGACCAGAGCCACCATGGCGGCGGCCATGTGGAGGGGCGTGATACTGAGACCGTGGCCGAAGGCGGCTGTCGCCGCAGTGACCTCCGAGAACTTGGCCGGGACATTGGTCTTGGCGCGCTCCGGCAACTCCGTGGGGAGAATGTCGTCGAAACCGATCCGGGTCAGAAATGCGCGATATTCGTCCTTGCCGAGGGCTTGCACCATGCGGATCGCCCCCACGTTCGAAGAGTACTTATAGATCTCCGGCACGGTGAGGACGCGGTTCTGTCCATGGAAATCCGTAATCGTGAACCTGCCGAAGCGCACCCCGGCGCTGGCGTCGAAGCTGTCAAGCAGCGAGACTTTGCCGCTGTCGAGAGCGGCCGCGAACGCGATGGATTTGAACGTGGAGCCCAGCTCATAACTCCCGGCGGTAATCCGGTTGAGGCGCCCCTCGAGCAAGGCGGTTGCCGGGTCATTCGGGTCGAAGTCGGGCAGGGACACCAATCCGATGATCTCGCCGGTCTTGGCATTCAGCATGACACCGGCTGAGGCGATGGCCTGGTAGCGGGTGAGCGCGTCGGAGAGCCCCGCCCACATCGCGTATTGCACCCTCAGGTCGATCGACAGGCGCACGGGCGACAGCTTCTGCTCCCGCGCGAGACCGATGGTTTGGAGGAGCGCGACGCCGGTATCATCGAGTGCCTTCTCCATGCCGGATATGCCCTGGCTGTCAATGTTGGTGGTGCCCACCAGGTGCGAGCTTTCGGTGCCGCCGGGGTAGAATCGCTTGCTCTCGGTGAGATAGTCGATGCCGGGCAATCCCAGGCTCATGATCTGGTCGCGGACTGAGGGACTGACTTCGCGTTTGATCCAGACGAACCCCTTGTCCCCGGTCAGACGCATCCGCAAGGCATCCTCGTCCAGCTCGGGCAGAACCGAGCGCAACTTGGTGACGGCTTCCTCGATATCGACGATGCGTCGTGGTTCGCCGAAGATGGACGGCACTCTGATATCGACAGCAAGCTCCAGGCCGTTGCGATCGAGTAGCGCCGGCCGCGAGGCCTCGATAGCGGCCCGCTCGCGTCCCTCGATCGTGGTGGCCGGTTGCACTTGTCCATACTGGGTCAGCCGGAAGCCGACGAGGGCGAAGATCGCCAGCATGACGAGAATGACGACGCGGATGCGCGAGCGCACCATCCCGCCCTGACTGCGGCGCGTGCCGACAATCGTGATGTCCTGGCCCATCAAAGCCATGGTGAAACCTCATGTCGTGAGAAGACGGCGCCGCTGATGCAGCGGTCCGGACTTGGTGACGTGAGGTTAGGTGCGCGGCGGGCGCTTCAGGCCGAGACTGATCTCGGGGAGATCTCCGGGCTCGTGCGGCAGGAGACCGAAGCTCGGACGATGCATCGGCCGCCGGCCTGCCGTCGCCGACGTCATAGGCGCCGCATGAGAGTGATCGGTGGTCGAGTGCAGGTGGCCATGGCTGTGGATCACATGCCCCGGGGCAGCCGTGGTCGCGGCGATGGTCACCGCGTCAATGCGCTGATCGGGTTGTGTCGCCTGAACTCCCGGTAAATGCGCCAGGCTCGTCAGGACGACGAGTGCAATGAGCAGCAAATGGCGGATGGAGGTTCTGGTCATTGGTCGTGGCGCTTGCCTTCAAATTGTCACCTCATCAGGGTTAACGCTTGGTTGCTGCCGGACGGGGTTGGGGCGAGGCAATTCACCACGCTTGTGTGCCCCCGCCGATACCGGCACATTGCAAGGTGCCCATGACCGCCGTGCTGCGATTCGTATTGGTGATGTTGTTTGCCGTGTTTCTCGCTTCAGCGAGCGCGGCCGCTCAAGCCCATGGTGCTTCGTCCCCGGCTGATACGGCGATTACCTCGACCAGCGAATGGTCGCGGATCGAGTGCAATGGCGCCTGCCAGCATGGGTCTGCCACCTGTGTGCAGCTCTGTCTGGCCAACCTGGCAAGCCTGGCGAGCGAAAGCTTCGGCCTGCCTTTCACGATCACGAAATCTCGGCACGGGGCAACGGCCGATCTGCTCTTGCCAGGCCTTGCACCGGCACCCCAGCACTCGCCGCCCATCACCTGATCCTCGCCTGACGTCCGGCCCCTCGCCGGTCGGTCAGTTCGTAGGCGGTCAGGATCGATTCCGGCTTCGTCCGGATTTCGGAGAACCGTCGCTCCACCTCCTCCGCGCGTGTGCCAGTTGCTCACGTGGCGGCATTTGGGACGACAATGCGATCATTTGGACTGAGCGATGCCAAGGTGGCCGCGTTTGTGCATCACGGCGGCATTTCGCGGAAGGGCGGAGCGAAAGCTCTGCGCCTCAGCGGATGGATCGATGAGCCCGCGCTGACCCTGAACTCCACGCAGGGTGACCATCCCCACGGGCGCGAGCTGAGCTTCGCCTGGCTCACCGGCACGGTGATGACGGGATTGACGTCGGTCTTGCTCATGGGAGCGGCGCTCTACGTATCTTTCGAGGGCCAGGACACGTTTTCGACGGCCTACGAGGCGCTGCAGCTGATCAACGGCAAGACGGATGATTCCTCGTCTCAGCAGGGCACCAAGGGTGACCGCCGGCGTCCGGTCACCCAAACGAGGTCGGATTACGAGCTCGTCGATGCCTCCATACGCGAACTCACCGGCGATCGGTCGTTGATCCGAAAGCAATCATTCGTGCGTATCCGGGCAACGCTGGCGACCACCGCTACTGCGCTCACGGCGGACGTGCCCGAATATGATCCGGTCGCCATGCTCGAGGCGGATGATCAACCATCGGAGCAGGCGCCAGTCGCCAACCCCGAGATCTATGCGGCCAATATCGAAGGTGAGGTGTCGATCAGGACCTCGGTGTTGCCCAGCGGTTTCGTGCCCAGTCCCGCGATCACCGATGCCAACGCCGCGCAGTTCTCCAAAGAGACTGTCGAGAACCTCTTCGCCGAGGGAGGTGGGGAAGGATTGCTCATGGCCGCCTATGCGCCGGCCCCATCAGGTGTTCGGGACCTGGGCGTCGTCGATGCCGGCCTCAGCGGAGTCGCGGAGAATGTCACGATCCTCGCCAAGACTTCGGCGCGAGACAATCACCTCGGTCGCTCCGAGCGCATCGTAGCGATGCGAGAAGGTGGAGCGCTCAGGGACACGCTGCTCAAGAACGGCTTCGACGAACGCACCTACCCGATGCTGGCGGCCTCCCTTGCCAACGTCATCCCCTCGGAGCTGATGCCAAGAAATGCCCGGCTCCGAATCCTGATGGGCCCTTCCAGGATGTCGGACACACTGATCCCGTACCGGCTCAGCATCTACTTCGCTGACGAGGCCAACGGGGCAATCCGGCACGCCGCCACCGCAGCCTTGACCGACCGCGGCAGCTACGTCCTCGGCCTGCCGCCACCGGACATCGCGTTCCCCGAGGAGGACACTGAACAAGTCAACGTCAACAATCTTCCGACGATCTATCGCGCCATATGGGAGACGGCCCGAAAGCACGATGTCGATGACGCGATCACGCGGCGTGTCGTTGCAATGTTCGCCTACGACGTTGACCTGTCCAAGCGCATATCAGCAGGCGACAGCATCGAGATCTTACAGACCGCTCCCGACGGTTCAGGGCGCAGCGAGCTATTATATGTCGCACTGAAGACCGGAAGCACGTCACGCGAGCTGTACAGGTTCCGTACGGACGAAGGCAGTGTCGATTTCTACGATCCCGAGGGCGAAACCGGAAAGCGTTTCCTGACGCGGCGCCCGGTCAAGGGTGGGGGGCGCCTGGTCAGCCGATTTGGCTACCGCGTGCATCCGATCTTCAAGACGAGAAAGCTGCATACGGGCTCGGACTTCGCGGCGCCGCTGGGAACGCCCATCTATGCCGCGGGCGACGGCGTGGTGGAGCGCGCTCAATGGGTGTCGGGCTACGGCAAGTATGTGCAGCTGAAACACGTCAACGGCATCGAGACCGCCTATGGTCACATGAGCCGCATCGCCGACGGCCTGGAACCGGGGATGCCGGTTCGCCAAGGCCAGATCATCGGCTACGTCGGCTCGACCGGCAACTCGACCGGCAATCACCTGCACTATGAGATCCGCGTCAACGGCCGGCCAGTGGATCCCTTGAGCGTGAAGTTGCCGCGCGACAAGGCGTTGCCCCCACAATACGAGGCGAGTTTCACCCAGACCGTCACCCAGGTACGTGAGCTCATGCAGCGGCCTGCTATTCCCGCTTTGGTGGTGGCCCAGAGATGACGCCATGGGCCGGCTTTCGACGGCTGCTGGCTCGAGGGCACCGATGGTGGTTGGCTTTTGTCATCGCCCTCGTCCTCGTCCTGGCGAGCCTCGCGGTATCGGCCGCAGCCATCCCTGCCTGCGGCGTGCACGACGACTGGCCGACTGCCTCTGAGCCGAATGCTGCCATCGACATCGCCGCGGCAGATGCTCATGGAGCGGGGCAGAACGACTGCGTGCCAGACGCTGTGCTCATCGCTGCGGCGGAACTGGTGCCGCCATCGATGAAACATCGTCAAGACCCATTCCCAACTGTCTCGCCCGAGGGAGTGTCAGCACCTGCAGCTCACGGACCGCCCAGATGTCGGCGGATCCCGTTCACCCCAACGATCAGCCTTTGACGCACCTGGAAGGGCCAATGATGCTCCGCTTCTCTTCACTCCCAGAATCCCCCGTTGTTCAACACGAGCCAACTGACAAGCCCGGTTTGTCCCGCCGCGAGGTGCTCCTCGGCGCGGTCGCACTTGCGGCGAGTGGCTTCTCTCCTCCGTCAGCTGCAAAGGAGCACGTCTCCGAGACGAAGGTGCGGTTCGACGCAAGACTCATATACGCAGCGGTGAACGATGAGCCGTTCCCCATATCGGCCGTGGACCTCAAGAAACTCAGCCCTACATTCTACCGCCAGCTCGTGGACTATGAGACGTCGGAACTGCCCGGAACGGTTATCGTCGATACCCACAACCGGGTCCTCTACCTGACCCAGGAAGGTGGAAAGGCGCTGCGCTACGGCATCGGCGTGGGGAGAGAAGGATTCTCCTGGTCGGGGCGGGGCGAGATCCTGCTCAAGAAGGCGTGGCCAACCTGGACGCCCCCTTCTGAGATGATCAAGCGCCAGCCCGAGCTGGAGCCGTACCGCAACGGCATGCCACCCGGGCCGGACAATCCGCTGGGCGCCCGCGCCCTCTACATCTACCGCGACGGCATCGACACGCTCTATCGGCTGCACGGCAATGGCGATGTCACCTCGATCGGCCGAGCCGTGTCCAGCGGCTGCATTCGGCTGCTCCAGCAAGACATCATCGACCTTTATGAGCGGGTGCCCGAGCACACGCCGATTGTCGTCGCCTAGGACGGGAGCCGCTCAGGGGATGATGAACATGAGCCAACTTGCTAGGAACACGCACCCGCTCGGACCCAAGCTGATAGGAATTGTCGGTGCCGCTGTGGCGTTGGCAATCGTTGTTACCTTCATGTCGGTCCCGTTTCTGGTTCGGCGAGAGCCGCCTGCCATCGGAGATTACCGGCTCGGTGCTCTGATGGCTTCGCCCGACGTCAAGCTGTTCCCGAACGGCACGTTCCTGTTGACGCTGACCTTCAAGGATGGGGCCGGCGAACTGGCGGACGCCAACTCGATCTCGGTGACCGCGCAGATGGCGGGAATGCCGCCGAACTCAATCGAGATCAGCAAGGTTTCGAGGGGCGTCTATCGGGGAGCAGGGCTCTTTCCCATGCCTGGGCGCTGGGTCTTCAGGGTCCAAACACCGGACGGCACCGTCGAGATACCGGCGGGCTCCCCCGGATCGTTCTAGGTGTGGCGATGAAATCTCGCGCGAAGGCCGGTACCCCGGCGCCGATCGACCTCTCTGCCTATCCTCAGGCCTATCTGGTGCCTACGCTGCTGAAGGTTCTGGGAGACTGTCTGACGAATGGCCATGGGGCCGGCCCGATACTCGACCTGGGATGCGGAGACGGTACCCTGGACCGGTTTCTCGAGGCCAAGGGCTACACCATGATTGGAATCGATGCCGACCGGGCAAGGGTACGAGAAGCAAAGAGGCGGGATCCCAAGGGACATTACGTCGTCGGCTCCGCCTACGAAAACCTGCACACCAAGTATGGCACGTTTCCAGCAGTGATCAGCATCGAGGTGATCGAGCATCTGTTCGACCCCCACAGATTTGCCGATACGGTGTTTTCATTGCTCGAGCCGGGTGGGGTAGCGATCATCACGACGCCGTACCACGGCTACGTGAAGAACCTTGCTCTCGCGCTTTCGGGGCGCATGGACCGGCATTTCACGGCACTTTGGCCCGGTGGGCACGTCAAGTTCTGGTCGGTGAAGACCATCTCGGAACTGCTCAGCGGTGCCGGTTTGGCTGTCGAGCAGGTCATCCGCATCGGCCGGGTCCCGCCGTTGGCCCGCTCCATGTTGATTGTGGCGCGGAAGCCGTCGGGCCGGCAGCCCGATGCCGTGCGATTGCATTGAGGGAAGGGAGAAATTGTCGCCAAGGGAATACGGCTTCCGAAACCCTCTATCCTACCAGCGACGGCCTAGGGACGTGATCGGTGTGGTGTCCTGAGCGACATGGCTGCCATCGTACGATCGCCCGGTATGCAGGCGTGGTAGATCGCCAAACCGACATGTCCAATGACCAGCGCCAGAAAAAGCCAGACTGACCATTTGTGCCACAACGCCCAGGGCGCAACTCGAAGCGAGGACAGCACCGGCAGGTCAAGATAGCCGAAGAGAAGCTTGCGCACCGCAAAGGGCGAGGGGCGATAGGCGAGCCATCCTGTTAGGCTCACGCCGAGCGCCACCATGTACAGCATCGCCTGCAGCACGCGCACGACAATCTGTCGGCCAAGCGGACCGCTGTCGAACATGCGGCAGACCAGGCGAGCACCGATCGCGGCGAACACGACGGCTCCCAGGGATATGTGGAAGCCAAGCCAGGAGACGGCGCTTCGGCCATCGCCCATCAGAAGCAGTGAAACGGCGAACTGCACCGCCAGTAGCGGCACAGTCACCCAGTGGAGAAGCCTCAGGGGAATGCTCCATCGATCGGCTTGGCTGGGTGAAGAGGCGGCCATTCCCACGATCCGAAAGCGATGGGGGCGCTTAAGCGCCCCCATCAACAATCACTTCTGCTGCTCGAGCCAGGCGCGCATGTCTGCGATCTCCTGCTCCTGGGCGTCGATGACCTTCTGGGCCATCGTCTTTGCCCATTCGTCGTCGCCGTATTCGAGCTCTGCCTTGGCCATGTCGATGGCACCCTGGTGGTGCGGGATCATGCTGCAGACAAATGCCACGTCGACGTCGCTGACCATAGACGCGGCGGACATGTCCTTGTTCATCTGATCCATGCCGGCCATCATGGCCATGTTGCCTTCGGGCATGCTCATCGTATGGCCCATGCCCATGCTGGGCATTGCCGCGGCGGCCTGCTTGCCGGCTTCGGTCTGGCAGATCTCGGGCAGCGACGTTTCCATCGATCCGCCCATGGCGGACATGTCATGACCGGCCATCGCGTCCTGGGCATTGGCGGAGGACGCTGCCGACAGCATGAGAAGGGCGGCTGAGAGAGCGATAATCGTCTTGGTCATTTTGAGGTGTATCCTGTGCTTGGAGGGAGATTGTTGTTGTCTGTCTATCCGCTTTCGGGGGGCGGTCGATGCCCTTTCTCGGCCGGGCGGTCAGCCGTGTGTCTCCAGGAATGGGCTCGGGCGTCCCGGATGCAATTGTCGATCCCGACAGCGGGTTCCCGAAAATGCAGGCGCAGGGCCCGCTGCCGCAGCATGCCGAAGGGCGATCGGCATCGTTATGGCAACTCGGACCATCGCAGTGTTGCGCCTGGTAGTGGTGGTCAAACGGCCGATCGATCGGCGTCCCCCATGCCCTTGTCGTCATCACCGACATATGAGCGACCGACCCCGCGATCACCAGCGTCAGGAGGACGATCACTCGCCCCCACTGCTGCAGAAGCGGTGGTGCTATGCCAGCGGAAAGCGGACGGGCAGTCATTCATCGAGGTCCAAGAGGTAGGCCGCCATGTCCTCAAGGTGCGATGTCAAAAGAAAGGCGGTGCTCTCCTGTACGACCTCGGTCATCGAACCGCCGAAGGCATCCCCGTTGGGCAGAACCCCCGTCCTCAGGGCAGTAATGAGGTTCTCTTTGGTCCAGCCTCGTGCCCTCAAAGCCTCTGCCGTCAGCGCTGGCGACTTTCCGCCGTCGAGCATCCGGGGGTCGCCTGCGAGACCGTCGCTGTCGTTCAGCCCACCGGCGAGGTTGCGGGGCATGTGACAGGCGGCACAATGCGCCGGCCCCATTACGAGATACCGCCCCACGTTCCAACTGCCGCCTTTGTCGGGTTCGCTCGCGGTCATGTCCGCGCGTTCAAAGAGTGGACGCCACAACCGCAGGCCATCCCTCACGGAGAACGGGAATCCGAGCTCGTGCGGACGCGAGGCCTGTGGCGCCGGTGGGATGGCTTTCATGGCGGCCCACAGGTCCGCCATGTCGCGATCGGTGAGACTGGCATAGAACTCGTAGGGAAACGCCGGATAGTAGGGCTTACCCGACGGCGATACCCCTTGTCGCACAGCCCGCACGAATTGCTCGAATGTCCACCCGCCGATGCCGTGTTCCTTGTCGGGGGTGATGTTCGGCGCGTAGAAAGTGCCGAACTTCGACTTGAGCGGATTTCCCCCGGCCCACGGCTCACCCGACTTGCTGCTGTGGCAGGCGATGCACCCGCTCAGCCGGGCGAGATATGCCCCCCGCTTTGCATCACCCTGAAAGGAAGCGACGGCTTCAGGTGGAGGCAGCGGAAAGTTGAGCGCGAGCGCTGCTCCAGCGCCAAGCAGACCGACGAGCGTACCCAAGATCATGAGCAGCCGCATGCTCACCGCCTGAACGAGGCGTGGCACGAGGAACATGTCGCCGTGATGTCCGCGAAGATTGTTGCGGGATCGCGAGGTCTGAGTTGTATGGAACCGGTGATGACCTCATCTACCGTTGACGCCGTTCGAGACTCGAGTCCCATCAGGACGGCGACGTCGAGTCGCTCCCACTCGCTTGCGGCTGTGGGAGCAGCTGTTGCCGCCGGTTCTGGCTTTTCCGCGGGCGTCGCCGCCGACTTCCGAAGTTCGGCGCCGAGCGCCGCGAGCTGTCCCGCATAGTCGGAGAACTCCTGCCAGCGTTCCCAGATCTGAGGTCGTGCTTCCGATGGCTTGTCCAAGCTGCCCTGGGGGAACAGCTTCGTCATCGCCGGGCCGGCGTGCATCTCGATCATGGATGCGGCCTTGCCCAGGGCGGCCCCGTCCACAGCTCCACCAGCCGAAAGCATAGGCGTAAGCAGCTTGACCTGCTCGCCCAGCATCATCATGCCCATCATTCGCTCACCGACAATCCCTGTCGCGTTCCCATGCGCGAACACGGCGGCTGACAGCATCACGGTCCCGGCTGCCAGCCAGGCGCTCACCAACTTCAATTTCATGATCAAAAGTCCCGTTGACGACAGGCGCTATGGCGCTAGCTTGTCAACGGGCTCCGGGGTGGCGGCGGATCAAAACCGGGTGGCTGGGGCGACACCGGCCACACGTCCCCGGGCTGATAGACCAACCGGCAAGCAAGACGGGCTGTGCATGGCCCGGACGCAAGGATGCCGAGCAAGGGGGCGCCACAATGGACGACGGGCTCGGACGGCGCAGTCGGGGCTTCGACATGGAAGGCGGCGTTTGCTGCAGCCTTCACTTCAACGATAGCAGAGTCAACGCTGAGGGCATGATCCGTGTCCGCGTGAGCCGGGGCGGCGCCCGCCAGAAGCAAGAGCAGTAGCGCGGCCCAGTTCAGCAATTTCACCAGGACGTGGCCCAACCGAATCTACCCGACTCTTTTCGCACAAGTGCGATACAGCCAATAATGTTGGCGCTCGCGTGGCGATCCCGTTCGCGATTCCTCTCAAGTTGCCCCGCGATGGCTAATGAACCGTTAACTCTGCGGATGGCAGCGAGCCGGCGTAGCGGGGATCGGACAGGCTGGTCGGCAGTCGGGCGACAGCGGCCCAGCCCGGGCTCTCTGTTGAACAAGCCTGCAAGGTAGCCAAGCGGTAGATGCGGGCGGCAGGACCGCGCTCCGCACGAGCGGAGCAGGCCTTCCGGCCCGCACCGCAAAGTGCCTAGCGCCCGAACGTCACTCCGTTTGGCCCTGCTCCCACGGCAATGGTGGCGATCACCTCCCAGCTCGGGATTTCGATGACTGAAACTGTGCCGTCAACAATGTTGGTGATGAACGCCAACTGGCCGTTGTCGCTTACTGCGACGCCATGAGCGCCCGTGCCGGTCCGGATGGTCCGGACCACCTGGTTCGCGGCAACATCGATCACCGAAACCGTGTCGCTCGGTTCTTCCTCGGTGCCCTGGTTGGCAACCAGCACGAAGGCACTGTCGGGTGTGGCGTAGACCTGAATCGGGCCGTCGCCGACGGCGATCCGATCGAGAACGGAGCGGTCTGCGGGGTCGATCACTGCGACGCTGTCATCGTCGCGGAGCGACACGAACACGCGAGCGCCGTCGGGCGTGAAGCCGACCTGCACCGGGGCCTTGCCGACCGTGATCTGCTCGATCTCCTTGAGCCCATCGGCATCCAGCACCGAGACGGTGCCGCTCTGGACATTGGCAACGTAGATCTCGTCACCGGCCGGGTTCATTCTCATTCCGTGGGGAAAGCTGCCGGTCGGGATCGTGCCCACCACTGACGCTGTCACGAGGTCCACCACCGTCACCGTGCCGTCTTCGGAATTGGTGACATAGGCACGCTTGCCATCCTTGTCGGCGATGACGTGGGCCGGGTGCTCGCCGACTTCGATTTGGGCCGAAGGGCCGGCCGACAGGTCGTCGGCCTTGAACACAAGCAGGATGCCTTTGGCCTCGCCATCATGGGCGCCCGTGCTGCCATCCATCGTCATCGTCATGGCTTCCGTACCGACTGCCAGGAGGGTCTCGCCATCCGGCGTGATCTGCACGTTGTGAGGAGTGACGGCCGTTCGAACCGTCAAGACCTCGCCCGTGATGAGGTCGATGCGGCTCAGCGAGTTATCGCCTTCATTCGCCGTGTAGACGTAGCCACCGTTCCCGATCGGCGCTGCCGCCTGCGGGGCCGAAGCGCCCATGAACAGAAGGAGTGTGAGGGCGATTGCCCCGGCTGCGGCTCGAGCCGCTGAGGTGTTGATGGACATGGCGCATCTCCGGCTATGCTAGTTTGGTCTGGTCATGGTATCCTGAGCCGCGGCGGGCATCTTTGTCGGAGGTCAAACAAGGTGCGCGCTCCTAAGGCCCGCGACGCCCTCGGCGAGGGCCGGGGCGATGTCGATTGCATTGGTTTCGTGAGTGACCGCGTTGCACGTTGCGACCCAGGCCGCTTGATCCCGCAGTTGAGCAAATGCCTCGGCAGTGAACAGAGCGTGGACCGCGATGCAGATGGGGGCTGAGAGGCCGCTCCCCCGCAGTTGCCGGGCCGCCTGGATCATCGTTTGAGCGGACGAGGCGATGTCGTCGACTAGTACGGGGGTTCGATCCGAAAAGCCGCTCAGGTCCGGTATCGCAATACGGACGCTCCTGTCCCCCAGCCGTTCCTTCGCCAGCACCTTGTAGGGGGCGTTACACAGGCGGGCCACAGTTGCCACCCATTGTTCGCTCTCGCTGTCGGGGCCGATGAGCAACGGGCGTGACACATTGGTCAAGACCCACGCTGCGATCGCGGGAGCCGCTGCCGCAACGCGGGAAGGGACGGTGTACACGGAATCGAGCGAGCCATAGCGATGCAGATGCGGATCGACCGTCACCAGCCAGTCGATCTCGGCTGAGAGCACCCGGCCGAAGGTCGCCGAGGTGATCGCCTCGCCAGGATGGAAGCTCCGGTCTTGCCGGAGGTAACACAGGTAGGGCGCAATCAGCCCGACCCGGCTGGCGCCGAGCTCCTTTGCCGCTGACGCGGCAAAGAGGAGCGGCAGGAACTTGGGGTCCGGGCGGTCGAGGGTGCAGACCAGGGCCACCGATCGTCCTTCCGGCGATCGGGTGAACCTGAGATAGGTCTCCTCGTCCGGAAAGCGGCGTGTCTCGATCTCGCAGACCTCGGCCTCGAGAAGATCGGCCAGCCGGCTCGCCATCGTTTCGTTTCCCGGCAGAGGTACGAGGACGGGCGGTTCCACATCTGGTGCAATCAAGGCGTAGCCCCCACTGCAGCCTCGTCCGCCAAGGAGACCGGTTCGTCCCGGCGCCGGATGCCTTCGAGCCTGGTGCGCTTCAGCATGAGCGCGTTGATGGCGACGAGGGCGGAGCTGCCCGACATGGCCAGTGCCGCGACCTGCGGACTGAGCAGGAATGGGAAGAACACCCCTGCGGCGATGGGGAAGGCGATGACGTTGTAGCCGGCCGCCCACCAGAGGTTCTGGTGCATCTTGCGCAGCGTCGCCCTGGAGAGGGTCATCGCGCCCACAACGTCATAGGGATCGCTCTTCATCAGCACGACGTCCGCGCTTTCGATCGCGACGTCGGTGCCGGCGCCGATGGCGAAGCCGACATCGGCCTGCGTCAGGGCCGGGGCATCGTTGACGCCGTCGCCAACCATGCCGACCTTCAGCCCCTGAGCCTGCAGCTCCTTGATCTTTGCAGCTTTTTGTCCCGGCAGTACGTCGGCAAGGACGATGTCTATGCCCAGCTCGCCGGCAATGCGTTTTGCCGTTCCGGCATTGTCGCCGGTGAGCATTGCCACGCGTACTTTCTGCTCGTGGAGCTTGGCGATGGTGGCGACGGCGGTAGGGCGGGGAGCGTCGGCGATGGCGATCAGGCCAAGCAGGTTGCCTGACCTCGCAACGTGAATGACGGTGCGTCCCTCGCCTTTGAGTGCCTCCGCCCTCGCTCCGAGCTCGAGGAGGTCGACCTTTTGTTCTTCCATCAAACCTCGGTTGCCAAGATACACAGGATCGCCGCCGACCCTGGCGGTGGCTCCCTTTCCTTCGATGTTGAGAAAGCCCGAGATAGTGGGGATGGTGAGGCCCTCGGCCTTCTCGACGATTGCTACTGCGAGCGGGTGATCCGACCCACGCTCGACGGCGGCCGCCACCGCCAGAACTTCTTCCACAGTGATGCCTGGCGCGGCTGCCACGTCGACAACCTTCGGCTGCCCCATGGTCAGCGTGCCGGTCTTGTCGAAGACCATCACGTCGAGCTTGGTGGCTTCCTCGAGGGCCGCTGCGTTCTTGAACAGGATGCCGTTCGACGCGCCCAGTCCTGTGCCAACCATCACCGCCATCGGCGTGGCGAGCCCCAGGGCGTCGGGGCAGGCGATGACGAACACGGTGATGGTGAGGGTGAGGGCGAACAACAGGGTCTGGCCGATGACCCAGAACCACACGGCGAAGGTCGTAAGGCCGATGACGATGGCGGCAAGAACCAGCCACTGCGAGGCCCGGTCCGCCAGCAACTGGGCCGGGGCCTTGGAGTTCTGCGCCTCCTGGACCAGCTTGACGATCTGCGCCAGGGCTGTGTCTGCGCCCACCTTGGTCGAGCGGTAGCGCAGGGTCCCGCTCTTGTTGATCGTAGCGCCGATCACCTGGTCGCCGACCTTCTTGGTGACGGGCATGGACTCGCCGGTCAGCATCGACTCATCGATCGTCGACTCGCCTTCGATCACCTCGCCGTCGACCGGCAGCTTGTTCCCCGGCCGCAGGACGACGATGTCGCCCAGGACAACCTCGGACGTCGCGATCTCGATCTCCTTGCCGTCGCGCAGCACGGTCGCCTTTGGCGGGGCCAGGTCGAGCAACGCGCGGATTGCCGCCGATGCGCCGGCGCGGGCCCGCATCTCGAGCCAGTGCCCCAAAAGGATGAAGACGAGGAGCACGGCCGCCGCCTCGTAGAACTGTTCACCGTCGAAGAAGAACGTCGCGCCGACACTGAAGAGATAACCGGTCCCGACGCTAAGGACGACGAGCACGGCCATGTTGAGCACCCCGTTGCGAAGGGCGCGCCACGCCGCAACGAGGAAGGGCCAAACGGGGTAGAGGATCGCCGCGCTCGCCAGGATGAACATCGTCAGGTTCATGCTGAGGCCGAAGGGTGGCTGGATCAGCGGCTGGGCAAGGCCCATCGGATCGAGCAGGAAGATCGGCACGGTAAAGATGAGGCTGACGACGAAGCGGTTGCGCATGTCGCGCACCATGTCCTGCATGTCCATGCCGGCGCCGTGCCCCATTTCATGGGCCATCGCGTCATGTGGCGGCTTGGCTGCGGCCGGTGTCGCCGCTGGTGGATGACCCTGATGAGCGGAATGATCCTCACCCATTGCGGCGGGTGTGCCTGCGGCATGCGCCTTGTGGTCCGAATGCGAGGCAGCTTTGGGGCCACCTACTGGCACGACCGTGCTGTCCGGCACGCAGACGTGCCGCGGCGCCGTCTCGCCGCGGCAATGAAAACCGCACGCCATGATCTGCTCGGCCAGCTGCTCCGGGCTCGTCTTTGCCTCGTCATAGTGAATGCTGGCAGTGCTCGAGCCGGCATTCATTGCGACGTGGTGTACTCCGGGGAAACCCGTCAGCCGTTTCTCGACGACAGCAAAGTCCAGGATGCTGGTGAGATCGGCGACCTCGAGCGTAGCGGTTTTCATGTCTTGCATATCCCTGTGTTAGTCAGACCCGGTAGCCGAAGGTCGACATCATCCCGGCGGCCATGTGGTAGAGGTGGTGGCAATGGAATGCCCATTGGCCCTGGTTGTCTGCCTCAACGGCGATCGTGACCGAGCGTTGGGGCGGAACCAGCACGGTGTCGCGAACGGCACCGGCGAAGCGCCGCCCGTCGATGGCGACGACCTGGAAGTGATGGCCGTGCAGGTGCATCGGGTGGGCCATCATCGTCATGTTGGTCATCTTGATCTCGATCCGGTCACCCAGGTCGGCAAGGATCGGCTGATCGAGTCCCAACCCCCATTTGTAGGCGGTCATGTCGCCATTAAGGGTCATCGCGAAGGATTTGTCAGCGGTCCGTTCAGCCAGCGGCGCGAGTGACCGCAACTCGGATTCGAGGACCAGATCGAGCACCGGCCCCGCTTCCGTTCCCTGCATCGCGACCTTGGTCACCTCAGCCCCGACTGGACGGAGAATAATGCCCGTTCGATGCGGACTCCCCTCCCGCAGGGCAAGAATCGGGAACGATTTCGCCTCGTCCGGCAGTTCGAGACGAATATCGACACGTTGTCCCATGCTGAGGGGGAAGCGCCGGCCCTTGATGGGCTCGATGGCCTGGCCGTCGACCGCGATCAGTTCGCCTTCCAGTTCTCCGGTATCAATGGTGAATGCCGTAGCTGTAGCGCCATTGATAATCCGTAACCTGACCCGACCGCTGCGCTCCACTGCGACGATCTCCGGGTTGTCGAGCGTCCGGTCGTTGGCAAGATAGGCGTCGTATTCAATATCGTTCAGATCCATCGTCGCGCCGCCCGCGGACATATCCATGCTGCCGTGTGCGCCATGATCCATGTCCATGCCCGACATCGGCTCCGAGGCGGTGGCTGCCGGGACCAGGCCGGCCAGCAACTCCTCGGGGGTCTTGAACGAGAAGTCGTGCAGCAGGATGACGACTTCCTGTTCATCCCGGCCATCATCGGCGGGATCGGCGACGATCAGCGGCGCCGCCAGCAGAGCCTGTTCCTGCAATGTGTGGGCGTGCATCCAGTAAGTTCCGGGCCGCCCGACTGGAAAGTCGAAGGCGCGTTCGGAATTGGCGGCCATCAGCGGCAACGGCGCATCCGCGACCCCGTCGCTGGGCCAGGGCGGGGTTAGCCCATGCCAGTGGATGATCGTCGGCTCCGCAGTCGCGTTGCGCAGTAGCAGGTTGAACGCATCGTCTGCCCGGTAGCGCAGTCCCACCGAGCCGTCGGGCTGCTGCAGGCCGAATACGCTGGCCGCCTTGCCGTTCACCTCGATCGTGCGGCGAACAATGGTGAGAAGCTTCGGTTCTGGGCCGGCGGCGACGGCATACCGGCTCAGTGCCAAGGGCAGCGATAGAGCAGCGGTGCCGGCGACTGCTCCAACAAGAAATTCACGACGTTTCATGGTCAGTCTCCTTGAGAAGAAACGAAGATTCATGCGATCGTGGCAGGCTCGTGCCGGATTGCTGCGACCAGCCGGCCAATGCCGAGGCTGGCGTCAGTGATCGCCATCGAACGGGAGGGCTCTGGTTCAAGCGCGCAGATCGCGCGGATGGCATCGATCGTCTCTGGAATGACGATCGCCTGGTTGTCCACCATGTAGGCATAGAAGAGCTCGTCGCCGCGCACCGTGACCATGTCTTCCCACAGTGCCACCTCGTAGAGGTCGCCGCGCGGGCGGCCGATATCCAGCATCCATTCCTTGACGGCGTTGAGCGCCCCTAAGCCTCGGTCGCCACGGATCAGGGCGATGCGCGCGGAGCCGCGAAAGGCCTCAAGAACCTCCTCGCGAGTGCTGCTTCGCGTCAGCCGGACGTTCCAGTAGTGCAGGTGACTGAGCGTCTCCGGGACCTTGACGGCCATCGTGACCACGTCGAGCTCCGGATCGACGCTCTGAGCGTCGGGCCCTTGGTGGCTCGGAATGGCCGGCTCGGGTACCAGCGTGTTCATGATACCGCTCTCGTGGCTCTCCCATGGATCGGTTGCGCGCCGCAGAAGGGTGCCGCGCGCCGAAACCAGCAGGCCGGCGGCCTTGAGAGCGGTTAGGGTGCGAACTACCGACGTGGTGTTGCAGGAAACCACACGTGTGCTGTCTCGACCGACGGCGGCGGCATAGGACGATTCGGCAACGAACGAATGGCCGGTTACCGCATGCTTTTCGCCGCCCTGCAGGATAAACTTGAGCCCCTTGGCGCGGTAGGTGGTGACGTTCTCGGCGGCGACGCGCTTGGGCGTGCAATCCACCACGACATCGGCCTGTTCGAGCAGTGCTGTCAGGGTGCCGCGGGGTTCGAGCCCTGCTGTCCTCAAGGCGCCTACCGCAGCCTCATTCGCACCGAAGAGGTCGAACCCCTTCTCGGCCGCGACCTGCATCCGCCAGTCGGCCGTCACGTCGGCAACGCCGGCGACATCCATGTCGGGTTGCAGGCGCACCGCGTCGGCCACGCGCTTGCCGATGACGCCGTAGCCATTGATTGCCACGCGGACTCTGGGTCGGTTCATCGACGTTTCTCCTCATGCCATTGGAAACAGTGTTGTGCTCAAGCTCCGCCGACCCCCACGATGTCCGGTTTGGCGGCGACGTAATCCAGGGAGTATTCGATCTCCCCCGGGGTCTCCGCGTGGATGGTGTAGAGCGGCTGCCCGGACGAGACCTCGTCACCAAGGCGTACATGCATTTCGACACCTGCCGACTTGGATCCGGGCGCGCCGGCGAGCTTGGCGACGCGTGCGATCCTGCGGTTGTCGATGGAGGTGACGCGGCCATAGGACAGAGCCGTCAGTGAATGCTGATAGGGTGCGGTCGGCGGGGTGCGCAGACCGCCCTGTGCCTCGCAGATCGCCTGGAATTTTGCCCATGCCCGGCCATTCGCAACGGTCTGCGCCGCGATGACCACCCCTTCACCAGGCGATGCCTTGCCCGACAGTTCGAGCACTGCTCCAGCGAGAGCGCACGCCCGCGCACGCAAGTCCTCCGGGAAGCCCGGCGTCTGCTGCAGGACCGCCAGGACATCGCGACCCTCGAGGGCGGGTCCGATGCCTCTGCCGACCGGCTGGGTGCCGTCCGTGATCACCACCCTTGTGGCAATGCCGAACTGGTCGGCAACCGCGGCCAGCCGGCCGGCGAGAGCCTCGCCAGCCGCGGCAGTGCGCAGCTTTGCCGTCGGCCCGACCGGAATGTCGAGGACAAGGTGAGTAGCCCCTGCAGCAATCTTCTTGGAAAGGACGGAGGCGACCAGTTGCCCTTCGGAATCGAGGTCGAGCACCCGCTCGACGCGGATCAAGAGGTCGTCGGCGGGGCTCAAGCCCACCGCTCCGCCCCAGACGACGCAGCCGCCCTCCCGTTCGACCACCCGGCGTATGGCCGGCAAGTCCAGGTCGACAGGCGCCAGCGTCTCCATTGCATCGGCAGTGCCCGCTGGCGAGGTGATCGCGCGCGATGAGGTCTTGGGCATCGTGAGCCCCAGCGCGGCCGCAATCGCGACGACGATCGGCGTCGTCCTGTTGCCGGGCAGACCGCCGACACAGTGCTTGTCGACGATCGGGGTGTTCGGCCAGGTAAGCGTTTCGCCCAGATCGACCATTACCCGGGTGAGGGCAACCGTCTCGGCTTCGTCCAGCGGAAACGACGACCCGGACACGAGGTAGGCGGTCGTCTCGACGCTGGAATACCTCCTGGCCGCCACGTCATCCAGTATCTCGCGGAACTGGCCGGGCGACAGCCGGTTGCCGAAGATCCTCGAGCGCACATGAGCAAAGGACGTCAAGGGATCGGGGTGGTGCACGGTGATCGGGTTGCCGTGCACCACACCCAATAGGCTCCATGCGGCTTCGGACAGTCCCACTTCGTCAACGGCGACGAGATCCGACGAGACCTGATAGAGCGTCGCTACGACAGTGCGATCTCCTGATCGCAGCAAGACCCGCGAGCGGGAGGACAGACCTTCCGAGCGGCAGACATGGCAGTCGGTGCGCATGAACGCCACTGGCTCGTCCAGGGTGTGGATGCCGAGCGGCCGCGCCCGGAGGGGCATCGGCGAGATTCTCGTCCTGTGCTCCGGGTGTGCGCCGACGTTGGTCATTCGAGCACCGCCCGTTCCAGGTGCCCCGGAATCCTGCAGGGCCAGCCGAGCTCTCCTTCGATCCTCTGGCGCAGGGCTTCCGAAGCCTCCGGTTCCCCGTGCGATATGAAGGTCATGCGCGGCGGCGCCTTGAAGCCGCCGAGCCAGCGCAGGATTTCGTCGGCATCGGCATGCGCCGAAAGCATTGAGAGGTTCTCGACCTCAGCCCTCACCGGCACGAACTCACCGTGGATCTTGATGCTGTCGACGCCCGCAATCATGGCGGCACCGCGGGTGCCTGCGGCCTGGAAGCCGGCAAAGAGGATCGTGTTGCGCCGGTCTGGGGCATAGCGCTTGAGGTGGTGCAAGACACGCCCGCCTGTCGCCATGCCGCTCGCCGAGATGACCACCTTGGGTACGGGATTGTTGGTCAGGGCCTTGGATTCGTCGACCTCGCGAACATAGTGGGCGATGTCGCACGCCTTGATGCAGGCTCCGGCCGGCAGCCGATGATCAGCGAGATGCGTGCACAGCATCTCACTGGCATTGATCGCCATTGGGCTGTCGAGGAAGATCGGCACGTTGCCGATCCGACCCGCGGTGCGCAGGCGCTCGAGGTGATAGAGCAGCGATTGCACCCGGCCGACTGCAAACGCTGGGATGACGACTGTGCCGCCCCGCGCCGTCGTGCGGTTGATCACTTCGGCCAGCGCGTCCTGCGGGTTGCGCCGGTCGTGGCGGCGGTTGCCGTAGGTGGATTCGACGATGAGGTAGTCGGCCGATGGCACCGGCTCGGGATCGAGCATCATGGCATCGTCGAACCTGCCGAGATCGCCCGAGAATACGGTCTTGATGCCGTTCCAGTCGCATTCGATGGTCGCGGCTCCCAGGATGTGGCCGGCGTGGCGCAACTGGACCGTCGGCCCGCCATCGATCTGGTGCGGCTGGTGGAAGGGCACCGGCGAAAAATGCGGCAGCGCGGCCTCGGCATCCTTGAGGGTATAGAGCGGCAGGGCCGGGTGGTGCTTCGAGAAGCCGTGCCGATTGGCGTAGTCGGCATCCTTCTCCTGCAGGAATCCGCTGTCACGCAGCAGGATCTCGCACAGTTCCATGCTGGCGTGGGAGCAGTAGATCCTGCCGGCGAAGCCATCGCGCACCAGTGCCGGCAGGTAGCCGGAGTGATCGATGTGCGCGTGGGTCAGAAGTACCGCGTCGATGCTGTTCGGCGGCACCGGGAAGGGAGCCCAGTTTCTCAACCGCAGTTCCTTGAGGCCCTGGAACAGGCCGCAGTCGACGAGGACCCGGCGGCTACCGGTCTCGAGCAGGAATTTCGACCCCGTGACGGTGCCCGCACCACCAAGGAACGACAGGGACAAGCTCATAGTTTTTCGACCTTCGAGTGGATTGCGATTGGCAAGGCAGCCCCAGAGAGGCGGGGACTGCCCCAGCCCGGTCTCGCATCTGATCAGAGTCCTCTTGCCGAGATGGCGTTGTGGACCGAGGCAAACACCGACCCGACGATGCCGCCGAACACCAGGCTGAAGAATGAGCCTTCCAGCCAGGCCTGCGGCGACGTCACTGGAGCAAGGGTGAACAGGCTTATCCAGGCATGCGTCGCCTGAATGCTGGGTGCCAACAGCGCGGTCAGAGCGCAAAGCAGGAACAGCACGACCAGCGCGAGACCGCCCCCGATTGAGCTCCCGAGCCGCGACAGAGTGCGCCTTTCGATGAGGTTGATCATGGCGAGGCGCCTTCAGCGGGCAGGTCGGGTCCCATTGGCGCCGCGCCCGACCGCATCTGCTGCATCTGCTGCATCTGCTGCATGAGCTGCATCTGCATCATCTGCATAGATTGCATCATCTGCATCATTTGCATCATCTGCATGGACTGGGCGTCGCCGGATCCGGACTGCATCATCATCTTCATCATCGACATCATGTCGGGGCAGGCCGACATGTCGGACCCAGGCGTAGTGGTGGCCGGCATCCCGGCCGACGGCGCAGCATCAGTGCCCACGACGGCGGGTGCGGTCTCGGTGCCCTCGACGGCCGGCGCTGCCCCGGTTGCCTCCGGATGGTGCGGGTCGGTCTGGGCCAGTGCCGGGCTGGCAAGCCCGACGACGATCGCCGCGACGAAAAGGGATCTGAGTGAGCGCATGGAAGCCTCCTTTGCTTGAGACAGAGAGTGTCGGTGAGGATAGGTTACCCACTGGCCGGCCCCGAACGATCAGGCGCCGGCGAAAGGGTAGTGCGGCTAAGGCCGGTGGTCAGGCAGCAGAGCGGGGCGGCCGGCGGCTGGCCTGGGGATCATGCCCCACGAGGATGCTCGTTGGCTCAGCCAGCCACTCGGCGTGGTCGAGTCTGCGGATGGTCTCAAGCGAGGCGCCGGGCTGGACAAGGGCAGCGAGGCTGCAAGATCCGGCCATCATGTCGGTGCAGCACGCCGCTGCGCTAGGCACACAACTACGATCCTGACAGGCAGCATCGACAACAACGGGAGCCGCTTCGGCAGTCTGATGGAGGTCAGTCAGTGCCGTGCACGGAATGGTGCCCCCAATCGCAGCCGAAACCCCAAACGCCAAGCCCAGACCCAACAGCAGGGCCGTCAACAAGGCTCGGATCTGGAAGAGCAGTCGGTTCATAGAGGTAACCTTACCCATGACTGGGCAAAGAGGTTATTGATCGAGATCAAACCCTCTGCATGGCACGTCCTGCGCATTCGGCTCGGCGGCTCGCTAGACCGATGACCGCACCGCGGCGTCCCGTTTTTGCAAGATCGCGAACACCAGGTAGAGCGAGGCAAGGGCGCCGCCGAAGCAGAAAACTGATATGTGCGCATACTGGAAAAAGGCGTAGGTCACGGCCAAGACGCCAGCGATAAGGAGTCCAAAAACCCTGACATGTCGGTCGCGCGATATCAAAAGGGGCGTAACGACGAAGAACACATAGATGCCGTATGTAAACTCGCGGGCCATGATGAAGTCGAGCAGCTCGGTGGTGTCGTAAACGATCGCCCGTTCGAGAAACCGGATCGCCAGCCAGCCATCGTGCGCAAAATACGGCACGTACAGAAGGCCCCCCAACATCGCACCGCCGATCACAAAAGCCAGATACAGAAGCCGCCTTCCGCCCGTCTCGACAAAGAGTCCGGAGATGGGAACCCAAACCGGCCACGCGATCCACGCAAAGAACATGTAGGCCAGCGAATTGCCTGCAAGTGAGGCTGGGTCCCCAGCGGCGCCGGCAAGCCAAACCATACCTTCGAAATACTGCTGGAGGCCGAACAGCACCGGCAGCGCAGCCAGAGCGAGAAAGCGTCGGTCAAATCTGAAGGCGCGGCTCACCGTGTATGCGCCTGTCGGAACGAGAGCTGCTGCGGCGACGAAACTGACGGGGGCGGACAGGCACATCTTCTTGATACTCGGAGAGCGGATGAGCGATCACCCTAGCCGGGGGGTTTCAGCGGCGCCAGCGTCGAACTGGGGCCGTCCGAGCGTCAACCTCAGTATAAAGAGGGCTCGGGCAACTGAAGTTCCGCTACTGAACCTGCCTTTGGGCAATCGCCGTGCCGTCGATGATGCGATCGCTCGGATGCAGGACCACGACATCGCCCTCTGCAAGCCCGGACAGGACTTCGGCCGATCGTTCGTTCCGGTGTCCGATTTGGACCAAGGTGGCCTGAGCTCGACCGTCACGCAGCGCGAAGACCGCCCAATCGTCGCCTTTCCTGAACAGGGCGGCGACAGGGACGGTCAATGTCCTGTCCGCGCTCCACAGAGCCACGTGCACGGTGACGCGGAAATCGTTGCCAAGGGCCGACCACTTCTCTGGCGGATCGACCAGGTCGATCAGCGTACGCACGCGCAGCTCCTCGATCCCAAGTGCCGACACCTTGGCGAAGCCGTCCGGCTCGATGCGGGTGACGCGCCCGCTCAGCGGAGGGCCGCCCCATTCGTCGATACGGACGGCGGCCCCCGGCCCGATCTGCACGGCGTCGGTGGAGAGCAGGTCGGCAACGATCTCCAGGTCGCGCGGATCGCCGATCTCGAGAATCGGCGCACCGGCCGCCAGCACGCCTTCGCTCTGCTGAAGAATGCGGAGCACCACCCCGGTCGCCGGGGCGGTGAGCCGAATGCAGCAGGCAGGATCGGCCGACGCATCGTCATCGCCTGGCTCCATCAGGCGCGCCCGCGCGGCTGCCTGCTCGCTTTGCCGGACCTGCAGCTGCGCCCTTGCACTCTCGAGGGCGGCTTCGTTCACGGCCGCTTCGGTCTGGGCGGCCTCGAGCGCTTTTGAGGGGATCGCGTTGGTTGCCGCGAGGGATTGCGCCCGCTCGAGTTCGTCGCGCGAAAAGGCCAGCAGCGCCTCGATGCGCCGCACCTCGGCCTCGGCCAGTGTGACGGCTGCTTCGGTGGCAGCCGATACGGCCTGGAGCTCTTCACGCGAGCGAATGTCGAGCAATCCCGGTTGCATGGGCTGCAGGACCGCCACGACCGTTTCGCCGGCGATCACCTGGTCGCCGACGTGCAGCGAAGTATCCTCGTGGCTGCCCGATGGGCTGGAGATGCGAAGAAGCTTGCCGGTGACCGGGGCCGACACGGTGTAGACATGGCGCAGACTGGTCCGCGCCTCGTCGTCGACGGTCACTTCCATTGGCCCCAATGTCACCGACGCGAGGTCGACGGGGACAGGGCGAGGCCACACGAACCAGGCCACGCCGGCCGAGATCAGGAGGAGCGCAAATATCCAGGTTGCTGTTTTCAACCACCGCATCGGTCAGTCCCTCGTCTTGAGCACGGCAACAAGATCCAGTCCGGCGACGCGCCGGGCGACGACCAGGGCAGAGGCCACCGCGGCTGCAATGATGATTGCGCTGGCGATGGCATAGGTCAGGTTCTGCATGATCATCGGCACCCGCATCAGCTCGCCGGCGAGCCGCGTCTTCATGATCCAGGCGAGGCCGAAGCCCACGAGCCACCCCGGCGGCTGTGCGACCAGAGTCAGGATGACGAGCTCGAGCAACAGGATGCGCATCGCTTCCCAGCGCGTGAACCCCAGCACCCTGAGGCTTGCAAGCTCCCGGGCCCGCTCCGACAGGGAAATGCGGGTGCTGTTGTAGACGATGCCGAACGCGATGATCGCGGCGAGGCCGGTATAGATCCCGGCCATGGTGGTGATCGTGATGGCAAGGGATCGGCGGAAGTTGGCAAGCGTCGTGTCCTGCAGGGCCAGGCCGGCGGCAACCGGCATCGCCTTGATGGCGGCGTACAGGTCCTCGGTGCGGCTGGCATCGAGGCTGATATTGGCGCCGTTGGTGCTCGGCGCTTCGCGCATGAGGCGGGCAAGCGCCGAGGCATCCATCACGGCGCGAATGCCGAAATAGTCCTCGACCAGCGCCGCGACAGGCACGGTGACGGTGCGGCGCTGTCCCTCCAGCAGGTCGAGTTCGACCGTGTCACCCACGTTCACACCCAGGATGCCGGCGAGATAGGCCGAGATCGCAAGGCCGGTTTCGGGCAGCACGACCGGCTGCAGGTCGGTGTCGATGATCCGGCTCAGGTCGGCGCCGCGCGTTCGGCCGCTGATGCTGACGCGGCGCTCGACATTGCCGGAACGAATGCGGGCCGGAACCTCGCGGATGGGCTCGGCCGCCAGCACGCCCGGCAGTCTCGCTACCTGCATCACGATGCCGGCCGGCTCCTTCTGGACGAAGCCGATGCTGGCGTCCTGCCGGTCGGCCATGAAGTAGGTGACGTCGACCAGCTGCTCGATGGCGTCGGCGGTGAACAGCGACACGATCAGGATGGCCGTGGCGAGCGCGATGCCGGTCGCCGTGAGGATCGAGCGCAGGGGGCGGCGGCCGAGACCGCGCAGCGTCATCATCATCGGTTGCGACAGGATGCGATCGAGCGACAGCCACCCGGGCAGGATGTGGCCGTAGCGTGGCGGGGCGGCAGGTTGCATGGCGACGGCCGGCGGAAGGGCGACGATTTCGCGGATCGCGCGGAAGGCGCCCGCGATCGCCGCGGCGAGGCTGAGCGCCGCGCCGAGCAGATAGACGTCCGCACTCTCGGCGAATACCAGGAAGGGAAACTGGTAGAACTCGCCGAATATGCCGGTGACGTATACGCCCAGCCAGGTGCCTGCCACGCTGCCGACAGCGATGCCAAATACGGCAACGCCCAGCACGAACTTGATGTAGTGGCCGGCAATTGCCCCGTTGCCGTAGCCGAGAGCCTTGAACAGCCCGATCTGCTCCCGTTCGAGAGCGACGAGGCGGCTGAGGACGAGGTTGATGAGGAACGCGGTGACGAGCAGGAAGATCGGAGGAATGGTGCTGCTCATGCTTCTCAGCATGTCGAGCCCGTGCTCGAGAAAAGCGTGCGAGGTCTGGTCCTTGCGCCCGTAGGCGGCATCGCCGCCGTATGGATCGAGTAGGGCATCGAGCCGATCGATAACCTCGGCCTCCGAGGCGTTGCGCAGCAACTTGATGCTTACGCTGGAGAAGGCCCCTTGAAGGCCGTATGCACTGGCGAGTGCCCGTTCAGGCATCCAGATAATAGCGAACCGGCGGTTGTCGGGCATGCGGTCGCCGGGCCCGATCGCGTAGATGAACTCGGGGGTCAGCGCGGTCCCGACGATCGTCAGCACGCGTTTCCGCCCATTGAGGATTGCCGAGAAGCTGTCGCCGGGAACAAGTCCGTGCGCCTTGGCGAAGGCGTCGCTGACCATGACTTCGTCAGCGCTGCCCGGAGCGGGATAGCGCCCGACACGCAGGTAGGGGATATTGAGCGCCGGGGCGCCGCCTCGCGGAAGGGAGATGAAGAGCCCCGTGGCCGGCTCGAGGAAGTTCTCGATATCGAGAAGCGCCAGCTTGCTGATGCGCGCTTCCGCCGCCGCCACGCCCGGGATCTTGGCGATGCTGTCGACCAGTGTCAGTGGCGCGCGCTGCACCGTCGCGAAGACATCGGCGAACCGGTTTCGCTCGTAGTAGGCGGCACGCGTCTCGTCGAGCGACCGGAACGAGCCGACCGAGAGCACGAGCGAGGCAACGCCCCCCGCGATCACCAACGCTATCGCCAGCACCTGCGGCCAAAGTCGTCCGAAATCGCGAAGCAGCTTGGTGTCGAGCATGCTCACGGCGATCACCATGTGAGCTCGGCCGCCGACGTGCGGGTGTCGTTGGCCGCGATCCGGGAAATGCGGCCGTCGGCGAAGAAGAACACGCGGTCGGCGACGCTTTGGATCGCCGCATTGTGGGTGATGAGCAGCGTGGTCGTCCGAAGCTCGGCGCTTGCGGTCAGCAGCGCCTCGATCACGCGGATACCGGTCTTTGAGTCGAGGGCGCCGGTCGGCTCGTCGCACAGCAGCACCTCGGGCCGCTTGGCAATGGCCCTCGCGATGGCCACGCGCTGTTGCTCGCCGCCGGACAGCTGGGCGGGGAAATGGTCGAGGCGCCCTTCGAGCCCCACGAGCGCCAAGGCATCCGCCGGGGCCAGCGGACGTTTCGACAGATGAGTGACCAGCGCCACGTTCTCATAAGCGGTGAGGCTGGGCACCAGGTTGTAGAACTGGAACACGAACCCCACGCGCTCGCGCCGATAGAAGGTCAAGGCACGATCGCTGAGGGTCGTAAGTTCGGTGTCCCTGTAGAACAGGTGCCCGCTCGTCGCCTGGTCGAGGCCGCCCATGATGTTGAGCAGCGTCGACTTCCCGCTGCCGGATGGGCCAAGCAGCACGACGATCTCCCCGGCGTCGATCTCGAAATTCACGTCGTTGAGAGCACGCACTTCGACGTCCCCCGAGCCGTAGACCTTCGTCAAACCCTGCGCTGTAAAGACCCTGGATCCCACAGTGCGCTCCGCTTGGGTCCGGTACCCTCTGGCCAGACGAATTACCATGGCAGCCTCGAACCACCGACTATTGACGTAGGTCAAGGGGTGACGGGCGGGGCCCCTCAACGCATGTAGGCTTCCGCAGCGTAGCGGCGCATCATGCGCTGGCTGTTGAAGGTCGAGCCGATCTTGCTGATGGACTGCTTCATCATCCACACCCAGCGGGCTCGGTCCTGGTAGAGCGGCAGCACGACGTCCGCGAGCTTGCGGTAGAGCGCCTCGGCATCACCCGCGCCCGGCGGGGTGCCTTCGATAGCCCAGCCGGTTACGCCCTCGACGCAAGCTTCGACCCACCAGCCGTCCAGCACGCTGAGGTTGAGCACGCCGTTGAGGGCCGCCTTCATGCCGCTGGTGCCGGAGGCCTCGAGCGGCGGCAACGGCGTATTCAGCCAGATGTCGGCACCCGACACGAGCGTGCGGGCGAGGCTCATGTCGTATTCGGGCAGGAACGCGATCGGGATCGCGTCCTGCAAGTCGCGGATGTGGCGATGCAGCTCCTCGATGATTTGCTTTCCCGGTTCATCGAGCGGGTGCGCGAGCCCCGCCAGCACGATCTGGAACGGCCGTTCGCGGGCGATCTGCTTCAGTCTCGCAAGGTCGGTGAACAGCAGGTTCGGCCGCTTGTACGACGTCATGCGGCGGGCAAAGCCGATAACTGGAACATCGAGCTGCAACTGGGTGCCCGTTCTCTCCTTGATTACGCCCAGCAGTTCGACCTTGGCGGCCTGGTGGGCGGTCCAGATTTCGCCGTCGGGGATCTGGTCGGCGAGGGCGATGACTTCCGGCTCATGCGCCCAGTGCGGGAATCTCGCCTCGAACAGCCGGGCAAGGTTTGCATGGACCCAGGTGTGAACGTGCACGCCATTGGTGATCGAGCGGATCTGATAGCCGGGGAACATGCCGCTGGCCGTCTCGGCGTGGCGCCGTGCCACCCCGTTGACATAGCCGCTGAGGTTGAGTGCGAGGCGGGTCATGTTCAGCCTGTCCTCGCCCGCCAGGGCCTTGAGCTCTGCCAGGCCGAAGAAGTCGCCCAAGAGGCGGTTGACCAGTCCGTAGTCGAAGCGATCGAACCCCGCTTCAACCGGCGTATGCGTCGTGAATACGCAGCGCTCGCGGACGCTGGCCCTATCGTAGAGGCTCGGTGATCCGACGTCCCCCGGCCGACGCGTGTCGCGCAGCAGTTGCAGGGCCAGTAGCGCAGCATGGCCCTCATTGAGATGATAGGTGCGGATGTTGAAGCCCAGCGCGCGCAACAGGAGCGCCCCGCCAATGCCGAGGACGATTTCCTGCTTCACCCGGTGGGCCTCGTCACCGCCATAGAGGCGGTCGGTGATCTGCCGATCCTCCAGGCTGTTCTGGTCGAGGTCGGTGTCGAGAAGCAGTACGGGCAGGGAGTTGCCGATCGGACAGGTCAAGACGTAGAGCCAGGGCCGGACCCACACGCTGCGCCCCTCGATCGACACCGCGACCATCGCCGGCAAAGGCGATGCCCAGTCCTCCGGGATCCATGGGCTCGGCAGATCGATCTGGTTGCCCTGCGGCCCGACCTCCTGGCGGACGTAGCCGTTCCGGCTGAGCAGGGTCACGAAGACCATGGGCAGGTCGAGATCGGCGGCCGAGCGCGCCGTATCGCCGGCGAGCACGCCCAAGCCGCCGCTATAGGTGTGAACCTCCGGGCGCAGGGCAATCTCCATAGAGAAATACGCAACACGCGTCCGATGGAGAAACGGGTCAAGGGCGTTCACGGCGGCCCCCCTGTGTCACCGCTCGTCGGCCGCACGTGCAGGTCAAGGCAAATGCTCCTCGGCGAAGTCCACCCGGACGGGATCGGGTCTATCGGGAACTTTGATGGTGAGTGCGATGTCGAAACGCTCGAGGGCTCGCAGGTCGATGAATGCGCCGTATGTCACGGTATCTGCGATCAGCATCGGCTCGAGAGCCACGCTGGTCTGCCCTATATGTCCAAGTCCGGACACGGTGGCCGCCACCCTGGCATTCTCGATGCGATTGCCGGTCGCCTCGTCAAAGAGCGCCACCACAAGGTGATAGGCATGCGGTCCGCTGGGCGGACCCCCGTGCATCTGGGCCTCAGTGTGTCCCGCCGGGTGGCCCTTCACGATCTCGGCCGGCATCAACCCCATGTAGACGCTGATGCCGGCGACCGTCTTGAAGTTGCTGGTGTCATCGGCCGCGACCTCTGCCCCCATCAGCAGAAGGGCCAGGACAAGACCGGCCAGAAGCCGTCCTGTCAGGTGCAGGACCGTGTGTTGCACTTGACCTGCAGTGTCCCGGATACGTGACGAAAGCCATGTCATTTTCTCCTCCTATTGCATGCCGGTCATGGTTTCATCCCTGGCCGCGGCTCTAGCCATGGCCACTCCGCCTGACCGGCCCAGACGGATGCTGAGCGCCAACCCGGCAGCAGCGGCGCCGATGGTCAGTGCACCGAGCCACATGACGCCCGTGACCGAGGAGCCGATCAACACCGCTGCGCCCGTCGAGCCCAGTGTCTGTCCGACACTGACCGCGGCGCTTTCAAGTCCCAGGTGCGCACCGGCTCGCTTCCCCGACCCGTAGGACAGCCAATAGGCCAAGACAGGTGCGAGAAACCCGCCCGCCGCCGCCACACCAGCGGTCGCCAGCACAAGACCGCCTTTGTCGGAACTCGCCAAGATAAGAATCAAGCCGAGCCCCAGGAGCAGGAACGCCGGCGATATGAACCTCTGGGTCACGGCCGGCCTCGCCCACGGCGAAAACGCCAATACCTGAACGAGAAGCATGATCACCATGCACCCGGCGAACATGAACCCCAGTACCGAGGGGGGCACGGCCAGGGCGCTGCTCTGGAGCGCAAGTCCCACTTCAAACAGGCCGAGCCCAGCGGCGACGGTGGCGGCCAGCAGTATAAACGAAACCTGAACCGCCCGGTTGACCTCCTTCTCTCGCACCAGGTGCGCGGAGGAGGAGGCCAGCAAACCACCATCCGTGTCAGTGAATACAATGGCGACGGCGGCCCCAAGCGCGAGAACAGCCACGCCGAGAAACGTTGTGATCCGCCAGGCCGAGAGAGAGCCAAGGGCGATCGGCAATGGCGGCAGATCGGCGGCCAAGCCCCCCAACATGGGTCCCGCCAACAGGCCGACACTGGAGGCTGCACTGACCAGCGCGAAGGCCCGCGCGCGCCGGGGTTCGTCGTGTTCGAGATCGGTCACCCACGCAAGAACGGTGGGCAGAATGGCGGCAGCGAACGCCCCATTCAACAGCCGCAAGGCATAGAACGCGAGCAGTGAAGGCGGGAAAGCCGTCGCCCCGAAGGTGATCGAGAACCCGAGCAAGCCGACGATCAGGATGGGTTGCCGTCCAAAGCGGTCCGACAACAGGCCCCAGGGACCGGCCGCGATCAGCGGCGCAATCGCGAACGCCCCGGTGAGCATAGAGGTGTGCCAGGCGATGTCCGACGAGCCTGGCGCAGGGGTCACCTGCCCGATCATCACCGGCAGCAACGGCAACATGATCCCGTATGCCAAGGCAACGACGGCAACAGCAAAGGCGCCAGTGACCAAGGCGCGGCGCGGAAGATTGCCCCCGATTTCGATGGTTCGGTTCACGTCGACCTTGTCCAGTTGGTCTGCAGACTCTAGAGAGTGCCACTTCGGGCAGGGCGCTGTTTGACCTTGGTCAATGCGGCAACGCGATGTCTGAATGGCCGGCGCCAGCAAATCGATCACAGGCCACATCGCGTGTTTGCGGACGGAGTGCGCCCGACGAGGTCGCCGGCCGGCCACCTATCTATAGAGCAGCTGATTGCCTGCTTGCTCCCAGGCGAGCATGCCGCCCGCGAGGTTGGAGACGTTCCGGTAGCCGAGCTTCACCAGAGCGGTCGCGGCGATTTCGCTCATGCGGCCACTTCTGCAGTAGAGCACGATGGGTGCGTCGAGGTCGGACGGCAGACGATCGAGATATTCGGTGATCTTGTCGAACGGAATGAAAGCATCGGTCGATGGCAGTTCGCCCTCGTAGGGAACATGAACGTTCACCAGCCAGAAGGTCTTGCCGGGAATACGCTCGGCCAGTTGCTCGACGGTTAGGGCTTCGAACGGCGGCGCGCGTTGTTCGGAGCCAACGCTGGCCCAGCTAGCCAGGAGGATCCAAAGGACAAGTGCGATAAACCGATATCCGAGGGGCAACGTCAGGTGCAATCGCATCAGGGAGGACCTCCGATCTGTCGGGAACAGCATGGGGTACGCAAGGACTGGCCGCGCCATATTCTTCCAGACATCGAGAACAGTTGATCGAGATCAATCGGTTGTCGCGCTTCGTGCGTTGTATGGCTCTTGCAGCGACACGGCGAAGGATGGCCGCAAATGGCCCGCCAGAGAACAATACTGACGCTCAATGGCGGCTCGTCGAGCCTGAAGTTCGCCATCTTCGATCTTGGCCGCCCCGAGCGGTGTGTCACGCGCGGACAGTTCGATCGCGTAGGGCGAGACGGCACCACGTTCAGCGTCGGCGATAGCAACCGCGAAGTTGGCCGGCTCGACCATCGTGCGGCGACCGACTACGTGCTCGAGTGGCTTGACGGGAACGGAGACCTGGGCTCCGTCGTGGCGGTCGGTCACCGCATCGTCCATGGCGGCTCCCGCTACGTCGCCCCGGCGATCATCGATGCCGCCATGCTGGCGGAACTCGGCCGCATCAGCCCTTTCGCGCCAGAGCACCTGCCGACCGAGATGGAGATCGCCGCCGCCTGCCGGCAGCGGCTCCCCGACATACCGCAGGTGGCCTGCTTCGACACGGCCTTCCACCGGTCCATGCCCACCGTGGCCCGAATGCTCGCCATCCCGAGGCGATATTTCGAGCGAGGGATCGAGCGCTACGGCTTCCACGGTCTTTCGTACACCTACCTTATGGGGGTGCTGGAGCGCGAAACGGGCCGGGATGCTGCGCGCGGCCGGCTGGTTCTGGCTCACCTGGGTCACGGTGCCAGCCTCGCAGCGGTGAGGGACGGCAAGAGCATCGACACGACCATGGGTTTCACGCCGGCCGCGGGCGTACCAATGAGCACGCGCTCCGGCGATCTCGATCCGGGGCTCGTCCAGTATCTCGCCCGCACCGACGTTATGGATGCAGCATCGTTCGACCGCATGGTCAACCACGAGTCGGGCCTGCTCGGCATTTCCGGGACAAGCGGCGACGTCCGCGACCTGCTGGAGCGGGAGTCCAGCGACCCGCGAGCGGCCGAAGCTCTGGCGCTCTTCTGCTACCAAATCAGGAAGGCCATCGGGGGTCTCATCGCCGCTCTGGGTGGCCTCGATATGCTCGTCTTCGCCGGCGGGATCGGCGAGCACTCGTCCGTCGTGCGCAGCCGCATCTGTGATGGGCTCAGCTTTCTCGGCATCGAACTCGATTCCGTGTCGAACAGCGCCGACGCACCGATCATTTCCACACCATCGGCCAACGTGCAGGTCCGCGTCATCGCGACGGACGAGGAAGCGGTGATCGCCCAGATTACAGCCGAACTGCTCAACAAGGAGCTTTCCGAATGACCGAGCCGCTGCCGCCCGACTTGCTGCGCCGGATGGACGCCTACTGGCGTGCTGCCAATTACTTGTCCGTGGGCCAGATCTACCTGCGCGACAATCCGCTGCTGCGGCGCAAGCTAAGGATCAAGGACGTGAAGCCGCGGCTGCTCGGTCACTGGGGAACCACCCCGGGCCTGAACTTCATCTATGTCCATCTGAACCGTCTGATCAGGCAGAACGATCTCAGCATGATCTATGTCACCGGACCGGGACACGGCGGACCGGGACTGGTTGCGAACACCTATCTTGAGGGCACCTATTCCGAATTCTACCCCGAGATCGGTCAGGACGAAGCCGGCCTCAAGCGCCTGTTCACCCAGTTCTCCTATCCCGGCGGTATCCCCAGCCACGTGGCTGCCGAGGTTCCCGGATCGATCAACGAGGGTGGCGAGCTCGGCTACTCGCTCATGCACGCTTACGGTGCGGTCTTCGACAACCCCGACCTGATCGCGACCTGTGTGGTCGGCGATGGCGAGGCGGAGACCGGGGCGCTGGCGGCGAGTTGGCATTCCAACAAATTCCTCAACCCGGCCCGTGACGGCGCCGTACTGCCGATCCTGCACCTCAACGGTTACAAGATCGCGGGCCCCACGGTCCTGTCGCGGATCAGCCATGGCGAGCTCGACGCCTTGTTCCGCGGCTACGGCTACGCCCCGCATTTCGTCGAGGGCTCCGAACCTGCTGAGATGCACCAGGCGATGGCCGCGACACTCGACAGCGTGCTGAACGATATCCGGTCGATCCAGGCCGATGCCCGTACGTTCGGGTTCACGAGGCGACCTGCCTGGCCGATGATCGTGTTGCGCTCCCCCAAGGGTTGGACCGGGCCCCGGGAGGTGGACGGCAAGCCGACGGAGGGATCCTGGCGCTCCCACCAAGTCCCCTTGGCAAAGCTGGCGGAAGTGCCGGGCCACCTGCAAATTCTCGAAGATTGGCTGAAGAGTTATCGGCCGGACGAGCTGTTCGACCGCAATGGCCGTCTCGTGCCCGAGCTTGCCGAGCTGGCGCCCAGCGAATCGCGTCGAATGGGGGCCAATCCTCACGCCAATGGCGGTCTGCTGCTCGAGGACCTGAAGCTCCCCGAATTCGGGGACTATGCGGTGGAGGTGCCGGTGCCCGGTACGGTGGTCGCAGAGTCGACCCGCACGGCCGGCGCGTTCCTGCGTGACGTGATGCGTGGCAATGCCGAGCAGCGCAACTTCCGCGTATTCGGCCCGGACGAGACCGAGTCCAACCGCCTGTCACCGATCTTCGAGGCAACCGACCGTGCCTTTGCGGGGGAGATCATCGACACCGACACCCAACTCTCCCCCGACGGGCGAGTGATGGAGGTGCTGAGCGAGCACCTGTGCCAGGGCTGGCTCGAGGGCTATCTCCTCACCGGACGGCACGGCTTTTTTTCCTGCTACGAGGCGTTCATCCACATCGTCGACTCGATGTTCAACCAGCACGCCAAGTGGCTGAAGATCTCTCGCGAGATCCCGTGGCGGAAGCCCATTGCCTCGCTCACTTACCTGCTCACCTCCCATGTCTGGCGGCAGGACCATAACGGCTTCTCGCACCAGGATCCCGGCTTCATCGACCACGTCGCCAACAAGAAGTCCGACATCATCCGGGTCTATCTGCCGCCCGATGGCAATACGCTGCTTTCGGTTGTGGACCACTGCCTGCGCAGCCGCGACTACATCAACGTCATTGTCGCCGGCAAGCAGCCGCAGTTGCAGTGGCTCAGCCGCGACGAAGCGATCGATCACTGCGCCCAGGGCCTAGGCATCTGGAACTGGGCCTCCAACGCCGACGGCGAGCCCGATGCGGTAATCGCCTGTGCCGGGGACGTGCCCACCATGGAAGCCCTGGCAGCGACGATGTTGTTGCGCGAATGGTTCCCCGCGCTGAAGCTCCGCTTCGTCAACGTGGTCGACCTCATGGCCTTGCAGGCACCTAGCCAGCACCCGCACGGAATCGGCGACCAAGCCTTCGACGCGATGTTCACCACGGACAAGCCGGTGATCTTTGTCTATCACGGCTATCCGACGCTTGTTCATCGGCTGACCTACCGGCGCCGGAACCATGCGAATTTCCACGTGCACGGGTTCCAGGAGGAAGGCACGACGACTACACCCTTCGACATGGCCGTGCTGAACGGCATCGACCGGTTCCATGTCGCCAAGGCGGTCGTCGACCGGGTTCCCGCGCTCGCGGAACGCCGGACCGAATTCGCGAGCTTCGTTGCAGGCAAACTCGCCGAACATGAAGCCTATATTCGCGAGAACGGCGAAGACATGCCCGATATTCGCGATTGGAGATGGGTTCCGCGCTGAGCGAGCGGCGGGCCGAGATAGGCGGTTTCGAGCGTCATTTCTGGGTTTGCCCGGTCTCGGCTGTGTCACTCCGGGCCGCGCTCTCCTCCTGCCAGAAGGGATGGAAGCGCGTTCCGTCTCGCGCCGCGATATCCTCGTAGATGCGATAGCGCTCATCGACGGCCGCCTGGGCCTGACGCAGCAGTATCCGCGCCTCCTCGGGGCGAGTCTGGGTGAGGAGGCGGTAGCGAAGCTCCTGATAGACAAAGTCCTCGAGTGGCAATCGCGGGCGCGTACTGTCGAGACGGAAGGGGTTCATGCCGGCCTGGCGCATTCTCGGATCATACCGGAACAGCGGCCAGTAGCCGCTGGCGACGGCGCGACGCTGCTGCTTCATGCCGTCCCGCAGGTTCAACTGCAGTCCATGGGCGATACACTGGCTGTAGGCCAGGATCAGAGAGGGCCCCTCATACTCTTCGGCGTCGCGCAGCGCCTGAAGGGTCTGCTCGGGACTGCCCGCAAGGGCGATCTGGGCGACGTAGACATAGCCGGACGCGATGGCTTGCAGCGCAAGATCCTTGCGCGGCGTGCGCTTTCCGGCAGCGGCGAACTTTGCCGCCGCTCCGAGGGGTGTCGCCTTCGACGCCTGGCCACCTGTGTTGGAGTAGACCTCAGTGTCCAGCACGAGGATGTTGACATCGCGAGACTGCGCCAGGACATGGTCGAGGCCGCCGGAACCGATGTCGTATGCCCAGCCATCGCCGCCGACGATCCACATGCTGCGGCGCACCAGATACTCGGCGAGCGTCTCGAGGTCCCGCGCCGGGCCACCCTTCATGTTCGCGAGTTGCCGGCGAAGCTCCTCGACCCGCGCCCGCTGCGAGACGATCTCGCTGTCGGTGCGCTGCGGCGCATCGAGAATGTCCTCGGCAAGCCTTGGCCCGATGCGATCGGCGAGGGTACGAACGAGGGCGCGCGCCATCTCCGCCTGCTGGTCGACGGCAAGCCGCATGCCGAAGCCGAACTCGGCATTGTCCTCGAACAGGCTGTTGTTCCAGGCCGGACCGCGGCCATCGGGGCCAGGTCGCCATGGCAGCGCCGGTAAGTTGCCGCCATAGATCGACGTGCAGCCGGTTGCGTTGGCGATCTGCAGGCGGTCGCCGAACAACTGAGACAGGATTTTGAGATAAGGGGTCTCGCCGCAGCCGGCGCAGGCGCCGGAGAACTCGAACAGCGGCCGCACGAACTGTAGCCCGCGCGCCTGGTGCAGATCCACCTCTTGGCGTCTGTGCTCGGGCAGAGAGTCGAAGAAGGCAAGCGTGCGCCGTCCCTGTTCGACTTGCGGCTGCCGAGGCATGAAGTTGAGCGCTTTGACGCTGTGCTCGAGTGGATCGTGGGCCGGGCAATGGTCGACGCACAGCCCGCAGCCCGTGCAGTCCTCGACCGCGATCTCGAGCGTGTAGCGCTTGTCCGGGTAGCCGCGCGCGTTGACGGGGGCGGATTGGAAACCGTCCGGTGCGTTTTCCAGCAGCGTCGCATCATAGGACTTGGCGCGGATGACGCTGTGCGGGCAGATGATGCTGCACTGGCCGCACTGGATGCAGAGGTCCGGGTTCCATACCGGCACCTCGAAGGCGAGGTTGCGCTTCTCGTACTGCGTCGTGCCGCCAAGATAGCTGCCGTCCACGGGAATTGCGCTGACCGGAATCTCGTCGCCACGACCGGAGAACTGCAGCGCCGCGATGCGCTTCATCTGGTCTGGAGCATCGGGCGGCACGAAGACGCGCAGTTCCTCGGTCGAGGTCACGCCTCCGGGAATGGCGAGCTCGTGCAGGTGGTCGAGCGCGGAATCGACAGCGGCGAAGTTCTTCTCGAGGATGTCGCGACCCTTCTCGCCGTAGCTCTCCTCGATTGCCTTGCGGATGCGGCGGACGCCCTCTTCGGGCGGCAGCACGCCGCTGATGGCGAAAAAGCAGGTCTGCAGGATCGTATTCACCCGCGGCCCCAGCCCCAGGCGCTGGGCCACCCCGCTCGCATCGATCGTAAAGACGCGCAGGCGCTCGTGCAGAATGTGCTGCTGTACGGGCCGCCGCAGATGGCTCCAGACATCCGCGGGATCATAGGGGGCGTTGATGAGGACGGTTGCCCCTTCGCGGGCGTGGCGCAGGACGTCCATCTTGTCGAGAAACTCGAACCGGTGCACGCCTATGAAGTCAGCTGATGTCAGCAGGTAGGGCGCCGTGATTGGCGTATCGCCGAAGCGCAGGTGGCTGATCGTTTCGGCGCCGGATTTGTGACTGTCGTAGACGAAATAGCCCTGCGCGAAGCGGTCTGGATCTTCCGCCAGGATCTTGACGCTATTCTTGTTCGCCCCGACCGTGCCGTCGGAGCCGAGGCCGAAGAACAGCGCTCGCGTCGTGCCCGCGGGCTCGATCTCGAAATCCTCCGCGACCGGCAGACTGGTGCCCGACACGTCGTCATTGATGCCGATCGTGAAACCGGTGCGCGGCTCGTCAGCCTTGAGGTGATCGAACACCGCCTTTGCCATGGCGGGCGTGAAGTCCTTGGAACCGAGGCCGTAGCGGCCGCCGACTACGAGCGGCAAATTCGCTCGCACATCCCGAGCAGCGGCATCGGCCAGGGTGTAAGCGACATCGAGGCAGAGCGGCTCGACCGATGCTCCCGCCTCCTTGGTGCGGTCGAGCACCGCAATTCGCCGCACGCTCAAGGGCAGTGCTTGAAGGAAATCCTCCGCCGACCAGGGCCGGTAGAGCAGAACCTGGAGCACCCCGACCCGCTCGCCTTGTGCGACCAGCCGCGCGGAGGTGGCGCGCAGGGTCTCGGTCGCCGAGCCCATGGCCACGATGACGCGTTCTGGCGCCGGGTGGCCGTCATAGCGGAACAGCCGATAGTGCCGCCCCGTCAACTCGGCAAGGCGGTTCATGGCATCCTGAACGATACCTGGGGCTGCTGCGTAAAAAGGGTTCACCGTCTCCCGGGCCTGGAAGAACGTGTCCGGGTTGTGAGACGTTCCGCGGGTGACGGGTCGCTCCGGGCTCAGGGCGCGCCGGCGATGGGCGCGCACCAGATCCTCGTCGATCATGGCGAGGATCTGCTCGTCCGACAGCATGGTTACGGTGTTCACCTCGTGCGAAGTGCGGAAGCCGTCCATGAAGTGGACGAAGGGCACCCTGGACCTGAGCGTTGCCGCCTGCGCCACCAGGGCGAGGTCGTGCGCTTCCTGCACTGACGCCGCGGCGAGCAGGGCGAAGCCGGTGCTGCGCACCGCCATGACGTCGGAGTGATCGCCGAAGATCGAAAGGGCCTGCGTCGCGATGGACCGCGCTGCCACGTGAAAGACGCAAGGCGTGAGCTCGCCCGCGATCTTGAACATGTTCGGCATCATCAGGAGCAGGCCCTGGGAGGCCGTGAACGTGGTCGTAAGCGCGCCGGCCTGAAGCGCGCCATGGACGGCACCGGCCGCGCCGCCTTCCGCCTGCATCTCCTGGACGATCGGTACCGCGCCCCAGAGGTTCGTTTTGCCTTCCGCCGACCACTCGTCGGCGAGCTCGGCCATCGGCGAGGAGGGCGTGATCGGATAGATCGCGCACACATCGTTGACGCGATAGGCGACGTGGGCGACGGCCGCATTGCCATCAAGGGTCATCCGCGTAATTGGCATGGGTCTCCTTCCCGGGGCTTACTCGCGGAGCTGGAAGCGGTGCGGCGCCAGCGGCTCGCCGAAGGTGCCGAGTGGCGTCGCCGGCGGCTCGGCTTCGGGGGACATTTCGATGGCGTGGCAGGGGCATTGTTCGAAGCAGATACCGCACCCGGTGCAGAGGTCGGCCTCCACGCGGTAGCCGTGCCCGTCCCCGAGCGAGGTGATCGCCTGCTCCGGACACGCCGCAAGACAGCTGTCGCACTCGAAGCAATTGCCGCAGGAGAGACACCTGCCCGCCTCGAACCGTGCCTCCAGCTCGCTCAGGCCCTGCACGACCTCGTCGAACGTTACCCGCGCCGTCAGGGGCAATTGCGGCTCGGCCTTTCGTGCCGCCTCGAGAAACACCGGCAGGTCGAGCATGTCGAAGCTGACCGGCGGGTGCTTGGGCGACTGCGCGTAGCGAACGCCTTGCAGCCAGGCGTCGATGTAGCGAGCTGCCTGCTTGCCGTGCCCGACAGCGGTGGTGACGGAGCGCACTCCCGGCACCGTGTCGCCGCCGGCGAAGACGCCGGGGTGCCCAGTCATCATGTCGGGCCCGACCTCGATCGAGCCATTTGTCGTGAACTCGATACCCGGTACCTGGCGGAGGAAGCCGCTGTCGGTATCCTGGCCGAGCGCCAGCACGATCGCATCGGCGTGCAGCGTTTCGAAACGCCCCGTCGGCCGCGGCCGTCCACCCGCATCGAGCTCCATCGCCTCGACGGTGAGCTCCGGACCAATGATCTCCTTGATACTCGTCAGCCACTTGATCTTGACGCCTTCCTCGATGGCCTCATCGGCCTCGAAGGCATGCGCCGGCATGTGCGCGCGGTCGCGTCGGTAGACGATCAGTGCTTCGTCCGCGCCGAGGCGTTTGGCCGTGCGCGCGGCGTCCATGGCCGTGTTGCCGCCACCATAGACCACGACGCGGCGGCCCAGAAGCGGCGCCTCGCCGGTGGTAACGTTATGGAGGAGCGACACCGCGTCGAGCACGCGCACGGCGTCTCGTGCCGGAATTTCGACATGCTTGCCGATGCCGGCGCCGATGGCGATGAACACTGCATCGAACTCGCCGGCCTTCATTTCGGCCAGCAAATCATCGACCCTGTGGTTGGTCACGATCTTGACGCCCATCGCCTCGATTCGCCCGATCTCGCGCAGAAGGTCGGCGCGCGGCAGCCGATAGGCCGGAATACCGAAGTGCATCATGCCCCCGGGCAGGGGACCGGCCTCGTATATCTCGACCGCATGACCCAGGCGGGTGAGATGGTAGGCGGCCGACAGCCCGCTCGGGCCGGCGCCGACCACGAGAACGCGCCTGCCGCTCGGCTCGGCATCGACGGGATAGGGCCACCCCTCTGCGGTCGCAAGATCGCCGAGGAAACGTTCGACCGCGTGAATGCTCACCGCCGCGTCCAGCTCGACGCGGTTACAGCCTGTCTCACACGGGTGGTAACAAACCCGGCCGTGCACGGCCGGCAAGGGATTGTCGCGTACCAGCGTTTCCCAGGCTGCGCGGTATCTCCCGGCTTGCGCGAGGTCGAGCCAGGCCTGGATGTTTTCACCCGCCGGACATGCGGCATTGCACGGCGGCAGATGCTCGATCCAGGCCGGCAGTTGCCGCCGCAAGGCGCCCGTGCCATGGGCCGCAGCGCGGGTGCGAGTGGCGTCGGCTTGCTTGAGCATTAGGTGCTGCTCCATTTTCGGCGGCTCGGCTCAAGTCGCCGTGGTCCTGCTTGAGCACAACCGCCTTGCCATCGGGTGCTTCAGTCCAGCCTCCAATTCACTGGCCCAAGACACTACGAAGGAGGTTTTGAGTAGGCTCCCGCTGCAGGCGCAGCGCTTTGATCCTGATCAAACCTTGAAGCGGGTCGTGGAGAGCACGGCGCTGCCGGTCAGGAGCACGGCACCCGTGCTTGGACCTTGGTCGTTCTGTGAGGAATCACAGGTCCTTTCGCTGCGGAACCCTGATCGACCCGGAGCACCTGCGCGACGTGGTCGCCGAAAGTCGAATGAGCGGGCCGGGCCGCTTGCCTAGGATCAAAAACTCTCAGCCGAGAGCGTCTATACTCTCTTTCATTGTCGCGAACCGGGTGGTCGACGGGAGTGAGCCGCGGCGCCGCTGCGAGGCCGATCATGCTCTTACTAAGGTTGTTCCAGATCGCCCTGGAGATTGTTCGCCTTGGGTGGGCGCTGGCGATCGATCGGCTCCATCTGTCACGGTCCCGCGTGCGGCCCGCGGAGCGGCTCTGCCTCTCATTGGCGCGGCTGGGGACGACCTTCATCAAGTTTGGCCAGGCGCTCAGCCTGCGGCGGGACATGTTGCCCGACGACTACATCGCTGCCCTCCAATCGCTCCAAGAACACGTGGCGCCGTTTCCGGCCGAACAGGCGATCCGCGAGATCGAGCGCGCGTTTGGACGCCCGCTCGCGGAGCTGTTTGCCGAATTCGAGCGTAAGCCACTCGCCGCCGCGTCAATAGCCCAAGTCCATGCTGCCCGCCTTCACGATGGGCGGGAGGTAGTCGTCAAGGTCAGGCGCCTCGGCATCAAGCGGCAAATCGAACGCGATATGCGCGCATTGGCATGGCTGGCGCAGATCGGCGGTGCGATGTCGCGGCGCCTGCGTCACTACCAGCCCGAATTGGTCATCAGGGAGATCTGGACCAATCTACGCAACGAGACGGATTTCGCGCGTGAGGCGCGCAGCATAACGCGGTTCGCCTCCGCCTTCACCGATTGGCCGACCGTGTATGTCCCGCGGGCGATCGAGGGCCTCATCAGCGAAACCGTCCTTGTCCAGGAGCGCAGCCATGGATACCGAATCGACGATCCCGCGATCAAATCGCAGGGCTCGCAGCTGGCGCAGGACTTCATCGATCTGTACCTCCACCAGATCTTGGTACTCGGCGTCTTTCACGGCGATCCCCATCCTGGCAATCTCTTCATCACGCCGGAGGGGCGGATATGCTTTCACGACTTCGGGCTGGTCGGGTTCCTGGATCGGGACACGCGGCGCAACCTCGGTGCGTTCGCGGCTGCGTTCATCCGCCAGGATGCCGACTGGTTACTGGACGCTGCCATCGACCTCGGTATCATCGGGGGTGAAATTGAAAGGATCAAATTCCGACGTTACCTGGCGGAGATCATTTCCGACTATGCGGCGCTGCCGCTCAAGGAGTGGTCGCTTGCAGAGGTTTTTCTGCGTGTCGCGCGACTGGGGCGCAGCCAGAATGTCCTCATACCCTACGATCTGGTTGTGCTGATGCGGGCGATGTTCCTTGCGGAGCATGCAGTGCGAGTATTCGACCCCGGGTTCGCGCTCGTAGCCGGTTTGCAGGCGAAGGGCCCCAAGTTCCTCAAGGCGGCAACCGGGGACCTCGATTGGGAGAACTCGCTTGATCGTCTGAAGATCGACGCAGTCACCGCGATGCAGGATCTGCCAGCAGTCCTGAGAGAGTGGATCCGTCGTCTCAATCGGGAAGGGGAGGGGCTCAGCCTGAGCCTGCGCATCGACGGCCTCAAGGCGCATCTCAATCGCACGAGCAATCGCCAAGTCCTGGCGCTTATCACCTTGGGACTCTACATTGCCGCCTCGCTTCTGATGCGGGACAGCATCGGTCCGCGCATCTATGGCGACATGCCTCTTCTGGCGGCGCTGGGTTACGGCCTCGCGGCCTGGTTCACGTTTCGCCTGTTGCGTTCTATCTGGCGATCAGGCGGGCTCTGAAGTCGTCGCTAGGTTCGATTGCCAACGTTCGCCTGCAGGGCGATGACAGCCATGACAGATGAGCAGGGACGGCCCGACAGCGCGGTCCCCAGGTTCCTATCGGACACTTCTCGCCACTGTTGATCGAGAAGCGATATCCATTCTCCAGCTGCTCTCGTAGCGACGTCGATTGAGCAGTAATCTGTGGCCGTTGGCAGTCAAGTGACCCGGCGATTGGCACCGGGCCATTGGGGCTCAACTCCGAAGCTCGCCGGTGTAGCCGGCTTCTTCGATTGCCTTGGCGAATACTGCGGCTGGCTTCTGGCTCTCGATCTTCACGGCATGCGAGCCGAGGTCGATATTCACCTTGGCCGAGCTATCCGCGCCTTTGACCGCCTTCTCGACGGTCGCCACGCAGTGGCCGCAGGTCATGTCGCTGACTTTGAAGTCGTGCATTCGATTCCATCCTCTGGTTGATGCGATAGCCGGAAGATGGAGTTTCCAACGGTGGGAAGGTCAAGGGGTAGGGAACACTATTCTCGACGATTCCCTGTCGGCGGATCGTCCCCCCGCGGTGTGGCGGCAGACGGTGGGTGAGCGAGATCAGGCGCTTCGCTGTCGGCCTTCCTCAGGCGAGGTCGCTGGTCGGCTGTGGAGTTCAACATAGATGAACGCGACCGTCGCCACCGCTGTCAGCAACGCCAGTATGGCGCTGAGGATACCCGTGCCCTCGTAGAACGCAGTGCTGGCCTCCTGCGACCACAGGTGCAGTGCCGGCGCGACCACCTCTGCGTCACCGCCGGCGAGGAACGTGATGTTGTCCAGTCCCGCCGCCTTGACGACGTGGTCGAGAAATCCGTCCAGAATCCCGAACCAGAACACGACAAGGGCCGTGAAGGCACCGTAGCCTACGAGGAAACCGGCCTTGCGCGTCCTCGAGTAGAGCACCCACAGGACGATTGCCAATCCAACGCCGATGAGGGTTGGGACGATGAGGCCTGGTCCGAGCCGGAAGATGTGGTGGATTCCCGTCGTAACGAGCGTGGCGACAAGGGTGGTGATCGATACGAGCGCGAGCCGTTGCGCTGACATGATGCTGCTCCAAAAAAGTAGTGGACACGTTGCCTGTAGCGAACACTATGTTCGGGAACGGCGCTGGACCATGGCCGGCCGTTCGGTTCGGAACAGACTGCGGAGGAGCGTTCGGAATCATGGATCGCCGTGTTCGCAAGACCCGGGAAGCGCTCTATTCGGCATTCGTCGCCCTGATCGTCGAGCGCGGCTACGATGCGATCTCGGTGCAGGACATCATTGATGCCGCCGATGTCGGCCGCACGACCTTCTACGCGCACTTCAAGTCCAAGGACGAGCTTCTGAAGTTCGGTTTTGGCAGGCTGCGCGATGACCTGAGCACCGTTCTGCGCGGCGTGAGCGGCCGTCCCTGGAGCTTTGTCGACCCGCTGCTGGTGCATGCGAGGTCGCACAGCGGGCTCTATCGCGCACTTCTGAGCGGAAGCGGCGGACGATTGGCGGAGGTGGAGTTCCAGTCGATCGTCGAGGAGATGGTCGCCGACGAATTGGGTCGGGATCACAGCCATCGTCTCCGCGCCGCGATGCTGAGCGGGGCCCTCATCGCGGGGATCCGGAGCTGGATAGAGGCCGGCGCCATAGAGCGCGCGTCCGAGGTCGCCGACACGTTTCGCCGGCTCGTGGACCTGGGCGTCGGGAGGCTGATCGTGAATCGAGCGACGAGCCCTTGACCTTCCCATCGTTGGAAGGATTACTTATTTGAGCAGTTGAACTGAGGACTGCTCGACCATGTCATCCGAATTTGCCCTGCAGGAGCCTGCCGCAGCCGCGGCGCACACCGTCGCCGATTTCCAGATCGAGGGCATGACCTGCGCCTCTTGCGTCGCGCGCGTCGAGAGGGCGATCCGTGCAGTGCCCGGCGTGGCATCCGCCAACGTGAACCTCGCCACCGAGAAGGCAACTGTTGCCTTCGCCAAGGAGCTCGACCCCCGATCGGTGGTCGCGGCGATCGAGAAGGCGGGCTATTCTGCGCGCTCCGATCTGGTCGAGCTGCAGATCGAGGGCATGACCTGCGCTTCGTGCGTGGTGCGAATCGAGAAGGCGCTGGCCGCTGTCCCCGGCGTCAGCTCAGCCGTCGTCAACCTCGCGACCGAACGCGCGGCCGTCAGCTTCCCAGCGGGCAGCGTCACGCGGGCCAGGCTCGAGCAGGCTGTTCGGGCGACGGGCTACGAAGTTGTCGTGCCGGTCGCGACCACGAGAGCAGACGAGGGGGATCGGCGGCGCGCCGCCGAGATTGTACGCCTGCGTAACAGCTTCGCGCTTGCCGCGGTTCTGACGATCCCGCTGTTCGTGCTGGAGATGGGCTCGCACTATGTCCCCGCGATCCACACCTGGGTCATGACCAACATTGGCATGGCCAACAACCTCTACGTCCAGTTCGCTTTGGCGACGGTGGTGTTGTTCGGGCCCGGCCTGCGCTTCTTCACAAAGGGCGTTCCCAACCTCCTGCGCGGGGCGCCGGACATGAACTCCCTCGTCGTGTTGGGAACCAGCGCAGCCTGGGGCTACTCGGTCGTTTCGACGTTCCTGCCTTCCGTGCTGCCGCCCGGCACGGGGTATGTCTACTACGAGGCGGCGGCCGTCATCGTGACCTTGATCCTGCTGGGCCGCTATCTGGAGGCCCGCGCCAAGGGGCGGACGAGCCAGGCCATCAGGCGTTTGATCGGCCTCCAGCCCAAGACCGCGCGTGTCATCCGCGATGGCGTCGCCGCCGAACTTCAACTGGAGCAGGTCGTTGTCGGCGACCGGATCGAAGTCCGTCCCGGCGAACGCGTCCCGGTGGATGGGGTGGTGGTCGATGGAGAGTCCTATGTCGACCAATCCATGATAACCGGCGAGCCTGTCCCGGTGCGCAAGCTCGCCGGCGCCGAGGTTGTCGGTGGCACGATCAATCGCACCGGCGCCTTCACGTTCGCGGCCACCAAGGTGGGTGCCGACACGGTGCTCGCCCAGATCATCCGCATGGTCGAGGCCGCGCAGGGCTCCAAGCTTCCCATCCAGGCCCTCGTCGACAAGGTCACCGCCTGGTTCGTGCCTGCCGTGATGGCCGCGGCTGCGCTGACCTTCGCCGCCTGGTTCGTTTTCGGTCCGTCGCCTGCCGTGACCTTTGCGCTGGTGAACGCGGTCGCGGTGCTCATCATCGCCTGCCCGTGCGCCATGGGTCTGGCGACGCCGACGTCGATCATGGTTGGCACAGGCCGGGCGGCCGAGCTCGGAATCCTCTTCCGCAAGGGCGAAGCGTTGCAGACGCTGCGATCGGCGGAAGTCGTGGCTTTCGACAAGACGGGCACACTGACCAAGGGCAAGCCCGAGCTCACCGACCTTGTCGTCCGTGCCGGCTACGACCGCAACGAGGTTCTGGCCCTGGTGGCGAGCGTCGAAGCCAAGTCCGAGCACCCCGTCGCGCAAGCCATCGTCTCCGCAGCAACGGAGGAGGGCCTGTCGCTTGCCAACGTCACGGCATTCGAGGCCGATCCCGGGTTTGGGGTCGTCGGAACTGTGGCCGGCCGCCGCGTCCTCGTCGGCGCCGACCGGGCGATGGCAAAGGCGGGGATCGACGTGGCCGAGTTCAACGAAACAGCGGGCCGCCTGGCCGACGAAGGCAAGTCACCGCTCTACGCCGCCGTGGACGGGGAACTGGCCGTGATCATCGCCGTCTCGGATCCTATCCGGGACACTTCGCCCGAGGCTATCCGGTCGCTGCACGACCTCGGGCTCAGGGTCGCGATGATCACCGGCGACAATTCCCGCACCGCCCGCGCGGTCGCGAAGCGTCTGGGCATCGACGAGGTCGTCGCCGAAGTGCTGCCCGACGGCAAGGTCGACGCCGTCAAGTCGCTGCGGGGAGCCGACCGGAAGATTGCGTTTGTCGGCGACGGCATCAACGATGCGCCTGCCCTGGCTGAGGCCGATGTCGGCCTCGCGGTCGGCACCGGGACGGACATCGCCATCGAAAGCGCGGACGTCGTACTCATGTCCGGCGACCTGCGTGGCGTGGTCAATGCCATCGCCGTTTCCAAGGCGACGATCGGCAACATCAAGCAGAACCTGTTCTGGGCCTTCGCCTACAACGTCACCTTGATCCCGGTGGCCGCGGGGGTTCTGTACCCCATCAGCGGCACGCTGCTGTCACCCGTGCTGGCGGCCGGGGCGATGGCGCTCTCCAGCGTCTTCGTGCTGGGCAACGCGCTGCGCCTGCGCCGCTTTGCTCCCCCGCTTGCCCATGGCAACTCGGTGCACGCCGAGCGCGCCTCGATCCGCAACCTCGAGATTCTGGAGCCTGCATCATGAACATCGGTCAAGCATCGAAAGCCAGTGGCGTGTCGACCAAGATGATCCGCTACTACGAGTCCATCGGCCTGATCACCCAGCCTCTTCGCACCGAGTCCGGCTACCGCGTCTATTCGGATAAGGAGGTGCACACCCTGCAGTTCATAAGCCGTGCGCGGGACCTGGGCTTTTCCGTCGACCAGATGGCCGACCTGCTTGCGCTGTGGCGGGATCGCTCGCGCGCAAGCGCGGACGTCAAGGCCATCGCCCTGCAACACATCGAAGCACTAGAAGAAAAGGCACGAGCGCTGCAGGCCATGAGCCACACGCTTCGGCATCTCGCCGATCACTGCAACGGTGACGATCGCCCCGACTGCCCCATCATCGAGGAATTCGCGGAAGCAGCCGTCACCCCGGCCCCGAAAGCACGCCTTCCTCGGTTCGGCGTTGTCGGCACCGATCCCATCGCCGCCGGGCAGGCCTAGCGTTTCGCGGCACCCACGGCCATGACACCCGCGCGCGCTGGATTGGTGCTTCTGGCCTTCTTGCTGGTTGCTAGCGACCTCGGTGCGAAGGCTCTGGCACGCTGGGGGCTTCGTGCCTCCGATCTGGAATTGGGTCCCTTCCTTGCCCTTCGTCTGCGTTTCAATGAGGGATCGACCTTCGGTCTGCTGCCTGCCGGGTCTGCGACCTGGCTCGTCGCCGGCGTAGTTGTCTTCGTCGCAATCTTCGGGTGGTGGTTCGCGCCGCGAAGCGGGTCAATAGCCCTGGGCGCCGCCGTCGTCAGCGCTGGAGGAACTGGGAACCTTGCTGATCGCTGGCTCCAGGGCCGCGTCACCGACTTTGTCGCGATTCGAGTATCAGACTGGCAGCTGCCGATCTTCAATCTGGCCGACACCTTCCTGGTGCTCGGGGTCCTCATCATACTCTGGCCACGTCCGAAGCCAGATGCATAACCGCTGCAGGGGTCTTGACCTTCCAACAGTGGCAACCCCTACAGCGGGGAGCTCGAGGGTCTTGATGGAACCGGACGCTTTCGGCGCATTGCAGGGGGAAATGTTCCCCTCACGAAGGGACGGCCAACTTCTCGAGGTTGCCCGAGCGACGCCCCATGAGCGCTCGCGACTGCGCAAGATCATGGACGCCTATCTTCTGTCGCACCCGACCACTGCAGGATGGCGCGATAGCCGTGCTCGCCTCGTGGAAACGCCCCACTTTGCCAGGTACCGGAAGGACAAGTATGCCGGGCGGTACGAGAGAGCGGTTCATGCCCTAGGTGCAGGAGGAGCATCGGCCGCCGAACTCGAGCTCGTGCGGTCGCTGGGTGCTGAGATCGCGGGATCGCCGTTGATCCTCAATTCCGGGCAAGTGGTGCTATCAGGCAACATCATCGGCAGGAGCGTTCGCCATGGCCGACACGAGTCGTTTCTTTGGGCAACGCTCCACCCGGTTTCAGCCGTCGAAAGCGCTGAGGCCCGAACAATGGGCGACACGGAAGGCCCACTTCCGACCGTGCATGTGTTGCGCCTGGACCAGAGCCTGCCAGCACTACTTGGACGGGCAAGCCCCCAAGGCAGTTGGGATATTCTCCTGCCACGCAGATTGCGATTGACGGTCACCACCGCACACAGGCTCTCTCCGGACTCAACGTTCGAGAGGCGATCCTTGGTCTCTAGACCTAGATCTTGATCAGGGCAGCCGTCGCATACATGAAAGCAACGCCCGTGAGCAGGCCGCCAAGTGCCGCCGGCGACAGCCAGGTCGAGGCTGCGCCCTTGTTGGAGCGCAGCAGGTAGGCGCCGACTTCGACGATCACCTGCAAGATCGCGCCGGCGCCGACTGCGAGCGCGAGCGCCGACCATTGCGGGGCGACCGCAAGGCTGCCGAGCCACATGCCGATCACCGCAGGGGCGCCGGCCACCACGGTCAGGGCGACAAAGCTCCAGAGCGGCGGGCGCTCCTTGAGGATGGGCGCGGCGATGCCGATACCTTCGGTGATGTTGTGCACGGCAAAGCCGAGCACGAGGAAGGTGCCGAGCCCGGCCGAGCCCGCGGCAAAGGCGGCGCCGATGGCCAGCCCTTCGCCGAGATTGTGGAGCCCGATGCCAAGCGCGATGAAGAAGGACAGCGCAAGGCCCTGCGGCGTGCCGCGCCAGCGGCCAATCGCCATGAGGACGAGGAAGCTCGCGAGCGCGGCGAGCACCACCAGCGCCGGGCCCTGGAACAGGGCGGCCGATTCGCCGGCAAGCTCCAGCGCCTCTGAGCCCATGTCGACGAGCAGGAAGGCGAGCAGGCCAATCGTCAAGGCGAGCAGGAAATTCATGCCCGGTCGGCCAACGCCGCGCAGCGCCGGATAGAACATGAGGCCGACTGCCACCGGCAGGATGCCCACGATCGCACCGATCAGGGCCTGGGCCGTAAGGCCCGCCGCGCTTGGTTGGGGCGTTGCCACGGCGACCGGAATTTCGTGCTCGAACGTGGTGCCGGTACTGGTCACGATGTTGATGGCATGGGCTTCGCCCACCACCCACGGATAGGGAAGCGCGATCCACGCGGTCGAGCCGCGCGACAGCGGTCCGGCCGGATCCTGGGTGAAGGTCCAGTAGGCGTCATCGACCTGGACTTGCGCGATCGACATCGGCTCGGAACCTCCCCCGCGCACGAGGACGCGAATACCGGAGCCGTCGAGAATCGTGCGCTCGTAAGTCAACGCTTCGACGGGCGGCGCGCCGTTGTTGAGGCTCCTCAGCGGATCTGCCGCCACGATCCAGGCAACTGCCGCAAGCAAGAGCACGAGCGGCAGGAGCAACCAGGCGACACGCTGCCAGCGGGGAGCGGCAACGGGTGGTGGAAGGGTGGACGCGGTGTCGGTCATAGCGGCGACTCCACGACGTCGAACACCCCCATCCAACCCAGTTCGGTGAACTCGGACTGGTGGGCGTGGAACATGTACATGCCCGGCTCGTGATCGGCGTAACTGAACTCGAGAATGCCGCGCTGGGCCTGGCACTGCGTGATGATGTCGGAGCGCAAGCTTGGAGTCAGCGAAGTGCCGGTGTCGTAATAGTCGAAGAAATTGGCGTGCAGGTGGAACGAGTTGATGGGATCGAACTCGGTGACATTGACGAGGTAGATGCGCACCGGTCGACTCTTGTCGATGCGGATCGGCCGGTTGCCATAGGCATGGGGGATGGAGTTGACGGCGTAGAACTCGTTCTCGCCATCGAAATTGGTGTCGAAGGCGTTCATCACCATCACCAGTTCCTGCCACTCGGCGTTTTCGGGCGTCCCAAGCAGCCGCGACTTGGCTTGCGCCTCGAACTGAGGGTGCCGCTCCGGATCGGGGTCGATGACGAAGGCACCGTACATGCCTTTGTGCATGTGCCGTTTCAGCGGCACCGCATGGCAATGGTAGAGGTGGCAGCCGAAGGGCCTTGCGTCGAACTCGTAGACGAACTCCTCGCCAGGACTGACGAGGCCGGCACCCGGCACCCCATCCATGCGGGCCGAGTGGATGCCGTGGAAATGCATCGAGTGCGGGTGGGAACCGAAGTTCTTGAACACGAAGCGCAGTCGCTCGCCTTCCTTGGCGCGGAAGGCCGGACCGGGTACGCGGCCATTATAGGTCCAGGCGGGGAACATCACCCCCGGAGCGATCTCGATCTCCTTGTCCATCGCCTCGACCTCGAAGATGCGCAGCGGCTTGCCTTCGGCGGTGGTGGAGAGCGTCCCGGTATCCCAGGTCGAAACGATCGCGCTCGGATCGAAGCCGTTCCGTGCATGGTCGACTTCGCCAACCGTCATCATCGCGCCATGGGGACCGGCATTGGCCGAGGGCGCGGCGTAAGGGTCAGGTGCGAACGCAGGAGTTGCATCAGCGGCGTGCACGATGTGGTCGGTCTGTGCCGCAGCCACGGTAGCAAAACCTGCAGCGCCACCCGCAGCCAGCAGGCCCCCGATCAGCAGGCCCCGACGAGTTACCGGCTCGATCGCCGTATCATCACTGCTCATGAATCGTCCTAGTTGCAAATCGCTCGCAACTAGAGCCCAAACTACGGTCTTTTGCAAGTAGGAATGAGTTGCAGGTAGATCGTCATGCTCAGCAGTCTCACATTGGGTCGGCCTTTGATCGATCAGCTTGATATGCTCGTGCGCGGTCCGGCCAGGTGCTTTTGATGTAGTCGAGCACCTCGGTGATCTGTTCGTCGCTGAGCACGCCTTCAAACACTGGCATGTCGCTCTCGTAGCCGGGAGCGATCGAAGATAGGCCGCTCTTGACGATGGTGAAGAGCTGCTTGTCGGAATGATGCCACGTATGGCCGGTTTCGTCGTGGGGCGGAGCGGGCAACCGACCGCTCGGGAGACGCTTCATCCAGTCAGGCTGGCCTTCGAGACTGACACCATGGCAGCCAGCGCAGTTGGTCACATAGAGGGCGCGGCCGGGCGTTTCGGTCCCGCCCGACCGTGCTGAGACGAGGAAGCCATACCCGGTTGCAGTCACCAAGCCAGAGATGATGAGCAGGGCAAAGAGGAGAGACCTCATTTTGCGAACGGCTGCCAGGTCTTGCCGCCGTTCTTGCTTTCAAGGATGGCACTCTCATCGGTGACGGCGGCGAGATGAGCCGGGTCGAGCGGGTCGGCAGCAAGATGCTGGAAGTATCGTTTGTCGAAGCCGGTCGAGAGTTCCGCCCATTGGCCATCGGACGCGAGGCGAAAAAGGCCCGCGCCATAGAAGAAGGCATAGAGAGCGCCATCGGCGGTCGCCTCGACCATCGTGACCGCAACGCCGGCGGGACCGGCCAACTGCCAGTTCCGGCCGCCATCGGCGCTGCGCATGAAGCCGCCGACAGTACCCGCGTAGAGGAGATCGGAACTATCAGGCGCGGCGGAGAGGTCGATGGTCCGTTCGGGGCCTGAACCGACCATCGACCATGTAGCGCCACCGTCGCGGCTCACCTGGATGCCGCCAAAGAGGCCGTAGATCACTTTTGGGTCGGCACGGCTGATGGTCATGGCGTGGAAGTCAACCGGGCCGTTCACCCCGTCTGCGAGCTTTGTCCAGGTGATGCCGCCGTCCGTAGACTGGATGATGCCCAGGCCGCCAGCCTGGTCCGGATGGCCGCTGGCGAGTAGCCGGTAGGGGTCGGCAGGGTCGAGACTGAACCCCATGTAGTCGCTGGTATCGGCGGAAACCGTTTCGGCAGTACCGTCCGGACTGCCGCGGAACAGACCGTTATGGGTGGCCAGCAACAGGCTGCCGGGCCGGGACTGGTCGAAGGCGATGCCGTGGATGTGGGAAACCTCGGAGAGCGGGAGCTGCGCGGCCTTTGTGGCAGTCGCATGGGCGAGGGCTAGAGCGATGGTGAGGATGATTAGGCCGATGTGGTGACGCATGAGAGGTAGTCCCCGCTAGATGTCGTTTGGATGAGAGCACGCCCCGCACGAGCTGGGCTGCTGCCCTTTGCTTTGGCGGCGGCGCCTCGATCAGGCGATATGGGTGGTTCGCGGCGGGGGAGTTGCTAAGGACGGTGCCGTTGCGACCGGAAAGGGCCGAACTAGCCTCGGCGACGCGGCGAGGGCAGCGGTTTCATGCTGAAGGCCGATCGGCACGGGCAGATCGACAGCCGGAGCAGTACAAGTAATATTGCACCCCAGCTGGTCTCCGCAGGGCATCGCTGGGGCCTGTCGCTCGCATTCCATAACCGGCGTGCCCATCGACATCTGGGCCGATTGCAGCATGAGGCCCCTGGTATTGGCAGCTACCGCGAAGCTCCCCAGCCCAGCGACAGCAACCGCTAGGATCGTCAGGACTAAGAATTGCCGGACCAAGGGCGACATTGCGGCACAGTGTGGTGGTTAGGTACTGGAATCAAGCGGCTGGCGAGGTTGTGATCCGAGTAGAGCGCTCGGCATCCGCCGAGGCGGTAGCTAGGAAAGATGGACCGGGTACGTCAGATCGCATGAGCGGAACTTGGGCTGGTGCCGGGGCGCGCGCCATGACCTGCATGCACTAAGCTGTCTCGTGGGTTTGTGACAGGCGCCTCGGTGGCCGAAGGGGCACCCGGACTTGCCGACGACGGGATCTGGGAAAGAGCGGCCTGGCTTCTCAGCAGCCGGGGGTCTGTGTTCGGAAGACATGTGTAATTCCCTAACTTCCGCTGCCGCTACAGGACTCACGTTTGACGGACCGCTACTGAGCTGAATCGCGATCTTTCCTGCTCGTCAGTCGGCCGACCGCTGGGTACCCACGGCACAGCTCGTGCGCCCTATGCTCGAAGCAGCACGTCGGGTGGCACTCCCAGTGCCTCAGCTATGACCCCAATGTTGTCGAGTCCGACGTTGCGGATGCCGCGCTCGATCCCGGAAATATAGGTCCGGTGCAGACCTGACTCGAAGGCCAGATCCTCCTGCGACATGCCGCGCTCTTTGCGCAACCGCTTAATGTTCGCCGCAAAGATCGCACGGAGCTCCATGCCCAGGAGCCAATGCGGATGTAGCCGATCAATCTACAGCCGATGAGTCTCATTTCGAGTTGACTTGTAGCCTATGAGTCTCATCAGTGTTCGTCATCAAACCGAACCTGATGGGAGATCAGTTTTGCGCACAAAGCCAAAGGCTTACGGACACCTCACCAACACCGGCGCCGCGCCAGCTCGAAAGCACCTCGGCCACGTGGCCGCCCTCGCGATCGCGGCGGCGGCGACTGTTGGTGCACCGGCTGTAGCGGAAGAGACGAGCCAGTTCGGACCCGATGCCCTCAAGCTCTACTGTGACGGCCAGGAGCGATACCTCGCTACCATCCGGGAGGCCGACGACAAGTTCGGGATTTCCGGCACTGACGAAAAGGGCGACTGGATAAGGGCGCGGCAGGCCGAAAACTACGCCCAGATCGAGAAGGACCTCGGCGCCCCCTTCACGGAGTGGGAGCCCGTCGCGATGACCGAGTCCTGGGGCCAGCGCTGTGAAGCTCTGTGGCGCGGCTGGGAGATGATCGAAGAGGCCGACTGGAAGGCGTCGACCGGTGACGATGCCAAAAAAGTCGAAGAGGCCCTCATGCTCCACTACATCAAGATGGCTGAGAGAGGGTTGTTCCAGAACTTTGACGGCAGGCTATACACAAACGCCGTCTGCAAATCCGACGTTATCGACGGCTTCCGGCTAACCGGATGCACCTTGTTTGGGGGCGGCTTTTTCGCTGGGTTCTTCAGTGACCCGATGATCTTCATGGTCGCGAACAAGGACGGGCACACCGCCTTCGTTCCCCTCGAAACTCACACCAAGGAAGATATCCGGCGCTCCTACTATACCGACACCGAGGGGAATCCAGTGATGACCGGCTGGTACGTCGGAGACTACCCGCTTCCCTTCGACTGGGTTGAGGCCGTCGAGCGGTTTGGCAAATGAGCCCTCGGGGGGAGATCGGAGTGGTGCGTGGGGCGAGCAGTTTCGCTCCACCCGCCACCTCGGGTCACGGGGACTTCTGTAATGGACAAGCGTGAAGCCAACGCTCGGTACTATGCCGCCCACCGTGACCGGATCATTTTGCGCGAGAGCGAGTTGCGGCCATCGACCATCCTGGAGCTCATCGACTGTCTGGAAGATCAGGAACTCCATGCGCACGATAAGCGCGTCGAACGGCTCGAGCGGCTGTTTGTCGAACTCACCGGCATTGAGCCGGAGCAATTCAGAAGTGCCGAGGGCGGGGCGATGGCCAGCGGCACACCGCCAGTGCAGCCGGCTCAGGTCAGCGTGGACGAAGTCGTTTGCGCTCCAGTCTTGGCCGGCCCTCCGAGCTGAGCTTCAGCAGGCCCTTCGGCTGACGCCGCATGTGGTTGAGGAACTGGCTGATACTGTCGACCTGGTCATCGTGACGGGTGTTGGGAAAGCCGGCGATCTCGGTCAGAAAGGCGGACAGCCAGTCAGCGGACTCCGGGAGATAGACCCGGCCTTCTTCGATAATGGCTGAGCAGGCGGCGAGGCGATCTTCCTTGCTGCCCTTGGGGTTGACCGTGCGGTAGCGGTGGTGTCGGTCGCGCACAATCAGATCGCTGTAGAGGTTGCGGCCGCTGTCGGCCCTCTCGAGCAGGACGCGACCGGCGCCGTGTCGGCGCACAACTTCCAGGATGAGTCGCCGGAGGGCGGGATATTCCAGTCGCTCGCGGTACACGCGCAGCAGGTAGTAGTGATTGTCCCGCACGCCCCAAACGGACCCCACCGAAAAGTCGTTATTGTCATTGGCCGCCGAGGCAGTGTCCCAACTGACGACAACGGCATCGAACCCCAGTCTAAGGTCCTCGGCCGTATAGGTCCTGAACCACGCCGTCTTTACCAGGTTGCCTTCGCGCGGCAGCGGCTCCTGCTGATATTGCGCGGAGAACACCAGTGAGCCGAGGTCGCGCTGGAGCTGGGCTAGCGTCTCGTGGTCCTCGCGGTCAGGATCGATCACACTGCCGGCGGCACGGACGTATGGCGCCGGCCTGCCGATCACCAGATGGCTGGTTTCAAGTTCGGCGATCGCGGGAACCTTCAATACAGTCCAGCCATGGTCGGGCGATGCCGTGAGATAGCCGGTGACATCATCCTCGTGCAGGCGCTGCATGGCGACCACAATGCGGCCGGTCTTCTTGTCATTGAGGCGCGAAAACAGTGTGTTGGAGAACCACTCGTTGACACGCTTGCGTTCGGCTTCCGACTGAACGTCACCGGGCTTGATCGGATCGTCGACGATGATGATGTCGGAGCCGCGACCTGTCAGGGTGCCCTCGACCGAGGTCATGTTCACGCCGCCATTGCGGTCGGTGACAATCTCGGACGAGGTGTTCTTGGTCAGGCGAATGTCCGGGAATGCTCGCCGGTACCAGAGGCTGCCAAGGACGCTGCGCAGATCGCGCATCATCTTCTCACCCAGCTCTTGCGAGTAGCAGACGAGGGTGAAGGTGGTGCCCGGACTTCGTCCGAGCACGAAGGCCGGAAAGGCCACCGAGGCCGAGATCGACTTCAGGTGCCGCGGCGGCACGTTGATGATCAGACGCCTCAACGCGACCCGTTCGACCTGGTCGAGGTGCCAAGCCATCGTACCGAGCAGCCAGTTCGGTTTGACGTTCTGGCCATCGTTCAGGTGCTGAAACGTCTTGGCGATGAACAGGTCGAGCCGTCGCGTGAGCAGCACCTCTAGCACTGCTGCCTGATCATCGACGCGTAAGGGGTGTTTGGGGATCTCATTCATCGCCAAACCCCTTCATGAAGCTGCGCAGCAGCTCTTCATCGGAGCGCGAAAAGTTGCGATCTTCGGGGGTTGAAGCATCCTGCGCTTCGAAGACGTGCAGCAACGGCACCAGTATCCTGGTCGAAGAGACCTTGCCACCGAGCGTATCGTTCACGATCCGCTTCATGACCGCCTCAAGTTTGGTGACTGTCGTCACCTTGTCGCCCTCCCGCAGGGTGATCTTCTGCTGCAGCTCCTCGCGCAGGAGTGTGAACGGGCTCTTCGATCCTCTTGGCCGACCCTTCGGGTTCCCGGACTGACCGGGCTGGAACTGCGAGTGTTTGGGCGGCTTGCCATAGCCGACCTCGTACGACTGTTCCGAGGCAGGCGAGATCGACGGAACTGCTTCCGTGGTCGAAGGCCTTGGCCGCTCCCGCCGACGAACGGGAGCGGAATGACCGCTGGGGCGAGTCCTTGTCATGTCAAACCTCCTCGACCGATGCTGTCGGACGCACGCGCGCACGAACTGCCGGCGGCACAACAACCGGAGGGGTGGCTTCCGCACTGCTCTCGCTCCGCTGCGCAGCGAGCGCATCGAAAGTCAGTCCAGTCGCTTGGTGCACAGCGTCTATGCCAAACCGCGCCTTGAACCGCCGGATAGCCACATCGACGTAGAGGGGATCGAGTTCGGTGCACCTGGCGATCCGGCCGGTCTTCTGCGCAGCGACAATCGTGGTGCCCGATCCGACGAAGCTGTCGATCACCAACTCATTGCGATCGGTCAAATCCATGATAGCGTCAGCGATCATGGCGACGGGCTTCACGGTGGGGTGCGCTTCGAGGTCGGCCATGCGCCCAGCCCCAAAAGTGTTCACCCCGGCGTAGTCCCAGACGTTGGTCCGGTACCGCCCCTTGGCGCCGAGCATCACGTTATTGACGTGCGAAGCTTTGCCCTTCTTGAACAAGCAAAGCAGTTCATGCTTGCTGCGATAGAGGCTGCCCATGCCGCCGTTCGACTTGTTCCAAACGATGAGATTGAGGAGCCTAAGCCCAAGTTCGCGCCCGACCCGGAGCATGGTCTCGACGCTGCGCCAGTCGATGAACAAGCCGACGATGCCGCCATCCATCAGATTGGCGACCATTACGACGATGGCCTTGCGCAGGAAGTCCTCGAACTCGGCGTCGGTCATCTCCCCGGAGGCCTGCACAAACTCCCGATGCTGCGTCTTGCCGAGCCCGCCCACGTGGCCATCGACAGGCACATTGTAGGGGACGTCGCTCAGCACGAGCCGAGCGGCTTCGCCGCCCATGAGCACGTCAAAGGTCTCGCTGGACAGTGCGTCACCACAGACCAGCCGATGTTCTCCCAGCATCCACACGTCGCCGACCCGGCTCACTGCGACGGCGTTCGGGACAGGGGCCTCGTCGTCGGGGCCCTCTTCCTCGCTGGCGTCGATGGGATTGAGAACCAGGTCGATCTCGGCCGTGTCAAAACCGGTGAACTGGAGATCGAAGGTGTTGTCGATCTCGATGATGCCCTCAAACTCGAGCCTCAGGGCGTCACGGTCCCAAGTGGACATCTCCGCGAGCTTGTTGTCGGCGATGCGGTAGGCTTTGATGTCGGCCGCAGACAGATGGCTCGCGACAAGCACCGGCAACTCGTCGTAGCCGAGACGACGGGCCGCCTCGACGCGCGCGACACCGGCGATGATGTCGCCGGTCGGTTCAATCAGCGGCGGACAAAGAAAGCCGAAGCGTCGAATGCTGGCGCGGATGCGTTCGATCTGAGCCTCGGGGTGCTTTCGTACTCTCGGACCGGGGCGCAGGTTTGCGGTGGGCCAGTACTCGATTTGCTGACTGTTGCGGTTCCCATGGTTCGCCACGGGTGGTTGGGTCTTTCGCAATTGGACACTCCTGCTTCTGCCGGCACCACAGCGGCACCGGTGGGTCACTGCCGGCCAGTGAGTGGCAGCGACCCAAGCAGAATTGCCGTCGTCGGGGACTGAGGGAACTAGGGGTGCCAACTGAAACTGGGAATGTCGCCAGCATGTCCTTGCGACGCGTTCGCAGGACCGCTGGGAGCTCTTGCGCCATTACGGCAAATGAACCCCGGTGCAAAAGTAGCCGAGCATCCAGATCGCGACCTCAAAGGCGGGCCGTTCAACGACCTTGATCGGGACCCGAAATTCCCTGATCGGGCGGCGAAAATCCCTGTTCCGGGGTCTAGGGAATTCGCCTGCTAACGAACTGAAGAAGCGGAGAAAATCGCCGCCCTCTTAGATGCGAAAAGGCCAGAAAATGGGAGAAATCCCTGTATTCTCCCGCCGAACAGGGAAATTGGAGACTGGTTTGCGGTGACTACATGCACCGCCACTAAGTCATTGATATTGATGGCTTTTTTTGTCTTGCGGGGGGTGGGCAGCTAACCCTCGGAAGGGTCGCGTCTATTCGCCCTGGCGGTGGCGCGAACCCAACTGGAGACAGCCGATTCGGAGCCCGAAATCGCGATGCAGTCGTGCCATTCTCTAATGGCCAGTTTCGCACTTGGCATTGGGGCGCTTCACTCCACCACTCGTTCGTTGGACTGACTCTCTGGTGAGCAGTCGGTTGGTAGCAATGCTCCAAAGGTCCGCTTGTGGCCCAAAGCAGGCTCTCACAGGAGGGCAATCTGTTGCTGCAGCGCGCCCCCAGCCCCAAAACCAATCGCTCCCCCATAGAGCCCCCCGCATCGTCTCCCGCACAGGGGGGCGACGCAAAATGCGAAGCTCACACAGCCCTCTGCATCAAGGGTTTAACAGGTCTAGAATCTGACTATGCGCCGAAACCGCCCGGTGTATGGCTGGTGTCCAAGGTGTGCCCAGGACCACAGCAGTGCTCGAAGTGTCGCCATAGAGCTTCCCATCAGGCTGCCAGTGAGACACCCGTTCTGGTATCGAAGCAGTAGATATCGGACGGCTGTAGGGCGAGGCCGATTAGCTCGTTGTCGCCGAAGCGCTGCTGGCCGGGCCGCTTGATGACGATGCGCTGCGCTTCGCCGGCGTCGCCTACATCGCAGTAGAGGAAGGTTTCGCCACCCAGCTGTTCGGTGAATTGCACACGGGCGGTGGCGTCGGCGCGGTCGGGCGATATCACTTCGACATGCTCGGGCCGGATACCGACATCGATGGTCTCGCCGGTTCGTGCTGCCCGGCTGAAGTCCAGCGGCAGCTTGCCGCCCGGGACCTCGATGCAGGTCTTGCCACCATCGCTGCCAACTCTGCCCGAGAGGAAGTTCATTTTCGGCGAGCCGAGGAAGCCAGCGACAAAGCGGTTGGCGGGTTTGTTGTAGAGGTCAAGCGGGGTACCGATCTGCTCGATGCGACCCTCATTGAACACCACGATGGTGTCGGCGAGAGTCATTGCCTCGACCTGGTCGTGTGTGACGTAAATGGTGGTGCGCCTCATCCGCTTGTGAAGGTTGGCAATCTCGACCCGCATGTGGACACGAAGCTCGGCATCGAGATTGCTGAGCGGTTCGTCGAACAGGAAGATGCGCGGGTTGCGGACGATCGAGCGACCGATGGCGACGCGCTGGCTCTGGCCACCCGAGAGCTGTCCGGGCCTGCGCTGCAGCAGAGGCTCGATCTTCAGCGTGTGCGCTGCATCCATCACCAACTCGCGTATTTTCGACTTGGGCATGCGGGCCTGCTCGAGGCCGAAGGCCATGTTCTGGTAGACGGTCATGTTGGGATAGAGCGCATATGACTGGAACACCATGGCGATGCCGCGGCTGGTGGGCGTCTCCTCGTTCATCACGCGCCCGTCGATCAGCAACTGCCCTTCGCTAATCGTCTCGAGGCCGGCGATCATCCTCAGCATCGTCGATTTGCCGCAGCCCGATGGGCCGACAAAGACGATGAACTCGCCATCGGCGACATCGAGGCTGACGCCGTGGATCACCTCGTGCTTGCCATAGGACTTGCGGATATCGCGAAGGGCGACGGTGGCCATTTCAGTGCTCCCTGATCAGCATTTGCTGCCGGTATTCGCTCGGCGTGGTGCCGAGGTATTTTTTGAAGACGCGTGAAAAGTACTGTGAGCTGCCGAAGCCGAATTCGATGGCAATGTCGGTGACCGGCTCGTCGGTGGTCGCAAGTTTACTGCAGCAGCGCTTGATGCGAAGGCGCTGCGCATAGTCGCTGGGCGACATGCCCACCTCCTTGCGAAAGCGGTTGTGCAGATAACTACGTGAGAAGCCGAGGCGGCTAGCGACCTCGCTTATGTTTAAGTCTGCGTCGGGGTTGGAATGCAGAACTTCGAGGAACTCATCCACCAATTCGCTATTGCTGCGGTCAGCGAGTTTCTTGTCCTGCGCCTTCCAGGCCTCGATCAGCACCGTATGCAGCGCCGCACGCATCTCGGCGATCAAGAGGCTGGAGCCGGTATAGATGCGCGGGTCGGCCACCAGCCGGCCCAGTTCGCTGATGGCATCGAGACAGCGGGGCTCGATGTCATGGGTCAGGCCGCGGCAGCCGAGATAGTTCTGGAAGTCGCGGAAGCCGTCGCTCGTGAGGAGCGCCGGATCGGCGATCTGGCCGGCGCCGGCCATGACGATCCAGAACGACTGGCTCGGCGGATAGAGCCCGTTGACGATGCGGTGCTTCTTGTTGGCTGGAAACAGCGCGAACTGGCCGCCCGAGACGGGGATCAGCGCCTCGTTCTCGAGCTCCCAGCAGGCCTCGCCTTCGATGACGAAGACCAGCTCCGGCCCGTTATGCGACGACCAGCTGTCAGTGGTCGCCATCGCCTTCTGGAAGCTAGCGAAGCCGAAGGTCTTGATCTCCGGCACGCCGATGTCGGCGCCGGTGATCGAGCTGTTGAGATCGAGGATTTGCGATCCAAGCATGATAGGTCTCCAACTAGCGCTTGATGCCGGTGCTGGCGATGCTCTCAACGATGAAGCGCTGCGCCACAAGGAATACAACGAGCAGCGGCAGCACGCACATCGTGACCGAAGCCATGACGACCGACAGCGACAGTGAGCCGAACGAGTCCGACAGCGCCGTCAACCCTACAGGCAGCGTCATGACGTCGAAGCTGCGCACGAAGATCAGCGGCAACAGGAAGTTGTTCCAGCTCGAGGTGAACACAATGATGCTCAGCGCCGCGATCGGCGGCCCCATCTGCGGCAGCGAGATGCGCCGGAAGATGGTCCAGTATTTGGCGCCGTCGATGAACGCCGCCTCCTCGTACTCTCGTGGCTGGCCCTCCATGAACTGCCTCATCATAAAGATAGCGAGCGGGTTGGCGAGCGCGGGCAGGATCAACGACCACAGGCTGTCGAGCAGGCCGAACGCCGCCATGCCGAAGAACAACGGGATGACGATCAGCGCCGGTGGCACCATCAGCCCGATCAGCAACAACCCGAACAGCACGGAGGTGCCTGGGAAGCGGAGCCGGGAGAAGGCGAAGGCCGCCATGGCGCTTGTAAAGATCACGCCAATCGTGGTCGCGGCAGCAACGATGAAGCTGTTCAGGTACATCCTGAGGAACGGAATCGGGGACTCGAGCGCCGCCCGGTACGAGTCGAGATTAAACTGGGTGGGAAAAAAGCTTGGCGGCAGCTGGTAGGCCTGGTTGGCCGGCCTCATGCTGGCGGCGAACATCCACAGGAACGGCAGCAGCATGAGCACTGCGCCAATACCGAGCAGGATCATCACCGGCACATTGCGCCAGTCGAGAACGCGCAGCGCCGAGTGGACGCGGGCGGTAAGGTTTGGCCTCGCCGAGAGTGTGGCCTGGCTCTGCATTTCTATCTCCTCACCCAGCGGCGCGCGATGCTGAGCTGGATCGCGACGACGATGGCGATGACGATCAGCAAGGTCAGTGCCGAGGCGGCACCGGTCCCCAGCTCGCCGGCATTGAAGGCCTCGCTGTACATGTACATGACCACCGAGCGCGTCGCGTCGCCTGGTCCGCCATTGGTGATGATCTTGATCGAGTCGAAGACCTGCAGGCCCCCAATGGTAGCGTAAGTTATGCAGAACAGGATAACCGGCGCGATGAACGGCAGCTTGATGCGGTAGAGCGTCGTCAGCGCAGAGGCGCCGTCGATGCGCGCTGCCTCGAGCAGGGTTTTTGGGACGCCTTGGAGCGCTGCGAGGAAGACGATGAGGAAGAAGCCGACATTCTTCCATACGTCGATGATGATGATCGACAGCATGGCGATGTTCTTGTCGGTCAGCCAGCGCACGGGCGGCAGGCCCATTGCCTTGACGTAGTAGTTGATGGCGCCCAGGTCGTAGGAGAAGAGGAACTGCCAGATGAAGGAGACGAACGCCAGCGACACCAGTACCGGTAGGAAATAGGCAAGACGGAACAGGTACAGCAGCGGCCCCGGCAATCTACGATCGAGCAGCACGGCAAGCGCCAGGCCCAGGCCAACATTGCCGGCGACGGCCAGCACGATGAAATAGAAGGTGTTGGCAAAGGTCTGCCAGAAGCGCGGATCGGTGAAGATCCAATCGAAGTTCGCCCAGCCGACCCATTCAGCCTTCAGCGTGAGCCGGTCGACCTCGAGCACCGAAAGCATCAGCGCGGCGACCAGCGGCAGGGCCAGGAACAGGATGTAGATCGCGTAGGCAGGAATCAGAAACCCGTAGGCTGCAACCGCTTCCTTCTGCTTGAGCGTGGCCATCGACCCCTCCAAGTCTTATTCGTGCCGGTGAAACCGGAAGGATGCTTGCGCACCCCGCCGGCCCCTAGGCAGGTTAGTTGTAGGCTCGCTTCATGGCGCGCGACAGTTCGCTGTCGAGCTCGGTGATCGTGGTGTCGAGGTCCTGGTTCCCGCTCATGTAGGCGCCGAAGTGCCGCATGAAGATTTCCTCGACCTGGGCGAAGTTGGGCGGGGCAGCAACTGCCTTGGCGGTCGCTGCGGACTCGTAGAACAGATTTGCGTTGTCCGGGAAGGCAGTCCACTCCGGCGTCGTCGCAAATGAGCGAGCCGAGGGGATTGAGCGACCGGAGTCGGCGAGTTCCTGCTGGTACTCTTTGCCGGTCATCTCCTTGATGAACTCCCACGCGAGTTCGGGGTTCTTGGAGGCCTTGGTGATCGACAGCCCACCGATTCCGAAGACGGTCGCCTTGACCTTGTTGATCGGCATGATCTGAACGCCGACGTTCTTCATGTCGCTGGCGATGATCTCGGGCAGCGGCCAATGGCCGGCGGCAAACATCGCCACTTGCCCGGCGACGAACTTGTTATCGCCCACGCCCGCCTCGAACCCGGGCGAGACCTTGTGCTCGTTGATAAGGCTATGCAGGAACTGCAGCGTCTCGCGATAGTTGTCGGTAGTTACCGTCGGCGCGCGCCAGTCGGCATCGAGCGTGCTTGCCTCGTTGGTGAAGAACCAGGGCTGCAGGCCGAAGTTGAAGCCCGGGACAACGTAGCCGTACTGGGTGGTATTGCCGGCAGCATCCTTGACCGTCAGCTTCTTGGCCGTTTCGAGGAAGTCGGCCCAGGTCCAGTCATCCGAGGGATAGGAGACACCTGCGGCATCGAACATGTCCTTGTTGTAGTACATGACGATGTTGTTCCACTCGGTGGGGAAGAAGTTGAGTTCCCCGCTCGGCCTTGTGCGCATGCCGTCAAGCAGGTTCGGCTCGATGTCGGCAAGCACGGTCGCAGCGGCGGGATCCTTGGAGGTGATCTCTTCGAGGTTGACCAATACGCCCTTGCTACCGACTTCGGCGAAGCCTTCGATAGCGGCGGCAAACACATCCGGCACATCACCGGTGGCGACTTGGTTGAGGAACGAGTTGTTGTACTCACCCCACGTCGGTTGCGGCACGAACTGGGTCTCGATCGTCACGTTGGGGTACTTGACCTTGAACCGCTCGATCGCCTTCTCGGTCGAGGCGATAATCTGCGGGTTGACCCACTGGAACACCTTGAGGGTGGCGGTGGTATCGGCGGCCGGTTGGGCTAGCGCGGGACTGGCAATGGCCGCGGCCAGTAGACTGATCGATAGGAACTTGCGCATGGGGTCTCCTCCCTGTTGGCACGGGTCTTAAAGGCTTGCGATGTCCGGTTGGTTGGTAGCGGTAATCCCCGCATGGCGGAGCATCATGCCCATGCCGGGGTGAAACACTGAGCGTCCTTCGCGACGCTCTGGCTTGCCGCCGAAATGATCGATGGCCTGGGCCTTGAAGGTGATCTCGCCGACGCCGATCTCGTCGATCGACAATTCGCCGCCGAGCACAGTGATGCGGGCTTCGCCATCATCGATGGCGACGCTTCCCCAGGCAGTTCCGGTCGACCACATCGAGCGGAAGCGGCCGCCACTCTGCAGCTTGGGCGCAAAAGAGATGCGTCCTTCGCTGAGATCGAATGCGAAGCCGGACAGCACAAGCACCGCGGCATAGCTCGCCATCGAACGGGCATAGTTGGAGCCGCACTCGATTTCGTTCCATGGGTTGCGGTTGTGACCGCGATAACGGTCCCGCACCGCGGCGAATACCTCGATGCCCTTTTCCAACTCGCCGATCATCATCAACTGGCAGCCGAAGGCGTATTCGAAGCCGTGCATCGACTCCTGGCTGTAGGGCACCGGGATAGCTGGACGCTCCGCGCCAGGCGGCCATGCGCACATCAACGTGCCAGCTTCATCCTCCAAGCCGAAGACGCGGCAGGGATTGGCTTCGTCCCCAAGCCGTCGCTTGAAATTGTGCTGGTAGATGGCGCGGACCGCAGAGGCGAACTTTTCCGGTTCGAACACGTCGCCGAGGCCGTAGAGCCCGGCATGCCACTGCGCTAGCACCTGGTCGATCTCGCAACCCTGCCCGACCTGGTATTTCACCTGGCCATGCTCATCGCTCCAGTAGAGGTCGTAGATCGAGCCGCGCACGTAGTTCGACTGTCCGAGCTTTGACTCGAAGCGGGCGAGCTGCGCCTTGTCGGTGAGATCGACGTCTTGAATGAAGTAGCTGCCGTTGAACAGGTTCTCGTGCGTCCACTTGCGGCCGCGGGCATAGATCTCGGCAAACTCTGCGGCGGCATCGTCATCGCCTACCGCCCTGGCCATCTGCGACCCGGCCAGCAGCGCCCCCAGATAGAAGCCGTTGAGCCACGAGCTCGGCCCGAACAACTCCATGTCGAGGGTGTGGTGCTGACGCCCTGTGAGTACGCCGGATTTCTCCGGGTCCCACATGTCGTAATTGTCGGGGTGCCAGGCGTAGCCGATCGCCGCCTTGACGTACGGCCACACCTGCTGGAGCCAGCGTAGGTCGCCGGTAAGCTTCCAGTCGCGATAGGCCTTCAGCACGTTGCCGAACTGGCCATCAACGCAGGGCCGGTCGTTCGAGGTGCCGATGCCGAGCGGCAGTGCCAGCCGGAAGGCCATGCCGCCCGAGCCAGGCAACTGGTTGTAGGCGAAATCGGCCTCGCGCATCGAACGTTCGAGGTCCGGAAACAGGAAGGGCAGGACCTGCTGGTAATTCCAGACATGGGTGCAGCTGCCCTCGCAGGAGCCGGCATCGGGATGGCAACCCTCCCAGCCGTAGAAGGTGCCGTCCTCGAGTCGCAGCACGGTGGCGGTCTTGACGATCGACAGGTTGGCTGACACGGCGTCTAGCACCGAATCCGGCAGCGTCGAGGCGAGCAGCTCCGCCTGCAAGCGCTTGGTTTGTCCAGCAAGGAACTCCCAACGTGCGAACGCTTCTGCGGCGACCGCGTCGGCGCTGGTCCATTGGGTTGCGTAGTAGTTCTTCCAGACGCTCGGGATGTCCTTGGGCTCGCCGATCAGGGCGTTCTGCGATACCCAGTACTTGCTGGCGTTGGGCACATACCAGGCGATGGCGACCTTGACGGTCTTGCTCTCGCCCGGCGCGATGGTGAGGTGGCAGGCGAGTGTCGAATGCTCGGCGACGGCCCGGCTGCCCGACATGCGGTGCGTCGCACCATCTTGGTAGTAGCGGTCCTTAAGTGGACCCGGCCGATTGAGGTCCTGCCAGTACACTTCCAGCGCATCGAACCAGCTGCCGCGGAAGAAATGCCGCTGGTGGCTGGTCTCGGCCCAATCGGTCGAAATACCGAGTTCGCTGTAATGGATCGATTTGGGGTCGGACACCGACCGGCCGTTCAGCGCCATACGATCACCGTCGTTGCCGACGCTCACCGTTGCCGGGTCGCGGAACTCGAAGCCGAGGCAGCCGAACAACGTGTAGTCGATCGCCTTATCGGTGGTGTTGGAAAGGGTGAACTCGAACATCGCCACCGGCATGCTCGAGTAGCGGCTCTCCATTGGCAGATAGGGACTGAATGCGTTGAGCTTGACCGTACCGGGAAAGCGCTTGTCCGCGAAATCCAGCGTTGCCACCGGATAGGGCCCAGAGAGCGCGCAACTCTCGAAGCTGGGGAATCCCGACATATGCTCCCGGCGCACGCCGAAGCCGAACGAGTTGAATTGTTTGCCGAGGTAATCGCCGGTTAGTGAGCCTTGGAACGGTCCGTGGAGCACCCGAGTGTCCAGCACAACACCGTCCCGTTCGGCTCGGACGGCGAAGTGGCTGAAGCCGTTGACGCTGCCCTTGTTGGGGCGGTTGTAGATTTCCCAGTCGCGGAGCCGACCATCGGCGCCGATGCCGATAGAACCGGCGCCGATACCGCCCAGTGGAAACACCACGTTGCGTGCGGCTTCGCCGGCGTAACGAAAATAGGCTGCGCGCTCCATGTGCACATCGCTCCCAGAACAGGACACAAGAGGTTCGGCCTCTCGTTGCTATCTGCCTAGTAGCGCGATTAGCGATGGCATGCGTTCAATCCTGTCGCGAGGACATTTGTACACATCGGCAGGACGTCCGCTTGTGGCGCGAAACCGACCCTTGGTTTCGCGCCAATCTTCAGAGTTCGATCTGCTCCGCAAGCCGAAGCGCGTCGTCTACCTCTACGCCGAGGTAGCGAACCGTCGTCTCGATTTTTGCGTGTCCGAGCAGCAACTGCACTGCCCTCAGGTTCCCCGTCTTCCGATAGAGCTGCGCTACCTTGCTTCTACGCAACGAGTGAGTGTTGATTGCCACTGAGAACTGACCCAGCAGGCTGGGATTTTTCCATCGAGATTTGACCCATGTGTGACCCTTGCCCCTCGTGGTTTGAGCGGGGGCTGTGGAGTGATCGACATGGCATTGTTGAGCGTTATCCGACGCTGGCATTTT
>NZ_JAFKHE010000024.1 GCF_017307495.1 Devosia sp. | reverse complement strand
GGCGGTCGCGACGAACGAACGGTGGGGGATATCGAGGGTCATGGGAGTCGTCCCATGGCGGGTCGGTGTCGTGGGCAACCGGCCGACTGGTCAGGTCCCGTCCTGGTAACAGGGGTGTGGAGAGAACCAGCCGCGCACGCTCCCTCACGGCAGCGGTCTCACTCAGACCTCGATCGGACCGGCGCGGCGACGGCCGTTCTGTTTGCGGACTAACCGCGTTGGCTGTCGCCGCGCCGGTCCCCGCCCGAATAACCCGGAGCCGAAAGGCCGCCGGGCCCGACGTCATGGGTTTCAATCGCCTTCCGTCGCATTGACCACTGACATGTCAGCGGCCTAGAAAGCCGCCACGGAAGTCCCGGGGCGCACATGGCAAATCTCGACAAGTATCTCACCATCGAAGACCTGATGAAGGCGGCCCGGCGCCGGGTGCCGAAGATGTTCTTCGACTATGCCGATTCCGGCGCCTGGACCGAGCAGACCTACCGGCACAACACCACCGATTTCGAAAAGATCCTGCTGCGCCAGCGCGTAGCGGTGAACCTCGAGGACCGGAACCTTTCGACCACGATGATGGGCCAGCCGGTCTCCATGCCGGTCGCCATTGCGCCGGTCGGCTCGACCGGCATGCAGTCGGCGGACGGGGAGATCAAGGCGGCGCGGGCGGCCGAGAAGTTCGGCATCCCGTTCACGCTCTCGACCATGGCGATCTGCTCGATCGAGGACGTGGCCGAGAACACCAGCAAGCCCTTCTGGTTCCAGCTCTACGTGATGCGCGACAAGCCGTTCATCGAGCGGCTGATCGATCGCGCCAAGGCGGCCAAGTGCCCGGTGCTGGTGCTGACCATGGACCTGCAGATCCTCGGCCAGCGCCACAAGGACATCCGCAACGGGCTGAGGGCGCCGCCGCCGATCACGCCGCAGTTCCTGTTCGAGATCGCCACCAAGCCGGCCTGGGCCTTCGGCATGCTCGGCACCAAGCGCCGCACCTTCCGCAACATTGCCGGCCACGTCACCGAGGCGGTCGACCTCGCTTCGCTCAGCAAGTGGACGGCGACCCAGTTCGACCTGACGCTCAACTGGAAGGACATCGGCTGGATCAAGAAGCGCTTCGGCGGTCCGGTCGTGGTCAAGGGCATCCTCGATGCCGAGGACGCGCGGCTCGCGGTCGAGAACGGCGCCGACGGCATCATCGTCTCCAACCACGGCGGCCGCCAGCTCGATGGCGCCCCGTCCTCGATCCGGGTGCTGCCCGAGATCGTCGACGCCGTGGGTAATCGGACAGAAGTGCTGATGGATTCGGGCATCCGTTCCGGGCAGGATGTGCTCAAGGCACTGGCGCTGGGCGCCAAGGGCACGTTCGTCGGTCGCGCCATGGCCTTCGGGCTGGGCGCCGGCGGCGAGGCGGGCGTGACGCGGGCGCTGCAGATCATCAACAAGGAAATGGATGTGACCATGGCGCTGATGGGCGAGCGCGACGTCAGGAATGTCGGCCCCCACAATATCTACTCGAACGATCTGCTGAAGCGGCAGGGCTACTAGAGTTACGGCAGCCTCCGCCGCTCAGCCCCGAAGAGGAGGGTAGGATGAGCGGATTGAGTGCAGCACTGACGATCAACGATCTCAGGCAGCGGGCGCGCGGTCGCGTGCCCCGCATGTTCTTTCAGTATTCCGACAGCGGCTCGTGGACGGAGAGCACGTTCCGGGCCAACGAATCCGAATTCGACGAGATCAGGTTCCGACAGCGAGTCGCCGTCGACATGCGCGACCGGTCGTTGGCGACGACGCTGGTGGGGCAGCCCGCGGCGATGCCGCTGGCCGTCGGGCCCGCTGCGATCTGCGGGCTGCAGGTGGCCGACGGCGAGATCAAGGCGGCGCGGGCAGCAGAGAAGTTCGGCATCCCATTCTCGCTCTCGACGATGAGCATTGGCTCGATCGAGGATGTCGCCGAGGCGACCAGCAAGCCGTTCTGGTTCCAGCTCTACATGATGCGTGACAAGCCGTTCATGGAGCGGCTGATCGATCGGGCCAAGGCGGCGAGGTGTTCGGCGCTGATCATGACGATGGACCTGCAGATCCTTGGCGACCGGCATGCCGACGTGCGCAACGGGCTGTCGGCGCCGCCTAAGTTCAACCTCAACTCGATTTCGCAGATCGTCACGCGGCCGGGCTGGGCCTTCGGCATGCTGGGGGCCAAGCGTCGTACGTTCAGCAATGTCGTAGGCCACGCGCAGAATGTCGAAGACCTCGGTTCGCTCGCCAGTTGGATTGCCGGGCAGTTCGACCAGAGTCTCACCTGGAAGGAAGTCGGCTGGGTGAAGGACCGGTTCGGTGGACCGGTGATCGTCAAGGGCATCCTCGATACGCAGGACGCGCAACTGGCGGTCTCGCACGGCGCGGACGCGATCGTCGTCTCCAACCATGGCGGGCGTCAGCTTGACGGGGCGCCGTCTTCGATCCGCGTGCTGCCCGAGATCGTCGATGCCGTGGGGCACAAGACGGAGATCCTGATGGATGGCGGCATTCGGTCGGGGCAGCACATGCTCAAGGCGCTGGCGCTCGGTGCCAAGGGCGTTCTGCTCGGGCGACCGGTGCTCTATGGCCTGGGAGCCGGCGGCGAGGCGGGGGTGACGCGGGCCTTCGAAATCATCCGCAAGGAGGCCGACGTCACCATGGCACTGCTCGGCGAGCGGGACGTACGGAATATCGGCCCGCACAACATCTATTCGAACGACCTGGTGCGCCAGCAGGGGCACTGAGGGAAGGGCGGGGATCGCTCCCTCGCCTCATCACGTCACGCCGCTGCCGCTTCGCGAAGGCGGAGAACGCGCGAGCGAGGTGCGAGCTAGGCCCCGCCGCCGTCGGGACGCCAGGTGAGCTGCTGGTACACCTTCCTCGCCACCGCCTTCATCTGATCCTCGGGCAGGTCGCCGACCACGGTGCAGGTGATCCTGTCGTTGGCCCAGTAGAAGGCATCGAGCGCCTTGCGGGTCAGGAACTCGTAGGTGGAACTGCGGTCGTCCAGCGCCGCCGTGATGAACACGGTGACGCGCTCGGCGGCGGCATTCTCGTACATCAGTTGGGCGGCCGGGCCGTTGGTTGCGTCCTCGTAGCCGGGCAGCAGCCGGCCGCCCACGAGATTGAAGCCATCGGCGGCAAGGTCCGGCGGCGTGATCGGCCGTTCCACGCGGTTCGACAGCCACGACACCAGATGGTCGCGATCCGAGGCCGCCACCTCGACGGCGTGGCGCTTCTCCCTGACGTAGAGCGCATGCGCCTCGATCGCGGCGGTGATGAGCTCATCGCTGCTGGAGGGGAGGGTGTACGAACGGCCGAACCAGCCGATACCGCCGCCGATGGCAAGCAGCACGACCGCGGCAGCTGCCAGCCGGGTCCAGGCAATGCGCGGGCGGGCCGGCGAGCGGGCCATGAGGTGAGGATCGAGCCGAGTGGGGACGGCTTCGCTGGCGACGGGGCCGAACAGGGCATCGAGCGCCTCGTTCTGGCGGCGCCAGTTGGCGATCTCGGCGGCCTTGTCGGGGCGTCCGGCCAGCCAGGCTTCGACCTCGGCTGCGCGCTCCGGCGTCAGCTGGTCGTCGACAAGGGCGTGCAGATCGGTTTCGGAGATCGGTGCGGCGTTGGTCATTTGATCGACCTCAGTCTCGGCTCGTCGGCCGTGCCGGTCGACATGCGCAGCGTGGCGCGCGCCCGGCCCAGGCGCGACATCAGCGTCCCGTCGGGGATGCCAAGCGCGCTGGCGGCCTCGTGGTAGCTCAGCCCCTCGAGCACGACGAGCAGCAGCGCCTCGCGCTGGTCGTCGGGCAGCCGGTCGATGGCGCGCGACATCTCGGAAAGGGCGATGCGTCCGGGCTGGGCCGGGGCGACGGACGGTTCTGCAATCAGGCTGTCGATGGGGATCTGGTCTCCACGGCGGCGCTCGAACCTCAGGTCGTTGCGCCAGATGTTGATGAGGATGCGGAACAGCCAGGCCTGTACGGGTCCCGTGGGCGTGAACAGGTTCCGCTTGCGGATGGCGCGCTCGAGACAGTCCTGGACGAGGTCGTCGGCGCGATCGGCATTGCGCGTCAATGCGCGCGCATAGCGCCGCAAGGCCGGCACCGTCGCTTCGATCTCGTCCAGGAAGTCCATCAGACGGGCTCGCGCCTACTTCTCGACGGCAGTATGCCAGACGCCGCCGACCCCGTCGCCGGTGGTCTGGCCGGGCGCGGTGTCCTTGACCCACAGGTAGAGCGGCGCCCCCTTGTAGGCCCACATCTTGCTGCCGTCCTTGCGGTCGACGAGCGTGAAATCGCCTTCGGCCGCAGCTGCGGCGGTGGCGAGCAGCGGCGGCCAGGCGGCGGCGCATTTGTCGTAGCAGTTCGAGACGCCCGCCTTGTCGTTGTCGAAGGTGTAGAGCGTCATGCCCTTGGCGTCGGTCAGCACCTGCTTGCCGCCGATGTCAGAGGTCTTGATGGCGCCGCCGGCGTAATCGTCGGCGAAGGCCACGGTGGCAAGCAGCGCGAACGCCGCGGTACCAAGCGCGAGTGCGAGCTTCATGGTGTCGTCCTCCATTGTGACCGGCTCGGGTGGCTTACCCGGCCGGTACAGGTGTCAACACCGCGGCGCGGCAGTTATTCCCTCGAGGGCAGTGTTTTCCGACGGAACTCGTTGCAGCCCGACGGGCGTCAACGGAGACGCCCGTCGGAGCTGCCAGTTCCAGCGCCCAGCCTAGCCCTCCAGCCACTGCACCTGTTCCGGCGTCAGCTTGATGTCGAAGGCATGCAGGCTGTCGTCGAGTTCGTGCAGGGTGCGTGGGCCGATGAGCGGGATGGACGGGAAGTCCTGGGCCAGCACATAGGCGAGGGCGACGTGGATCGGGCTCTTGCCGAGCTTTTCGGCCAGCTCGATCGCCCGGTCGCGGCGGGTGAAGTTGCGGTCGTTGTACCAGACGCGGACCATTTCCTCGTTGTCGCGCTTGTCGCGGCCGGCGCGGTCGGTGAAGAAGCCACGGGCCTGGCTGGACCACGAGAAGTTCGGGATCTGGCGGGCTTTCAGCCACTGCTTCCACTCGTCGGTCGACGCGGTGACGCAACCGGCCCAGATCGGGTCGAGCATTTCGGCGAGGGCGAAGTTGTTGCTGAGCGCACCCGGGCGCTGCTTGCCGTGCTTGTCGGCGTAGGCGATGGCCTCGTCGAAGCGCTCGCGGGTCCAGTTCGAGCCGCCGAACGGCCCGCGGATGCGGCCCTTCCTGACCTCGGCATCCATGGCGTCGACGAACTCGCCGACCGGCACGTCGAGATTGTCGCGGTGCATGAAATAGACGTCGACATAGTCGGTCTGCAGCCGGTCGAGCGACTGGGTCAGCTGCTTGGCGATGACGTCGGGGTAGACCAGCGGGCTATGCGCACCCTTGCCGATGACCACGGCCTGCTCGCGCACGCCGCGCGACTTCTGCCACTCGCCGAACAGCTTCTCGGTGTAGCCGCCGGCATAGATGAAGGCGGTGTCGAAGATGTTGCCGCCACGCTCGAAGAAGGCGTCGAGCAGGATGGCGCCGGAGGCGAAGGTACGGAAGTCCTCAAAGCCTAGCGCCACGGCCGAGGCCGGCTTCTGCACGCCGGGAATGGTGCGCTTGGGGATCACCGAGCCGCCAGCCTGCAACGGCCGGCCGGAGATGGTGTTGATGCGCTTCACCGATTTTTCGACCGAGTACTCGATGCCGGCGTCGGAGCGCCACTTGTCGAGCACGCGGGCGTTACCGAGGCTGTCGGCCCAGGTCATGCCGGGGGCGGCGAATTCCTGGCGGCCCGCGAGGATGGCCTCGGCGACAGCATCCGCCTCGAACGAATAGAGGTGGCGCTGCTTGCCGACGCTGACCGTCTCGCGGCTGCCGTCCTTCCGGATGATGTCGATCTTGCCGTCGCCGCCGGCGCGGTCGCCATTGGCGAACCAGAAGGCCGGCACCTCGATCGTGCCTTCCGAGCCGATGATGCGACCGACATTCTCGAGGTTGGCCATGATGGCGCAGCTCACCTGGGCGGTGATGCCGTTGTCGAACAGCAGGACGGCGGCGGCGAGGTTGTCGGTGCCTTCGGCGTTGAGCGTCGCCGAGCCGACGACCTTGATCGGGTCGAGAAAGGGCTTGCCTGAAGCGGCGCCCGCGACGAAGCGGGCGAACGAGACCGGGTAGCCGCCGACATCGAGAATGCCGCCGCCGGCGAGGTCGGAGGCGAAGATCCGGTGCTCGGGGATGAAGCGCCCCATCTGGAAGCCGAAGCTGGCCGAAACGAAGCGGACTTCGCCGATGGTGCCCGAGTTGATCAGCTCCCACAGCTTCTGCGTCTGCGGGTGCAGGCGGTACATGAAGGCTTCACCCGCGAAGGTGCCGGCCTTCTTTGCGGCATGGATGATGGCGTCGACCTCGAAGGCCGAGAGCGCCATCGGCTTTTCGATCAGGACGTGCTTGCCGGCCTCGGCGGCCTTGATGGCCCATTCGGCGTGGCCGGTATGCGGCGTGGCGATGTAGATCGCGTCGACGTTCGGATCCTTGAGGATCGCGTCGTAGCCGTCGAGGATACGGGCCTCGGGAAAGTCGGTCCTGAGGCTCTCCTTGCCCGGGTTGCGCGTGGCGATGGCCTCGAGCTTGCCGAGCTTTGAGTCGAGCACGCCGCGGCGGAAATCCTTGGCAATGGCGCCCGGGCCAATGATCCCCCAGCGGATTGGGGCCGTGATAGTCATGGTAGTCTCCTCGATTGGTCGGGCGCAGCGGCGACGGTCCGCCGCTCATGGCAAGGTGGGATTGGCTATTTCACCGCGCCCAGCATGCCTTCGACGAAGCGGCGCTGGAGCAGGAAGAAGATGATGAGGGTGGGGAGCGTCGCCAACACGGTGCCGACCATGACCACGCCGTAGTCCGGGTAGTAGGCCGAGCTCAGCGACTGGATGACTAGGGTGATCGTCTTCTGCTCGTTGGTCTGCAGCACGATCAGCGGCCACAGGTAGTTGTTCCAGTTGGCCATGAACACGATGATGATCGCGGCCGCATAGGTCGAGCGCATCACCGGCAGGTAGATGAACAGGAAGATCTGCCACTCGTTGAGCCCGTCGATCTTGGCCGCTTCGCGCAGTTCCGAGGGGAAGGCCTTCGTCGCCTGGCGGAAATAGAAGATGATGAAGATCGAGGCGATCGCCGGCAGCAGGATGGCCGCGTAGGTGTTGATGAGCTTGAAGTTCGCCATCATGATGAAGAGCGGCACCATCAGCGCGGCAAACGGGATCGACAGCATCAGCAGCAGCAGCCCGAAGATGCGCTCGCGAAAGCGGTTCTTGAACATCTCGAAGCCGTAGCCGGCGAGCGAGGAGACAGCGAGCGTCAGCACCGTGCCGACGATGGCGAGGAAGGCCGAGTTCCAGAAGATGCGCGGCGCATCCACCTGGGTGAAGAAGGCGACCGTGTTGTCCCAGAGCGCGGTTCCGAACGTGGCCTTGCCGGTGTTGATGTCGGCGGCGGTATTGGTGGCCGAAACGATCATCCAGAAGAACGGGAAGATCGAGACGAAGGCCGCAATCGAAAGCAGCAGGTAGAGGGCGGTGCGCCCGGCGAGATGCGGAAAGTTGAAGGCGCGTGTGGTCCGGCGCTCGGTCCGCGTCGTGCTCAGGGGGAGGGCCTGGTCGGTCATTTGCTGCGATCCCGTGCGACGACGAACTGGAAGAAGCTCAGGATGCCGACCAGCACCACGATCACGTAGCTGACGGTGGCGGCGTAGCCGAAGCTGGGCATGAACTTGAAGGTCAGGTTGTAGATGTAGAGCGAGAGGGTGAGCGTCGAGTCCGACGGGCCGCCCAGCGTGATGGTGTTGACCTCATCGAACAGCTGCAGCGTGCCGATGGTGGAAATCACCGAGGTGAACAGGATCACCGGCTTCAGCATCGGCACGGTGATGTACCAGAAGCGGGCCCAGGCCGGGATGCCGTCGATCTTGGCCGCCTCGTAGATCGAGCGGTCGATGTTCTGCATGGCGGCGAGGTAAAAGATCATGTTGTAGCCCGTCCAGCGCCAGGTGATGGCCGAGATGACCACGACCTTGGCCCAGAAGGGGTCGCTCAGCCACGGGATCGGCGAGCCGACGAGGCCGGTGGTCATCAGGAAGTCGTTGATGACGCCGTCGACGGCGAACATCGACTTGAACAGGATCGAGTAGGCGACCAGCGAGGTCACGCAGGGCAGGAAGATGGCGGTGCGGAAGAAGCTGCGGCCCCAGAGCTTGCTGTCGTTCAGCGCCGTCGCGAACAGCAGCGCCAGGACCAGCATGATCGGCACTTGGATGACGAGGAAGATCAGCGTGTTGGTGAGCGCGCGCTGGAACACGGGGTCCTGTGTCAGGCGCTCGATATTGGCCAGGCCGCCAAAGCTGAAGTTCATGCCGCGTCCGGTCTGGAAGCTCATCCAGAGCGACCACAGGATCGGATAGATCATGAAGATGCCGACCAGAACGAGTGCCGGCATGATGAACAGCCAGCCGTTCAACTGCTCGTCGCGTGCGAGTTTTGCCTGTGCCAATGTCATTCCTCACGACTGGCGGCCATCGTCGAAGGGACTTTGATCCCCGATATCATCCCGGCCTTCGCCGGTATGATATCGGGGATCTGTTGCCCCTGCGGCAGGGAAGCCGGCCGCCACTGGCCCAATGGAGTCGCGGCGACCGACAGTCCGTTGGCTGACCTTACTGGGTCTGCTGCTTCACCTGGGCGTCGATCGCCGCGATCGCCGCGTCGATGTCGCCACCATCCTTCAGCGCCGGGATCTGCGCGATCACGGCCGCGTCGGCTTCGTTGGTGAAGATGCCGTAGTTCACGCCCGGAATGGCAGCGAGCCAATCGGAGAAGTTCTGCCACACGGCCTGGCCGCCGAAGAACGCGTCGCTGGCCTTGAACGCCTCACCCTCGCGGGCGGCAAGGAGCGAACCCAGGGCGCCCTGGTTGATGAGGATCTTCTGGTAGAAGTCGACATCCTTGCCCCAGACGGTGGCGAGGAAGTCGGTGGCCTCGGCCTTCTCGGCCGACGAAGCGATGACGTACCAGCTCGAGCCGCCGAGGTTCGAGGCATGGGTGGCGCCTTCGACGCCGTCAAGCTTCGGGATGGGCGCGACGCCCCACTTGCCCGACTGGTCGGGCTGGGCCTTGATCGTGCCGGTCATCCAAACGCCGGTGACGGTGCCCGACACTTCGCCCGAAGTGAAGGCGCCGGTGTAGTCGTTCCAGCCCGCCACCTGCTTGTAGACGCCCGACTGCAGCACGTGGGCGAAATTGGTCAGCGCAGCCTTGAACTTGGCATTGCCGGCGATGGCCGACTGGCCATCAGGCGTGAAGTACCAGGCGCCCGCGGACTGCAGCATGATGCGCAGCAGGCCCGCGTCGTTGAGGTCGAGGCTGATCAGCTTGTGGCCGGTCTTGGCTTCGACGTCCTTGCCGATCTCGATGAACTTGTCCCAGGTGATGTCCTGCAGGGCGGCGTCGTCATAGCCGGCATCCTTGAGGTAGTCGCTGCGGTAGAAGAAGCCGGTGACGCCGGAGTCGAAGGGCAGCGAGTAGGTCTGGCCGTTGAGCGTGGCGAGTTCGACCTTGTAGGGCGCGAAGCCGGTGTAATCGACCTTGCCGGTCAGCGGCTCGAAGGCGCCGGGGAAGGACTGCAGGTACTTCTGCGCGCCGTAGTCCTCGATCAGCACGATATCGGGCAGGCCCTCGGTGGTGCCCGAGGCGAGCTGCGCCTGTAGCTTCTGCTCGAGATCGGCCTTGGCGAAGTCGACGATGTTGAAGGTCACGTCCGGATGCGCCGCGGTGTAGCGGGCCGCGGCTTCCTTCATCGTGGCGCCGTTGAAATTCGGATCCCAGCACCAGACGGTGACTTCGGCGGCCGCGGCGGCCGAAACGGCGAGCATGGAGACGCCGGCGATGGCCAGGCCGAGCGAGCGGCGCCAACGCGATGCGGTGGTAGTCATGAAGTCCTCCCTTTTCATTTGGCTCACCTTGGGCAAGCGTGGTTAGAATATGCGACCAAAGGGGTATGTCCGCGACAAAGGGAACATGGACTTGGCGGAAAGTAAGGTACGTGCCGTCTATGAGCCCAACGGCTCGGGCGTGGAGAGCCGGCCGACCAACCTGTTGACGTTCCACGCCGCGCCATTGCTGATGCTGAAGCCGCACTGGCATGCGCAAGTGGAGGTCAACTACATCGTCGCGGGCAGCGTGCACTACCGCATGCACACGCACGAGCTGACGCTCAAGGCCGGGCAGCTGGTGCTGTTCTGGGGCGGGCTGCCGCACCAGATGGACGACCTTTCCGACGACGCCATCTATGCCGGGGGCCATCTGCCGCTGATGCACTTCTTCCGCCTGCGGCTGCCCGAGGATATTCCGCACCGGCTGATGCAGGGCGCAACGCTGCTCAGCAATGCCACCGACGAATCCGATCCGGTCAGCTTCGCGCGCTGGAACGACTATGCGCGCTCCGGCGACCCGGTGAAGTCGCAGCACGCCGTGAACGAGTTGTTGCTGCGGCTCGAGCGCGTGCGGTTCGAGGCCTACGAGCTGGTCGGCAACTCGCCACGGCTGGACCCGCAGCACGAGTCGATTGAATTGCAGTCGTCCCGCAACGTCGGACGGATGTGCGATTTCATCGCCGAGAACTTCCTCAGCGACATCGACTCCGTCGACATCGCCGCGGCGGCGGACCTGCACCCGAAATACGCCATGAGCATCTTCAAGCGCTCGACGGGGATGACGCTCAACGAATATGTGAGCCTGCTCCGCCTCAGCTACGCCCAGGCGCTGTTGCTGCGCGAGGATGCGAACGTGCTGCGCGTGGCGATGGAGTCGGGCTTCGGTTCGCTCAGCGCCTTCAACAAGTCGTTCCGCAAGATCGCCGGCATGTCGCCCTCGGACTTCCGGCGCGATGCGCGCGACATGCCGCTGCTCTCCTCCGACGCCCTGGCGTCCTGAGCTTGAACTGGCGCGCGCGGGCATTGTAACCATGCCCGATCAAGGGCGGGGGAAGCGTCATGTTCGTGGTGGGCGGCGAGAGCCTGATCGACCTCATTTCCGAGCCGGTGGGGCCAGATGGCACGATCCGGCTCGTCGCGCACCAGGGCGGTTCGCCCTACAACTGTGCCATTGCCCTGTCGAAGCTGGGCAACGACACCGGGTTCCTGTGCCCGATCAGCACGGACGGGCTGGGCACCTACCTGCTCGGGCCGCTGGCCGAGGCGGGGGTGAAGCCGCTGCTGAAGGATCGCGTCGAGGCGTACACGACGCTGGCGGTGGTGACCTTCGATGCCAAAAAGAGTGCGCAGTACGGGTTCTATCGCAATGCCGACCGGGCCTTCACGCGCGAGGGGCTGATCGCCGGGCTGCCCCGGGCGCTGGAGGTGTTCCAGGTCGGCGGCTTCTGCCCGATCGAGCCGGAAGACGCGGCGGTGTGGCTGGACGTGGCCAACGAGGCGGCGCGACGCGGCGCGACGCTGTCCATGGATCCCAATGTGCGTCCGTCACTGGTGCCGGATTTCACTGGCTACAAGGCGCGGCTCAGCCAGTTCCTCGATGTCGTCAACCTCGTGAAGGTTTCGATCGAGGATCTTGGCGCGCTCGAGCGCAACAAGGCGGTGAAGGCCTCGGACTTCAGCGCCGCCGAGACCGAGGCCATCGTCCGGAAATACGTGGCCGATTTCCTCGATAGGCCGAATATGGGGCTGGTGGTCGTCACATTCGGCGAAGAGGGCAGCCGCGCCTTCACCCGGTCCGGATCGGCCGCCGCGGAAATCTTCCCGGCCGTGCCATTCGGCGATACCGTGGGTGCCGGCGACACGCTGATGGCCGGGATCCTCACCATTCTCAGCGAACGCGGCGCGCTGAACCGGGACGGGTTGCGCGGGCTCGATTCCGCCGCGCTCGGCGAGGTGCTGCGCTTCGGTGCAGTGGTGGCGGGGCTGAACTGCCGGCATTTCGGCTGCGTGCCGCCGACCCGCCGCGAGGTCGAGGCCGTACTCGCCGGCTGAGACTAGGCCGCGGCCCGGATTTCGAGGGCAGTCTCAAGCGTCATCTCGGTGTGGTGGGCCCATTCCGGCCTGGGCTCCGGAAAATCGGTGCGGAAGTGGCCGCCGCGGCTTTCCTCGCGCGCCAAGGCGCCGGCCGCGACGAGCGTTGCCGAGGTGGTCATGTTGAGGAACGAGCGGGTGACGCCCGCTGCAGTCGTTTCGAGCTCGGCGATCGAGCGCAGCGCCACGCGAAGGTCGGTTGCGTTGCGCTCGACGCCGACGAGATCGGTCATGACGCGGCGCAGCTCCTGCACCGCCTGCAGGTTACGCAGCCGCTCCTCCACCGCTTCGCCCTCGGCCTCGTTCCATTCGATGCCGGCGAAGGGCGGAAGCGGGGCGCGCAGCGGCTCGAGGCCCGAGATATCGGCAGCGATACGCGCGCCGTAGACGACGGCTTCCAGGAGCGAGTTGGACGCGAGGCGGTTGGCGCCGTGCAGGCCGGTGGAGGAACACTCTCCGGCGGCCCACAGGCCGGGCAGCGAGGTGCGCCCGCGTTCGTCCACCTTGACGCCGCCCATGTGGTAGTGCGCCGCCGGGGTCACCGGGATCGGCTGGGTCACCGGATCGATGCCGAAATCCGTGCAGTACTTGGCGACCGTCGGGAAGGTGGTGAGGATGCGGGCGCCGAGGGCCTGTCGTGTATCGATAAAGACTCGGTGCCCGGCCCTGATCTGGCGGTAGTTGGCGCGGGCGACGATGTCGCGCGGCGCCAGTTCGGCGTCCTTGTGCACGGCGGGCATGAAGCGCTCGCCCAGCTCGTTGACGAGGATGGCGCCCTCGCCGCGCAGCGCTTCGGTGGCGAGTGGGGCGGGGTCGGCGCCGGTGGCGATGGCCGTGGGATGGAACTGGACGAACTCCGGGTCGGCGATTAGCGCGCCGGCGCGAGCCGCCATGCCCATGGCGTGGCCACGCACCCCGGGCGGGTTGGTGGTGACGGCGTAAAGGCCGCCGAGGCCGCCCGCGGCCAGTACCGTGGCGCGGGCGCGCACCAGGATCGGTTCGGCATAGCGGTCGCCGAGCTTGCGCGCGAAGACGCCGATGATGCGACCGTCGGCGCGGGCAAGATCGACGACCGTGAGGCCTTCGACGATCCGGATCGACGGGGTTTGGCGCACCTGCGCGATCATCGCCTGCATGATGGCGTGGCCGGCGCGATCGCCTTGGACGCGCACGACGCGGTTGCGCGAATGGGCGGCTTCCTTGCTCAGCACGTAGTGCCCGAGCCCATCGCGGTCGAACGGCGTGCCCCAACGGGCAAGGTCCTCGATGCGGGCTGCGGCCTCGGCGGCAACCGACTCGGCTTCGTCTCCGTCAACGATGCCGGCGCCGGCGATCTCGGTATCGACGGCATGCGCGTGCGGCGTGTCGCCTTCGCCCACCGCCGCCGCAACGCCACCCTGCGCCCAGGCCGAGGAGGCGCCGTAGCCGAGGGGCTTGGGGGAGATGACGGTGACGGGCCTCGGCGCCAGTTTCAGTGCACAGAACAGGCCAGCGAGCCCGGCACCGACGATGAGGGCACCGTCGGCGTTGAGGACGTTGTCGGAGATCGTCATGGTCCTCCCCGGGGCGAGACGCCCGGGTCAGGCCTCATCCACGACGGGAGTCTCTGCGGCCCGCTTCTTGAGCGAGTCGATGGCGTTCTTGGCGCTCGACCTGGACTTGTAGGTCTCGGTGCGAACCATCGTCTCGCCGTTCGAGGCGACGAAGCGGACGAAGGTCTGGCCATCCTTTGAGGCGGCGAGCTCGAAGCGATAGCCCTTGCCCTCCTCACCCTTGGCCGTATCCACCACGGCGGCGCCCGGAGCGTTCTTCTTCAGCGAGGCTATCGCGTTCTTGGCGCTGTCCTTACTGGCGTAGTTCTCGGACCAGAAGATGGTCTCGGCGTTGTAAACGTACTTGGCAACGAACTGGCCGCCCTTGGCGGATGTGATCTTGAAGCTGTGCGGCACGACGCTTGACCCCTCGTTTGCGAGCCGGGTGATAAGTCATGGCCCGTATCACGAAGGTTAGCGCGCCATTCCGTTGTGGCAACATACAAATGTCGGTGCGCCACTATTTCCAGATCGCGCATCCGTGGACTCCACTACGGAGTTGTCTGTACGGTATCCCCACTACGGGGGTGTCGGTGGCAAAACTTGCTCTGGCCGTCGAGGAGGTGAGGCCGCTCGGCCCGGACCGGGCGGCATTTCGTATCTCGACGCGAGCCGCCCAGTTGGCGCACCGGGCGTTCGATGTCCCGATCCTGGTGTATCGGCGCGTGCCCAAGGCACTGCTGTTTGTCGGGACCGGCCGCGTCGTCGGCCTCGATGTCGATGTGCCGGGATTCGAGCTTGTCCGCCTCGACGGGTATCGCGCCTTCGACCGCGGGGTGCCAAGCGGGCGCGACGACGAGGTGCGCGATCCGGGTGTGCGGCGCAGCCTGTCGCTTGAGGACGGACGCTTCGACGATATCCTGCACCAGGCCACAGCGATGGATGCCGGCGTGCCGGCGCTTGAAGAGACACAGACGCTGTTCGCGCACGACCGGCAATCCGGGCTGGATGCCTATCTGAAGCTGCACGACCGGGTGCTGCAGCGGTGGCAGCATCGTTGCGTCTTCACCGGCGCGCAATTCCCGCCGAGCGCGACGCGCCCGCATCCCGACCTGAAGGTGGTCGCCATACGGCCGCGCGAACTGGGCGGGCAGCTGCATGTGCGCAACTACCTGCCGATGGTGGCGGAGGCCGAGGAGGCCTGGCTGTCCGGGCACCTGACGCTGGGGAGCGAGTTCGGTTTCGTCGTTGCGGAACGGCTAATCGATCCCGAACTGCATGAGAAGCTGCTGCCGCTGGGCCGGCTGGAGCTACCGGAATCGCCTGCCCTGTGGCCCGATGCGGCATCCGTTGCCTACCACCGGGCCAATATCTTCGATCGGGACTGGCCCCGCTCCTAGCCACCTCACCGCTGCGCTGCCGGAAGGCGCCGGGCCGGCCAGCTCAGTCCCGCTTCTTCGAAAAATCGATCATGCGCTGCACGGCGGCGCGGGCGGGGGCCATCAGTTCATCAGCCACCGTCACTTCTTCGGTCATGGTGTGCAACGACCACAGGATGTTCTCGAGGTTGATGCGCTTCATGTGCGGGCAGATGTTGCAGCCGCGCAGGAAATCGACGCCGGTCGTTTCCGACGCGACGTTGTCCGACATCGAGCACTCGGTGACCATCACCACGCGCGGCGGCTTCTCGGTCTTGACGTAGTCGATCATCGCAGCGGTCGAGCCGGCGAAATCGACGGCGTCAATCACCTCCGGCGGGCACTCGGGGTGGGCAATGATCTTGGCGGTCGGATAGGCGTGGCGCAGTTCGGCGATATCGGCGGCGGTGAAGGTCTCGTGCACCTCGCACGACCCAGCCCAGGTGATGACCTTCTTGCTGGTCTTCTTGGCCGTGTTCCGCGCCAGATACTGGTCGGGGATCATGATCACGGTGTCGCCGGGGATGCCGTTGACGATATCGGCGGCGTTCGACGACGTGCAGCATACATCGCTCACCGCCTTCACGGCGGCCGAGGTGTTGACATAGGTGACCACCGGTACGCCCGGATACTGGGCGCGCATGGCGATGACGTCTTCGGGCGTGATCGAGCTGGCCAGCGAGCAGCCGGCGCGGCTGTCGGGGATCAGTACGGTCTTCCTGGGATTGAGCAGCTTGCTCGTCTCGGCCATGAAGTGCACGCCGCACTGCACGATGATCGACTGCTTGACCTTGGTCGCCTCAATGGCGAGCTGCAGGCTGTCGCCGACGATATCGGCGACGCCATGATAGATCTGCGGCGCCTGGTAGTTATGCGCCAGGATGACGGCGTCCTTCTCCTTCTTGAGCCGGTTGATCTGCAGGATCAGCGGCGCATAGAAGGGCCATTCGATCTCGGGGATGCGATCCTTGAGCTTGTCATAGGTGCGTGCCGTGACCCGCTCGACCGCCTTGGTGAACTTCAGGTCGAACTTGTCCGCGAGGATGGCGCGGGCCTCCTCCAGCGGAGTGAGAGCGTTGATCTGCTGCACCGCGTTCGTCCCTCCAAGAACCGGGCAGACTTAAGGTCGAACCGGGCGCATTTCAATCTGATCATTTGGCTTGATCGGGGCGCGGCTCTTGCCTAACGCTCACGCCGACGAAAAGCTGAAGCCACCGAGGACCACCATGCCGCAAGATGCCGCCGCCCTCCGCCAGACGCTCTCGCTCGCCCCGGTGATCCCGGTGATCGTGCACGACGACGTGTCGACCGCCCGCGATCTCGCCGAAGCGCTCGTCGCCGGCGGGTTGCCGGTGCTCGAGGTGACGCTGCGGACGCCGCATGCGCTGCAGGTCATCGAGGAGATGGCCAAGGTGAAGGGCGCCGTTGTCGGCTCCGGCACGGTGCGCTCGCCGCTGCAGATGGGCCATTCGGTCGATGCCGGCTGCCAGTTCATGGTGTCGCCGGGCGCGTCGCCGCGCCTGCTCGAGGCGGCCGAAGAGCACAGGATTCCGCTGCTGCCCGGAATCGGCACGCCCACCGAAGCCATGACGGCGTCCGAACACGGCTACTCGTTCCTGAAGTTCTTCCCGGCAGAGGCGCTGGGCGGGGTCAAGGTGCTGAAGGCCTATGCCAGCCCGCTCGCCGACATCACCTTCTGCCCCACCGGCGGCATCGACATGGTCAAGGCCCGGGAATACCTGGCGCTGCCCAACGTGATCTGCGTCGGCGGCTCGTGGGTCATGCCGGCCGATGCCATTGCCGCCAGGGACTGGAAGCGCATCGAGACGCTGGCGCGGGAAGCGTCGCAGCTGAATCACTAGTGATCGATTTGGCAGTCGGGACTCCCTTCTCCCCTTGCGGGAGAAGGTGGCGCGCAGCGCCGGATGAGGGGTCCGCAGCCAGCGGTTGCGCGACGGGAGCGGGAGCGACGGGCGACGGAGTTCGCGGAGAGTTACCCCTCATCCGCCCTTCGGGCACCTTCTCCCGCAAGGGGAGAAGGCGATGACTGCGAAGTCAGCGAAGAACGTCACTATCGGCCTCTCCCACCTGCGCATCACCCTCTCCGAGACCTTCTACATCGGTCCCGGCCGCGCCGACCTGATGGAACTGATCGCCGAGACCGGGTCGATCTCCGAGGCGGCCAAGCGGATGGGCATGTCGTACAAGCGAGCCTGGAGCCTGGTGCAGGCGCTCAACGAGGGGTTCGGGGCGCCGCTGGTCGATGCCTCGCGCGGCGGCAAGGAGCAGGGCGCCAGCCTCAGCGCGGCCGGCCGCGAAGTGCTCGAGCGCTATCGCGGCATGCAGGAAGCGACACGCAGGGCGATCGCGCGGGATGTCGACGCACTGTCGGCGCTCCACACTGATATGTCTGATCGAAAATAACGCTTGCTGCTGGCAAGCTGCTTTGCCACAACAATCGATATTTCTTTCGGGACATATCGATGGAGGCCCCATGCGCCGCACGTTCCTCCTGCCGGGCCTCGCTCTGGCCGTGCTGATGACGGTCTCCGCGCCGGCTGCCGAGATCAGCGCGGCAGTAGCTGCGAACTTCACCAAGCCGGCCGAAGAACTCGGCAAGGCGTTCACCGCGAGGACCGGCGATACGGTGGCCTTCAGCTTCGGCGCGACCGGCCAGCTCTATACCCAGCTCAGCCAGGGCGCGCCGTTCGAGGTGTTCCTTGCGGCCGACGACAAGCGGCCGGCGCTTGCGGTGCAGGAAGGCTTCGGCGTCGCGGGTACAGTGTTCACCTATGCCGTGGGCAAGGTGGTGCTCTATTCCCCGACCATCGACGTGACCGATGGGGCGGCCGTGCTGAAGGCCAACGCCTTCCAGCATCTTGCGGTCGCCGACCCCAGGACTGCGCCCTACGGCGCCGCCGGCATGCAGGTGCTGGACAGGCTCGGGCTCACCGAGACGGTCGCAGCCAGGATCGTCACCGGCGAGAACATCTCGCAGGCGCTGCAGTTCATCGAATCCGGCAATGCCGAGTTGGGCTTCGTGGCCCTGAGCCAGGTGGTCGACAAGCCGGCAACGCAGGTCTGGCGGGTGCCGGCCGAGGACTATGCGCCGATCCGGCAGGACGCGGTGCTGACCACGGCCGGGGCGGGCGATCCAGCGGCCAAGGCGTTCCTGCAGTTCTTGCAGGGCGATGAAGGCAGGGCCATCATCGAGAAATATGGCTACGAGGTGAGGTGAACGATGCCAAGCGTCACCGAGATTGCGCAGCCGGTCGGGCTGACGCTGACGCTGGCGCTCATCGTCACTGCCATCCTGCTCTTCGTTGCGACCCCTATCGCTTGGTGGCTCACCCGCTCGCAATCGGCCTGGAAGGCCCCTGTGGCGGCCGTGGTCTCGCTGCCGCTGGTGCTGCCGCCGACCGTGCTCGGCTTCTACCTGCTGCTTGCGTTCGGACCGAACGGTCCGGGTGGACTGATCGCCCCGCTGTGGGGCGCCCGCACGCTGGCCTTCTCGTTCGAGGGGCTGGTGATCGCCTCGGTACTCTACTCGCTGCCGTTCATGACGCAACCGCTGCGCACCGCCTTCGAGGCCATCGGCGACGAGCCGCTCGAGGCGGCGGCGACGCTCGGCGCCGGACGCCGGAGCACGTTCTTCCGCCTCGTCATCCCGCTGGCCCGCTCGGGCTACCTCACCGGCGCCATCCTCACCTTCGCGCATACGGTGGGCGAGTTCGGCGTGGTGCTGATGATCGGCGGCAACATCCCCGGCAAGACCAAGCTGGTGTCGATGGCGATCTACGATTTTGTCGAGCGGCTGGAGTGGGACAAGGCGCATCTCCTCGCCGGCGGCATGGTTCTGTTCGCCTTCGTCGTCATCACCACGGTCATGCTGATCGACCGGCGGGTGGGGCGGATTGCGGGGGTCAACTGACGATACCTGATGCTTGCCGACCCCCTTGATCCTTCCCTCTTGCGGGGAGGGGACCGGGGGGAGCGTTTCCCGTACCGGTGCATACTGTAGGTAGGACACTCGCCCAGCCACCGGGTCATTCCCGCGAAAGCGGGAACCTCTGTTTTGGGATGGCCCGGCAAACGGAGGTCCCCGCTTTCGCGGGGATGACACCGAGATTGTGGTAAGCTTCCTGCCTTAAGCCAGGCGCAGCAGTTCCACGAAGCGCTTCAGCGCCTTGCCCAGGCCCTTGCGCTTCTTGTCGGTCAACTCGGCGAACAGCGCTTCCTCGAGCTGTTCCCAGTTGGCGGCGAGGACTTCGCGGATGCGCTCGCCGCGTTCGCTGAGGGCAAGTCCGGGCGCAAGCTCGGGGCCGGTAGCCCGGTGCAGGACGACATCGCGCTCGATCAGCCGCTCGAGGCGCGGCTGCAACTGTTCGGCGCCTAGGCCCAATTCGGCGGCCAGACGCTCCTCGCTGGCGCCCGGTTCGGCATGCAGAGCGAAGATCACGGCGTCGTCGCCCGGCTCGAGCCCGCGGTCGAGCAGCGGCACCAGCAGCGCCTTGTGCGCCAGCTGGCCGGCTTCGATCAGCCTGTAAAGCGTTGAGCGGGCTTCGGGTTCGGTCATGGGTGGATAGATAGACTGCAGGATCGGTTCGAGCGACATGGCTCCCATCCTATCGTTAATCACCGAACGACCAAGGGGCGGCATTGTTCACCCCGTGCGGATGACTTATTCGTGCGGGTGGACGCTCCGATCAATCTACACGGTTTTGCCCGTCGCATGAGCCAGGACCTTGCCCGTATCCGCGCCTTTGTCCAGGTCTTCGACGCTGGCGGCTTCTCTTCCGCGGCCCGCCAGCACGGTCGGTCCAAGGCGCTTCTCAGCAAGTACGTCACCGACCTCGAGGACTATCTCGGAGTGCGGTTGATGAACCGCACGACGCGAAAACTCAGCCTTACCGAGGCGGGCGAGGCCTACTATCGCGAGGCGAGCCAGCTGCTGCAGCAGCTCGACGAGCTCGATGCCACCATCTCCGACCAGACCTCGGAACCGCGTGGCATGCTGCGCATCTCGGCGCCGCGCAACCTCGGCGAGACGACGCTGGCGCCGGCGATCTTCGCCTTCATGGTCAAGAACCCGCTGGTCTCGGTCGACCTCAGGCTCGAGGACCGCTATGTCGACCTCGTCGAGGAGGGGGTGGACGTCGCGCTGCGCATCTCGACGCTGGCCGATTCCTCGCTGATCGCGCGCAAGATCTCGGACATGCGGCACGCGATCTGCGGCTCGCCCGATCTGGTGCAGCGCGTCGGCCTGCCGGCCTCGGGCGAGGCGCTGCGCACCATGCCATGCATCCTCGATACCAACATGCCCTCGCACAGTTCCTGGCGGTTCATCGAAGACGGCAAGCCGTTGACCGTGCACGTCTCCGGGCCGGCCCGCGTCAATTCCCCGGTGGCCGCGATGCAGGCGGCGCTGGCCGGCCTCGGCTTTGCCGTATTGCCAACCTACCTCGCCGACCCGCAGATCGCCGCGGGGCGGCTGGTGCGCGTGCTCGAGGACCGGATGCCGGAAGGCCCGAGCCTGCAGGCGGTGTACCCGCACCGGCGGCATCTGGCTGGCAAAGTCCGCGCGCTGATCGACCATCTGGTCGCCTGGTTCGCGGACAATCCGGTCACCTGAGGGGAGAGGGCAGGCACTGATGGTCATGGGATTGCGCAAGCTGGTGCTGGCGGCGGTCGCCGCCCTTGCATGGGCCGGCGCGGCCCAGGCGCATCCCCACATCTGGATCGATGCCAAGGCCACGCTGGTTTTCAACGACCAGGGCGAGCTTGCTGCCATTCACAACAGCTGGACGTTCGACGAGGCGTTTTCGGTCTGGCAGATCCAGGGCCTCGATACCGACAACGACGGCATCACCTCGTCCGGGGAAATGCAGGAACTGGCCGACGAGAACCTAAAGGGCTTGGCCGAGTACGGTTTCTACACCTCGCTGGTCGAGGGTGGGGCGCCCATCGCGCTCTCGTCGATGAACGACGGCAGGTTCGTGTTCGGGAACAATCGCTCGACGCTGACCTTCGGTGTCGCGCTGTCCGAGCCGCATCGCATCGAGCGCCGGCTCGAGCTCGCCATCGCCGACCCCGAATACTATGTCGCCATCGCCTTTGCCGGGCCGGAGGACGTGACGCTGCAGAATGCACCCGTCGGGTGTATGGTGCGCCTTCAGCCGCCGCGCGAGCTGTCACCCGAGCTGCAGGCGCGGTTGGGTGAACTGCCCCCCGACGTCACCACGTTGCCGGCCGATCTCGAGGCGGCGGTGCGCGGCTCGCAGGGCGAGATCGTCGTCGAGTGTCCGACCACGGCGCCGGCCAATACTGCCGCGACCGCGCTCGAGGCGGTCAATCAGGTGGCCGAGGCCAGGCCCTCCATGCCGTTCGGCGGCCCGCCGCCCGAGCCGGGGTTCAGGTTGCCGCGTACCGGGCTGCTCGGCTGGGTCCAGGTGGCGCAGGAGGATTTCTACAGGGCGCTCACCGCGGCGCTCGGCAAGCTCAGGACGGACTGGAACGCCTTCTGGATCCTTGGCGGGCTGAGCTTTCTCTATGGCGTCTTCCATGCCGCCGGGCCCGGCCACGGCAAGGTGGTGATCGGCAGCTACATGCTCGCCAATGAGCGGCAGCTCAAGCGCGGGGTAGCCCTGAGCTTTGCCGCGGCGATGATGCAGTCGCTGGTGGCAGTGGTATTCGTGGGCGTCGCCGCGGCGATCCTGGGCCTCTCCAGTGCGGTGATGGACAATGCCGTGCTGTGGGTCGAGAAGGCGTCCTATGGCCTCATCGCCCTGCTCGGTGTCTGGCTGATCGCGCGCAAGCTGTTCGGCTGGGGACACGACCATCGCCACGACGCCGACCTCACCGCCAAGGCGCACCAGCACCTGCATGCCGACGAACCGGCCGGTCACGCGGTGCTCGCCGGTCAGACGCCCGCCTTCACCTTTCGCACGGCAACGCAGCCGGCCGGTGGCCCGGCGCTCGACGGCCATGGTCGGGTGCCGGGCGACGCGCACTATGGCCACGATCATGGTGACACCGACCATGACGGGCATGATCACGCGCACGTCGTCACCGCCGACCAGACCGGCGGCGACTGGCGCGAGCAACTGGGCGTCGTGCTCGGGGTGGGTCTCAGGCCGTGCTCGGGTGCCCTCATCATTCTGGTCTTCGCGCTCAGCCAGGGCATCCTTGCCGCGGGCATAGCGGCGGTGTTCCTGATGGGTCTGGGGACCGCGATCACGGTAGCCACCCTTGCGATCCTCGCCGTGGGCGCGAAGGGCCTTGCGGCGCGCTACCTCGGCCGCAGCGGCAGCCGCGCGGGGCAACTCGTCTGGTGGGCCGAACTGGCCGGAGCGGTGGTGGTGTTCCTGTTCGGCGCACTGCTGCTGCTGTCGAGCCTGTAGAACCGGCGCGACACACTTGCACTTGTGTTCGGGGCCTCCCCGACTATGGTGCGCCAGCAAGAACGCCACCAGCAGACAGGCCACCCATGGCACCCGAACTCCCTCCCGGCCACCCCCCCATCAGGACGCCGAAAGTCGGGGTCCTACTGCTCAACCTCGGCACGCCCGACGCGACCGACTACTGGTCGATGCGCCGCTTCCTCAGCGAGTTCCTGTCCGACCGGCGTGTCATCGAGGTCAACCCGCTGTTCTGGCAGCCGCTGCTGCAGGGCGTCATCCTGTCGGTCCGACCGCAAAAGAGCGGCGCGAACTACAAGCGTATCTGGGACAACGAGGCGGGCGACAGCCCGTTGCGGGTGATCAGCCGGCGGCAGGCAAGCAAGCTGCAGGAGCGGCTGGGGAGCAATGTCGTGGTCGAGATCGGGATGCGCTACGGCAACCCGTCGACCGAGGCCGGGATCAAGGCGCTGCAGGATGCGGGGTGCCAGAAGATCCTGCTCGCGCCGCTCTACCCGCAATACTCGGCGACGACGGTGGGCACGGCCAATGACAAGGCGTTCGATGTGCTGAAGACGCTGCGCTGGCAGCCGGCGATCCGCACGCTGCCGCCCTATTTCGACACCCCGACCTATGTCGAGACGCTGGCGCAGAGCATCGCCGAGGGCGTCGCCAAGCTGGATTTCACGCCCGACGTCATCCTCACCTCCTACCACGGCATGCCGATCGAGTACCTCGAGAACGGCGACCCGTACCATTGCCAGTGCCTCAAGACGACGCGGCTGGTACGCGAGTATCTCGGCTGGCCGGCGGACAAGCTGAAGGTCACGTTCCAGAGCCGGTTCGGAACGGCGCAGTGGCTGCAGCCCTATACCGATACGACGCTGGAAGCGTTGCCCGCCGAGGGCAAGAAGCGTGTGGCCGTGGTGGCTCCGGCCTTCTCGGTCGATTGCATCGAGACGCTCGAGGAACTGGCCATCACCGGGCGCGAACAGTTCGAGCACGCCGGCGGCGAGCGCTACGCCTACATTCCCTGCCTCAACGACAGCGAACCGGGCATGGCGATGCTGGAAACGGTGATCCGGAAGGAACTGGCTGGCTGGATCTAGGGGGCTCGACCGCGCCCTCACGGAGTGGCTTCGGGCGAGGCGCCCTACTGCTCCAGATCCTTCAGCGGTCCTGCGACCGCCTCGACCATGCCCTTGGTGATCGACTGGGTGAGCTCGAAATAGTCAGGCCACGGGTCGGGCTGCCCGGCCCGCTCGGCCGCCGCTTCGATGTCGAACTGGTTGGCGGCCTTCAGCCTATCGAGTTCGTCCCAGCCGACCGGTACGGCGCACGGCACGCCCGGCCGGGCGCGGGTGGAGAACGGCGTGACCGCGGTCGCGCCGCGTTCATTACGCAGGTAGTCGACGAACATCCGGCCCTGGCGCTGGACCTTCCTGATATTGGCGGTGAAGCTGTCGGGCTCGTTGTCCTCGAGGCGCTGCGCGAAGGTGCGGCAGAAGAGCTTGACCAGCGGCCACTCGGTTACCGGCCTCAGCGGCGCAATGACGTGGACGCCCTTGCCGCCGGTGACCATGGGATAGCTCTGCAGCCCCCATTCCTTCAGCACGTCGCGGATTCGGCAGGCGGCGGCGCGCACGCGCCCGAAGTCGAGCCCAGCGTCGGGGTCGATGTCGAAGATGATGCGATCGGGCTTTTCGAGCGTGTCGATATGGCTGCCCCAGATATGGAACTCGAGCGTCGACATTTGCACGCCAGCCATCACGCCCGCGATGTCGGTGACATAGAAATGATCTTCGCGCTCGCTCTCCTTCAGTTCGATGGCGACACGCCTCATCGTGTCGGGGAACCCCCCGGTGTCGTGCTTCTGGAAGAAGGGCCGCGAGCCATTGGGGACGCGCACGAGGGCGAGGGCCCGGTTGGCGACATGCGGCAGCATGCGCTCGGCAACGGCATCGTAGTAGGCGATGAGCTGGGCCTTGGTGACCGTCTCGCCGGCAAGCACCGGCCGGTCGGGGCTCGTCAACCGCACGCCGCGGCGTTCGGCGATCGCTACACCCATGTCGTTGGTCAGCTGCATGCAGACGAGAGTAGCGCGACATTCGGGCTTTGTCGCCGTCACGCGGCTGCGGATAGCCTGCCGGCAATGTTGCGCCGACTCCCCGTCGCCCCTACATCTTCAACAGGGCTGGGCGTCAGGAGAGGTTTTGGGGATGGGCTTTCTGCAACTCGATGGATTGAGCGTGGCGCTCATCGCACTGGGCGTGCTGGCGGTGCTGGTGCTGTTCGCCGGCGCCAAGGTGGTGCCGCAGGGCTACAACTACACGGTCGAGCGCTTCGGTCGCTACATCCGCACGCTGAAGCCCGGGCTCAGCCTGATCATCCCGTTCGTCGACAGCGTCGGCAAGAAGATCAACATGATGGAGCAGGTGCTGGACGTGCCGCATCAGGAGGTGATCACGCGCGACAACGCCACGGTGACCGCCAACGGCGTCACCTTCTACCAGATCCTCGATGCCGCGGCGGCCGCCTACGAAGTGGCCCAGCTCGAGATCGCCATCCTCAACCTGACGATGACCAATATCCGCACGGTGATGGGCTCGATGGACCTCGACGAGTTGCTCAGCCATCGCGACGAGATCAACAGCCGCCTGCTGCGCGTCGTCGATACCGCGGTGAGCCCGTGGGGCCTCAAGATCACCCGCATCGAGATCAAGGATATCGACCCGCCCAAGGACCTCATCGAGTCGATGGGCCGACAGATGAAGGCCGAGCGCGAGAAGCGCGCGCTGATCCTCGAGGCCGAAGGCAAGCGGCAGGCGGCGATCCTGCAGGCCGAGGGCCAGAAGCAGAGCCAGGTGCTTGAGGCCGAGGGCCGGCGCGAGGCGGCGTTCCGCGATGCCGAGGCGCGCGAGCGTTCGGCCGAGGCCGAGGCCAAGGCGACCGAGATGGTGTCGAACGCCATCGCCTCGGGCAACGTGCAGGCGATCAACTACTTCGTGGCCAACAATTACATCAAGGCGCTGGAAGCGCTGGCCAAGTCGCCCAACCAGAAGGTGCTCATGCTTCCGGTCGAGGCGTCGAGCGTGATCGGCGCCATCGGCGGTATCGCCGAGATCGCCCGGGAGACGTTCGGCGGCGGTGACGGCAAGCCGGCGCCGCGCGTGCCGACCAGCCGGCCGCCGTCGACCACCTGATCCAGCAGCGAGGAACAGCAAGTGCAGGTCGTCGATTTCATCGCCCAGTACGGCGCCTGGTCCTGGATCGTGGCCGGGCTGTTGCTGCTCGGGCTCGAACTGGTTCTGCCGGGCGGGGTGCTGGTCTGGCTCGGGGCGGCTGCGCTTGTGACCGGCGTGCTGTCCCTGTCCATTGCCGTGTTCTGGCCGCTGCAGTTCGTCATCTTCGGGGCGTTGGCGCTGGTTGCGATCTGGCTGTGGCTGCGCGTGCGCGGCCCGGGTCCGGTGTCCGACCGGCCGTTCCTCAACCAGCGGGCGCAGCGCTATGTCGGCCGCGAGGTGGTGCTGGACCAGCCGATCCTCGATGGCGTGGGCCGGTTGAGCCTCGACGATACCACCTGGCGCGTCACCGGCCCGGACCTCGCCGCCGGCGTTCGGGTGCGGATCGTAAGCGCCCAGGGGGCGGAACTGACCGTCGAGGCGGCCTGAGGCAAGCCGCTGCCGTCGGGCGGGTAAGCCGTTCTTAGCACCTGGGCGCTAGCGTCAGCGCGTCCTTTGCACGTGAGGTACCCGATGGCGGTTCTGGTCACCGGCGGCGCCGGCTATATCGGCAGCCATATGGTGTTGCGCCTGGCCGACGCCGGCGAGACCGTCGTCGTGCTCGACAACCTCAGCACCGGTTTCGACTGGGCCATCGACCATCGCGCCAGCTTCGTTGCCGGCAATGCCGGCGACATGGCCCTCGTCGGCGGGATCATTGCCGAGCGCGAGGTCGATGCGATCATCCACTTCGCCGGCTCCATCGTGGTGCCGGAATCGGTCACCGATCCCCTGAAGTACTACGCCAACAATACCGCGACCTCGCGCAACCTGATCGAGGCGGCGGTCAGGAGCGGGGTGCGGCACTTCATCTTCTCCTCGACCGCCGCGGTCTACGGCAATGCCGGGCTCGAGCCGGTGGCCGAGACGAGCCAGCTGATGCCGGAATCGCCCTACGGGCGCAGCAAGCTGATGACCGAGCTGATGCTGGCCGACGTGGCCGCCGCGCATCCTCTGGCCTATGGCGTGCTGCGCTACTTCAACGTATCCGGCGCCGACCCCGGGCGGCGCAGCGGGCAGTCCTCGCCGACGGCGACACACCTGATCAAGGTGGCCGCGCAGGCCGCGCTGGGGCAGCGCCCGCAGATGGGCATTTTCGGCACGGACTTTCCCACGCCCGACGGCACCGGGGTGCGCGACTACATCCACGTCACCGACCTCGTCGAAGCGCATGCCCTGCTGCTCGACTACCTGCGCGAGGGCGGAGCGTCCATCACCATGAACTGCGGCTACGGTCGCGGCTACTCGGTGCGCGAGGTGATCCGCGCGGTGAAGGATGTGTCCGGTGTCGACTTCGAAGTGGTGGAGCAGCCGCGCCGCCCGGGCGATCCGGCTTCGATCGTGGCCCGGGCCGAAAAGATCCGCGAGGTCCTGGGCTGGACGCCGGCGCATGACGACCTAACCGAGATCGTCGAGGCGGCGCTGACCTGGGAACGCTATTTGGCCACGAGGAATCGGTAGCAGCTTGAGTCTTCCCCACCCGCCTCGCTTGGCGAGGCACCCTCTCCCGCAGGGGAGGGGGAAGGGGAGCAAGATCGTGCCACAATACCCTCTCCCCTTGAGGGAGAGGGTGGCCGCGTCAGCGGCCGGGTGAGGGGAAGTCCAGCATGCTTCGCATTGCTATCGTGTTTGCGCTCCTGCTTGCCACGCCGGCTCTCGCCGCCCCGGTCGAGTCCTTCGCGTCGTTCCTCCGCAACTTCGAGGCCAGGGCGATAGCGGCCGGCGTCAGCGCCGAGACGTACCGCGCCGCGACCGCGGGCCTGACGCCGGATCCGGACATCCCCGACCTCGTCGAGACGCAGCCCGAGTTCACCACCGCGGTGTGGGACTATCTCGACAAGCGCGTCACCACCGGCCGGATCGAACGCGGACAGGCGGCGATCGAGCGCAACCGCGCGCTGTTTGCCGATGTCGGCACGCGCACCGGCGTCGATCCCTATGTCCTGGGTGCCATCTGGGGCATCGAGACCGACTATGGCGCGGTGCTCGGCAACGCCAGGCTGATCCGGCCGATCATCCGCTCGCTGGCCACGCTGGTGCACCAGCGGCGCGGCCGGCTGAAGCAGGACGAAGCCGATTTCATCGCCGCACTGCAGCTGCTGCAGATCAATCACATGCAGGCGAGCGAACTGGTCGGCTCCTGGGCCGGCGCCATCGGACACCTGCAGGTCAACCCGTCCAACGTCATCGCGCATGGCTCCGATGGCGATGGCGACGGTCGCATCGACCTGCACCATTCGCTCGCCGACGCGCTGGCGACGAGCGCCAAGTTCCTGCTCGACCTGGGCTATCGCCCCGGGCTCGACTGGGGCTTCGAGGTCGATGTGCCGGCGGGCTTCGACTACCTGCTGGCGACGCGCGACGAGCTGCGGCCGGCGTCGTTCTTCGCCGATCGCGGCGTGCGGCGGGTGAAGGGGCGGCAGTTCGCCGACCTCGCGACCCCGGTGTTCCTTTATGCGCCGGCCGGGCAGGGCGGGCCCAAGTTTCTGATGACGGCCAACTACCTCGTGCTCAAGGGTTACAACTTCTCCGACAGTTACGCGCTGTCGGTCGCCCACCTGGCCGACCGGCTGAAGGGCTCGGGCGGCTTCGTGCATCCATGGCCGCGCGGCACCAAGTTTCCCAACCTGAACCAGCGCAAGGCGATCCAGCAGGCCCTGATTGACCTCGGGCTCTACGATGGCGTCGTCGACGGGCGCATCGGACCGGTCAGCCAGGCGGCCTATGCACGCTTCCAGGCGGCGCAGGGCGAGGTAGCGGACGGCTTCATCACGCTCCGCAGCTATGAGGAGCTGGCCGCGGCGACACGGTGACCGAACCCTCCTCCCTTGAATCCACCTCCACCGGGTCATCCCCGTACCTCCACCGGGTCATCCCCGCGAAAGCGGGGATCTCCGTTTGGCCGCGCGCTCTGCCAACAGAGGTTCCCGCCTTCGCGGGAATGACTCGGAAATCGATCGAAAGCTGGACGGATGCGCACTGCCCTCCGGGGGAAGCAGAACAGCGGTAGATTTGTTGCGAGCAGGGTTCTATTCGCCCCGTCGCATCGGCTAAATGCACCCATGCAGAGAAAACCCAACCGGCTGGTGATCTGGCTTGCAGGCCTTGCGGTGCTGGCGCTCGTGCTCACCGACGTGCTGACGATGTTTGCCGAAGCGCGCGAGATGGTAACGCCGCCTGCGGCAATCACCGCGCAGGCCGAGAGTGGCCCCATGCTTGTCGCACAGGCCGACCAGGCGCCCCCGCGCAAGAAGCGGCGCACGCTGATGGATCTGCTGTTCGGCGACCCGCAGGAACAACAGCAACAGGCGCCCGTCGTCGAAAAGCCGGTGGTCAAGCCCAAGAAGGCCGACCTGCCGCCGGCAAAGCCCAAGATCGAAAAGGCCGCGGGCGCCACGCGTCTCGCCGTATTCGGCGACTCGATGGCGACCGACGTGGGTCTGGCCCTGGAGCGCCTCTATGCCGACGACCCGAACCTGGCCGTGATCGTGCAGGGCGTCGGCTCGTCGAGCTTCGTGCGTCCGGATTTCTTCGACTGGCCCAAGACGATCGACCAGCAGATCGCGGCGAACACGTTCGATATCGCCGTGTTCATCATCGGCATCAACGACCGCCAGAAGATGCGGCTCAACGACCAGAGCTACGGTTCGCTGACGCCGGAATGGACCACCGAGTACTCGGCCCGGGTCAGCAACGTGGTGCGCGCAATGCGCGCGGCCAACAAGCCGGTGATCTGGATCGGGCTGCCGCCGATGGAAGCGCCCAAGTTCGGCAAGGCGATGATCCAGGTCAACGAGATCCAGCGGCTCGCCGCCTTCTCGGGTGGTGCCGAGTTCCTCGATATCTACGACAAGTTCGCCGCCGAGGATGGCGGCTACACCTCGCGCGGGCCCGACCTCAACGGCAACCAGGTGCGCATGCGCAAGGACGACGGCATCCACTTCTCTGCCGCCGGCGCCGACAAGCTCGCCTTCTATGTCAGCCAGAGCCTGAGGAACTACTATCGCGGCGGCGGCGCCGTCGGCATCGAGGTGGCCGATCCGCTGCTCGGTACCGATGCCCAGCTGATGCTCAGGCCGCCGTACCAGGGCCTGGGGCAGATGAAGCTGCTCGAGGTGGCGGGGGCCGTCATTCCGCTGACCAATGCAACGCGCCGCGCGGTCGACCTCGTCACCGCCGACACGGCCGACGCCGTCCCGGCCGGTTTCGACCTGACCCAGATGCTCGAAGCGCCCGTGGGACGCGCCGATGCCTTCGGCGTGGGCAAGGTGGAGAACCCGGCGGGACCTTAGGTCATGTCACTGTCTGCTTGAAGCGATGCCGCTTTCCGGTGTGGGGAGCAGCAGAATGCCTTGCGGCGATGACTGCGGCTTAGCTCTACGGTGAAAAGCCAAGGGGCGCCTCGGCGCCCCTTGTTCATTCAGTCCGCTCAGCGCGGCAGGTCGGTCGTTCCCATCAGCCATTCGTCGATCGAGCGGGCGCACTGGCGCCCTTCGCGGATGGCCCAGACGACCAGCGACTGGCCGCGACGCATGTCGCCGCACGAGAAGAACTTCTCCCGGCTGGTCTGGTACCTGATGGTGTCGGCCATGACGTTGCTGCGCTTGTCGGTGGCGACGCCGGCCTCCTGCACCAGGCCCTCCTGCACCGGGCCGAGGAAGCCCATGGCGAGCAGCACGAGATCGGCCTTGAGGGTGAACTCGGTGCCCGGGATCGGTTGGAACTTCTCGTCGGCGCGCGCGCACTGCAGGCCGGTGACCTTGCCGTTCTCGCCGTCGAACTTGATCGTTGCCACGGCGAAGTCGCGTTCCACGCCCTCTTCCTGGCTCGAGGAGGTCCGCATCTTCAGCGGCCAGTTCGGCCAGACGAGCGCCTTGTTCTCCTTCTCGGGCGGGGCGGGCATGATTTCGATCTGGGTGACCGTAAGCGCGCCCTGGCGGTTCGAGGTGCCGATGCAGTCCGAGCCGGTGTCGCCGCCGCCGATGACGACGACGTGCTTGCCGCCGGCGAGGATCGGGTTGACGTTGTTCAGCGGCTCGCCGGTGATGCGGCGGTTCTGCTGGCTGAGGAAGTCCATGGCGAAGTGGATGCCGTCGAGCTCGCGGCCCGGGATCGGCAGGTCGCGCGGCTTCTCGGCGCCGCCAGCCATGGCGATCGCGTCGTACTGGTTGGCGAGATCCTCGACCGAGATGTCCCTGCCGACATTGACGCCGGTATGGAGCACCACGCCTTCGGCCACCATCTGCTCGACGCGGCGGTCGATGATCTTCTTGTCGAGCTTGAAGTTCGGGATGCCGTAGCGCATCAGGCCGCCGATCTGCTGGGCCTTCTCATAGAGATGAACCTCGTGGCCGGCGCGGGCGAGCTGCTGCGCGGCGGCCATGCCGGCCGGGCCCGAACCGACGACGGCAACCTTCCTGCCGGTCTTGATCGGGTTGACCTGCGGCGTGATCCAGCCTTCTTCCCAGCCCTTGTCGACGATGGCGCATTCGATCGACTTGATGTTCACCGGGGTGTCCGGGATGTTCAGCGTGCAGCTGGCCTCGCACGGGGCGGGGCAGATGCGGCCGGTGAACTCGGGGAAGTTGTTGGTGGAGTGAAGGTTCTTCAGCGCCTTCAGCCATTCGCCCTTGTAGACGAGGTCGTTCCAGTCCGGGATCTGGTTATTCACCGGGCAGCCGTTGTGGCAGTACGGAACGCCGCAATCCATGCAGCGCGCCGCCTGGTCGCGGGTGCCCTTGTCGCCCAGCGGGATGGTGAACTCGTTGTAGTTCTTCAGCCGCTCTTCGACCGGGAGATAGTCCCGCTCGACGCGATCGATCTCGAGGAAGCCTGTGATCTTGCCCATTGTTCTTACTCCGCCGCGACCTGTTGAGCGGCCTCACGGGCCTTTTCCATCTTCTGCAGGGCCTTGCGATACTCGATCGGCATGACCTTGCGGAACCTGGGCAGGTAGTCGTCCCAGTTGGCCAGGATGTGGTTGGCGCGGCTCGAACCGGTGAAGGTCTTGTGCCGCAGGATCAGCTGGTAGAGCCGCTCGGCGTCGCGACGCTGCAGGTCGTGCAGGATCTCGACCACGCCCATGGTCTCGAGGTCGCCATGGTGGCCGAACTCGCGACCCGCGAGGTTTTCCTCCTCGACGACCGGCTCGAGCTCGACCATCGACATGTTGCAGCGGCTCTCGAAGCTCTCGTCCTCGTCGAGGACATAGGCCACGCCGCCCGACATGCCCGCCGCGAAGTTGCGGCCGGTCTTGCCCAGCACCACCACCACGCCGCCGGTCATGTACTCGCAGCCATGGTCGCCCGTACCCTCGACGACCGCGATGGCGCCGGAGTTGCGGACGGCGAAGCGCTCGCCGGCGACGCCGCGGAAGTAGCATTCGCCGGTGATGGCGCCGTAGAGCGCGGTGTTGCCGATGATGATCGAATCCTCGGGCACGAAGCCGCGTTCCTCGGGCGGCCGGACGACGAGGCGCGCGCCGGAAAGGCCCTTGCCGACGTAGTCGTTGGCCTCGCCGACGAGGTCGATCGAGATGCCGCGCGTCGCCCAGGCGCCGAAGGCCTGGCCGGCGGTGCCGGTCAGCGCGATCGCGATGGTGTCCTCGGCGAGGCCGGCATGGCCATAGCGCCTCGCCACCTCGCCGCCGAGCATGGCGCCGGCCGAACGATCGACGCTGGTGATCGTCTCGACGATCTTGACCGGCGTGCCGTGATCGAGCGCGGGCCGGGCCGCTTCGATCAGCTTGCGGTCGAGCACCTTGTCGATCGGATGGTTCTGGCCCTCGGTATGGGTGATGCCCACGCCCTCGGCCGCGAACGGCTTGTGGAAGAGCTTGGAGAAGTCCAGCCCCTTGGCCTTCCAGTGCGAGATCGCCTCGGTCTTGTCGAGCATCTGCATCTGCCCGACCATTTCCTCGAACCGGGTGTAACCCATCTCGGCCATCAGCTCGCGCACTTCCTCGGCGACGAAGAAGAGGTAGTTGATGACGTGCTCGGGCTTGCCGGTGAAGCGGGCGCGCAGCACCGGGTCCTGGGTGGCGACGCCGACCGGGCAGGTGTTGAGGTGGCACTTGCGCATCATCACGCAGCCGGCCGCGATCAGCGGCGCGGTGGCGAGGCCGAACTCGTCGGCACCGAGCAGGGCACCGATCACCACGTCACGGCCGGTACGCACGCCGCCGTCGACCTGCACCGCGATGCGGCTGCGAAGCTTGTTGCGCACCAGCGTCTGCTGGGTCTCGGCGAGGCCGATTTCCCAAGGGCTGCCGGCATGCTTCAGCGAGGTCAGCGGGGACGCACCCGTGCCGCCCTCGTAGCCCGAGATGGTGACGTGGTCGGCGCGCGCCTTGGCGACGCCGGCGGCAACCGTGCCGACGCCGACTTCGGAGACGAGCTTGACCGAGACGGCGCCGTCCGGGTTGACGTTCTTCAAATCGAAGATCAGCTGGGCCAGGTCCTCGATCGAGTAGATGTCGTGGTGCGGCGGCGGCGAGATGAGGCCGACACCCGGGGTCGAGTGACGCACCTTGGCGATGGTGTCGTTCACCTTGTCGCCGGGCAGCTGGCCGCCCTCGCCGGGCTTGGCGCCCTGGGCCATCTTGATCTGCATCATGTCGGAGTTGACCAGGTATTCCGTGGTCACGCCGAAGCGGCCCGAGGCCACCTGCTTGATCGCCGAGCGCTTGCTGTCGCCGTTGGGGAGCGGCTTGAAGCGGTCGGGCTCCTCGCCGCCCTCGCCGGTGTTCGACTTACCGCCGATGCGGTTCATCGCGATGGCGAGCGTCGTGTGCGCCTCGAGCGAGATCGAGCCATAGGACATGGCGCCAGTCGAGAAGCGCTTGACGATCTCGACGGCCGGCTCGACCTGGTCGAGCGCCACCGGCTGGCGGCCATCCTCGTCGGCCTTCCGGATGCGGAAGAGCGAGCGGATGGTGACGTACTTGTCCTCGACCTCGTTCACCAGGCGCGCGAACTCGCGGTACTTGTCGCGGGCGTTGCCGCGGGCCGCGTGCTGCAGGTTCGAGACGGTCTCGGAGCGCCAGACATGCGCCTCGCCGCGCTGGCGGAAGGCGTAGTCGCCGCCGACGTCGAGCACGTCCTCGAGCACCGGCGAGTTGCCGAACGCATCCTTGTGCCGCAGCACGGTCTCCTCGGCGATCTCCCTCAGGCCCGCTCCCTCGATGGTGGTCGCGGTGCCGGTGAAGTAGGTGTTGACGAAGTCCGAGCTCAGGCCGACGGCGTCGAAGATCTGGGCGCCGCAATAGGACTGATAGGTCGAGATGCCCATCTTGGCGGTGACCTTCAGGATGCCCTTACCGATCGCCTTGATGTAGCGGTAGATGATCTCGTCCGCGTCGAGTTCGCCCGGCAGGTCGTCCTTCATGGCGGCGAGAGTCTCGAACGCCAGGTACGGGTTGATCGCTTCTGCGCCATAGCCGGCCAGAGCGCAGAAATGGTGGATTTCGCGCGCTTCGCCGGTCTCGACGACGAGACCCACCGAGGTCCTGAGGCCCTTGCGGATCAGGTGATGATGGATACCGGCGGTTGCGAGGAGCGCCGGGATCGCCACCCGGTCGCGGCTCATCGCCCGGTCCGACAGGATGATGATGTTGTCGCCCGAGTGGACGGCCATCTCGGCGTCCGAGAACAGCTGGTCGAGCGCGGCCTTCATCCCGTCGGCGCCTTCCGACACCGGATAGGTGATGTCCAGCGTCTTCGAACGGAACGGATTGTCCTCCATGCCGCCGATGGCGCGGATCTTCTCGAGATCCTCGTTGGTCAGGATCGGCTGGCGCACCTCGAGGCGCTGGCGGCTGTTGCCGCCGTTGAGGTCGAGCACGTTCGGCCGCGGCCCGATGAACGAGACGAGGCTCATCACCAGCTCTTCGCGGATCGAGTCGATCGGCGGGTTCGTCACCTGCGCGAAGTTCTGCTTGAAGTAGGAGTAGAGCAGCTTGCTCTTGTTGGAGAGCGCCGAGATCGGGGTGTCCGTGCCCATCGAGCCGACCGCTTCCTGGCCGGTGGCGGCCATCGGCGGCAGGATGAACTTCAGGTCCTCCTGGGTGTAGCCGAAGGCCTGCTGGCGATCGAGCAGCGGGATGTCCGAGGTCTTGGGCTCGAAATGCACGGGCGGCAGTTCCTCGAGCACGATCTGGGTGCGGCCCAGCCACTGCTTGTAGGGAAGCGCGGTGGCGAGCTCGGCCTTGATCTCCTCGTCGGAGACGATGCGGCCCTGCTTCAGGTCGATCAGCAGCATCTTGCCGGGCTGCAGGCGCCACTTCTTCTTGATCTTTTCGGCCGGGATCGGCAGCACGCCGGCTTCCGACGACATGACGACCTCGTCGTCCTCGGTGACCAGGTAGCGCGCGGGCCTGAGGCCATTGCGGTCGAGCGTCGCGCCGATATGGATGCCGTCCGAAAAGCACATGGCGGCCGGGCCGTCCCACGGCTCCATCAGCGCGGCGTGGTACTCGTAGAAGGCCTTGCGGTCCTCATCCATGAGCGGGTTGCCGGCCCAAGCCTCGGGGATGAGCATCATCGCCGCGTGCGGTAGCGAATAGCCGCCGCGCAGCAGGAACTCGAGCGCGTTGTCGAAGCAAGCGGTGTCCGACTGCCCGGGGTAGGAAATCGGCCAGAGCTTGTTGATGTCGGCGCCGAACAGCGGCGAGGACACCGAGGCCTGGCGCGCCGCCATCCAGTTGACGTTGCCGCGGACGGTGTTGATCTCGCCGTTGTGGCAGACGAAGCGATAGGGGTGCGCCAGCCGCCAGGACGGGAAGGTGTTGGTGGAGAAGCGCTGGTGGACGAGCGCGAGCGCCGACTCGAAATCCGGGTCGTGCAGGTCCTTGTAGTAAGCGCTCAGCTGCCAGCTGAGGAACATGCCCTTGTAGACCAGCGTGCGGCAGCTCATCGACACGATGTAGAAGTCGTTCGGCTTGCCTTCGAAGGCCGAGAAGATCTTGGCCGAGATCACCTTGCGGATGATGTAGAGCTTGCGCTCGAACGTCTCCTCGTCGGCGACATCGTCGCCCCTGCCGATGATCACCTGGCGGTGAAACGGCTCGGTGGCCACGATCTCGGGATCCTTGCTCAGCGAGGCGTTGTCGGACGGCACGTCGCGCCAGCCGATGACCGACTGGCCCTCGTCCTCGATCACCTTGTTGACGACGCGTTCCATCTTCAGGCGCAGTTCGGCGTCCTGCGGCATGAAGATGAAGCCGACGGCATACCGGCCCTTCTCGGGCAGGCGGAGACCGAGCCGGGCGCTTTCCTTGAGGAAGAACTTGTGCGGGATCTGCACCATGATGCCGGCGCCGTCGCCCATCAGCGGGTCGGCGCCCACGGCACCACGATGCTCGAGGTTCTCGAGGATCTTCAGGCCGTTCTGGACGGTCTTCTGGCTCGGGATGTTCTTGAGGTTGACGATGAAGCCGACACCGCAGGCATCGTGTTCACGCGTCGGATCGTAGAGCCCCCCGGCCTCGGGCCGCATGACGCCGGCTGGGAGGTCTTTGCGCATGCCGGCGTCCATGACGGGGGGTGATTGTCTTCCGTTCCGCTCAGCAGCCATGTGCAAAGTCCTCTGTCTTGCAGTCGTCATCTGGTCGGGGCGTCGCGCCCCGCCGGTTCATTCCTTTCGGCACGCCATCAGGCTCCAGTCGTACTTCAGTGTACGGCTCGAATCCGAGGGCGCAATCCTTTAGTGGGGAGCGGCTCTGCATCCAAATGGCCGCTCATTCGGGCTCGATAAGGCCCCGCCCTCCGTTTCCGCTATCGACAAGCGGGCCAGCCGGATCGGCGTGTGAAACGCATCCGGGGAGACCGGCCGCTCACGAAATTGGACAGACATGCTGTCCTATCGAGGCTAGATTCGCACAATTCAGAACCGTGGGCAAGCGCCCCGGATCACTTTTTTGCCGTCCTGTGACAGTCGCGCGTAGGAAATGACGGGGACCGAATAGGCAAACTGTAGGAGTTGAGGGGCGCAGGGCGCCTGAGAAAGCCGGAAACCGGCCGATTCATGCGGTCACCCGGGATAGGAAATAGCACGGCTGAGAACCCGCCGGTACGCTTGCTCGCGCGTCGGCAGTCGACATCGCGCCCGGCAGATGCTCATGTTCCGCCACACGAAATTGCCGGAGTCCGCCATGTCCGTCCGCCCGCGCCCGCCGTTCATCGCCCACTATTCCGACCTCCTGAAACCCTATGAGCGCGAGCCCGTCGGCATGCAGGGTGCCGGTGCCCGCTTCGGGCAGCATTTTGGGTTGAGTCGGATCGGCATCAATCTCGAGGTGCTGCCGCCTGGCAACCGCTCGTCGCACCCGCATGCCGAAAGCAGGGAAGAGGAGTTCGTCTACATCTTGCAGGGGACGCCCGATGTGTGGGTCGACGGCGAGCTGTACCCGCTCGAACCCGGCGATGGCGTCGGCTTCCCCGCCGGTACCGGCATCGCGCACAGTTTTCTCAACAATTCCGACGCCGACGTGCACCTGCTCATCGTCGGGGAGCACCAGGTCGAGGGCAACCAGCTCTACTATCCGCTCAACCCCGAACGCATGGACCTGTTCCGCAGGCGTGGCCGCGCCTGGGACGACGGTCCCCGCAACGAACTCGGCCCGCACGACGGCAACGCCCGGGCCGGGACACGGAAGTAGCAGACCCCCACTACGGTGGCTCCGTGCCCCGTGGGGGGCTCCATCACAACATCCGCCAGCTGACATCGATGATGGGGGAAGTAGCAAGACCTCCCCACCCACCGGGTCATTCCCGCGAAAGCGGGAACCTCTGTTCGTGGTGCGCGCGGCCCAACGGAGATCCCCGCTTCCGCGGGGATGACACCGAGTATTGTGCAGGGCCAGTGGCAGGCACGGACCGTGCCGCCGCGTCTCCCTCCCCCTCGTGGGGAGGGGCGCCCCACGCACCGAATTGCGGAGGTCGTAGAAAACTTATCCCCCCACCTCGCGCCCCAATGTAGAGCCGTTGCATCTGGGGTGACTGCGGTTCCTGCATCGCTTCGCGGTGCCGTGCGCCATAAGTCCCTTCGCAATGGGCGGGGCGACAGTCCCACCGACTACTGAGCCGGTAGACCGGCATAATAGGGACGAAGTCCCGCCCATGCCGCATCCTCGGAAGCGGCGAGACTGAGCCAAGACCCGGGAGCGGAGGCTCGCCGGGGTTCGGCTGCTTGCCGTCCGGCTATTCGAGGTGGCTCTTCAAGAACCAGAGGTCCTTGTCGAGCGCGCGCGAGAACGCCGTGAAGATATCGGCCGTGTCGGCGTCGCCGGCTTCGTCAGCGGTGTCGATGCTCTCGCGCGTGGACTTGCTGAGCGCCGCGTAGCGCTCGACCAGGGCGCCGACGTGGTCGGGCACCTTGCGGATGTCCGTGGGGTAGGGGGCGAGCTTGCTGGCCTTGCTCACGGCCTGCAGCGTGCCCATGGCGATGCCGTCCAGCTGCGCGACCCGCTCGGCGATGATGTCCACGTGCTCGTCGATATCGTCCCGCAACTGGTCGAGCAGCTCATGCACGGCGATGAAGGTCGGGCCCTTGAGGTTCCAGTGGGCCTGCTTGGTGACGAGCGCCAGGTCGATCGCGTCGGCGAGGCGGGCGTTCAGCAGGTCGATCATCTCGGACTTGGTGTTGGACTTGAGCCCGATCTCGGGGGATTTCATGGCACACTCCGGTGACGCGTTGAACCGTTCAGGCAACGGCGGAGCGGCATCGAGGTTCCTGCCTACCGGCGCGGGCAACGAAAAAGGGCGCGGCCCTTGCGGACCACGCCCCGTTCCGTTCCCCTGGCGATCAGACCGCCTGGCTCGCCAGGCTGTTCGTGACCGGATCAGTTGACCGATTTGTCCTCGATCGTCTTGGTGCCGGCCGCGATCGGGATCTGGCGGGCCTTCTTGGACTCGGGAATCTCGCGCTTGAGCTCGATGTGCAGCAGGCCGTTCTCGAGGCTGGCGCCGGCGACCTCGACATAGTCGGCCAGCTGGAAGCGCAGCTCGAAGGCGCGCTCGGCAATGCCGCGGTGCAGGAACTCGCGGGCCTTGTCCTCGCTCTCCTGGGCCTTGGCGCCCTTCACGACGAGGTTGTTCTCCTTGCTCTCGATGGCGATGTCGCCTTCGGCGAAGCCCGCGACGGCGATCGAGATGCGGTAGTCGTCAGCACCGACCTTCTCGATGTTGTAGGGCGGGTAGGTCTTCTGTTCCTGGCCCACCAGCGCGTCGAGGCGGTTGAACACGCGGTCGAAACCGACGGTCGAACGATAGAAGGGGGAAAAATCGTACGCAGCCATTTCACATTCTCCTTGAGCAACGTGGATGTACGGGTGTCCCATGCTGGCTCCCCAAGCGGGCGAGCCTTCATTCCCGGGTTCCCGGTCCCCGGGGTCACCCGGCGGACAGCATTGATTTAGGAAGCGGAAACGGGCGTTCAAGAGGGCAATTCACCTCGATGAACCGAAGATGAATGCCCCGATCAATACCGGTTCAGGCGGCCCTCCCTATAAGCGGGACTGTGCTTACTGTCTGCTGCAGGGCACACCGAATGCGCCGCCTTCACCCGCCCCCCGCAAGGCGGCCGTCACTGGAAAGCCAGTGCCTCAACCGAGGCGCTGGCTTTTCTGTTTGGGGCGTGGCGATTGGCTGCCCATGGGTACCATCGTCACTCCTACAGGCTGTCATCCCTCAGAAAGCGGGGACCCATTTCTCAGCCCGCGCAGGTGGATGGTTGGGTCCCAGCTTTCGCTGGGATGACGGCTGGTGAAGAAGGCCGCCGCGTGCCATGCACACCATATTGCGAAGCGCCGGAATCCGCTAAGGAATCGCCATGAACGCCATCGTCGATCCCAACGGACCAACACTTGCCGTGGTGCCCTCCAACCCGGTGCCCGAGGGGGCCCGCGTCGGCTATTTCGAGGCCGCCGACAAGATCCGGCTGCGCTATGCCACCTTTCCCAAGGGGCAGGGCGCGCCGCGCGGCACCATCTGCCTTGTGCAGGGCCGCTGCGAGTTCATCGAGAAGTATTTCGAGACGATCGCCGATTTCCAGTCGCGCGGCTTTGCCGTCGCCACCTTCGACTGGCGCGGGCAGGGCGGCAGCCAGCGGCTGATCGGTAACCCGCGACTGGGCTACGTCCGGCGCTTCGACGACTACTGGGAGGACCTCAAGGCCTTCCACGGCTCGATCCTGCTGCCCGATTGCCCGGCGCCCTACTATCTCGTCGGCCACTCGATGGGCGGGCTGGTCAGCCTGTACGCCGGCATCCGCGACCGCATGATGTTCGAGCGCATCTTCCTCTCCGCGCCGATGGTCGGCCTCGACGGGCAGCCCTTCGGCATGGCCGGCATGGCGCGGCTGGCCGGCACGCTCGCCAGTCTCGGGCTCGGACGCCTTCCGATCGGCCGGCCGGGCGACAAGCCGCAGACCGAGCAGAGCTTTGCCGGCAATCCGCTGACCTCCGATCCCGTCCGCTTCAATCGCAGCAGCGAGGTGCTGAAGGCCCGGCCGGACCTCACCATCGGGGCTCCGACCGTGCGCTGGGCCGCGTCCGCCTTCGCCGCCATGGCCGGTGCGGCCACCGACCAGTTCCCCGGCGCGGTGCGCATCCCGGTGCTGATGCTGGCGGCGGCGCAGGACCAGATCGTGTCGACCAACGCCATCGAGACCCTTGGCCTCAGGATGCGCACCGGCCGGCACGTCGTCGTGCCCGGCGCCCGGCACGAGATGTTCATGGAAAACGACGCCATCCGCGCGCAGGTCTTCGCCGCCTTCGATGCGTTCGTGACCGAGCAGAGCACGTAGGCGTCCCCTCACCCGTCCCGGCCTTCGCGCGATCCACCCTCTCCCTCAAGGGGAGAGGGGACACGGTGCCCCAGCGGCGAGGCGGCGCGCCTTCTTCCTTCTCCCCTCGAGGGAGAAGGTGGCGAGCGAAGCGAGACGGATGAGGGGACGATCCGTCACCCCCTGAGCGCTGCCATCGCCGCCGCGTGCAGTTCCGGCGTCGCCGCGGCGACGCAGTTGCCGCCCTGTTCGGCACGGCCGCCGTCCCACGTGGTGACTACCCCGCCGGCGTTCTCGATCAGCGGAATCAGCGGGCAGATGTCGACATCCTTCAGCGCCGCCTCGACGACGAGATCAATGTGGCCGGCAGCCATCAGCGCATAGCCGTAGCAATCGAGCCCGTAGCGCGTGGTCAGTACCTTGCCGCGCAGCCGGTCCCACGGCCCGGTGAGGCCGTTCTGCTCGAACAGGTCAGGCGACGTGGTGGTCAGCTTGGCCTTGCCGAGCTCGGTGACCCGCGACGTGTGCATCGGCTCCTTGTCGAAGCCGCGGTAGTAGCTCGCCTCGCCGGGGAGGCTCATGTAGATCTCGCCGGTGAAGGGCTGCGCCATGAGGCCCGCGACGGCCTTGCCATCGACGGTCAGCCCGACCAGCGTGCCCCAGACCGGCACGCCGGTGATGAAGGCGCGAGTGCCGTCGATGGGGTCGATGATCCAGGCGAAGCGCCCGCTCCCCTGCTTGTCGTCCCACTCCTCGCCGATGATGGCGTGCTCCGGGAAGCGCTCGCCGAGCAGCTCGCGGATGGCGCGCTCCGCCTCGCGGTCGGCTTCGGTCACCGGGTCGAAGCCCTGTTCGAGCTTGTTGTCCACCGCAAGGCCCGAGCGGAAGCGGGGCAGGGTGTGCTCCGCCGCAATTTCGGCGGCATCGAGCAGCGTGCGGCCAACCAGGTCGGCGTCGAGCCCGCCAAGAAGAGTATCGGTCATGCAGGCCCCCGCGCCGGCTTTTGTTTAAGTTTCACAGCACATTAGCCGCTGCTTTGAACCGGCCGCGCCGAATAGTGCTTGGCAGTCCTGAATCATTTTTGCAACAGGGTTGCGAATTTCCTGTTGATGACTTCAGTTCGCCTTGTTCCGGTGCGCAAATCAGTTCACTCCGGAAGGTGCATGATGGATGGGCGGCTCGAAACCTTCGCCGCGACTTGGGCCCAGGCGTCTGGCTGCCAATCGTTTCCTCCCTTGACTGGGCCGCTCCGGCGGCCCGTTTTTCTGGGGCGCGGTGTACCTCACTCCGCAGCGTATCTTTGTCCCGCCGGCACGGCCGGCTGCAACAGCCCCGGGTCCATGGCGATCAGCGTCGTCAGCAGTCGGTCGACGAGCTGCCGCATGGCGGCAAAGCCGTCATTCTTTTCCAGCGTGACCTCGTTCATGTAGAGGTGCCGGCTGATCTCGATCTGCAGCGCATGCACGCCGTGCTGGGGGCGCCCGTAGGTGCGGGTGCAGAAGCCGCCGGCATAGGGCCGGTTGCGCGCCACGCGCAGTCCGGCGCCGGCGAAGATCATCTCGGCCAGGTCGGCGAGAATCGGCGCGCAGGTCGTGCCGTAGCGGTCGCCGAGCACGATGTCGGGCCCGAGCCGGTCGCCGGAGCGCGACAGCCGCGGCATCGAGTGGCAGTCGATCAGCACCGCGACGCCGAAGCTGCCGTGCGCCTCGGTGAGCAGGCGCTGCAGGGTGGCGTGGTAGGGCTGGTAGATGCCCTCGATGCGCATCCGCGCATCGTCCAGCGTCAGCCGCTCGCGATAGATCGGCTTGTTCTCTGCCACCACCCGGGCCAGCGTGCCCAGCCCGGCGGCGACGCGGGGACTGGTGGTGTTGAACCGGTCCGAGAGCGGTTCGACGAACATGGTGGGATCGAGTTCCCAGGGCTCGCGGTTGACGTCGAGATAGGCACGCGGAAAATGCGCCCGGACCAGCGGCGCGCCGAGGTGCGGCGCGCGGGCGAACAGTTCGTCGACGAAGGCGTCCTCGGACTGGCGGATCGACAGGTGGTCGAGCCGGGTCATCTGCAGGAAGCGCTCGGGATAGTCGCGGCCGGAATGGGCGGAGCTGAAAACCAGCGGGGCCGTCACCCGGCGGGGCCGGATGGTCTCGAATGCTGGCCTGTCCCAATAGTCGGACTGCACCGGGGCTCCCCACGCGCCGAAGCGCCTCGTCATGGCATTTAATGTGCCGCGCCGCCTGACGAATGTCCATAAGCCGTCAGCCGGATGTTGACGTTTGGCTGGTGCCGGTTTCCGATCGGGAAAACTTGCATTAAACATCAGCTCCTAGAGTACCGGCAGAACGCCGGAAACGGGGACCGCGAGAGAAGATGATGAAGCGCATTCTGCTGGCCGAGGACGACAACGACATGCGCCAGTTCCTCACCCGCGCCCTCAAGACCGCCGGCTACGAGGTCGTCTCGTTCGACAACGGCAGGTCGGCCTATGAACGGCTGCGCGAGGAGCCGTTCTCGCTGCTGCTCAGCGATATCGTGATGCCGGAGATGGACGGCATCGAGCTGGCCCGCCGCGCTACCGAACTGGACCCCGACCTCAAGGTGATGTTCATCACCGGCTTTGCCGCCGTCGCGCTCAATCCCGACTCGGAGGCGCCCCGGGATGCCTCGGTGCTCAGCAAGCCCTTCCACCTCAAGGACCTGGTGCACGAGGTCGAGCGCCTGCTCGCGGCGTGATTCCTCCCCCCGGGGCTTCCTTCTCCCCTTGAGGGAGAAGTTGGCGCGAAGCGCCGGATGAGGGGCTTCGAGCCGTCCCGTAGGCCGCATCGCTCCAGTGGAGCGATCTGAGGCGAGAAGGCCATGAGAGCTGTGCCCGAATGGCTCGCCGGAGAGCGACGAAAAGCAACCTTGCGGCCCTCCTTTTCCACCCCCGGAATTGACCCTTGACCCGCAAACGGGTTTTATGGTCTATCCCCGCTCGCAACGGCGGGCGGCGCCCGGCGGTGCGGCGAAGTGATGGGTGTATAGCTCAGCGGGAGAGCACTACCTTGACATGGTAGGGGTCACAGGTTCAATCCCTGTTACACCCACCATCCTTCGAAACGGCCCCAGGGGGGCAAGCTCATGCCAGTGGCATGATCTTAGGTGAGAAGGCCATGAGAGCTATGCTCGAATGGCAACGGCCCGATGCACCGGGCCCCGAATTCCCGCCGCGGCCGATCCGGCCGGCGGCCCCGAGGATGGGTGCGTAGCTCAGCGGGAGAGCATCGCCTTCACACGGCGGGGGTCACAGGTTCAATCCCTGTCGCACCCACCATCCTTTCAGCGAGCCCCTGGCGCCGAACCGGCTGCCGGGGGTTCTGCTTTCTGGCGCCAGCCTTCTTCTTCATTCGGGCGCCAGCCATCCGGCAAGCAGAATCGATGTTGCCCCGCTCGGCCTCACCGCGCCGTGAAGACAGTTGTCGAACCTCCGCCACAAGTAGCCGGCAAGTTCACGGCGCCGTGATCAGGGCGGTCGTCTCGACCGCGTTCGCCACTTACTGGGCTGTCAGGCAACATAAATTCTGTCGCGGGTGGACCGGCAACCATTGATGCGGCGCTGCAACACTCCGGCAAACACAGCGATTACTGGGCGGAATCCGCTCGATTCCGCGGCGGAGGCATGGTTGACTGTCCTTACCTAGTAGGAGGCAAGCATGAGATTCACTAAGACTATTTTCGTTGCGTCCGCGATGGCCGCAGGTCTGTCGTCGGGCGCTTTTGCAGCGGACCTGATTGTCGACGAGCCCGCGCCGGCCGTTGGCGTCGTGGATATGGGCGGTAACTGGGACGGGCCGTATGTCGGCGTGTTCGCGGGCGCCGGCTGGGGCTTGGCGGACCATACCAATGGCGGGGGCGGGCCATGCGGGTCCGATGACGAGGGCTGCGACCTCGATCTCAGCGGCTGGCTGCTCGGCGTCACCGCGGGCGCCAACTTCACCGTCGGTGGTTCCTTCGTGCTCGGTGTTGCCGGTGACATCGCCTGGTCGAACGTTTCGGGCACTGACTATTTCGGTCCCATCATTGGCGACGCCGAAAACACCATCAACTGGGAAGGCTCGATCCGCGGCGTCGCTGGATGGGATGCCGGCGCATTCATGCCGTACCTGACCGCCGGTTTGGCATTTGCCAACGCCAGCCACTACTCCGACTTTGCCAACGAGACCGCTGACGCTACCCACATGGGCTGGACGGCCGGTGTCGGCGTGGCCGTCTCAGTCGCAGAAAACATCTCGCTCGACCTGCAGTACCGCCACAGCTGGTACGACGAGCAGGAATATGATGTGGGCGCTGGTCCATTCAACCCGGTGTTCGGTCTCCAGACCGATCGCATCACGGCCGGGATGAACTTCCACTTCTAGGTCAGCGACAGAACCTCCGAAGTCGGCCCCGTCCGGTTCGCCGGGCGGGGTCGAATTCTCCGAAATTCCCCATTCGTGCCTTGAAATCGCCATGCCGGAGACAGGTGTGGCGGGAAAGCTACGACTCTCTCCAAGAGGCCACCAAGGCGACACTTTCCGGGATCGGAGAGGTCGCTTTTGTCGTTTTCAGGGTCTAGGCCTCGGCGACCTGGTCTTGCGATCAGGCTCCCTCTCTTGGAGTAGACTCTATGAATCGCTTTGCAATTGCTCTGCTGGCCGGTGTGGCTGGCGTCTCCCTCGCGTCGGCGGCCTCGGCTGCCGACCTGATCGTCTCTGAACCCGCTCCGGCCGTCGGCATCGTCGACACCGCCGGCGGCAACTGGGACGGCGCGTTCATCGGTGCGTTCGCCGGCTACGGCTGGGGCACGCTCGCTGACGACGCCGCCAGCACCAACTACGAGGGTGAGGGCTGGCAGCTCGGCGTGACCGCCGGCTACAACTTCACCGTTTCCGAGGCGCTGGTCGCCGGCATCGTGGCCGACGTGGCCTGGGCCGACATCAACGGCGGCGATACCGCCGCGGTTTCGTACAACACCGACTGGACCGGCAGCATCCGCGGCCGTCTCGGCATCGACGCGGGCGCCTTCCTGCCGTACGTCACCGCCGGTGTGGCCTTCGCCAACAACACCGTCACCGACGCTGGGGGCCCGAGCGAAGACACCCAGCTGCACACCGGCTGGACCGCCGGCGCCGGCGTGGAATTCGCCGTTGCCGACAACGTGTCGCTCGACCTGCAGTACCGCTACAGCGACTACGGCACCAAGACCTACACCCTCGGCCTCACCGACACCGACTTCGGCCTGACCTCGCACGCGATCACGGCCGGCGTGAACTTCCGCTTCTGATGCGGCTGGCGATCGTCTGATCGCACCGACGACCTGGCCCCGCCCCGGCAGCCGCCGTGGCGGGGCCTTTGATTTGCGCCGGCCGATCGCTCGCGGGTGTTGCCGGTTTGCCCTTGTCATCGACGCGCATCGGGCCCACCTTTGGTGCATGTTCAACCAGCCCCAAGGAGGTGATTCAATGTCTCACAAGAAATCGTCGGTTTCGAAGGGCTTTGGAATCTCCGGCAGCTCGGAGCAGCCTCTGGCCTGATCGAAGCCTTCCTGCCCCGCGAGGGCGAAGGGCCGCTTCGAACACCGCGAAATCGGGAAGGGTCGCCTCCGGGCGGCCCTTCTTTTTTTGCCAAACGAGCCACCATTCGTCGGCAGGCGGCTTCTCGGCGAATGCGCGCCACAGGCCGGCGGCGAGAACGAGAGGGCGTCCCCTGATGGCAGGCGAGCACGGTGGGATGCGGCCAGCGCCTCCCTCCCCCTTGAGAGGAGGGACCGAGGGTGGGGGTGGTGCGGGGACCACCGATAGACGCCGCGCCCAGGGTGCGGGGCGTGGGTGACAACCATTGTCTCTGTGGTTTCCTGCCAGGACCACGATCGTCATCCCAGCGAACGCCGGGACCCAGTGCCCCGGCCGCTTTCCGGCGTGGTGTTGCCGACCCATCTGCAACAGTCGGGAACCGTCCGCATTCGGCCCGGCGGTCTGAGCCGTGGGTCCCCCGGCGTTCGCGGGGATGACGGCCGGTGGCGGGAACGGCAGGGCGTCCCCTGATGGCAGGCGAACAGGGTGGGATGCGGCCAGCGCCTCCCTCCCCCTTGGGGGGAGGGACCGAGGGTGGGGGTGGTGCGGTGACCACCGATGCAACCCCATCCTTCCCCTCCAATGGGAGCGGCGACGCCTCAACCCACCGGGTTAACCACGCCGGACAACCAAACGTTAACCAAACCCTGACGGTTACCGGCGCGTAAACCAGTTGTTTGCAATTTGGATTCGATTCATGCGGTCACCAAACCCCGCGTGTTCCCTCGTGTTCTGGAGGCACTTCATGAACCGTCTCTCTCTCGCCCTGCTGGCCGGCGTGGCCGCATTCACCTTCATTTCGGGCGCGCAGGCAGCCGACCTCCTGGTCAATTCCCCGGCTCCATCCTATGGCGGCGGCTACTCCAGCCCGGCCGGCGGCTGGGACGGCGCCTATATCGGCGGCTTCGTCGGCTACGGTTGGGGCACGGCGATCGATGACCTGAACAACTACTCCGACATCGGCCTGTCCGGCTGGCTGGTCGGCGCGACGCTGGGCGCCAACTTCACCGTCACCCCGGGCTTCGTGCTCGGCGCGGCCGGCGACATCGCTTGGTCGGGCGTCAGCGGCTTCGAGACGCCGGCCGATTTCGACATCAATTGGGCCGGTTCTCTCCGCGGTCGTGCCGGCTTCGACGGAGGCGCCTTCATGCCCTACCTCACGGCGGGCCTGGCCTTTGCCGGCGCCACGGCAAGCGAAACCGGCACCGACAGCACTCAGATGCATTTTGGCTGGACGGCCGGCGCTGGCGTGGAAGTCGCCGTGGTCGACAACGTGTCGCTGGACCTGCAGTACCGTTACACCGACTACGGCACGGCGGATTACACTCTCGCCACGGACAATGCCACGTTCGACCTGACCACCCATGCGCTCACTGCCGGCGTGAACTTCAAGTTCTGAGGCCTCGGCTTCGCGAGTCTGGAACGGCCGCCCCATCCGGGCGGCCGTTCTGTTTTGCATTCGGCGGCCAGACACAGTATATCGCGGCCTTCCCTGAAGAGCCTGTGATGACCGCCCTGACCGCTACGGCGCCTGCCGCCAAACTGCTGCCCTACCAATCGCGCCGCACCTTCGCGATCATCTCGCATCCGGACGCCGGCAAGACCACGCTGACCGAAAGGCTGCTCGCCGCCTCGGGCGCGATCCAGCAGGCCGGCGCGGTGCGCCATCGCGCCAACCAACGCGCCACGCGCTCGGACTGGATGGAGATCGAGCGCCAGCGCGGCATCTCGATCACCTCTTCGGTGATGACCTTCGAGCACCTGGGGCTGACCTTCAACCTGCTCGACACGCCGGGCCACTCGGACTTTTCCGAGGATACCTACCGCACGCTGACCGCCGTCGACGCCGCAGTGATGGTGATCGACGTCGCCAAGGGCATCGAGGCGCAGACGCTCAAGCTGTTCGAGGTCTGCCGGCTGCGCGACATCCCGATCATCACCTTCGCCAACAAGGTGGATCGCGAGGGCAAGGATCCGCTGGCCATCCTCGACGAGATCGCCGACACGCTGGCGCTCGACGTGACCCCGGTGGTGTGGCCGCTGGGCGGCGGTGTCGATTTCAGGGGCATCGTCGACCTGACGGCGGGGCGCGTGCTGACCCCGGCGGGCGAGGTGATGCGCACCTTCGCCGATGTCGAGGAGCTGTTCGGAGATGCCACGCTCAATGCCGATCCGGTGATCAAGGCCAGCCTCGAGACCCTCGATCTGGCGCGCGCCGGCTATCCCGCCTTCGATCTCGAGACCTACCGGGCCGGGCACCTGACGCCGGTGATCTTCGGCTCGGCGCTCAAGTCCGTGGCGGTGCCCGAACTGCTGGCGGCGCTGGGCGCCTGGGCGCCCGAGCCGCGGCCGCAGCCGGCCGAGCCGCAGCCGATCAACCCCGGCGAGCCCAAGGTGACCGGCTTCGTGTTCAAGGTACAGGCGAACATGGACGCCAACCACCGCGACCGCATCGCCTTCGTGCGGCTGAGCTCGGGCACCTTCAAGCGCGGGATGCGGCTGCGGAACGTCCGCACTGGCAAGGACATGGCGGTCTCGAACCCGATGTTCTTCTTCGGCCACGACCGCGAGCTGGCGGAAGAGGCGGTGGCCGGCGACATCGTCGGCATTCCCAACCACGGCGCGCTGAGCGTCGGCGATACGCTCACTGAGGGCGCGCAGGTCCAGGTCACGGGCATTCCCAATTTCGCGCCCGAGATCATCCGGCGTGTCCGGCTCGCCGATCCGATGAAGGCCAAGCAGCTGGCCAAGGCGCTGAGCGATCTCGCCGAGGAGGGCGTGGCGCAGATATTCCGCCGCATGGTGGGGGCCGACTACCTGGTCGGCGTCGTCGGGCAGCTGCAGCTCGAAGTGCTGCAGTCGCGCATCAACTCCGAATACAATGTCCCGATCAGCTTCGAGGCGATCAACTTCGAGCTGGCGCGCTGGGTCACCTCCGACGACAAGCCGGAGCTCGAGCGCTTCATCTCCACCAACAAGCTGGAGATGGCCGAGGACAAGTACGGCGATCCCGTCTATCTGGCGCAGTCGCAGTGGTGGCTGGCGCGCGCCGAGCGCGACTACCCCAGGATCATCTTCCACACCACCAAGGAGCGGCGCTGACGTTCGGCCCACCCAACCGGTAGTCCGTTCGTCCCCTTCCTGTTCCAGCTTCCCCCGGCTATGAAGCCCGACAACAAGAGGAGGAACGCGATGAACATCCGCACACTGGGCAAGACCGGCTACGACGTCTCCGAGATCGGCCTGGGCACCTGGCAACTGGGCGAGAGCTTCGGCCCGGTCAGCGACGAGTCGGCCAACGAGATCCTCAAGACCGCGCGCTCGCTCGACGTCAATTTCTGGGACACGGCCGACGTCTATGGCGGCGGCCAGTCGGAGCGCCGGATCGGCGCGTTCCGAGACAGGAAGGGCGTGTTCGTCGCCACCAAGCTCGGTCGCAACGGCGAAATCTTCCCCAACAAGACCGGCTACAACAAGAAGAACATCAAGGAGAGCCTCGCCGGCTCGCTGAAGCGCCTCGGGGTCGAGACGCTCGATCTCGCCCAACTCCACACCATCCCCACCGAGGTGCTGCGTGACGGCGAAGTGTTCACCATCATGGACGACCTGCGCGACGCGGGCATGATGCGCCACTGGGGCGCCAGCGTCGAGAACGTCGAAGAGGCGCTGCTCGCCATGCGCGCGCCGGGCTGCACGACGCTGCAGGTCATCTTCAACCTGTTCCGGCAGGACTACATCACCGAGGTGTTCCCGGTGGCGCAGAAGAACAATGTCGGCGTCATCGTGCGCCTGCCGCTGGCCTCGGGCCTGCTCTCGGGCAAGTGGACCAAGGAAACGAAGTTCGCTTCGACCGATCACCGCAACTTCAACGCCAACGGCGAGAAGTTCAACGTCGGCGAAACCTTCTCCGGGCTGAAGTTCGAGACGGGCATCGAGTTGGCCGACCAGCTCAAGCAGATGATCCCGGCCGGCATGCCGCTCAGCCAGTTCGCGCTGCGCTGGATCCTCGACCAGCCCGCGGTCTCGACCATCATCGCCGGCGTGACGCGCCCGGACCAGTTGCGCGCCAATGTCGATGCGACCAGGCGCGAGCCGATCGAGCCGGCCTTGGTTGCGAAGCTGGCGGATTGGTACCAGGACAAGGTACGCCCGCAGATCCGGGGTCGGATCTAGGTACTGGACTTCCCCTGGCCGCTGCGCGGCCACCCTCTCCCTCAAGGAGAGAGGGAAGACGGTGCCTCGCTGGCATCAATGATGCCCCCTTCTCCCCGTGAGGGAGAGGGGGCGAGGCCGAAGGCCGAGACGGATGAGGGGAAGTCCAGCCGCCCACCTCCCCATCCGCCTAGCCCTCTTCCATCCGTGCATTCCCCTGCCTAAGTTATCTCCACCTTCCTCTTCCCGAGTACCTTCATGTCCGAGCATCCCGCCTTCGAACTCGTCCGCGAACAGCAGATCGGGGAGATCAGTTCGCTGGCGCGGTTCTACCGGCACAAGAAGACCGGGGCAGAAGTGCTGAGCCTCATCAACGAGGACGAAAACAAGGTCTTCGGCGTGACGCTCAAGACGCCGCCCGAGGATTCGACCGGCGTCGCCCATATCCTCGAGCACTCGGTGCTGTGCGGCTCGCGCAAGTACCCGGTCAAGAAGCCGTTCGTGGAACTGCTCAAGGGCTCGCTCCACACCTTCCTCAACGCCATGACCTTCTCGGACAAGACCGCCTATCCGGTCGCGTCGCAGAACCTCAAGGACTTCTACAACCTCGTCGATGTCTATCTCGACGCGGTCTATTTCCCGCTGATCACCGAGGACACTTTCCGCCAGGAGGGCTGGCACTACGAACTCGACAACACCCAGGGCCCGATGGTGTTCAAGGGCGTGGTGTTCAACGAGATGAAGGGCGCCTACTCCTCGCCGGCAGCGCTGCTCGGCAAGGTCAGCCAGCTGTCGCTCTATCCGGATACGACCTATGGCGTGAATTCGGGTGGCGACCCCAAGGCGATCCCCGATCTCACCTACGAATATTTCAAGGACTTCCACTCGAGGTTCTACCACCCGTCGAACTCGCGCGTGGTGTTCTACGGCGACGACGATCCTGCCAAGCGCCTCGATATCCTCGAGGCGTACTTCAGCCAGTTCGAGCGCATCGACCCCAAGGCCGACGTTCCGCTGCAGAAGCGCTGGAACGCGCCGCGCCAGGTGCACGAGACCTATGCCGCGAGCCCGGACGAGGTGGGCGGCAAGAAGACCGCTATGGTCACGGTCAACTGGATGCTCGACGAGATCACCGATCCCGAGGCGATGCTGGCGCTCAACATCCTCGAGTCCGTGCTGGTCGGCACCCCGGCCGCGCCGCTGAGGAAAGCGCTGATCGATTCCGGCCTCGGCGAGGGGCTCACCGGCTCGGGCTTCGCCGATGGCATCCGTCAGCCGTACTTCACTTTCGGACTCAAGGGCATCGCCGACGATGCCGGCAGCAAGGTGCAGGATCTGATCATCGCCACGCTCGACTATCTGAGCCGGGAAGGTATCGATCCCAAGACGATCGAGGCGGCGGTGAACACGGCCGAATTCGCGCTGCGCGAGAACAATACCGGCTCGTTCCCGCGCGGCATCGCCCTGATGTTCCGCTCGATGGGGAGCTGGCTATATGGCCATGATCCGCTGGCGCCGCTGAGCTTCGAGGCACCGCTCAAGGCAATCAAGGACAAGCTGGCGGCCGGCGAGCGCGTGTTCGAAACGCTGATCCGGACGCACATCCTCAACAACCCGCATCGCACCACGGTGCTGCTTACCGCCGACCCGAACAAGGCGGCCGAGGAGAGTGCCGAGGAGCGGGCGCGGCTCGACGAGGCGCAGCAGGCGCTGGATGCAGCGGGCATCGCGGCGGTCGCCGAGCAGACGGCGCGGCTCAAGGCGCTGCAGGAGGCTGGCGATCCGCCCGAGGCGCTGGCCAGGATCCCGACGCTGACGCTCGCCGACCTGCCGCGCGCCAACAAGGCCATTCCGATCGCCAGGGAAGAGCTCGAGGGGGTGTCGCTCTACACCCACGACCTGCCGACCAGCGGCGTGGTCTATCTCGATCTCGGCTTCAACCTCGACCGGCTGCCCGGACGGCTGATGCCGTACCTGCCGCTGTTCATCCGGGCCCTGACGCAGACCGGCACCAGCAGGGAAGACTTCGTCTCGCTCACCCAGCGCATCGGCCGCACCACCGGCGGCGTCGGTGCCAACCGCTGGCTGTCGACGCGGCGCGACGGCGCGGGCACGGCGGCGTGGCTGTTCGTGCGCGGCAAGGCGACCACGGATCATGTCGGCGACCTGCTGTCGATCTTTCACGATGTCATCACCGATGCCCGCCTCGATAACCGCGAGCGCATCAAGCAGATGGTGCTCGAGAGCAAGGCCGGCTTCGAAAGCTCGCTCGCCGGGATGGGTAACGGCATCGTCTCGATGCGCGTGCGCGCCGGCTTCAGCGAGGCCGACTGGCTCAACGAGAAGCTTGGCGGCGTTTCCCACTACTTCTTCCTCAAGGACCTCATCGCCCAGATCGAGGGCAACTGGCCGGCGGTGCAGGCGGCGCTCGAGGAGATCCGTTCGCTGCTCATCGGCCGCAGCGGCATGATCGCCAACGTCACTGCCGACAACTTCGCCATCGGCGCGCTGCGACCGGAACTCGCGCGGTTCATCACCGGCCTGCCGGTCGGGGCAGGGCCCTCGCTCGAGGGCTGGGGGTTCGAACCGAGCCCGCAGTCCGAGGGGCTGACCTTCCCGGGCCAGGTCAACTACGTGGCCAAGGGCGCCAATTTGAAGGAACTCGGCTTCGCGCCGACCGGCGGCACCGCCGTCGCGATCAAGCACCTCAACACCACCTACATGTGGGATAAGGTGCGCGTGCAGGGCGGCGCCTATGGGGGCTCATCCGGGCTCGACCCGTTCGCCGGCACGTTCGCCTTCACGTCCTATCGCGATCCCAACCTGCTCGGCACGATCGATGTCTATGACAAGGCTTCGGCCTTCCTCAAAGCCGGCGTCGGCGAGCAGGACCTGGTCCGCTCCGTCATCGGGGTCATCGGCACGGTCGATACCTACCGGCTGCCGGACGCCAAGGGGTTCACCTCGCTGATCTGGGAGCTCTCGGGCGATACCGACGAAGCGCGCCAGCAACGGCGCGAGGAAATCCTCTCGGCCTCCAACCGCGACTTCAAGGCCCTGGCCGAGGCCCTCGACCAGGTGGCGCGCACGGGCCAGGTGGTGGTGCTGGGCTCGGAAACGGCGATTAAGGCCGCCAATGACGAGCGCGGCGGATTCCTTAAGGTGACGAAGGTCCTGTAGGGCCCGCCGCCAGGGCACTGCCGTCGCCCACCCATCAGCGTCATTCCCGGGCGAAGATGACGACCGACAATGGTGGGTGAAGAACAAGAGGAGCAGGCCATGTCCGAAGCCCAGATGATCGTCTGCCCGCACTGCGGCAGCACCAACCGTGTCGCGGCGGGCAAGCCGCTGGCCGAAGCCAAGTGCGGCAAGTGCCACGAGATGCTGTTCGACGGCCATCCCGCCGCCGTCGACGCGGCGCGGTTCGACAGGCAGATCAACCGCTCCGATGTGCCGGTGGTCGTCGATTTCTGGGCCGACTGGTGCGGCCCGTGCCACATGATGGCGCCGAGTTTCGAAGCTGCCGCCCGCGAACTCGAACCGAGGATGCGCTTCCTCAAGCTCGACACCGAGGCCGAACCCCAGGTCGCCGCGCGCTACGATATCCGTGGCATCCCCAACCTCATCGTCTTCCACAAGGGCAGCATCGTGACTCAGCGTGCCGGCGCCCTGGACGCGCGGTCTCTCATCGCCTGGCTGAGCCAGTACGCGCCGTAGCGGCGCCTCCCTCCCCTTGAGGGGAGGGATTGAGGGAGGGGTAGTTCTGTGATCGCCGACGGACCGGGCGAGAGGCAAGTGGTTGCCGCTCCCTGGCCGAAGGCCCCACCGGCTGCTGGTTTCACAACGGGGGTGGAGGGGGACTGCCGAACATGTCGCCGCGCGAGACCTCCTCATAGCCGTTAGGCTTATGGAGGGCCGCGAGGATGGCGCCGATCAGGCCGTGCTCGGCCTTGCCCTCGTGCTGGTGCGTCAGCTTGACCAGGTAGGCGGAGGTCGAATCCAGCCGGTTGGCCATCAGCCAGGCGATGCGGAAGGACAGTTCGGGATCCTGCCGGATGGCGGAGACGGCGTCATGGACGACGCGGACGGTCGTCGGGCGCTCCGCCCTGACCGTGGCGCTTGCTGGCGTGCCGAGGATGACGGACATTTCCCCCACAGGCGAGCCGGGCGTCGAGATCGTCGCGATCTTCACGCCGTCGCGCTCCACTGCGAGTTCTCCGCTCTCGAGCACGTAGAGGTCGCCGCCGGCGAGTCCCTGGATAAGGAGAGTCCTGCCTGCGGCGAGACTGAGGGTGGGATGCGCGGCGGCAAGTGCCAGGAGGCTCTGCATGTTCGGCTCCGTTTCAGTTTCTCGCGCAGCCTATTCGCTTCGATTGCTGGCGAATAGTGTGCTGATTCGGGGTTTCGTGCGTTTAGACTGGTCTCTGCACTGAATTGGTGAGCAATGCCGACGCCCTTCCTCGATCGCGACCTGCGCGTCACGCCCATCGACGCCTATATCGACCCGCCGGTGCCGCGGGCGCGGGCGATCATCACGCATGGGCATTCCGACCATGCCCGCTCCGGCCATGGGGCGGTGCTGGCGACGCCTGACACCATTGCCATCATGAAGGTGCGATACGGCGAGGATTGCGCCGGGCGCTTCCAACCACTCGCCTTCGATACGCCGCTGCAGGTGGACGACGTGACCATCACGCTGAAGCCGGCTGGCCACATCCTCGGCTCGGCGCAGGTGCTGATGGAGCATCGCGGGCAGCGCATCGTCGTCACCGGCGACTACAAGCGGCTCCGCGACCGCACCGCGCAGCCGTTCGAACTGGCCGAGTGCGATCTCCTCGTCACCGAGGCCACGTTCGGACTGCCGGTGTTCCAGCACCCGCGGCCGCTGGACGAGGTGGCGCGCCTGCTGCGCTCGGTTGCGACCTTCCCGGATCGCGCGCATGTCATCGGCTGCTATGCGCTCGGCAAGGCGCAGCGGATGATCGCGCTGCTGCGCGATGCCGGCTACGACGCGCCGATCTACCTGCATGGCGCCATGATCCGGCTGTGCGAACTCTATCAGGAGCGCGGCATCGACCTCGGCCTGCTCCGGCATTCGCTCGATGCCAGCAAGGGGGAGCTCGCTGGGCAGATCGTCGTCGCACCGCCGTCCGCCATCAAGGATCGCTGGAGCCGCAGGTTGCCCGATCCGGTTCTCGCCGTCGCCTCGGGCTGGATGAGCGTCAAGCAGCGGGCGCGGCAGTCGGGCGTCGAGCTGCCGCTCGTCATCTCCGACCATGCCGACTGGAACGAGCTCAACGCCACTATCCGGGAGAGCGGCGCGGGCAAGGTCTGGGTCACGCATGGGCGCGAGGATGCGCTCGTCTACCAGTGCCGCAAGCTGGGGCTCGAGGCCGAGCCGCTCAAGATCCAGGCCTTCGAGGAAGGCGAGGAGCAAGAGGGGCTCGACGAATGAGGCGCTTCGCCCAGCTGATGGAGCTGCTCGCCCTCACTCCGTCGCGTAACCGCAAGATCGAGGCGATGGCGCAGTACTTCCGCGAGACCCCCGATCCGGATCGCGGTATCGCACTGGCCATCCTCACCGGGGCGCTGACGTTCAAGAACGTGAAGCCGGCGATCCTGCGCGACGTCGTCCTTGCCGAGGTCGATCCGCATCTGTTCGCCCTCAGCTACGACTATGTCGGCGACCTCGGCGAGACCATCGCGCTGATCTGGCAGCACCACGGAGGAACCGAGCCGCTGCCGTCGCTGTCCGATCTGGTCGAGCTGTTCAACATGACCAGCAAGGCCGAGCTGCCGCGGCTCATCGGCTCGCTCCTCACCCGCGCCTCGATCAATGAGCGCTGGGCCCTGGTCAAGTTCGCCACCGGCGCGCTGCGCATCGGCGTCAATGCGCGCCTCGCCAAGACCGCGCTCGCCGAAATGAGCGGCATCGGACTGCAGGAGATCGAGGAGGTGTGGAACGGCATCAGCGCGCCCTATCCCGAACTCTTCGACTGGCTGGAGGGCAGGGCGGAACGCCCTGACATCGACCACACGGCGCGCTTCCACCCGCTGATGCTGTCCAACCCCATCGACGAGGAAAAGGACTTTGCCACCCTCGACCCGGCCGAATGGGTCGCCGAGTGGAAATGGGACGGCATCCGGGTCCAGATCATCGCCGCCAGGGGCAAGGTGTCGATGTTCTCGCGCACCGGCGACGACATCGCCGCTGCCTTCCCCGACATTGTCGACAACGTCTTCGGCGACGGCGTGCTCGATGGCGAACTGCTGGTCGGGGCCGATTTCGAGCCGCTGCCGTTCAACGACCTTCAGCAGCGGCTGAACCGCAAACAGGCTTCCATGAAACATCTGCAGACTTTACCTGCATTTTTGCGCGTCTATGACCTCATGTTCCAGGGCGGTACAGACATCCGCAGCCTGCCCTGGCGCGAGCGCCGGCAACGGCTCGAAGCCTGGTTCGCCGCCCACCCGCAGACCCGCCTCGACCTCTCGCCGATCGTCCCGTTCGAGAACTGGGAGCAACTCGCCGAGATCCGCCGCCGCGGCGCCGCCGAGCACGGCCACGAGGGCGTCATGCTGAAGCTGCGCTCGTCACCCTACGTGCCTGGTCGCCCTAAAGGCTTGTGGTACAAGTGGAAACGCGATCCGAACGTGGTCGACGCCATCCTCATGTACGCCCAGCGCGGTCACGGCAAACGCTCCTCGTTCTATTCCGATTACACCTTCGGGGTATGGAAGGGGAACGAGATCGTCCCCATCGGCAAGGCCTATTTCGGCTTCACCGACGAGGAACTGCGCCAGCTCGACAAGTGGGTGCGCAACAACACGGTCGCCAGCTTCGGCCCGGTCCGCGAGGTCAGCAAGGAACTCGTTTTCGAGGTAGCCTTTGATTCTGCTCAGCAATCCGGCCGGCACAAGTCCGGCATCGCGCTTCGCTTCCCGCGTATCAACCGGATAAGGTGGGACAAACCGGCCGCCGAGGCCGCGACACTTGAAGACATGCAGGTCTTCCTGTCGGCAACCTGAGGGCGTGGAAATGTCGCTTGCCGCCATCGAGAGAAAGATCATTGCCCTCGAGGGCGAGATGCTCGCCGCAGTGACCCGCGAGGACTTCGAGACTGCCGCTCGCCTGCGCGACGAGATCGTGCGGCTAAAGGGTGGCACCGCCGTGCGCAAGCCCCCGCCGGGCGAAATGGGGCTCGGCACGCAGGTGCCGGTGGTCGAGCCGCCAAAGGGCTGGAAACGCCCGAACAAGCCGAACCTGATGACGACGGTAAAGGGGCGGAAGCGCTAGCCTTTACTCCACCCGGTACCAGTCGCCATCGCCGACAATGGCATCGGGAGCCGGTGCTTCTTCGGCCCAGGCGATGAGCGGGGTTGTCGCAAGTGCCCCCGTGGCGACCATATGTATGATCGTTTCTAGCCCGGCGCGGCTGGTAACGACGATGCCGCCGCCTTCGATGGTCGCGCCGTCTGGAATCGCAGCCCCGGCTGCGGCCATTTCCTCGTCCGGCTTGCCGGAGAAGATCATCCTGAGCTCGAGGATGCCGTCCTTGTACCGGGCAACCCCGTACATCACACCTTCGCCGCTGGAGCCTTTGCTCAGTACACTGATCAAGTAGGTGCCGTCGTCGCGCGGCACGAAGTATGCGGTGATTTCCCCGGCCGCATCGACGTAAGTCCGCGTAGCCGGAACGAGGGACAGGCCTCCCGGTTGGTCGTCGGACCGGGTGAACTTGCCAGGCTCGTCCTCCTTGTATGTGACGAAGTCCAGGTTGGCGGGCAGCAGCTCGACGGCCTCATCGACCGGAACCAGCGCGCTCTTTGAGCTTACCACGCACCCCGTTAGTACCACCATCAGGCCAAATGCAAGCAGCGCAAGGGCGCCGCGACGCCAGTGAGCGAGTCGGTTCACGATCTCTGTCCTTTCGCAATGACACCCCACTGGACTGGCGACCTATGACCGCGCCATCTGCTCGTCGGCGAGCTTGCGGATCTCGCGCAACTCGCTGATCGTCGTCTCAAGGTCCTTCTTCTGCCGCTCGAGCAGGCCGAGCCGCTCGTCGACCTTCTCGATAAGCATGCTGACCTGGCGGGTCTGCGACTGGGCGTCGTAGAGGCTGAGATAATCCGAGATGTCGCGCAGCGAAAAGCCCAGGCGCTTGCCGCGCAGGATCAGGATCAGTCGTGCGCGGTCGCGACGGCGGAAGACGCGGGTGCTGCCGACGCGCTCCGGGTTGAGCAGGCCCTTGCTCTCGTAAAAGCGGATGGCCCGGGTCGAGATGCCGAATTCCCGGCTCAGGTCGGCGATCGCGAACAGGTCGCGGTTTTCGGGTTCAGGCCGGTTCATGCGTCTCGCCCCGCGCTGCGTATTCCTCGCGCAGCTCTTTCTTGCTCAGCTTGCCGATCAGCGTCTTGGGGAGCTGATCCTTGAAGATGATTTCCTTGGGCATTTCGATCTTGTTCAGGCTCTGCGCAAGGAATTTCTTGAGCTCGGCTTCCGAGGTCTGCTGGCCGTCCTTGAGCTTAACGAAGGCGACGGGCGCCTCGCCGCGATACTCGTCGGGCACGCCGATGACGTTGGCTTCTTCCACGGCTGGATGTTGCAGGATCGCCTCCTCGACATTGCGGGGGTAGACGTTGAAGCCCGAGCAGATGATCAGGTCCTTGATCCGGTCGACGATAAAGACATAGCCGTCATCGTCCATGATGCCGACATCGCCGGTGCGCAGCCAGCCGTCCATGAAGGCGGCTCGGGTGGCCTCGGGGTTGTCGTGATAGCCCAGCATCACCTGCGGCCCCTTCACCTGCAGCTCGCCGCGCTGGCCGAGGGGCACCACCTGATTGGTGTCCACGTCGACGAAGCGGATATCGGTGGCAGGCAGGGGCTGACCGATCGACCTGGGCTTGCTCGGCACACGCAGTGCGGCGCAGCAGACGACCGGCGACGCCTCGGTCAGGCCGTAGCCCTCGGCAAGCAGGGCGGTGCTGACCTTCGACCAGTTCTCGCGCACCTCGTCGCTCAGTGGCGCGCCGCCGGAGATGGCGACTTCCACCGAGACGAGGTGCGGCTTCGCGCGCTCGCCGGTCCTGGCCAGCGCCTGGATCAGGGTGGGCACGGCCGGCAGGACATTGGCGCCGGTGCGGCTCATCAACTGCAGGAACGCCTTGAGCTCGAAGCGGGGGAGCATCACCACCTGGGCGCCGACCGAGAGCGGCACGTTCATGCACACGGTCATGGAAAAGATGTGGAAGAACGGCAGCACGGCGACCACGCGGCTCGGCGGGTAGAACAGGCCGCAGCCCCAGGCGTCGATCTGGCTGAGATTGGCGGCGATATTGGCATGGCTCAACATCGCGCCCTTGGGCAGGCCCGTCGTACCGCCGGTATATTGCTGCACCGCGACATCAGACTTCGGATCGATTGTCACCGGTTGGGGGGCGAGCTTCCTGGCCAGCATCTGGTCGAAGCGGGTGATGCGGTCCGCGACGGTGGAGCGGTCGAGCTTTCGCAAGTCCCCGGATTTTGCCAGCTTGAACAACAACTTCTTGGGCCCGGGCAGGGCGTCTGGGAAGTGGCAGACGATCAGCTTCTTGACGTGGCCGGCCTCGGCCAGCTTCTCGGCCTTGTCGAACACCTGGCTGAGATCCAGGGTCACCATCAGCTCGGCGCCGGCATTGCCGACGATGTGGGTGAGTTCCTTGACGGTGTAGAGCGGGTTGCAGTTCACCACGATTCCGCCGGCGCGGAGAATGGCGTAGTAGGCGATGACGTAGAAGGGGGTGTTGGGGAGGAGGAGGGCGACGCGGGTGCCCTTGGCGATGCCGAACTCGGACTGCAGCGCGCCGGCGAAAGCATTGATTTGTTTGCCTAATTCTCCGTAACGGGTCTTCTTGCCGAGGAAGTCGAGGGCGTCGGACTGGGGGGTGCGGGCGCAGGCGGCGAGGACCTGTTCGTGGACGGGGGTGAGGTCCACCGGCGTATCCCAGGAGATGCCCTCGGGATAGTGACTAACCCACGGGCGTTCCATGCCTTTTTCGGGCTCGGTTGCCATCTCTCTCCTCCTCCGGCTGTGTCGCCAGTGTTGAAAAGAGTATTCCACCAAGTGACGTAAGCGTCAAATGGAGGACGTTGGAACTCGAACCAATCGGATGCCGTTGCTGCAGGAATGGACCGGCAGTCCTCCGCCATCTTTCATTGCACCTTCTGGACTTTTCGAATTGCCTTATACGTCGCCAGATTGACGTATACGTCAACTGGCGGTATTTTGTGGCGGATGGTGCTGGCTCGCGCCTAGACTCCCGTCTCGTGGAGTCGGTCCGGGCGGGCTCGCGAGGTGGTTGACCGTCACCTCCGGCGCGGCGCCAGTGCCGGTTCGGCAGAGGAGGATATCGATGGTCTGGGTGCTCCTTGTCCTGACGCTCGTCGCCATCGCGGTGCTCGCCATGCGTCGCGCTCCCCTGTGGCAGTGGGCGCTGGTGGCGCTGGTCGTCGGCGCGCTGAGCCGCATCTCGACGCACAATGGCCTGTGGCTGATGACGGACACGCTCGGGTGGGTGCTGGCGCTGTTGCCGGCCGCGATCCTGGCGCTGCTCGCGCTGACGCCGGTGCGCAGGGTCATCCTTACCGGGCCGGCCTATGGCATCGTGAAGTCGATCCTGCCGCGCGTGAGCCGGACTGAGCAGGAGGCGCTCGACGCCGGTACGGTCGGCTGGGACGCGGAACTGTTCTCAGGCCGGCCGGACTGGACCAAGCTGCTCGGGGTGCGCAAGCCGACGCTCTCGACCGAGGAGCAGGCCTTCCTCGACGGGCCGGTCGAGAAGGTCTGCGCGATGATCGACGACTGGGATACGCGCAACAATCGCGCCGACCTGCCGCCGGCCGTGTGGACCTATCTCAAGGAGCAGGGGTTCCTGGGCATGCTGATCGGCCGCGAGCATGGCGGTCTCGGCTTTTCTGCCCAGGCGCAGAGCCAGGTGGTGAGCAAGATCGCCTCGCGCTCGATCGCCGCGGGCATCACGGTGATGGTGCCCAACTCGCTCGGGCCGGGCGAACTGCTCGAGAAATACGGCACCGAGGACCAGAAGAAGAAGTATCTCGGCCGCCTCGCCAAGGGCCAGGAAGTGCCGTGCTTTGCGCTCACCGGCCCGCATGCCGGCTCGGATGCGGCCGGCATGCGCGATGTCGGCGTGGTCTGCTACGACATGTACGAGGGCAAGAAGACGCTGGGCGTCAAGCTCAGCTGGGACAAGCGCTACATCACGCTGGCGCCGGTGGCGACGCTGCTCGGCCTCGCCTTCCACCTGCATGACCCCGAGCACCTGATCGGCGAGGTCGACAATGTCGGCATCACGCTGGCGCTGGTGCCAGCCAAGTTCCCGGGCGTCAAGATCGGGCGCCGGCATTACCCGTCGCGCTCGGCCTTCATGAACGGCCCGACCCAGGGCCGCAATGTCTTTATCCCGATGGATTTCCTCATCGGCGGCAAGGAGTATGTCGGGCAGGGCTGGCGCATGCTGATGGAGTGCCTTGCCACCGGGCGCGCCATCTCTTTGCCGGCCATCGGCACGGTGTCGATCAAGTACGCGCTGCGCGTCACCTCGGCCTATGCCCGCATCCGCCGCCAGTTCGGCATTCCGGTCGGGCTGATGGAAGGCGTCGCCGAGCCGCTGAGCCGCATGGTCCGCTGGTCCTATCTCTACGAGGCCTCGCGCGCGCTCACCGCGTCGATGGTCGATGAAGGCCAGCGCCCCTCGGTGCTGTCGGCGCTGCTCAAGTACCGCACCACCGAGGCGATGCGATCGGCCTTCAACGACGCCATGGACATCCATGGCGGCCGCGCCGTGCAGGACGGGCCGACCAACTACCTGTTCTCGGGCTATGCCACGACGCCGGTGGCGATCACGGTGGAAGGCGCGAACATCCTGACGCGCACGCTGATCACCTTCGCGCAGGGGGCGCTGCGCGCGCATCCCTACCTCTATGCCGAAATTTCAGCGGCGCAGAACAAGGACAGGAAGGCCGGCATCGCCGCGTTCGACAAGGCCTTCACCGGACATGTCGGCTTCATGCTGCGCAACATGGTTGGCAGCTTCCTGCATGCGATCAGTCTTGGCGCCTTTGCGTCAACCCCGGTCGATCACGAGATGGCGGGCTGGTACAGGCAACTCGCCCGCTACAGCCAGAGCTTTGCACTGGTCGGCGACTGGACCGTGGCGTTCCTCGGCGGCGATCTCAAGCGCAAGCAGCGGCTTTCAGGCCGCATGGCCGATATCCTCTCGGACCTCTACCTGCTGTCGGCCACGCTGAAGCGCTACGAGGACGACGGCCGGCTCGAGGAGGATCGCCCGGTGGTCAACGCCATTGCCCGCGACCTGATCTTTTCGATCGAGCAGAGCTTTGCCGCCGTGTTCGCCAACTTCCCCAATTTCGTGCTGCGGAACGCGATGCGCTTGCTTGTGTTCCCCCTCGGACGCCATGCCAAGCCGGCCACGGATCGCGAGACCTACCGCCTGGCACGCTCGGTGTTGCAGCCCGGCGCCTTCCGCGACCGGCTGACCAAGGGGGTATATGTCTCGATGGATCCCAAGGACATCACGGGTGTGCTCGAGGATGCGCTGGTCAAGGTCACCGGCGCAGCCGAAATCGAGACCAAGTTCATCCGCGCCATCAAGAAGGGCGTGGTCGAACGCCGGCTCGACCGCGATGCGATTTCCGACGCGGTTGAAAAGGGCGTGCTGACCGAAGCCGAGGCGGCAACGCTCCGGCTCGCCGACCACGCCACCGACCGCGTCATCAAGGTCGACGACTTCGATCCGGACGAACTGGGATCCAGGCAGTTGCGCCGCGAACGGCCGATCGAAGAAGCCGCCGAATAAAGACCAGCAAGGAGCCGGAAATGGCCCAGATGCAGACCCCAAACGTGCAAATGCCGCCGAGCCGTGCCTTCACGTTCCACCTCGATTTCGAGGGCCTGGGCTGGCTGACCATTGACGTGCCGGATGCGCCGGTCAACACGCTGAGCCGCGAGACGCTGGCGGAACTGGCCGGCATCGTCACCGCCCTCGAGGAGATGGCCAGTTCGGGCGAGCTCAAGGGCGTGGTCCTGCTCTCGGGCAAGGACAGCGGCTTCATCGCCGGGGCTGACATCACCGAATTCGACGAAATGAGCGATCCCGGCGTGCTGCGCGCCGCGCTCGACCGGGCGCATGGGCTGTTCGACCGCATCGAGGCGCTGAAGGTGCCGGTGGTGGCCGGTATCCACGGCTTCTGCCTCGGCGGTGGGCTGGAGCTGGCACTCGCCTGCCACTACCGGGTGGCGGTGAACGACGACAGGACGCGGCTCGGCTTCCCCGAGGTCAACCTTGGCATCTTCCCGGGTTTCGGCGGCTCGGGCCGCTCGATCCGGCAGGCCGGGCCGGTCGATGCGATGCAGATCATGCTGACCGGCAAGCTGCTGCGCGCCAGCCCGGCCCGCCGCATGGGGCTGGTCGACAAGCTGGTGCGGGTGCGCGACACGCTGCGCTGGGAGGCGCGCAAGGCCGTGCTGCAGGCGAGGAAGAGCAGCCCGGCGCCCTTCACCAAGCGCGTCATGGCGCTTGGACCGGTGCGTGGCTATGTCGCCAACAAGATGCGCGCCGAGGTCGGCAGGAAGGCCAAGCCCGAGCACTATCCTGCCCCGTACTCGCTGATCGAGCTGTTCGAGCAGCATGGCGACGACTGGCGCGCCATGAAACGGGGCGAGGCCGAACGCTTCATCCCGCTGATGAACTCCAACACGTCGAAGAACCTGCGTCGGGTGTTCTTCCTGTCCGAAGGCCTCAAGAAGCAGGGCGTACGCGGCAAGGACAAGCCGGTTTTCCGGCGCGTGCACGTGATCGGCGCCGGCGTGATGGGCGGCGACATTGCTGCCTGGTGCGCGCTGCGCGGCATGGGGGTGACGCTGCAGGATCTCGACATGGAGCGTATCAAGCCGGCGCTCGACCGGGCCAAGGCGCTGTTCAGGAAGCGGCTCAGGTCCAAGACCGAGATCGACAACGCCGTGGCGCGGCTCGAGGCCGACGTTACCGGCAAGGGCCTTGCCCGCGCCGACGTGGTGATCGAGGCGGTGGTCGAAAACCTCGAGATCAAGCGCAAGATCTTCGCCGAGGCCGAGCTCAAGACCAGGCCGGGCGCGATCCTTGCCACCAATACGTCCTCGATCGAGCTCGAGCGCATCGCCGAGAACCTGACGGCGCCCGGCCGGCTGATCGGGCTGCATTTCTTCAACCCGGTGGCGCAACTGCCGCTGGTCGAGGTGATCCGCTCGCGCTTCAACGCCGATGCCGACATCGCCCGTGGCGCGGCCTTTGCGCTCGCCATCGGCAAGTCGCCGGTGGTGGTGAAGTCGGCGCCGGGCTTCCTCGTCAACCGCGTGTTGATGCCCTACATGCTGGGCGCGGTGCAGCGGGTCGAAGCGGGCGCCAACAAGGAGCAGATCGATGCCGCCGCGGTGGCCTTCGGCATGCCGATGGGGCCGATCGAGCTGATGGACACCGTCGGCCTCGACGTCGGCAAGTCGGTGGCCGAGGAACTGGGCAATCCGGTGGCGCCCGACAGCCAGTTCGCACGGCTGATCGCCGACAGGAAGCTGGGCCGCAAGACCGGGCAGGGCTTCTATACCTGGAGCAACGGCAAGGCGGTGAAGGGCGAGGTGCCGCCGCATCCCGATCTCGCGGGACTCGGGCGCGAGCTGGTGCAGCCGCTGGTCAATGCCACGGCCGTTGCAGTGGCCGAGGGCGTCGTCGCGTCGGACGACCTGGCCGATATCGGCGTCATCTACGGGACGGGCTTCGCGCCGTTCCTCGGAGGGCCGATGCAGGCCCGCAAGGACGGGAGGGCCTGATGGCTGAACTGAGGAAAGTCGCCATTGTCGGTTCGGCCCGCATCCCTTTCGCCCGCGCCTATACGGGCTATGCCGAGGAGGGGAACCTCACGATGCTCGGCGCGGCGCTGGGCGGGCTGGTCGAGAAATACAACCTCAGGGGCGAGCATATCGGCGAGGTGATGGCCGGCGCCGTGCTGAGCCACAGCCGCGATTTCAACCTCGCCCGCGAGGCCAGCCTCGATGCCGGGCTGTCGCCGCGCACGCCGGGCACGAACGTGCAGATCGCCTGCGGGACCTCGCTGCAGGCTGCGCTGGCGCTGGGCGCCAAGATCGCGATCGGCGAGATCGACAGCGCCATCGCGGCGGGAACGGATACGGTTTCCGACAGTCCCGTCGTCTTCGGCGACAAGTTCCAGCACCGTGCCATTAACCTCAGTCGGGCCCGGACGACTGGCGAGAAGCTCAAGGCGTTCAAGGGCTTCAACCTCGGCGAGTTGACGCCGGTGGCGCCCTCGACGCAGGAGCCGCGTACCGGCCTCTCGATGGGCCAGCATTGCGAGCTGATGGCGCGGCAATGGGACATTTCGCGCGAGGAGCAGGATGCGCTGGCGCTCAGGAGCCACCAGAACGCGGCGCGCGCCTATGACGAGGGCTTTCACGACGACCTCGTGGTGCCCTTCGCCGGGGTGCTGAAGGACAACAACGTGCGCGCCGACACCAGCCTCGAGAAGATGGCGACGATGAAGCCGGCCTTCGACAAGCAATCAGGGCACGGCACGCTGACCGCCGCCAATTCGACGCCGCTGACCGACGGAGCGGCCTCGGTGCTGCTGGCCAGCGAGGACTGGGCCCGGGCGCGCGGTCTGCCCGTGCTGGCCTACCTGACGCTGGGGCAGGTGGCGGCCAACGATTTCGCCGGCGGCGAGGGACTGCTGATGGCGCCGACGATTGCCGTGAGCGAGATGCTCAGGCGCTCGAACCTGACGTTCGCCGATATCGACCTGTTCGAGATCCACGAGGCCTTCGCGGCGCAGGTACTGGCGACCCTCAAGGCCTGGCGCGACCCGGACTACAATCGCGTGACGCTCGGGCGCGACACGCCGCTGGGCGAGATCGACCCGGATCGGATCAACGTGCGCGGTTCGAGCCTCGCCTACGGGCATCCGTTCGCGGCGACCGGCGCCAGAATCCTCGGCCTGACGGCCAAGTCACTGGCGACCTCGGGCAAGCAACGCGCGCTGATTTCGGTGTGCACTGCAGGCGGCATGGGCGTAGCGGCACTGGTCGAAAGAGCCGCCTGAGCGCCACATTTTCCCCAGCCTCCCCCGGCTTGACGCTTACGTCAGTCACCGTCTTGTCACGGAAAAGCCGATGCCATAGGGTCCGTACCCAATCCGACGGTTTCGACCAGTCGGGATAAATAGAGGCATGGCATCCTAGTCGCCAGGCACGTCGGGAAATGTCTTTTTCATAGGAGATGGGACAAGAATGAAAATAACGCAGGTCCTGAAAGCGGTCGCGACCGCCGGCGCGTTAGCGCTGTTCATGGCGAGCGCGGCACAGGCCGTGACGCTGAACCTGGGCAATGGCAGCGAGCCCGGTTCGATCGACCCGCACAAGGCGTCGGGCGACTGGGAAAACCGGATCGTCGGCGAGCTGTTCGAGGGTCTGGCCGCCGAGGACATCCATGCCCAGCCGATCCCCGGCCAGGCGGAATCCTGGACCATTTCCGACGATGGCCTCGTCTACACGTTCAAGATCCGCGCCGATGCCAAGTGGAGCGACGGGCAGCCGGTCGTGGCGCAGAACTGGGTCGACGCCTTCCAGCGCCTGTTCGATCCCAAGACCGCTGCCGACTATGCCTACCTGCAGTATCCGATCAAGAATTCGGCCAAGATCGGCTCGGGTGAAATCACCGATTTCAGCCAGCTCGGCGTCAAGGCCATCGACGACAAGACGCTCGAGATCACGCTTGAATCCCCGACGCCGTATTTCATCGGCGCGCTGACCCACTACACCGCCTATCCGATCCGCAAGGACATCATCGAGAAGTTCGGCGACCAGTGGACGCAGCCCGAGAACATCGTCGGCAACGGCCCCTACAAGCTGGTCGAGTGGGTGCCCGGTTCGTACCTGCGCGGCGTCAAGTCCGACACCTATTACGGCAAGGACAGCCTGAAGATCGACGAGATCAAGTGGGACAATACCGAGGACCTGACCGCGGCGCTCAACCGCTACCGCGCGGGTGAACTCGACATCCTCACCGACTTCCCGGCCGACCAGTACAAGTTCCTGCAGGACAACTACCCGGGCCAGGCCCACGTCGCGCCGTTCCTGGGCATCTACTACTACGTGCTGAACCAGGAAAAGCCGCCGCTGGACAACGTCAACATCCGCAAGGCCCTGTCGATCTCGGTGCTGCGTGACGTGATCGGTCCCGACGTGCTGGGCACCGGCGAACTGCCGGCCTATGGCTGGGTCCCGCCCGGCACCGGCAACTACGAGGGCGAGCAGTACCTGCCCGACTGGTCCAAGGAGCCCTACGACCAGCGCGTCGAGGAGGCCAAGAAGCTGATGGCGGATGCCGGCTACACCCCGGACAAGCCGCTGAAGCTGCAGCTGCGCTACAACACCAACGAGAACCACCAGCGCATCGCCGTCGCCATCGCTGACATGTGGAAGCAGATCGGCGTCGAGGTCGAGCTGTTCAACGCCGAGACCGCCGTGCACTACGACGCGCTGCGTGCCGGCGACTTCAACGTCGGTCGCGCCGGCTGGCTGCTCGACTACGACGACGCCTCCAACACGCTCGACCTGCTGAAGTCCGGCGTGAAGCAGGGCGACACGATGAACTGGGGCAACAACTACGGCCGCTTCAGCGACCCGAAGTACGACGCCCTGCTCGACCAGGCCTCCAAGGAACTCGACCTCGTCAAGCGCGCCGCGCTGCTGCACGAGGCCGAGAAGCTGGCCATGGACCAGTTCGCTGCGATCCCGATCTACTGGTACGTCAGCAAGAACGTCGTTTCGCCCAAGATCACGGGCTTCGAGGACAATGCCAAGGACATCAATCGTGTCCGCTGGATGAGCAAGTCCGAGTAGAGTCTCGCGAAAGAGAGCGGCCGCGGAGTTGGGACTTCGCGGCCGATTCCCATTTCCGCCGTCTATCGGCGATGATCCCGCGCACTGGCGGGAAAGGTCACAAACGAGATGCTAGGCTATGCGCTCAGGCGCGTACTCACGGCTATCCCGATCGTGCTGCTCACGATCACGGTATGCTTTTTCATCCTGCGCCTGGCGCCCGGCGGTCCCTTCGACGGCGAGCGGGCCCTGCCACCCGACCAGCTGCGGAACATCCGCGCCTACTATCACCTCGACGAACCGCTGGTGATGCAGTTCTTCCGCTATGTCGCGGGCGTGGCGCAGGGCAATTTCGGCCCCTCGATGGTGATGAAGGACTTCACTGTCGCGCGGCTCATCGGCATCGGCCTGCCGTTCACGCTGATGCTGGGCTTTACCGCGTTCATCGTGGGCACCGTGGCCGGGCTCGTCGCCGGCGCCATCGCGGCGGTCAACCAGAACCGCTGGCCCGACTACCTGCTGGTGTTCGTGGTGCTGATCCCGATCATCATTCCCAACTTCTTGATGGCCAACGTGGTGCAACTGGTGTTCGGCGTATACCTGCACTGGCTGCCGGTGGGCGGCTATACGCCGGGCGCCTGGCTCAACCTGGTGCTGCCTGTGCTGATCCTTGCGATGCCGCATGGCGCGCGCGTCGCCCGCCTGACCCGCGGCTCGATGATCGAAGTGCTCGGCACCAACTATATCCGCACCGCGCGGTCCAAGGGCCTCGGCGCCCGACTGATCCTGGCGCGGCATGCCATCAAGCCAGCGCTGATCCCGGTGGTTTCGTATCTCGGGCCGGGCCTCTCGTACCTGCTGACCGGTTCGCTGGTCGTCGAGCAGGTGTTCGCGCTGCCGGGCATCGGCAAGTACTTCATCACCGCGGCGCTCAACCGCGACTATGGCGTCGTGCTCGGCACGACGATCCTCTACGTGTTCATCATTCTCGCGCTCAACCTGATCGTCGACGTCGTCTACGCCTGGCTCGATCCCAAGGTGAGGTTCCGCTGATGGCTGGGATCACCGGCAAGGACGCCACCCTCACCGCCTATGCAGACGCGCTTGCGGCAGCTCCCAAAGGCCGCTCGCTGACGCAGGACGCCTTGCGCCGGCTCAGCCGCAACAAGGCCGCGCTCGTCTCGATCTTCGTGCTCGCCGCACTGGTGCTGTTCGCACTGGCTGGCCCGTACTTCCTGCCCTGGACCTACGACAAGATCGACTGGTCGGCGATCCGCAAGCCGCCGGACTGGGTCAAGGGCCACTATTTCGGCACCGACCAGAATGGCCGCGACATGCTGGCCCGCACACTGCAGGGCACGCAGATGTCGCTGCTCGTGGCGACCGTTGCCACCGTCGTTTCGGTGGTGATCGGCATCATCTACGGCGCCATTGCGGGCTATTTCGGCGGCAAGATCGACGCGGTGATGATGCGCTTCGTCGATATCATGTACGCGCTGCCCTACATCCTGTTCGTGATCATCCTGGTGGTGATCTTCGGGCGCTCTCCGGTGCTGCTGTTCGTCGGCATCGGCTGCCTCGAATGGCTGACCATGGCGCGTATCGTTCGCGGCCAGACGCTCAGCATCAAACAGCGCGAGTTCGTCGAGGCGGCGCGGGCCGGCGGCGCCGGTCCGTTCGCCATCATCTTCCGGCACGTGGTGCCTAACCTTACCGGCCCGGTGGTGATCTACGCCACGCTCACCGTGCCGGAAATCATCCTCACCGAGAGCTTCCTCTCCTACCTCGGCCTCGGGGTGCAGGAACCGCAGACCTCGCTCGGCACGCTGATCTCGTTCGGCGCGCCAGTGGCCGAGGCGCTGCCCTGGATGCTGTTCACCCCTGCCGCCTTCCTCGTCGTCATGCTCGTCTGCCTCTCTTATATCGGCGACGGGTTGCGCGACGCGCTCGATCCCAAGGACCGCTAGAATGGCCGATGTCCTCGTCGTCGACGATCTCGACGTCACCTTCCAGCTGCACAATTCCGAGGTGAAAGCCGTCTCGGACCTCGATTTTGCCCTCGCCGAAGGCGAGACGCTCGCCGTGGTGGGGGAAAGTGGCTCGGGCAAGAGCCAGGCGTTCCTGTCGATCATGGGATTGCTGGCCAAGAACGGCAAAGGTTCCGGCCGGGCCATGCTGGGCGACACCAATCTCATCGGGCTCAGCCCCGGTGAGCTTGACCGCTATCGCGGCAAGGACATCGCCATGATCTTCCAGGACCCGATGACCTCGCTGAATCCCGCGCTGAGGATCCGGACACAACTGGGCGAGGTGCTGGTCCGGCACCAGGGCTACGACCGGGAAAGAGCCAACCGGGCAGTCATCGAGATGCTGGAGCGGGTCGGCATTCCCGAACCGGTCAAGCGCGCCAGCGCCTATCCGCACGAACTATCGGGCGGCATGCGACAGCGCGTCATGATCGCGATGGCGCTGCTGTGCCGGCCCAAGGTGCTGATCGCGGACGAGCCGACCACGGCCCTCGATGTCACCGTGCAGGCGCAGATGCTCGACCTGTTCAAGACCCTGACCAACGATTTCGGCACGGCCCTGGTGCTGATCACGCACGATCTCGGCGTGGTGGCCGGCGTCGCCGATCGCATGATGGTGATGTATGGCGGGCGCTGCATCGAGAAGGGGCCGACGGACACGCTGTTCTACGACCCGCGCCACCCCTATACGCTGGGCCTGCTGCATTCGACGCCCAATGTCGACAAGCGGGCCGCCCGGCTCGATCCGATCCAGGGGCTGCCGCCGAGCCTCGAACACCTGCCGCGCGGCTGCGCCTTCCATCCCCGTTGTGCCTTCCGCTTCGATCGCTGCTTCGAGGAGCGGCCGCCCCTGCTGCCGGTGGAAGACGTGCGCGAGAAGGCGTGCTGGTACCAGGGCGAGTTGAACTACGAGGAGGTCGCGTGATGCTCGACCGGACCGAAGACCTGCTCAAGGTCGAAAACCTCTACAAGAACTTCTCGATTTCGGCCGGCCTCTTCGCCAAGCCGTTCGAGCTCAGGGCCCTGCAGGACATCAGCTTCACCGTGAAGCGCGGCGAAACGCTGGGCATCGTGGGCGAGAGCGGTTGCGGCAAGTCGACGCTCGGCCGCTGCATCCTGCAGCTCCTGACGCCGGACCAGGGCAGGGTGCTCTGGCTCGGCCAGGATATTTCGCGCCTGCCCGAAGCCGAGATGCGCAAGAAGCGGCGCGACCTGCAGATCATCTTCCAGGATCCGCTGGCGTCGCTGAATCCGCGCATGACGGTGGGCGAGATCATCGCCGACCCATTGAAGACGCTGATGCCCGAGATCGACGCCAAGGGGCGGCGGGACCGGGTGATCCGGACGATGGAGGCGGTGGGCCTGCTGCCCGAGATGATCAACCGCTATCCGCACGAGTTCTCGGGCGGGCAGGCGCAGCGCATCGGCATTGCCCGGGCGCTGATCAGCGAGCCGAAGCTGATCGTGTGCGACGAGCCGGTGTCGGCGCTCGACGTGTCGATCCAGGCGCAGATCCTGAACCTGCTCTCCGACCTCAAGGAGCGGCTGGGGCTGACGCTGATCTTCATCTCGCACAACCTCAGCGTCGTGCGGCACGTGTCGGACCGCATCCTTGTGCTGTACCTCGGCCGGATCGTCGAGCTCGCCGACGGCGACGACCTCTATGACGATCCCAAGCATCCCTATACGCGGGCGCTGCTCACCGCCGTGCCGATCCCCGATCCCAAGCGGGCGCGGCAACGCACGATCGAGGGGCTCGTGGGCGAGATCCCGTCACCGATCAACCAGCCGTCGGGGTGCACGTTCCGGACGCGGTGCCGGTTCGCCGAAGCACGCTGCGCCGACAAAGTGCCGCCGCTCGAGACATTGCCGGGCGGACGGCGGGTGGCCTGCATCCGCTGGCAGGAGATCGACCTGAACCCCGGGCCGTGAGGCTGCAGCGCCTCCCTCCCCCTTGAGGGGAGGGACCAAGGGAGTGGGGTAGTGCGGTGACCGCCGATGGACCCCCACCCCCAAACCCCTCCCAAGGGGGAGGGGAGCAGGCTGTCTCGGTGTCGAGCTGAACCCCGGGCCCTGAGGCGGCAGCGCCTCCCTCCCCCTTGAGGGGAGGGACCGAGGGACGGGGTGGTGCGGCGATCCACCGATGGACCCCCACCCCCAAACCCCTCCCAAGGGGGAGGGGAGCAGGCTGTCTCGGTGTCGAGTTGAACCCCGGGCTCTGAGGTTGCAGCGCCTCCCTCCCCCTTGAGGGGAGGGACTGAGGGAGGGGGTGGTGCGGTGATCCACCGACCGACCCCCACCCCCAACCCCTCCCCTCAGGGGGGAGGGGAGCAGGCTGTCTCGGTGTCGAGCTGAACCCCAGGCTCTGAGGTTGCAGGGCCTCCCACCCCCTTGAGCGGAGGGACCGAGGGGGGTAGCGCGGTGACCCTCCGATGGACCCCCACCCCCAACCCCTCCCCTCAAGGGGGAGGGGAGCAGGCGGGAGGATGATGGAGAGGCCGGTGATGCGACTTCAGCCCCGCGATCGGCGTTCGCTGCCTTTGTAGTCGCCGCGGCGGCGGCGGCGGTCGGGACCGACGAAACCGCCGCCCTCGACGAAGGGGCGCGGCGCCGCCATGATCGCGTTCAGCCGGCTGGCGATGTGCTGGGCGGCAAACGGCTTGCGCAGGAACTCGGTGACTCCGGCATCGCGCGCCGCGGTGATCTCGGCGGCGTCGGGCTCGGATGACATCATGATCACCGGGGTGTCGCGGTTGAGCCCCTCGCCTGCCTGGCGCAGGGCCCTGACCAGGGCGAGCCCGTTCATCGGCAGCAAGCGGTCGTTCAGCATGATGGCGCCGAAACGATGCGATTGCAGCAGCAGCGCCGCCCTGTCGGAATCGTGGGCCTCGTCGATCCGGCGCACCTTGATGTGCCGCAGCATCTGGCCGACGAGCGCCGCCATGTGCGGCGAGGGATCGACCACGAGGATATCAAGCTTGGAAAAATCGGGCTTGAGCATGATGTGCCATTGTCGCACCGGTGCCTTGCCGGCCGGTTAACCGGCAAAGGCCGGAAAACCCGCGCCGAGCCGTTGACAGCAGGGGTTTTTGCCCTTAGGTACAGCGCCAATTCATAGGCGCGGCGCGCCTCTTTTTGTTTCTGTTCCGAGGTTTGGAATGAAGGTCACCAATTCGCTCAAGGCTCTGATGGGTCGCCATCGTGCCAACAAGCTCGTGCGCCGCCGCGGCCGCGTGTACATCATCAACAAGGTGGACAAGCGCTACAAGGCCCGCCAGGGCTGAGCGGCGCTCACCTGCGACGATCTCCGAAAAGGCCCGCTCCGGCGGGCCTTTTCGCATTCCGGCATGGGCCAATGCAGGCGCCGGGGCGCGCTGGCGCCCCGGGCACACCGGTCGAGCGCCGGCGGGGCCTATGCGGCGAGGGCGGCGATGATCCGCAACCAGGAGCGGATGCCCTTGTGGAAGCTCCTCAGGTCGTACTTCTCGTTGGGCGAGTGGATGCGGTCGTCATCCAGCGCGAAGCCGATCAGCAGCGTGTCGAGTCCGAGGATCTTCTTGAACTCCCCGGCCACGGGGATCGAGCCGCCCGAGCCGATCAGGGCCGCTTCGTGGCCCCACTCGTCCTTGAGCGCGGCGGCAGCCTGCTTGAGGAAGGCGCCATCGGTGGGGACGGAAACGGCGGGGCTGCCACCATGTTCGGCGAAGGTCGCGGTGGCATCGGGCGGCAGGCGGTCGGTGACATGCTTGCGGAAGGCGGCGCGGATCCTGACCGGGTCCATGCCCGAGACGAGGCGGAAGGAGATCTTGGCCCTGGCCTTGGCCGGGATCACCGTCTTGAAGCCGTCGCCGGTGTAGCCGCCGGTGATGCCGTTGATCTCGCAGGTGGGGCGCGAGCGTGTCTGCTCGAGGACGGAGCGGCCCTTTTCGCCGGCGGGCGTGGTGAGGCCGGCGCCCTTCATGAACGCGGCTTCGTCATAGGGCAGGCGCTTCCACAGCGCGGCGATGTCGGCCGGCAGTTCGGCGACGTCGTCGTAGAAGCCGTCGATGGCGACGCTGCCGTCGGGATTGCGCAGGCTGGCGATGATGTCGGCCAGCACCTGGATCGGGTTGCGCGCGGCGTTGCCGTACATGCCCGAGTGGAGGTCATGGCTGGCGCAGGTGATCTCGACTTCCTCGCCGACGAGGCCGCGCAGCGAGGTGACGATGGCGGGCGTGTCGCGGTTCCACAGGTCGGTGTCGCAGACGAGCGCGATGTCGGCCTGGCCCAACTCCGCCTTGTTGGCCTCGAGGAAGGCGGGGAGATTCTTGCCGCCCGATTCCTCCTCGCCTTCGGAGACGATGGTGACCCTGAGCGGCAGCTGGCCGTTGACGGCCTTCCAGGCTCGGCAGGCTTCGACGAAGGTGAGCAACTGGCCCTTGTCGTCGGAGGTGCCGCGGCCGACGATGCGGGTCTCGCCGTCCTCGCCCTGCACCAGCGTGGCAGTGAAGGGATCGGTGTTCCAGAGTTCGATCGGATCGACCGGCTGCACGTCGTAGTGGGCGTAGAACAGCACGTGCGGGCCGGTGCTGCCGGCATGGCCGACGACGACGGGATGGCCCGGAGTGGGGCGGACCGAGGCGGAGAAGCCGAGCCCTTCGAGTTCGTGGGCGACCCAGTCGGCGGCGCGCTTCACCTCGCCGGCATAGGCCGGATCGGTGGAGATCGACTTGATGGCCACCAGGGTCTTCAGGCGCTCGAGGCTGTCGCCGATGTGGGCATCGGCGTGGGCCAATGCCTTCTCAAGGACTTGGGCGGCTTCGAGCTTGGTGGTCATCGGCATTTCTCTCTGAGATGAACAAGCGGCCTCCCCGCGAACGGGAAGGCCGGGAGTGATAGCAGGTTTTGCGCGCTCACGACGAGCCGGCGCCGTCCTGGCGGACGAAGGCGATGCGCAGCATGTTGGTGGCGCCGGGCGTGCCGAGCGGGATGCCGGCGGTGATGGCGATGCGGTCGCCCGGACGGGCGAGACCCTCCTGGTAGGAGATGACGCAGGCGCGATCGACCATGTCCTCGAGGTTTACCGCGTCGGGCGATTCCACGCAGTGGATGCCCCAGACCACCGACAGGCGGCGGGCCGTGCGCAGGTTGGGCGAGAGCGCCAGGATGGGCTTGCTCGGCCGCTCGCGGGCGGCGCGGATGGCGGTCGAGCCGGACGAGGTGTAGGTGACGATGGCGGCGAGGTCGAGGGTCTCGGCGACCTGGCGGGTGGCGGCCGAGATGGCATCGGCCGCGGTTGCCTCGGGCTCGGCGGCCTGGGCGCGGATGATGCCGCGATAGTTGACGTCGCCTTCGACGGCGATCGCGACCTTGTTCATCATGGCCACGGCTTCGACCGGGTACTGGCCGGAAGCGCTCTCGGCCGAGAGCATGACGGCGTCGGCGCCCTCGAACACGGCGATCGACACGTCCGAGACTTCGGCGCGGGTCGGGACCGGCGAGGTGATCATCGATTCGAGCATCTGGGTGGCGACCACCACCGGCTTGCCGTAGCGGCGGGCGATGCGGATCATGCGCTTCTGCAGGCCGGGGACCTGCTCGAGCGGCATCTCGACGCCGAGGTCGCCGCGCGCCACCATGAAGGCGTCGCACAGCTTGATGATCTCCTCGAGACGCTCCACTGCCTGCGGCTTCTCGATCTTGGCCATGACGCCGGCCCGGCCCTGGACGATCTTGCGGATATCGATGATGTCCTCGGGGCGCTGCACGAAGCTGACGGCGATCCAGTCGGCTTCGGCCTCGAGACCCTTGAGCAGGTCGGCGTGATCCTTCTCGGTGAGCGCGCCCATGGGGAGCAGCGTGTCGGGCAGGCTGACGCCCTTCCTGTCGCTGAGCTTGCCGCCGTAGATGACCTCGGTCTCGACCTGGCCGCCGCCGACCTTGGTGGCGCGCAGCTGCAGCTTGCCGTCGTCGAGCAGCAGGCGATCCCCGACCGAGACGGACTCGAGGATTTCCGGATGGGGCAGGAAGACGCGGTCGAGCGTGCCGGGCGTGTCCGAGCTGTCGAGGGTGAACTTCGCGCCGGCGACGAGCTGGATGGCGCCCTCGGCGAACCTGCCGACACGGAGCTTGGGGCCCTGCAGGTCGACCAGCACGCCGAGCGGATGGTGCAGCCGGGCCTCGACATTGCGGATGTAGCCGACGGTCTGCTTCAGCAGTTCGTGGCTGGCATGGCTCATGTTGATGCGGAAGACATCCGCACCGGCGCGCGCCAGCTTCTCGATCGTGGCCTCGTCATTGGAGGCCGGCCCCAGGGTCGCCACGATCTTCACGCGTCTCATGCGTCTCATTGAATGTCTGCACCTTCATCAGTGGGAGCGTCATCGGTCGGCGCATCGCCGCCGTCGGCAGGCAAGTTACCGTCGGTCGGCAGGTCGCCTTCGAGCGGCACGGTCTCGGTGGAGTCCGGCTCGCCGCCGACCACCTCCCCTTCGGTCAGCTGCAAGGTCCAGTCGCTACGGTTATGCGTGTCGACCTCGAAGAACCCCGTGCGTTCGTAGCCCCGCGCCAGGCAATCCTCAACCCCGAAGATGGTGAAGGTTTCGTCACGCGTACACATGAACACGTTGCCATCCCAGGCGCCGCCGCTGACGTCGTCGGCGGCGTAGAGATAGTAGTAGCGGCGCGCTTCGAGGTCGCCGCGATAGATGGTGACGCAGTTGGACGGCTCGGCCACCCACCAGCCCTCGGACTGCCAGCCCTTCTCGGCACGGTAGCCGAAGGCGATGGAGACCTTGTTGGCGGTTTCGTTGCAGACGCGGAAGCTGCCCTGGCTGGTGTCGGCCGCGGCGTTGGGGGCCGGCGCCTGCTCCTGCGCCACGACGCTCTGCGGCGCGAGGGTGCGGGGCAGGAAGGCCCAGATCGACGCAGCGACGAAGGCCGCAGCGAGCACGCCGGCGATGGCGAGGATATAGCGCATGGACCGTCCGGATTCGACGCCTGAAATCGTTTGCAGCGCGCGAGGTGTTGTGCAAAGCGTCCCGCGCGCTGTCAACCGCTATCGGAGGGTTTTGGCGGAAATTGGAGGGGGCTCGGCGGGCGCGGTGTGGATAGGCGTCGATTGACCTTGAACCGGGCGCTCCAACCGGGTTGAACGGGGTCTTAAACGAAGAGGACTACGACTATGGCTACCGTCTCTCCCGATAGCGTCGCCCAGGACCAGATCAAGGCCTTCATCGAGCGCATCGAGCGCCTCGAGGAGGAAAAGGCGGCGATCTCCGGCGACATCAAGGAGGTCTATGCCGAGGCCAAGGGCAACGGCTTCGACACCAAGGTGCTGCGCAAGATCGTGTCGATCCGCAAGCAGGACCACAACGAGCGCATGGAGCAGGAAGCGCTGCTCGAGCTCTACCTCACCGCCCTGGGCATGGCGGCGGCGCCCAGCGAAGACGAATAGGCCGAACGACGAACGAGACGAGGCCGCCCGCGGGGCGGCCTTTTCTATTCCGCTGCCGTTCGCGCGTCATAGTCCGGCGCACCGGGATTGCCCGGTGCGGTTTCGGCGCCGAGATCCGGGAAGGCAACGATGCGCTGGTGCCTGAGGTCCATGCGGACGACGAGCAGGCCGCGTTCCTCGAACCAGGTGAGCAGGCGCCGGGCGCGGCCGGTCGAGTGCGTGCCGTAGGCCCGGGCAAGGGTAGCGTCGGACGGGCAGGCAAGGCCCTCGACCGCGGCGCGGGCGAGCACTAGGAATACCCCCTGCACGTCGTCGGCGAGTTCGCTCGACATCGCCAATGCGTTCTGCCAGGCCTCGGACTGAGCCGTTTCCCCGGCCACGCCGGCACGGACGACCGCGAGCTTGCGGCGGAAGGCGGGGAGGGCCAGCGCCTCGCCGGGGACGCGCCGGATGCGGCAACGGACGAGGAAATCCTGATACAGCACGGCGACCGAGCGATAGGCGGCGTCGCGGTCCTCGAGCAGCTCGCGGATAACGTCGTCGATGGCGCCATCGCGCTCGGCTTCGTCGACCGCCGGCTCCTCGGGACGCGGCTGCGGCACCTGGGTGCGCACCAGCTGGGCAAGGAGATCGTTGGTCGAGGGCGGCGGTGGCGGCGGGGCGCGGCGAACGGGTCGCGGTGCTTCGGGCACCGGGGCGAAGATCAGGTCCCTGGCGTCGGCCGGCTGGTCCGGCAGCGGCATCAGCTTGGGGCTCGAGGAGCGGGCCGAGGTCTCGACCGGGCCGATGACCATGGGCAACGGCCGGCGCGACATGGCGGGGCCGAGGGCGACGAAGTGGCCGCGGTTCAGATCGCGGAACATCTCGGCCTGCCGGCGCTCCATGCCGAGCAGGTCGGCCGCGCGGGCCATGTCTATATCGAGGAAGGTGCGGCCCATCAGGAAGTTGGACGCCTCGGCGGCGACGTTCTTGGCGAGCTTGGCGAGGCGCTGCGTGGCGATGACTCCGGCAAGGCCACGCTTGCGGCCGCGGCACATCAGGTTGGTCATGGCGCCGAGCGACAGCTTGCGCGCTTCGTCGCTCACTTCGCCGGCGATGGCCGGAGCGAAGAGCTGGGCTTCGTCTACGACGACGAGCATGGGGTACCAGTAGTCGCGGTCGGCATCGAACAGGCCGCCGAGGAAGGCGGCGGCGCAGCGCATCTGCTGCTCGACATCGAGGCCTTCGAGGCTCAGCACCACCGACACGCGGTGCTGGCGGACGCGGTTGGCAATGGTGGTGAGCTCACTCTCCGAGCGCGAGGCATCGACGACGAGGTGGCCGTATCTGTCGGCGAGGGTGACAAAATCGCCCTCGGGATCGACGATGCATTGCTGCACCCAGGGGGCGCTCTGTTCGAGCAGGCGGCGGAGGAGGTGGGACTTGCCGGAACCGGAATTGCCCTGCACGAGCAGGCGCGTCGCGAGCAGTTCCTCGAGATCGAGCTTCGCCTCGGCGCCACCCTGCGCCACACCCATGTCGATCGCGACCTGCATGGGATGTGGTTAGCTGATTCTTGGGGAGGCTAGGGCGTGCAGTAGCCTCTCCACACACACGTTGTCATGGAGGGCGGTCTATCGCCTCCACACCGGTCATTCCCGCGAAAGCGGGAACCTCTGTTTGCGGTGCCCGCAAAAAAACGGGGATCCCCGCTTTCGCGGGGATGACATCGAGAGTGACTGGCGGAAAATGGTGAGGGTGGTGGCCCCCTCCACCACCTACGGCGGTCTCCCTCCCCCGCCCCGCGGGGGAGGATCACGGAGAGATCGAAACCTCAGGCCAGCGTCGACTTGGCCGCCTTGGCGCTGTCGATGCCGAGGGTGGTCAGCGTGGTCGCCACGATGCCGGCGCGATCGAGGCCCGCCGCCGCATACATGTCGTTGACGCTCGCCTGCTCGACGAAGGTGTCGGGCAGCATGAGGGGGCGGAATTTCAGCTTGCCGTCGAGCAGGCCGTTGCTGGCGAGGAACGTCGCGACGTGGCTGCCGAAGCCGCCGATGCCGCCTTCCTCGATGGTGATCAGCAGTTCGTGCTCGCGGGCCAGGCGGGCCAACAGCTCTTCGTCGAGCGGCTTCAGGAAGCGCATGTCGGCAATGGTGGGGGTGAGGCCGTAGGCCATCAGCTTCTCGCCGGCCGCGATCACTTCGCCCAGCCTGGTGCCGAAGTTGACCAGCGCCACGGACTTGCCCTCGCGCAGCAGGCGGCCCCTGCCGATTTCGAGCACGCTGCCGCGCTCGGGCAGCTCCACCCCGAGGCCGTCGCCGCGCGGATAGCGGAAGGCGATCGGGCCCTCGTCATAGGCGGCGGCGGTGGCGACCATGTGCTTGAGCTCGGCCTCGTCGCCAGCGGCCATGATGACCATGCCGGGAATGGCGCCGAGATAGGCGTTGTCGTAGTTGCCGGCATGGGTCGGGCCGTCGGCGCCGACATAGCCGGCGCGGTCGATGGCGAAGCGCACGGGCAGGCCCTGCACGGCGACGTCGTGGATCACCTGGTCGTAGGCGCGCTGCAGGAAGGTCGAGTAGATGGCGACGAACGGCTTCATGCCCTCGGTCGCCATGCCGGCGGCAAAGGTCACGGCGTGCTGCTCGGCGATGCCGACGTCGAAGACGCGGGTCGGGAACAGCTCGGCGAACTTGTCGAGGCCGGTGCCGTTGGGCATGGCCGCGGTGACGGCGACGACACGCTCGTCCGCCCTGGCCTCGGTGACGAGGGCCTGCGCGAAGACGGCGGTGTAGCTCGGGGCGTTCGACGGCGGCTTGGCCTGGGCGCCGGTGATGACGTTGAACTTGTTGACGCCGTGATACTTGTCGGCGGCATCCTCGGCCGGGGCGTAGCCCTTGCCCTTCCGGGTAACGACATGCACCAGGACCGGGCCGCCCTCGTGCGTCTTCACGTTGTGAAGCACATCCATGAGGTCATTCAGGTTATGGCCGTCGATCGGGCCGACATAGTAGAAGCCGAGCTCCTCGAACAGCGTGCCGCCGGTGAAGAAGGAGCGGGCGAACTCTTCGGTCTTGCGGGCCGTCTCGTGGATCATCCGCGGCATTTTTTCGGTGATCGATTTCGCCGTGTCGCGGAAGCCGCGATAGAACGGGCCGGAGACGAGTTTGGCCAGATAGGAGCGCATGGCGCCGGTGGGGGGCGCGATCGACATGTCGTTGTCGTTGAGGATGACGATCAGCCGGGCATCCATGGCGCCGGCATTGTTCATCGCCTCGTAGGCCATGCCGGCCGACATGGCGCCGTCACCGATCACGGCGATGACGTTGCGTCGCTCGCCCTTGAGGTCCGATGCCACGGCCATGCCGAGGCCGGCCGAGATCGAGGTGGAGGAATGACCGGCGCCGAACGGATCGTAGGCGCTTTCGGCGCGGCGGGTGAAGCCGGACAGCCCGTCCTTCTGGCGTAGCGTGCGGATGCGGTCGCGGCGGCCGGTCAGCACCTTGTGCGGATAGGCCTGGTGGCCGACGTCCCAGATCAGGCGATCGTCGGGCGTATCGAAGGTGGCGTGCAGCGCAACGGTGAGCTCGACCACGCCGAGGCCGGCGCCCAGATGCCCACCGGTGACGGACACGGCGTCGATGACCTCGGAACGCAGCTCGTCGGCCAGTTGGCGGAGTTCCTCACGCGACAGGGACTTGAGGTCCGCGGGCGTCGAGACGGTGTCGAGCAGCGGTGTCTGCGGCTTGTCCAAATGTACCGATCCTTGGCCGGTAACGAGCCGGTCTGTCGCCTCATGACTTAGAGGCTCGGGATCGGCAATGCAACGTCCCTGCCGGCGCAGCTTCCTAGCGTTCGGCGACCAGCTGCAGGCCGCTGGTCACGAAGCGGTCATAGGCGGGGATTGCGGCATTGTCGGGAAGGAAGGCGACGCGGCCGGTGAGCGGCCCGAGTTCGGTGCCCTTGTCGAGATAGCCCTCGGCCTCGGTCATCTCCGCCCAGAAGGCCGACTGCATCGGTACGGGCTCGACCAGGGTATCGTTGACGTGGTCGATTTCGGGGGCGACGAGGTCGATCTCGCGCAGGCCGATCGACCGGTTCGGCTGGCGGGAAACGGCGAGGTCGGCGAGCGCCTGCTGGATCGGCTGCGGCGCGCTGGCGCCGGTCAGGGCGTTGAAGGTCATGTCGAACATGCCCTTGAGACCGGCCAGGGTCTCGGTGCCGCCGAGCGAGGCGGTCTGAATCGTGGCCTGGTCGAGCAGGTGCTCGCGGGTGGGCAGGGCCGGCGCCACGGCGGTCTCGCGCTCGATGATCATCTCGAGCGCCTTCTGCGCCTCGGGGCTGGTGCTGGTGGGCACGTAGGCGGTGACCATCTCATCGCTGCGCGGGGTCATCAGCACGCGCGGCTTGGGCATGTCGATGGCCTCGAGCGCGGCTACCGCCGTCTCCCCTTCGATCCGACCGCGGGTGGCGAGCTGGATGCGCTCGGACTTCATCAGCGGGACAGGTGCGCCGACGGCCTCGTAGGCCGCGGTGTCGAAGGTGGCGATCTGCAGGCCGCGACGGACCGGGACGGGGGCAACGACCTCGAAGGTCGACACCAGCCGCTGCGCCGGCTGCTCGGCCGAAGCCAGCAGCACCGTCGCTTCGCCGCCGGCCAACGTGCGCGGGCGGTTGGCCGGGATGGGCGCGGCCTCGCCGGCATTGTCGGCCAGCATGACTTCCGGGGCCGGCTGGTAGATGGCATCGCCGTCGCAGGGCACGGTGTGGCACTTGCTCCACTCGGCCTGCGCAAAGGCGCGGCCGGCGCTGGAGAGCGGCTTGCCGTCGACGGGAACGTGCAGGGTCTTGCCGTCGGGGAAGACCTTTTCGAGCTGGGCCCGGGTCATGCGCGGCCAGGCGCGGACGTTGCCGGTGTCCATGTGGACGAAAGGACTGCCGGAGGTGGGGTAGAAGCCGACGCCGCCGACCTGGTGCTTCATGGCGGTGGCGCGCAGCTTGGACAGGTTCACGCCCGGGATGAACACGTCCATCGCCTTGCCGCGCATGTGCTGGCTGTTCTCGGCGACGCCGGAGGACTTGGCGCGCAGCATGGCGTTGGTCTTGGGCGAGCGGTAGGACGAGACGATGTTGTAGGGCTGGCTGGCGCCGACTTCCTGGTACACTTCCCAGAGCAGGTCGAAGAGGGCGGGATCCATCTTCGTGGGCTCTTTGGTGCGCCAGTCGGCGAGGAAGACGTTCATCTGGCGAAGCACGGCCTGATCGTACTTGCCGTTGCGCTTGAAGGTGAAGCGGGCGGTTTCGCCGGTGTGGGTGTGGTGCAGCCAAAGGGTGCGGTCGCCCTGGCCGCCGGTGCTGCCGAAGGCGGCGCTCACCGGCGCGGTGGTCGGTGGCAGCAGGACGGTCATGGCCATCGTCGCGGCAAGCAACAGCCGCGGAAGCGCCCGCCAGATCTGCAATAGTTTCCCCAACACGCCCCGACGACCCGTTGCAACCCGATACCAGTCAAAACCGTAGCGCCGGATGGATGAGAAGTTGTTAACGCTAACGGTCCGTAGCCAAGGCGAGATGGCCACGTTCACATTTTTAGGCAGGAAATCCGGCCGAACCAAGGCCAAATTCCTAAGCGGCCGTAAACGCTTGGCCGTTCCATCCAAACGCAGGAACAACAAGGGCCGGCGTCGATGGACGCCGGCCCCGAGACTCTAGACCCGCCCGGCGGGCAATTCTACTTGGCGAGCAGCTCTTTCAACCGCTCGTTCATGCCGTACACGTCGCCATAGGAACGGATGGTGCCGTCCGCGTCGACGCGCAGGGTGAAGTAGGAGATGTGGACCGGAATCCTGGTGGTGAGGTTGAACCAGCGTTCCTTGTCGCCGAAGGCCGCCTCGAGCGTCCTGGCATTCATCGAGGGCTCGAGCTTGAGCAGGGCGTCGGCGAACTCCATCGGATTCTCGACGCGCACGCAGCCATGGCTGTAGGCGCGGAACGAGCGCGAGAACAGCGACTTGGACGGCGTGTCGTGCAGGTACACGTCATGCTCGTTGGGGAACAGGAACTTCACCTGCCCGAGCGCGTTGCCGGCACCCGGCTTCTGGCGGATGTGGAAGTTGTTGATGTTGGTCTGGGTCCAGTCGATGGCCGAGGCGTTGACGACCTTGCCGCCCGACAGCATCTCCATGTTCTGGCTGGCGAGATAGCCCGGATTGGCGATCAGGTGCGGCTTGATCTCGTTGACGGCGATCGAGGGCGGCACGTTCCAGTACGGGTTGACGACGACGTGCCGGATTTCGTTGTTGAACAGCGGCGTCTGGTTCTGCGGGCGGCCGACGACCACGCGGGTGGTGTAGGCGATGTCGCCGTGGTCGACGATCCACAGGCGGAACTCGGGGATGTTCACCGTCACCTGGAAGTCGCCGTACTCGTTCGGCTCCCAGCGCCAGCGCTCCATGTTGGCGATGATGTCTTCCTTGGTGGTCGCCGCGCCGCCGTTGAGGGCGGCGATGGTGGCCGGACCGATGGCACCATCGGCATTGAGCCCGAGGCTCGCCTGGAACTGTTTGACGGCCTCGACGAGAGGCGCGTCGTAGGTGATGTCAACCTGGGCCTCGGCGCCGGCAGTCTCCGGAATGTCGGGCTCGGGCACGTTGAGGCGCTGGCGCAGCAGCGTGACGCGCTCATCCGACATGCCGGGCTTGAGCAGTTTGCCCTCGGGAATGGTGATGGCGGCATCGATGACGGTGCCGTCATAGAACTTGGCGAGGGCCGACTTCAGGCCAAGAAACTCGGGCTGGGTCGGCGACAGGTCGAGCAGCACCTTGCCTGGGTCGGTACTGGCGGCGAGCTTGACCAGCAGCTCGGCCTCGTTGACGCGCTTGGGCGTGATCGTCCAGGTCTTGTTGACGTCGAGCGGGTTGATGCGGCCGCCGAAGGCATCCTGCGCATAGCGCATGGTGGCGGCGGAGAAGGCGGTCTCGAGGGCGGCGAGCCTCGCCGGGTCGGTCCCGGCCGCGGCGACGTCGAGGTCGGGGGTCAGGTAGTCGGCAGGGCGGAAGCCTTCGAGCTCGGACTTCTTGAAGACGTCGATGATCTTCTCCGCATTGGCGGAGAAGTGGATGGTGCCCGAATCGTCCTTGCTGAGCCAGAGCGGCTCGAAGTGGCGGGCCCCGTAGAAGAAGTAGAGCCTCTGGGTCTGCTCGTAGGCGCGCGTGCCCTTTTCAGCCGAGGCATAGGCCTGCGACAGGCCGGCCTTGATGATGCGGGCGAGCTCGGTCTTGGGCGGCGCGATGACGACGCGCGTCGCCTCGATGCCGGCGACGTTGACGACTTCCTGCGCCAGCGCGACAGCCGGGGGCGCAAAAGCCACCGTACCCGCCAACAACAAGGCCTTGAGCTTTAGCATCAGGTACTCCGTGCCCTCATGTGGGCGCGCCGGGGCGGGAAAAACTCGACCGGGAGGAGTCGGACTTTGCCCCTGCTGCGATTTTGCTTAGCCCACAAAACTTAACGCTGACAATTCCTCGCGATCTTGTGAGCCGCGGCTGTGGACTCGATGCAACGCACGCTAGGTTTTCCTAGGCCGCGTCGCTTTCGAGTCCCTCATCCAGGCCGTACTCACGCAACTTGCGGTAGAGGGTCGAGCGGCCGATTCCGAGCGCCCGGGCCACCCGCGACATGCGGAAGCCGTAGTGGCGCAGGGCGAAGCCGATCAACTCGCGCTCCACGTCGGCCAGCGCAGCCACTTCGCCGTTCTGGGCGACGAAGCGATCGGGCATGGTCGAGCGGTTCGCGCTTTCCCGCGCCGGCACGCTCGCATCGTCGATGTGAACGGGGGCTGAAGGGGCCGCCGCGGCCGCCGCCAGCCTGATCGCCTCCTCGCGACCGGCGCTCTGCGCGACGATCTGCGGGAAATCGACGGTCTCGAGATAGGCGCCGTCGCAGAGCACGACCGCCCGGTACACGGCATTCTCGAGCTGGCGGATGTTGCCGGGCCAGTTGTAGCGCCGGAGCAGTTCGAGGGCGGCATCGGAGATACCCGCCACCCGCTTGCCCGATTCCGCGGCGAGGCGGCCGATGAAGTGATCGACGAGGAGCGGGATGTCCTCTGTGCGGTCGCGCAGCGGCGGCACATAGATAGGCAGGACGTTGAGCCGATAATACAGGTCCTCGCGGAACTGCCCGGCCTTGGTGAGGTTGAGCAGGCGCCGGCTCGTCGAGGAGATGATGCGCACGTTGACCCGCACGGGGCGCTCGGCGCCGACCGGCACGATCTCGCCCTCCTGGACGACGCGCAGGAGCTTGGCCTGGAGCTCGTCCGGCAGCTCGCCGACCTCGTTGAGGAACAGGGTGCCGCCCTGGGCTTCGAGGACCTTGCCGGCCTCGTCCGATGTCGCCCCGGCGAAGGCGCCCTTGCGATGGCCGAACAGCGCCGATTCGACCTCGTCGGTCGTCAGCGCGCCGCAGTTGACGGTGACGAAGGGCTTGCCGGCTCGATCGCCGGAGCCATGGATGACGCGGGCGATGAGTTGCTTGCCGACCCCCGGCTCGCCTTCGACGATGATGGGCAAGGTCGACCTGGCCGCCTTGGCGCACAGGCTCAGGACCCGGTCCATGCCTTGCGCCCGGGTGACGATGTCGCCGACCCCGAGCGTGCCGCTCATGCGGCTGCGATCGGTGCGGACCAGAGTCTCGAGCTCGGCCAGCTTGAGCGCATTGCGCAGCGAGATGACGAGGCGCTCGGGGGCGACCGGCTTGACGAAATAATCCGCCGCGCCCTGGCGCATGGCGGAGACGACCATTTCGAGCGAGGAGTGCGCCGTCTGCACGATGACGGGCGTGGAAAGCCCCTCGCGGCGCATGGCTTCCAGCACCGCCATGCCGTCGAGATCGGGCATGACGAGGTCGAGCACCATGGCGCCGATGCCGGCATCGGCCCGCAGCAGGTCCAGCGCCTGCTTTCCGCCGGTGGCGGTGACCGCGGCAAATCCGGCGCGGCTGGCCACCTCGGAGGTCAGCCTGAGCTGCACCGGGTCATCGTCGACGATCAGAACGCGCGTCACTGGTCCTCCAAGACTCTGTCGTTGCACGACCCGCCGGACGACGAATCGCGCTGTGCCGTTTTGAGGCAGGATGAGTCCGGGGGGTTAAGAGGCCATTAAGGCTAACCAATCCGGGTTCCGCTTCACATCGCGGTACCCTGTGGCTATGGTCGCGCGCTTTGAAGTTCCGAGGTGATGGAAGTGAAGAACGAGTTGACCCGCGCCGCCGAAGCGACCGCACAGAAGGGGCACAACGAACTCGGGAAGCTCCCGGTCTGGAACCTCGATGACCTCTATCCCGGCAACGACTCCAACCAGCTGAAGCTCGATCTCGCCAAGGCGAAGGCGGAGGCCAAGGCATTCGAGTCCGACTACAAGGGCAAGCTCGAGGGGCTGGCGAAGGCGGGCAGGCTGGTCGAGGCGATCAAGCGCTACGAGGCGCTGAGCGACCTCACGGGCAAGCTCGGCTCGTATGCGTTCCTGCAATATGTGCGGAACACGCAGGACGCCGACAAGGTGAAGTTCCTCGGCGACCTCAGCCAGGCGCTGACCGACCTCAGCACCGGACTCATCTTCTTCGGGCTGGAACTCAACCGCATTGACGAGGCCGTGCTGGAGCAGGCGCTGGCCGGCAATGCCGACCTCGGCCGCTACCGGCCATGGTTCGCCGAGTTGAGGAAGGCCAAGCCCTACCAGCTCGAGGACAAGATCGAGGAGCTATTCCACGAGAAGTCGGTGACCGGCGCCTCGGCCTGGAACCGGCTGTTCGACGAGACCATGGCGAGCCTGAAGTTCACTGTCGAGGGCGAGGAACTGAACCTCGAATCGACGCTCAACTACCTGTCGGACAAGGACGAGACGAAGCGCGAGGCGGCGTTCCGGGGGATCTCGACGACGCTGCACGGCAACGAGCGACTGTTCACGCACATCACCAACGTCCTGGCCAAGGACAAGGAAATCTCCGACCGCTGGCACGGCTTCAAGGACATCGCCGACAGCCGGCACCTCGAGAATTCGGTCGAGCGCGAAGTGGTCGATGCGCTGCAGGCGGCGGTGCGCGCCGCCTATCCGCGGCTTTCGCACCGCTACTACAAGATGAAGGCCAGGTGGTTCGGCAAGGACCAGCTCAACGCCTGGGATCGCAACGCGCCGCTGCCCACCTCGGACGATCGCGTCTACGACTGGACGGCTGCGACCGAAACCGTGCTTGAGGCCTATGGCGCGTTCTCGCCCAGGCTGGTGGAGATCGCACAGCCGTTCTTCACCCAGGGCTGGATCGATGCGCCGACCAAGGACGGCAAGTCGCCCGGCGCCTTCGCGCATCCGACCGTGCCGTCGGCGCACCCCTACCTGATGCTCAACTACCTGGGCAAGGCGCGGGACGTGATGACGCTGGCGCATGAGCTGGGGCACGGCGTGCACCAGGTGCTGGCGGGGCCGCAGGGCGCGCTGATGGCGCCGACGCCGCTGACGCTGGCCGAGACGGCCTCGGTGTTCGGCGAGATGCTGACGTTCCGATCGATGCTGGCGAAAACGACCGATCCGAAGCAGCGCTTCGCCATGCTGTCGAGCAAGGTCGAGGACATGCTCAACACGGTGGTGCGGCAGATCGCGTTCTACACCTTCGAGCGCGAGGTCCACACGCGGCGGAAGGAAGGCGAGCTGACCACGGCCGATCTCAACCGGATCTGGCTCGATATCGGCGCCGAGAGCCTGGGGCCGGGGATCAAGCTCAACGACGGCTACGACATCTTCTGGGCCTATATCCCGCACTTCATTCACTCGCCGTTCTACGTCTACGCCTATGCGTTCGGCGATTGCCTCGTGAACTCGCTGTACGCGCAGTACGAGAAATCGAGCGAGGGCTTCGCGGAGCGCTATTTCGAGCTGCTGCAGGCCGGCGGGTCCAAGCACCACTCCGAACTGCTCGCTCCGTTCGGGCTCGATGCGCGCGATCCCAAGTTCTGGGACCTGGGGTTGGGCATGATCGAACGGCTGATCAACGAGCTGGAAGCGACGCAGCAATAGGACCTCAGTCCCATAGACTTGTGTCCCAGTGACGTTCCGCCGCGTGCGCTTGTGCGGCGGATTGTGGCGAAGTAAGAGAACGATCGAGGGCTTTCCGGTTTGCGGTGCGGCGCGCTGTGTCGCGTCGCGGATCGGCAGCACCTCCGAAATTTCGACGAACCGGACTTGAGGACCTGATGGCCAAGAAACCCGCCACCGCTTCGGCAAACGCCGCCGACCTGCCGCCCGCCATGGACTATGCCATGCACGAGGGCACCTATCGCGGCTTCATCTCCTTCGTGAAGTGGGGCATCGTTTCGTCGGCGCTGATCGTGCTCTCGCTGTATGCCTTCATCGAGGGGCACAACGCGATCATCGGCACGCTGCTGCTGCTGGCCATCCCCGCCCTCATCCTCGGGGTCGTGGTCCTCGGATCCCGCCGCACCTGACGGTTGGACTATCGCGCGTGGCCACCGTTGACGGCCGGCCCACGAGGCTCTGGAGACATTGATGAAGATAGCGGTGTTGCGGGAGCGCTCAGAGGGCGAAACCCGGGTTGCGGCGACCCCTGAGACTGTCACCAAGCTGATCGGGCTGGGCGCGGACGTCGCCATCGAGGCCGGGGCAGGCGAATTCGCCCGGCTCCCGGACGCCGAGTATGCCAAGGCCGGCGCCAGCGTCGGCACCGCTGCCGCCACGATCCAGGGCGCAGACATCGTGCTCGCGGTGCGGCGGCCAGCAGCGAACGCCATCGCGGGCGCGGCGCCGGGCGTGCTGGTCGTCGCGACGATGGACCCGTACGGCCACGAGGGCGACATCGCGGCGCTGGCAAAGGCGGGCGTGACCGCCGTGGCCATGGAGTTCATGCCGCGCATCACGCGCGCGCAGGTGATGGACGTGCTGTCGAGCCAGGCCAACCTAGCCGGCTACCAGGCGGTGCTGGATGCGGCGGTCGCGTTCGACCGCGCCATGCCGATGATGATGACCGCGGCGGGTACGGTGCGGCCGGCCAAGGTGTTCGTCATGGGCGCGGGCGTGGCGGGCCTGCAGGCCATTGCGACGGCCAAGCGCCTCGGCGCCGTGGTGACCGCGACGGACGTGCGCGCCGCGGCCGGCGAGCAGGTCGAATCGCTGGGTGCCAAGTTCATCATGACCGACGCGCTCAAGGATGCGTCGGGTTCGGGCGGTTATGCGCGCGAGCTGACCAAGGACGAGCAGGCGGCGCAGGCCGAGCTGGTCGCCGGCCATATCGCCAAGCAGGACATCGTCATTACCACGGCGCTGATCCCGGGCCGGCCGGCGCCGAAGCTGGTCAGCAGGGCAATGGTCGAGTCGATGGCGCCGGGTTCGGTGATCGTCGACCTGGCGGCCGAGCGCGGCGGCAATGTCGAGCTGACGCAGCCGGGCGGCGTGGCGACTACCGCCAACGGCGTCACCATCCTCGGCTACACCAACGTGCCGGGCCGGCTCGCCACCTCGGCGAGCCAGCTCTATGCGCGCAATCTCGTGTCCTTCCTCGAGACGCTGATCGACAAGAAGGAAAAGAAGCTGGCGATCAACTGGGACGACGAGCTGGTCAAGGCCACCGTGCTGACCCGCGACGGCGCCATCGTCCATCCCAACATAAAGCTCGATGCTGGCGCGTCGGCGGCTACGCCCGCTGGCGCCAAGGGGACGCAGTAAATGGAACAGACCGCCGAACACACAGCGGATGCCCTCACGGCGGCGGTAAGCGTCGCCACCGGCGGCGCGATCGATCCGTTCGTCTTCCGCCTGTCGATCTTCGTGCTCGCGATCTTCGTGGGCTACTTCGTGGTGTGGAGCGTGACACCGGCGCTGCACACGCCGCTGATGTCGGTCACCAACGCCATTTCCTCGGTGATCGTGGTGGGCGCGCTGCTGGCCGTGGGCGTGGCGCTCGCGGCCGACAGCAACTGGGTGAGCAAGCTGTTCGGCTTCCTCGCCTTGATCCTCGCCAGCGTCAATATTTTCGGCGGCTTCCTCGTCACCCAGCGCATGCTGGCGATGTACAAGAAGAAGGAAGCGCCCTCCAAGACCACGGCGGGAGCCGCTAAATGATCGACGCCAGCCTCGCCGCAGTCCTCTACCTGGTCTCGGGCGTCCTGTTCATCCTGGCGCTGCGCGGGCTGTCGAGCCCCGCCTCGGCCCGGCAGGGCAACACCTTCGGCATGGTCGGCATGGCCATCGCCATCGTCACGACCCTCTTGGTCGCCGGTGTGTCCGACTGGCTCAGCTGGCTGCTGATCATCGGCGGCCTCGCCATCGGCGGGGCGATCGGCGCGGTGCTGGCGCGTCAGGTCAAGATGACCGACATGCCGCAGCTGGTGGCTGCGTTCCACTCGCTGGTGGGTCTTGCCGCCGTGTTTGTCGCGGCTGCGGCGCTCTACGCGCCGGAGGCGTTCGGCATCGGCTCGCCCGGCCATATCCACGCGCAGGCCATCATCGAGATGAGCCTCGGCGTCGCCATCGGCGCCTTCACCTTCACCGGCTCGGTCATCGCCTTCGCCAAGCTCAACGGCAACATGAGCGGCAAGCCGATCATCCTGCCGATGCGCCACCTGATCCACATCGCGCTCGGCGTACTGCTGGTGGCGCTGATCTGGCTGTTCGCGGTCACCGTCGACCCGATCTGGTTCTGGGCCATCACCATCGTCGCGCTCGTCCTGGGCGGGCTGATGATCATCCCGATTGGCGGCGCCGACATGCCGGTGGTCGTCTCCATGCTCAACTCGTACTCCGGCTGGGCGGCGGCAGGCATCGGCTTCACGCTGGGCAATACGGCGCTGATCATCACCGGCGCGCTGGTCGGCTCGTCGGGCGCGATCCTCAGCTACATCATGTGCAAGGCGATGAACCGCAGCTTCATCTCGGTGATCCTGGGCGGGTTCGGCGGCGACGCCGCCGCGGCCGGGTCGGGCGAGGAAGAGACTCGCCCGGTCAAGCAGGGCTCGTCCGAGGACGCGGCCTTCATGATGAAGAACGCCGGCAAGGTCATCATCGTCCCCGGCTACGGCATGGCGGTGGCGCAGGCCCAGCACGCGCTGCGCGAAATGGCGGACCTGCTGAAGGCTGAGGGCGTCGAGGTCAAGTATGCCATCCATCCCGTCGCGGGCCGCATGCCGGGGCACATGAACGTGCTGCTGGCGGAAGCGAACGTGCCCTACGACGAGGTGTTCGAGCTCGAGGACATCAACTCCGAGTTCGCCCAGACCGACGTCGCCTTCGTCATCGGCGCCAACGACGTGACCAACCCGGCGGCCAAGACCGACAAGACCTCGCCGATCTACGGCATGCCGGTGCTGAACGTCGAGGACGCGGGCACGGTGCTGTTCATCAAGCGCGGCATGGCGGCGGGCTACGCGGGGGTGCAGAACGAGCTGTTCTTCCGCGACAACACCATGATGCTGTTCGGCGACGCCAAGAAGGTCACCGAGGATATCGTGAAGGCCCTCGGGCATTGATCTGGTGAGGCAGGAATGCTTGAGGCACTCCTGCCTTTTGTCCTGACCAGCCTTGCCATCGAGCTGACGCCGGGTCCCAACATGGGGTATCTGGTGGTGCTGAGCCTCGATCGCGGCCGGCCGGCAGGGCTGGCGGCGGTCTCCGGCGTGGCGCTGGGGCTGCTGGTCCTGGGGCTGGCCGCCGGTTTCGGACTGGGCAGCTTCATCAGCGAGACGCGCTGGCTCTACGAGGCGCTGCGCTGGGGCGGGGTGGCGTTCCTGGTCTGGCTCGCCTGGGACTGCTATCAGCAATCTCGCCAGCCCCTTGGTGGCGCGAAGGATGGCAATAGCCTTGCCGCCTATTTCCGGCGCGGCCTGATCAGCAACCTGATCAATCCCAAGGCGACGGTTTTCTACGTCGCGGTGCTCCCCAATTTCATCGGCGCCGACGCCCCGGCAGCACCGCAGGCGCTGGTGCTGACGACAGCCTATGTGGCCGTGGCAACGATCATTCACCTCGGCATCGTGCTGCTTGCCAGCCTGCTGCAGCCCTTGCTGGCGTCGGACCGACTGCGGCGCGGCGCCGGGCTCGTATTCTCGGCGCTCCTGGCACTCATCGCCGCCTGGCTGGCGATCTCCACGCACCGCGCCTGGTGACGACCCAGCAGGCGGCCATGGTGTTCGACCGACGCCGCGGCGGGGGAAGGGCCGGTTACCTGCATGTGCGTGCTTGCGAGGCTCGGGCAGACCCGCCATGTGTCGGCCTGTAGCAGAGGATGATCCATGGCCCGCACGATCAAAGTCGACCTGTTCACCGATACCGTCTGCCCGTGGTGCCTCGTGGGCGCCGAGCGGCTCGACCAGGCGATCGCCGCACTGCCCGACGACGTCGTCGTCGAGGTGGAGAACCACCCGTTCTATCTCGACCCCAACACGCCCGAGGAGGGCGTGGTGGTGGCGGACATGCTGCGCGAGAAATATGGCCGCGACCCGCGGGACATGTGGGCCCGCGTCGAGGGCGAGGCGAGGATGTCCGGCATTGCGCTCGACCTGAGCCGGCAGCCGCGCTCCTTTCCGACGCGCAAGGGCCACACGCTGGTCCGGCTGGCCAAGGCCAAGGGGACGCAGCACGCGCTCGCCAATGCCATCGCCTGGGCCTATTTCATGGATCACCAGCTGATCAACGACGACGAAGTGCTGGCCGGCATCGCCGAGAAGCACGGTTTCGGTCGCGACGAGGCGCTGGCCGCCGTGCGTGACGAGCGCGAACTGGCCATCACGCACCAGCTGGCGATCGCCGCCGCGCAGCAGGGTATCCAGGGCGTGCCGTTCTTCGTGTTCGACAACAGATTCGCCGTCTCCGGCTGCCAGCCGCAGGAGATGTTCGAGCGCGCCTTCGAGTACGCGCTCGATCCGGCAAAGCTCGCGGCGGCTACCGCCTGATACCGGCGGGCGACCCGCCGGAGGCGTTGCAAAGCCGAACGCCGGCCCAGGGGACCGGCGTTCCGCAGATCATTCAGGCGAAGTGCCTTACTTCCACAGCTCGAGGCCCGAGAGGGCGACCGAGTAGTTCAGGCCGACCTGGCCCTGGATCGACCACGGCTGCAGCGCGTAGCCGCGCTTCGAGCCGCCGATGAGGAAGTTGCCGCCAAGGCCGACGCCGAGCGTGGCTTCGGCTGAGCCGCCGACATAGGTCCCGGCGAGCGAGCCGGGGCCGTACTTGGTCGAGGAGGCCGAGAACACCAGCCAGACGATCTCGGTACGGCCGGTGACGCCGATGTCGATACCAAGCTTCTTGATGTTGCCCTGGTAGGTCTCGGACTTGTGGCCCTCGCGCTTGAACTTGCAGGTCATGTCCTTGGACGAGGCGATGATGAAGCCGACGCCCGGATCGACCGAGCAGCTCAGCACGCCCACCTTGACCTGCGTGGCGGCCTGAGCGGCGCCAGCAGTCATCAGCATCGCGGCGGCAGCCACGGCGGCGAGTAGTTTCTTCATTCTGCAGTCCCCAATGTTTGACGCGTTTATTCGACCCTGATGGGATCGGTAGTCTATCCGTTGCCGCCATCGGCGAAAAGGCTCGTCGGGTTGAGCGACGGGACAGATGACGACACGGAAAAAGAAGAACGCCGCCCTTTTGGGGCGGCGTTCCTGAACCTGTTCTGAACGAAAGCCAATGGCCTCGATCTTACGGACGCGCGGTCCGGGCGGCAGCGGCCGGGGCGGGCAGGCCACCCTCGCGCTGCGCACGCTTGCGGGCCAGCTTGCGCGCACGGCGCACCGCTTCGGCCTTCTGGCGAGCCTTCTTCTCGGAGGGCTTCTCGTAGTAGTTGCGAAGCTTCATCTCGCGGAAGACGCCCTCGCGCTGGAGCTTCTTCTTCAGTGCGCGCAGCGCCTGATCCACATTGTTATCGCGAACAACTACTTGCAAGCGTAACCGCCCTTCGTGATCGTCAGTTTGTCTGGTGAAAGCGTCCCAAAAGGCCGCCGACCGGCAGAGCCGATCCATTCGTGGGCGGCTATATAGGCCGATCAGGCCCGGTTGTCCATAGCATCGCGGCAGCGAAAACGCTCATTTCGGGCGCTTTTTCACCGCAACGCGGTTGATGTGGCCCATCTTGCGGCCCTTGCGCGACTCGGCCTTGCCATAGGCATGCGGCCTCAGGCCCTCGCCAAGCTTGCCCGGAATGGCGGTGATCTCGTCGCCGATCAGGTTCTCCATGACGACGTCCGCCATGCGGCTGGGATCGCCGAGCGGCCAGTTGGAGATGGCGCGGATGTGCTGCTCGAACTGGTCGGTGATGGCCACGGCCTCGGTCCAGTGGCCGGAATTGTGCACCCGCGGGGCGATCTCGTTGACCAGCAGCCTGCCGCCGGGAAGGACGAAGAACTCGACCCCGAGCACGCCGACATAGTCGAGCGCAGTGGCGATGTCGCCGGCCATCTCGACGGCGTTCCTGGCGGTCTTGCGGCTGATGTCGGCAGGAACCGTGCTGCTCTTGAGGATGTGCTCGCGATGGACGTTCTCGGCGGGCTCGAAGGCAGCGACTTCGCCGGCGGCGTTACGGGCGACGACGACGGAGATTTCCTTGTCGAAGGCGACGAAGCCCTCGAGCACCAGCGGCCTGGGGCTGAGCATCTCCCAGGCGAGCGCGGCGTCTTCCATGTTGCGCACGATACGCTGGCCCTTGCCGTCATAGCCGAGGCGGGTGGTCTTGAGCACGGCCGGGGTGCCGATCTCGGCGAGCTCGGCCTCGAGCCGGTCGAGGTCGGTGATCGCGGCGAAGGGCGCGACGGGGATGCGGTTGATGGTGAGGAAGGCCTTTTCGGCCAGCCGGTCCTGCGCCACGGCCAGCGCCTTGGCATCGGGCCGAAGCGGCTTCAACTGCTGCAGGAAGGCAGCCGTCCTGGCCGGCACGTTCTCGAACTCGTAGGTGATGACGTCGACCTCGGCGGCGAAGCGGGCGAGCGCCTCCTCGTCGTCATAGGCGGCGACGGTCTTGCGCGGGGTAACGTCGAAGGCGGGGCTATCGGGATCCGGGCAGTAGATATGGGTCTTCATGCCCAGCCGGGCCGCGGCGAGCGCCAGCATGCGGCCAAGCTGGCCGCCACCCAGGATACCGATGGTGCTGCCTTGCGGCAGCGGCGTGGACTCAGACATCGTCGGATGGAAACTCGGGTATGGATGCGGTCTGGTCGGCGCGGAACTCGTCGAGCGCGGCGGCGATCTCCGGATCGGACAGGGCCAGGATGGCGGCGGCCATGAGCGCGGCGTTGATGGCGCCGGCGCGGCCGATGGCGAGGGTGCCGACGGGGATGCCGGGAGGCATCTGGACCATGGAGAGCAGGCTGTCCTCGCCGCCGAGCGCCCTGGTCTCGGCGGGCACTCCGAGTACGGGCAGCGGCGTCAGGGCCGCCACCATGCCGGGCAGGTGGGCAGCGCCGCCGGCCGAGGCGATGACGACCTTGAAGCCTTCCGCCCGGGCGCCCCTGGCGAACTCGTACATGCGATCCGGGGTGCGGTGGGCCGAGACGATGCGCGCCTCGTAGTCGATCTTCAACGCGTCCAGCGTTTCGGCGGCATGGCGCAGGTTGGGCCAGTCGGACTGGCTGCCCATGATGATGGCGACGGGTGGCGAGGTCGGCACGTGGTCCCCCCGGGAGGCTCGGCACTCAAGTCGTCACCCATAGTGATGCCGCCCACATCGCGCAAGCGACTCGCCGTGGGCCTTTCGTTCAGGCTGCGCTCGAGGGCTTGTCGAGGCCGCAGGCGAGCGCGTCGAGCATGTCGCGGTCGGCCAGCTCGATCGAGCCCTCGGGCAGGCCGAGGATGCGGTCGATCACCGTGCCGAGATAGGTCAGCTTGTCGAGCAGCTGCCGCGCCAGCCGCTCGAAGGTCAGCCGGTCGCCCGCCATGTAGAGCGTGGTGATCAGCTCGCGGTTGGACCGGAGCAGGTGGAGGATGACCTCGGCAGCGCTCTCCGGATCGGCGGTGTCGAAGGTCTGCTCGGCGACCCCCTCCACGATGATGCGGGTCAGCACGGGCAGGACCACCTCGTCGACGGCGCGATGGGTGCGCTCGAACAGGTGCAGGTTCTCGGCCCGGAACAGGGGGGCAAAGGTGGCGCGCAGCTCGGCGGCCGAGTCCACCTTGTAGCGGCGCATGGTGCCGATGAAGCCGACGAGCCTGGAGAAGGCATCGAGGGTCGGATCGTTGACGATCTCGTCGGCGAGCGCCGCGGTCTGGCGCGCGTAGCGGCAGGCGAGGGCCTCGACCAGATCCTCCCTGGAGGCGAAGTGGTGGTAGAAGGCGCCCTTGCTCACCCCGACCTCGGCGATGATCTGGTTCACCGAAGTGGCGTCATACCCCTGGCGCGCGAACAGGCGCTGGGCGGCGTCGAGGATTTCGTCGCGCCGCACGGTGGCGGCCTTCACGATACGTGGAAAGGGCATGCGCAATCCTCTACCGACCGACGGTCGGTCGGCTGTCTAGCACGGGTCGGCCGCGATTGGGAGGGGCAGCAGGGTTGTAGCTGCCCCGGCGAAGCGGGGGGCGGGATCTGCGAAGCCGATCGAGGAGGCGCCCACAACACCGGGGATGACATCGAGCGGGTAGGTGAGCTGGATGCTTCCGGGTGCTTCAGGCGATGATGTCGGGGAGCAGGATGTTCTCGAGCTGGACGATGCGGTCCTTGAGCGCGAGCTTGCGCTTCTTCATGCGCTGGATCAGCATCTGGTCGCCGTAGCCCGACCCGGAAAGGGTATGGATGGCCGCGTCGAGGTCGGCATGCTCCTGGCGCTTGGCGGCCAGTTCGAGCCCCAGAGCAGCTTCCTGTTCCTTGGTCAGCGGCAGCATGCTGGCGGTCCGCTCCCCCCTGAGTTGCGCCCTGATCAAACTAACGCGATCGGGCCGGAATTTGCACCCGGTTTCGCGCATGGCGGTCGGTGTTGCACCCTTGCCACGTCGACAACGCGTGAATTTTTTGTGACGATCGAGTCGTCCGAGACAAGTGGGAAGGAGTTGTCATGACGACTGAAGGCCACATCGAGTCGTTGGAGCGGCGTCACCGCGACCTCGATCGGGAGATAGAGGACGAACTGAACCACCCCAGCCACGATGACCTCTACATCGCGGCACTCAAGCGCAAGAAACTGGAAATCAAGGACGAGCTGACCCGGACGCGTGCCAACGTATCCTGAGAAACAAGCATCAGATCATGCAGACGCAAGGCCACGGCGCATGCTGCGGCCTTTTTTGTTTCGGGGGTATCGCCGGTGAGGGCCTGCCGTTGCCATTCGAGCGTAGCTCTCATGGCCTTCTCGCCTAGAATCGCTCAACCGGAGCGATTTTGCCCTACGAGCCCGGCTCGAAGTCGTTGATTTCGAACCAGTAGCCGTTGGGGTCCTGCACGAAGACGGCGCGCATGCCGTCCGGGCGCACGTTCACCTCGCCGACGTCGCCCTTCATGTTCGAGAAGGGGACGCCGATAGCGCGGAAATGGGCGATGACGGCGTCGAGGTCGGGGGCCGAAAGGGCGAAGTGGGTGCGCTTTTCCACGTGGGTCCGGCTGATGTCGCCGGCCTGGATGTGGAAGCGCTGCGCATTGCCGAACTCGAACCAGCGGATATGCCCGCCGCCCATCGGGTCGGGGACCTCGCGGATCTGCAGGACCTCGGTGAGGAACTGGGCTGTCTCGTCGAGATCGCGAACCAGCAGCGCGATGTGGTCGAGCCGGTAGTCGATGCTCATGGTTGCTCCCGTCAGGCTGTTGCGCCGGCGAAGAAGACGCCGATGGCGCCATCGTAGATCAGCTTGAGGGCCAGCAGGAACACCAGCCAGTAGGTCAGCTGGTAGAAGCGCTTGACCGAGATGCGGCGCACGGCCCAGACGCCGGCCATGACGCCCGCGATGGCGAGCGGGGCGAGGATGGCGGCGCGCTCGAGATTGGCGACGTTCAACTGCCCCAGGAAGAAGTAGGGGACGAGCTTGGCGGTGTTGACGATGGCGAAGAAGAAGGCCGTCGTGCCCGAATAGATCACCGGCGTCAGGCGCTGGGGCAGCACGTAGATCTGGAACGGCGGGCCGCCGGTGTGGCTGATGAAGCTGGTGAAGCCGGCTGCGCCGCCCCAGAAGGCACCCCAGCCCCTGGAAGGCGGCAGGCCTTCGAGCTTCTTGCGGATCGGCAGCAGCGCATCGAGGATGAAAAGCAGCGTCAGGATGCCGACGAAGAGCAGCACCATGGCGTCGGAGACGAAGCTCCACAGCACCCAGCCGACAATGGTGCCGACAAGGGCCCCGGGCAGCATGATCCTCAGGATGCGCCAGTCGGCGTCCTTGCGATAGGTCCACACCGCGATGACGTCCATGACGAGGAGCAGGGGCAGCAGCATGCCCGCCGCATCGCGGGCCGGCATCACCAGCGACAGGAGCGGAACCCCGACCAGGCCAAGGCTGCCGACGAGCCCGGATTTGCTCAAGGCAACGATGAAGACCGCGAGAACCGCGACGGCCCAGAAGGTAGGATCGGTCATGGATTTCTTGAGCTAAGGCGGAAAGGGAGGCGGGGCGGCTACTCGGAGCCTGCGGGGCGCTGCTTGTCAATATCGTCGGCGACCTCTTCCCCGGTCGCGGACGCATTCTCGCGGTCGGCACGCATGACGGCGTCGAGCATCTCGGTGGAGCGGCGGACGAAGCCGATATAGGCGGCCTGGTCGTGCCGCACGGCATAGCTCTCCTTGAGCATGCGCGTATCGTGTCGCTCGAAGGCATCGGCGACCTGCCTGGCCTTGGCCTCGTCGTGCCCGAGCGCCATCAGCGCCTGCTCGCCGAGGCGGATGGCGGACCGGAAGGTCTCGCGCTCGATGACGTGGACACCGAGCGCCATGAGGTCGTGCGCGTGGGACCGGTCGACAGCGCGGGCGGCGACGATGACATCGGGGAAGTGGCGGCGGATCAACTCGGCGATGCCCAGGATGCGCTCGCCGCCGGCGACGGCAATGACGATCATGCGGGCCTGGTCGGCGCCGGCGGCGCGCAGGATCTCGAGACGTCCGCCATCGCCGTAGAAGACCTTGACGCCGAAGCGCTTGACCAGCTCGATCTGGGCAGGATCGTCATCGATCAGGGTCATCTCGAAGCCCTGGGCGCGCAGCATGCGGGTGACGATCTGGCCGAAGCGGCCATAGCCGAGGACGATCACCTTGTCCTTGGGATCCCGGACATCCGGGCCGGGGGGCAGTTCGGCTTCATCCGCGACCGGCGCCGTATTGAGGCCGGGCGCCAGCAGGCGATCGTAGAGAAAGAGCAGCAGCGGCGTGGTCGCCATGGAGAGGGCCACGACCACGGTCAGCAGTTCCACCTCCGGCCCGGACAGGTTGCCGGCGGTGCGCGCGAACTGCAGCACGACGAAGGCGAACTCGCCGGCCTGGCTGAGCAGGATCGCGAGCAGCAGGCGCTCGGCGGCGTGCATGCGGAAGAAGGTCGCGAGCACATAGAGCACCAGCATCTTGAGGCCGATCAGCGCGATCAGCACGGCGGCCACGACCAGCGGGTTCTCGACCACGACCCGGAAGGCGATCGACATGCCCACGGTGATGAAGAACAGGCCGAGCAGCAGGCCCTTGAACGGCTGGAGGTTGCTCTCCAGTTCGTGCCGGTACTCGCTGTCGGCGAGCAGCACGCCGCCGAGGAAGGCGCCTAGTGCAGGCGAGAGGCCGAAGGACTGGGTGACCAGGGCTGTGCCGATCACGAGCGCAAGGGCGAAGGCGGTGAAGCCCTCCGGCACGCGCGTGCGGGCGAGCCAGCCCATGAGCGGCCGGATCACGAAGCGGGAGCCGAGCAGGGCGGCGATGAAGGCGGCGACGACGACGACGGCCAGCCACCAGCCGATGGGATTGTCGACCGCATCGAGCACGCCTTCGCCGATCGCCTCGATCGGCCGGCCACCCATGTTGGCGAGCAGCGGGATGACGGCCAGTACGGGAATGACGGCCACGTCCTGGACCAGCAGGATGGCGAGCGAGGCACGGCCGGTATCGGTCTTGGTGATGTTGCGCTGGTCGATCGACTGCATGGCGATGGCGGTCGAACTCATGGCCAGGGCGAGGCCGACGACGGCGGCATCGGCCCACACGAAGCCGATGACGCGCGCGAGGATGGCGATGACGATGCTGGTCGCCACCATCTGCGTGAAGCCCAGGCCGAATACCTTGTTGCGCATGCGCCAGAGTTCGCTGCCATCGACCTCGAGGCCGATGAGGAACAGCATCATGACGACGCCGAACTCGGCGGCCTGGTGGATGACCTCGGTGTCCGAGACGAGCGACAGGCCGTAGGGGCCGATCAGCACCCCGGCGGCGAGGTAGCCGAGGATGGTCCCGAGGCCGAGCCACTTGAACAGCGGCACCAGCAGGACCGTCGCTGCGAGCAGCACGAAGATCGCCAGCAGCATGTTGCTTCCATCCAGCGGCAGCACTTCGGGCGCCGCTGCCCCAGTTCGATGCGGATACCCCGTGGTATCGCACGGACAAGGCGGCAAGAAAGCGGAAAATTGCAATGCAGACGGGCCATTCCCGCAGCGGAGAACGGCCCGTCAATCATGCTGCGCGCTGGTGCGGCCTATTCGTCGTCTTCGCTGCTGCCCTTGAGCGACTTGAGCTTGGCAAACACGGAGTCGGCGTCGATCTCTTCCTCGCGCTCCGTGCGGTGTTCGGCGTGCTCGTCGCCTTCGGCATGGGCGGCGCCGGTGCGGTGGGCGCCGGCCAGCGCCTCCTCGGCGGTGAGCAGCATGGTGCCCTCCTCGGCGACCTCGCCCGGAGCGGCGCCCTTGGAGGCGCGGCTGACTTCGAGATCGAGGTCGATCTGGCTGGCGAGGCCGAGCGTCACCGGGTCCATCGGGGTGATGTTGGCATTGTTCCAGTGGGTGCCGTCACGCACCGCGTCGATGGTCGACTTGGTGGTGCCGACGAGCCGCATGATCTGCGCATCCTTCATTTCAGGATGGTTGCGCAGCAGCCACTTGATGGCGTTCGGGCGCTCGTTGCGGCGCGAGATCGGGGTGTAGCGCGGGCCCTTGCGCTTGGGCGCGGCGACGCGAACCTTGGGCTCGCTCATCTTCATGCGGTAGTTCGGGTCCGCCTCGGCCTTCTCGATCTCGTCGCGCGTGAGCTGGCCGTTCTGGATCGGGTTGACGCCCATGATGCCGCTCGCGACGTCGCCGTCGGCGACACCCTGCACTTCCAGCGGATGGAGCCCGCAAAAGGCGGCGATCTGATCGAACGAAAGAGCGGTGTTGTCGACCAGCCAGACGGCGGTTGCCTTGGGCATCAGAAGGGGCGTGGCCATTTGATAAATGTCTCCTTTGGGCGCGGACCGGGATCTTCCGGAACGCTCCGCCTCGGGGTTCGTCATTGAGGGGGAATGACGGCCTATATACGCGGCGGTTCACACCGATTCAATCGGATTGTCTCGATCAGCGCCGGTGCCCCTGAGGGTTGCGCCCCAGTCGGTGACGAGGATCAGCTTGCCGTAATTATCGGAGCGCTCGAGCTCGACATGGCCCCGGGCGGCCTCGACGAGCGGCAGGGCGCGGATGCGCGGCCGGACGATGCGGCCGTCCTTGAGCGCGGGCCAGACGGAGGCGAGCAGGCTCGCGGCGATCGCGGCCTTGGTCTCCCGCGTCTGCGGGCGCAGCGTCGAGCCCGACAGGGTCAGCTGCTTCATCAGGATCAGGCTGGCATTGATCTCGGCCCTCGGCCCGGCCTGGGTGGAGACGATGACGATGTGGCCGAAGCGGGCGGCGGCGCGCAGGTTGCGGTCGAGTGCATCGCCGCCGACGATATCGACGATGCGGTCGGCGCCCCTGCCGCCGGTGAGTGACAGGGTGCGGGCGACGAAGTCCTCGCGGGTGCGGTCGATGGTCTCGGCAGCCCCCAGGCTCCTGGCATAGGCGGCCCTCACCGGATCGGACACGACGGCGATCGGGATGGCGCCGTGGAGGCGCGCGATCTGGATCGCCGCACCGCCGATGCCGCCAGCGCCGCCGTGGACCAGCACATGCATGCCAGGGTCGAGACCGGCGCGCATGATCAGGGTCTGCTGGATGGTGAAGAAGGTCTCGGGCAGCGCGGCACCGGCGAGCATCGACCAGTTGGCGGGCAGGGGCAGGACCTGGCCGGCGGCGACCGCGACGTACTCGGCATAGCCGCCGCCATGGGTGAGGGCGACCACGGGGTCGCCGGGGGCGAAACCGCTGACGCCCGGCCCGAGTGCGGCGATCTCGCCGCCGACCTCGAGCCCGGGGAGCGGCGAGGCATCGGGCGGCGGATTGTACGTGCCGCGGCGCTGGCCTAGGTCGGGCGCGTTGAGACCGGCAGCGGCGACGCGGATCAGGACCTCGCCGGGGCCCGGCACGGGCACGGGCTGAGTGACCGGCTGCAGCACTTCGGGACCGCCGAAGGCGGAGATGGCGATGGCGGTCATTTCGATGGGGGCGGTCATGGCGCCAGCTTGGCCCTGGCGGTGCCGGCTGGCAAGACGGCCTCGCAAAGGGTTGCGCTGCCCGGCGGGGGGACTAAAATCCACAAGAAAGCAAACAAGAACAGGGAGATGGCGATGTTCGACGACGACCAAGCCAAGCGTCCGAAGGCCCACGAGGTCGGCATGCCGATCGACACGATGTCGGTCGAGGAACTGAACGAGCGCATCGCGCTGCTCAGGAGCGAGATCGCCCGGCTCGAGCAGGCGATCGGCGCGCGGCAGAAGACGCGGTCGGAGGCCGACTCGCTGTTCAAGTTCTGAGCGCCGGCAGGCACAGGGACTGCAACCCACTCGGTCTCATCCAGCGAAGGCCGAAGCCCATTCTTCCGCTGGCGCAAGGGGATGGTTGGGTCCCTGCTTTTGCAGGGTGACAGCGGGTGTGCGGGCTCCCTACTCGAGCAACAGCATAGGGAACCGCGCTCACCAATCGGCAAGGTTAAGAAAGCGAGTCCTGTTAACCTGCAATTAACGTCTGCGCGTTAACTTCAAGCTCATCCAGTTCGCTGGATTCTGCAGAGTGGTTTCTCCCTCTGTTTGACGCCTCCCTGTTAACTTTCGAGAGCCGCCATCTGACGGCTCTTTTCTTTTTTGCCCCAGTGCATTGGCCGTTAAGTCAACGGCAAGAGTGCGGGGCGCAAGACAGGGTGGTATGGCTCGGGGCGGGCCACCAGCATCCGGGCAGCAGCGTGGACGACAGGACCAGGAACAGACCGGCAGTCGCTATCGGGCCGCGCATCGTGGCGTCGGGCGGCTTCGACGCCCTGTATCGCGAGGGCATGGCGCTGATCGAAGAGGTGGCGGCCTATCTCGACGGCGATGGTCGCGGCGAGAGCCGCGGACTGCCGCGCGAGGCGTCGTTCGTCTATGCGACCGAAAGCATGCGGCTGACGACCCGGCTGATGCAACTGGCCAGCTGGCTGTTGCTGCAGCGGGCGGTGAACGAGGGCGAACTGACGCCCGAGAATGCCCGGGTCGAAAAGGAAAAGGTCCGCTTCACGGCAACGCCGAGCGAGCGGGGCGGGCCGGGCTTCGAGGATCTGCCCGAGCGCTTGCGCGGCTTCATCGCCAAGGGCGACCGGCTGTTCGAGCGGGTACAGCAATATGACCGCCTCGAGCGCGGTGGCGTGCCGGACTATGCGCCGGAGGCAGTGGGCGGCATCGCCGACCAACTGGCGCGGCTGAAGGCGGCGTTCGGGCGGCTGAAGGAATAGGGCGGGACCTTGCCCTCTGTCTCCTCTTGCACCGGGTCATTCCCGCGAAAGCGGGAACCTCTGTTTGCGGTGGCTACCCAAGAACGGAGATCCCCGCTTTCGCGGGAATGACATCGATTGTTGGGTGACGGTCCGATCTACCGCACCGGCACTTCCCGCCGCCCCCTCCACAAGCTTCGCTGGTCCCCCTCCCCCGTGAATGGGGGAGGAAACAAAAAGCCCGGCGCAATGGCCGGGCTCGTGAGCAGGTTCGTGCGCTCGAGGCTTAGAAGCCGAGGCCCTTGAACTTGTCCTTGAAGCGGGTGACGCGGCCGCCACGGTCCATCAGGTTGCCCTGCACGCCGGTCCATGCCGGATGGGTCTTGGGGTCGATGTCGAGCTGCAGCGTGTCGCCGGCCTTCCCGTAGGTCGAACGGGTCTGGTAGGTGGTGCCGTCGGTCATTGCCACGGTGATCATGTGGTAGTCGGGATGGATGTCGGTCTTCATGGCGCTCGCCTCAAATCAAACGAGCGCACGAGCGCCCGGACTGGTTCGTCGAATTCGGATTGCGGCGGTACATAGAGAAAAACCGCCCTTCGCGCAAGTGCGGGGCAGCAGGTTGTCGCAGCCCGGCAATTGAGTTGCGGGCCACCGGCGACCCGCCTATATCGAGGGCACTTCTGGGGGCGCTGAAGGCTGCCCCAAGCGGCACGCAAGAATGGAGCCTCCGTGAAGGGCCGACCGAGAACGACCGGGTCCAGGGACCTTTCGCCGATAAGGCGCCTCGTGCCGTTCCTGTTGCGCTATCCGTGGCGCTTCGGACTGACCATCCTGTTCCTGCTGATGTCGACGCTGTCGTCGCTCGTGGTGCCGTCGCTGGCCGGCAGGATCATCGACAAGGGCTTTGTCGAACGCAATCTCGACGCGGTCGCCGAGTACGGGCTGATTGCACTGGGCGTCGCGGTGGTGATGGCGGTCACCAGCGCCGCGCGCTTCTATTTCATCTCGGTGCTCGGGGAGCGCGTGCTCACCGACCTGCGGCGCAAGGTGTTCGACCACCTGCTGATCCTCGATTCGCGCTTCTTCGACCTGCATCGGGTGGGCGAGCTGACCTCGCGTCTCACCGGAGATGTCGCCACCATCCGCGGCGCCATCGGCTCGAGCATCTCGGTGATGCTGCGCGGCTCGGTGACGCTCATCGGCGCCGTGGTGCTGATGTTCATCACCAGCCCGGTGCTCGCCTCGGTGGTGGTCTTGGTGGGCCCGGCGATCCTGATCCCGGTGATGGTCTTCGCCCGACGCCTGAGGTCGAAATCGCGGCGCACGCAGGACGCATTGGCGGACATGTCGGCGATGGCGACCGAAGCGCTCGGCGCCAGCAAGACGATCAAGAGCTTCGTGCAGGAGACCGAGCAGTCGAGGGCGTACGGCGTCGAGGCCGAAAAGTCCTACCGGTCGGAGGTGAGTCGGCTGTGGACGCGTGCGGCCCTGTTGGGCGGCGTGGTGTTCCTGTCAACCGCCGCGCTCGTCGTGCTCGTCTGGTGGGGCGCGAACGCGGTGTTCCAGGGCTGGGTCACGGTGGGGGGGCTGGCGCAGTTCATGATCTACGCGCTGATGGCGTCGAATGCGCTGACCAACCTTTCCGACATCGTGGGGGTGTTCCAGATCGTCGCGGGGGCGACCGAGCGGCTGATGGAGATCCTCGATACCGAACCGGCGATCAAGGCTCCGGCGCAGCCCAGGGCGCTGCCTCAGCCGGCGCTGGGGACGGTGGCCCTGGAGAATGTCGACTTCTGCTATGGTACGCGCGACGACGAGCCGGTGCTGGACAAGGTGAGCTTTGCCGTCGTCCACGGGGAGACGGTGGCGCTGGTTGGCGCCTCGGGGGCCGGCAAGTCGACGATCTTCGCGCTGGTGCAGCGGTTCTACGACGTGACCGGCGGGCGCATCCTCGTCGATGGCCTCGACGTGCGCGACGTCGATCCGGCGCAGCTCCGGCGGCGTTTCGCCTATGTCGAGCAGGAGCCGACGATCTTTGCCGGCACGATTGCCGACAACATCCGCTTCGGCCGGCCGGAGGCGAGCTTCGCCGAGATCGAGGCGGCTGCCAGGGCGGCGCTGGTGCACGACTACGTGATGGAGTTTCCGAGCGGCTACGACACCATGGTGGGCGAGCGCGGCGTGATGCTGTCGGGCGGACAGAAGCAGCGGCTGGCCATTGCGCGCGCCCTGCTCAAGGACGCGCCGATCCTGCTGCTCGACGAAGCGACCTCGGCGCTCGATGCGCACAGCGAGCGGCTGGTGCAGCTGGCGCTCGAGCGGCTGATGCAAGGCCGCACGACGCTGGTCATCGCGCACCGCCTCGCCACCATCCGCGATGCCGACCGCATCCTCGTGCTGGACAAGGGCCGCGTCGTCGACCAGGGGACGCACGACCAGCTGGTGCGCAAGGGCGGCAAGTATGCCGAGCTGGCCAAGCTGCAGTTCCGGGGGGAAGCGGCACCCGCGGCGGAGTGAAAAGAAGTCAGCCAACTAACTTCTGACCTCTACTTCTACTTATCACCCGTCGGTCAGCTTGAACTCGATGCGCCTGTTCCTGGCGAAGGCGTCTTCGGTGTCGCCGGTGTCGATCGGCCGGCTGTCGCCGAAGCCGGCGGCGACGAGGTGCTGGGCGGGGATGCCCTGCTCGACGAAGTACTTGGTGACGGCGATGGCGCGGGCCGCCGAGAGCTCCCAGTTCGAGGGGAATTCCGGGGTGTTGATCGGACGCTTGTCGGTGTGGCCGTCGATGCGCAGCACCCAGTTCACGTCGGCCGGGATCTGGGTGGTCAGCTCCTTGATGACGGCGGCCAGCTTGGCCATCTCGGTGCGGCCGGCATCGGAAATCGTGGCTTCGCCGGCCGGGAACAGCACCTCGGACTGGAACACGAAGCGGTCGCCGACGATGCGGACGTCGGAGCGGTTCTCGAGCACCGCACGGAGCTTGCCGAAGAAATCCGAGCGGTAGCGGGACAGGTCCTGTACGCGCTGCGCCAGCGCGAGGTTGAGGCGCCGGCCGAGATCGGCGATCTGGGTGCGGCTCTCGGTTTCCTTGCTCTCGGAGGCCTGCAGCGCTTCCTCGAGCGCGCCGATCTGGGTGCGAAGCGCGGCAAGCTGCTGGTTCAGCAACGCCACCTGGGCGGCAGCCTCGCTGGATAGGTCCTCCTTGGCCTGAAGGTCGGACTGCAGTTGCGCGATCTGGGCGTCCTTGCCATCGGTGCCCGTACCGAGGCCGGCCAGTTGCGCCGCCATCCTGTCGCGGTCGGCGGCGGTGGTGGCGAGGGTCGCCTGCAGGGTTGCGATGGTGGTGTCGAGGTCGCTGGAATTGGCCTTCTCGAGCTGCAGCAGCTCGGTGAGCTCGGCGATCTGGGCGTTGAGCCGGCTCATCGCCGTGTCCTTGCCGCTGATCTCCTGGCCGAGGAAGAACTGCGTCAGCATGAACAGCGAAAGCAGGAAGATGATGACCAGCAGCAGGCTCGACAGGGCGTCGACGAAGCCCGGCCAGTAGTTGGTGACCTGCGATCGGCGCGAGCGGGCGAGGGCCATCAGTTCGGCCGCCGGTCGGATTCGCCTTCGCGGATCATGGCTTCCATCAGCTGCTGCAACTTCTTGTTGGTCTCGCCCTGCTGGATGATGTGGCCGCGCAGGTCCTCCTGCTCGGCCCGGATATGCTTGACGAGGCCGTCGATGCCACGCGCCAGTTCCGCCATGGCGCGGATGGCGTTCTGCGAGGAGTTGGAGTTCTGCAGCGTCGAGCCGAACTGGGCCAGCATGGCGCTCATTTCATCGCCCGAGACGCCGAGGCCGGTCGCCTGCATCTGGGTCACGGGATGATCAAGCTCGGTCATCGAGGTCATCCAGTCCTCGAGATCGGTGTAGAAGGCGTTCTGCGCCTGGCTCGCCTGGAGGTCGAGGAAGCCGAGGATGAGCGAGCCGGACAGGCCCAGCAGCGAAGCGGAGAAGGCGGTGCCCATGCCGCCCAGCGGGCCGGCGAGGCCCTCCTTCAGGTTGGAGAACAGCGTCGCCGTGTCGCCCGCCGTGGCATCGAGCGCCTGGATGGTGGAGGCGACGTGGGTCACGGTTTCGAGCAGGCCGTAGAACGTGCCGAGCAGGCCGAGGAAGACGAGCAGGCCGGTCAGGTAGCGCGAGGTATCCTTGGCCTCATCGAGGCGGTTCCCGACCGAATCGAGGATCGAACGCATCGAGGACGGGGTGATCACGGCCTCGCCGAGACGATCGCGCAGGAGATTGGCCACCGGGGCGAGGAGCCGCGGCTGGGTCGAGGGCATGCGGCCCTCCTGCAGCGAGTTGACCCAGTTGATCTCCGGGAACAGGCGGACCACCTGGCGAAAGCTCAGCACGATGCCGACGCCGGCCGTAAGCAGGATCAGGGCGTTGATGAACGGGTTGGCCCAGAAGAAACGTAGCAGCTCGGTGAACAGGATCGCCGCGATCAGGGCGACGAGCACCAGGAACACGATCATCTTGACAAGGTAGACCCCGGGGCTCGCAAGGCGGTACGGGTCGTAGCTCTGCGACATCTGGCTGCCCTATGGTCGAGTGCAATCGGGCCGACAATAATGCGCTTCGACAAAGCCGCGCAACGGTCGGCGGCCGGGTCGGCCGGTTAACCCCATGAAATCAGGGCAATGCGACGAGCGGGTGGCAGGGCCTTCATCCTCCCCCGTTTACGGGGGAGGGGGACCAGCGAAGCTGGTGGAGGGGGCGAGGCTGGACTCGGTGCTTGTGGCCGCCCCCTCCACCGCCTTCGGCGGTCCCCCTCCCCCGCTTCGCAGGGGAGGACCAAGGGGCATCCAGCGCTGCCTTACTTCACCGCCTTGACGATCTTCAGGAGCTGGCCCTGGATGTTCTCGTTGCCGGAGATCACCTGGCCGTTCCAGATCGAGCCGGCGGTGCCGGCGTAGTCGGTGGTGGTGCCGCCGGCCTCGCGGACCATGAGCATGCCCGGCGCCACGTCCCAGGGCTTCAGCCCGGCTTCCCAGTAGCCGTCGAAGCGGCCGGCGGCGAGCCAGGCGAGGTCGGTGGAGGCCGAACCGGTGCGGCGGATGCCGGCGACGGCGGGCGTGACCTGGGCGAGCTGCTTGAGCTGCAGCAGGTCGAGCGCGCGGCCCTGCGAGTTGATGCCGGTGACGATGACCGCGTCCGCCAGGTGCCTGCGGGTCGCGACGCGCAGGCGCTTGCGGTCGTTGAGCCAGGCCCCGCCACCCTTCTCGGCGGTGAACAGCTCGTACATGACCGGATTGTAGATAACCGAGGCGACGATCTCCTCGCCGCGCTCAAGCGCGATGGCCACGGCGAACATCGGGATGCCATGCAGGAAGTTGGTGGTGCCGTCGAGCGGGTCGACGATCCAGCGGTGCTGGCCGTCGCTGCCCTTCACCTCGGTGCCTTCCTCGCCGAGGAAGGAATAGGTGGGGCGCGCCTTCTGCAATTCCTCGAACACGATCTGCTCGGCGCGACGATCGGCGTTGGAGACGAAGTCGGCCGGACCCTTGACCGAGACCTGCAGGTTCTCGACCTCGCCGAAGTCCTTGGTAAGCGAGCGGCCCGCCTTGGTCGCGGCCTGGACCATGATGTTCAAAAGCGCTGAGCGCATGGGGAGACTCCGCGCAGGAAGGTCTAGGGATCGGGAAGGGCCGCTATGTGCCCGAGATCGGCGCGGAGCGCAAGGGTTGGCAGCGGAGGGGGACCCGGTGCTCGGGCAAAGGCCGCTGGCCCGAACCGGGCGAGATTGTGCCCCAGCTCACCTCTCCCTTGGGGGAGAGGTCGCCGAACGGCGGCGGGTGAGGGGGCCTTTCGGCCTAGTTGGTCGCAGGCTTGACCGGCTCTGGTGTCGGTGTGGTCGCGGTGGCCACCCGGGTCGGCGGGCTCGAGGGCCAGAAGCGGGCGCGCTCCTCGGCGCGGGCGACGACCTCGGGCGCGGCGGCGACGAGGAGCTTGTCGAGCTGCGCGTCCTTGAGCCCCTGCCGCCGGGCGAGCGCGCGGTACATGGCGGCGTCCTCGACATTGGCAGTCACGCCCTCGCCCACGGCGAGCAGCTTGGCATAGCGGTTCTGGGCCACGGGATTGCCGGCATCGGCGGCGCGCGCGTACCACCTGGCGGCGGCCTCGCGGTCCTGCGGCACGCCTTTGCCGAGGTAGAGGATGGTGGCGTACTCGATCTGGGCGGCGACCATGCCGTCCTCGGCGGCGAGGCGATACTGCTCGGCGGCGGCAGCCGGGTTGGGCGCGACGCCGGCGCCCTCGCTGAGCATGCCGCCGAAATCGTAGCGGGCCTCGGTGATGCCGGCATTGGCGGCCTCGCCGATCAGTTCGGCGGCCCTGGTCAGGCTGGGCTCGACATAGACGCCTTCGACGTAGAGCAGGCCGAGATTGTACTTGGCCATCATGTTGCCGGCGTCGGCCGATTGCCGGAACAGCTCGGCGGCGTGCTTGCGGTCCTTGGTGACGCCGCGTCCGTCCTGGTAGAGCAGCGCGAGCTCGAAGGTGGCGAGCGGGTCGGCGGCCTTGCTGGCCATGGCGTACCAGTCGGCGGCGGCCAACGGATCCTCCGGCACGCCGAGGCCCTTGTTGTAGATTTCCCCGATCAGCGTCTGGGCATGCGCGTCGCCCTGCTTGGCGCGCGGCATGGCGAGCTGCAGGGCGGTGAGATAGTAACCGCGCTGAAAGGCACCGAAGGCCTCGTCGACATTGTTGCCGAAGATCTCGCCGCTGATGTCGGCGGCGTCATTGGGCTGCTGGCTGTAGAACTCGTCGGGCACCGGGCCAATGGGCAGGTCTTCCAGCCCGAGATTGTCGGGGTACTGCATGTCCTTGGGACGCAGGTCGAGCACGTCGGTGCGGTCGGACTGCGCCAGGGCGGGCAGGGCCAGCGTCGCGGCAAGCAGGGCGAGCCCGAAGCGGCGCATCATTTCACCGTCTCCGGCAGCCGCAGCGGCAGGCCGATGAATTCGCAGCCGGCGGCATCATAGCTGGCGCCGGTTGCCTCCGGATCGGACAGCACGCTCGGGATTTCCATAGTCTCGGCCCACCACCGCGCCATCTCGCGCTCATCGGGCGATATGGACCCCGAAAGCGGCCCAAATAGGATGTAGTCGACGCCCAGTTCGCCCTTGCGCATGGCGTCGTCGCTCGAGTGGATGTCGCCGACGCCGACGATCAGGTCGGGCTTGAGCGCGGCGAGGGCCTCCTTGACCGCCTTGATGCCGCCCCGGACGTGCAGCCCATCGGCGCCGAGCAGGCGCACGAGGCCCGGGTCGCCCTCGACGAGGACGGCTGTGCCGCGGGACTGAGCCAGCGGCACGACGGCCCTGGCCAGGGCCTTGTAGGCGTTCTCCGACAATTGGCCGCGCGGCAGCAGCAGCGCGGCGGCCTCGTTCTCGGCCAGTGCGGCGGCCAGCGCGGCGGTGAGCCGGTCGGACGGAATATCGGTGGGGGCGATGAGGTAGATTTCGGCTGACATGTCGGTGTTATAGCGGGGGACACGCCGATGTGGAGCCGGATTCTGGCGGCAAGCGGGCAGCCGGTCAGCGGAAAACAAAAGGGGCGCCGAAGCGCCCCAGTCGTCGGGAGATCAGTTGGCTCGGTCAGGCGGCGAGGTCGAGCTCGGGCCTGTACTGCCCGAGCGCGGCGAGAGCGTTCATCCGCGCGCGATGGGCGAAGGCCCTCTGCGCGGCGGGAACGTTGGCTGCCTCGCCGTTCCAGGTGACCAGCGCCGAGGTCTGCAGGGCCCGGCCGTAGGAGAAGGTCAGGGCCCAGGGCAGGTTCGGAATCTGGTTCATGGCGCTGAGATGCGCGGTAGCTTCCTCGTCGGACTGGCCGCCCGAGAGGAAGGCGATGCCGGGAACGGCCGCCGGGACGTACTGGCGCAGCGTGTCCACGGTGCGCCGGGCGACTTCCTCGACGCTGACCCGGTCGCGCGAGCGGAGGCCGGGCGTGACCATGTTGGGCTTCAGCAGCATGCCGGAGAGGTCGACGCCGGCCAGGCGGAGCTCCTTGAACACCGCCTCGAGCGTTTCGCCGGTGACTTCCTCGCAGCGCTGGATCGAGTGATCGCCCGGCTCGCCGTCGGCCAGTACTTCAGGCTCCACCACCGGGACGATGCCGGCCTCCTGGCAGTACATGGCATAGCGGGCGAGCGCGTGGGCATTGGCACGTATGCCGTTGCGCGAGGGGGCATGGTTGGTGATGGCGATGACGCCGCGCCACTTGGCGAAGCCGGCGCCCAGCTTGGCATAGTGGGCGAGACGCTGGCGCAGGCCATCGAGGCCTTCGGTGATCTTTTCGTCCTTGCTGCCCGGCATGGGCAGCGCGCCGCGGTCGACCTTGATGCCGGGGATGACGTCGGTCTCCTCGAACAGCTGCCGGAAGGGCGTGCCGTCCTTGGCCTTCTGCTCAAGCGTCTCCTCGGTGAGGATGACGCCCGAGATGTAATCGCGCATCGCGTCGGTCGAGCGGAACAGCATCTCGCGATAGTCGCGGCGCGTCTCGAGGGTCACAGGCAGGCCGATGAGCGCGAAGCGCTTGGCAATGGTGCCCTCGGATTCGTCGGCGGCGAGAATGCCCTTGCCGGGCGCTACGAGTTTCTTGGCAATGGCATTGAGCGAGGCCATGGGGCGAGGGTCTCCGTTCACTTTGTCCGGATAATGCCCGCGCGCGCCCACCGTGGTCGATTGGACGTTCAGGTATTAGACGTTGGTTCTCCGACGAAGGTGGGGCTCAGGCTTCCCAGCTCTCGACGCGCAGGCCATCAACGCGCTCGAATTCGCGGGTGTTGCGCGTCACGAGGGTGAGGTCGCGGGCGAGCGCTTGGCCGGCGATGAGGGTGTCGAGCGGGCCGATGGAGGTTCCCTGCCGTTGCAGGAGCGCACGGATTTCCCCCGCGCGCAGCGCGTCGGCGGCATCGAACTCGACGATAGCGAACCGGAGCTGCCCGATGACGCGGAGATCGGCGTCCGTGCGATTGCCCTTGTAGGCTCCGAAATACAGTTCGTGCAGGACGATCGACGAAATGGCGATAGAGCCTGGGCCGACATTGCGTGCCTGTCGTACTACAGACGCATGGCCGCGCAGGAACGCGATCATCGCGCTGGTGTCGAGCAGGAAGCTCACTTGAACAGCTTTTCCAGATCCGGTCGCTGCTGAGCCTCGGAGTGGCTCTCCTCGATGGCTTGGATGGCGCTTTCGCTGAAGTGACCGATCACTCCGTCCAGCCACGCCCAATCGTCCGGTGCAGGCGGCGGCTCGAGGACAATGGCGTTACCCTCGCGCCGGATGGTGACTTCGTCACCCTCGACCCGGAATTCCTTGGGCAGGCGGACAGCCTGCGAGCGGCCGGACCAGAAGACTTTGGCGCGCTTGGGAGCGGGATCCAGCTTATTCATCCCCGCATGCCTCATTGATATATATCGTTGATATATATCAAGCGCCATCCGGCTGCAACATCAGCCCTTCAGCGCCTCGACCCCCGGCAACGCCTTGCCTTCCATCCATTCGAGGAAGGCGCCGCCGGCCGTGGAGACGTAGGTGAACTGGTCCTTGACCCCGGCATGGGCGAGGGCAGCCACGGTGTCGCCACCGCCCGCAACCGATACGGCCTTGCCGGCCCTGGTGCGCTGGGCGACGTATCGGGCGATCTCGACCGTGCCATGGTCGAAGGGCTGCATCTCGAAGGCGCCCAGCGGGCCATTCCAGACGACGGTTTTCGCTTCGTCGATCGCGCCCTTGATGCGCTCGATCGAACCGGGCCCGACGTCGAGGATCATGCCCTCGGGATCCATGGCATCGACGCCGTAATAGCGGTGCGGGGCGTTGGCCTCGAAGTGCCAGGCGACGTTGGCGTCGATCGGCAGGATGATGGCGCAGTGCGCCGCGTCGGCCTTGTCGCGGATGCGGTTGGCGGTCTCGGCGAGATCCTTCTCGGCCAGCGACTTGCCGACGCCGAGCCCTCCGGCATGCAGGAAGGTGTTGGCCATGGCGCCGCCGATGACGAGGGCGTCGACCTTGGTGATCAGGTTCTCGAGCAGGTCGAGCTTGGTCGAGACCTTGGCGCCGCCGACGATGGCGATCACCGGGCGCTCGGGATTGCCCAGGCCCTGTTCGAGCGCCTTGAGTTCGTGCTCCATGGCGCGGCCGGCGGCACAAGGCAGCAGGTGCGCGATCGCCTCGGTCGAGGCGTGGGCCCGGTGGGCGGCGGAGAAGGCGTCGTTGACATAGATGTCGCCGAGCGAGGCCATGCGCTGCGCCAGTTCGGCGTCGTTGGCCTCCTCGCCGGGATGGAAGCGGGTGTTCTCGAGCACGAGGATCGAGCCGGCCGGGGCCTCGTCGATGGCCTGCCTGGCCTGCTCCACGTCAACCCAGTCGGTGGCGATGAAGCCAACCGGATGGCCCGATTCCTGCGCCACGGACTGCACGACCTGCTCGAGCGAGAACTCCGGGTCGACCTTGCCCTTGGGGCGGCCGAAATGGCTGAGGATGATGGCCTTGCCATCGACCTTGACGATCTCGCGCAGGGTCGGGACCAGTCGCTCGATGCGGGTCGCGTCGGTCACCTTGCCGTCGGCGACCGGCACATTGAGGTCGGCGCGCACCAGCACGCGCTTGCCCGTGAGATCGAAGTCGTCGAGGGTCCTGAAGGCCGCCATGGGACGCATCCGCTGCTAGGAAGGATGTCGCTGCTATAGCAAGGAATGCGCCATGGGCAACAGCGGCGTTGCAGGCCTCAGAGGCCAACAAGGCCGGCAGCGCTGCCGGCGAGGGCGAAGACGAGGGCGCCAACCAGCAGGTTCCGGACGGCGAAATAGAGGTTGGTGTTGAAGGTGAAGCGCGCAAAGCCTTCGCTCGGCCAGTGCCGCGGCCCGATGCGTCGGCGCAGGGCGCGATCGGCGAGCACGATGTAGAGCCCGAAGGCGGCACCGATGAGCAAGAACCACGCGAGGTCGTGGCGGAAGCCGTTGATCAAGCTGCCGACAAGGGTTGCTGCCGCAAGGGCCCGCTCAATCTCGCGCACGAGGCCATGACCCGATTCAATGATCAGATGCCGACGACGGTACCCGGACCGCATGACGGTTTGGCGAAGGAAACGTTGCCGCCAAATGACAAGGGACGCCAGCCGGGCGCCCCTCGCACGAGCCGCAATGGTCTCGTGTTCCTCACCACACAGTTTGCCTCACCCTGCCTAAAAAGTGACGTCTAATCAACGATCTAGATTTTAGGGTGGCTCAAATTGGCGGGCTTGCCAAGCAACAGTGTGGCTCGGGTTTTCGGGGCGAATGTCGACGCGCATCCTGCGGCAAACTGTTGGTGTCGACAATGGGCAAAGAAAAACCCCGCCATGGCGGGGTTGGTATCTTCGATCTGACGCGTTTCAGTCGGGTGGCGGGCCGAAGGCCGCGAGGACCTCGTCTCGTCTATAGAACTTGAAGAAGCTCTTCCGTTCGTCGAACGCAGGCTCAAGTCCCGCGATGGCGATCGCTTTGGTGATGGAGAAACGGTTCTTCGGACCACGAAGCGACCTGTATTCCCGAGCGACGTCCCATCGGGTCATATAGTTTCGGGTGAAGACATCCAGATCGTCAGGCTGCAACATCACCGGGGATACCCCCTTCGACGGGATGATGTTGTTCCGGACCAGGGCGGTGAGGGCGACGTCCCTGATATTGGTTGCTTTGGCGGCGGCGGTCAGAGTGATCCACGGACGGCGGGCAACCAGGGCGGGAAAGATATCCTGCTTTCGCACCATGACGGACATGATGCCTTTGTGCGCCGGTGATAGACGAATGTCCGTGATCTCGCCCTTCAAGATCATGTCGAGCACATTGGCGATCCCGGTGCGAACACGTCTTGAGGCCTTGGCGATCGGCTCGAACCCGGCAGTCGGGCCCAGCGAAGCCTTGCTGAGGATGGAGGCGAGGAAAGCATCGAGGTCTTCCTTGGCATAGACTTGGTCGATGAGGTTGGTCTTGTCGATGTTCATCGAACCAACCATGTCAAGGATTGGTGCCACGTCCTCATAGACTCGCCTTAGACCGAGATACCGCCCGGCTTCGGCGCGCTGCAGTGCGCTTGCCAGGCGGCGGATATCGTCTGCGTGCTCTTGCGCATCGAACGTGATCTGGCTTCTGAAGGATGCTGCGTCGGCCTCGTCGATGACTCCAATGAATCGGAGGCGCTTATGGGCAGTGACGCCCGCAAGTCCCAACTCCGGCGCAACGGTACGAACGGAATGAATGCGCCGATCCTTGACCTCTTTTCCAAGGACGACGTCGCCGGGGCCGAACGGCATCGTTTCGACGATGTGCTGCCTGAGCACGTCCCTCAGTGGGTCGTAGGCCACATCGTCCCACTGAGACATCGACACGTAGATGCGTCCGAAAGTGGAGAGAAGTCCCGAGCTGTTGGTCTCGGCATTCTGATCGCGCTGGAAATCCGCGAAGAGCCGCCTGAGGCCGGCATCGCCATCGCTCAGGATGTCGTAGCCGACACGGCCAGCTTCGAAACGATCGAGCAGACCTAGATCCATCCATTTCTGACTGACGCCGTGAACCGCGGCGGTTCCGATCATCTCCGCCGTCTTGATGGCAGCGTAGAGCGGTTGCCGAGAAAGCCAGTGATCGTCCTCAATGCCACGAAGTCGCCAGCGAACATGGTGACCGAGCCCCGATTCTGGCACCGTTTCGGTTTCTTCCCGGCCCAGACTGCCCTTGAAAACTGCTTCCTCGATGGCGCTCGCAAAGTCTTGGCGGTGGCGACTTGGTCCATCTTGGAAAACGCTCAGCATTGGTTCCGAGTGCTGGTCGCAGACGTGAAGCGGGAGAATGTGCCACTCCCGCGGCGACCAAGCGGCGTGAATGCCCCCGCCATTGCCGAGTTGCTGTTCGATGCAGGCGGGGCAGATCCGAAGCGTGTGACGACTGATCTGATCGACCGAGAACATTTGCCCTGCCAGGAGCAAGCGCCTTCCGGACGATGCCACGAAGGTGGTGTCGGCGAAAGTGTCGTTCGGCAGCTGGCAAGAACGGCATAGCAGGGCGACGGCGTCCGTAGCGCCTTCGAGTAGGGCTTGGAGCGGAACATCGATGCGGTTGCAGAACGTCCGCAACGAGCAACCGATCCGCAACGCCACCCTCGAGGCGTAACCGACAGGAGTTTCGCCCGGCATCACCGCCAGCACGAAAGAAGGGTGGAGAATCATCACTTGGCTTCTCCCGTGGCCTTGGCGCCCGAGCCCGACTTCTGGTGCTCGAGCAGACGCGTCAGGTACTTGTCGACCTCGATCTGCGTGAAATCGCCCGGCGCGAGGAAGGGGTTGGCAGTGTCGGGACAGCCGGCGAACGCGCGGTATGCCGTCCCGAAGTGCTCGACCTTGAGCTCGCCCGTTCCAGCCTTGAGCGCGACGCGGATCGCCTTCACCACGATGTCGATGGCAATGCCCAGCCGGAAAAGCGCGGCATGCATCAGCCGGTGAACGTTCTCGGAGATCGTCATCTCGTCGAGGCTCAGGCCGGCGCGCTTGGAGGCGAAGAACTCGACCATGCCCAGGCACAGACCGGCATCGCGCTCGAACGTCAGTTCCTCGAACAGCACATAGCTCTTCCGTCGCCAGAGCTGGGTGTCGCCCTCGAAGACGACCCCGACCTCGGGCATGCCCGTGATCAACAGCCAGACCGGGTGCTCGGGAGTCTGGACGAGCCGCTTCATCGCGTTCCCGATCTTGGCGATGTCGACGACGTTGCGGTTCTCCATGACGTGCTGGAACTCGTCGATATGGACGAACCTGACCTTGCGGATGGGGATGTTCTCGATGACGTGGTCCCACACCTCGTTCTCCTTGAGATGGTCGCAGGGCGGCAGGCCCATCGCGCGGGCGATGGTGCTGCCGAGAACCCGAAGCGTGCAGGGACTGGGAGCCTTGACCACGATGAGCGCGCTCTTGTTGAGGTGAGGCTCGTAGTTGAACCCTTCGAACTCCTTCCGCCGATGGATCATGCGGGCGAAGGTCGAGGTCTTGCGCGTGCCCGAGGCACCAAGCCCGAGCAGCGGGTAGCCTTCGGACATGCGGCCGATGTGATTGGTGTCCTTGCTGGACGCCCCCTGGGCGTCCAGCGTTTCGATGACGTCGTCGAACATGTCGTCCATGGCGACATCCAACTCGGTGTCGGTGGCGGTGCCGAAGTATCCGGCACGCACCTCGCGCATCACCTCGGAGACGGACTGGCGCTGGTCGGAGCGAAGCCCGCGGATGCGCTCGAGGAAGTCCTCGGAAGTCGTGGTGGTAGCGGTCATGGCGATCACTCCGTGAAGAAGGTGGTGCTGGTGGGGATGATCAGGGGGGCGTGCTCGATCGCCTCCTGGTCCTCTTCCTTGACCGCCTTGGCGCCGTAGACCTCGAGCGCAGCCGGCATCGTGCCTACTTCGCCGTGCTCCGGACGAACCATGTCGAAGCCCCGTTCGAGATCGCGGTTGAACTTCACGAAGTCGTCGGACGCCATGATCGGCGAGGGGACATGGGACTCGATGCGAAGCCGCTCGATCTCGGCGGTGACGTCGAGCAATGCCTCGTTGACGATGCTCTCCGAGAGCGCCGCCACGCTGGCGTGCTTGCGGCGAAGCGAAGCCTGCGCAAGCTTCCAGTGTTCGAGAGACACGCCTTCGAAGCCAGGAGTGGAGCAGGGGACAGTGATCCAGCCCTCGTCCGTCTTCACCGAAATGGCCTCGAGGTTCTCGGTGTCGACCCGAACGAGAACGTACCGGTCGCGAATGGTCCGGCGGGCCTGCTGCAGGGCCTTGGACTGATAGAAGAGGCCGGCGACGCGAACGCCACGATTGCCGACGCGGCACTCGATGACCGTGCTGAAGATGTGGCGGATCACGTCGCGCGGGGGCGGGGGAAGAACGCCGAAGCGATCCACTCCCGTGCGGTACTTGTTTGCCGGCGTGTCACCGCCGAGGCCGGCATGCGGGGTGTTGTGGTAGATGTCGACGAAGTAGCGGAACATCAGCTTCGCCAATTCCATGACCGTGACGGCGATATTCTCCTCGCTGTCATACTCCCCCCTCTCGACGACGTCCTTGAAGGCCCGCCCCGGGAACTTGGAATAGAACCGCTCGGTGTCCGTTCGGAACGACCGCTCCACGACACCGCGCATCTGGGGCAGACCAGCCGGCGCAATCATGATCGAGCAGCCAAGATCGAGGATCGCCGCCCGGAACTTCTTGGACCTGAAGTTCGAACCCGAGTCGGTCACGATCAGTTCGGGCAGCCCGAACATGTCCCACGGGCTATCGCAGCCCATGAGCAGGGCCAGCGCAGTCTTGTCCTCGAGCGCCATCCTGACCGTCGCCAGCGCGCTATCGGTCGAAGGCGCCCTGGTGAGCACGAAACCAAGAACGACGCGGGAATAGACGTCGATGATCTTGGAGCACCACAGGCGATCGTGGGTGATGCCGGCCTTGAGCTTTTTGGGAAGCTTGTCCCACTTCCCACGCTCGATGAGCATGGCCTGCAGCGGGATCAACTGCTCGTCGAGCTCGACGCGCTGCAGCGGACGAGTGACATCGACACGGTCCCTGACAGCATAGAGCTTCCTGCGCGCCGTGGCCTCGCCTTCACGGGCAGCAAGCACCTCGAAAGGGTCGAGCTTCTTGATCGCTCGCTCGAAGGTGTTCCGGCTGGGCAGGGACAGGTTGGCATGGTTCTTACCGAAGTCGGCGCGCATGTCGCGGTAGAGCGATGCCATGGACGGCTTCAGGTTGCTCTGGAACTTCTCGACGTACTTCGCCATCACCGTAGCGGCTTCGGGCTGCAATCGGGCGTCGCGGTTGCCGCTGCGGCCGTAACCATCGATCAGCGCCGCGGCATCGTGGTCGCAGGCTTCGAAGCGCCGGAGCCAACGACGGATGGACGTCGGGCTGGGCGGCTTCGTGAGGTCGAGCTTGCTGCCCCAACGCTTGCCATCCGCGTCTTCGATCTTGCCGGCGACGAGGTCCGTCGTGAAGTCCTTCAGGGAGGCGTCGCTGCGGCTGTAGCTGCCGTCGCGCTCGTAGTAGAGGAAGGCTTCGATGATCTCGAGGCGATCGGCCCAGCGCGTCTGCGTGCCGTCCGGGAGGTCGGAGAGAAGGCTCCCCTTCTTGTGCAGCCGGCCCGACGCCGAGGCGGTCGTGTGATAGTTGTGGGTGACCGAGAGCCTGTCGGCGACCCTGAGCTCCTCCAGTTCCTCGAAGCTGAACTCCTGGATGATCTCGGGGATGTCGAGCCGGGCCAGCAGATAGCCGGTCGGGAGCTTCCTGTGCTTGATGTAGTCGTGCTCGTCGATGTGGACGCCGGTCGTGCTGTCGATGCGCATCTTGAAGATCGGCGCTGCGGCCGACACCGGCATGGACGAGGGAACGGGAAGGTTCGAGTTGGTCTGCATGGTGTAGTTTCCTGTTTCTGGGGACGAGGAGGCCCACGCGCCGGCAGCCAGGGCTGCGCGCGGACCAGTCGTTGAGTGGGTTTGGTGGTGTCAGGCCGCGAAGCGGACCTTGAGCTCGGGTCGAATGCGACCGCGCTCGGTTGGCACGAGGATGCCGTCGTCGATCAGGTTGACCGCCGCGGCGAATGCATCGGCGGTGCCGCCTCGCGATCCGACGAGTTGGCCAAGGCAGAAGGTGCCTGTGGTCTTGCCGGCGATTTCCTTCACCGCGGCGATCTCGGTGTCGTCGCGAAGCCTGCGACTGCGCAGGATCAAGCCGGCATTGTGCTCGGCAGACCTGGGCAACTGCTCTTCCGTCCAGACGGTGGCCTCGGCGGTGAAGTCGGGCCGCTGGACCAGGACCTTGGCAATGGTGTCGTCGATGCCGGACGAGACGCGCTTGCGTTCGGGCTTGATGGCGATGGCGAGGTCGTCGGAATTCCCATCCGCCACGAAGTCGAAGATCGGGCGCTTCTCCTTGCCCGCCTCGTCCACGTGATGGACAGGGCCGACCTGCGACCGCAGCCGAGCGACATTGCGATCAACAAGGAGGATGGTGGCCGCGGCCCGCTCGAGGGTGCTTTCGAGCACGATCTCGCGGCCTTCGGCATCGGTGGTGGAGCCGCGGAAGTTGGCAACGCCCTTCTGCGGCGGGCGCCGCCCCTTGTGCGGAGTGTGATCGTTCCAGACCTTGGTGAACCGGGCGCCGTCGTGCGACGCCGGCGGCGCAGTCGGCGAGTGACTGGAACGAGGGGCACTGGTCTCCTCGGGATCGGTCCACCCATTCACGTCGAACGGGCGGACGTCGAGGCGAAGCCGGCAAGGCAGATCGGTCGGCAGGCGAAGGCGAGTGCCGTGGATACGCATGAACATGATCCTCATGGAATGGGTCAGACTGCGGGCGTCGCCGCCCGGCCCCGGTGGTTGTGGATATGGATCTGGCCGTCGTCGCGGACTTCGACCACCATCTCGCCGAGGGCCTCGGCCGCGTTCACCATGAGATCGGTGAGGTCGCTGTTGCCGAGCACGGAGGCGAAGCCGACACCAGCTCGCTGCCGCTGGAGGCAGAGGTACCAGCCGATGTCGTAGTCGGGGACATCCGCGATGAAATCCCTCCATTGGTCATGGTGGCTGCCGACGACGGCGAGGAATTCCTCGCATCCCTCGACGATGGTCCTGAGGGCGCGCTGGGAGAGGTCGTGAACGGTCACGCCGTCCCACAGGCGCTCCGGTTCTCCTCCATCGCCGTCCTCGAAGTCCTCCCGGTCCTTGTCGTTGTGATTCTGGGCCTCCAACTCCACCAAGGCGTCCGCAAAGCCTTTCTGGACCTGGTTGAGCGATCGATAGGACAGCGGGCCGATCACGATCCGGACCAGGCGGTCCTCGCCAATGTCGAGCTCGAACGGCTTGAAGATCTCGGCGGCATCGATCAGGTGCTGCCGAACGTCGTCCTCGACACTCGCCATGTCGCCGAATCCGATGCCGACCTCCATCCGCTCAAGGAAGAAGAGGCGACCGGCGTCGTAGTCGCAGAGTTCGTCGATGACCTCCATCGAACCGTTCTCGTCGACGAGGGCATCGATCATGTTGATCACGAAGTGCCGGCAGTCGTTCCGGATGGCTTCGAGCGTTTCGGTTGCGAGGGACTTGCCGTCGATGCCCACCCAGTCCGCAGCGTCTTCGCGGTTGCTGAAGTGGCCGATCATGGCATCGGCATATCCCTGCTCGAACTCGAGCAGGTCGCCATAGGTGATGGTGGTGTCTTCTTCATCGTAATCGTCAGGCATGACATCTCCTTCGTCATGCCTGCCCAGGTCGGCGAACTTGACCCGCATCGGGTCAGCCCCTAACTTGAGCATGCACGACGTCAGTCGTTGCGTTTGGTCCTCGCTCAACTGCCAAGACGGTCGAGGGCCGGTTCAGGATGGCGCCCGGCTCGAGAGAGCAGGGCGCTCTCTTCTTGCCGGCGACGTTGATGATCTCGTTCTTCCGGCCCGGACGGCGCAAGTCCCCCCATGTCGATTTTTCCGCGAGGGGACTTGGCGAAGTCTTTGATGAACAATGTTCATTCCGACTTTCGCGCCGATCCGCCCTTGCGTCGAAATCATCGCATTTGAAGCATCAGGGCGCTGCTGTTCGGGGACGGACGAGCAAAAAGTCCCGGATTTCCCGGAGACTCCGCCATTAACCATTTTGACACGTTCCTATTCCTTTCGAGAAATCAACGACTTAGGTGTTTTCGGAGGCTTGGGTAGGTTTCCGGCTTCCGGCATACACGGGCGTCACCGCTCAGTGTTGCGCATTTGCCACGCGTGTTTTTTCGATGTTCTCGTTTCGATCACGCCTCCACCAACGTGGCGCTGGCCGGGGACTCCGCCGATGCACCCATGGATTCGCGTTCGGCGATGATCGAATCCACCTCGAGGCCAGTCAGGAACCGCTTCTCGAGCAGGGCTTCGATGACCGCCTCGAGGGCAGGTCGACGGCTGTGCAGGATGTCGATAGTCCGCTGATAGAGGTCGTCGAGCTGCTTCTCGACCCGCCTCCTGAAGTCGGGCTCGCGCAGGAGCGTCCATGCGTCCTCGGGCAAAGCGCGGAACAGAAGGCTGCCGCCAAGACCGAGCGAGGCTTCCATGCTGGCGATCATGCTGGTGCAACGAGCCAGGTCGGAGTCGGCAGCGCCGCCGGCGCCCTGCGAGGGTTCGCCCAGCAGGAGCTGTTCGGCCGCGCGACCTCCCAGGAGCGACATCACCGTTCCCTCGAGTTGATGCCGGGTGACCAGGGTGCCATTCGGCATCGAGAGCCGCGCGACGCCACCGTTGTCGCCGGCCATGGCGATGCTGACGATGTCCAGGGTGCTGCCGACCGCAAGACCGGTGATCACGTGGCCGGCCTCGTGGATCGCCGACCGCCTGAGCTCGTCGGTCGTCCGAGGGTCGTCGTCGACGATCTGGGCCTCGAGGTCGGCCAGTTCCATCGGTCGGCCGGCACGACGAGCGAGGCGCCGAGCAGCACGGACCTGCTCCATGATCACCGCGCCGGTCGCCCCGCGACCAACGTTCTGCATGGCCAGCTTGCCGAGGTCGGCATCAGCGAGATCATCACCGAGATGATGTCGCATGATCCGCTCGACACCGGCGGCATCGGGCGCCCCGACGTGAATCGCGCGCTCCAGCCGCCCGGGCCTCAGCAATGCCGGATGGATATCCTCGATGCGGTTGGTGGCACCGATGACGATGACGCCGTCTCGTCCGGACATGGCGCCGTCGAGGAGCGTATAGAAGTCGAAGATGACCGGCGCCCAGTAGTCCTTGTTGCGCTCGCCGACCGTGTCGATGTTCGGCAGCGCATTGATCTCGTCCAGGAACAGGATCGAGGGCGCCTTCGCCTTGGCCTCATCGAAGATTTTCCGCAGCGCCTTGATGACGTCGTTCAGATAGCCGCTGGAGTTGGCGAACAGCTCCGCGATCGAACTGACCACGACCGGCACGCCGCATGCCTCGCCGAGCATGCGAGCGAGCAAGGTCTTGCCCGTGCCCGGGGGACCGTGCAGCACGCAGCCGCGGTCGATGTCGTCCCAGCCGATCAACCCCTTCCGCATATCGGCGATGTCGTCCCTCAGGTCCAACGCCCAGGTACGAGCATCGCCATACTCGATCGCGTCCTCGAGCTTCGGCAACGCCTTGCTGTCCTTGCGGCTGCCCGTGGTGCCGGTCTTGCGCTCGGTCGCCGCCTTGATCCGCCGCACCGTATCGCCGGCATTGCCGTCGCGATCGATCAGGGAAGTGATCTCGTCGAAACTCAGCAGCGACGGCATCAAGTTGGCCGTCTCCTTCGGCATGCGACCGCCCTGCGACTTGCGGATGACCTCGACGATCATCGCGGCATCGGGCGCATCGATCGAGACCCGCACCTCGGCGAGGCTGAGGAGCAACGGCGGCAACGCACGATCGGGTTCGGCAGCGACGCCGATCGCCACCCGGCCGTCCTGAAGCTTGCTCGCCAGCATCCGGTCGTTGAGCTCATGGGCCCGCGGAATGGAAGCCCGCGAGACGACATAGGCCCTCTCGCCGATCAGGTCCTTGAGGCCGTTGCCGATGGGCTCGGCCCAGCCGCCGTCCGGAACCTTGACCACGAGCGCGCGGATGGAGCCGGAACGCAGCTGATCGCGCAGGTCCTCGTCGATGGCGCGCTCGATCGCCAGGTCGACCAGCACCGTTGCCGAGTGCGGGCGCACCTTGATGTTCGCGTCGATCGTGGGCCAGTCGTCGAAGGTGATCGCAAACATGATGTCGTCGATGTTTTCGATGGTTTCGATGTCGTCGTGCTCGCTCATTCGCTGGTCTCCTGGGAAAAGTCGGCGGCCTCGCCGAGTCGGTAGAATCTGGAAAAGGTGCGGGCCCAGCCGCGTTCGCGGTCGATGGCGAAGACCTCGCTGGTGACGACATGACTCGTCCCGAGGAGCGGGTGCCCCTCGACGATGCCGGAAAGCCCACCGACAGGCCTGCGCACCGCAGACCAGCCATGAAGGGTCGGCGCCCCTTCGAGTTCGCCGTTGGGCTGGAACATCGCCATGCGCTCGAGATCGTCCGCGAGGGCGCGCAGGTTCGCGATGGTGGAGGCGCTGTCGCCTCCACCGGTGAAGAGAATGCTCATGATGGATGTCCTCAGTGCCGCGTCGCGCTGGCCGGGTTGGCGATGTCGACCATCGTGTAGGGCGTGATGCACTGCTCGATGTTGAGCGCGATGACGCCGGTGGTGACGAGGTGCAGCACGGCCCCGAACGGATCGACGTGCTCGATCAGGCCAGCGAGCTCGCTGAGGCAGCTGGCGCCGTTCTCGATCAGGTGCGCGAGCACGATCATGCGCGCGGTTGCGTCGACCTTGACGTTGACCGTGCGGGCCAGCAGCTGGCTATTGCCCAGCCGCGGTTCGCGCTCGACCACGGCCTGCGGGACGAGGATGGCGGCATGGCCGGCCTCGCGCGCCTGGAACCGAAGGTCGATGACGCGAGCGGAGGGCAGGGGCTGATCCCAGATCCGATGCGGCACGCAGATCAGGGTGACGATGCGCCGGCCGATGCGAACGTCGGCGATGGCGAGCTCGTGCGGCTCGAAGCCGGCCCGGAAGGCGATGTTCTCGACCGCGGCGTTGCCGCCGATGTAGCGGCAGGTGGGATTGGCGGCGATCAGGTCCCTGATCTGCTGGTGCAGCCGAACGTTCCGCTTGATCTGGCGATTGCGGCGGAAATCCTCCGTGGACCGGACGGGGCGGGGAGTGGCGTTGGGCAGACGGTGCGCGGTTGCGACGGACATGACTTCTCCTTGTCCCGGAAATGCTCTTTCCGGGTGGTTTCGCGGGATTGCGAGGATTGCGATGACTAAGCCGACGCGCTGTGCAGACGAGACCGTCGCGGCGCGGGAAACGACCACCGTTGCCGGTGCCGTGAAAGGATGCGTGACTGCATCCATGACCGACGAGATAGTCCGGACGGATCAGTCCTTCAAGATCAAACTACCCATCATGGGTAAGCGATGATAGGCATGGTTAACGAACTGCTGCCTTTCGATTCTGGTGCGCCATGACCATTACGCCTGCCCAAGCCCGCGGCGCTCGCGCCATGCTCGGAATGCTTCAGGACGATCTGGCGGCTGCCATTGGCGTCACCCGCAAGACCTTGGCGACCTTCGAGGCCGGCCAAACGAAACCGCACCCGTCCACGCTGGAACGGATGCGGCAGGTGCTTGAAGGAAAAGGCGTCGTGTTCTTCGAGAGCGATGAGGGCAGGGGTGTCATGCTCAAGGGCGATGGCTGATCGGCTGCCGCACAAGCGGACAGTCGGTGTTTCGCCCGCAACGCGATGTTAGTTGCAGTTTGAGGTCATCACCCGATTGGCGCCGGTGCTGGCCACGGCAGCAAAAATGCCATTGCCGTAGGCCACGGAGTACCAACTGTTCGCCTCGGGAGCGGCCGCAGCTGTCCAGACAACCCCATCCGGAGAGGTCATCACCCGGTTAGTGCCGCTGTTTGCTACGGCAACGAACTTGCCGTTGCCATGAACCACCGACTGCCAATTGTTTGCCTCGGCTGCGGCCCTTGGTGTCCAGGTGACACCGTCCGGCGAGGTCATGACCTGGTTCGTACCGGTGCTCGACACGGCGACGAACTGCCCATTGGCATAAGTCACTCCGTACCAAGAGTTCGCCTCGGCAGCCGGACTCGAGGTCCAAGCGACCCCGTCGATAGAGGTCATCACCCGGTTCGTGCCGTTGTTCGCCACGGCTACGAACTTTCCGTTGCCATAAGTCACCGAGCGCCAATTATTGGCCTCGGCCGCTGTCGCCGCAGTCCAAGTGACGCCGTCGAGGGAAGTCATCACTCGGTTCGTGCCGACCGACGCCACCGCGACGTACCGGCCGGCGCCATATGCGACGGAATTCCAGGTGTTTGCCTCGGCGGCGGCCCTCGGCGTCCAAGCGACCCCATCCGGAGAAGTCATGACCCGGTTGGCGCCGCTACCCGCCACGGCAACGAACTGGCCGTTGCCGTAGGTGACGGAGTACCAAGGGTTCGCCTCTGCGGCCGCCCTAGGTGTCCAAGTAACGCCATCGGTAGAGGTCATCACTCGATTCGTGCCGCTACCGGCCACGGCGACGAACTGACCGTTGCCATATGCCACGGAGTACCAGGCGTTCGCCTCGGCGGCCGTCGCCGAATTCCAAGCGTCGCAGGCACCCATCACAGTGACCGAGAAAGGCTCAGTGGATGCGGACGCCAAGTCATCCTGGTCGACGGCGGTCAGCACTATGCCCTCGAGGGAGTTGGGGCCGCTCGTGTCGACGTTGATCTCGCCAGTTGTCGGATCGAAATCGAGCCAGTCAGGCAGATCGGAGGGAGACGATCCCCACAGAACCGGCCCGATGAGATGGTTCGCGTTGGGGGCAATCGTCAGATCATCGCCGACGTCGGCCTCGAAGGAGGGCTTAGGAAGTGCCGCCTGCAGATGCGGGTATATCACGATGTCGAGGTTCGTGCCCGCAATGAGGGTTCCATCCGCATCTCGCACCTCGATCGACGGCGTGTGCGTACCGACGATGAGGTCGGTCGAGGCCCAATGGATAGCCTCGCCATCCCACGTTGCGCCATCGGGCAATCCATTGACGACAATGACGTCGGTATCGCCCATGCCGTTCACCGAAATGGGGATCATGAGATCGCCAGAGAGGCGGCCGGTCAGAGGCGCAGACGGATTCGCATGACCATCCACGACGAATTGAACACCGGGGGCGCCGTCCTCACCGGCGCCGGTGAAGAACAGCGTGCCCGTCATGTTGAGCCGGAAGTAGTCCTCCGCGGCATGAACTGACGATGGGAGCGCAAGGCTCAGGGCAAGGATCGAAGCGGTAAGCAGATGACGCATTTGAAGTGGTCCAGTTCTGAATGGGAGTGCTGATCGGGATCAGGGCTGGGCCTGCTGCTCGAAATCGGTCGTGGTTGACGTCAACGCCGCCGCATTGCCCGGCACCAGCGCGCTGGCGTCGTTCGGCGTCAGATTGGCGTCGGGGCTGGTCCAAGACGGCGACGACACCGTCAGGCTGGGATTAGGTCCAACCGTCAACTCGGCGTCCTGCCAGGTGAGCGAACCGGCAACCATGTCGTCGCCGCCATCGGCAGGCAGCCGCGCGATCAACACGTCGATCCCGCCGGAACCTGCGCTTTGGGTGTAGCCGGTGACGTAGAGCGAGCCGTCAGAGCCCGCAGCTATGTCGTAGCCTATGTCGGTTGATTCACCGCCAAGGGTCTTCTTCCAGCTAAGATTGCCGTCTGAGCCATACTTGGTAATGAGAATATCATTGCTTCCAGCGCCGGCGCTGTTGGTGTAGCCGGCGACGTAGAGCGAACCGTCAGAGCCGGCAGCGATACCGTAGCCATAGTCGGTCGACGCCCCGCCAAGGGTCTTCTTCCAGCTGAGGCTGCCGTTCGCGCCGTACTTGGCAATGAGAAGGTCATGGCCCCCGGCGCCAGAGCTGGCGGTGGAGCCTGTGACGTAGAGCGAACCGTCAGGGCCGGCAGCGATGGACCGGCCATTGTCATGCGTTGCCCCGCCAAGGGTCTTCTGCCAGTTGAGACTGCCGTCAGAACCATACCTGGCGATGAGAAGGTCATAACCGCCGGCGCCAGAGCTGATAGAGCCCGTGACGTAGAGCGAACCGTCAGAGCCGGCAGCGATACCGTAGCCATAGTCGGTCGACGCCCCGCCAAGGGTCTTCTTCCAGCTGAGGCTGCCGTTCGCACCGTACTTGGCAATGAGAAGGTCATAACCACCTGCGCCGGTGCTGTTGGTGTAGCCTGTGACGTAGAGCGAACCGTCAGAGCCGGCGCGGATGGACTGACCAATGTCGCTTGACGCCCCGCCCAACGTCGCCAGCCAATAGTCCGTGTCGGCACCATTCACGCTGATCGAGAACGGCAGCGTACTGGCCGACATGAGATCCGCTTGGTCGACGGCAGTGAGAACGATCTCGCCGAGTTCATTCGCCTCGGCGGTATCGACATCGATGACGCCTGTCGCCGCATCGAAGTCCAGCCATTCCGGAAGCTCGGACGGCGTGCTGCCCCATTGCAGCGCGCCGATGGCGTTCGCTGCGGTGGGCGTGATGGTGAGGTCCTCTCCGATTTCGACCTCGTATTCTGTCTCCGGCACGGATGCCGTCAACGGCTGGTGGATCACAAGCTCCACCCCCTGAGAGGCGACGAGGATGTCGTTCTCGTCCCGGACCTCGATCGTCAGATCGTAAGAGCCTTCGGACGCAGGGGACCAAATGATGGCCGATCCATTCCACGATGCGCCGTCCGGCAGCCCGTCGACATCCACCGTGTGGCTGGCGTCGATGCCGTTGACGGTGATCGGAATGTTGATCGTGCCAAGATCGCGCCCGTCGACACTGGAACCTGCGGCATCGCCGTTCACCACGAAGGTGATGGGATTGTTCTCGCCGATATCGGGCACACCCGCGCCGAAGAAGATCGGCGCATCAAGGTTCAGCCGGAACCACTCCTCCGCATGGACAGAGGTGGAGAGCGCAAGGCTCAGGGCAAGGATTGAAGCACTGATCAAATGACGCAATTCGATCTCCTGACCGGAAGAAAATGTGTGAGCAATCTAAAATCTCGATTCCAAGAGAAAAAAGCAACGGATTGCATTGTGAAATCTGCTACCCCTTTCGAGGGGCCTTGATTCCCCGGATTCTCCATGACCTGATGACGCACCTCGAAATGTCGAAACGGTGCGAATGAGCGACGAATCGCCTTGGCGGGTGACGCAGGTCGACGTGGCGGAGGACGGCTCCATCGTCGTCAATGCCGCACATGCTGCCTTCCCGACGTCGTGCCCGCGATGCGGATCGGCACGGCGGCCTAGCCGCCACGGGGCTCTAGCGGCCAACTACCGGGATGCGCCATTCGTTGGGCGGCAAGTCACGATCTCCGTGGACGTCCAACGTTTCCGGTGCCCGGACTGCAAGCAGGCCTTTCTTCAGGCCCTGCCGGGAATGGATGGCAAGCGCCGCATGACCTCGCGCTGTGCCAGCTACATCCTCGAGCAGGTGCTGGCGCGATCATCCATGGGCGATGTCGCCCGCATCGTCGGCATCGACGAGAAAGGCGCTCGCAACGTTTTCGAGGACCGCGGCCTGATCTTCAGCGTGGGCGATCCGCCCAGCAGCGATCGATTCGTCTGCGAGTGCTGCCTTGGCATCCATCCGAAGTCCGATCATCGGCTAGCGACGGCGAAGCACTTCGGAAAATGGCGCGCGGGCGACCTCCAGCGCGAGGCCAATGTCTGCAAGGACTGCCTAGCATTCGCCAGCGATCCTTGGAGGGCCGGAGTAGCCAGAAGGGCCTAGACGAGAAGGCGACACTTGAGTGTCGACCTCATTACTGCGCCGATACACCAGCCAAAGAGGCACGGAACTCGCGAAACCAGATCTCGCCCACCTGACTGGAGGGCGGGGCAACGCGAAGAGCAGTAATCATCGTGCCGGCGGTGAAACCACAGCTTCCCTCGTAGACCTTGTTACCGCTGCGCGTCGTGTCGAAACTGCCAAGCGGCTCTGTCCACTCCGACCAGGTTCCATCCTCACGACGATGTTGGAAACGGTAACCTGAGATGGAAGGAGTGCCGCGAACGTTGGCGACGACATGGCACCCATCGGCGTGAACGGCTGAGTTCCAAGTCAAGGTGAGGCGCTGGGATTCAGCCGGGCTTTCGAACGGCCAACTGATTGCGGATATGTCCACTGCTCGATCATACAAGGTGCCGAGTAGGTTCGGTACCATAGACAGGTGCAGCCACGAGTCCATGTCGTTGGCTTCATATCCGTCAGGCAGGCGGTGTGCTGCATCGGCGGGCGTTGATGGCGCTCCCTCGGGGGCGTTGAACACCAAAATGGTGGACGAAGGCATTCGAAAGAATGTGGCATCCTCTCCAGCGACAGCACCAATCATCGCAACGGAAACCGTCAGAGCAGCAATCAAACGACGCAATTCGATCTCCGGTGACGGAAATAAGTGTGTGACTTAACTAAGATTGCGAACTTTTGTGAGAATATCAACGGATTTTCTTGGCATCGTTGTGGGGGAATGGCTCTATCCTTGCCGTCATCTGTCACGAAGTTCTCCAGCGGCCATGACGCTATCGGCGACCATAGTGAGGCGGCTGATACTTGGAGATGGGCGGTCAGAAGGACCTGAAGGCAGAGTTGCGTTCAGGAGTACTCGGGATACATGAGGAAGCGAGACGGGCTCGGGTGGCGTAGATGTTGCGTTAATGTCGTTGGCTAGAATCGTTTCGTGTATTCGGTTCTATGAGGTAGACCTGATGCCGCCTGCCGCACGCGGCTGATAGACACACGCTCTTAGCGGCGTCGACAAAGGCTGCCACTCCTGCCGCAATCGCGGCTGATCGATCATAGAGCTGACAAGCAGCGAAGGGCTGCATCTTGCCTGCCGCACATGCGGCTGCCCCGTAGCCCTACGGAAGTCCATCGGTGCCAGCGCGGATCTACCTCGTCTCGATGTCTGGCACCGATTGGTCGGCGTTGCGAGGAATAGGCGTCGGCCCACGCCATGTCGGCATGCGTTGCCACCGGCAAATCGGACTGCTCTCGAACAGGCAATAAGCGCCGCCCCTAAATGCACTTATGTCGAGGCGCGTCCTGTCCTTCCCATCTTCACTTCTGCAGTCCCTCCGAGGTAGGCGCGGGTTCTTCTGGGGCCGGCGCGTAGTTCACGCGATCGACGATCAGACGACCCTCCACGATGGAAAAGAATATCTCGGCTTGGCCTCCTGTGGGGCAGCAGTTCCCGTCGTCGCCGCGCCACAGGGCGGTGCGCGCCACGAGCTGGGACCATGGGTTGTCGAAGTCGTACTGCACGCCCTTCCATATCTCGCGATCGACCGGCAGGTGCTCTGCGATGGTCTTCAGCCAGGTCTTGGTGTCGATCGGCTCCCACTCGGTATCGTTCCATTGGTAGAGACGATCTGCGTTGTAGCTGCCCGTGCCACCGGTATAGCCCGGCACATGCAACAGCCCGTCCTCACTGAGACGCGGTGGGAAGAAACGCCAGCCGTCAAAACCGGCGTCGAGCCGCGTCCAGTTCCCTTCGACATGATGCAGCAGCACGAAGCCGCCCAGCACGCCGTCCTCGGGCGTGAAACCGGATTGCGTCTGCCAAGCCAGCAAGGGCGTTCCCTCGTCGTCGCCCCAATCGACGTTGAGGAAGCCCGCTGTAAGTACCTTGCAGTTCTGGAGCACGGTCTCGAGGCAGACCATGTCGATCCGGTCAAGCGAGACGGGCTCCGAAGCGTGGATCGGCGAGGCGAGGGCGAAAAGCGCCAACAAGGCTGAAGGCAAGCGGGTCTTCATGACATATCCTGACTTGGGCGGCTCAAGGCCAGCATCCGGCGATCAACTCTTCGACGTCGGTGGCCTGTTCGGGCATCGTGTAGAGCCGGGCGCCATGAACGTCATCGACCGTTACGGCGAAGCCGCTCCGCAACAGGGCGATTTGCTCGGTGGACTTTGCGTCCAGACCGAAGATGAGGACTTGCCCCTCCACATCTCTGTAGGGGCCGTAGAAAGTGTCGCTGTTGGTCTCGGAGACCAACCTGACCTCGTGACTTTGCTCGTCTGCAGCCGTTCCGGCAGGCGGGTAGTAGACGATGGTGACCTCATCGCTATGGGCGGAGCAGGCGAAGGTCAGTGTGAACCGCCTTTCGATTGGGTCCATGTAGCTCAGCGAGAAATGCGGGCGTCCGTCAGCATCCTCTGCGCTGTAGAGGTTCCAGGCATTCACGGCTTGAGGCTGGGCCCGAATCTCGATTGGAAAGCCAAGCGTGGCGACCAGAGATATCCCCAATAGCGCCGACAGTGATCGTGTCGACAAGCGATGGTTCAACATGTTCACCTTTGCGCTCCAACGCTGTCGGCCCACCAGAGCAGCCACTGGCTGTCGAACCGCTCGCGACCCGACTCGTCGATCGGGGGCGGCTGGTCGTCCGGCGTGAACGAGACGAACAGCTCGGCATAGGTTCCTGCCGGATCTGCCAATAGTGCGTCAGTGGCTTCGACGGGGAAGTCGTAGCATGGTGCGCCCATGCAGCCGTCCGAGGCCCATGTGCCTTCGAAGACGAGGGCGTTCTCCCGGAACGCAGGGTCGTTGAAGGCCGTGATGCCACTCGTGCCGTCAGGATAAGGCTGCTGCGGGACGTAGAGCCTGACGGTCGGGGACTGCATGTGCTTGGTTGCCGTGTCGCCGTAGAACAGCAGACCTATGCGGCGATCAGGCAGCATGCCCGCCACAGAATAGAGCTCGACCAGTTCCTCGCCGTCCTTGATCAATTGATAGCTCGGTCCCCGAATGATCGGCAGCGAGCCCTCGACCTCAGGACGCACGAGTGACGGGACCACCATCACCTCGGTAACGAAATATGGACGGACGAAGTACCCGTTCGCCTCGGCCGTCACCTCGAACTGAACCGCGCTCATGGCGGCCGCTGCGCGGATCTGGAGATCCCAAAGCGTGCCGGCGTGCTGCTCTGCATCGGGCGACCAAGACCACGTGGATAGTCCCGGATCTTCGACCGGAATCATCTGGACTACGGCATCCCGCTGCCGTTGCGCGAAGGCATCGAAGTTCTGGCCGTAGAGCTGACGCAGATAGGCTTCGTAGCCCATCGCAGTCTGCTTCTTGTGCCCGTCCAGCGGGATGCGGTCGAAATCGGGGAGGCTGTCGAAATGGAAGGCGAGCAGAAGGCCTTGGTACAACTGATCGGATGCCACCGCCTTTGCGGTCAGCACATGGCTCATCGCTTGATCAGTGCACCCCGCAGCAGCCGCGGCCGTGCGGGCCTGTTCTTCGAGTCCGATGCGCCAAGCGTCGTAATCGGCAGCCGACAGCCGGCCATCCAAGCTCTGAACGTATCGGGACGTGCTCTCCAAATACCGCTGGGCAATGCCGCGGACCGCGGTGAATTCCATGTACTTGAGGGCGACGCAGGCCTTGTCGATCTCGAGGGCCGTCATCAGCGCAACGTAGTCGTCCTCGGGGGCGGCTTGCACAACGCCCCCCGACATGAGCAGCACGATTGGCAGCAAAGCAAACCTGGAGCGCATTCCGGTCATGTGCAGCTCTCGAACAGGTAGACGAGCGCGGTATCGAGATCATCCGGCGAGAACCGATAGTCCCGTGTGAAGAACTGTACGGCGATGGTGGACGTGCTCTTCGCCATGGCACCGATGACCAAGGCCAGTGTGTCGTCCCGCGACGTATCCGACACGACGACGAGCTCACCGTTGCGTTCTTCGAACGTACCATAGGCGACGGGCTGCTGCTGGTCGCTGGCGATCACACTGATAGGGACCTCGTCCGCGTAGCTCGTCTCCGGGTCGTAGGTCTCGCCGGTCAAGATCGTGATCCCCACGTCATCGGGATAGTCGAGGCTGCAGGAGATGTGCATCTCGACCTTGCCCTGCTCGTCGTCGGTGACGGCGGAGAACTCGCCGAACTCGGGATAGTCCTCCGTGAACCAGGCTGCCTGGACCGGGTGCGCCACAATGGACGACATCATCACGCCGAGCAGGGCGCTCATACAGTTCTTCCAACACGTCACTTCAGTCGTTCCCCTCACGGAATTCCCCACGCAGCCGCACGATATCGCGCGATGCAACGCTTGCCGTATCCATTTGGGGGGTATTGCCCCTGATGAGGGAAATCGGTGGCTGCGGCATCAATCGTCTGCTCCGTTCGGAGTGCGGCCCGCCCGCCAGAGCGGGATGTTCACTGCCTGGTCGATCGTCCAAGTCGCCTGCTTGTCAGCGGGCAGTTTCCGCTCGTCGACGAGGTGCTCGCCATTCGTCCAGAACCGGTCGAGCTTCTTCCACCAGTGCTGCCCCTCGGGACCAAGCAGATCGAAGAAATGCTTTCGCGTGTCGTCGTCCTCGATGTTGTTCTGAAGCGTCTCGATGAAGCCGATCGTGGCCGCCTCCTTGACGTAGTGGTCGCCTTCCAGCAGCCACCGTTCGACCACGGCGAGGGCGAGCCGAACCTCCTCGAGATTTCCGGCGTTCAGCAGATCGATGAGCCATCGCCCCAGATCGCCGAGCAGCAGGTATTCCGGCAGATCTCCCGGCGCGTCGAAATGGTTGTGCGCGTTGCCCGCCCATTTATCCACGAAAGCTTCGCGCATGGGCCGGAAGGCGGGCAGTGCTTCGAGCAGCGGATCGAACATGGTCTTTCGGGCGATCGTCATGCTGCGGCTCGCGCATTGGTCTTGCGAAGTCCTGCCGCCAAAGCGGCGACCACGACATCGGCATGGCTGTACGTCATGAACCGGCCAGCTCCCTCGATCATCTCGACGCGCGCATCAGGAAGCACCTGTCGCCAGTATTCCAGGGTCTCGCCGGGATCGTGGATGCTGTCGTGCTCGCCGACCAGCAGAGTGAACTGATCGGTGCCATCGACTGGTCTTGGCCGTCCGATCGTCGCCAAAGCCGTCTGCTCCGTGACGAAGCCGTCCAGGCGACCTTGTCGGAAGCTCGAGAGCGACCGGTAGTAGTCCGCCATCTGCTCGGGCCTTGCCATGACCTCACGATCGGACGGGCAGCCTGCCGTCGATCGCATGACGTTGTCCGCAGCCCGTTCGTAGGTCAGGGATTGCGCGAACCATCTGGCCATGAGCGCGACCGCCCACGGGCGTTTGACGAAGTTGTGCTTCATGGTGGCGAGGAAGCCAGAGCGGCGCGAGCTCGACGTCGCATCCGGATCGGGGTTCGTCACGATCGCGGCCTCGATGAGACCGGGCGCCGCCTGGTGCAGAGCCAGCACGATCTGGGCGGCGCCGCGCGTGACGATGGCGATGCGTTGCCAGTTCATCGCGGTGCACAGGTCGACGATGTCATGGGCCGCCAGCGCGAAGTAGGCCTCTCCGTTCTGATCCGTTGGCGCCGGGGTGTCGCCGAAGCCGGGGCGATCCATGGATATCGGACGAAAGCCACTGTTCTGCAGAGCTTCTACAAGTGCGCGATTGACCGGCCGGCTGGTCATGCTGCTGTGGAGTACCAGCACCGGCGTCCCGCCGCGCGGACCATAGTCGCTCGCAGCAATCGTTCGGCCGTCGCGGGCGCCGATCGACAGGGTGCGATGCGCCGGCTCCGGGAATCTTTCGGCGCCATCGCCGAGGGACGCCGCGATCGCCAGAAGGCGAAGTTCGATCATTGCCCGAGCAAGCGCCGGCGCCGTGGTGATGTTCAAAGCCGCATAGACCACGGCCATTTCCTTCTTCACCAGTGCCTCGGACATCCCGAGCGCGATGGCGACCTCGGCGCGCGTGTCGCCGTTGGCGATCATGCCAGCGATCCGCATTTGCCGTTCCGACACGCCGTATGCGATGGCGAGGAACTGATCGCTTTCTTCGGCATCCTCACCGGTCCGCCCCAGTCCCATTCCCATCATGGTGACGAGCCGTTGCAGGTTGCTGGCGCCGACGAGCGCTCGTGCCTTTTCGAGATACTCGCGCGCCGTCTCGTAGGAGATGCGCGCTTCATCGGCAGCCCGTCGCACGTCGCCCGTCATGAACAGGGCAACGACCGTGCGGGTCGTGGCGGACGAGAATGCGAAGTCTTCGGCGAAGCGGCTGAGTTGCTCTTCGAGCCAATGCCAATCGACATGCACGACCGCCAAGACGGAACCGGAGGCATCCTCTGGCCACGTGGCATTCTTCAGCAGAGGTCGGAGTCGATCGCTACGACCCACCAGGGCGATGGTCGAGCCGAAGGACGGGTGCCGGAAGGTTTCGAACCACCAGCCGTCGCGTTCGGTCGACAGGCGCTCGACTTGGGCAACTCGCCAGTCCGTGTCGAAATGCGCGCTGCCGGGCAAAGCATTCCTGACGTCGATGTTGTCTATTCTGAGCATGGATCAAGCTCCGCTGCTCAGGCACAAGCATTGCTCCTAAGATAGCACGTTGTTCCGATTGGGGAATACGCGGATTCATTCTATCGATACGGGCCAGAACTCGCAGACCTGAAGGTCGTCATCGACGTACCCCTTCATCGTGACCACGCCACGCTCGATCCTGACGAACTCATCCTCGAGGACGTGGACGCCCAGTCGCCGCCATAGGTGGATCGCTGCTGGCATGGATGGGACTCGATACCACCCGGCGCCTTGGCGCTGCAGCCGGACCAACAGCATCGCAGTCGGCAGCTTCCGATGCAGGCTTTCCGTCACTGGGGACAGGTAGTGGTGCTTGATACCCGGCCAGAGCGACCAGAGCACGACCTGCCATCGCTGGCGGGCGGTGAGGTTGCCGGCCAGCGTTGGGCATAGGCTCCATCGCAGGAACGCCACCCACGCCCAGTGCCATGTCCATTCAGGCAGTCGCATCGCCATCACCGATTCCGTGGTGGCAGCCTATGCCGCACCTGAGCCGACGCGCGACTGTGGTTGTCGCGGATCCCCGGAACGATGAAGAGGCATCGAAGTGCATGGGCCTGTTGTGGCTTGCTGGCGCGTGGCTTTCACTGGTGTCAATGACCAGGAGTACTTCGATGCGGCTCGCGTTCCCCATTACGTTCGATGTCGTCCATCCCCAGCGTGGGCGCCACGGCTTCGTCCCTCGAGCCTTGGGCGCGCGACCCGTTGAAGTCGAGGAGAAGAAACTATCCTCGGGCGGCCTCAAGACTCAAACGCGCAACCTCCCCCTCGAATGGGGGCTGATCGATGGCATTCCCGTCACGCCAATGCTCTTTCCAAAGGATGGCGAGATGCGGCCGCTAGCGGTGGAGGACGTCCCTAGGTGGACCAACATGCTTGTTGGCCACAATCGACCGGAGATCACCCTCTACCCCTACCTCAAGCAACTCATCGGAGACCCGTCAGCGACTTCATTGCCATACCCGGAGAATTTCGCTGGCATGCGCAATGACGAGAGGGTGGCAGCGCCTGATGACGTTGAGCGCGCCAGCCGGTTCCTGTCCTCGACCATGTCCATCGTCGATGGCTCTCTCTACACGTCAGATCTTGTGCCAAGCATGATCATGGAGATCGGGCCGGGGAAGAAGATCGTCTTCGACAATGTCGTCGTCGTATCTCGTTCCCATGGCGGAGACTACGAGGACATTGGCCGACAGATCGGCCTTGCGCGCGCCTTGTCAGCGATGGGCTGGGAAGTCGAGGCCCCCGTCCAGTGCGACGACGACACGCTTCGTGCCTTTGAGATGTTCGGCAATGGCGGCATCGATGGCAGGCTGGGGGCCGCAGCGCGAACCGTCTCCGATCTTTCCGAGCGCCTTGAAGAGGCCAAGCTTCACGACCTTCGCGATCTGTCCATCCTGCTCACCAACGTGGAGTCTTTGTCGCGCGAGCGCAGGGTAGGTCTACTGTTGCGCTTCGTCGACGGATTCAAGGAGGACGCCGATCGTGCGAATTGGAGCGATGACCTGAGGATCGCCTTGGAGTTCGCCTATGCCGACGCAACAGCAGCCATTGTGGCCTTCGAAAGAGTCCTTGGCAGACCGCATGACTTGCTATCGGCGTCCTGGGCAGAGGACTGGAGCAAGATTCCATCTCCCTGACAGCAACGATATCGACGGCAGTTGGCCTGCCCCCTTCCTGAGACTTTGGCCAGCGTTCGCCGGATTCGCTCTTCGAACTGCTTGGGTCCGCTCAATGGGGAGGCGGAGGACGGGAGTGTCGAGGTCGTAAAGTGTATTCGATAATCTCAATTTCGTATGCACGGTACTTGTGGGATTTCACATGCACGATATACTTGTGAGCGTTAAGGGCTGGCTGCTTGAAGCCTACTGCACAGGAGACGTCGAGTGACCAGCCTTCCCGATCAAATGGATGCCATCCATACCTTGCTCGTCCGGTGGAAAGAGAACGACCCCCTCTACTCAGTGGGGTATCGTTCCAAGAAGAAGTCTCTTGGCGCCCGCCTGCTCAAGCATGAAGCGGAATTGGAATCCCTGCCGAAGCCGGCTGAAGATGCCCTGCTCTACAGGGCCTTCGATCTCAAGAAGGCGCACCGACTTGCGGACGGTTCTCTTTCGATCATTCCTCGGTCCATCGATTTGATCGACAGCTGGACTGTCGACGCCGGATGGGCCATCGAACACGCCAACCAGTTCGAGAACGGGGTGGTGATGAGGATGAAGGCATCGGACCTGTCCGTCCTCGTGGACGTAGATGCGTTCGCGGACGCTGTGGGTGACGAGAATCTATCGATCGAGGGCGAGGTTCTGGTCCGGAGCCAGAGCATCGTCGTCCCTCAAGCGGACTGGACATGGTCGGAGGACGATTTTCCCGAGAACGTACCGAGTTCGACTCCCAAGATGTAACGCGGCATCAACGTCTAGAGGTACTAGCCCAAGTCTGAGCAGGCGCGCACGAGACGCCGGAGGAGGGTTAGGAACTAGCGCTTGTGGGGGGCTGGTCCGGCAGTGATGCCAGCCAAAGATGGTTTGCCGCGTTTGGTAGGCGGCTTTTCCTGCGACCGCTTGGCGATCTCGACCTCTATCGCCGTCCGGATGAAATCGAGACGGTACTCGCCGGTCTCCAGCAAGGCATCGATCCTGCCGGTGGTGCCCTCGACCAGCGTCAGCTGGATTCGCTCGTCGAACTGCTTCGGTCTGCCCATGGCGAAGGTGTGCATGGAGACGAGGGAGTCGTCAATGCCGTTACGTGTATCGGTTAAGCGATTTCGCATGCACGATACTTGTCACGGTTTCAAATGCACGTTACTAGTATCGTGTATTCGATTCGATGGGGTGCGTCGTGGAATGGGGGTGGAGGGTTGGCGCGGCGACGCGATTATTGGCAGCCGGCGTCGCATTCGCGACGGGCTTGGCTGTGAGCGGATGTTCATGGGCACATCCAGAGATGTTCGTCAGGACGAAGCTGACGGTCACCGCTGAAGTTGCGGGTGTGAAGTACACGGGGCACTCAGTTCAAGAGTTCTCGGTCGAACGGGGCGGTGATCTCTGGTCGGTTGGATTTTTCCTGAGGTCAGTGAACGCTCAAGCGGTCGTTGTCGATCTTCCGGGCACAGCGGCGTTGGCGGTGCTCGTCGATGACCACAGGGGGTCGAGAAACCCTCTTCTTTCAACCGTCCTGAGTTGCGCGCCACCTGAAGCGGACGATTTCGACGATTGGTGGCAGTTCCTCGCGGGGTTCAAAGGTCCCTGCAAGCTCGATCCTACTTCAGTGCCTTTGACGGTCTTGGTGCCGAATGTCGCTTCATATGAAGGCCTTGAGGTCATTTGGCAGCAGCAAACGGAAACAGATGGGATCAAGCTTGTGTCGGCTACGCTTGAACGTTCCCAAGAGCCACTCACGGCCGAGGCGTCAGCAACATTTCCTTGGGTAACTGACGGGACCTTCCCGGAACCCTACATGCTTCTGCCCGCCGGCACGCAGATGGTCACCGTCAATCGGACCCAGTTTCAACAATTCGGAAGAAGGCGCTAACTCATGACATATGCTGCACCTCCGTACATCGCTTCCAAATACCTGCATTCCGACTCGCTATATGCGGCGTTGGCTCTCGACTCGTACAGTCGTGGATATGGCGCAAAGCTGCACGCCGTTGGCGACAGCAACGCTCTTCTTCTTGCCACCCCCAACAAAGATCTTGGTCTTGCTCAGGTGATCTTCGATTCTGCGGCTTTGGGCTTTGATGGCAGCGATTTTCGCGACGAGCAGGTGGGTTTTCATGCCGTGGCCTACAAGGTCGACGGCGAGGTAGTCATCTCTTACCGCGGGTCCGATCAGCTCTTCTGGGATGATATGGGCACGGTGGCAAATATTGGTGCTGGGAACGTCGACGATCACGTCCGCCTGGCGCTGGAATTCTACAATCTTGTCCAAGACAAGATTGTAAACACGCCTAGTCTGAGTGGACTTCCGATCATCACGGTTGGCCACTCGCTTGGCGGGGCGTTGGCCGGCATCGTGGCCAGCGTTAAGAAAACCGCTGGCTTGATGTTCGACAACACCGGATTTGAATGGGCGGCCGAAACGGTGATGGACGCAGCCCTAGGTCCGAATGCCGATCTTGAACTCGCTGAGCTCATATTCCGTGGGCAACCCTCATGGACAGAGGCAGAAGCCACCAGTCTGAAGACCATGTCGCTTACGCATGACGTAGCCGGAATTTTTTTCCGTGGTCCACAGCTTGCACATCAAGACACCACGTTAGATCTGGGGAATTACGTTCTAGTGCCGGGCTGGGACTCGCCCAACGCTCACATCCAATCCTTGTTGGCGTACCGTCTGTTGCTGAAGGAGAAATTCGGGAGCGACATGAACTGGGAGCAGGCGGCCAGTCAAATTATTACTCCTCTGATGGATGATGTGCTTGCCTCAGATATTGGGATCTTGGCCTCACAGTTCGGCAGTGCCAAATCTGGAGTGCTGAAAGATATGATCTCTCAAACCATCATTGGAGGAGAGTTCGGGAACTCAGCTGCGGAAGCGATGACCGACGACATGAATGACCTAGGGCGTGCGATCGTCAATGGCGTTGTCGTGGACTTTGAGCTCGGATATCAGGTCGCACGTTATGCGGGCGGTCTGGCCATCGAAGCCGTGTTTGGCGATTTTGACGGCATCCTGTCCTTCAACGCTGCAAAAAACATCCTTACCGCTGACCTGTCGGAACAGACATGGGATGCGGTGGGAGATAGTCGATCTGACTTAGGTTTGCGTCATGATTTCAGCTGGCTGATGAATGACGGCGGGCTGAGTAGCGCCGACATGGCCTTGTTGATGCAGGGGCCAGGACGGTACGATTCGCTAGTCTATGCCAGCGATGTGACCAATCTTCAGTTGCCAACGCTTTCTTCTGGAGGCGCCACTAAGTTTGTGGCCGGCATTGGAGTGCAATCCGTGGTTGGCACGGGCGCCAGCGAGTATTTCGATCTGGGGAGTGGCGACGACACGGTGGTCACTAATGCTGGCATCGATTGGATCTTTGGTGGTCTCGGGATCGATACCCTCGAGAGCACCCTCGCCTGGAGCGACTTCACAATCCAGTATCACGGTGACACGCTGGTGCTGGCTAAGCGAGGTGAGACTTCTACTCCCACGATTTTCCTGACGGACAGCGTGGAACAGTTCGCGCTGGATGATCTGGAATTCGATCTTTCAAACATCATGAACGTCGCGCCGATCGGGTCCGAGTTCGTTTCCGGGGCGTTGCACCTCGAAGGCGTGATCGACGCCGGCGCTGAAGTCGCGAGACTTGGTGGCATTGATGACAACCCTGACTTGTTTACGTGGGCGTTGCATGCGGACAGCCTCGAGCACTTCTATCTGGACGGCAACATCGTCAGAGCCGCTCACGACATCACTCTCGACTTCGAGCAGTACGTCGGCATGCTCGGCGGCGCGCCGATCCTGGATCTTGTCAATGGCGTCAGCCAGCAGACGTGGTGGCAAACGCCCGCCTTCATGAACTCGATCTATGTGGTCAAAGCCATCGTCTCCGATAGCTATGGTCTTACCGCTCTTACGAACCTTGTGCTCGGCATCGAGAACGTCAACGAGGCGCCCGAGAACATGCGCTTCGTCGGCGGAGATTTGGTGACGGCAGTGAATGAACTGACGATTGCCGAGAACAACGCTGTCGGCACTCGAGTTGCCATCGCCGACGCCGATGATCCGGAGGGCGACGGCCTGACATGGTCACTGCTCGATGACGGCGGCATGTTCCGCATCGACCCGATCACTGGCGAAGTTTTCATTGATGGACCGCTCGACTTCGAGAGCGACCCCGAGATCAACCTCACCGTCCGCGCCCACGATGGTGAGAAGCACGTTGATCGCGAATTGACTGTGATGCTCGAAGATCGGAACGAGGCACCTACATCCTTTAGCTACGAACTCCTAGACCTCTTGCAGGGCATGCCTGCCGGAAGCGTCGTGGCCTATCTTGGAAATGTCGTGGACGGTGACGCTGCTGATGAGGCGCACTTCGGAGGAAGCGGGGGCGCTCCCCGATTCCAGATCGTTTCCGACCCGTCCGGTCTGTTTTCGATCGTAGGGGACGAAATCAGGACAACTGGTGTGATAGGCGCACAGCAATACACGGTTACGGTGGCAGCAAGGGATGCTGCCGGAACACTGTCTTCGGCAACAGCAATCAGCTTCTTTGTCAATGCAGCCGGGGCGCCGTCCAACGTGCAGTCGACGTCGGGAGACGACGTGCTGCACGGTACCTCGCAGACGGACTACATCCTAGGCGGCGGTGGCAACGACACGATCTATGGTTTCGGCATGAATGACTACCTGTGGGGTGACGCTGGAAACGATCATCTCTACGGTGGCGCCGGGAATGACCAACTGTATGGCGGAGCTGGCGACAATTATCTCTACGGCGGGGACGGCAATGACCAGTTCTGGTCAGAGGGAAGCAATGATCGAATGTTCGGCGGATCTGGCGATGATCGCTTCGATGTTTCTGACGGCAACCACTACGTGCACGGCGGATCGGGCGCCGACATCTTCGAGCTGAATGGTAGTGGGTTCGTACGCGCATATGCGGGCGGGGATTCAGATTGGGATCTGTTCCACTTGAACGGATCTGGTACCTACGAACTTCATTTGGATGGCAACGACTACGCGTTCACGCACGCGATGACTGGACGAGCTCGCATCTATGTGGGTGCGGCAGGAGGCGACTTGATCGGCGCAGGTTCGGCGCCAGTCGTCGTCTACGGACAACGAGGCTATTTCTCATTTGAGAGTTTGGAACGCAGTTCGGCTACCATCTACAGTGGTTCGGCAGGGAGCATTATGGGCCTTATGGGGACCAACTCATTGTGGGGTGGCGACGGCGAAGACTACGTGCACTCGTATGAAGGCGGCGGGACGTTCAGGCTTGGCGGCGGCAACGACTACATCTGGGTTACCGAGTCCAGCCGGATTTGGGATGGTGCCGGAGATGATATCGTCGACGGCAGCACAGCCAACGATACCTTCTACATGGGGTCTGGCAATGACATGATCACTGGTGGCGGAGGGGTGGACTATGCAGTGTACGATGCCAACTTCGAAGCGTTCACTTTCGAAGAAACCGTTGGTCAGCTCAAGATCGTAGGATCGTCTGGAACCGACAGTCTGTACGACATCGATTACGTCAGGTTCAGGAATGGCACTTGGAGCTATGCGGATCTAGTAGCCGTAGCGCAGCAAGAGCAGGAATGGCTTATCTAGCCTGCTATCTGCCCTTCGCGCGCAGCGGTAAGCACTTAGCCCTCGAGGATAGCTAGTGTTACACATCCACCCGGACATCTGTCCGGGTAAATCCCTACCTCCCAAACACCATGTCTGCCGGCCCCGTAGCCGGAGACAGCAGTGCCGACGAACGCCCCTATCACCGAGCGAATGATCTCCGACTTCTGCCGGAAGCGCGTCGCTCCATATCTGCTGCCGGTGCACACCGAAGCCCTGCGGAAGTTCCTGATCGCTTCCGTCGACACCGGCGTCGGCGTTCCCCGCTACGCAGGCAAGTACGACTGGACGGCCATGGGCATGCTGACCAACGTGCCCGCGGAGATGCTGGTCGGGGCAGGGCGGCACATCACCCCTCTCCTCGATGCCATCGGCCGATCGGTGGCACGGGCGCCCAAGCCTGCCGAAATCAAGACGCAGACGACCGTCAGGCCGCCGCCGGTCAAGAAGGACGTCGCACCGAGACGAACCCTGGATGTCACCGATCGCGCCAATCGCGTTCTATCTGGTGTGGTCCAGCCGAAGCCGGCTCCTGTTCCGCCGGCACCGGCTCGGCCGAAGCGTCAGTACACACGGCGGCCGATCGTCGAGTTCCCGAAACCACTTTGGACGGAATGGGAAGACGTGGATGGCTTTGCCGACGCCCTGAACCTGCACATCCGGCGGCACGGCGATAGCGTCCGTCACCTGTTCCACGCGGTGGCCAAGGAGGACAAGGCCACCAACCATCGCACGCTGATGAAGTGGGCGACCGGCGAGCTCACGCCGCGGTCTATCCAGAGCCTCGAGGTGCTGGGGCGCATCGAGCGCCGATATCGACTGCCGCCCGGTTACTTCAAGGCCAAGCTGCCTTATCTCGGACGAGCGCGAACTGGTCACGTCCTTGAGGACTTCACGCCGGCCGAACGGCGCAGGTTGGCATGGCATCTCCCGGACGACTTCAATGCACGTTCGCCGGCCGAACAGGACGAGATCCTCGACTGGGTGAACCGGGTCATCATTTCTGGGTCGACCGACTACCGGGCCTTCCAGGCGGCGGCGATCAAGAACCGCTATGCCGTTCGCTTCCGTGCATTCCAGGGCAAGGGCCTCCCGAAGAAGCAGCCGGCCGCCACTGCCGATGTCGATCAGGAGATGGTGTCGTCGGTGGTGGATGCGCCGGCTGAACTCGAACGCGAGATGGCGGGCCTGCTCAAGTTCAAGACCGCGACGCTGACCGCCTTCGGATTCCAGCGCAACGGCGTCTGGGGCGAGGAGACGGCATCGCAGAAGGTCGAGCACCTCGGGCTGATGTTCGGTGCCATCACGGCGCCGGCGGATGGTCCGGTGCACGGCTTCGGCGCGCCGCTGGAATCGCTCTGCTTCGCCATGCTGGTGTTCCCGCCGGTCTGGGACTGGTACCTGCAGTGGCGCGAGCAGCGCCGTGGCTTCTTCACCAAGTGGGAGGTCGGCATGCTGGCCCTGCTGACATCGGTGGTGAAGGTGGACACGGGCTGGATCAGGCAGACGCCGGCATTGGCCGATCGCCTGCGTCCGATCGACGTCCTGATCACCGCAGCCGATATCGCGCGCGTTCGCGCCGACTGGCACGGTGCCTGCGATGAGATGTACCGGCACGCCCGCCAGCGCCTCAAGGAGATCGAGCGGGTGGCGAAGGTCCACCGGGATCCGTTCGAGCCGATCCTGCCCATCCTCGAGGCCGACAGCCCCGTTGGCGAGTATCGGAAGATCACCGAGGAGATCCTGCGCTTCATGCCGGACGAGCGGCTCTATCCGCGGCCGGCGGCCGAAGCCGTGCGATCCTTCCTGATGCTCCGGATCGGGCTGCACACGGGCCTGCGGCAGAAGAACCTGCGCGAGTTGCGGATCTGCCCGCCGGGCAGGATGCCGACATCGGAGCGCAACCTCGAGGACATGAAGTGCGGTGAGCTCCGATGGAGCAGCCGCGATCATGGCTGGGAGATCCTGATCCCGTCCGTGGCCTTCAAGAATGCCAACTCGTCCTTCTTCGGCCAGAAGCCGTTCCGGCTGGTGCTGCCGGACATGGCGGGCCTCTATGAGATGATCGATGCGTATGTCGATCGGCATCGGGCGCGCTTGCTGGCCAGCGCCGACGATCCGGGGACCTTCTTCGTGAAGACCGTCAAGCAGTCGAGCACCAATGCCCGGTACGACCAGACCACCTTCTACGATGCTTGGCGGCTGATCATCCAGCGCTATGGGATCTACAACCCCTATACCGAGCGCGGGGCCATCAAAGGATTGCTGCCGCACGGGCCGCACAACGTTCGCGACGTGCTGGCCACCCACATCCTCAAGAAGACCGGTTCATACGAGCAGGCAAGCTACGCGATCCAGGACACGCCCGATATGGTGCAGCAGCACTATGGTCGCTTCCTGCCGCAGGACAAAGCCGCTATCGCCGCGCAGGTGCTCAACAGGGTGTGGGATGAGTAATGACACGTGCGTTGCGTTCAAGGCAGTGTTTGTCAGGTTCCACGACGCCCAAAGTTCCAAGAAGGTGCAAAAACCCCGGCACTCAGGCCGGGGTTGAAACTGGTGCGGGGGAGTAGCGATAAGCCACTCTGGGGCTACTTCCGGCTCTCCGACGAGATTTGGGTCCAGATCTTGACACCGATGGCATGGCGCAACTCCCGTTTCCGGCCCCGCAGTGCCCCGAGCGCGTTCAAGCCAGTCTTGAGTATGGCAGTCAGCGACTTTGACATCGGCGTCTCCAAGTTAATGGATAGGTCAATGCAGAGCCAGAAAGTGAGCAGCCATGCCCCGATGCCCCAGATAGGGAGACCAAAGCTCAGGATTGCCGAACTTTGAAGTCATCGGCCATGAGATGGTTGAACAAGGGCAGCGAGTCAAGTGCAGTGGCCGATACACTCCCCGCCGAGCCGACAGGAGAGAGCTATGATTGTCTTCGATGACATCGAGAGGCCTGGTGTTGAGGCTCATCCGTATGGGGAAAGTGATTTCGTCTACACGAACAGGTCAGGACGCGAGGAGGCCAAGAAGGTTCGCGCGCTAGTCGAGGATTGGCTAACTCGCTACCCAGAGGATGACCGGCCATCGTTGGTCCAACGTTTGCGTTCGCCTATCGACACCGCTCACCGCGGTGCCTTTCTGGAGCTACTGCTTCACGAGCTATTCCTTAGGCGCGGCCATAAGGTGATCGATGTTGAGCCGGAAATACCTGGAACGACGAAGAAACCTGACTTTCTGATGGAGACCCCCAAGGGTGAGCGGTACTATTTGGAAGCCGTGCTCGCGAGGGGGTTGACAAAGGAAGCGCAAGGGGCGGAGCAGCGGCTGAATTCCGCACTGAACGCCATAGACAGCACGCCTAGCCCCGATCACTTCCTAGACCTGAGGACCAACGGCACGCCGAGGACGCCTGTGCCAATCAACAAGCTCCAGAGAGCTCTCAAGCAATGGATCGCCGGCCTTCCAGAGGGTAACGCTGCGAGGACTGCGGCACCCTTCAAATACAAGCACGACGGGCTGGAGATTGTGCTCACTGCGTGGCCAAAGCACCGAAGGGGTGTCACTAGGAGCATTGGTGCCCGTCACTTTGGCGCCAGCAATGTCATGCGCGCCGAGAGCATGAAGGATGCTGTCGAGTTTAAGGCACGAAAGTATGGCAAGGCGCTAAGCTACCCCATGCTGGTAGCCGTGGCTGGGTACGACAACTTCAACTTCGATACCGACGCGATAGATGTGCTTCTCGGCACGGAAATATCGGTGGTGCACAAAGACGATGAAGGCAAGGCGGTGGTGCGCCACGGCCGGAACCCCGATGGAGTGTGGCACGACGAGACTGGTCCGCGCAGACGGGTTCTTAGTGGCGTTCTGTGGTTCAAGCAGATTGACCCGTGGAATTTCGCGGCGCGCGCACCAGTGATAGTTGCCAATCCATGGGCGGCTAGAACGATGCCCAGGCTGGATGTTGGTCTGCGCGAACTCCACATCTCCCAGGAGGCGGAGACGGAGTACCCTGGAGGAACACTGGGTCAGGCGCTTGCGCTACCAGATAACTGGCCAGAGGATACGTAGGGTCTATCGTCCTGTTACGCGCGGTTCGCTCGCGCGAGAATAGCTGTCTGTGGCCTTATCGATGCATAAAGCCTGATCATGCGACCAACTCGACACAATGCTTGGTCTCAACCGAACCTACCGCCCGGGACTGATTGCTCGCCTGTTCAACGCCGGCAGCTGGAAGCTCACGTTGGCTCGAAGGGGTTCCGACGTCATTCGGCTGGAAGACGGTGGCGACGTAGAGCTACCGTGCCTTGACGTCGTAGCCATTTCCTCGACGAAAGGGCTGCTTTGGCACACGCTGGAGATCCGCTCCCATTCGCGTGTGGATCGGCTATCCGGTCTGTCGGGGGACGCAGCCGCCAAGCTGGCCGTCGATCTGAAGCGGTTCATCAACGACCATCTCTGCGAGCTGATCGTCTCGGACGGCGACAGGCTGCGCGAGATTGACGGTCGTCTGCACGCCATCGTTGGCGCCAAGGCCCAGTACCTCGCCCATGCTGACTTAAGCCGGGCCATTGCCAGCGTGCCGGGCAGGGCGGCGGCTGCCCTGTCGCATCCAATGCTCGATCCGGAGCTCACCGCCTCCACGCTGAAGGCTGCACTGCCGGTGTCGTTCGACCTTCTGACCGACCCTGGTATTCGCGATCGGTACAATCGTGAGTTCTTGAGGTCGGAGCTCGCTGCGTTCCGCGCGTTCTTCGACGATCTCGACGGCCGCTCATTGTCGGACCAGCAGCGCGAGGCCTGTATTCGCCTCGAGGACAACAACCTGCTGGTGGCGTCAGCGGGGTCGGGCAAGTCGGCCACGATGGTCGGCAAGGTCGCCTACGTTCTCGAGAAGAAGCTCTATCGTCCCGAGGAGATCCTTGTCCTCGCCTTCAACAAGAGCGCAGCCGACGAACTCAAGGTCCGCATCGCCAAGCAGATGAATGTCGACGAAGACGCGGTCGGCTGTCGTGTGACGACATTTCACGCGCTTGGCCGTGGCATCATTCAGGAGGTCGAGGGCAGGCCGCCACAATTGGCCAATTGGGTCGAGCACCCCGCTGGCGAGGCAAAGGCCATAGAGGAGATAATCCAGGATCTCGCCAAGGCCGATTCCGAGTTTCAGCGACTATGGATCGAGCTGCTGATCCTCCACCCGAAGGCGGACATTCCCCGGGAGGTCTTCGATTCCGACACGGAGTACGAGCGCTACGTTAGCGAGCGACGGTCGAAGGGCAGGGCATCGATCCGCGCCCTTGGCGACATCTATGTGAAGTCGCTGCAAGAGCAGTCGATCGCCAACTGGTTGTGGCTGAACTCGGTGGAGTTCGAATACGAGAAGCAGGTCGCCGTCGACGATGTAGACGACGACTGCGATGAAGACGACGAAGACGGCGCCGAGGACGTGGGAGCCGACGACGAGGCCGACGCGGTGCGTCACGTGCATCCCGACTTCTACTACCCCGCCACGAAGACGGTGCATGAGCACTTCGCCATAAACGCCGATGGCACCTCGCCCTTCGCCAATTACGTGATGCACGCCGAGAGCAAGCGTCGCGGCTATCGCGAGGCCGAGATGGACTTCTTCGAGACGACCTCGGCACAGGCCACTGACGGCACACTGCTGACAGTTCTGAAGTCGGAGTTGGAGCGCCGGGAGATCCCGTTGGTCCAGCGGTCGCCTGACGAGATTCAGAAGGCGATCAACCCCCGGGTGGTCAAGCACTACCACCAGCTCATCGGGACCTGCATCAAGCATATCCGCTCCAGCCAGCTGACCCTCGACATGCTGTTCGAGCGCGCCAAGGCCCTGCATGACAAGGAGCGGGCCCGGATCTTCGCTCGGGTCATCTGGTTGATCACCGAGGCCTATTCCAAGAAGCTGGCCGATGCCGGCCGGATCGATTTTGACTCGATGATCGGAGACGCCACCCGGCTGGTGGAGACGCGGCGGTACGTCAGCCCGTACTCGCTCATCCTCGTCGATGAGTTCCAGGACATCTCCGAACCTCGCGCCAACCTCATCAAGGCGCTTCGACAGCAGAACCCTTTCGCCAAGGTATTCGCCGTGGGCGACGACTGGCAGTCGATCTATCGCTTCGCTGGTTCCGACATCTCGATCTTCACCCGCTTCAAGGAGAACTTCGGCACCAGCTGGCAGGGAAGGCTCGAGCAGACCTATCGGTGCAACCAGCTGATCGCTGACGTCGCCGCCAAGTTCGTGCAGCGCAATCCCGCCCAGCTGAAGAAATCGGTGCGCTCAACAAGGCCGGCGATTTCGAAGTCCATCCGCGTCGTCCCCGTCAAGCCAGTGCGCGGCAAGGTCGACTACGGCCCGGCCTGCCGGCAGGTGCTTGAACGCCTCGACGGCTTCCTCGGCGGCATTGCTGGGCATTGGCGAACCGACGCCAAGCCCAAGCTCAAGGCGTTGGTGCTGTGGCGCTATAACTACCTCGATCCGTTCGAGGGCCGAATCCCCAAGTTCGACCACCTTGAGGTAGAGGCATTCTCATTCCATAGGGCCAAGGGCCTAGAGGCCGACTACACCATCCTGATCGATGTCAGCGAGGGCGACTACGGCGTACCCAGCCGCATCGAGGACGATGAGTTGCTCCACCTGGTCATTCCCGAGCCCGAGACCTTCCCCTATGCCGAGGAACGGCGGCTGTTCTACGTGGCGCTGACGCGCGCTAGTCGCGGCGTCTTCCTGCTTACCAACGCGGATCAGCAGTCTCGCTACATCGACGAGCTTGCCGACATTGCCGGCAAGGAGATCCGGTTCGAGGGCGTCGATGGTCAGGCTTTGCCGGCGTGCCCGAAGTGCTGGGCGGGCTATCTGGTGGAGCGGCGTTCGAAGAAGCGGGCCTCGTTCATGGGCTGCAGCCGCTATCCGGAGTGCCGGCACACTGCTGCCATCGTCTAGGCAGCGGTGCCGCCAACATCTCGGAGCTATGGCCAGGTGTGACCGAAGCTAGCCTCCAAAGAACTGATCCGATCTGGAAGCTTCGCCCCGGAGGTCGTCACCCCTAGGAACAGCGCTGCCCTCGTCGCGCCGACGTAGAGGAACTTTTCGAACAAGTTGGGTTGCGTCTCCTCGAGGCGGTCGATGCCTACGAAGAAAACGGCCTCGAATTCCAGGCCCTTGATGTGGCGAACGTCGAAAACGCGCACGTCGCTATCCTGACCGGCGAGCTGGCCGAAGGGGCAGGGAACCACACGTACATTGGAATCCGCCAACTTCTGGTTGAGCGCCTGCGCGAACGGAACCACCTCCTCCTCGCTTGTAACCAGGACGGCGATCGGCGGGAACTCCTCGGCCAGGTGTTCGATCTCGGCGATGCGGTCGGCCAACCAGTCCACCGTTTCCTCGGTGGTGGTCAGACCGGTGCCGACTGCCGGGCGAAAACCATCGTTGTTGACGCGATCCGGTAGCTGGGCCTCATTGGCATTCGGGTCCGAGATGTGAGCGATGTCGCGTGCAAGCTCGTTCAGTTGCCGACTGTGGCGGTAGGAGATCGAAACCGAGCGAATGTCAAAGTCGGGGAACACCCACTGGAGATCCTCAGTTTCTCTGCTGCCCCAGTCGGTAATTCGTTGGTTGAAATCACCGACTGCCACAAAAGACGAAGCTTGCGGATCACAGAGCGCCGCCATGCAAGCAAGCTGAATAGGGGAGAAGTCAGTGGCTTCGTCGACCAGAACCTGATTCCGATAGAGCGAGGTCACCTGTTCCAACGCCGCGTTTGCCAAGCCTGCGGCAGAACGAGCGATGCGGCGGTCAGCAAGAAGGTCGGCCCCGGCCCGCAAGAGCCCCAAGAGAATGACATCCACTTCTAGTGGATTCAGTTCGTGCAGCTGAAACCCATTTGCGGCGTACCAGCGATTGTCTGCCTGTCGCTCCCGGCGGAACCGCCGATAGCGAGTAGAGATGCCGTTAAGGAGCCGCCGAGCTGGGTTCAGGAACCGCCGCAACGAGGTCAGTACCGCGAGGTCCTGGCCGATCTTGCGCAATGCGTCCCGATCGGGACCCCGCTCACCGAACCACTCAATGATACGGCCGTTTCGAGATCTTTTCGAAGTCGGTCGGCTGTTCGCGATTGCACGCGCTTTGGCCTTAAGCGCTCTCAGAAGGGCGTCAACGGCCGCGTCCCGACCGACGCGAACCTGACGTGGTTCCTCGTCGTCATCACCATCAAGCTCGTCGTCATCGACTTCTTCAACCGTTTCGAGGGTGGCGACGAACTTCATCAAGTCGTCGAGCAGCGACGGCTCACTCAGAAATGCCTTGGCGATAGCGGAACGGACCGTTTTGTCGGTGTCAGTGCGCAGTTGGGTGATCAGCGCCTGCAGAGGCTCGGACAGGTTGTTGAGTGTGACGATGGAGCCGGTATCGATGCCAGATGCTGCGACAGGAAGCGCAGCCTGAACGCGCGTCCCGATTTGCTTGATAGCCTCCGCATTATCTCGCGCGAGGACGCCGGCATGATTGCGAAGATCTTCCCAGAAGAGATTGATCTGAAAATCGAAAAAGTCCTCGAACCACTCGCGCTGTGTGTGAACGGTTGCCGGTACGAGAGAGGGTAGGTCGTCCTTGGAGACTAGCTGCCCTCCGGAGCCCGATCGGAGGATTGTAAAGTGGTTCCTCGCCAGGTCGTGTCTATAGTCGTCCCATGTTTGAATGCGCTGATCCGAAGCGGCGACGCCCTGCCGCGCGAATGCCTCTTTCACGTACTGCTTCAGCAAGGCGGTGGGCGTGAACATGATCCAGCTGTCTTGATGCCCGGCCGGACCCGCACTGGTACGCGCAATGACGTCACGCTCCTCATCGATAAGGCTCGGGGTGTCCAACTTCTGGCCCAGACGCTTGATAAGGGTCGTTGTCTTTCCCGTGCCCGGAGGACCGAGAATTACCAGGTGGCTGTCTATGGGGAGCCGAAAGATCTCGTCCTGGTACTCATCAAGGATCGCAAGATCCCGTAGTTCCATCTTGGCGATGGCGTCGCGCTTCAGCCCTTCGATGAAGAGCCCCGCAGCCTTGTCCTCGGCGAGTAGGCGGTCGAGGGCGTCGAGTTCATCCTCAGTGACGCCGAGGCCCTCCAGCACGGCGCGCAACGATGGTACCGTGAAGGGGCCGAACCTCTTTCCTTCCACGACGGATTTCTGCGAGTCCCATTCACCGCGGACTTCCTTCGGCGTCAGGAGGGTCTTTTCCACGACTGTGAGGGTGACGGGGCCGCTTCTGGAAGGAGCGTCGACCTCGCCGCCGATCTTCGTTGCTGCCAGCCTGCCCAGTGGCATGGCGTTGTAGCTGACAGCGTAGCTACCGTCAGAGGGAGACCGGTGGGGCGTGGCGCGCGACACGAAGTAGACGCGACGATTCCCGTCCTCGTCTTCGGCGACGACGCGCGCCACGGCCGGCTCGGACAGCAACATGCGCAGCGCCCGTGCACGAGCGTCCGTGACGTCGCTCATGTTGTCGATCAGCGCATTGTCGGTAGCGGCGTTGAAAGAGGTGAACGCGTTGGCGAGGTTCGGCCGAGGTTCGTTCAGTCCCTCTCTTGCCCTGTCCGCTGTCTCTGCGAAGTGTCGAAGCGTATGGTCCGCTATCGCTGCAATCCGGTCGTTCGTCGTGTCGGCCAAAAAAAACATCCCCCGAAACTATGCTGTGTCCGCTTGTGGCAAGCCCGCTATTCAGCGGCCTCACGCCGCCATGCATCAGCTAGCACCCATCCACCCATGCCATCCCCGAAGTGCCAGTCATTCCATCCGTTTCGATGGGTTCGGGTGATGAACCTCGATGCTGCAGACAGCGAGCCGAATGTGCGGTCGACGCCGTCAACCATAAGGGCACCGTTCTCGATGTAACCTTCGTAACGTCGGCCGGCATAGGTGAAGCGGCACTGAGTGCCGTCCGCCGGCAGTCCCGGCGCTCCGTTAGCGATCTGCTTGTCGTCGCTGGGCAGGGGGGCCATCCAGATGCGGCGAGCATTCTCGAAGAGCGAGAGCCCCCTGGCGGCAATCGTGTCCTCGTCCCAATGGTCGAACTGGTTGAGTTCGCGATTCAGTGCCAAGCTGGAGTGCGATCGCACCGCGGGCATCTTCACCGAATAGGGGCCGTTGGATACAGTCGAGTTCAGCGCCCCCGTCAGCAAAGTGAGATTGCCAAGGCGATCAATGACGGCGTCGCGTTCCGCCTGCCGCGTCAGAAGATCAAAATTCATGTCGTCATCGTCGTCCAGATGTTCGAAGCCCGGGACCGGCCATGCCTCACGCCAACGCTGAGGCATGATGTGTTCGATAGTCAGGGCGGACTTGATCTCGATATCTTCATTGAGTGCCGACCTCTTGGCCATCTCGATAGCTTCGAACAGGTACCTCAGGCGGGGCTGGCGAGCGCCTTTGTATTGCCCTCGCCCCAACCAGGCAGTGCGCCATTCATCGTCGGCCGGCCAGCGATCTATGTCGGAACGTCGACCGGACAGGTACGACACCATATCGTCGAGCTTGTCGCCTTCCGCTTTGCGCAGACGATCGATCAAGCCGACGAACAGCCTGTTGTAATTCTTGTTCGTCAGGCCGCAGATGTCCCGCCGCACGATGTAGCTCTCAAGAACCTCAAGGGCGCGGTCGATCTCCGAGGCGACACTGGGCTCGGTGGCCAAATAGATAACCAGCGGCATGACGGTTGATACGTCGAACGCGTCGGCCAGCCGGCCGAAGTTGCCGATCGGGTCGTTGGGGTCCTGATCAAACAGCCGCCTTTCGATCGCAGCCGTGGCTGAAATGGATTCCAGCTCCTGTGTCACGGTCGAGAACGGCCTGTCGGTGAGTATCCAACGACGGTATCGGTCAAACAGCCTGTCGACCGATACCAGATCGCCGATGTGCATCGCGAGGTGATCGGTAAGCATCCAGTCGAGGCGGGTCTGGGTCTGCCGGCCCCGAGAGGCTGGTTGGCTCCAGAACGACCTATCGAGCGGCAGCCAGTGCTTCTCGTAGAGCTTGTCCACGACCAGCGAATGGTCAGCCTGGCCGAGCCCCTTTGCGCGCTGGAATATGAAGTTCCGCATCAGATCGCCGGGCGTCAGGTCGACGCCGCGGCTGTTGAGCGTCTCGAAGATCGTCTGAGGGTCGTCGCCGCTCTCGAGTTCGATCGATACGGCGGCCAAGCCCTCTTTGAGAGCTTCGTGTTGATTGCCACTGAGAACTGACCCAGCAGGCTGGGATTTTTCCATCGAGATTTGACCCATGTGTGACCCTTGCCCCTCGTGGTTTGAGCGGGGGCTGTGGAGTGATCGACATGGCATTGTTGAGCGTTATCCGACGCTGGCATTTT
>NZ_JAFKHE010000023.1 GCF_017307495.1 Devosia sp. | reverse complement strand
GCCCATTGCGAAGGGACTTATGGCGCACGGCACCGCGAAGCGATGCAGGAACCGCAGTCACCCCAGATGCAACGGCTTGCACCTGGCCCCCAACCCTCCCCGCGATGCCCCGTCGGCACCTCGCATCGAAGAGGTGAGCCGAATCTACACCCAGCTGGAAGCGGGGGGACAAGTCTTGTCCGCTGCCCGTTTTCGGGCCATTGCTTGCCCATGAAAACCATCGGCCTCATCGGCGGCATGAGCTGGGAATCCACCGCCCACTACTATGCCATCCTCAACCGCGAGACGGCAGGCCGCCTCGGCGGCCTGCACTCCGCGCCGGTCATCGTCCATTCGGTCGACTTCGCCCCGATCGAGCAGATGCAGCGCGCCGGCGACTGGGACGGCGCCGGCGCCATCCTCGCCGGCATCGCCGCATCGCTCGAGGCGCAGGGGGCCGGCATTATCGGCCTCGCCACCAACACCATGCACATCTGCGCTCCGCAGATCCGCGCCGCGCTGAGCGTCCCCTTCATCCACATCGCCGATCCGACGGCCGGTGCGCTGCTCGCCGACGGCATCGGCAAGGTCGGCCTGCTCGGCACCCGCTTCACCATGGAGAAGCGCTTCTACATCGAGGGGCTGGAGGCGCGCGGGCTCGAGGTACTGGTGCCCGATGTCGGCATCACCAACCTCAACGGCATCATCTACGAGGAACTGTGCCTCGGCATCGTGCGCGACGAGTCGCGTCGCATCTATGTCGAGGCCATCGCCCGGCTCAAGGCACGCGGCGCCGAGGCGGTGATCCTGGGCTGCACCGAGATCGGCATGCTGATCGACGACAGCGTCAGCCCGCTCCCGACCTACGACACGACCGACCTGCACGCGAAAGCCTTGGTGGCGGCGGCGCTGGAGTAAGCCACCGGTCCCTCCGTGATCCTCCCCCGTTTACGGGGGAGGGGGACCGCCGAAGGCGGTGGAGGGGGCGGCGGGAAGTGCCGGTGTTTGGGGTCGCCCCCTCCACCAGCTTCGCTGGTCCCCCTCCCCCCGCTTCGCAGGGGAGGACTAAGCCGCCCGCCGCAGCCCCACGGTGGAGGCCCCGTCCAGGTGGAACACCTCGACGATCCGGTCGAGCTCGCTGGCCTGCGCCTCGGTCTGCTCGATCGCCGCATTGGTCTCCTCGACCAGCGCCGCGTTGTGCTGGGTCATCTCGTCCATCTGCCGCACGGCGGTGTTGACCTCTTCGATCGCCGCCGCCTGCTCCTGGCTGTCGCGCGCGATCTTTTCCATCAGCTGGTTCGACGAGCGCGCTGCCGCAACGATCGCCTCGAGCTTTTCGGCCGCATCGGCAACCAGCCGCGAGCCCGCGTTCACCTCGGCGCCCGATTGCTCGATCAGCGCCTTCACCTCGCTCGAGGCTTCCGCCGCCGACTGCGCCAGCCGGCGCACTTCCACGGCCACCACGGCAAAGCCCTTGCCGGCCTCGCCGGCCCGCGCCGCCTCGACCGAGGCGTTAAGGGCGAGCAGGTTGGTCTGGAAGGCGATGTCGTCGATCATGCCGATGATGTTGGAGATCTTGGCCGACGACGACGTGATCCGCTCCATCGCCGCGTTGGCCTGCTGCATGACGCTGCCGCCCTGTTCGGCCGCCGTCGTCACCCGGCTCGCCACCTGGCTCGCCTCGTTGGCGTTCTGCGCATTGGACCCGACCGTGGTCGCCAGCTGCTCCATCGCCGCCGAGGTCTCCTCGATGGTCGCCGCCTGCTTGGTGGTGCGCTCGGAAAGGTCGTTGGCGCCCGACAGGATCTCGCCCGTCGCCGTCTTCAATCCGCGCGAGGTCTGCCGGAGCTGGCCGACGATCTCGGTCAGCCGCTCGGCCACGGCATTGGTGTCGTCCTTGAGCCGCGCGAAGGCCCCGCCATACTGGCCGTTGACGCGCTGCGTCAGGTCGGTCTGCGCCAGTGCCGACAGCACCTCGCCGGTCTCGCCGAGGCCACGGTCGACGGTTTCGACCAGCGAATTGACGCTGCCGGCGAGCGTGTTGAGCTCCTGGTCCGGGAATTCCGCCGCCACGCGCCGGGAGAAGTCGCCCTCGACCGCCGCGTCGACCACGTCGCCGAAGGCGCGCTGCAACTCGGCCATCATCTGGGCGCGGGCCTCCTGGTCGCGGATGATGCGTACCGCCTCGGCCTCGGTCATCGCCGCGACCTTCTTGCCGTTCTCGCGGAACACCTCCATCGCCCGGGCGAGCGTGCCCACCTCGTCGACGCGCGCCGTACCCGGCACCGTCACGTCGTAATTGCCCTCGGTCATGGTCGTGACCGTCTTGCTCATCGCGCCCAGCGGGCCGCCGACCATCGAGCGGATCAGCAGGAACAGGATGCCGCATGCCACCAGCACGCAGATCGCCGAAAGGGCGATGATGGTGTTGCGGCCCTCGGTCACGGCGGCCTCGAGCGTCGCCACCGGCACGCTCGCCACCACCACCCAGCGGTCCTCGGTCCCGCCCACGCTGAACGGCCGCGCCGTCTGCCGCAGCAGTTCGCCTTCACCCGTGGCATCGCTTGTCCTGGCCTGGCCTTCGGCCAGCGTCGCCTTGACGATGGCGAAGTCGGCATCGCCCTCGACCAGCGCCTTGCCGACCTGGGCTGCGTCCGGGTCGGCGACCACGATGCCGCCGGCCGACACGATGGTGATGTGGCCCGTGCCGAACGGCTTGATTTCAGCCATGCGCGCGCTGATGTCGTTCAGCGCGAGGTCGACGCCGCCGGTGCCGAGATAGGTCCCGCCCGCCATGATCGGTTGGCCGAACGACATGAGCAGCATGTCCTTGCCCGCCACCGTGTAGCTGTACGGCTCGATCGCCACCACGCGCCCGAGTTCCTTGGGCTTGAGGTAGTAGTCGCCCACCCCAGGCTGGTCGTAGCCGCCGAGCGCCTCGCGCACCACCTGCCCCGAACCGCGGTTCCAGTACGGGATGTAGCGCCCCGTCGCGTCATGTCCGGGCTGCCCCGCGGCCGCCGCATCGTTGCCGTCGAGAGCGTTCGGCTCCCAGCCCGACCAGGTGCCCACCAGATCCGGATTGGCCTCGAGATAGTGCAGGATCATCGCGTCGTAGGTCGCGCGATCCTTCACCCCTGCGCCATGCATGCCTTCGAGCGCGGTGACCAGGCCCTCGGCCGCGCGCTCGGCGCGCATGAGCCCGGCCGAGACCTCGTCGGCGATGGCCAGCGTGGTCTGCGACAGCAACTCGCGGGTCTGGGCATCAATCGTGCCCCCCACCTGCTGGACCAGGAGGGTCATGCCGGCGGCGAATACAGCCGTCAGCGCGGCTCCCCCAAGCAGTGCGACCTTGAGGGACAACGAACGAATACGCATGCGGATCACGGCTCCTGCCGAAGAATTGTTCCAGCCCATTCAATCCGCCGCTCGTTAAAGAACGGTCAACCATGCCGAGAGCTGACGATTATTTGTGCAGGGCGCCTGCATGGAAAGCAGATGCCCCGGCCGAGGCTGCGACCGGGGCATCTGCCAACGGGAAAACGAGACCCTAGAACTCGTTCCAGTCCGTGCTGATCGCAGCACTGCCCTGGCTCAGGTAGACCTGCCGCGCTCCTGCCCGGGCGGCCGGAGCCGCCGTCGCCGGCGCGTCGGCGATGGTGAACACGTCGACGATCTGGTCGAGCTCGCCGGCCTGCGCCTCGGTCTGTTCGATCGCGGCATTGGTCTCTTCCACCAGCGCGGCATTGTGCTGGGTCATCTCGTCGAGCGTGCGGACCGCGACGTTGACCTCCTCGATCGAGGAGGCCTGCGCCCGGCTCTCGCTGGCGATGCCCTGCAGCAGCTCGTAGTTGGTCCGCGCCCCCTCGAGCATGGCTTCGAGCTTGCCGGCCGCCTCGGCGACGAGACGCGAGCCGCCCGCCACTTCGGTGCCGGATTGCTCGATCAGTGCCTTCACCTCGGACGATGCGCTGGCCGCCGACTGCGCCAGCCGCCGCACTTCCACCGCGACGACCGCAAAGCCCTTGCCGGCATCGCCGGCGCGCGCCGCTTCGACCGAAGCGTTGAGGGCGAGCAGGTTGGTCTGGAAGGCGATGTCGTCGATCAGCCCGATGATGTTGGAGATCCGCGCCGACGACTGGGTGATCCGCTCCATCGCCGCCGTGGCATTGCGCATCACTTCCCCGCCCTGCTCGGCCGTGCGGGACACCTCGGCGGCGTTGCCGCTCGCCGATTCCGCCCGCCTGGCGTTCTCGAGCACCGTCGCGGCCAGTTGCTCCATCGCCGCCGAGGTCTCCTCGATCGTCGCCGCCTGCTTGGTGGTGCGTTCGGAAAGGTCGTTGGCGCCCGACAGTATTTCGCCCGTCGCCGTCTTCAGCCCGCGCGAGGTGGCGCGCAGCCGGCTGACCACTTCGGCCAGTTTGTCGCCCACCGCATTGGTGTCGTCCTTGAGCCTGAGGAAGGCCCCCTCGTAGTCGCCCTCGACGCGCCGCGTCAGGTCGGTATTGGCGAGCGCATTGAGCACGCTGCCGGTCTCGCCTAGCCCACGCTCCACGTTCTCGAACAGGCCGTTGAACACCTGCGCGATGCCGTCGAGGCTCGGGTCATCGAACTTCGGCAGCCGGCCGGTGAAATCGCCGCGCATCGCCGCCCCGGTATATTGGGTCAGCAGCGCCCCGAGCTCGTTGCCCTTCTCCGTGCGCACCCGTTCCTCGGCGGCGGAGGCCTCGCTCTGCGCCGTCAGCTGCGCGCGGCTCAGCAGCGCCGCGCGGAAGTCGGTGAGCACGTCATTGAGCATCGCCATCTCGGTGACGATTCCGCCCTGCGTCGCCTCGACCTCGAGATCGCCGGCGGACAGCCGCCGGAACCCGGCCGTCATCCTGGCCAGCGGCCTCAGGAACAGGATGTTGGAAAAGACCAGCGTCACCACGGCGAGCAGGACGATCAGGCCGAGGCCGGTAATGCTGGCGATGTCGCTGATGCGGGCGTTGTTGCTGGAGGCCTGCAGCACCTCGGCATTGGCCGCCTCGATCGCGTCCGATACCGCCGACATCCTGTCCTGGAGCGCCTTGAACGTCGCATCGAAGTCGGGCAGCGCGTTCTTGGCGCCGCCCATGTTGCCCTGTACGACCGCGCCGACCACCTGCTCGGCCTTGCTGAGGTAGGCGTCAAGCGGCTCCAGCACCCCGGTCACCGCTTCGCGCACCGTGGCGGAGACGTCGAGCCCCTCCTGCGTGGCGATGGCGGCGCGCATCTCGTCGCCGTACTGCTTGATCTCGGCCGCCGCCTCGTTGACGCCGTCGGCGTTGAAGCTCGAGCCGTAGTACATCGCCTTGAACACGATGCCGCGCAGCGAGTCGTGCAGCATGTCCGCCGTCATGTGCGCGCGCATCGACTTGATCGTGACCGCCGAGCTGTGCGCTGCGTGCTGGTAGTTCTGCGACACCATGTAGGTCATCGCCGAGTAGATGCCGCCGATAAGCACGATCACCACGCCCAGCGCGATGACCACCAACCTGGTCGGGATGCCCTTGCCGAACATCGCCTTCAACCGACCCGTCCCCAACGCCATCCCGAACCTCCTGGTTCTGTGCGCGACTGCGATGGAGAAGGCTTAGGCCCTTATGGTTAATGGGCAGTTTCCGCCTGGCACCCGGTCAGAATTCGGCCCATTCGTCAGCCTTGATGGCCGCATTGCCGCGCGCCAGGTAAGTCTTCGCGGCGCTGGCGACTTTCTGCTGGATCGCCCTGATTCCCCTGGGGTGCGGCGCTTCCGGCGGGACCACCGCCGCCTCGGCCTGCGCGCCGAGCGTGAACACCGCGACGATCCGGTCGAGCTCGGACGCCTGCGCCTCGGTCTGCTCGATGGCGGCATTCGTCTCCTCGACCAGCGCGGCATTGTGCTGGGTCATCTCGTCCATCTGCCGCACCGCGGTATTGACCTCCTCGATCGCCGAGGCCTGTTCGCGGCTGTCCCGGGCAATGCCCTCCAGCAGCTCCCGGTTGCCACGTACGGCGGCCAGCATGGCCTCGAGCTTGGCGGCGGCATCGGCCACAAGCCTGGAGCCGGTCCTGACCTCCCCGGCCGATTGCTCGATCAGCGCCTTGACCTCGGCAGAGGCGCTGGCGGCCGACTGGGCGAGGCGCCGCACTTCAACCGCCACCACGGCGAAGCCCTTGCCGGCATCGCCCGCCCGTGCCGCCTCAACCGAGGCATTGAGCGCGAGCAGGTTGGTCTGGAAGGCGATATCGTCGATGAGCCCGATGATGTTGGAGATCTTGGCCGAGCTCTCGGTGATCCGACCCATCGCCTCGTTGGCGCTCAGCATCACAGCCCCGCCCTCCTCGGCCGTTGCCGTCACCTGGCCGGCATTGTCCGAAGCACCTGCGGCACGCTGGGCATTGGCCAGGACAGTGGTCGCGAGCTGCTCCATCGCCGCCGAGGTCTCCTCGATCGTCGCCGCCTGCTTGGTGGTGCGTTCGGAAAGGTCGTTGGCGCCCGACAGGATCTCGCCGGTGGCCGTCTTCAGGTCGAACGAGGTCTTCTTGAGCTGCCCGACGATGCTGGTGAGCTTTTCGGCGACGGTATTGGTGTTGTGCTTGAGCCGCGCGAACTCGCCCTCGTACGTGCCATGCATCCGCTTGCCCAGGTCTGCCTCGGCGAGCGCGGCCAGCACGTCGCCGGCCTCGCTCAGCCCCTTGGCCACCGTGTCCATCAGGCTATTGAAGTTCTTGGCGATACGTTCGATGTCGGCATCCTCGAAATGGGCCTCGATGCGCTGCCCCAGGTCGCCGTGCAGGGTCGCCGCCACCACGCCGTCGAAGGCATCCTGGAAGTCCTGCATCATCCGAGCCCGCTCGGCCGCCTGCTGGTGCCGCGCCCGCTCGCCCTCGTTCATCTCGGCGACACGGATGCCGTTCTCCTTGAACACCTGCACCGCCGCGGCCATCTGGCCGACTTCGTTCTTCTCGCCCACATAGGGGACCTCGGTGGCGAAATCGCCCTCCGCGATCCGCGCCATCGTCTCGGTTACCTTCGTGAGTGGCCGTGACACGTAACGCGTGCCGACATAGAGCGCCGCGCCGACACCGACGAGCAGCCCCAGTATGGTCGCGCCGATCACCCCTGGCACGATCACGGCCTCGAAGCTCTCGAATTCGGCCTTGATGGCGTCGAATCTCGCCTGGTCGTTCTCGACCACGGCGTCGATCTCGGCCTGGTAGGCCTTGCGGTTGGCCCGGTTGGCCTCGTTGTTGCCTTGGGCATTGGCCTGCGCCGGGTCGATCGTCGCCAGCCGCGCCGTCTCGGCGCGGAACTGCCGGAACTCCGCCGTACGGGCCACCACCTTGTCGAAGGCCTCGAGGTCCTCGGCCGGCACCAGCGGCCGCCATTCGGCCAGGTGCGCGTCGATCTTGTCGAGCGACTTGAGCAGGCCTTCGGCGAACGGCTTTGCGGCGTCCACGTCCCTGGAAGCGTAGATACCCCGCGCATCCATCACCACCGCGGTCACCAGGCGGTTCAGGTGTTCGCCGTTGAAGGCCCGCTGCGACGCGACCTCGAGCAACTGCGCCCCCTTGCTGAGCGACAGTGTGGCGTACACGGCAGCGCCACCAACTGCCGAAACGATCAGGCCCATGACGGCCACGATTAGAAAGAGTCTGGTCCGGATCTTCATCAGCGCTACCGTCGGGTTCCTGGATGGACGCAAGGAGGGCATGCAGCGTCGCGACCGGACGAATGTCCGGGGGGCGGCCTGCCAATGTCTGGGGTCATTGGGCACAGCTCGGTCGATATGCCCCGGCTGTCCAGGCCGTGGCGCGGTTCGTCGTTGCTGCATTCCCGCTGCGACGATTACGCAGTCTTGCTTAAGAGAGCGTGAATTGCCTCTGGCCGCGCCGTCGGCTCACGATTCCGTCGGGGCGGCGCGATGGAGCCCGTCGACGGCACCGCCGGTCCCCAAAACAGAACGGGCGCCCGCAGGACGCCCGTTACCGGATACCTCGATGCTGCCGGCTCAGTGCGCCGTCGCGCTCGTGCCGACGGACGCGTCGAGCAGCAGGTTGCGCCAGCCGTCGATCTCTTCCTGCAGCCGCATCTCCTCGTCGGCCGTGGTCGCCGCCTGCTGCGCGGTCAGCCCGGCAGCAATCAGCCCCTCGATCTTGGCGCGATCGAACTCGGCGATGTCCTGGGCCTCCTCGGCGAGGATGGTCAGGCCCTCGGGCGATACGTCGGCGAAGCCGCCGCGCACGTAGTAGACGTGGCTGATGCCGGCATTGTCCACCACGGTGACGAAGCCCGGCTTCATCGTCGTCATGAACGGCGCGTGGTCGCCCAGCACCGTGAAATAGCCGTCCGCGCCCGGCACGGTGACCGACTTCACGGTCTCCGACAGCAGCAGCTTCTCCGGCGAGACGATTTCGAGTTTGGTGCCTTCGGCCATGGTCCTGCCTCTGGATCAAAATGGGGCCCGCCCGCTGGGCGAGCCCGATGGGGTCGTGAAGCTTAGGCCGCGGCCGCGAGCTTCTGGGCCTTCTTGACCGCGTCTTCCATGGTGCCGACCATGTAGAAGGCGGCTTCCGGCAGGTGGTCGTACTTGCCCTCGACGAGGTCCTTGAACCCCTTGATGGTGTCTTCGAGCTGCACGAACACGCCCGGCGTGCCGGTGAAGGCCTCGGCGACGTGGAACGGCTGGCTCATGAAGCGCTCGACCTTGCGGGCGCGGGCCACGGTGAGCTTGTCCTCTTCCGAGAGCTCGTCCATGCCCAGGATCGCGATGATGTCCTGGAGCGCCTTGTAGCGCTGCAGGATCTGCTGCACGGCGCGCGCGGTGTTGTAGTGCTCTTCGCCGACAATGTTGGCCGAGAGCATGCGCGAGGTCGAGTCCAGCGGATCCACGGCCGGGTAGATGCCCTTCTCGGAGATGGCGCGGTTCAGCGTCGTCGTCGAGTCGAGGTGGGCGAACGAGGTCGCCGGGGCCGGGTCGGTCAGGTCGTCGGCCGGCACGTAGATGGCCTGCACCGAGGTGATCGAGCCCTTGTCGGTGGTGGTGATGCGTTCCTGCAGCGCGCCCATGTCGGTGGCGAGCGTCGGCTGGTAGCCCACGGCCGACGGGATACGGCCGAGCAGGGCCGACATTTCGGCGCCCGCCTGGGTGAAGCGGAAAATGTTGTCCACGAAGAACAGCACGTCCTGGCCCTGGTCGCGGAAGTGCTCGGCGACGGTGAGGCCGGAGAGGGCGACGCGGGCACGCGCGCCCGGCGGCTCGTTCATCTGGCCGAACACCAGGGCGCACTTGGAGCCAGCGGTCGAACCGTTGTTCTCCTTGGGGTCCTTGTTCACGCCCGATTCGATCATTTCGTGGTAGAGGTCATTGCCCTCGCGGGTGCGCTCACCCACGCCGGCGAACACCGAGTAACCACCGTGCGCCTTGGCGACGTTGTTGATCAGTTCCTGGATCAGCACGGTCTTGCCCACGCCGGCGCCGCCGAACAGGCCGATCTTGCCGCCGCGGGCGTAGGGGGCGATCAGGTCCACCACCTTGATGCCGGTGACGAGGATCTGGGCTTCCGACGACTGCTCGGTGAAGCTCGGGGCTTCCTGGTGGATGGCGCGGCGCGACTTGGTGACCACCGGGCCGGCTTCGTCCACCGGCTCGCCAATCACGTTCATGATGCGGCCCAGCGTCTCGTCGCCGACCGGCACCGAGATGGCGGCACCGGTATCGGCCACCACGGCGCCGCGGACCAGACCCTCGGTCGTGTTCATGGCGATGGTGCGCACGGCGTTCTCGCCGAGGTGCTGCGCAACTTCGAGCACCAGCCGGTTGCCGTTGTTGTCGACTTCGAGCGCGTTCAGGATGGCCGGCAGGTGGCCGTCGAACACGACGTCCACCACGGCGCCGATCACCTGCGACACCTTGCCCACCGGCTTGCCGGCAGTGGACACAGCGGGGGTATCCGAAGCGGCCTTGCGGGCCGGAGCCTTCTTGGCGACGGGAGCCTTCTCGGTCGCCGGGGCTTTTGCTGCAGTTGCTGCGCGGGCCATCTGTTACCTCGTTCCTGCTAGAGCGCTTCCGCGCCCGAAATGATTTCGATGAGTTCTTTGGTGATCTGCGCCTGGCGCTGGCGGTTGTAGCTCAGCGTCAGCTTCTTGATCATGTCGCCGGCATTGCGCGTCGCGTTGTCCATGGCGCTCATCTGCGCACCGAAGAACGACGCGTTGTTCTCGAGCAGGGCACGGAACACCTGCACCGAGATGTTGCGCGGCAGCAGGTCGGCAAGGATCGCTTCCTCGTCCGGCTCGTACTCGTAGTTGAGCGTGTCCACCGCCCCGGCATCGCCGTCGAACTTGGCGGGGATCAACTGCTGCGCCGTCGGGATCTGCGAGATCACCGACTTGAACCGGGCGTAGAACAGGGTCGCCACGTCGAACTCGCCTGCCGCGTACATGGCAAGCACCTTCTCGCCCACCTGCGCGGCGTTGACATAGCCGATCTGGCGCACGTCGCGGAACGAGATCGTCTCGATGATCTTGTCGCCCAGCGTCCGCTTCAGGATGTCGTTGCCCTTGCGGCCGACGGTGAGGATCTTCACCGTCTTGCCCTCGCCGACCAGCCGCAGCGCCGTTTCACGGGCGAGGCGCGCGATCGAGGAGTTGAAGCCGCCGGCGAGGCCGCGCTCGCCCGTCGCGACGACGAGCAGGTGCACCTGGTCGCGGCCGTTGCCGGCGAGCAGGGCCGGGGCGTCCTGGCGGCCGGCATAGGCCGCGCCAAGCGCCGTGAGCACGTTACCCATGCGCTCCGCATAGGGACGCGCCGCCTCGGCTGCTTCCTGGGCGCGACGGAGCTTTGCCGCCGCCACCATCTGCATGGCCTTGGTGATCTTCTGGGTCGACTTGACCGAGGCGATCCGGTTCTTGAGGTCCTTTAGCGAGGGCATCGGGCCGCTCTTGCTCCTTCAGCGAGGTCCTTCGGACCTCGCCCACACGGGGATCTTACGAGAACGTCTTCTTGAACGCGTCGATGGCGGCCTTGAGCTTGGCGCGCAGGTCGTCCGACAGCGCCTTCTCCTTGGCGATCGCTGCCAGCACGTCCGCGCCCTTGGAACGCAGGTAGCCCAGCAGGCCCGCCTCGAACTCGCCGACCTTGTTGACCGGCAGGTCGTCCAGGTAGCCCTGGCCGCCGGCAAAGATCACCGCGACTTCCTCTTCCGGCTTCAGCGGCGCGAACTGCGGCTGCTTGAGCAGCTCGGTCAGGCGGGCGCCGCGGTTGAGCAGGCGCTGCGTCGCCGCGTCGAGGTCCGAACCGAACTGCGCGAAGGCCGCCATCTCGCGGTACTGCGAGAGTTCGCCCTTGAGCGAGCCAGCCACCTGCTTCATTGCCTTGATCTGGGCGTTGCCACCCACGCGGCTCACCGAGATACCGACGTTCACCGCCGGGCGGATGCCCTGGAAGAACAGGTTGGTCTCGAGGAAGATCTGGCCGTCGGTGATCGAGATCACGTTGGTCGGAATGTAGGCCGACACGTCGTTCGCCTGCGTCTCGATGACGGGGAGCGCAGTCAGCGAGCCGAGGCCATGGTCCTCGTTCAGCTTGGCGGCGCGCTCGAGCAGGCGGCTGTGCAGGTAGAACACGTCGCCCGGGTAGGCCTCGCGGCCCGGCGGACGGCGCAGCAGCAGCGACATCTGGCGGTAGGCGACGGCCTGCTTGGTCAGGTCGTCATAGGCGATCACGGCGTGCATGCCGTTGTCGCGGAAGTATTCGCCGATGGCGGCGCCGGTCATCGGCGCGAGGAACTGCATCGGCGCCGGGTCCGAAGCGGTGGCGGCAACGACGATCGAGTACTCGAGGGCGCCGGCGTCTTCCAGCACCTTGACGAACTGCGCCACGGTCGAGCGCTTCTGGCCGACGGCGACATAGATGCAGTAGAGCTTTTCCTGCTCCGAAGCGCCGGCCGCATGGGCGGGCTTCTGGTTGAGGAAGGTGTCGAGGATCACCGCGGTCTTGCCGGTCTGGCGATCGCCGATGATCAGTTCGCGCTGGCCGCGGCCGATCGGGATCAGCGCGTCGATGGCCTTGAGGCCGGTCGACATCGGCTCGTGCACCGACTTGCGCGGCAGGATGCCCGGGGCCTTCACGTCGACGCGGCGGCGTTCCTTGGCCTTGAGCGGACCCTTGCCGTCGATCGGGTTGCCGAGCGCGTCGACCACGCGGCCGAGCAGCTCCTTGCCGACCGGGGTGTCCACGATCGAGCCGGTCCGCTTGGCGACGTCGCCCTCTTTAATGTCGCGGTCGGCGCCGAACAGCACCACGCCGACATTGTCGGTCTCGAGGTTCAGCGCCATGCCCTTGATGCCGCCCGGGAACTCGACGAGCTCACCGGCCTGCACGTTGTCGAGGCCGTAGACGCGGGCGATACCGTCACCGACGGACAGCACCTGGCCGACTTCGGACACCTCGGCTTCCTGGCCGAAATTCTGAATCTGCTCCTTGAGGATCGCAGAGATTTCCGCGGCTTTGATATCCATTATCCGACCTCTTTCATCGCGATCTTCATCGCCGTGAGCTTGGTTTTGAGTGAGCTGTCGATCATCTGGCTGCCGACCTTGACCACGAGGCCACCGATCAGGCTGGGATCGACGTGTTGGGTGAGCGTGACGGACTTGCCGATCTTGGCCTTGAGCGTCTCGGCCAGCGACTTGACCTGCGCGGCACTGAGCGGCGTGGCCGAGGTGACGTCGGCGGCAACTTCGCCGCGATGCCCCGCCGCGCGCTCCTTGAACGCCGCGATGATCGCCGGCAACGCAAACAGGCGCCCGTTGCGCGCCACGACCTTGACGAAATTGCCGACCGTGGTGTGCGCCTTCGCCTTCTCGAGCAGGGCGCGCATCGCCACCGCCTTTTCCTCGGTGTTGATCACCGGGGAGCGCAGGAACCGCGCGAAATCGGGACTTTCACTGGCCAGGGCGAGAAGCTTGTCCAGCCCCTGCTCCACGGCGGCGACCGAATTGTCGGCCTTGGCGAGATCGAAGAGCGCCGACGCATATGGCCGCGCGATCTGGGAAAGCACTGAATCCTGCGCTGCCAATGCCCCGTCATCCTCGTGCTGCGCAACCCGAGCCCGGCCAGAGATGGTCGCCGGAGGCTGCTGTCGCTTATGATTGTTCGCCGGGAATAGCCGAAGGCCCCCGGAATTCGCGCCCCCTCTAACACGCGATCTTGGGCATCGCAAGGCACCGGGACACGAGTCTTTCCGGGAGATTTGTCGCAGGCTCCGAACCGTCCCCGGAGGGGCTGGGCGCTCCAGTGGAGCGACCAGAGGTGAGGAGGCCATGAGAGCCACGCTCGAATGGCAACGGCCCCAGCGATGACGTCCGCTTCACAGAAAGCTCTGCGGGTCGATGTCCACCTGTACCCTGAGGTTGCCCGTCGCCTTGGGCCCGTGGTCGAGCCAGAAGCGGACATAGCCGGAAAGGTCGAAATCCTTGCCCGATTGCGCCAGGAGCCGCACCCGGTGCCGGCCCCGGATCATCGCGATCGGCGCATCCGCCGGGCCGAACAGTTTCAGCCCCTCGGCCATCGGCGCCGCACTCAGCAACTGCCTGGCGAAGGCGAACGCCACCTCCTGCTCGTTGGCCGAAACGATCAGCGCCGCCAGCCGCCCGAACGGGGGCAGCCCGCCGGCCTCGCGCGCCAGCAGCTCGTGCCGGTAGAACGCCTCGCGGTCGCCCTTCACCATCGCCTGCATGACCGGATGGTCGGGATGATAGGTCTGCAGAAACGCCTTGCCCGTCCGGTTGGCGCGCCCGGCCCGGCCCGTCACCTGCGTCAGGATCTGGAACGTCCGCTCCGCCGCCCGCGGATCGCCGCGATCGAGCCCGAGGTCGGCATCGAGCACGCCGACCAGCGTCAGTTTCTCGAAATGATGCCCCTTGGCCACCAGCTGCGTGCCGATGATGAGGTCGTGCTCGCCGCGCTCGATCTCGTCGAAGCGCTGCTTGAGCTCGCTGTTCGAGCCCATGTCGGACGACAGCACCACGGTTCGCGCCCCCGGGAACCGCGCCGCCGCCTCTTCCGCCACCCGCTCGATCCCCGGTCCGATCGCCGTCAGTGAATCGTCGGTGCCACATTCGGTGCAGACCTTCGGCGTCCGCATGGTGAAGCCGCAATGGTGGCACATCAGCACGCCGCGGAAGCGATGCTCGACCAGCCAGGCCGAGCAATCCGGGCACTGGTACTGGTGGCCGCAGCTCTTGCACAACGTCAGCGGGGCATAGCCGCGCCGGTTGAGGAACAGCAGCGCCTGCTCGCCCCGGTCGAGCGTCGCAAACACTTCGCGCGCCAGCCGCGGCGCGATCCACTGCCCCTTCTCGGGCGGTTCCTCGCGCATGTCGATCGGTGTGATGTCCGGCATCCCGGCCTCGGCAAAGCGCGAGGTCAGGAGCACGTGCTTGTAGCGCCCGATATTGGCGTTGTTCCGCGACTCCACCGATGGCGTCGCCGACGACAGGATCACCCGCGCCTCGGCAAACCTGGCTCGCACCACCGCCATGTCGCGCGCGTGATAGTTCACCCCGTCGGACTGCTTGAACGCTCCGTCATGCTCCTCGTCGAGGACAATCAGGCCCAGCTCGCGGAACGGCAGGAACAGCGCCGAGCGCGCCCCCAGCACCGCCCGCACCTCGCCGTTCAGCACCGCCCGCCACGTTCGCATCCGCTGCGCCGGCGTCATGTCCGAGTGCCATTCGGCCGGCCGCGTGCCGAAGCGCCGGGTGAAGCGCTCGACGAAGGTCGAGGTCAGCGCGATCTCCGGCAGCAGCACCAGCGCCTGCCGCCCGGCCCGGATCGTGTCGGCCACCGCCTCGAAGAACACCGCCGTCTTGCCGGCGCCCGTGACGCCGTCGAGCAGCGCCACGCCGTACTGGTCGACCGGCATCTGCCTGAGCTGCGCCAGCGCCCCGGCCTGCTCCGGGCTGAGCACGGCCGGATCGGCATCCGGATCGGGCGGCAGTGCGATCGGCGGCGGCGGGCGCTCGATCCGCGCGATCGCCCCCGCCTTCTCCAGCCCCTCGACCACCGACGCCGACACCCCGGCCGCCCCGATGATCGCCGCCTTGGCCCAGGCCTCGCCGTCCATCAGCAGCTCGAGCACCTTTTCGCGCGACTTCGTCCGCTTGTCCGGCTCGATCCCGGTCGACCGGAAGGCAGTGATCGGCCGCTCCGGCTCCAGCGCCTCGGTCGAGCGCAGCACCGAGCGCAGCACCAGCCCCGGCGCCGCCAGGGTGTACTTGCTGACCCAGTCGACCGTCTTCAGCAGCTCTTCCGACAGCGGCGGCGTGTCGTAGACCTGCGCGATGTCCTTGAGTCGGTTGTGCGCATAATTGTCCCTGGGCACGCCCCAGACGACGCCCAGCGTCAGCCGCCCGACCAGCGGCACGGCGACGATCGAGCCGCGCCGGACCTTCATCCCGTAGGGCACCCGGTAGCTGTACGGCCCCTCGACCGACACGCTCACCATCACCGCCACGATGTCCGGAAGCTCTTCCATCTGTGCCCGCTTTGTTCACGCGTGCAGAGGCAATTGCAAGGGCAAACTGGCGCGAACCCCTGGCATTGCTGAAACCGCCACCGGGTCATCGCGCGCAATTGGTCTTTCTGGGCCACCCCACCCGTCGTAAGCTCTCCCAAACGGGAGGAAAATCATGGCCGAACAGGTCCTTGTCGTCACCGGCGGCAGCCGCGGCATCGGCGCGGCCGTCGCCCGGCTCGCCGCCGCGCGCGGCTATGGCGTGGTGCTCAACTATCTCGGCAACGTCGCGGCGGCCGAGGCCGTCTGCGCCACCATCCATGCCGCCGGCGGCGAGGCCGTGGCCGTGCGCGGCGATGTCGGGCGCGAGGAGGACATCGAGCACATCTTCCGCGCCGCCGACCGCATGGGGCCGCTCAGGGCCCTGGTCAACAATGCCGGCATGATCGCCCCCGTCGCCCGCCTCGATGCCATGGAGCCCGACCGCATCGCCGAGATCCTGCGCGTCAACGTGCTCGGCACCATGCTCTGCTCGGCCGCCGCGGTGCGACGCATGTCGACCCGACACGGCGGCAAGGGCGGCGGCATCGTCAACCTCAGCTCGGCCGCCGCCAAGCTCGGCGCTCCTGGCGCCTATCTCGACTACGCCGCGTCCAAGGGCGCCATCGATACCTTCACCGTCGGCCTCGCCGTCGAGGTCGCGGGAGAAGGCATCCGTGTCAACGGCGTGCGCCCCGGCATCATCGATACCGACTTTCACGCCCAGGGCGGCGAGCCCGACCGGGTCCAGCGCCTCGCCTCCACCATCCCGATGGGCCGCCCCGGCACGGCGGATGAGGTGGCGCAGACCATCCTGTGGCTGCTCTCCGAGGACGCCTCCTACGTCACCGGCACCACCCTCGCCGTCACCGGCGGCCGCGCCGTCGTACCGTGACCCAATGCACCACCCGACGATTCATGCGGATTTTGCATGGCGCCTCGCCACGAGGGGTTTCATCCGCAAGCCGGGTGGTTTAACCCGTTCTTGGGCCTTATATCGGCAGCGGACGGCGCCCGGGGCTGGGAGGCCGCACAGAGCTTCTCGGAGACATCATGGCGGACATTTTCGACCTCACGGTAATCGGCTCGGGCCCCGGCGGCTATGTCGCTGCCATCCGCGCCGCGCAGCTGGGCATGAAGGTCGCCGTGGTCGAGAAATGGCCGACCTTCGGCGGCACCTGCCTCAACATCGGCTGCATTCCGTCCAAGGCCATGCTGCATGCCTCCGAGCTCTTTGACGAGGCGGGCCACCAGTTCCGCCAGTTCGGCATCGACGTGACGCCGCAGCTGAACCTCAAGCAGATGCTGCAGCACCAGGCCGATACCGTTGCCGCCAACGTCGGCGGCGTCGAATTCCTGTTCAAGAAGAACAAGATCACCACCTTCCGCGGCACCGGCTCCATCCCTGCCGCAGGCAAGGTGCTGGTGACGCCCGAGACCGGCGCACCCACCACCATCGAGGCCCGCAACATCATCATCGCCACCGGCTCGGCGCCGGTCAGCCTGCCCGGCATCGAGATCGACGAGGACAGGGTCGTCTCCTCGACCGGCGCGCTCGCCTTCAAGGACGTACCCCGGCGCCTGCTGGTCATCGGCGGCGGCATCATCGGGCTCGAGCTCGGCTCGGTCTGGGGCCGCCTCGGCGCCAAGGTGCAGGTCGTCGAGTTCCTCGACCGCATCCTGCCCGGCCTCGACAGCGAGGCCGCCCGCCAGATGCAGCGCACGCTGCAGAAGCAGGGCATCGAGTTCAGGCTTTCGACCAAGGTCACCGCCATCGACAAGCAGGCCGACGGCTCGCTGCGCGCCCGCCTCGAGCCCGCCGCCGGCGGCGAGGCGAGCTATGCCGAGGCCGATGCGGTGCTGGTCGCCGTCGGCCGCAAGCCGACCACCGAGGGCCTCGGCCTCGAGGGCGCCGGCGTGGCGCTCGACGAGCGCGGCCGCGTCCGTATCGATGCCCAGTTCCGGACCAACGTGCCCGGCATCTACGCCATCGGCGACGTCGTCGCCGGCCCCATGCTGGCCCACAAGGCCATGGACGAGGGCCATGCCGTCGCCGAGATCATTGCCGGCCAGAAGCCGCACGTGAACTACGGCCTCATCCCCTCGGTCATGTACACCAGCCCGGAAGTGGCCTGGGTCGGCAAGTCCGAGGACGAGCTCAAGGCCGCCGGCATCGAGTACAAGACCGGCAAGTTCCCCTTCACCGCCAACGGCCGCGCCAAGGCCATGCTGGCGACGCAGGGCTACGTGAAGATTCTCGCCGACGTCGCCACCGACCGCGTGCTCGGCGCCCAGATCATTTCGAGGAACGCCGGCGAGATGATCCACGAGATCGCCGTGCTGATGGAGTTCTCCGGCTCCGCCGAAGACCTCGGCCGCACCACCCACGCCCACCCCACGCTCAGCGAAGCGATCAAGGAAGCCGCGCTGATGTGCGGAGACGGGGCGATCCACATCTGACGCCCATGAGGAACATCGCCCGCGACGCATTGCTGAACGAGTTGCGGGCGCTCCGGCCTCGGCTCGAGCGTCGCGGGGTGGTGCACATCGCATTGTTCGGCTCGCGCGCGCGGCGCGACAACCGACCCGACAGCGATGTCGACCTCATCGTCGACATCGATGAACGGCTTCCCTTCTCTTTGATCGACCTCGTCGGGGTGACCCATGAGGTCGAGGACCGGCTTGGGCTTCCTGCCAACCTGTTTGTTCGACGCAGCCTCGAACCAGGCTTCGCAGCCGAAGCCGCCCGCGAACAGGTTCCGGTGTTCTGATGGCCGATCGCTCTGTATTCCGCGTCCGCGACGTGAAGCAGAGCATTCTGGCAATCCGGCAGCTCCTGGAGAACCAGACATTCGACTCCATGTACGCCGACGTCGTCGTCAGGGCTGCCTTCGAACGGTTTCTCGAAATCCTCAGTGAGGCGTCGCGATCTATCCCGGATCAGTGGAAGCACGAATACGGCCCGGCCATACCGTGGCGCCAGGTAGGGGACCTCGGCAACGTCCTGCGGCACGCCTATCATCGCACCGACGCAAGGATGCTCTGGGAGGTATACAAGAACGACCTCACGCCGCTTGAGCTAGTCATCGATGCCATGCTCGCAGCACACAACACACCAGAGCGCGACAACTAGGCCGGTCGCCGCGGGCTTCAGGCGGTACTCTCCTCCAGCACCTTCACCTTCGGCTTCTCCCGGCGCGTGAACAGCCACACCCCGCCCAGCACCAGCACCGTGCCCAGCGCGTGCCAGGGCGTGAACGCCTCGCCCAGGATGAAGATCGCGAGCCCCACCGTCACCAGCGGTGAGATATTGCCGATGATCGCCGTGCGCTCCGGCCCGATCAGCCCGATGGCGCCCGAGATGCAATAGGCCGGCACCACGGTCGAGATCGTTCCGATCGCCAGCATCAGCAGGAAGCCGTTGCCGGTCACCGCCAGTGCGCCGACCGGGTGTGTGGCAAGGAAGTGCGTCACCACCGCCGGCCCGGCCGCGCTCATCGCGATCGAGGTGAACAGTTCCGCCCCGAGCCGGTCGATCAGCGGCTTGGCCATGATCTGGTAGGCCGCGTAGGCCACCGCCGAGCCGAACACCAGGCCGGCCCCGAGCAGCACGTCGTCGCCCTCGATCGCCATGTCGTGCGCGAAGATCATGGCAATGCCGGCGTAGCTGACGACCAGCGCCCCGGCCATCGGCCCGGTGATCCGGCGCCGGAAGAACACCGCGCCGAACAGCACCACGAAGAACGGATAGGTGAGCAGGATCAGCCGGTCGAGCTGCGCCGAAATGTAGCCGAGCGCCGCGAAATCGAGATAGCTCGCGACGTAGTAGCCGATGACGCCGACGCCCAGCGTCTGGGCCAGCACCGGCAGGGTCAGCGCCGGCGGCGCGCCGGCCGGCGTCGCGGCGAGCTTGCGCCGGTAGGTGATGATGCCGACGGTAAGGAAGATCGGCACCGCGACGATCATGCGCCAGGTCAGCGTCGTCACCGGGTCGATGCCCTCGGCGAGCGCCAGCTTGATCACGATGCCCTTGGTGGCAAAGAACGCCGCCCCCGCGAGGGCAAGCGCGAAGCCGGCCCAGGCATGGTTGCGGTAGTCGAAGCGAGTGGAAGAGGCGGCGTCGGAAGACATCTTGGCGGGTCCGGTTTTGGCCCTGCCATCAGATCACCGGTTCATCCCGCGCCTGATGGCGGGGCCGGTGAGCGTCGAAGGGTCAGATACGAGCCGTCGCGTCCCGGTCCCCGAAGGGCCGAAGGCAGGTTTTGCCGATAATTAGGATGCAAGCGGACATGCCGCGATAGGTACGCCGCCGCCCTGCCCCAGTAAAGGGCGACGAACAGTGAACGCTGCGTTCGTTGTCCGCTCAATGGGGGGTTGGGGCCTCCTTCTTCCCTTGAGCAGAAGGTGACGCGAAGCGCCGGATGAGGGGTCCCGCATCGCGACGCGATGCGCGCTCGAAGCGAAGCGCCGAGCGACATGGCGCACGCCTGCCAGTCCTCACGCCCGCGGGTGCGCCGCCCGGTAGGCCTCGAGCAGCCGCTCGGTATCCACGGCCGTATAGATCTGCGTCGTCGACAGCGACGCGTGGCCCAGCAGTTCCTGGATCGTCCTGAGGTCCCCGCCCCGGCCGAGCAGGTGGGTGGCAAAGCTGTGCCGCAGCGCGTGCGGCGTCGCCGACGGCGGCAGCCCCAGCGCGCCGCGCAACTGCTGCATCCTGAGCTGGATCAGCCGCGGCGACAGCACGCCGCCCTTCTTGCCGCGGAACAGCGGTTCGTCCGGCCCCGGCGTGTAGGGCGAGAGCCCGAGATAGGTGTCGATCGCCCGTCGGACGGCTGCGATCAGCGGCACGATCCGCGTCTTGCCGCCCTTGCCGGTAACCCGCAGCGCGCTCGCCTCGAGGTCCGACCGGGTCACCGCCAGCGCCTCGGAGATGCGCAAGCCGGCCCCGTAGCACAGCGAGATCACTGCCATGTCGCGCGCCGCCACCCACGGCGTATCTTCCAGCTCGTCCGTAGCGCTGATCGTCGCCTTGGCCTCGATCACGGTCAGCGCCCTGGGCAGGCCTCGCGCCTGCCGCGGGGTGCGGATGGTGTTGAGCGCCTCGGTGGCCAGCACCCCCTCGCGCTCGAGAAAGCCGAAGAAGCTCTTCAGCGCCGACAGTTCCCGCGCCAGTGAGCGCGACCCCAGCCCCTCGTTCCGCCGCGCCGCCAGGAACGCCCGCACATCGGCCGCCCGCAGTTCGCCGAGCATCCTGACCGACACCTCCCCGCCCATGTGGCGCGACAGGAATCGCACGAACTGCCCGAGGTCGCCGACATAGGCCTCGAGCGTCCTGGGCGCCAGCCGCCGCACCGCCATGAGCTCACGCTGCCAGTTGGCGATCTGGGCGGAGAGTTCGGCGTCGGCGTGCGCGGCGTAGGTCATGGCGCGAACGTGCGCCCGTCCCGGTTAGGATTCGGCAAACGCATCTGTTGCCAATATGCATCACCCGCCGGCTCACGGCGCCGTGCCCGCTCACGCGCGCGTGAGGCGCCCTTTGCCTGCCGCATTCGCAGGGTTATCGCGCTGGTCATGCATCGATTGCTCTCCCTGCTCGCGATTCTCGTGGCGCTGCTGGCTCTTGTCAGCCCCAGCGTCGCCACCGGCCTGTGCGTCGCCCATGGCGGCCCCCAGGCCGTGAGCGTTGCTGCCGATGACGCCAGCGTTCCCCTGCCCAACCCCTGCGACATGCAGGGCGGCAAGCGCGTCTTGCCCGATCGGCCGCATCTCGATCGCATCGCCGTCGAGCTGACCCGGGCCACGGTTTCGCAATGGGCCCGCGGCCTCGCCGACCAGCTCCTGCGCGACGGGCTCGCCGCGGCGACGGAACTTCCCCCGCCCCGTCTGGGTTAGCCGCCCGCCACCACCCTCCTCCCTGACCCAAAGCGGCCTCGTGCCGCCCGAGAGACATTTGCCATGACTGACCTCGTTCTCGGCCGCCGCGCCCTGCTCGCCGGTGCCGCCAGCCTCGCCGCCCTCGCCCTCGCCGGTTGCGCCGCCACTGGCGCGCCCCGGCTCGAGGCCGAGACCGCCCGCATCCCGGACGACGTGCTCGCCATGTATGCGGCGCTGCCCGAGGAGCGCTTCCCGATCCCGGCCGCCCGCATCGACCTCGTCGAGCCGCAGTTCTGGCGCCAGGTCGTGCCCGACCCGACCGGCGAGCGTCCGGGCACCATCGTCGTCGATACGGCGAACCGCTTCCTCTACCTCGTCCGCGACGACGGCATGGCGATGCGCTACGGCGTCGGCATCGGCCGCGACGGCTTCACCTGGTCGGGCCGCGGCGTCGTCCAGTTCAAGCGCGAATGGCCGACCTGGACGCCGCCCAGCGAGATGATCGCCCGCCAGCCCGAGCTCGAACCCTATCGCCACGGCATGCAGCCGAGCCTCGAGAACCCGCTCGGGGCCCGCGCGCTCTACATCTTCAAGGATGGTCGCGACACGATCTACCGCGTGCACGGGGCCATGGACGCCCGCACCATCGGCAAGGCGATCTCGTCGGGCTGCGTGCGGCTGCTCAACCAGGATGTCATTGACCTCTACCAGCGCGTCCCGTCGGGCTCGCCCATCGTAGTCATCTGACAGCAAAAGGGGCCCGCCACCGGCGAGCCCCCTGAACGTCGTCCTGCGGCCTCGTCTCAGAGATCGAGGACCAGCCGCTCCGGCGCCTCGAGGCTTTCCTTGACGCGCACCAGGAACGTCACCGCTTCCTTGCCGTCGACGATGCGGTGGTCATAGCTCAGCGCCAGGTACATCATCGGGCGGATGACGATCTGGCCGCCGACGACCACCGGCCGCTCCTGGATCTTGTGCATGCCCAGGATGCCCGACTGCGGCGCGTTGAGGATCGGCGTCGACATCAGCGAGCCGTAGACGCCGCCATTGGTGATGGTGAAGGTGCCGCCCTGCATGTCGGCCATCGACAGCGCGCCGTCGCGGGCGAGCTTGCCGAGCCGGCCGATTTCCTTCTCGATCTCGGCGATCGACTTCAAATCGGCGTCGCGCACCACCGGCACCACGAGGCCTTTGTCGGTGCCCACGGCGATCCCCATGTGGACGTAGTTCTTGTAGATCAGGTCGTCGCCGTCGATTTCGGCATTCACCGACGGGATTTCCTTCAGCGCGTGCGTCACCGCCTTGGTGAAGAAGCCCATGAAGCCGAGCTTCACGCCGTGCTTCTTCTCGAACAGGTCCTTGTACTGGGCCCGAAGGTCCATCACCGGCTTCATGTCCACCTCGTTGAAGGTGGTCAGCATGGCGGCGGTGTTCTGGGCTTCCTTCAGCCGGCGCGCGATGGTCTGGCGCAGGCGGGTCATCTTGACCCGCTCCTCGCGGCCTTCGTCGGCGGCGGCGACGGGCCCGCGCGCCTGGGCCGGCACGGGCGCCGGGGCCGGTGCGGGCTTCGCGGCGGGCGCGACCGCCGGGGCGGCGACCGCCACGGCCGGAGCGACCGCAGGCGCCGGCCTCGCCATCGCGGCCAGCACGTCTTCCTTGAGGATCTGGCCGCGCTTGCCCGAGCCGCTGATGTCGGCTTCGTTCAGGTTGCCCTCGGCGATCAGCTTGGCAGCGCTCGGGGCCGGCGGTACGGACGCGCCGTTGCCGCCTGCCGGCTTGGACGCCGGCGCCGCGACGGCGGCCGGCTGCGCTGCCTCGGCCGGCTTGGCCGGTGCCGGCGCCGCGGCAACGGCCGAACCGGCAGCGGCGATGGCCCCGATCAGGGCCCCCACATTGACCGTGTCGCCCGGATTTGCGGTGATCGACTCGAGCACGCCGGCGCTCGGCGCCGGCACCTCGATCGTGACCTTGTCGGTCTCCAGCTCCACCACCGGCTCGTCGGCCGCGACGGTGTCGCCAACCTTCTTGAACCACTGGCCGATCGTCGCTTCGGTGACGCTCTCGCCCAGCGTGGGCACCCGGATGTCAGTCGCCATCAGTTCTGGTCCTTCAACTTGCCGCGCGCTCCCGCGACCCATTAATCTCGGTGGCGGAGCCCTGGCGCCCCGCCGTCGTCGTCATTTTCCCAGCGCCTGCTCGAGGAACTGCTGCAGTTCCTGCAGGTGCTTGCGCATCAGGCCCGTGGCCGTTGCCGCCGACGCCGCGCGACCGGCATAGATCGGGCGGTCGCCGCCGCGGCCCATCTGGTCGAGCACCCAGTCGATATAGGGCTGCACGAAGGCCCAGGCGCCCATATTCTTGGGCTCTTCCTGACACCAGACGATCTCGGCGTTCTTGAACCGGTTGAGCTCGTCCAGCAGGGCCTTGGCCGGGAACGGGTACAGCTGCTCGACCCGCAGCAGGTACACGTCGTTGATGCCGCGCTTCTCGCGCTCCTCGAGCAGGTCGTAATAGACCTTGCCCGAGCACAGCACGACGCGCCGGATATCGGCGTCGGGCGCGAGCTTGATCGTCGTCTTGGGCACGCCCGGCGACTCGGCATCGTCCCAGAGCAGGCGATGGAAGGTCGAATCCGGCCCGAACTCCACCAGGCCCGAGACCGCCTTCTTGTGGCGCAGCAGGGACTTGGGCGTCATCAGGATCAGCGGCTTGCGGAAGTCGCGCTTCATCTGCCGGCGCAGGATGTGGAAGTAGTTCGCCGGCGTCGTGCAGTTGGCGACCTGCATGTTGTCCTCGGCGCACAGCTGCAGGTAGCGCTCGAGGCGCGCCGACGAGTGCTCTGGCCCCTGGCCTTCATAGCCATGCGGCAGCAGCATCACGAGGCCCGACATGCGGAACCACTTGCGTTCGCCCGACGAGATGAACTGGTCGACCACCACCTGGGCGCCGTTGGCGAAGTCGCCGAACTGCGCCTCCCACAGCGTCAGCGTGTTCGGCTCGGCCAGCGAATAGCCGTACTCGAAGCCCAGCACCGCCTCTTCCGAGAGCATCGAGTTGATGACCTCGTAGCGCTCCTGGTTCTCGGCCACGTTGTTGAGCGGCGTGTAGGTCTCGCCGTCGCGCTCCTGGTCGTTGAGCACCGAGTGGCGCTGGCTGAACGTGCCGCGCTCCACGTCCTGGCCCGACAGCCGCACCGGATGGCCCTCGGCGAGCAGCGTGCCGAACGCCAGCGCCTCGCCGGTCGCCCAGTCGATGCCTTCGCCCGACTCGATCGCGGCCAGCCGGTTGTCCATGAACCGCTTCACCGTCTTGTGCACGTTGAAGCCGGCCGGCACCGTCGTCAGCCGCTGGCCGATGCGCGCCAGTTCGGCCACCTCGACGCCGGTGTCGCCGCGGCGCGGGCCCTCGGCATCGGCGCGCTTCAGATCCTTCCACACGCCGTCGAGCCAGTCGGTCTTGTTGGGGCGGAAGTCCTGCCCCGCCTCGAATTCCTTCTCGAGATTGGCGCGCCAGTCGGCCTTCATCCGGTCGACTTCGTCGGCGGTGACCAGGCCCTCGGCGACGAGGCGCTTGGAGTAGATGTCGAGCGTCGTCTCGTGGCCGCGGATCTTGGAATACATCAGCGGCTGGGTGAAGCTCGGCTCGTCGCCTTCGTTATGGCCGAAGCGACGGTAGCAGAACATGTCGATGACCACCGGCTTGCCGAAGCGCTGCCGGTATTCGACCGCCACCTTGGTGGCATAGACCACCGCTTCCGGATCGTCGCCGTTCACATGGAACACCGGCGCCTCGATCATCTTGGCGACGTCGGTCGGGTACGGCGAGGAGCGCGAATACATCGGCGCCGTGGTGAAGCCGATCTGGTTGTTGATGACGAAATGGATCGAGCCGCCGGTGCGGTGCCCCTTGAGGCCGGAAAGCCCCAGGCACTCGGCCACCACGCCCTGGCCGGCAAAGGCCGCGTCGCCATGGATCAGCAGCGGCAGCACCACCGAGCGGTCGGTCTGGCGCGTGTCGACGAGGAAATGCCCGTTGACCGCCGAGCGCTGGTCCTGCTTGGCGCGCGCCTTGCCCAGCACCACCGGATCGACGATCTCGAGATGGCTGGGATTGGCGGTCAGGCTCAGGTGCACCGAATTGCCGTCGAACTCGCGGTCCGCCGAAGCACCCAGGTGGTACTTCACGTCGCCCGAGCCTTCGACTTCCTCGGGATAGAACGCCCCGCCCTTGAACTCGTGGAACAGCGCGCGGTGCGGCTTGGCCAGCACCTGCGTCAGCACGTTGAGGCGCCCGCGATGCGCCATGCCGAGCACGATGTCCTTGACGCCCAGCGCCCCGCCGCGCTTGACGATCTGCTCGAGCGCCGGGATCAGCGCTTCGCCGCCATCGAGCCCGAAGCGCTTGGTGCCGGTATACTTGACGTCGATGAACTTCTCGAAGCCCTCGGCCTCGACCAGCTTGTTGAGGATCGCCTTCTTGCCCTCGGGCGTGAAGGTGATCGACTTGTCCGGGCCCTCGATGCGCTCCTGGATCCACTGCTTGGCCTCGGGATCGGAGATGTGCATGAACTCGACGCCGACCGTCGAGCAGTAGGTGCGCTTGAGGATCTCCAGCATCTGGGGGATCGTCGCGTATTCGAGCCCCAGGTAGTTGTCGATGAAGATCTTGCGGCCGTAGTCGGCCTCGGTGAAGCCGTAGGTCCCGGGATCGAGCTCGGGCGCCGGCTCGTCTTCCTTCATCTTCAGCGGATCGAGGTCGGCATGCAGGTGTCCGCGCATGCGGTAGGCGCGGATCATCATGATGGCGTGGATCGAATCGCGCGTCGCCTGCAGCACGTCGATGGCGCTCGGCGCCGGCGCCTGCTCGGCCCTGGCCTTCTCGACCACGGCCTTCTGCACCTTCACCTGGATTTCGCCCCAGTTGCCGTCGAGCGCCGACACCAGCTCGCCATTGGCGGCCTGCGGCCAGTCGCTGCGCGCCCAGCTCGGGCCCTGCGCGTTCTTCTCGATGTCCTGGGGGGTATCCTCGAGGCGTCCGAAATAGCTGGCCCAAGTCGGGTCGATCGAATTCGGATCCTGCTTGTAGCGGGCATATAGCCCTTCGATATAGTCGGCGTTGCCGCCGTAGAGGAAAGAAGAGAGCAAGAACTGTTCGTTCTTTTCTTGTCGGGTCATGTCCGTCGCAGGGCGTTGGGCCCCGCCATCCTTCTCATGGTGCCCGGGAGTGCTCGACCGGGCCTTGCGCGCACGGGCCTAGATGCCCGCTAAGTCCTTTGTTTGACGTTAAGGCGCGGGGTCTGCCCGCGCCTCGCCATCCGTTCGTAACCCTCGCTCAGCCTTTTAGAACTTCTGCGAGGGTTTGGCCAATTCTGGCAGGGGAACTTGACACCTTGATGCCTGCTGCCTCCATCGCCGCGATCTTGTCCTCGGCGCCGCCCTTACCGCCCGAAATTACGGCGCCAGCATGGCCCATCGTGCGACCCTTGGGAGCGGTGCGCCCGGCGATGAAGCCGGCCATCGGCTTCTTGCGGCCACGCTTGGCCTCGTCGATCAGGAACTGCGCCGCGTCTTCCTCGGCCGAGCCGCCGATCTCGCCGATCATGATGATCGACTTGGTGGCCTCGTCCTTGAGGAACATCTCGAGCACGTCGATGAACTCCGTGCCCTTTACCGGATCGCCGCCGATGCCGACGGCAGTGGTCTGGCCGAGGCCCTCGTTGGTGGTCTGGAACACAGCCTCATAGGTAAGCGTGCCGGAGCGCGAAACAATGCCCACCGAGCCCTTGGAAAAGATCGAGCCCGGCATGATGCCGATCTTGCATTCTTCCGGCGTCAGCACGCCCGGGCAGTTCGGCCCGAGCAGCCGCGACTTCGACTTGTCGAGCCTGGCCTTCACCCGGACCATGTCGAGCACCGGAATGCCCTCGGTGATGCACACGATGAGCGGGATCTCGGCATCGATCGCCTCGATGATCGCGTCGGCCGCGCCCGGCGGCGGCACGTAGATCACCGAAGCGGTCGCCCCGGTGCGCTCCTTGCCCTCGGCCACCGAGGCGAACACCGGCAGCGTCGCCGAGGCATCGAACCCGGACGTCCAGATTTCGCCGGCCTTCTTGGGGTTCACGCCGCCCACCATCCGGGTGCCGTAGTAGGCGAGCGCCTGCTCGGTATGGAACGTGCCGGTCTTGCCGGTCAGCCCCTGCACCAGAACGCGGGTGTCTTTGTTGACGAGGATGGACATGTTCTTCGGACTCGCTCGCTACAGGGGGCTGTCGGCAATCAACAGTAGGGTTCCGGCGCCGGCTCGCCGGCCGGCAGCTCGGAGGTCGAAAAGTTCAGCACGATCCCGGTGAACGGGACCGTCGCGGCGACTTCGCTGCCCTCGGCAACGAAGCTGAGATAGGTGTCGCCGGTGCGCGGCATCGGACAGGGCGGCCCCCAGACGTGGCTGATCGCTCCGCCTTCCTCGCGCGTCGCGCTGATCGGTTGGCCGATCAGGGCCGTCACCGGCTCGGGATCGAGCGGGGCGGTGGCATCGAGATTGTAGAGGTAGCACCCGACCTGCACGAACGGGTCGCTGCCTTCGGAGATCACGGCGCTCGTGCGCGCCACCACGAGATGGTGCGGCAGTCCGCCGAGGTCTCTGCCATAGACCGTCATCTCGTAGGTGGCCTGCAATTCGGGATCGAGGGCCGCCGCTTCGCTCAGCTTGAGCAGTGCCGCCAGTTCCGGATGGACGTCGCGCGCCACCTCGGTCCAGCCCGCCGCCAGCGCCGCATCCCGGCTCGCCTGATAGCTCAGGCGTCCCGGCACGCACGCCGCCTCGAACGCCTTCACGAACGCCGTGTCATAGGCCGTCGGCACCGCGAGCGCGGGCGTGGCTGTGGCGCACAGCGCCACCACACCCATCGCGATCGCGGCCCGTTGCTGCATCAGCCGCGACCCTTCACCGCCGCGACGATCTTCTGCGCCGCGTCGTCGAGGTCGTCGGCGCTGATCACGTCGAGGCCGGACGAATTGAGGATGGCCTTGCCTTCCTTGACGTTGGTGCCTTCGAGGCGCACCACCAGCGGCACCTTGAGGCCGACTTCCTTCACCGCCGCGATCACGCCTTCGGCGATGATGTCGCAGCGCATGATGCCGCCGAAGATGTTGACCAGGATGCCTTTGACGGCCGGGTCGGCGGTGATGATCTTGAACGCCGCCGTCACCTTCTCCTTGCTGGCGCCGCCGCCCACGTCGAGGAAGTTGGCCGGTTCCGCGCCGTAGAGCTTGATGATGTCCATCGTCGCCATGGCGAGGCCGGCGCCGTTGACCATGCAGCCGATATTGCCGTCGAGCGCCACATAGGCGAGGTCGTACTTGGACGCCTCGATCTCCTTGGCGTCCTCCTCGCTGAGGTCGCGGAGCTCGGCCCATTCCGGATGCCGGAAGGCGGCGTTGTTGTCGAAGCTCACCTTGGCGTCGAGCACCCGGACATGGCCGTTCGTCATGACGATCAGCGGGTTGACCTCGAGCAGGCTCATGTCCTTCTCGACGAAGGCGCGATACAGCGCCGGGAACACCAGGCCCGCATCGGTGCGCGCCGCGCCCTCGAGCTTCAGCGCATCTGCGAGCTTTTCGACATCGTCGGTGGTGACGCCGGTCGTCGGGTCGATCGGCACGGTCACGATCTTGTCGGGCGTATGCTCGGCCACCGCCTCGATGTCCATGCCGCCCTCGGTCGAAACCACGAAGGCGACGCGGCCGACGGTGCGGTCGACCAGCAGCGAGCAGTAGAGTTCACGCGCGATGTCGGCGCCGTCCTCGATATAGAGCCGGTTGACCTGCTTGCCGGCCGCGCCGGTCTGCTTGGTCACCAGCGTGTGGCCCAGCATCTCGCGGGCGTTGGCAACCACGTCGGCCACCGACTTGGCGAGCCGCACGCCGCCCTTGGCGTCGGGGCCCAGCTCCTTGAACTTGCCCTTGCCGCGCCCGCCGGCATGGATCTGGCTCTTTACCACATAGAGCGGCCCCGGCAGCTTGGCTGCCGCCGCCTCGGCTTCTTCGGGCTTGAAGATCGCGACGCCCTTGGCCACCGGCAGCCCATAGGTGGCAAGCAGGGCCTTGGCCTGGTGTTCGTGGATGTTCATTGCGCCGTCTCCAGGGACAGATTGGAAGAAGGCCCCCTCACCCGGATTGCTGCGCAATCCGACCTCTCCCCCGAGGGAGAGGTGAGGCTGTGGCAGGTGCTTGCCCCTTCACCACCTCTCCCTTGGGGGAGAGGTCGACGCGAAGCGTCGGGTGAGGGGGCCTTGACCTGCCACATGGGCGGACCGTGTTACGCCAGCTTCGGCGCGATCTTCTTGCACGCCTCGACGAGGCCGTTCACGGCCGCGACCGACTTGTCGAACTGCTTCTGCTCGGACCCCGAGAGCGAAATCTCGACGATCTTCTCCGCGCCGCCGGCGCCGATCAGCACCGGCACGCCGACATAGGTGCCCTTCACGCCGTATTCGCCCTTGAGGAAGGCGGCGCAGGGCAGGATGCGCTTCTTGTCCTTGAGGTAGCTCTCCGCCATCTCGATCGCCGAGGCGGCCGGGGCGTAGAAGGCCGAGCCGGTCTTCAAGAGGCCGACGATCTCGGCGCCGCCGTCACGGGTACGCTGGATGATCTGCTCGAGCTTTTCCTTACTGAGCCAGCCCATCTTGACGAGGTCGGGGAGCGGGATGCCGGCGACGGTCGAGTAGCGCGGCAGCGGCACCATGGTGTCGCCATGGCCGCCCAGCACGAACGCGCTGACGTCCTGCACCGACACGTTCACTTCCTCGGCGATGAAGAAGCGGAAGCGTGCCGAGTCGAGCACGCCGGCCATGCCGACCACCTTGTTGGCGGGCAGGCCCGAGAACTTCTGCAGCGCCCACACCATGGCGTCGAGCGGGTTGGTGATGCAGATGACGAAGGCATCGGGTGCGTACTTGGCGATGCCGGCACCCACCTGCTCCATCACCTTGAGGTTGATCTCGAGCAGGTCGTCGCGGCTCATGCCCGGCTTGCGCGGCACGCCGGCGGTGACGATCACCACGTCGGCGCCGACGATGTCCTTGTATTCCGACGTGCCCTTGAGGGTGGAGTTGAACCCTTCCACCGGGCCGGACTGGCTGAGGTCGAGCGCCTTGCCCTGCGGCACGCCATCCATGATGTCGAACAGGATCACATCGCCCAGCTCCTTGGTGGCGGCCAGGAGCGCCAGAGTGCCACCAATCTGCCCCGCACCGATCAGAGCGATCTTCTTGCGCGCCATCCACGAACCCCGTTTTGCTTATGCTGGAAATTGCGCGCCCCTATTAACCCTCCAGGGTGACGGGGGCAAGTCAGCCGTTTGGCGGTAACGCGCCTGTTTGTGAGGGAGCTGCAGGCGACTGCTCGTTCCGCGGCGCCGCGGCTAGGTACTGGGCCGACTGCATCTCGATCAGCCGCGACACGCAGCGCGCGAACTCGGCCTTCGTCTTGTCGTCCTGCCCGAGTTCGTCGAGCGGCACGGCAAAGCTCGCCGCCAGCTTCACGCCGCGATCATAGAGCGTATCGACCAGGAGGATGAAGCGCTTGGCCGCGTTCGACTGCAGCCGGTCGAACTGCGGCACGTGCTCGACCATCACGGCCTCGTAGGCATGGCTGAGCCTGAGATAGTCGCGCGCCCCCAGCGGCCTGTCGCACAGGTCGGCGAAGTCGAACCGCGCCGCCCCCATCGCCGCGTGAGGCACCGCGATCCGGCGTCCCAGCGATACCAGTTCGGTCGGCTTGCCCGCGAGCCCGCCGGTGAGCCTCAGCCACAGCCGGTCCATCGCCGCATCCACCTCCGGCCCGGTCCCGAAGCGATAGACCGCCTCGCCCTCGAACTTCAGCCGCCGGTAGTCGGTCGGCCCGTCGAGTTCAACCACCTCGGCATGGCGCTTGAGCTCGGCGATGAACGGCAGCACCAGCTGGCGGTTGAGCCCGTTCTCGTAGAGATCGTCCGGCCGCGTGTTGGAGGTCGCAACGATCGTCACCCCGGCCCGGAACAGCCGGTCGAACAGCCGGCCGAGCAGCATGGCGTTGGTGATGTCCTGTACCTGGAACTCGTCGAGGCAGAGCAGCCGCACCTCTTCGAGCAGCGGTTTGGTCACCGCCGCGACGGGGTCGGCGTCCTCCGCCCGGCCCTTGCGCGACTTGCGGAACGCGGCGATCGCCGCGTGCATCTCGTCCATGAACTCATGGAAGTGCACGCGCCGCTTCCGCTCCGTCGGCGCCAGCGAGAAGAACAGGTCCATCAGCATGGTCTTGCCGCGCCCGACCTGCCCGACCAGGTACACCCCGCGCACCGGCTCCGGCCCGCCGAACAGCCCCGACAGCAGCCCGCGCGATCCTTGCGCGCCGAGCTCGGTCGCCACCCGGTCGAGCGCCGCCGCCGCGCGCAGCTGCAAGGGATCGGGCGCCAGTGCCCCGCTCGCGGTCAGCGCCTTCAGCCTGTCGGTGACCGGTGTGCCTGCGGGCCCCTTCCGCCGGCTGGACAAGACCTAGCCGACCATCGAGATGCCCTGGCCCCCGGCCAGGGTGCCGATGAAGCGGTTGCCGGACAGGATCAGCGAGGCGACGATGTCGCCGTTCTCGTCGAACAGCTGCACCTGGCTGCCGACCAGCTGCCAGCTCGAGACCACGTTCAGCCCCTGCATGGCGCAGCCCGGCGTCGAGGCGCGATAGCGCGACGTCCCGGACTTGGTCGTCTGCGTCAGGTTGAGCTTGCACTGCGCGGCGCCCGATACCACGGTCCAGCCGCCCAGGAGCTTTTCCACCGTCAATCCGGTGGTCAGGTCGCGCACCGAACTGGTCGGCACCGCGCCCGGCGCATCGAGCGTCGCGAACGAGCCGTCGGCATTGGCCACCTGCACCGGCTGTCCGATCGTCCCCGGCGCGGCCGCACCGGCCTGACCCGGCACCAGCGGGGCCGGCGCGCCGAGCGAGCCCGGCTGCACCTGCGTGCCCGGCAGGGCGTTCAGGTCGGTGCTGGCGACCGGCGTGTTCTGGATCGGGGTGATGTTCTCGGTATAGGCGGTGCTGGCGGTCGTCACGCCGCTCGACGCGCAGCCGCTCAACGCCAGAGCCGCTGCGGCGAACATCGCGAGGGAAACGCTGGCGCGCTTCGAACTGATCATCGGCCCTGCTCCGCCAATGGTTAAGATGGAGTGACCGGCGATACAGCCTCGATACCGAAGCCGTCAACCGCCAAAGCCCAGCTTCCCCTTGAGCGATACCAATGTGGCAGGTTTAGGGTCCGGGCCGGGGCAACATGGCATGAGGTTGCCTCGAGTTCACGTGACTCCCACCGGGTCATCCCCGCGAAAGCGGGGATCTCTGTTGGCCGCGCGCTCCGAAAACGGAGATTCCCGCTTTCGCGGGAATGACTCCCTGTGTGTTGCGAACGACGGAAAGCCTACCGCCGCAGCATCTCCGCGATCAGCGCTTCGGCCAGCACCTTGCCGTCGGCCGCCTCTTCCTCCGGCAGTTCCACGGCAATGCCCCTGGGTCCGTACACTCCCGGCAGCCCCGGCAGGCCGCTCTCGCCACCCTCCTTGGGATGGAAGCCGTGCGCCCTCAGTGCCGGAATCAGCACGCGCGCGACGGACGGGTCCTCGATCTCGGCAATGGTGACGTACAGCTTATGCGAACTCCCGCTTGACCATCATCTGCTTGATCTCGGCAATCGCCTTGGCCGGGTTCAACCCCTTGGGGCAGACCTTGGCGCAGTTCATGATCGTGTGGCAGCGATAGAGCTTGAACGGATCCTCGAGGTTGTCGAGCCGTTCCGCGGTCGCCTGGTCGCGGCTGTCGATCAGCCAGCGATAGGCCTGCAGCAGCACGGCGGGGCCGAGATACTTCTCGCCGTTCCACCAGTACGAGGGGCACGAAGTCGAGCAGCAGGCGCACAGGATGCATTCGTAGAGGCCGTCGAGCTTGGCCCGGTCGTCGCGCGACTGCAGCCATTCCTTCTCGGGGGTCGGCGAGGTCGTCTTCAGCCACGGCTGGATCGAGCGGTGCTGGTCGTAGAAGGTGGTGAGGTCGGTGACGAGGTCCTTGACCACCGGCATGTGCGGCAGCGGATAGACGCTGATGTGGCCCGCAAAATCGTCCATGCCCTTGGTGCAGGCGAGCGTATTGGCGCCCCCGATGTTCATCGAGCACGAGCCGCAGATGCCCTCGCGGCACGAGCGGCGCAGCGTCAGCGTGGGGTCGACCTTGTTCTTGATCCACAGCAGTCCGTCGAGCACCATCGGCCCGCAATCGTCGAGATCGACGAAATAGGTATCGAGCCGCGGGTTCTCGCCGCTGTCCGGATCGAACCGGTAGATCCGATATTCCTTGAGCCGCGTTGCGCCCGCCGGTTTCGCCCAGGTCTTGCCGGGCACGATCCGCGAGTTCTTGGGGAGGGTCAGTTCGGCCATTGGCTGGCTCCTACACGATCTTGCAGGTCTGCAGCGCCGCTGCAGACGTCTGGGTGACGGCGATCACGTCGTTGGCGCTCACATTGCCGATGACGGCGGGGTCGAGCAGCTTGGCCGGGTCGGTCTGCGCATAGGCCGCGAGCCGCATCAGCTCGGGCTTCAGTTTGCTCTGCAGTTCCTTCGCATAGCACTGGCAGCTCTCCGCCGTGGTGTGCGGGATCTTGGCACAGGCATCGGCCACCTGCTGCGCTTCAGGCGACAGGCCGCAGGCGCCGAGCATGAGCGTGGCAAGGGCTCCGGCGATCAGTCCCGTGGCTTTGGGCAGGGGGTTCGACACGTTACGCCTCAGTAGTTCGGCTTGCAGACCTGGTTGGATTTGGCGACGTAGGCGTTATAGGCCTTGTAGCTGTCCTCCGGCGGCGACTTGCCCTTCATCGAGGCGATGACCAGCGCCATGAATTCCGAATCGATCAGCGTCATCGCCGCGTCGGCCTTGCAGGTGCAGAGCGCATTGTCCTGTGCGATCCCCATGCAGGTCTTGTAGAATTCTGCCTTCTGCGCCTCGGTCGGCGCCGCCGCGAGCGCCCCGCCCGCCATCACGCCCAGCGCCATCAGCGCCACCAGAACCTGCTTCATCGCCTTCGCCCCGTTCCTCACCGCAACTCCTTGCGGATCATCAGTTTCAAACCCGACCACACGTCGCTGACCGCGGCCACCTTGATATCGACCAGCCCGATCGGCAGCACCACTTCCCGGATCACATCTTCGGTGATGTCGGTCGGCACCTTGCTTGCCTTCTTCGGCCACGAGATCCAGATCGTCCCGTTCCGGTCGATCGCTTCCATCAGCGGCCGCGCATTGTCCTCGAGCACCCCGCGCGACGCGGTGAAGCCATGGACGAAATCCCAGCCCGTTGACCCGCGCCAGCCGTCCCAACCAGCATCGCGTACTTCCGCAAACGCTCGCGAGCCCTTGAGCTCACCCAGTTCCGCCGGCAACCCCACGAACAGCACCCGTTGCCCATCCTTGAGCCCAAGCTTCTGCGGCAGCGGCGTGCCGGAATAGCCGGGCGCCGACGACATCAGTACACCCGGGCCTTCGGCGCGATCTTCTTGAGGCTGATGCCGCCCTCGCTCTCCGGCGTCAGCGGATCGACGTGCACCGGCCGGTAGCCGAGCGTCACCTTGCCCGTCGCTGCGTCGACCCAGCTCAGCGTGTGCTTGCGCCACTCGACGTCGTCGCGGCTCGGGAAATCCTCGCGCGCGTGGGCGCCGCGACTCTCGTGCCGGGCCTCGGCCGAAACCACCGTGGTCGCGGCGCAAGCCATCAGGTTCTCGAGTTCCAGCGTCTCGACGAGGTCCGAATTCCAGATCATCGAGCGATCCGAGACCTTGAGGTCATCGAGCGCCCCCCACAGTTCGCCGATCCGGCGCACGCCCGACTGCAGCGTCTCGGCCGTGCGGAACACCGCCGCGTCTTCCTGCATGATGCGCTGCATCTTCTCGCGCACCACCGCCGTCGGCGAGCCCCCATTGGCGTGCCGCAACCGGTCGAAGCGGGCCAGGATGCGCTCGTCCTCGGACCTGCTCGCCGCCGGCACCATTGCGCCCTTGTCGACCACCTTGGCGGCACGCAGCGCTGCCGCCCGCCCGAACACCACGAGGTCGGTCAGCGAGTTCGAGCCGAGCCGGTTGGCGCCGTGCACCGAGGCGCAGGCCGCTTCGCCCGCCGCCATCAGGCCGGGCACGATGCGATCCGGATCGCCCGCGACGGGGTTCAGCACTTCGCCGTGATAGTTCGCGGGGATGCCGCCCATGTTGTAGTGCACCGTCGGCAGCACCGGGATCGGCTCGCGCGTCAGGTCGACGCCGGCGAAGATCTTGGCCGATTCCGTAATGCCCGGCAGCCGCTCGTGCAGCACCTTGGGGTCGAGATGGTCGAGATGGAGGAAGATGTGGTCCTTCTTCGGCCCGACACCCCGGCCCTCGCGGATCTCGATCGTCATGCAGCGTGAAACCACGTCGCGAGACGCCAGGTCCTTGGCGTTCGGTGCATAGCGCTCCATGAAGCGCTCGCCCTCGGAATTGGTGAGATAGCCGCCCTCGCCGCGCGCGCCCTCGGTGATCAGCACGCCCGCGCCATAGACGCCGGTGGGGTGGAACTGCACGAACTCCATGTCCTGCAGCGGCAGCCCGGCCCGGGCCACCATGCCGTTGCCGTCGCCGGTGCAGGTATGGGCCGAGGTCGCCGAGAAATAGGCGCGGCCATAGCCGCCCGTCGCCAACACCACCAGCTTGGCACGGAAGCGATGCAGCGTCCCGTCATCGAGCTTCCACGCCATCACGCCCTGGCACGAGCCGTCGGCGCCCATGATCAGGTCAAGCGCGAAATACTCGATGAAGAACTGCGCGTTGTTGCGCAACGATTGCCCGTACAGGGTGTGCAGGATGGCATGGCCGGTGCGGTCGGCCGCGGCGCAGGTGCGCTGCACCGGCGGGCCGTCGCCGAATTCGGTCATGTGGCCGCCGAACGGCCGCTGGTAGATCTTGCCTTCCTCGGTGCGCGAGAACGGCACGCCGTAGTGCTCGAGCTCGTAGATCGCGGCCGGCGCCTCGCGCGCCAGGTATTCCATGGCGTCATTGTCGCCCAGCCAGTCCGACCCCTTCACGGTGTCGTACATGTGCCACTGCCAGTTGTCGGGGCCCATGTTGGAAAGCGAAGCGGCGATACCGCCCTGCGCCGCGACGGTATGCGAGCGGGTCGGGAACACCTTGGTGATGCAGGCGGTGTTAAGCCCCTGCTCGGCCATGCCGAGCGTGGCGCGCAGGCCGGCGCCGCCAGCACCGACGATGACCACGTCGAATTCGTGGTCGATGATCTCGTAAGCGGCCATGCGGCTAACCCCAGAAGACGAGCTTGATGAGGGCGCCCAGCGCCGCCACCACGAAGAACCCGGTGAACACGTTGTTGGCCAGCATTTCCGGCCCGTGCTCGCCCTTGTCGAAATAGTCCTCGATCACGTCGCGCATGCCGTTGCGCATGTGGATCGCGACATTGACCACCAGCAGCGCCAGCCCGATCGCGACGAACGGGTTGCGCACGAGACCGATCATTTCGGCCGGCGCCTTGCCCGCGAGGGACACGACGAACCACACGACGAACAGCGTGAAGACGATGTTCAGCGCGCCGGTGACGCGCTGGGTGATGAAGTGCCGCGTCGAGGCCCTGGCATTGCCATAGTGCGTCGACGGCGTCTGGATCTGCGCCTGGGTCGGCTTTTCTGCGCTCATTTGAACCACACGAAGATTGCCCACACGACGAGCGTCAGCAGGATCGAGGCGCCCAGTTGCAGCCGCACCGCCAGTTCGCGCCCGGCCGGGTCCATCGCCTTGGTCAGGTCCCAGACGAAATGCCGGACGCCGCCCAGCATGTGGTGGAACAGTACCCAGGTGTAGCCGAACAGCACGAGCTGCCCGAGCCAGGTGCCGAACAGCCATGTGACGAAGTCGAAGAATCCGCCGCCCAGCGCCGCCCCGGCCAGCCACAGCACCAGCAGCAGCGTGCCGCCATAGAGCGCGATGCCGGTCGCGCGGTGCACGATCGACATCGTCATGGTGAGGGTGAACCGATAGATCGACAGATGCGGCGAAAGCGGCCGTGAAGTGGGAGCCATGCTGATCTCGCGCCTCGCCCGCCGGAGGGAGGATGGCGGGCGTTCCAGTTTTGGAATGGTTCGAGACTTCTAGCGGCGCTTTGCCCGAAGGTCAAAGGCCCAGCCTATGCCTTCGATTGGGCTTTCGTTCTAGGGCTCCACCGGTCTCGCCCCCACCGGGGTCATCCGGATCAGGGGCGGGGTTCGAACGCGTCCGGCGCGGCCCGCAGCGCCTCGAGTGCGAGCACCAGGCTCAACACCCGCGCGCTGCGGTAGCCGGACGCTGTCGTGGCGGACGAAAGCACCGACGGCACGTCTTGCCGTTCGGACGGACCATTTCGCTCGAACCTGTCCCGCCACACCCTTGGCACGGGCGGCTTGATAGGTCGTGCTGCGAGTTGGTCCATCTTTCGTCCTTGGTGCGGGCGCCCGGTGGAGGTCATGTCCCCGGGTTCCGCTGCTTGGTGTTATGTCTATTCCCGGCTCGCTGGCCCTGCCGTGAAGCCGGTGTTCACATTGGGTTCAGCAACGCGTGGCAAGAGCTTCGGTTCCGGCGCGGGTTCCGGCAGCGGGGGGTAGGGTGAACAGCAGGGTACGGGTGCTCGACGAGGTGGTCCTGTCCGACAACTGGGGCCTCGTAAAGAAGACCACGCTCGAGCTGCGCCGCTCCACCGGCGAGTGGCAGCGCCAGGTGCGCGAGACCTACGATCGCGGCGACGGCGCCGGCATCCTGCTCTACAACCGCGCCCGGCGCACCGTGATCCTCACCCGCCAGTTCCGCTTCCCGGTCTTTGCCCATGGCGAGCCCGGCTGGCTGATCGAGGTCGTCGCCGGCAAGCTCGACGGCCACACCCCGGTCGAGACCGCCCGCAAGGAGGCGGAAGAGGAATCGGGCTACCACGTGAACGACGTCGAACTGGTGCTGTCCGCCTACATGAGCCCCGGCTCGGTCACCGAAAAGCTGTCGCTGTTCATCGCCGAGTACGACGCCGACACCCCGCGCTCGGCCGGCGGCGGCCTCGAGGACGAGGGCGAGGACATCGAAGTGCTGGAACTGGCTATCGACGATGCACTGGGCATGATCGCCACCGGCGAGATCGCCGACGCCAAGACCATCATGCTGCTGCAGCACGTGCGGCTGAAGGGGATCGTGTGAGTCTCCCCTCTCCCCTTGAGGGAGAGGGGTGGCGCGAAGCGCCGGGGTGAGGGGCAGTAGCCCGCCTCACTCCCCGAACGGATCCCCATCCACATCCAGCGTCGCGTATCCCTGCGGCAGCCGCACCTTCATGTCCGTTTCCGCGTAGGGATCGAGCACCAGCAGCGACAGCACTTTCGCCGTATCGAGCGAGGGCCGCACCGGCAGGCGCGGCTGGCTCGCCAGCACCGCCAGCGGCAGGGCTACGGCGGCAAGTCCGACGGCGGCGACAACGGTCTTGATCTGCATTTTCGAACCTCAAGCGTGGCGCATCCCTGCGCGTCATGGGTTCGTTCTACCGAGTGCCCCCGGAACCGGCCTTGAACCGGACGTTCATCCTGCATTTATGCCCCCGCGGACGCCGCATCGCCCGCAGGAACCCGATGGCTAGACGTAGTCGACCAGCTTCCTGTCCGGATCGTAGGGCTGGTCCGACACCACCTTGGTGACGGCCTGGCCGCATTTCATCGTCTTGGTCAGTGCGTCATACGCATAGGTGGCCGACCCATGCAGCACCCAGCCCTCGCTGAGCGCCTTGGTCACCTTGTGGCAAAAGCTAGAGTCGTCCTCGCCCGAGAGGAATCGATAAATCAGCATGCAATACTCCTATGCCCCCCTGCCCGATAATGCCGGGCGTTGAAAATGCCGCGGCAAACAGCTAATCGCTGCGGCATGCATCGGTTTCCAGCATTTTTGCTCGACGGCTACAAGTCGTTCATGTCCGACCGCTACGACGCGGAGCAGGGCCGTTACCGGGAGCTGGCTGACCAGGGTCAGTCGCCGACCACGATGATCATTGCCTGCTGCGACAGCCGCGCGGCGCCGGAGACCATCTTCTCGGCCGGCCCGGGCGAACTGTTCGTGCTGCGCAACGTCGCCAACCTCGTGCCGACCTTCCAGCCCGACGGCGGCCAGCACGGCACCTCGGCCGGCATCGAGTTCGCCGTCAACGCGCTCAAGGTCAAGAACATCGTCGTCATGGGCCACGGCCGCTGCGGCGGCATCCGCGCCGCCCTCGATCCCGCCGCCGGCCCGCTGGCCCAGGGCGATTTCATCGGCAAGTGGATGAACATGCTGTCCCCGGTTGCCGACGCGGTGTCGCGATACACGCTGCTCACCGACAAGGAGCGCCAGACCATGCTCGAGCGCTTCTCGATCCGCAACTCGATCGCCAACCTCAGGACCTTCCCCTACGTCAAGAAGCTCGAGGAAGAGGGCAAGCTCGCCGTCCACGGCGCCTGGTTCGACATCTCGACTGGCGAGCTCTGGGTCATGAACGACGACGGCGACTTCTATCGGCCGGACGTCTGATTCTACGATTGGCCCCCTGACCGCGCTACGGACCGTTCCTGGCGCGCCGGAGCTGCGCATTCATTGAGGCGGCCAGCTACCCAGCGGGAAGGCCAAGCCGAGGCACGGGGTCCGCGCTCTGCCGCCGAGACCAGCCCAGCACACCATCGGCTCCGCTTCAGCCACTGACCGAATCCCGCTCCCACAGGTACATGATGTCCGGCGCCTTGGCCTCGTTGGCGGCGCCGTCGGTGAATTTCACCGCCTCGAACCCCATCCGCTCGTAGAACGCCCGGCCACGCAGGTTGTCGGCGAAGCACCACAGCTGCAGCGTCTCGTTGCGCGATTGGGCGGCCTCGATCAGCGTCCTCCCCACGCCCGAGCGAAGCTGGCCCGCATCGACGTAGAGATGCTCGATCCACCCCTCGAGCTCGGCCATGAAGCCGACGATCCTGCCGTCACGCTCGGCCACCGTGACCTGGTAGTCGCGCAGCATGTGATCGCGCACGAACACCCGGTCCTCTTCGATCGTGTGGAGATCGGGCAGGAAGGTCAGCAGCCGCCGCGATACCGCGAACAGCTCCGCGATCTGCATGTCATCCGCCGGTGTCGCCGGCCGCAGGCTGATCACGCCGCCGCCCGCTTGCTCAGGCGCGGCCCGAACACGTTGATCAGCAGGCCCGCGAACACCAGCGCGCTGCCGATGATCTCAGGCAGCGTGATCGCCTCGCCGAGCAGCAGCGCCCCGCTGGCGATGCCCGCCACCGGCACGAACAGCGCGAACGGCGTCACCTGGCTCGCCGGATAGCGGCTGAGCAGCCAGGCCCAGGCGCCGAAGCCGAACAGCGTCGCGACATAGGACATGAAGGCGATCGCCCCGATCCCGCGCCAGCTGATATGCTCGAGCGCCAGCGGGATGGCGCCCGGCCCGTCGAGCAGCAGCGAAGCCAGCAGCAGCGGAATCGGCGGCACCAGCGCCGACCACACGACGAGCCCGAGCATGTCGACCCGCCCCGCCTTCTTGCCGGCCGTGTTGCCCAGCCCCCAGCATACCGCCGCCGCGATGGTCATGAGCAGCGGCAGCAGCGCCGCACCCTCGAGCCGGTCGAGTGCGATGACGCCGATGCCGGCGAGCGCCACGCCTGCACCGCCCAGTTGCGCCCAGCCCGGACGCTCGCCGAAGAAGACGAAGGCGAGAAAGATGGTGAAGAACACCTGCAGCTGGATCACCAGCGAGCCGAGCCCGGCCGGCATGCCCAGCTTGACCGCAATGAACAGCAGCCCGAACTGCCCCACCCCGATGGCGAGGCCGTAGCCGACCAGCAGGCGCAGCGGCACCGCCGGGCGCTTGACCAGGAACACCGCCGGCAACGCCGCAAACACATAGCGCAACGCCGTCAGCAGCAACGGCGCCACCTCGTCCACCCCCCACCGGATGGCAATGAAGCTCAGTCCCCAGACGACGGCGACGGCAATGGCGAGCAGGATGTGGCGGATGGGCATGCAACGATCTCTACAGCGAGGTCAGTGGCTTAACCCCTCACCCGTCTCGGCCTGCGGCCGATCCACCCTCTCCCCGACGGGGAGAGGAATACGCTGCGGCCCCATCGAGCCACCTCTGTTCTTCTCCCCGTCGGGGAGAAGGTGGCGCGTAGCGCCGGATGAGGGGTGGGAGCACGATGGTCGAAGGCGACAGCCTTACGCCGCCTTCTGCTCCACCAGGTTGCGCGCGATCAGCGTCTCGAGGATCTGCACCGTGTTGAGCGCCGCGCCCTTGCGCAGGTTGTCGCTCACCACCCAGATGTTGAGCCCGTTCTCAACCGTCACGTCCTCGCGGATGCGGCTGACATAGGTGTCGTACTCGCCCACCGCCTCGATCGGGGTGGCGTAGCCGCCGGTCTCGCGCTTGTCGATCACCGACACGCCGTCCGCCTCGCGCAGCGCATCGCGCGCCTCGTCGGCCGAGATCGGGGTCTCGAACTCGAGGTTGATCGCCTCCGAGTGGCCCACGAACACCGGCACGCGCACGCAGGTCGCCGTCACCTTGATCTTGGGGTCGAGGATCTTCTTGGTCTCGACCACCATCTTCCACTCTTCCTTGGTCGAGCCGTCTTCCATGAACACGTCGATATGCGGAATGACGTTGAAGGCGATCTGCTTGGAGAACTTCTTGGGGGTCGGGCTGTCGTTGACGAAGATGCCCTTGGTCTGCGCCCACAACTCGTCGACGCCTTCCTTGCCGGCGCCCGACACCGACTGGTAGGTCGAGACCACCACGCGCTTGATCCTGGCGAGGTCGTGCAGCGGCTTCAGCGCCACCACCATCTGCGCCGTCGAGCAGTTCGGGTTGGCGATGATGTTCTTGCGGTCGTTGCGCGCCATGTATTCGTCGAGCACGTGCGCGTTGACCTCGGGCACCACCAGCGGCACGTCGGCATGGTAGCGCCAGAAGCTCGAGTTATCGACGACGATGGTGCCGGTGGCGCCGATCTTTTCGCCCCACTCCTTGGCGACGGTCGAGCCGGCGCTCATCAGCGCGAAGTCGACGCCGGTCCAGTCGAAGTTCTCGAGGTTCTGCACCTTGAGCCGCTTGTCGCCGAAGCTGATTTCCTGGCCCTGCGAGCGGGCCGACGCCAGCGCGATCACCTCGGAAGCGGGAAACTTCCGCTCGGCGAGGATATTGAGCATTTCACGGCCCACATTGCCCGTGGCCCCGACGACAGCGACGCGATAACCCATTTGAACTTGGTCCTCTTTGCCTTCAGTCCCCCGCGCTGGACCGGATCGGTCCGCGGCACGCATGGCTCAGGCCGCTCCCCGGCGGGAGAGGCCCGGGGATCGGCTCAGGGGGTTTTGGTGGTTTTGGTCGCCGCCATGAGAGCTGCAATGACCGTGCCGGCGGCTTTCGCCACCCCGGCAGTCACGGTCATGTCCAGTTCGCTGCGCATCGCGCCCGATCCTTGTCTCTACGGCGCCGCGTTATCTACGCCGAAATCGCAAATAGTCAATCGGGTATAGGAAATTGCCTACGTCGGCAGTAGGAGCTCGACGCCCCCAAAAACTCGATGTCATCCCGGCGAAAGCCGGGATGTCATCCGAGCTTGGGGCTCGATAGTGTCCATCCCATCGCCCCTATCCACCACCCGCGTCCCGGTGTATCCCCGCGCCATGACCCACTACGACATCATCGTCCTCGGCGCCGGCGCCGCGGGCCTCATGGCGGCCATCGAGGCCGGCAAGCGCGGCCGCAAGGTGCTTGTGCTTGATCACGCCAAGGCCGCCGGCGAGAAGATCCGCATCTCCGGCGGCGGGCGCTGCAACTTCACCAACATCAACGCCACGGTGAAGGCCGGCCGCGACCGCTTCATCAGCCAGAACCCGCGCTTCGCGCTGTCGGCCCTTGCCCGCTACACCCCGGAGCACTTCATCGCGCTCGTCGACAGCTACGCCATCCCCTTCCACGAAAAGACCCTCGGGCAGCTGTTCTGCGACGGCTCGAGCCAGCAGATCGTCAACCTGCTGCTCGCCGAGCTGCGCAAGGCCGGAGCCACCCTCCGGCTCGAGACCGTGATCACCGGCGTCAGCCACGCCGACGCCACCTTCACCGTCACCGCCGAGGACGCTTCGTTCACCGCCGGCGCGCTGATCGTCGCCACCGGCGGCAAGTCGATCCCCAAGATGGGCGCCACCGGCCTCGCCTACCAGCTCGCCACCCAGTTCGGGCTGAAGGTCACCGAGACGCGCCCGGCCCTTGTTCCCCTCACCTTCGAGCCGCGCATCCTCGAGTGGATGGCGCAACTGAGCGGCATCGCCGTCGACCCGACCCGCATCTCGGTCGGCAAGAGGAGTTTTGAGGAAGCGCTGCTGTTCACCCATCGCGGTCTTTCCGGCCCCGCGATCCTGCAGATCTCGAGCTACTGGCGTGAGGGCGATGCCATCGTCATCGACCTCTTCCCCAATGGCGACCTCACCGAAATCCTCCGCGACGCCCGCACCAGCACGCCCAAGGTACAACTCCAGACCGTCCTGTCGCAGCATTTCGCCAAGCGCCTGGCCCAGATCCTGGCCGAGGACATCGGCATCACCACGATGATGGGCGACATCTCGGACAAGTCGTTCGGAAAGATCGAGGACGCGCTGCGCCGCTGGACCATCAAGCCCACCGGCTCGGAAGGCTACCGCACCGCCGAGGTCACGCTCGGCGGCATCGACACCGCCGGCCTCGACTCGACCACCATGCAGGCCCGCACCGTCCCCGGCCTCTATTTCGTCGGCGAGTGCGTCGACGTCACCGGCTGGCTCGGCGGCTACAACTTCCAGTGGGCCTGGGCCTCCGGCTGGGCCGCCGGGCAGGCCGCCTGACGACGGTTCAGGATCCGTTCATCGGCGTGGCGAAGTCGCGGAAGTAGTATGGCAGCGGGGCTGACCATCCGCTAGGTTCGACGCACGATCGAGGGAGGGCATCATGGCCGACAGGAAAATTCGCTGGGGCATCCTCAGCACCGCCAATATCGGACTGAAGAAGGTTACCCCGGCGATCATGAAATCGCCGCTCAGCGAAGTTGCCGCCGTCGCCTCGCGCGATCTCGACAAGGCCAATGCCTACATCGCCGAGCTCGGCCTGACCGGCAAGACGAAGGCCTACGGCTCCTACGAGGAGCTGTTCGCCGATCCCAGCATCGACGCCATCTACAACCCGCTGCCCAACCACCTGCACGTCCCCATGACGCTCGCCGCAGCGCGCGCCGGCAAGCACGTGCTGTGCGAAAAGCCCATTGCGCTCAATGCCATGGAGGCCGAGCAGCTGCGCCAGATGCCGAAGGACATCGTGTTCTACGAGGCCTTCATGGTGCGCCACCACCCGCAATGGCTGCGCGCCCGCGAGATCGCCCGCTCGGGCGAACTGGGCGAATTGCGCGCCATCCGCGGCGTGTTCACCTACTACCTCACCGACCCAACGAACGTGCGCAACCAGGCCGATATCGGCGGCGGCGGCATCTACGACATCGGCTGCTACCCGGTCACCGCCTCGCGCTTCCTGTTCGAGTCCGAACCGACCCGCGCCGTCGCGCTCGTCGATCGCGACCCGCAGATGAAGACCGACCGCCTCGCCTCGGTACTGCTCGATTTCGGCGGCGGCCGCCAGTCGAGCTTCATCTGCTCCACCCAGTCGGTCGGCAGCCAGTCGCTGGAGCTCATCGGCACCAGGGGCCGCGTCGAAATCCTCATTCCTTTCAACGCCCCCGAGGACAAGGCCACCGCCATCCTCATCGACCAGGGCTATGCCCAGGACGGCAGCCTTTCCCGCCGCGAGATCATCCCGCCCTGCGACCAGTACACCGAGCAGGCCAACGCCTTCTGCCGCGCCATCCTCGACAACAAGCCCCTCGAATGGGGCGTCGAAGACGCCATCAGGCACATGAAGGTGCTGGACGCGATCTTTGCCAGCGAGAAGACCGGCACCTGGGCCAGCGTCTAGCCCGGCCCTCGGCGCTTCTCCCGTACAGCGGCGCACTTGTCCTCCCCGTTGCCCAGACCCGTATGATGGGGACGGATGCCGGTGACCGGGCACCACCAGCGACGAGAAAAAACCACTAGCCCAAACCGATCGGATCGGCTAACAAGCCCCCCGATCGGAGCGGGGCTGTAGCTCAGTTGGGAGAGCGCATCGTTCGCAATGATGAGGTCAGGGGTTCGATTCCCCTCAGCTCCACCAGTTCCGACTAGAGCGTTGATCCCGCTCAAAAACCTCTGAAATCCAAGCATTTTCTGTCCTCGCTGCTCCACAACCCTGCTACACATTGGGTATGGACGACATGGGCAAGTATCCCGGCCTAATGCTCCGAGGGTCGGTCTTCTATTATCGCAAACGCGTCCCGGAGGACGTGCGCAACCGCATCACCTCGAACCCCGAGCGATGGGGTCGGCTGTCAGTGAACCCCGGTGCACCGTTCCACGAATGGCGCGAACTGCTTCACGAAGATGGAACAGCGCGTGAGTTGATCATGCGGTCGCTCCGCACGGGAGATCGTCGCGAGGCAGAGCGCCGGTATCTGAAAACCGCTCATGATGTTGCCCATGTCCTCGACGCGATCTTGTCCCGCATGAGCGCAGAGGAACCAAAGGCGACCGACGATGATCTAAGGGCGCTCGCCCTCCAATACTTCGGCCGCCGACAGACGGCCATCGACGACGCGCTTGAAGCGCTGGGGGCCGATCACGAAACGATGGTGTCGAACTGGCGAGACGACCTCATAGAGTTGACTAACGGAAACCCGTTGTCTGAAGCTCCTTTCCTCTCGCTAGCGGAAAGCACGCTAGAGAAGGCGGGGTATATAGGCGATCCGAACGCCGCTTTCATACTTGGCGGCTATCTCAGACGCGCCGAGAAGTCGGCGTTGGAGCGGCGGGTGTTTGGGGTCCTGCCACCGGACGAGACAGATACAATGTTCGTCGGTTCTGCTGGTCGGCTGTCCCATCCTGAGCCTGCCCGTCCCAGCGAGACCAACCCCCGGCGGCTGGTATCGCTGAGGGACGTTCACACGCTGTACAAGGCTAAGAAGCAGCAGAACGCAAGAAGCTCCAAGACCATCAACGGCTACGACTACATTTGGAGCCTTATCGAAGACTGTTTCGATGTCTCCAAGCCGATGTCTGCGGTAACGCGTGATGAAACGGCTCGGTTTGAACAGGTGCTCAGGCGCCTGCCTCCCAACTGGAGGAAGAAGCCTGACTTGGCTCGTCTGTCAGCGCCGCAAGCTTCAGCAGAGGCGGCGCGGCTCGGGCTCAAGCCGATCGCGGCAAACACGCTATATGGCTATCTGTCTGATCTGGCCGCGTTCTTTCGGTGGGCAGAAAAAGAGGACTACGTCGGCAAGAGCGTCGCACATGGTTTGGCGGAGAAGCCGACTGGCCCTCGGAGGCCCGGCCGGTTGGAGTTCGCGCCTCACGACCTTCTTAAGGTTTTTGGCAGCCAATACCGGCAGCTAGCCCGGAAGAACGGGGCGGCGAAACCACCGCCAATCTCAGGGGAGTTGCCGGACGATCCGCGCTACTGGGTGCCTCTTGTTTCGCTGTTCACAGGGCTGCGGCTGGGTGAGATTTGTCAGCTAACGAGAAAGGAAGTCACCAAAATAGGCGGCATTCCTTGCATCGTGACGATGTGGGACGTGTGGGATGAGACGGAGTACTCGGACCGCGAGGAGGAGGAAATCGTGCGCTCGCAGAAGACCGAGGCTGCGCTCAGAGCCATCCCGATCGTTGATGAGCTAATCAGGCTGGGATTTTGGGAGTTTGCACAGCGGCTGCCAGAGGGCTCCAGTCGGCGACTGTTTCCCTCGCTTAAGCCTGACCGTCACGGTTACATCGCCGCACCCGTTTCGCGGTGGTTTTCCAGATACCGGAAAAAGGCTGGAGTAACGGACAGTCGAAAGGTATTTCACAGCCTTCGACACACGTTCCGCAGCGCTATGCGGCGAGCGGAAGTGAGCCATGACGTAGCGGTGAAGATCGGCGGCTGGTCGGCAAAAGGGCTCGGTGACCACTACGGCACTGACAACCTAGTGAAGCTCTCTCGCGAGCAGCTTAATCGTATAGAGTATGATGGCCTCGATCTTTCGCATCTCTATCCTGCCGTCCGGGTGCCCAAGTAAGTTCGAAGGACTACGGAATGCCGTTTAGGTATGGTCCTTTTCATCGGGTTAAGAATGGCAAGACCCAAGATTATGAGACCGCGAAGAAGCAGCTTGCATCGGGTCAGATTTGGGGAAAGGCGATCAAAATCGGCGGCGCCTTCCCCAAGGTAAAGGCTTACAAGCTGCCGCTGTGCGATGGCGGTTCCGGGCCGTTACCTTGTGTGGACAAGGAGGGGATCGAGTTCTGGACCGATGTCGAGCCAACCTCAGAACTCCCGAACGGCGTCGTGTACTGGGAGCGGCGCGACGGGGTACAGGGGCTGATCGAAATCGACGACGAGACAATTGCCATTGCCGTAACCATATCCAAGGTAGTGTATAGTGAGCGGAATGAGTGCAATGCCTCTTAGCGACACATCGCTGTTCATACATCGCAGCATTCAGGACCTCGTGCGCACGCCCGAGGCCAAATTGGTCGGCGAGGGAGAAGACGAACTCGTCTACCTGTTCGGCGGGGACAGCGCTGAGACGGCGGATTTTGGGCTGGTCGCTGACTTAAATGCGCCGAACGGGCGGGAATGGACACAGCTTTTTCATCGAAGTGCAGACAACGTGGCGGCGGTGGCTGCTACCCTCCGGTCGTTGGGTGTCGGAGCGGACGAGATCGCCTCTGCCAAGAAGTGGAACGGAAAGCCTCTGGCTGACCTTGATGATTTGAAGGCGCACTTAACCGGCGAACTGGAGCGCTCCTTTGACCGCAGTTCTCCCCGACAGCGAGCCTTCCTTTCCAATTATTGGATCGTTTTGGATGCCAAGGAACAGACTTACGCCAATTTAGCTCGCGTTCTTGCGCTGAGTTGGCGGACACATTCCGAGCAGTCTCCTCAAGTGCTACTTCTCAATTTCAAAAGGGCGATCCCAAGTCGGGTGTTTTTTTCTCGTAGGGAGCGGGATTTCGCCTATAAGTTTGCCATTTTCAGCGCGCGAAAGAGGCTTACCAACAAGCACCTACTTCAGTTAGCTCTGCGCAAACACGTTGGATTGGATGCTGCGAGCATACTTCAACGGGTCGTTCTTGTGCCCGACGACGACAAGATACGTATCAAAGAAGAGCTTTCCCAAGCCCAGCGGCTCGTTACCGGTGACATAGCGACAGCCTCTATGTTGACGTCGATAACCGCTGGCCATGTAGCGGTCTCGGTTGATCTAGCAGCGTAGCACCAACTCTGTTCCAGACCGCTTAGCCGCGGCTTTGCCTTCTCACACGGGCGGGAGCTAGGGAGACGCGATCGATGAGCGCCAAGGCGTCTCACGGAAATACCGGTTGCAATTTTGAGACAAAGTCTTATAGTGTCTTTGATGCTAGTGAGACAGACAGATGCTCGTTGGATACGCACGAACCTCGACAGCCGAACAGCAAGCAGGGCTGGAAGCTCAGCAGCGCGATCTATTGGGGGCAGGCGTAGAGAGGATGTTTTCGGAGCAGGTCTCTTCTGTGGCCGAGCGCGCCCAGCTAGAGGCAGCGCTGGAGTTTGTGCGCGAGGGCGACGAGTTTGTCGTGACCAAGGTGGACAGGCTGGCCCGGTCGTCGGCTCACTTGAACGACATAGTACAGCGACTGGAGAAGAAGGGGGTTTCGCTCAGGGTTCTCAGCTTTGGAAAGGGGGCCATCAACACCAAGTCTCCGCAGGACAAGTTCTTCGTGCAGATGATGGTGGCGATGGCAGAGTTCGAGCGAGGCATCATGCTGGAACGCCAGCGCGAGGGCATCGCAAAGGCGAAGAGGGAGGGGAAGTACCGGGGGCGGAAGCCGACCGTTCAAGCAAAGGCCGCCCAGATTTTCCTGCTCCACCGGGAGGGCGTGAGTCCGTCTGAGATTGCCAAGCGGCTGGGCGTTGGCAGGGCGTCGGTATACAGGGTTCTCGCCTCCAGCGCAGCGTAGCCGCACCTTCATGCTTGCGTCTGCAACGTCGGCCCGTTCTATAGACGGTAAACAAGACTAGCCGTCAGGGCCAACTTGCACACTCGCACTACGCGCATCAGGCCAGTACGTGCCCTCCCCTATTTTGCACCGGGGTTCACTTTCCGACCCGATAGGGCTTGGACGGACAAACTCGTAATATCCTTCCCTAGCTCCTTTGTTCGGCGCGCTACCACCAAACAGGTTCGAGTAGCCTTGGAGGCCGCTGCCGACGGGCAGGTGTTTCAGGTTCATTCGGAAGGATACGGCGCCTCAGGTTTCCGTCTCACGGTCAGGAAGTTCCGGGGAACGGACCAGTGGCTGTTCGGAGGGACCCTCTGGTTTCGGCCACGTGGTGACGGTCACTGGCATGTGGGCATCGAACTTGACCTCAACCCTCTGCGCTTCTTTTCCCATCGCGGAGTACAGCCCGCCGAAGACCCAACGATCGAAGCAGCCGAACGCGACCTGCGGGTGAACCGTAGAACACGGCACGAAGCTTCACGGCTGACGTTGGACGGCAACGACAACTTCATCCTCCCTGTCCGCGTCCAGCATGCGCTGCGTGCCGACTGGGTCGCCGTGACGACCCGCTACCTTGAGTTGGTTGCCCTGCTTGTCGAACGGGAATTGCTCCGCTGTCGCGATACGGGGCTAGACCTGCAAGTCCTTTGGTCGAATTGGACCGTGCGCCATGCCGAGAGCACTTGGGAGTTTGAGGAGCACGACGCAAGGCAGGTAGCGAGGGAGGTCGGGGAAAGGCTCACCGAGATGCGAGAGAATACCGCAAGGACCACCCACGCAAACAGCACGAGCTATGCCGTGCCCCTGCAATCCAACGTCTCCTTAGGTCTGTATGCCAAGTCGGCCACACGACTGAGGATCGAACTTCGGCACACAGGAAAAATCCGTGCGCGATACCAGCGGCTAGCGCGGACCAGCGTTCTGCCGAACAGGACCCTCAGTGACGTGGGAGACTTCCTTCGCTTCGTGAATGAGCGAGCGTCCGTTCGTCTGAATACGCTCCTAGCCTCACTCGCGTCGATCCCGGCGACACATCCCCGCTCCGGGCCTTACGCCATGGTCGGCTTCATCAACGCTGTCACTAGTAGATGCGCTGAACATGGGCTCCCCTTGGCGTGGCTTCTGCTGCCACTCTTAGAAACGGGTCGCGTGGCAGAAGCGGCGACACGACCGGTTCGAGCAGCATGCGAGCAACTTGTCCTAGATGGCGTTCTACATCGCGTGCGAACCGTTCAACGGGAGAGATGGCGAACATATGGGGTAGCGCCAGCCTACGAAGGTCTGCTTGCTTCGCTGCGAGTGGCCGTCACCGGCCCCCTCGCGTAACCTGCTGGCGGGTTCGCGGCGCACCCGCGCGTGCACGTTTGGCCACTTTCATAGGCGGAACCTGTGGGTCCCCGAAGGACCGAAGCGGGTGCAATAACTTAAGGCTCACGCAGTGCCTTCACCACGCGCAACGCCGTCGCCATCTGATCGTCACGCAGGGCGCGGAGTTGCATGGCCATCTCCGCATCTAGCTCCACACGCTTCGGGCTCGCGGACGTGTCGATGTTCGCGAAGAAGGCTGAGATAGGAACGTCGAGCGCTTCGGCGATCTGAAACAGCGTATCCAGAGGTGGCAGGCTCGCGCCTCGCTCGATGTTGGACAGCGCAGCGGTTGACCTGCCAACTGTCGCCGCCAAGTCTTCCTGACTGATGTCCCGTGACCGGCGCGCGGACCTGATCCGCTGGCCGACTGCGCTTCTGAGTACGTCGAGCTTGCTGTGCATGGCCACGACCATCGGCCGGAGCAGATGTGTCGCACCATTTTGCCTGACTTGTAGAAATGCTGTTTACCGGCAGTCACGCTTTATGTTGCATAGCGTTTCGTGATTTGGGGGCGGCCTTGCATTCACTGGTGTTCGACGGCGACGATTTCGATCATGGCACTTGGCTGAAAAGGTCATCGCTTCAGCCCGCCGCCGAGGTCGGACACGATGAGAAGTGGCTGCAACGCCTTCTCTTCGCCAAGCCCGAGTTGGTGCCCCTAGCGGCCGTGACGCCGGGCACTTTCGGCTACGTGCCGATCTGCCGGGAACTGAGCATCCCCAAGGTGGGCGGTACGGTCTATCTCGACATTTTCGGCGTCAGTGCCGAAGGGCGGCTCGTTTTGGTCGAGTGCAAGCTGTGGCGCAACCCACAGGCCCGCCGTGAGGTGATCGCCCAAATCCTCGAATACGCCTCCCTGCTGCGCCAGTGGTCCTACGCGGACCTGACCGCACGCCTCAAGGTCGCTCTCGGCTGGAGCGGACCCAACCCCCTCTATGAGCATGCCCGAAAGGCCTTTCCACAACTGGAGGAGGCAATCTTCGTCGATGGTGTGTCCCGCTCTTTGGCCCTTGGTGACTTTGCCCTGATTATCGCAGGCGACGGCATTCGCTCCGATGTTCATGCCATCGCTACCCACCTCAACCAGAGCAGCGGTCTTGCCTCCCGCTTGGCCCTCGTGGAGTTTCAGCTTTGGGAAGATGGGCAGGGACAGACCATCGTCGTTCCCAGCGTCCCCCTCCGCACTGAGGTCATCGAACATCGCATCATCGTCTCGCCGGAGGGTCTGCCGGTGCTGCTCGATACCGAGCAGAGCAGCCATGAGGATGCCGAAGCCGTCGTAGACCCGAAGGCCAATGCTCAAAAGGACGCCAAGCGCCGCTTCTGGCAGCGATTTATCGATACGGTCCAGTTCGATCATCCCGACCAGCCCAAGCCGCGTCATGGCGGAACCGGTTGGGTGCGCATGGCACTGCCGTCCCCGGCTGACAGCATGACAGCGTACCGCACCAGAGAAGGCGCGGCAGGGCTGTTCTTTCGTCTGAAGGGCGAGGAAGGGCGAAAGGCGCTAGCAGCCATCCAAGAGTCTCTGCCCGATCTTGAGGACCGCTTGGGCCTGCCCCTCGCACTGGAGGAAGATCACTCCGCCTCCGCCTTCAGCGCGACGGTGTCGATCCTCTATCCGGGTCGCGCCGAGGAGGATGACGCCTTGCTCAATTGGCTCTGCAGGACCGCCAACACGGCGGTCAACACCTTCCGACCTTTCCTGCATCAGCTTGGCAGTGAGTAGGCGGTTCGGCGAAAAAACATAGCAAAGACAAGATTTTAGCGCACACTAGTTCATGAACGATTTGTACTGGAAACTTGACAAGCTTGGCCGCATCCGCCTGTCGCAGAACTTCTACATGCGGCAGTTCCTTTATTCGGAAATCGGAGTGGCCTTCGGCATCCCGAACGCCCCCGACGATCCGGACCTCGCCATTGAGGTTGGCACCAAGCTCTGCGCCGAGGTGCTGGAGCCGCTGGTGAAGCAGTTTGGGCCGATCGTCGTGCGATCTGGCTTCCGCTCAGCCAAGCTCAACGACTTCGGTGCGAAAAATGGGCTCCAGTGCGCCAGCAACGAGAAGAACTTTTCCTATCACATCTGGGATCGCGTGGACGCCAACGGTCACAAGGGTGCGGCCGCCTGTGTTGTTGCACCGGGGTTCAATGACCGAGCGACATCCGCAGATAGCTGGAAAGATTTGGCTTGGTGGATCAATGACAACATCAACTACCACCGCCTCACGTTCTTCACTCGGGACAACGCCTTCAATCTTGGCTGGCACCAGCAGCCAAGGCGAGAAATCTACTCCCGGCAACCCACTCCACACTGGCTGCTGCCGCCTACGTAGGGTCTGTCCGTTTCACACGACCTCAGACGTCGCTACCGGCCCTCCAGTGACTTGGCATCGTTTGCTGCCCAACGGCGCCGCGTGCGCCGTACCCGCCTCCGCTGCTGTCGCCTCGAATGAGACCAGCATGTGGCTATTTGGTTACAGCTTTGGGTCGTAGATCGGGTTAAATTCCAAATTGAAAGAACTGGAGGTTTCTCATGAAGGCTTTTTCTGGGGCTATCGCAGCGCTGCTGCTTACCACTTCAGCATCGTACGCTGCTGACCTGATGGACGAGGTTTACGTTCCTGACGTCGCAGCCGGTGTAGAGGATTGGAGTGGTTTCTACGTGGGCGGAACGGTCGGCGGCGGTCTGTTCTCCTCCACCTTCTCAGACTTCGACGAGAACATATCATATGGCAGCGTCGATCTGTCTGACTGGGGCTTCAGTGCTGGTGGCACGGTTGGCATGAACGCACAATTCGGCTCTGGGGTTGTGGGCATTGAGGCTGACTTGAACTGGTCAAACTTGGGGGCCAGCTTCTATGACAATCTCTACGACACCGACCATGAGAGGATGTGGGACTGGTACTCTACAGTTCGGCTGCGCGCTGGGCTGGCGGTGGACAAGACTCTGTTCTACGCAACGGCCGGGTTGGCGGCGGTTCAAGTGAATTTCAAGGGGGACTACTCTCCTGAGAACGACTGCGGGGACTATGACGGATACTGCTTGGAGGAGTTGCAATTCGGCTTGGCCGCTGGTGTAGGCGTTGAATATATGGTTTCCGACAACGTCAGCGTCAAAGTTGAGGGTCTCTACGTCGGTTTACCCACGACCTATGTTGACGATGACTACGACGACGATGTTGACGCCTATGCAGTTTCGTCGAGCGCTGCTATCGTTCGGGCGGGTTTCAACTTCCACTTCTAGCGGAGCGGCAAGACCGTAACGCAGTCGTTATTTACGTACTATGAGCCCCCAGCGGAGCGATCTGCCGGGGGTTTGTCCGTTGATGTGTTGGCCGATCCAGCTTTGACGATGCGCAGCGGCTACGCCTCAACCTTTCTTGCGCTAGTAGAATGCGGCCCTCGCCCGGATTTCTTGTGCCTACCCCTCCCGCTGATGACGGCATCGATTACCTTTAAGGCCCCGCGTGTGTGCGAGCCGCAGCCCGAATAGCTCGGAAGTGACGGCCTCGCCAAGATCGTCGACGAGGTTGCCGTATGGCGTAAATGTCAGTCCGAGATGCTCATACCTTTTCCGTAGCAGGTTCCGGGCGTGCACCAGATGTTGCACCTCAACGGGTAGTTTGAAACGCACGTTTTCTCCATCAGATCGTCCTGCCGTTCGCAAAATCCTCAGATCGCTACCTATCCAACCATCGGTCAAACGACTGGAGAAGACGCTTGCATTGCGCCACACCACTGCTACACAAAAGACGAACAGAGACAGAAAATGCAAAGGTATTTCAACGGCCAATCCGAGAGTGACGAGCGTCCCCTCAGCTCCACCATCGCTTTGATCACCCCGATAAGACAAGCAGTTTCAAGACCTTACGGAACCTCACGGCCCCGGTGCGTACCCCGCGATGTACCCCATCTGCGTACCCCATGACGCCACTACGGTTGCAGGGGTGCACCTCTCCAGCTAGCTCTTCCTTCGTGAGCAGGTGACTTTGAGCGAGGGGACGTAGTACCTCTCCACCATGTCCACGACCCCAACCAAGTCCCACCTCTGGCCGGGCGTGCCGCTTGCCCTCGGCTCCGCTGTCCTCTTCGGTGCCTCAGCTCCGCTGTCGAAGCTGCTGCTCGGTGCGGTGAACCCATGGATGCTGGCGGGTATCCTGTACCTCGGCGCTGGGGTCGGCTTGAGCTTCTTCCATGTCCTCCGCAGGGCTGTTGGGCTGCCGATTGTCGAAGCCCCCCTTGCCCGTCAGGACTTCCCATGGCTGGCGGCAGTGGTCCTCTTCGGCGGCGTCATTGGCCCTCTGCTGCTGATGTTCGGGCTCTCGCTCACGTCCGCCTCGACCGGGTCCCTGCTGCTGAACCTTGAGGGGCTCGCCACCATGGCCATCGCGTGGCTTGTGTTCCGGGAGAACGTGGACCGACGATTGCTCCTCGGGGCCCTCGCCATCCTATCCGGGGCCGTGTTGCTGACGTGGAGCGGCCAGTCGGTGAGGTTCGACGCAGGGGCCGTGCTGATCGCTGGAGCCTGCCTCGCGTGGGGCATCGATAACAACCTCACGCGAAAGCTCTCGTCCGCGGACCCCGTGCAGATCGCGATGATCAAGGGGTTGGTAGCGGGAGCGGTCAACCTCGGTCTCGCCCTTGCGACGGGAGCCATCGTGCCATCGGCGGGCTTCCTTCTCGCTGGGGGCGTAGTCGGGTTCTTCGGCATCGGCGTAAGCCTCGTGATGTTCATGTTGGGCTTGCGGCATCTCGGCACGGCCCGCACGGGGGCCTACTTCTCGCTGGCACCGTTCATCGGCGCTGCCCTGGCGCTGGTGCTGCTGGGCGAGCCTGTCACACCGAGCCTGCTCGGCGCTGCTGCACTAATGGCGTTCGGGCTGTGGATGCACCTGACCGAACGCCACGACCATGACCATGCGCATGACGTGCTTGAGCATGCGCATCGCCATGTCCATGACGAGCATCATCAGCACCAGCACGATGGGCCAGTGACCGAACCGCACTCCCACTGGCACCGGCACGAGCCGCTACGGCACACGCACCCGCACTACCCCGATCTCCACCATCGACACGGACACGGCTGAGGTTCGGCAGGAGCCGCACGGGCCTGGGCGTGGCAGGCTGGGTCTGGGCGCGGAGTGAACGGGATACACATCGGCGCGGGCGCAATGCTCCAGCTCTGGCACGTCCTCGGCTCGCAGGGTGACGACTGGCGATTGAAGGAGGCGCTGTTTCCGTCTCGATGCGCTACGGCGCACGCCGATGACTTCATCGGGCGAGGGACCGACGCTTTAGGCATCCGGAATCGGCGACGCGGCACCGACGTGCTTCGTGCGCGGCATGCACGCGCACCAACGGCGTCAGCTCCCGTCGCAGCTGGGGCCCCATTGCCGGACCGGAGGTCACGGCATGAGCTGGCCGCCGTTCACCTCGATGACCTGGCCATTCACGTAGCGACTCAGGGCGTCGGAAGCGAGATAGAGGAATGTACCGACACAGTCCTCAGGGGTTCCCAGCCGACCCAGGGGAATTGCCAAGCGGGCCGCTTCCATCTGCGCCGGGGACGACACGCTGTCGTGGAACGGGGTGGTGATCACGCCGGGCGACACCGCGTTGACGCGAATCCCGTGTGCCGCCTCCTCCTTGGCCATGTTCTTCGTCAACGTGCTGACCGCCGCCTTGGCGGCAGCGTAGATGCCGGCGCCAGCCGCACCACCCGTGCGGGCGGCGATCGAGGTCACGTTGATGATGTTGCCCCCGCCCTGCCGGCGCATGATCGGAATCGCCACGCGGCACATCGCGAAGACGGAAGTGAGGTTGGTATCGATGACCTGCTGGTAGTACTCGAAGGAGGCATCGACGAGCGGCACCCGCTTCAACATCGATCCGGCATTGTTGACGAGGATGTCGAGCCGCCCGAAGCGAGCTGCAACGGCCTCGACTGCCTCCGCTACGGCTGCGGGATCAGTGACGTCGGCCTGCACCGTGAACGCATCGCCGCCCACGCTGCGGATCTCGTCCGCCACGGCTTCCGCCGCTGCGGGATGGCTGTTGTAGTGCACCCCCACTTTCGCGCCGTAGCTGCCGAAGCTGCGGGCCACCGCTGCGCCGATTCCCGAACTGGCACCCGTGACGAGAACCGCCTTGCCCTTGAATTCGTCGAACATGATGATCTCCGCAGTTGACGGTCAGTAACGAATGCCGACGTTCTTGGTCTGCACGTAGCCGAGGAGCGCTTCCTGCCCCTTTTCCCGGCCATAGCCGGAGCGTTTGGTGCCACCGAACGGGGTCTCGACACCGCCTACCCACCAATCGTTGACATAGACCTGCCCCGCCACCAGCCGGTCGGCCGTCCAATGCGCGAGCCGCAGGTCGCGGGTGAAGACGCCCGCGGCGAGACCGTAATCCGTGCCGTTGGCGATCTCGACGGCCTCTTCCGGGGTATCAAACGGAATGACGACGAGTACCGGACCGAAGAACTCTTCGTTGGCGATGCGCATCCGAGGTGTCACCCCCGAGAATATGGTGGGCGGCATGAAGTAGCCCGGCTGGTCGAGCCGGCTGCCGCCGGTTACGAGGGTGGCGCCCTCTTCGACGCCGGCCTGGCAGAGCCCCTCGATGCGGAGCAGTTGCCGGTCCGAAATCACCGGGCCCATGTCGCGCCCCTCGGCGCCCGGACCGACGGTGCGCATGCCTGCCTGCGCCTTGAGCTTCTCCACCAGCTGGTCGTGGATCGAGCGGTGCACGATGAGGCGTGAGGCGGCAGAGCAGATCTGGCCCGAGTGGGTGAAGATGCCGCGCGCCGCATTGCGGGCCGTGAGATCGAGGTCGGCATCCGCATAGACGATGCCGGCCGACTTGCCGCCGAGTTCCATGACGCACGGTATCACCCGCTCGGCCGCCGCACGAAGCACGCTCTTGCCGGTTTCGACCGAGCCGGTGAAGACGATGTGGTCGATGTCGGGATGCGCCACCAGCGCGGCGCCGGCCTCGCGGCCGTAACCACACACGATGCTGAGCGCCCCCTTGGGCACCCCAGCGCGCTCGCATGCCTCGGCGAACAGGAACAGGCTCAGCGGCGAGTCCTCGGGCGACTTGAGCACAACGGTATTGCCGGTGATCAGCGCACAGGCAACCGAGCGCGCTCCGACCGGCAGCGGACCGTTCCACGGCACGATCTGCGCCGAGACGCCGTAGGGCATATGGACCGTGTAGTCGAGAAGGCCCTCGCCCAGCGGGATCTGCCGTCCTTCGAGCTTGTCGGCGAGTCCGCCATAGTAGCGCAGGTAGCGCTGCGTCAGCGCCACTTCCTTGTAGCCGTTCTGCAGCGTCTTGCCGTTGTCGCGCATCTCGACAAGGGCGATCTCGTCGGCCAGCCCGTCGAGTTGGCGGGCGATTTCGAACATCAGCTCGCCGCGAGCGGCCGGGGTCATCGCCAGCAGGACACGACTCTCGAAGGCCTGCCGGGCGGCGGCCACCGCGCGGTCGATATCGGCGGCACTCCCCCGCGCCACTTCGCAGATGGTCTCCCCGCTCGCCGGGTCGAGCACGGCTATGCGGCCGCCGTCAGCCGCGTCGACCCATTCCCCGCCAACGAAATTGCGCCAGTAGTCGCGAACTTTGTCAGTCAAGGAACACCTGTCGGATCTGCTGCGAGAATTTCGCCGGAGCCTACCCTGCGTCACCGGCAAGGGCGAATGTGAATACCGTATGCCCCTATGACACCGGCGCATGCGTAGGGTCACGCGGCCGGGCCGCCCAAGCGCAAGGCATTGACGGCGACCATCGACCGCATGGACAAGTCGCTCGGCGTGGTCTTTGCCAAACGCCTATCATGATGCTGGACGCACTCTCGTAATGGAAATCCGCTGGCTCGAAGACTTTCTCAGCCTGGTCGACACCCGCAATTTCTCGCGCTCGGCAGAGGCCCGGTACACCACTCAGCCTGCTTTTAGCAGGCGCATCAAGAGTCTTGAGGAATGGATCGGCGCCAGTCTGTTCGACCGCACGGCGCAACCGATCAGGCTGACGCCCTCGGGAGAGCGGTTCCGGCCGGTGGCCGAGGATGTCCTGCGGCGCCTGTACCAGGGCCGCGACGAGGCCAAGCAGGTCAGTGAAACCCTGGCCAACACCGTCCGGTTCTCGGCGACCCACAGTCTTTCCCTGACCTTCTTCCCTACCTGGCTGCGGGGCATCGAAGCGCGCAGCCACACCTTCAACACCCGCCTCGATTCCAACCAGTTTGCGGATTGCGTGCAGTCGCTGCTCAAGGGCGACTGCCACTTCATGCTGAGTCACTACCACCCGACCATCGACCTGCACCTGCCGCCCACCCACTTCACGTCGAAAGTGGTGGGCCGGGACACGCTGATCCCCGTCACCCTGCCCGACACGACAGGCCAACCGATCGATCGCCTCCCCGGCACGGCGGAGGACCCGGTGCACTATCTGGCCTATTCGGAGACATCGGCCATCGGCCGGGCCGTCGAGCACATGCTCACCCATCTCGATGCGCCGGTCTACCTCAACCGGGTCTTCGTTTCGCATCTGGCTGCCGTGCTCAAGAACATGAGCAGCAGCGGGCGTGGCCTGGCCTGGCTGCCGGAGAGCAGCATTCATGAAGACCTAGTCACCGGGGGGCTCGTGGCAGCTGGTGACGAAACCTGGTTCATCCCCGTGGAGATCCGCCTGTTTCGCCCTCGCGAGCCCCTTCCGGCAACTGCCGAGGAGTTCTGGGAACTGCTGGAGGCCGAAGAGTCGGGCACCTGGTGACGATGCGAAAGACGCATCATGCAAGGCGAAGCCGGCATTGGTTCTTGAACGGCAGGCATTGATACTCGTGGGTCACAATAGGTCACGAGTCAGCAGATGTTCTCAGTTGAGCCCAAGAAACGCGTTGCCCTGCTGGGCCTCATGCTGGAGAGCAACAGCTTCGCGCCGGTCACCGGACGCGACGACTTCCTGAAGCGGCTGTACGTCGCCGGCGAGGAGTTCCGCGCCGAGCTCAACCGCTCGGAGTCGAAGGTCCCGGCGGAGCTGCTGAGCTTCTGTGCCACGATGAACAGCACCATCGAATGGGAGCCGGTGCCGATCCTCATCGGGCTCGTCGAAGCCGGCGGGCCGATCGATCACGAATTCTTCGAGGAAGTGCTGGTCGAGATGCGTGCCCGCCTGGAGGCGGCGGGGGCGCTGGATGGCGTCTATATCTGCAACCACGGCGCCATGATCACCACGCAGGAGCGGGACCCCGACGGCGTCATCTTCTCGATGGTCAGGCAGATCGTCGGCCCGGACGTTCCGGTCGTCGCCACGCTCGACCTGCACGGCAACGTCTCGGACCGCATGGTCGAGATGGCCAATGTCATCGTGTCCTACCAGACCAACCCGCACGTCGACATGGTGGCGCGCGGCAAGGACGCCGCCGACGCACTCAACGAGATGTTCTACGGGCTGCGGCCGGCGGCGGCCATCATCCGCCTGCCGGTAACGCCGCCGACAGTGACGCTGCTGACCGAGACGGGCCCTTACGCCGACCTCATCAACTACGGGCAGACGCGGCTTGGCCCCGACATCGTCAACATCTCGATCCTGGGCGGCTTTGCCTACGCCGACACCCCCAAGAACGGGCTCGCCATCATCGTCACCGCGCGCAGCGGCAAGCAAGCGGCGCAACGCGTTGCCGAGGACATTGCCCGCTATGCCTGGAAGGATCACGAGCGCTACGTGCCGCGGCTCACCACGCTCGAAGAGGCCGTGGCCCGCGCGGTGCGCTCGGGTCAGGACGCGGACTCCGAGCCCGTGATCCTTGCCGACGTTGCCGACAATCCGGGCGGCGGCGCCAACGGCAACACCACCTGGATTCTCGAGGCGCTCGTCAAGTCCGGCGCCAAGGGGGCCGTGCTTGGCATCTTCAACGACCCGGCGCTGGCACAGGAAGCGATGGACCGTGGCGAAGGCGCCCGGTTCAGGGCCGTGTTCAATCGCGTCGAGCCCGACAGCTTCTCCCGCCGTTTCGAGGCCGATGCCACGGTCCTGAGGATTCGCGACGGCGATTGCGTCGGCCGCCGCGGCTTCTACGCCGGACGCCGGCTCAACCTCGGCACCACCGTGCTGCTCGACCTGGGCGGCGTCCAGGTGGTCGTTGTGTCCATTCGCACGCAGTGCGCCGATCCCGTGTTCCTCGAGATGATGGGCATCGACATCGCGAAGGCGCGATCGGTCATCGTCAAGTCGCGTGGCCACTTCCGGGCCGGCTTCGACGAGTTCTTCCGTGCTGACCAGGTGATCGAGGTCGATGCGCCCGGACTGAGCTCCCCGGTACTGTCGCGCTTCGATTTCAAGCACCTGCCGCGGCCGGTCTTCCCGATCGACCGCGACGTCACCTGGCCTCGTTCTTGAGGACTGCCCACCCAGCCTCACGGAGGAACCGAATTGGGCCTGAATACACTTGAAACGCCCGCCCTGATTCTCGATCGGGCGGCGCTGCTACGCAATACCACCCGCATGACCGATCGCTTCCGCGCCTTGGGCGTGCGGCTGAGGCCGCACACCAAGACCTCGAAGTCGATCGACGTCGTTCGCCTCGCCCTGGCCGGGAACTTTGGCGGTGTCACCGTCTCGACCTTGCGCGAGGCCGAGTATTTTGCCGGCCACGGCATCGGCGACATCACCTATGCGGTGAGCATCATCCCCGACAAGCTGGAGCGCGTCGCCGCCTTGATCCGGCGCGGCGTGCAGCTGACGGTCATCACCGACCAGATCGCAGTCGCTGAAGAGATCAGCAGCCGCGCGGTCACGCTGGGCATCGAGCTCGACGTGCTGATCGAACTCGACTCGGGTGAAAAGCGCGCCGGCGTGATGGCCGACTCCACCGCGCTGATCGAGCTCGGCAAGGTCATCCACCACCTGCCCGCGCTGCGGCTCGCCGGCGTGCTGACGCATGCCGGGCACTCCTACCAGGGCCGCAGCCTCGAGGCGATCCGCAAGGTCGCCGAGGAGGAGCGCCTCTGCGCGACCACGGCGGCGGAGCGCCTGCGGGCGGCCGGCCTGCCGGCGCCGGTGGTCAGCGTGGGATCGACGCCCACCGCGACGCACGGCGTGTCCTTCGAGGGCATCACGGAGGTGCGGTGCGGCGTCTACATGTTCGGCGACGTCTTCCAGTCCGAAATCGCCTCCCTCAGCCGCGAGGACATCGCGGTTTCCGTCCTGGCCACGATCATCGGCCACCGGCCCGACATGAACAGCGCCCTTGTCGATGCCGGCGCGCTCGCCCTCTCCAAGGACCGCAGCACAGGCGCGCCGGGACTGGCCGAGGATATCGGCTTCGGCCTCGTCATGGATGTGAACGCGACCCGGCGCATCGACGGCGTGACGGTCGGCCATGTCTACCAGGAGCACGGAATGCTCGTTTCCGATGGCCCCTTCCCCTTCGACCAGCTCCCCGTGGGGACGCGGGTCCGCATCCTGCCCAACCATGCGTGCATGACCGCGGCCATGCACGAGGCCTATCATGTGGTCGACGGTTCGGGGATGGATCCGGTCGCCACCTGGCCACGGATCAACGGCTGGTAGGCAGCTACATCAGGCCTGCAAAGAGAAGAAGCGGCAGCGACGGGAAGGAAATCTGTCGCTGCCGCTTCTCATTGGGCCCGGTCTCCGACTCCAGCCGCGTGACCGGCCGGGGCCGAGGGCCGGGCCTTACTTCACCGCGCCCAGCGCCATGCCCTTGATCAGGAAGCGCTGCAGCCACGAAAAGACGATCGCCACCGGCACCGTGGCCAGCACCGTGCCCGCCATGACGTGGTGCCACTCGACCTGGTAGCGGCCGGCCACCTGCGAGAAGATCTGCACCGGCAGCGTGTACTGATCCTGGTTGCGGATCATCGTGAGCGCCAGGACGAACTCGTTCCAGCTGTTGATGAACGTGAACAGGCCGGTAACGACCATTGCCGGCACGGCAAGGGGCAGGAAGATGCGCGTCATGCTGACGAAATGGTTCGCCCCATCCATCCACGCAGCCTCCTCCAGCTCGCGCGGGATGGTGTTGAAGTAGCTCTGCAGCATCCAGATGGTGAAGGCCATGTTGAAGGCTGCGTAGGTCAGCACCAGCGAGTTCAGGTTGTTGACCAGCCCGAACTGAACCATCAGCCGGAACAGGCCGAGGACCAGCACGATCGGCGACATCATCTGGGTCACGAGCAGGAAGTTGCGGTAGAGGCCCTTGCCACCGAACCGATAGCGCGACAGGGCATAGGCAGCCGGAATGCTGAGCACGAGCGCGAGGGCCGTTGACGCCACGCTGACGTAGAGGCTGTTGATCAGCGCGCCGCCGAAGTTCGTCTTGACCCACATGTCGACGAAGTTGTCCCAGCGGAACTCGCTGAAGGTCCAGCGCGGCGGATAGACAAAGAGCTCGGCGCGCGGGCGCACGGCGGTGACGAACATCACGCCGAACGGGAACAGGATGACGACCACCAGCGGCAGCAGCAGCAGCCAGTAGACGATGGTCTTCTTAACCTTCGACACTTGCAGAGACCTCTTCTTTGACGCCCTCTTCCTTCTCCGCCCGCATCACCAGGATGACGTAGAGGATGGTGAAGGCGAACAGCACGCCGAACATGATCAGCGATATGGCGGAAGCCTTGCCCAACTGGCCGAAGCGGAAGGCGAGCTTGTAGAGATACGTCACCAGGATATCGGTGCCGTTGGCCGGGCCGCCCTCCGTCATCACCCAGATGATGGGGAGGGAGTTGAAGACGTAGATGACGTTGAGCACGATCGCGATGTTGATGAACGGCTTCATCAGCGGCAGCGTGATGTAGCGGAACCTCCCCCACCAGCCCGCGCCGTCCACCATGGCAGCCTCGTAGGCATCCTGCGGCAGCGACGACAGGCCGCCCAGGAAGATGGTGGTCGTGAACGGAACCGAGACGAGGATGCCGATGAGGATCTCGGCGGTGAAGGCAAGAGGGGCGGTCGCCAGCCATTCGATGGGCTCGGCGATGATCCCGAGATCCATCAGCGATGCGTTGAGCAAGCCAGCGCGACCGTTGAGACCCCAGCGCCAGACCACGGCCGTCATGGTCAGCGAAATGGCCCATGGCAGCATGATGATGACCCGCGCCACGCCACGGCCGAAAAACTCGTCGTTGAGCATCATCGCCACTGGCAGCGAGATCAGCAGCGCACCGCCGACGACGGCGACTGTCCAGATCAAGGTGCGCCACAGCGAGTCGTAGAACAGCGGGTCGCCGAATACTTCGGCGAAGTTGTCGAAGCCATTGAACCCGCGCAGCTGGCCGAAACGACTGACCTGCTGCAATGACGTCCAGGCCAGGTCGATGATTGGGTAGCCGATGATGAACATGGCCAGCAGCAGGCTGGGCAGGATCATCAGGAAGGGCGTTGCTCGGAGGGCAGCTCGCATAAAACGGACCAGGAGTTTGGGCTGCACGCCCGAAAAAGGGAGCGGAGGCAGCTCACGCCACCTCCGCTGCTTTCAAAGTCGTCTTACTTGGCGCGGATCGCGTTGATCTCTGCCGCAGCCGCCTTCAGGCCATCCTCGGGCGTAACCTGGCCGAGGTAGATCTGCTGCATGGTGCGAACCGTCGTGTCGGCGATCTCTTCCCAGTACTCGATGGTCGGAGCGAACTTGGCGTAGGGCAGCCCCGCCGCGAAGCCCGAGATATCCGGATCGGTCGTGTAGTAGTCTTCAGCCGCAACGCCCTTGGTGACCGGCAGGAAGCCCTCGCCATGGTCGAACTTGGTGCGCCATTCGTCCTTGTAGGCGAACTCGATGAACTTCCACGCCGCTTCCTTGACGTCGGAATCGGCGAACATCATCAGCGTGTCGGTCACGCCATACGTGGCCTTGGCCTTGCCTTCGGGGAAGGGCAGGATCTTGTACTTGAGGTCGGGGGCCTCGGCCTTGATCTGCGGGATCAGCATGGGGAAGGTGAAGATCATGCCGACCTTGCCCTGCTTGAACAGGTTGAACACTTCCTCGCGGTTGTAGTTGGTCGGCGACGGCTGGGTCAGACCCTCGTCGATCATCGTCTTGTAGAGCTTGGCGGCCTCGAGCGCCTCGGGCGTATCGAGCCCGCTGGTGCCGTCCGCCTTGAGGATGTCGCCGCCGTGCGTCCACAGCGAATAGTAGTAGTAGGCGTCGGTCTCGATTTCCTTGCCCTGCAAGCCGAAGGCGAAGGTATCGGGAAGGGCGGCGAGCTTCTTGGCAGCCGCATAGAACTCGTCCCAGTTCGTCGGCGGCGTGGCGCCGGCCTTCTCGAACAGGTCCATGTTGACCATCATGGCGCGGGCCGAGGCCGCCACGGGCAGGCCCATGATCTTGCCGTCGATGACCGAGGGAGCCATGAAGGTGTCGATGAACGTCGACTTGAACTCGGGTGTCAGGTAGCCGTCCACCGGCTCGGCCACGCCCTGCGCGGCAAAGTCGAGCAGCCAGCGGGTGCCGATGATCGAGATGTCCGGGGCGGTGCCGCCGGCAATGTCGGTGGTCAGGCGCTGCAACAGGGTGTCCCAGGGGACGACCTGGATATTGATGTCGATGCCCGGATTTTCCTTCTCGAAGGCAGAGGCAACCTCCTCGTAGTAGGGACCGGTCTTCGAGCTATACTCCGCGACGGTAAAGTCGACGCGGGTCTGCGCCTGCACGGGAGCAATTGCTCCCAGGGCGCCAATGGCGAGCGCAGCGGTCGCCATTGCCTTCCATGATTGGGACTTCATCTTTAGCCGTTCTCCATCTGCCACGCCCGCTGTTCTGGTGTCGAATTTCGGAACGACTTCCAGCCGCTTCGGCAGTGACTTCAGATTGCGACGCCACGCGTTTGGGCAGAAATACTATTCTGGCATGCCGGTATGACGCGGCCGCATAGTTGAGCAGCCCACCCCACTGGCGAAAAAAGTGGCAGCTTCGCCATCGGCGAAGCGCCATTGCGGGGACGCAGGATGGGTGGCTGCGATTGACTACTTGCCAGGGCGCCAGGAGTGCTCCGGCTCATAGCCGAGCACGCGACGAGCCTTGTCGATCGACAGCAGCGTCTCGGTGCCCGAGAGGGACTTGCGCAGCGGCACGTCCGGGAAGACCCGGCGCATCAGTTCGGCGCTGTCGGCGTTCATCACCGTATCGGCATTGGCGATGATGAAGTGGTCGGCCCCGCTGAAGTCGACCTCCAGCGCCTTGCGCACCGCCTGCGCGCAGTCACGCGCGTCGATATAGCCCCAGAGGTTCCACTCGCGAACATGCGGATCGTCCTGCCAGCCGGCGAACCGCGCGTAGTCCTTGGGCTCCATGACATTGGAGAGCCGCAGGCCGATGAACGAGGTCTCGGGATTCCAGCGCTGCATCTGCCGCGCCATCTCTTCGCCGAGGTCCTTGGAAAGCGCGTAGGCACTTTCCGGGCGCATCGGATGATCCTCGTCGATCGGCGCATAGGCAGGCGGGTTCTGCGGGCTGAGTGGCAGGCCCAGCGTCGTCTCGCTCGAGGCCCAGACGACGCGCTTGACGCCGGCGCGGATGGCGGCGTCGAACACATTGTAGGTCGAGGTGACGTTGTTGCGGAACGCCACTTCCTCGGGCACCAGGTCCGGCGCCGGGACTGCCGCAAAGTGCACCACCGCGTCCGGGCTGCGGAACTTGCGGAACGGGTGGTCCTTGCCGCCCGTCCACTGCATGGCGTCCATCACCTGGCCCATATCGGCAAGATCGACCTTGTAGAACGGGCACACAGGGTCCGCGCTCGGCTGCACGTCGACATTGAGGACGTCATAGCCGTGGGCAACAAGATCCCGGCAAACGGCTCGGCCAGCCTTGCCGCTGCCGCCGGTCACAAGAACATTCTTCATCACCGATTCCTGAGCTTGAAAAAACAACGGGCCGGATGGCGACAACGCGTCGGCCAACCCAGCATCTGGCTGCCAGACTAGGCGCCTCGCGCAGGTCCTTCGAATGCGGATTCCTGATCCCGCCATGTGCGCTGCGCATTGGCGCGGAAGGAGCCTCGACCGTATTGCTGATCGACAGGTGGCCATGGGGGCGACAAGACTGAACCTGCCCCGCCGCTCGCTGCTGCGGCTAGACTCGAAGGTAACCAGATGACACGGCATGCACAGACAACAGCGATCGTTACCGGCGCCGGACACGGAATCGGGCGGGCCATCGCCCGGAAACTGGCCAGCGAAGGGGCCGCCGTCGCGGTGGCCGAGATCAACGAGGCGACCGGCCGCGAGACCGTCGACCTGCTCAGGCAAGCCGGCGCCAGGGCGCATTTCGTCAGGACCGACATTGCCGATGCCGCGTCGGTGCAGGCTGCCTTCGACGAGGCGGCGGAACAGCTCGGTCCGATTACCCTGCTCGTCAACAACGCTGCCTTCACCGCTGCAGGCGACCTCAAGGGCATGACCCTGGAGGCCTGGCACAACGAGGTCGACGTCAATCTCAACGGCACCTACCACTGCATCCGCGCCATCGTTCCGGCCATGCGACAGCGCGGCGGCGGCGGCGCCATCGTCAACATCTCGTCGGTCAATGGGCTGCGCTACTTCGGCAACCCCAGCTACAGCGCCGCCAAGGCCGGCATCACCAATCTCACGCTGTCCGTGGCGAGCGAGTTCGGCCGCGACGGCATCCGCTGCAATGCCGTCTGTCCCGGTTCCGTGCGGACCGAGAACATCACGTGGGCCATCCGCCAGCAGAAGGATCCGCAAGTGTTCCAGAAGCTGGCGCGCTGGTACCCGCTCGGCCGCGTCGCCGAGCCCGAGGACGTGGCCAAGGCGGTCGCCTTCCTCGGCTCCGACGAGGCCTCGTACATCACCGGGGCCGTGCTGCCCGTCGACGGCGGCCTGACCGCCGGCATGAACGTCATGATCGACGAGTTCATCCTCGAATCCCGCAACGACTGAGCAGGATAGCAAGCCATGCTGATCATATCCGAGGAGCTGGCACGCCGCCTCGTGAGCGTCGAGGACGCCATTGGCGCGGTCGAGCAGACCTTCGCCGCGATGGCGCGCAACGAGGCGCGCAACTACCCCGTCGTCCGCGAAGTGGTGGGCTACCAGGATGCAGTGTTCGGCGTGAAGACGGGCGCCGACGTGAGCGCGCCCTTCCTCGGCCTCAAGGCGGGCGGCTACTGGCCGCACAACATGAGCCGGGGTCTCACCAACCACCAGTCGGCCACCCTCCTGTTCGACCCCGAGACCGGCCGGGCCTCCGCGCTGGTCAGCGCCAACTACCTGACGGGCGTTCGTACTGGGGCCGCCAGCGCCATAGCCACCAAGTACCTTGCCCGGCCCGACGCACAGACGCTCGGCATCATCGGCACCGGCGCGCAGTCGGCCTACCAGCTCAGGGCCACCGTGGCGGTCCGGCCGATCCGGAGCGTGGTCGCCTGGGACCCCTCGCCCGACAACCTCGAGCGCTTCGGCACCATCGTCCGCGAACTCGGCCTCGGCTACGAACCGAAAGCCGAGCGCGAGGCGGTCGCCGGCGCGGCCGACGTGCTGATCACGGTGACGCCGTCCCAGCAGGCCCTCGTGGAACGGGGCTGGATTCGCCCCGGCACGCATATCAGCGCCATGGGCGCCGACACCCGGGGCAAGCAGGAGCTCGACCCGGCGCTCGTTGCCGCGGCCGCCATCTTCGTCGACGAGACGGCGCAGTCCATCACCATCGGCGAGTGTCAGCACGCCTACGGCGCCGGGCTCATCGGCGAAACGGACATCCGCGGTAGCCTTGGCAGCGTCGTCGTCGGCGCGATCGAGGGGCGCCGCGGCGCCGATGAAATCACGCTGTTCGACGGCACCGGCGTGGCGCTGCAGGATCTTGTTGTGGCAGAACTCGCCGTCAGGCGGGCGACCGAGCAGGGGCTCGGCGTCAACGCCGACTATTGAACCATCCGGAGACGCAGATGACGCTTCCCAAATCGATCCAGTCGGCGCTCATGCCGATCGAGCGCACGCTCGAGACGATCGAAACGCCGGCGGTGCTGGTCGACGCCGATATCGCCGACGCCAACCTTGCGCGCTGGCAGCGTCACTGCGACGAGCTCGGCCTGGCCAACAGACCGCACATCAAGACCCATCGCGCCTCGGCCTGGGCGCTGAGGCAGATCGAACTCGGCGCCAGGGGCGTCACGGTTCAGACCGTCGGCGAGGCCGAGGTCATGGCCGATGCCGGCATCACCGACCTGTTCCTGACCACCAACGTCCTCGGGCCGGCCAAGCTCGCCCGCCTGGGGGCGGTGGCGCGTCGCGCCGGCATGGCCGTTGTGGCCGACAGCAGCGACGTGGTCTCCGCCGTAGCCGGTGCGGCCCGCGATGCCGGGACGACCATCCGCGTGTTCGTCGAATGCGACACCGGCGGCGCCCGCTGCGGCCTCGCCGATCCGCAGGCCATCGCTGCCCTCGCCGCCGAGATCGGGCGCACCGCCGGGGTGACCTTCGGCGGCCTGATGACCTATCCGGCAGCCGGCAAGCGGCTCCAGTCCGAGGCGGCGCTCAACGCGGCCATCGCCGCCTGCACGGCGGCCGGGATCGATGTGCCCGCCGTCTCCTCCGGCGGAACGCCGGACATGTGGAAGCCCGAGGGGCTTGGCCCGGTGACCGAGTATCGAGCCGGCACCTACATCTACAATGACCGATCGCTGGTCGCCCGCGGCGCGGCCACGCTGGAGCAATGTGCCATGACGGTGCTGGCCACCGTGGTCAGCCGCCCAACGCCGGAGCGCGCCATCCTTGATGCCGGGACCAAGGCTCTCACCTCCGACCTCCTCGGGCTCGAGGGCTTCGGCGTGATCCTCGAGCACCCCGAAGCCCACATCTACCAGCTCAACGAGGAACACGGGCTGGTGGATGTGTCTCGATGCCCCGTCCCGCCCAAGGTTGGCGACCGGGTGCATGTGCTGCCCAACCACACATGCGTCGTCTCCAACCTGTTCGACCGCGTCTTCATCACCTCGGCCGGCACCATCATGGGAGCACTCCCGGTCGACGCCCGCGGGAAATCGCTGTAGCGGCGCTGCGCTTCCCGCTCAGGGCGTTGAAGCGCCCTCGATCGGGGACTGTCTGCCGCAGCCGATTCCGGGGGTCACGGCGTCGTGTCATGACTGCAGAGTTCACAGCCTCCGCCGCCATGGTCCGACGACGAGGCTTCTGACTCGGTCGGAGGCGAGGAGCCGAGGTTGGCAGCCACCTGGCGAGCGGCGTCGTGCAGCGCCTGCACCAGGCTCGCCGTCAGGGCGATGGCGCGCTGCCGCTGCGCGACCAGTTCCTGCACTTGCAGCATCTCCAGCTCACTATCGGTCGTGCTGCGCAGCGCCGCATCTCCGCCCGCCAGTATGCCCGCCTCGTTCATCGGTGGATCGGGACACATCAATACACCTGCCTCGCGGGGAGGCAGGTGTCGCGCTTCGGCTTGCTGAGCAGATCGAGCTCCGGACCCTGGCGCACACCCAAGGGTCGGTTGCGCGCGCCAGGAGCGGACACGGGACGCTAGGCTGCGATGGGGGCGCCGGTGCGCTCGAGCGCCGTCACCGCTGCCGGGCTGAAGCCGCGGATCAGCAACCACAGGCCGAGGCCAAGCTCCCAGAAGAACTCGGGGATCGTCGCGATCAGCTGCGGGGCGGAGGCGGCTTCGATGAGGCCCAGGACCACCGCGGCACCCGAGACGAGGAGGGCGGGGCCACCGATCAGGCCGAGGATCGACAGGGCGCGGGGGACCAGCCGGGTCTTCCACATCATGTAGCCCAGGATCAGGCCGTTGCCGATGCCGACCACGACGCCCGGCCCGAGGCGGAAGGTCCAGTCGTGCACGGCGACCAGCGCCTGGCTGGCGGCGACGAGCCCCGCTTCGTCGGCACCGGCTGGCACGCCATGGAGACGCAGCGTGTTGAGCGCAAGGACCGCGATGATGCCGATGCCGATGAACGCGCTCTCGGTGAGCCGCGCCGTGACAAAGCCGAGCGACAGCACCGGGAAGCGGCGCCTCAGCACGGGATAGAGGGTGAGGGCCGTGGCGATGTTGGCGAGGATCAGCACGAGTTCGAGCAGCGCGCCCCAGGAGACGACCTGATCGAACCCGCCCCCGAGAACGAAGGCCGGGTCGCTGAGCGCCGGAACGTACATCGACACATAGGGCGGGATGGACGTGGCATAGGTGACGAGAAAGAAGAGGCCGGTCAGCCGCGCGAGCAGCTGAGTGTCCTTCTGCGCCGCACGGGTACTGGCCGCGGGTCTGGCGGCCGCGCCGCCGGCGGGAGAGTAGGTCGAGGCGATGGTGCTCATTTCTGGTTCCTTTGTGAGTTAGGGTCAGTTCAAGGCGTCGTCGGCGGCGTTACCGACACGGATGACCGAGATCAGCGTGAGCCCCAGGTCGCGGACCCGCTGAAGCAGGCCGTGCAGCGCCGCCTGATCCATCCCGGTCGCACGCAGCATCGTGGTGCCGTCGCTCTCGTGGGTGAGGCCGGGGATGTCCAGGCGGGCGGCCCAGCGCGGATCGAGATGGCCGCCAAGGCGAACCTCGTAGCTCTCGCCCTCCTGCCGTTCCGCCTGTCCTGTGGTTGGGTTGCTCATGGTGTCTCTCGGTTCGTGCTGCCGGCGAGGTGGTTGCGTCGCCGGCGAAGCCACTTCTGAGAGCGGACTTGGTGAGCGCGCCTCACCCGACTTGATGAGCCGCTGCGTTTTTTTTTGGTGAGAGCCTCGGCCGCTGCCCGGGCAACGGCCGATCGCGCCGAGCCGGGCGTCAGGCTGTCCGGTGCGCCAGCAGTCGGAGTTCTTCGGCGCGGCGCACGGCGGCGCGGCGGCTGTTCACGCCCAGTTTCTCGTAGATGTTCCGGGTATGGGTGCGCATCGTGTTCTCGGAAATGGCGAGCTCGCGTGCAATCTCCGGGCCTCCCAGGTCGCTGCCGAGCAGCCGCAGCACATCCAGTTCGCGTTCGCTCAGCGCCTCGATCAGCTCGGGGTGCCGGGGCGGCTTGCGGTCGAGCGGCCCGAACGCGGCGAGCAGCCGGTGGGCGTAGTCCGCGCCGACATGGCGCCTGGCGGCGACCTTGAGGAGCGCCTCCATCGGCGGCCCCTCATTGATGAAGAGGCGCGCGTAGCCCTCGGGGGCCGCGAGCGACAGCGCGCGCCCGAGATGGGCGAGGGCCTCGTCCGTCCCGCTCTGCCGGCCCGCCATGGCCCGCAGGATGCTGAGCTCGATGACGCTGCCGTTGCGGCCGCCGTCCTGGGCCGCTCGCAGCAGCCGGTCGAGCAAGGCAAGGACGCCGGTGGCGCCTGTCGGGGCCTTGAGGTCCTGGGCCAGGAGCAGGCGGGCGAGGGTGATGTGCTCGAACTCGCGCGCATAGCTGGGCGGATCATCGACACCGATCCCGGCCTCGCGCTGCCAGTACATGGCCTCGTCCAGCTGCCCTTGCCCGATCAGGATGCGGGCCCGCGTCGCCGCGACCGGGCGGACGTCGGGGAAGAAGTCGCCGACATAGAGGCGCACGGCTTCCTCGATGCTCCTCCGGGCGCCTTCGCGGTCGCCCTCGTCCTGCAGCAGCAGCGCATCGGCCACGTGCCATCGGTAGGGGTGCTGCGGCAGCCCGGCGCCGGGCCCGAGGTCCGCGCTGCTCGTCAGGTGCCGACGGGCGGCCTCGAGCTCGTTGCGTTCGCGCAGGACCCCGCTCAACCCGGTATGCATGTCGGCGGTCCCGCGCAGGATGGCGCCCTGCCCGCCGGCAGAAACCTGCAGCGCCCGCTCGAAGCTGCGGCCCGCCTCGCCCAGATGGCCGAGGGCCAGGTTGATGTCGCCCAGCGCGATCGACACCCCGAGCATGTCGGCGACATGGCCGGCGCGCATCAGGCCGTCCCGGCCTTCGGTCCATTCGGCGCGCGCCGCCTCCAGCTGGCCCGCGGCCCAGTGGGCGATGCCGAGCAGCGAGGCAGCGGCCGCCCGCCCCAGCTCGTCGTCGGCGGGCGCGAGCTCGCGCACGCGCCGGGCATGGCGGATGGTGGCGGGTCCGTCGCCGCGCGCCTGGGCCAGGGCGGCGCGGTAGAGCTCCACCGCCGCCGGCACGCGCGGCAACTGGCTCGCGTCGACGAGCACGATGCCGCCAGGCGCGGAACCACCCTCTGCCAGTATGGCAAGGCCGCGCTCGACCTCACGCAGCCGCTCCTCGATGGTCCCGAGTTCGCCGACCGAGGCCAGGGCGCCGACGAGGCCGATGCCGAGCACCGGCCGGTTGCGCACCAGCGCATCGGGCAGGGCGCGCAGCCACTCGCGGATCGTGCCTTCCCGGCGCAGGCGCTGCATGGCGGGAATGGCCAGCTCGATGAGCTCGGCGGCACGCTCGAAGTCCTCGGCGGCGAGGGCATGGCGGATCGCCTCCGGCCGTTCGCCCTGCGCTTCGTACCAGTCGCTGGCGCGCCGGCGCAGGCTCCGGAGCCGATCGCGCGCGGCGGCATCGAGCTGGGTGGCGAGCACATCGGCGAACAGGTGATGGTAGCGGTACCATTCGCGCCCGTCGTCCAGCGCTACGAGAAAGAGGTTGGCGCGATACAGCGCCTCGAGCCTCTGCCGGCTCCCGCTCCGCCCGGTGACGGCGTCGCAGAGCGGTCCGCTCAGCCGGTCGAGGAAGCAGGTATCGAGCAGGAAGGCACGGACCTCCTCCGGCTGGCGCTGCAGCACTTCTTCGACCAGGTAGTCGAAGACATAGCGGTCGTTGCCGGTGAATCCGGCGATGAAGGCGGCCACGTCGCCACGTCCCTCGATCGACAGGGCGGCCAGCTGCAGCGCGGCAATCCACCCCTCGGTGCGTTCGCCCAGGGCCGCGACGTCGGCCCCCGACAGCCCCAGGCCCATCGCGCCGTTCAGGTACGCCGCGATCTCCTCGGGCGTGAAGCGCAGGATCGCCGCCCGGATTTCCACCAGCTCGCCCTGCGCGCGCAGCCGCGCCAGCGGCAGCGGCGGATCGGCCCGCGTGGTCATGATCAGATGGACATTGGGCGGCAGGTGCTCGAGCAGGAACGTCAGGCCCGCGTGGACGGCCGGCTGCTCGACGACATGGTAGTCGTCGAGGACCAGGTCGACAGGCTGCCCCAGCCCGGCAAGCGCATTCACGATTGCGGGGGCGAGGTCGTCGGCTGGTTCGGCCAGGCTCGGGATGTCAAGGGGCGGCGCGCCCACCCTCGCCACCGCGTCCTGCAGCGCCGCCACCACGTGGGCCCAGAAATTCGCCGGCTCGTTGTCGGAGGGGTCCAGCGCGAGCCAGCCCACTGCCCGGTGGCCGGAGGCGCGCGACTGCAGCCACGCCACGACCGCGGTGGTCTTGCCGAACCCCGCCGGCGCCGAGACCAGGGTCAGCTTTGCCGCGCCGCTGCGCTCCAGCCGATCGTTCAGGCGGATCCGGTCGACGACGCCGCTGCGAAGCGTCGGGACGAACAGCTTGGTGGCGATCAGCGCGCTTGGCATGGCCGCCACGATAGCAGGAGTCCGGCCGGCCGCGGCAAGCCATTGCTGCCGCGCCGGCCTTCCCTCAGGGCAGAGCATCCCGAGTGATGGCGGCACCCTAGCGGCGGAAGAATGCCGCCGGGCTGCTCGACAGCGCGCCCCAGGTGATGGCCGCCCCCGCCCCGATGGTCAGCATCGCGGCCACCGGGACAACCAGCGCCAGCAGCACCGGATTGGCCACGAAGCCCGATTCCAGCACGATCGTAACGAATGCCCAGGCCCCGGCGACGCCCAGCAGCACGGCCAGGCCTCCGGCGAGGGCCCCGACCAGGCCGTACTCGATGACGAACCCCAGGACCAGTTCGGCACGGGTCGCGCCCAGCACCTTGGCGATGACCGAGTCGATCTCGCGCCGGCGCCGACCGGCCGCCAGGGCGCCGGCAAGCACGAGCACGCCACTGGCAAAGACGACGGCCCCCACCACCGCGATCGCCGCCGAGACGGATGCCATCAGGCTGCGCACCGCGTCGATGGCTTCCTCGATGGGCAGGAACACCAGCGCCGGGTACGCCGTGGTCAGTTCCGCCTGCAGCGCCTCTACCTCGCCCGGCCGTGCCGACAGCAGGCCGAAATAGGAGACGGGATAGGCATCGAGCGCCCCCGGTGAGAGCACGTACGGGAAGTTGATGCCGCCGCGCTGCCATTCATAGGTACGGAAACTCGACACCGTGGCGGTCACCGGCTCGCCGAAGACGAGGAAGGTGATCTGGTCGCCCAGCTTGAGCTTGAGCACGTCGCGCAGGTCATCCGACACCGAGACCAGCGGCGGGCCGTGATACTCGGCCGGCCACCACTGCCCGCCGACGACGCGGGAGCCGTCCGGCACGGTCGCGGCATAGGTCAGGGGCTGCTCGTCGCCGAAATACACCGACAGGTCCTTCGATGGCCGCTTCAGCTCGGGCGGGGACGTGCCGTTGATGGTCAGCGAGCTGGCGCGAACCAGCGGAATGGCGACAAAGCTCGAAATCCGCGGGTTCGAGGTCGCCAGCGCCTCAAGGCTGGCGACCTCGTCGTCGAACAGGTCCATGTAGATGAAGTCGGGGGCGTCGATCCGCACCTGCGGGTCGAGCTGATGGCGCATGCTGTCTTCGACCAGCGCGATCATCAGGAGCAGCGCCAGGCCCAGGCCCATCGACAGCACGACCGCCGCGGCGGGCGATCCCGGTCGATGGATCGACTTCAGCGCATTCCTCAGCATCGCGTTGGGCGCCGGTGGCAGCAGCCTCAGCCCGCGCTGCATGAGGAACGCCGCCAGGCGCAGGATCGCGAAGGCCAGCACGGCACCGGCCGCATACCAGCCCACCGCCTCCGGCTGGCCGGTATCGGCGATGGCGACAAGCAGCAGGCCGGCCGCGCTGACCAGCATCGGCACGAGGATGTGCGGCTTGAGCAGCACGCGCCAGCTCGACGCGGCGCCGGCCGAGGCGGCGGCGGAGCGGAATAGCTGCGCCGGGCGCAGCGTCTCGGCCCGGCTGAGCGGCAGGTAGGCGAAAAGGAAACCGGCCAGCAGGCCGAAGGCAACCGAAGCCGCGATCGACGGCAGGTCCAGGAGGGGGGCGAGCTTGAGCCCGATGGCCGGCCCGAGCAGCGGCAGTGCGAACAACGCGATCGCCGTTCCGGCGGCGATGCCCAGCGCGATCCCCACCAGCGTCAGGGCGAGCAGCTGGATCAGGAAGTGCAGCAGGACGCGCCGGCGCGTTCCCCCGAGCGCCTTCATGATCGCGATGTCTTCCTGCCGCTCGGTGATGTAGGCGGCGGCGGCATGGGCGACGCCGAGCCCGCCCACCAGCAGCGCGGACAGGCCGACCAGCACCAGGAAGCGCTCGAGCAGCCCCAGATAGTGCGACAGCTCCTCGGTCGCGTCCGCCGGCACGCTCATGTGCCATCCCGCCTCCGGAAAGGCCTGCTCGATCGAGCGGATCGCCGCAGCCGTGTCCTGGCCGTCGAACAGGGCGATCTTGTAGCGGTAGCGGGCCAGGCTGCCGGGCTCGATGATTCCGGTCTGCGTCAGCGCCTCGGCCGAGATCAGCAGCGGATAGCCGATGGCGATGCCCTGGGACACCTTGTCGGGAACGCCGCGCAGGACGCCGCGGATCTCGAACTCGGCCTTGCCCAGGCCGAGCCGCCCGCCGACGCCGAGTCCCAGCCTTTCCAGCAGGCCCGGACCGACGAGCACGCCAAAGGTACCGTTCGCCGGCGCCAGCAGCTGCGCCACCGAACCCGCCCCGTCCACCTCGACCGAGCCGAAGAGCGGATAGGCGGAATCGACCGCCCGGACTGCTGCGAGCACGCTGGTGCTGCCGTGCCGCGCCCGACCGATGAGGTCGACCACTTCGCTGGTCCGACCCAGCCGGTGGAACAGGGCCAGTTCGGCCGCCTCGGCGGGCCGGTAGGTCAGCCGGGCCTCGATGTCGCCGCCCAGCAGCAGCGGTCCGTCGCGCATCAGCGCCGCCTGCAGCGAGGCGCCGACTGCTCCGACCGTCGCCACCGTGGCGACCCCCAGCGCGAGGCAGGCAATCAGGATCCACAGGTGGCGAACGCTGCCCCTCAGGTCGAGCATCGACAGCCTGATGAGGCTGGCCACGAACCGGCCCGGCCGCACCGCACCGTCGATGGTCGCCGGCTCACTGGCCGTGCCCTGCGGTTGGGGTTGCGGAGCCATCTCGTTCATGTGCGCTTCTCAGCCAGTGCTTGCGGATGCGGGGGTGCCACGCCATCCGGGCTGCAGGATACCGGCGAAAAGGGCAAGCTCTTGGCGTTCTGCGATTATCTGTTGGCCCGTATCCGACGTTCCGGTGCAACCACCTTAACCCATGACGCCGGCACTTGCACAACTGGCCGCAGCGCGAATCGTGCCGGCGGGACGCGTTTCGGCTTGCCCTTCCGGCCCATTTGCCGCGTACTCGCCGGCCAGACGGGGAACCCGTTGCCCCGCCTGCCATTGAACCGGCGCGGGCAGAGCCTATCTGCCTGATACTGCACTCCAACCCCGGCCAGACCATGCCCGCTCCCGTCGTCGATGCAAGAGGCGTCAACCTGCACCTGCGCAGCGGCGGAACGCCCCTGCATATCCTCAAGGACGTCGACCTGGCGCTCGCTGCGGGCGAGGTCGCGGCCATTGTCGGTCCCTCGGGCAGCGGCAAGACTTCGCTGCTCATGGTCCTGTCCGGCCTCGAGCAGGCGACCAGCGGCCATATCGAGGTCGCGGGAACCGACATCACCATCCTCAACGAGGACCGGCTGGCCATCTTCCGCCGCGAGGCGCTCGGTATCCTGTTCCAGAATTTCCACCTCATCCCCTCGCTGACCGCGCTCGAGAACGTCGCGCTCACCCTCGAGATCGCCCATCCCGCCATGGCCTGGAGCGAGATCAGCGACAGCGCCGCCGCCGCCCTCGCCGATGTCGGGCTGGGCAACCGCACGACCCACCTGCCCAGCGCGCTCTCGGGCGGCGAGCAGCAGCGCGTCGGCCTTGCCCGCGCCATGGTCGGGCGGCCCAGGCTGCTGCTCGCCGACGAACCGACCGGCAACCTCGACCAGGAGACCGGCGCCCATGTCATCGAACTGATGTTCGGCCTCGCCCGCGAGCGCGGCACCTCGATCCTGCTGATCACCCACGATCCCGACCTCGCGACCAGGGCCGATCGCCAGCTGCACATGAACGAAGGGCGCCTCGCCGAGCGGGTGCCGGCGTGAACTGGCTGCGCGGCTGGCTGCGCGTCGCCGTCCGCGACCTGCGCGGCGATCTCCGCCGCTTCACCATCCTGCTCGCCTGCCTGGCGCTCGGCGTCGGCACCATCACGCTGGTCGGCTCGGTCGGCGCGGCGCTGCAATCGGCGCTCATGCGCGACGCCCGCACCCTGCTCGGCGGCGACCTCGAGGCGACGCTGTCCTATCGCGCCGCCAATCCGGACGAGCGCGCCCTGTTCGCCGCGCTCGGCCGGGTTGGCGAGGTGGTCGAGGTACAGGGCCGCGCCAAGGCGGGCAACGGCTCGTCCTTTCTCGCCATCCGCGCTGTCGATGCCAACTATCCGCTGGTCGGCACGCTCGCCGTCGATGGCGCCGACCAGCCGCTCCCCGCCCTCCTGGCCGAACGATCGGGCCGCTATGGCCTCGTCGCCGACCAGCTGCTGTTCGACCGGCTCGGCCTCAAGCTCGGCGACGAGGTGACGATCGGCACTGCCCGCTTCGTCCTCACCGGTATCCTCGGCCGGGCGCCGGACCAGGTCACCGCCAGCCTGCAGTTTGGCCTCTCGGTGCTGATGTCGACCGACGCCGTCAACGCCACCGGCATTCTCCAGCCCGGCGTGCTCGCCACCTGGCGCTACAAGCTCCTGCTCGCCGACCCCGATTTCGAGGCCGCCCGGGCGCGCATCCTCGATGCCTTCCCCGATGCTGGCTGGAAGGTTCTCGCCCCGCGCGACGCCACCGCCGACGTCGGTCGCTTCTTTGATATCTTCGCGCGCTTCCTCACCATCGTCGGCCTGTCCTCGCTGCTGGTCGGCGGCCTCGGCGTCTCCAACGCCATCTCCGCCTATGTCACCGAGCGCCAGCGCTCGATCGCCACCATGAAGGCGCTCGGCGCCACCGGCCCGCGCGTCCTCGCGCATTTCCTCGTGCAGGTGATGCTGCTGACCGCCGTCGGCATCGTCCTCGGCCTGCTGCTCGGCAGCGGTCTCAGCATGGTGATCCTGCCCATCCTCGGCGGCCTGCTCGGCCTTGCCCTGCCACCGGTCGTCGACGCGACGACGCTCTGGACCGCCGCCGGTTTCGGCGCCCTCACCGGCTTCGCCTTCGGCTACCTGCCGCTGGTGCGGGCCGAGCGGCTGAAGCCGGCGCTGCTGTTCCGCTCGGCCGGCTCGGCCATCGAGGGCGGGCTCGGCTGGCGCGATCTCGTGCGGCCGGGCCTGTGGCTGCCGCTTGGCCTCGCCGCCGCCGCCATCTATGCCCTCGCCGCGCTCACCACCGGCCGGCCGCTCCTCGTGCTGTGGTACGCGCTGGGCGTCATCGGCGCCTTCCTCGTCCTGCGCCTCGCCGCCTGGGCCCTGCAGCGGCTGCTGAAGCTCGTCCCCCCGCTGCCCGACGCGGCGCTGCGCAATGCCATCAAGGCCATCCACCGCCCCGGCGCCCCGGCCCCGGTCGTCATCCTGTCGCTCGGGCTTGGCCTGGCGCTGCTGCTGCTCATCGCGCTGGTCGACGGGAACCTGCGCCACCAGCTCGACCGCGAGTCGATTCCCAATGCGCCGAGCTTCGTCTTCATGGACCTGTTCGACGACGAGGTGGCCGCGCTCAAGGACTTCACCGTCACCGACAAGGGCGTCGAGCTGTTCTCCGAGCTGCCCATGGTCACCGGCGCCATCGAGGCCATCAACGGCACGCCCGTCAAGCAGCTCAACCGCACGCCGCCGCCCGAGTTCAGCTTCGTCTTCGAGGGCGAGATTCCGCTCACCGCCTCGGAGACCCTGCCCGACAACTCCACCGTCACCGAGGGCGCCTGGTGGCCGCCCAACATGATCGGCGCCCCCGAGGTCTCGGTGTTCCAGCGCCTCAAGGCCCCGCTCGGCCTGAAGCTAGGCGACACCATTACCTTCCGCATCTTCGGCGAGCCGATCACCGCCCGGATCGGCAGCTTCCGCGACTATGCCTGGCGCTCGGGCAGCGTGAACTTCGGGTTCGTGCTCTCGCCCAACGCGCTGGCCGACTTTCCGCTGAGCTATCTGGGCCTGATGAAGGCGGCCCCCGGCCAGGAGCGCGCCGTGCAGCAGCGCCTCGTCGCCCGGTTCCCCGACCTGCTGTTCATGCCCGTCGGCGAAGCGCTCGAGACTTTCGCCTCGATCCTTGCCAACGTGACCACTGCGGTGGAAGTCATCGGCGGCCTCGCGGTGGTGAGCGGCGTCCTCGTCCTCGCCGGCGCCATGGCCGCCGGCCGCAAGCAGCGCGAGGCCGACGCAGTGGTGATGAAGGTGCTCGGCGCCACCCGCGGCGACGTCATCCGCGCCTACCTGGTCGAGTACGGCGTGCTCGGGCTGCTCGCCGCGCTGCTCTCGGCGCTGCTCGGCCTCGCCGGCACCTGGGCCTTCGTCGAATACGTGCTGCAGATCGATTTCTGGGCCGACCCGATGCTGATCGTCTGGGTCACGCTCGGCACTGTCGCGCTCGCCATCGCCGTCGGCATGCTCATCACCTGGTCCGCCCTGTCGACGCGGCCCGCTAGCTTCCTGCGCGAGGAGTAGCTGGAGCCTGCGGGGGGCACCGGCCCTATTCCGGCTGCCCGCCGATCCGGGTCACCGCCGCCGAGCCGGCCTCGATGCCACGCCTGAGGCAGCCCTCGACATCCACCCCGGCCAGCCCGGCCGAGATGAACGCGGCGGCGAACGCATCGCCCGCCCCGGTCGTGTCGATCACCTCCACCACCGGCGCCGGCAGCCTGAACGTGACTCCGGTCGCATCGCCCACCGCCGCCCCCGCGGCGCCGAGCTTGATCACCACCCGCCCGTAGTTCGGACCCAGGGCCCGCATCTGCCCTTCGAGATCGCCACGCCCCGACAGCGCCTGGGCCTCGTCCTCGTTGGCGAACAGCGTCGTGAACCCCTTCGTCCATTCGAGGAACCGGGATGCCCCGACCTCCTCGACGAACCCCACCGAGGCCGCATCGACCACCACCGGGATGCCGCGCGCCCGCGCCTCGTCCGCCATCCACCGCACCGCCGCGCGCGGCTGCTCGGCGAACAGCGAGTAGCCCGACACCACGACGCAGCGCGTTTCCTCCAGCAGCCACACCGGCATGTCGCTCAGCGACAGCGCCAGGTTGGCCCCCCGGTCGGTGAGGAAGCTCCGCTCCCCGTCCGGATCGACGATGGTGACGAGGATGCCCGACGGGCGCGCCGGATCGGCGATCAGGATCGGATCGACGTGGAAGCCGCGCAGATACGCCTCCAGGTGCGGCTTGTCCTTGGCCCCGACACGCGCCACGAAACTGACGGGCGTGCCCATCGCGCCCAGCCACACCGCCTGGTTGGCGCCCGAGCCGCCCGGCCGCTGCGTGATCTGCGCGCGCCGGTCCGAGCCGCGCACCAGCGGTCCTTCGGGGATCACGATGACGTCGGTCATCACGTCCCCGATGACGATCACCCGCCCCGGTGCCTCGCTCATCGGGCCTGCTTGCTCAGCGCCACGGCGATTTCGGATGCGACCCTGGCGTTGTTCTCGACCAGCGCGATGTTGGCGACGAGGCTCTTGCCGTCCGTCAATTCGAAGATGCGCTTCAACAGGAACGGCGTCAGCTCCTTCCGGCCCACGCCCTCGGCCTCGGCGCCCCGGATCGCCTCGGCGATGCGCTCCTCGATCATTGCGGCATCGAGCGCATGGCTTTCCGGGATCGGGTTGGCGACCAGCACGCCGCCCAGCCCGAGCGCGAACTGCAGCCCGATCACCTTGGCCGCCGCCTCCCCGCTGTCGACCCGGTGGTCCACCTTGCCGCCGCTCTTGCGGGCCCAGAAGGCCGGGAAGTCGTCGGTGTTGAAGCCCAGGACCGGCACGCCCTTGCTCTCCAGCACTTCCAGCGTCTTGGGGATGTCGAGGATCGACTTGGCCCCGGCGCACACCACCGCCACCTGCGTGCGGCCGAGCTCATCGAGATCGGCCGAGATGTCGAACGTCGTCTCCGCCCCGCGATGCACGCCGCCGATGCCGCCGGTGGCGAACACCTGGATGCCGGCCGCCTCGGCCGCCATCATCGTCGTCGCCACGGTGGTGCCGGCGATCTCGCCGGAGGCGAGCAGCGCCGCCACGTCGCGTCGCGAGGCCTTGGCCGCCTTGCCGCCCGTCTGTGCCAGCCGCTCCAGGTCTTCGGCCGTCACCCCGACCTTGAACCTGCCGTCCATGATCGCGACCGTCGCCGGGACCGCGCCGTTCCGTTCGATCACCGTCTCGACGTTCTGCGCCATCGTCAGGTTCTGCGGATACGGCATGCCATGCGTGATGATGGTCGATTCGAGCGCCACCACGGGCCTGTTGGCAGCGAGCGCGGCTTGCACCGCCGGGGAAATGGACAGATGGGATTTCAGGCTCAAGGCACGCCTCTGGGTCGGATGGTCTTCGCCCTCGTTTGAACCGAAAACGCCGGGAGTTCAACTGTTGCGACCGATGCCGGCGGCGCCTTCGCCTCCCTCCCCCTGGGGGGAGGGACCGAGGGAGGGGGTAGTTCGGTGGATCACCGCTCGACCCCCACCCCCAACCCCTCCCCTCAAGGGGGAGGGGAGCAGACCCGCCAGCACCAAACGCCGCACCTTGGCAATCCCCAAAACCCTTGCCCGCGAAGGCATTTGCCTCTAGGTTCCGGCCCCGTCTGTGGGTGCATGGCGCGGGGATACTTCACTGCACACGGTCACTGTTGATCCGGAACCTCCGGATCGATGCTCGCCCGGCTCCGGGCCTATTGACGACCCTCGTTACCCCGGCGCGATGACCGCGCTGCTTGGCCTTACCTCCCGCGTACCCGCTTCCCGTCATATCCAGTTTCGCCGCCGGCCCCCCGGAACGCCGGCGGCTGCCAACCGGCCCGCGAGGCGGCCCGGCCGATTGTCATGCGCCGCCCTACGCCGGCGGCAGCACTCGAACAAGGAGACTCCAGCATGCTGAAACCGATGATGATGGTCAGGATGGCGGCCGCCCTGGGCGCGCTGCTCGCGGCCGCCCCGGCCCTGGCCCAGGACAAAGTGGTCAACGTCTACAACTGGTCCGACTACATCGCCGAGGACACGGTCGCCAAGTTCGAGGCCGAGACCGGCATCAAGGTCAACTACGACGTCTTCGATTCGAATGAACTGGTCGAGGCCAAGCTGCTCGCCGGCGGCTCGGGCTATGACGTGGTCGTGCCCTCGGGCTTCTTCCTCGAGCGCCAGGTCGCCGCGGGCCTGTTCCTGCCCTTCGACAAGTCCAAGATCCCGAACCTCAAGAACATGGACCCCGAGGTCATGGCCGCCACGGCGGCGCATGACCCCGACAACGCCCACTCGGTCGACTACATGTGGGGCACCACCGCCATCGGCTACAATGTCGCCAAGGTGAAGGCGGCACTGGGCGACCAGCCGCTCGACACCTGGGACATCGTGTTCAAGCCCGAGATCGTTTCCAAGCTCAAGGATTGCGGCGTCACCCTGCTCGACGCGCCGGCCGAGGTCATGGCGACCGCCCTCAACTACCTGGGCCTCGACCCCAACTCGGAGAGCCCGGACGACCTCAAGAAGGCCGAGGACCTGCTGATGTCGATCCGGCCCTATGTGCGCTACTTCAACTCGAGCCAGTACATCGACGACCTCGGCAACGGCGAGGTCTGCCTGTCGATCGGCTATTCGGGCGACGTCTTCATCGCCCGCGACGCGGCGGCAGCGGCCAATGCCGGCGTCGAGGTGAACTACGTCATCCCCAAGGAAGGCGCGCTCAAGTGGTTCGACCTGTTCGCCATTCCGGCGGACGCGCCGCATGTCGACAACGCCTACAAGTTCATCGACTTCATGCTGCGTCCCGATATCGCGGCAGCGAACACGAACTACGTGTACTACGCCTCGGGCAACAAGGCGGCTCTTGACCTTATCGATCCGGCCATTAAGGACGACCCGGCGATCTACCCGAGCGCGGAAATCTCGGCCAAGCTGTTCCCGCTCAAGGCGCATACGCCCGACTACGACGAAATCCTCACCGAGACCTGGCAGCGTATCAAGGCCGGCTCGTAGCCACCCACAACCGGGATGGGGCCGTTGGCCCCATCCTCCGCCTCTGACTGGACAGCGAAAGCCCGATGGCGAAGAAACCGCAACTTGCCGCCGACACGCGCCCCTGGCGCGATCCCGCGGCCAAGCCCTTTGTGCGCATCCGCCACGTCACCAAGAAGTTTGGTGACGTCGCCGCCGTCAACGACCTCTCGCTCGACATCTACAAGGGCGAGCTGTTCTGCCTGCTCGGCGGTTCGGGCTCGGGCAAGTCCACCCTGCTGCGCATGCTCGCCGGCTTCGAGAGCCCGACCTCGGGCACCATCGAGATCGATGGCCAGGACATGTCCAAGGTGCCGCCCTACAATCGGCCCGTGAACATGATGTTCCAGTCCTACGCGCTGTTTCCGCACATGAATGTGTGGAACAACATCGCCTATGGCCTGAAGCGCGACCACATGCCCAAGGACGAGATCACCGCCCGCGTCCAGGAACTGCTGAAGCTGGTCAAGCTCGAGGACTACGCCGCCCGTCGTCCGCACCAGCTCTCCGGCGGCCAGCGTCAGCGCGTCGCACTCGCCCGCGCCCTCGCCAAGCGCCCGAAGCTGCTGCTGCTCGACGAACCGCTCGGCGCGCTCGACAAGAAGCTGCGCGAGGAGACCCAGTTCGAGCTGGTCAAGATCCAGGAGACGCTCGGCGTCACCTTCATTGTCGTCACCCACGACCAGGAAGAGGCGATGAGCCTCGCCACCCGGATCGGCGTGATGAACCAGGGCGAAATCGCCATGGTCGGCGAGCCGACCGAGATCTACGAGTTCCCCAACTCCCGCTTCGTCGCCAATTTCATCGGCTCGGCCAACATGGTCGAGGGTGTCGTCACCGAGGACGAGCCCGACCACGTGCGCATCCACTCGACCGAACTGGGCACCGACATCTATGTCGACCACGGCGTCGACTGCTCGCCCGAACAGATCCTGTGGTGGGCCATCCGGCCCGAAAAGGTCGTGCTGACCCGCGACCGGCCCGCGCCGCAGCCCGGCGTCCCGCCCGACGCCAACATGGTCAAGGGCTATGTCGAGGACATCGCCTACCTGGGCGACATGACGGTCTACCAGGTCCGGCTCGACAACGGCCGCTACATGCGCGTCACCAAGACCAACGCCCTGCGCGGCGACCCCAATGCCATCTCCTGGGACGAGACGGTGTGGGCCAGTTGGGCAGGCGCCTCCGGCTCGGTATTGACCAATTGACCGAGGTCGCGCCCCCGCCCGCCCCGCCGCCTTCCGGCTTCCTCACCTGGCTGAGGCGGCTGCCGTCGGCCGTCGGCATTTCCGGGCGTGCCCTGGTCATCGCGGCGCCGGCCGCCTGGCTCACCCTGTTCTTCATCGTGCCGCTCGCGGTGGTGTTCGGCATCTCGCTCGCCACCAAGCAGTTCGGCCAGCCGCCCTACTCGAACCTGATGACGACCGAGAACGGCACCGTGCAGCTCACCCTGCACCTGTCGAACTACATCCGCGTCTTCACCGATCCGTCGGGCATCTACATCAACGCCTTCCTCAGCTCGATCCGCATCGCCGCGATCTCGACCGTGGTCGCCATCCTGATCGGCTATCCCATGGCCTACGCCATCGCGCGCGCCCCGGATAAGTGGCGCAACGTGCTGCTGATGCTGGTGATCCTGCCGTTCTGGACCTCGTTCCTGCTGCGCGTCTACGCGCTGAGCGGGTTCCTCCGCGGCGAGGGCGTCATCAACAACACCCTCGCCCTGTTCGGCATCGCGCCGCTGACCATGATGCAGACCGACTTCGCGGTCTATGTCGGCATCGTCTATTCGTATCTGCCGTTCTTCATCCTGCCGCTCTACACCAACCTCGTGAAGCTCGATCCCTCGCTGCTCGAGGCCTCGGCCGACCTCGGGGCGCGACCGATCCGCACCTTCTTTTCGGTGACGCTGCCGCTGTCGATGCCGGGCGTCGTGGCCGGCGCCATGCTGGTCTTCATCCCGGCGATCGGCGAATTCGTCATCCCCTCGCTGCTCGGCGGGCCGGGCACGCAGATGATCGGCCGCATCCTGTGGGACGAGTTCTTCGCCAAGACCAACTGGCCGCGCGCCGCCGCGCTCGCCATCACCATGCTGGTCATCGTCGTGATCCCGATCATGCTGATGCAGCGCGCCCAGAATGCCGTCGTGGAGGGCCGTCGCTGATGGGAAAGAACCGCTGGTTCCTGCCGCTGGCCTCCGCCATCGGCTTCATCTTCCTCTACGCCCCGATCATCTCGCTGGTGATCTTCTCGTTCAACGCCAACCGGCTGGTGACGGTCTGGTCGGGCTTCTCGCTGCAATCCTATGCCGACCTGCTGAAGGACCCGCAGCTGCTGCCGGCGGCATGGCTCAGCCTGCAGATCGCCGCCGTCGCCGCCTCGATCGCCCTGGTCCTGGGCACGCTGTGCGCCGTGGCGCTCGTCCGCTTCCGCCGCTTCCGCGGCAAGACCGTGCTGCAGGCCACCGTCTCGGCCCCGCTCGTCATGCCCGACGTGATCACCGGCCTCGCGCTGCTGCTGCTCTTTGTCGCCATGCAGTCGCTGATCGGCTGGCCCGCCGGCCGCGGCATCCTCACCATCGTCATCGCGCACGCGACCTTCTGCACCGCCTACGTGACCGTGGTGGTCCAGTCCCGCCTGATTGACATGGACACCTCGATCGAGGAAGCGGCGATGGACCTCGGCGCCACGCCCGTCCGCGTCTTCTTCGACATCACCCTGCCGATCATCGCACCGGCGCTCATTTCGGCCTGGCTGCTGGCGTTCACCCTGTCGCTCGACGACCTGGTCATCGCCAGCTTCGTTTCCGGCCCCGGCTCCTCCACCCTGCCGATGATCATCTTCTCGAAGGTGCGGCTGGGCGTCTCGCCCGAGGTCAACGCGCTCGCCACCATCATCATCGGTGTCGTCGCCCTCGCCGTCGTCATCGCCAGCTTCATCGGCTTCACCTCCAGCGGCCGTACCCGCAAGGCGTAGGACGCGCGGCAACTCGCCATAGGGTCCAGGACTCCCCACCCTCACCGGGTCATCCCCGCGAAAGTGGGGACCTCCGTTTTGCCAAACCGCAAACAGAGTGTCCCGCTTTCGCGGTAATGACTCCGTATTCGTGGCGCCATCACGCCTCCTTGTGGGGCTCCTGACGCCAATCCCATCCATCGTTCGTCCGCACGACGACACAGCGTTCTCGGATCCGCCCTTGCATGCGGCGGCGCCCGGGCCTAAATCTCCATCGTCATCTCACGATGGCATTGTTCTCAGGGCGGGGTGCAATTCCCCACCGGCGGTAAAGGGAGCGATCCCAAGCCCGCGAGCGCCCTTCAGGCACCTGGAGGGGTCAGCAGATCCGGTGTGATTCCGGAGCCGACGGTATAGTCCGGATGAAAGAGAACGGGACTTCGAGGGGTCAGAAATCACTCCAGTGGAGCGATTTCCCCGAGAAGGCCATGAGAGCTATGCTCGAATGGCAGACGCGGCCAAGGGCGCACCACGCCCCGCCATCGCTGATCCCCGTAACTCCCTGAGGGAACTGGTTACGGAAAGGATCGATCGATGAACCAGATTTCCTCGTCTGCCAAGACCTCCGCCACCACCACGGGGGCGGTCTTCATGCTGGTTGCCGCCGCGGCATTTGCCGGCTCCAACCTGCTGCAATCCGCTCTACCCACTCCCGTTGAATATGGCGGCTACGGCATGAGCTCGACCGGCATGGCCTTCTGGCAATATGTGATTGCCGCCATCGTCAGCCTGCCGCTCATCCTGCGCATCGGCGTCAGGAACCTGCGCACCAGCCATCCGCTCGCCCATGAAATCCGCGCCTTCGTGTCGGCGCTCGGCGTCCACGTCTTCGTCTACGGCTTCGCCACCGGCGTGCCGATCTGGCAGATGGTGACGCTCCTGGCCACGGGGCCCCTCTTCATCATTCTCGGCTCGACCATCTTCCTCGGCGAACGCGCCTCGACCGCCCGTATCGCGGCGGCGCTCGTCGGCTTCGTCGGCGCCATCATTATTTCCGGGGTCGGCGCCGAGGGCCTCGGCTGGCACACCCTGGTCCCCATTGTTGCCGCCGCGCTGTGGGCGACGACGGACGTCTTGACCAAGTACCTGGCGCTCAAGGGCGAGGGCCCCGAGACGCTGACCATCTCGCTGCTCGTGCTGGTGACGCCGAACCACCTGCTGATCCTGCTCGCGGTCTGGGCGCTGGGCCTTGCCGCACCCGGCCTGTTGCCGGCGGGGCTCGCCCACAACGTCTTCGCCATCCCCACCGGCACCGCCCTGTGGCTGCTGGCCCTGCTCGGCGTCCTCACCGGCATCGCACAGTACCTGCTCGCCTTCGCCTACAAGGTGGCCGATGCGACCTACCTGCAGCCCTTCGGCGACAGCAAGGTGCCGCTGAGTGGCCTGCTCGGCTGGATCCTGCTCGGCCAGGTCCCGTCGATCTGGTTCTGGCCCGGCGCCGCGCTGATCGTGCTGGCCTCGGTGTTCATCTACTGGGTCGAAAGCCGCAGCCGGACGGGGACGCTGGCCGCCGTGTGAGGGCCGCCCTCCCCCAACCCATCGCCTCGACCGGATCGCCTCCCTCCCCCTTGAGGGGAGGGAACGAGGGAGGGGGGTGGCCCGGTCCGTCACCGAGCGCCCCCACCTCATCGGCGCAGCGATCCGCCGCCGCTAGACCTCCACCCACCGTCCCTCGCGGTGGCTCTGCGCCATCGCATGCACGGCCCGCTCGATCTCGAGCCCTCGCTCGAAGCCGACGATCTGCGCCCCCGCCTCGCCGCCGATCGCGCGCAGCAGCTCATGGCACTCGATGATCTTCAGCTCGTTGAACCCCAGCCCGTGCCCCGGCGCCGGGATGAACTTCTCGTAGGGCGCATGCACGGGCGCCGTCAGGATCGTCCGGAATCCCTGCTCGGCCGCCGGCGCGCTGGCGCTATAGAGCTGGAACTCGTTCATGCGCTCCTGGTCGTAGGCGATGGTCCCCGTGCTGCCGAAGATCTGCACCGCGATCCGCCCCTTGCGCCCCCAGGCCGAACGGTCGAGCGCCATCACCCCCGACGCGCCGTTCCTGAGCTGGAGCAGCACCGAGGCGATGTCCCAGGTCTCGACCTTGCGCCGCCCGCCATCCCGGCTCGGCCGGTCGGCATACGGCATGCCGAGCTGCGCCATCACCCGCCGCACCCCGCCGAACAGGTACTGGATCAGGCTAAGCGGATGCACCCCGAAATCGTCGAGCGCGCCGTAGCCCGAGCTGGCCTCGCTCTTCCAGTAGAACAGCGCCTCCGGGTCGGCCATGAAGTCCTCGTCCATCTCGAAGCGGACGTGATTGACGGCCCCGATGGCGCCTTCGTCGACCAGCCGCCGGATGTGCCGGATCACCGGGTTCTGGATGTAGTTGTAGCCGAGCGCCGTGACCCGTCCCGACCCGCGCGCCACCGCCGCCATCCGTTCGGCATCCGCCAGCGCCACCGCCATCGGCTTTTCGCACCAGACGTGCTTGCCGGCTTCGAGCGCTGCGATCGCCATCTCGGCGTGGAAGGCATTGGGCGTCGTCACCGACACCACCTCGACCTCCGGATCGGCGATCAGCGCGCGCCAGTCCGATGTGGACTTGTCGAACCCGAACTCTCCGGCCCGCCGGGCGGCGAGCTCCGGCGACACTTCGGCAAGGTGCACGAGCCGCGGCCGCGGCCCGTCCCCGAACACCGGCTTCACCGCATTCCAGGCCAGCGCATGGCACTTGCCCATGTACCCGGTGCCAATCAGGCCGACCCCGATCGTGGTCATCTTGAGACTCCCTGCCTCAACCCCTCACCCGTCCCGGCTGCTCCGGTCCACCTTCTCCCCGACGGGGAAGGAACGGGGCTGCCCGCCGATCTCTCCGTGTTCTTCTCCCGGTCGGGGAGAAGGTGGCGCGCAGCGCCGGACGAGGGGTGCACGCGCCGAACTTGAGAAGGCGCCCGCAGCCCTTGCGGGCCCCGGACGTGCCGCTCGTGGGAGAGAGCCTGCTTGTACTGCGCGGCATTGCCCATGGTGACCGGCACGGCGCCCGTATCGATCACCGGACCGATGGTCCTGCCAAATGGAACGTGTTACGCAATTTTCCCCATTGATGGAATGTTTATTCCATTTTAGGCTGAACCGTCAAGCGAGCGGCGTTCCCGTTGCGGAACGTGGAAAAACCGGCAGAAGTTCATGGACTTGGTTTGGACTTCTGTCGGACATTGGCCAACCGATCCCCGGGAGTTCTAGCACGGTCCATGGCTGACGCGGATATCAAGTTGGACGAGGCGGCGCCGCGGGACTTTCCCGCCCTGCGCGCGCTGATCGCTGCCCGCGTCCCCACCCTGCCGCGCCGGCTGGCCCAGGTCGCGACCTACGCGCTCGACCATCCCGACGAGATCGCCTTCGGCACCGCGGCGAGCGTCGCGCAGGATTCGGGCGTCCAGCCCTCGACCCTCGTCCGCTTCAGCCAGGCCCTTGGCTACCAGGGCTTCACCGACCTGCAGGATGTCTTTCGCGCCCGCCTGCGCGACCGCGTGCCGAGCTATGAGGAGCGCCTGAAGCAGCTGCGCGAGCACGGCGGCGCCAGCACGTCCGGCCTGCTGCTGCAGGGCTTTGCCGATGCCGCCGAGCGCTCCGTCGCCGACCTCCGGGTCAAGCTCGACCCGGCCGTTCTCGACAGGGCGGTCGACATCCTCGCGGGAGCCGACACCATCTACCTCGTCGGCCTTCGCCGCTCGTTCCCGATCACCAGCTACATGGCCTACGCCATGGGCAAGCTGAACGTCCGCAGCGTCCTGGTGGACGGCGTCGCCGGCCTCGGCGCCGAGCAGATCAACTTCATCTCGCCGCGCGACGCGGTGCTGGCGATCAGCTTCACGCCCTATGCCAGCGAGACCGTCAGCCTCGCCCACGCCGCCCGGGCCCGCCAGGCCAAGCTGGTCTCGATCACCGACTCGATCTTTTCCCCCATCGCCTCGATCGCCGACGCCTGGCTCGAGATTGTCGAAGCCGACTTCGAGGGCTTCCGCTCCATGGCGGCAACGATGGCCCTGGCCATGACGCTCACGGTGGCCGTGGCCGGGAGGCGCGGGGAGAAGTAGAAGCAGAAAAAGGCCCCCTCACCCGCCGCTACGCGGCGACCTCTCCCCCAAGGGAGAGGTGAACCTGTGGCACAATCTCGCCCCAACACCACCTCTCCCTTGGGGGAGAGGTCGGTCCGAAGGACCGGGTGAGGGGGCCTTGCCAGGCCCTACTGCTTCACCGGATAGCCAATCGCCCCGCCGCCGCTTGCGCCGATCACCGTCTGCTCGAAATCGACGCAGGAGCCGGTCATTGGCGCCGATTCCGGTCCCGCGAGGAAGGCGACGAGCCGGGCTACGTCATCCGGCTTGATCAGCCGGCCGAACGGCCGCGTCGGCTCGGCCTTTTCCAGCCAGTCGTCGGCGGCATCGTGGAAGCGCTTCAGCGTCACGTGCTCGCCCGGCGTGTCGGCCCAGCCCAGGTTGATGCCGTTGACCCGGATTCGCAGCATGTTGACGGCATTGGCGGTGTTCTTGGTCAGCGTCATCAGCGCGCCCTTCGAGGCGCTGTAGGCCGCCAGGTTGGGCGAACCGATATAGGCGTTGACCGACAGGATATTGACGATCGTGCCCTCGATGCGCTCGCGCTGCATCACCGCGATGGCGTCCTGCATCAGGAAGAACGGCGCCCGTACGTTGATGGCGAACATCTTGTCGAACAGCGCCTGGTCCGTATCGAGGATGGTGCCGCGGTCGGTCAGCCCGGCGATGTTGGCCAGCACGTCGACCCGCCCGAACGCCTTGTCCGCCGCGGGAATGACCCGGGCCACGTCGCCCGGGTTCGCGAGATCCGCAGCGACGAACACCGTCTTCGTGCCGGCCGCGTTCAGGGATTTGGCCACCGCCTCGCCCTTGTCGGCCTGTCGGTCGGTAATGACGATGCCGGCCGCGCCGCGCGCTGCCAGGAGCCGCGCCGTCGCTTCGCCGAGGCCCTGCGCGCCTCCGGTGACAACGGCAATCTTGCCGGCAAATGGGGCGGGTGCGGCATCGGGCATCTGGTGGGACTCTGAGGCTGGTATGGTGCGGCGGAGACTAGGGACTGGAGGCACGTAAGCCAAGCCCCTCCGTTTGGGTGATATAGAGGCCTGCCCGTGGAACCACCCCTCATCCGGCGCTTCGCGCCACCTTCTCCCCGACGGGGAGAAGAATACGGCAAGCGCGGTGGCGTCCACTTGTTCCTCTCCCCCTCGGGGAGAGGGTGGATCGGCTCCGGCGAAAGCCGGAGCCGAGACGGGTGAGGGGTTGGAGAGCCGTATCACCCCACCCGCACGACCTGCCCGGTCTGCGAGCTCTTGGTCGCTGCTTCCGCGAGCTTTTGCGCCATGAGCCCGTCGTGCCCCGACGGTGTCGGCGTGGTGCCCTTGTCCATGGCGTCGATGAAGCTGTTCACCTCGGCGGCATAGGCCGCGACATACCGGTCGATGAAGAAATTCTGGATCACGTCCTGGGTGAAGCCGCCGCCGTCGGCCTGCTCGAGCGTCGTCATGTGCACGTTGCCAGCCCGCAGCATGCCCTTGGATCCATGCACTTCCAGCCGCTGGTCGTAGCCATAGGTGGCGCGGCGCGAATTGGTGATCACCGCGATCCTGCCCGAGGCGGTCTGCATCTGCACGGCGGCGGTATCGACGTCGCCGGCGACCCCGATCGCCTTGTCGACCAGCGCGCTGCCCAGGGCCTGCACCGTCACGAATTCTTCGCCAACGAGGAAGCGCGCCATGTCGAAATCGTGGATCATCATGTCGCGATAGAGCCCGCCGGAACGCTCGATATAGCTGACCGGCGGCGGCGCCGGGTCGCGCGAGATGATGGTGACGATCTCGACCTCGCCCACCGCGCCGTCACGCAAACGCTTCTGCAGGCTCGCGAAATTGGGGTCGAAGCGCCGGTTGAAGCCGATCATCAGCGGCACGCCGGCCTTCTCGACCACCGGTAGGCAGGCCTCGATGCGCTCGACCGACAGCGACACCGGCTTCTCGCACAGGATCGCCTTGCCGGCCCGCGCGGCGCGCTCGATCAGGTCGGCATGCGTATCGGTGGGCGTCGCGATCAGGATCGCATCGACGTCGGAAGCAATCACCTCATCGACCGAGAGAACTTGTGCCCCCACGCTCCCGGCCAGCGAAGATGCGGCATCGGCGATGGCGTCGGCCACGTAGGCGACGCTGGCCCGCGGCGAGTTGGCGATGGTGCCCGCATGCACCTTGCCAATACGGCCAGCACCAAGAATCCCGAATTTGACCACGAGTTTGCCTCCCCGATGAACGAACTGTGAACGACTTTTGCGCCCGACAATGCAGAACGTTCATTCCGAAATTGGACAATTCGGAATTGACGTTTCATTTGCGCGAGGGATACAACGGCGACTGGAAGCCGTCCAGCGGAAACAAGCGGGGAAGATCATGCCGGAGCCAAGGCTCGATGTCATCACCATCGGGCGCTCGTCGGTGGACCTCTACGGCCAGCAGATCGGCAGCCGCCTCGAAGATATCGGCAGCTTCACCAAGGCCGTCGGCGGCTGCCCCGCCAACATCGCCATCGGCACCGCCCGGCTCGGGCTGAAGTCGGCGCTGATCACCCGCGTCGGCGCCGAGCAGATGGGCGGCTTCATCAAGGAGCAGATGGTCCGCGAGGGCGTAGAAACCCAGGGCATTGCCACCGACCCGGACCGCCTGACCGCGCTCGTCCTGCTCGCCGTCGAGGCCGAGGGTGTCTCGCCCATGATCTTCGTCAGGACCGACTGCGCCGACATGGCGTTGAGCGAAGCGGACATCGACCCGGACTTCATCGAGAGTGCCGCCGCCATCGTCGTCACCGGCACGCACTTTTCCACCCCCAACGCCGAGGCGGCCCAGCTCAAGGCCATCCGCATCGCCCGCGAGGCCGGGCGCAAGGTGGTGTTCGACATCGACTACCGCCCCAACCTCTGGGGCCTCGCCGGCCACGCCGCCGGCTTCGAGCGCTATGTGAAATCGGACTACGTGACCGGCAAGATCAAGCCCATCCTCAGGGACTGCGACCTGATCGTCGGCACCGAGGAAGAGGTTCTGATCGCCGCCGGCGAGAGCGACCTGCTGGCGGCGCTCAAGGCCATCCGCGCCGTCTCGGATGCGACCGTGGTGCTGAAGCGCGGCGCCAAGGGCTGCATCGTCTATGACGGCGAGATCGGCGGCGACCTTGAAGCCGGCATCGTCGGCCAGGGCTTTCCGATCGAGATCTACAACGTGCTGGGCGCCGGCGACGCCTTCATGAGCGGTTTCCTGCGCGGCTGGCTGCGCGGCGAGGAGCACGCGACGAGCGCCACCTGGGCCAATGCCTGCGGCGCCTTCGCCGTCTCCCGCCTGCTTTGCGCGCCCGAATATCCGAGCTGGACCGAACTCGAGCACTTCCTCAGGCACGGCAGCAAATTCAAGGCTCTGCGCAAGGACGAGACGCTTAACCACATCCACTGGGCGACGACGCGCCGCAGGCAGTGGCCGCGCCTCACCGCCTTTGCCATCGATCATCGCAAGCAGATCGAGGACATCGCCGGCGACCAGGCCGACCGCATCCCGGCCTTCAAGGTGCTGGCCGTGAAGGCGGCGGCGCAGGTGGCCGATGGCCGGCCCGGCTTCGGTATGCTGCTTGACGACAAATGGGGCCGCGACGCCCTGTTCGAGGCGCCAAAGGATTTCTGGATCGCCCGGCCGGTGGAACTGCCCGGCTCGATTCCGCTGGAATTCGAGTTCTCGCAGGATATCGGCAGCCGACTGGTCGAGTGGCCGGTCGACCATGCCCTCAAGGTGCTGTGCTTCTGGCACCCCAACGATCCCAACAAGATCAATGCCCGACAACTGGAGAAGCTGCGCACCGCCCACGACGCCTGCCGCAAGGTCGGGCGCGACATCCTGATCGAGATCATCCCCTCCAAGGTCGGCCCGGTCGACGACACGACCACCGCCCGCGCCCTGGAACAGCTCTACGCCGCGGGGCTGAAGCCCGATTGGTGGAAGCTCGAGAGCCAGCCGAGTCCGGCCGCCTGGGCGGCGATCGACGCGGCCATCGAGGCCAACGACCCCTTCTGCCGCGGCGTCGTGCTGCTCGGGCTCGATGCCCCGCAGGACGAATTGCAGCGCGGCTTCGCCATCGCCAAGTCGGCCCGCACCGTGCGCGGCTTTGCCGTGGGGCGGACGATATTTGGCGAAGCGGCCAAGGCGTGGTTTGCTGGCACGATGTCGGACGACGAGGCGGTGGCGGACATGGCCGCGCGGTTCGCCGCGCTGGTGGGGATCTGGGGGGAATGAGCGTGCCGCAACCCCTCACCCGTCTCGGCCTGCGGCCGATCCACCCTCTCCCCGACGGGGAGAGGAACAGGAGTGATCGCCGATGCTTCGGTGTTCTTCTCCCCGTCGGGGAGAAGGTGGCGCGTAGCGCCGGATGAGGGGTTGCGCCCACCGGCGCGTGAGGGAGGAAACCAATGACCAACACAACCATCCGCCTCACCATGGCGCAGGCGCTGGCAAGATTCATGACCCGGCAGATGACCATCATCGATGGCGAGAAGCTGCCGATCTTCGGCGGCGTGTTCGCCATTTTCGGGCACGGCAACGTCGCCGGGTTCGGCGAGGCGCTCTACCAGGTGCGGGACGAGCTGCCGACCTATCGTGCCCATAACGAGCAGGGCATGGCGCATGCCGCCATCGCCTTCGCCAAGGCCAGCTTCCGCCGCCGCTTCATGGCCGCGACCTCCTCGATCGGCCCCGGCGCCACCAATATGGTGACGGCTGCGGCGCTGGCGCACGTCAACCGCCTGCCCGTGCTGCTGCTGCCCGGCGACGTTTTCGCCAACCGCGCGCCCGACCCGGTGCTGCAGCAGGTCGAGAGTTTTCAGGACGGCACGGTGAGCGCCAACGATGTGTTCCGCCCGGTGAGCCGCTATTTCGACCGCATCACCCGTCCGGAACAGATCATCCCGGCGCTGAACCGCGCCATGCAGGTGCTGACCGACCCGGCCGAATGCGGGCCGGTGACGCTGGCCCTGTGCCAGGACGTGCAGGCCGAGGCCTACGACTATCCCGAGGATTTCTTCGCCGAGCGCGTGTGGACGCCGCGCCGCCCGATGCCGGACGTCAACGAACTCGAAGCCGCGGTAGCGGCGATCCGCGCGTCCCGGAAGCCGGTGATCATCGCCGGTGGCGGCGTGCTCTATTCCGGCGCCGCCGAGGGGCTGCGCGCCTTTGCCGAACGCCACGGCGTGCCGGTGATGGAGACCAATGCCGGCAAGTCGAGCCTGCCGCATGACCATCCGCTCAACATGGGCTCGGTTGGTGTGACGGGATCGTCGGCGTCGAACCTGCTCGCCGAGCAGGCCGACCTCGTACTGGCCGTCGGCTCGCGGCTGCAGGATTTCACCACCGGCTCATGGGCCCTGTTCAAGGCCGATGGCGTCAAGATCGTCGGGCTCAACACCCAGCTCTTCGATGCCAGCAAGCACCGTGCCCTGCCGCTGATCGCCGACGCCAAGGCCGGACTCGACCTGCTCGACGGCAAGCTCGGGCCCTGGCATGCGAGCGATGCCTGGCAGGCGACGGCCAAGGCCGCCAAGACCGACTGGCTGCAGGCGGCGAAGGCCGTCACCGACCCGACCAACGAGTTGCCCTCGGATGCGCAGGTGATCGGCGCTGTCGCCCGCGCCCGCGGCTCGGCGGCGACGCTGGTCTGCGCCTCGGGCGGGCTGCCGGGCGAGTTGCACAAGCTCTGGCCGGCCGGCGCGCCGGGCAGCTACCACATGGAATACGGCTACTCGACCATGGGCTACGAGATCGCCGGCGGACTGGGCGTGAAGTTGGCCAAGCCGCATGACGACGTGATCGTCATGCTCGGCGACGGCAGCTACATGATGATGAACTCCGAGATCGCGAGCTCGGTGATGCTGGGGGCAAAACTCACCATCGTCGTGCTCGACAATCGCGGCTTCGGCTGCATCAACCGGCTGCAGATGGCCACCGGCGGGGCGAACTTCAACAACCTGCTCAAGGACACCAAGCACGAGGTGTTGCCCGAGATCGACTTCGCCGCGCATGCCGCGGCGATGGGCGCCTGGGCGCGAAAAGTGTTCTCGGTGTCCGAGCTCGAAAGCGCGCTGCGCGAAGCGGAGAAGGTCGAGCGTACCACGGTGCTGGTGATCGACACCGACCCGCTGATCTCGACCGAGGCCGGCGGACACTGGTGGGACGTGGCCGTGCCGGAGGTGTCAGTGCGGCCGCAGGTCAACGCGGCGCGCAGAGAATATGAGGACGCGCTGAAGGGGCAGCGGCTCTGAACCCCTCATCCGGCGCTACGCGCCACCTTCTCCCCGATGGGGAGAAGAATACCACAGCATCGGTGCTCACCTCTGTTCCTCCTCCCCGTCGGGGAGAGGGTGGACCGGCGAAGCCGGGACGGGTGAGGGGCCCCGGCACAAAATTGGAGCAAGTATGCTGAAAGCCAAACTGGGCATGTCGCCAATCGCGTGGTGGAATGACGACCTGCCGGATCTGAGCGATGACGTGTCGCTCGAGGAATGCCTGCGCCAGTCGCGCTCGGCTGGCTTCACCGGCATGGAGAAGGGCCGCCGCTTCCCCGAGGATCCGGCGGTGATGCTGCCCATCCTGAAGGCGGCGGACGTGACGCTGTGCGGCGGCTGGTTCTCGGGCACGCTGGTGACCGAGGAGCTCGCGGCCAACAAGGACCGCATCCTCCCCATGATCGAGCTGTTCAAGGCCGTGGACGCGCCCTGCATCGTCTATGGCGAAGTCGGCCGCTCCATCCAGGGCGACCGGTCCAAGCCGCTGGCTACGAAGCCAAAACTCTCGGACGACGAGATGAAGACCTATGCCAGGAAGGTCACGGCCTTCGGCGAGTGGTGCGCGGCTGAGGGCATGCCGCTGAGCTACCACCATCACATGGCGGCGGTGGTCGAGACCGAGCCCGAGCTCGATGCCTTCATGGCGGCTTCGGGCCCGGGCATCCCGCTGTTGCTCGATGCCGGGCACCTGGCCTTCGCCGGCGGCGACGTGCTGCGCGCCATCGACAAGCACCACGCGCGCATCAACCACGTGCATGTGAAGGACATCCGCCGGGCCGTGGTCGATGGGCTCGACCGCACGAAGCAGAGCTTCCTCGATGCGGTCGCGCTCGGCGCCTTCACCGTGCCCGGCGACGGCTCGCTCGATTTCGGCGCCATCGTCAAGCGCTTCGCCGACTATGGCTATGAAGGCTGGTTCGTGGTCGAGGCCGAGCAGGACCCCAGGACGAATCCGCCGCTCAGGATGGCGCAAGTAGGCTACAAGGAGCTGATGCGGGTGATGGCTGCGGCCGGGTATGAGGTGGAGACGCAGGGTTTCCCCGCCCGCTGACCGAGAGGACGCGCGTGACCGAACAAACCAACAAGCCCAAGCTCTTCACCCTGCCCTGGTTCAAGCCGCCGTACCGGCGCATTATCCTGATCGCGATCATCGTGGCCTGGTGCGTGTTCGAGTGGTTCTTCAATCACGAGCCGCTCTGGCAGTGGATCACGATCGCGGCGCTGGCCTATGCCATCTGGTCGTTCGGCATCAATTTCGACAAGGAACTGAAGAAGTACGAGGATGGGCAACCTAAGAATTAGGCCTTCGGCACCGTCGGGGCACGTGCACCATGTCACCCCCGACAATGCCGGCTGGACCTATGTCGGCTTTGACCTGCACAAGCTGCCCAATGCCGGCGATGTCGCGCGGGGCGGCTTGCCCGATCGCGAGGCCTGCATCGTGCTGATTTCGGGCCGCGCCTCGATCGAGGTCGACGGCCAGACCTTCCTTGCCGGCGAGCGCATGAGCCCGTTCGAGGGCCCGCCGCACGCGGTCTATGCCCCGGCCGGCGCCAGCTGGCGCATCGAGGCGCTGACCCCGCTCGAGGTCGCGATCTGCACCGCGCCCGGCAGGCCCGGCGCGCGTCCCGCGCGGATGTTCGGGCCGGAGCAGGCGGAGCGCCTGACGCGCGGCAAGGGCACCAACACGCGCTACCCCACCAACATCCTGCCCGAGACGGCGGACGCGGATTCCCTGCTCGTGGTCGAGGTCATCACCCCGGGTGGGCATACCTCGAGCTATCCGCCGCACCGGCACGACGAGGACGACCTGCCGCGCCAGAGCCTGCTCGAAGAGACGTACTACCACCGGTTTTCCAAGCCGCAGGGGTTTGGCTTCCAGCGCGTCTATACCGACGACCGCTCGCTCGACGAGACCATGCTGATCGAAGACGGCGACGTGGTGCTGGTGCCCAAGGGCTACCACCCGGTGGCCGCGGTGGCGGGGTATGACATCTACTATCTGAACGTCATGGCCGGTCCGAGGCGCACGTGGAAATTCTACAATGCGCCTGAGCATGAGTGGATGCTCGAGGGGTAGGCCTGCTGGCTTTGCGGTTGGACCTCCCTCCCCCTTGAGGGGAGGGATCGAGGGAGGGGATGGCCCGATGAGTCACCGCACGACCCCCACCCCCACCCCCTCCCCTCAAGGGGGAGGGGAGCGAGACGGCGGCGCGCCTGGCTGGAGGGGTAGGCCAGGCTGAGCAGGGCCAACGTATCTCGTCGTGATACTTTTGCTTGACCGGACGCTTGGTATCGCGCAATGATACGTGCATGATCAGGTCTTTCCGGGACAAGACTACTGAGGCGGTTGCGGCCGGCAAGTCGCCGAAGGGCTTTCCGTCTGATCTGATCCGATCGGCGCAGCGCAAGCTGGTTATGCTCGACAACGCAACGACCCTGGACGACCTGAAATCGCCGCCCGGCAACAAGCTGCACCCTTTGATCAAGGATCGGGCGGGACAGCACGCCATCTGGATCAACAGCCAGTTTCGGCTTTGCTTTCGCTGGACCGATGCCGGACCAGAGGACGTTGAGATAACGGACTATCACGACTGAGGACCAGACCATGACCGCTCTCGGCTTTGCCATCCATCCCGGCGAGATCCTGCGTGAGGAATACCTCCTCCCGCTCAAACTGAAGCCGTACACTCTGGCCAAGAAGCTGCATGTGCCGCGGACCCGGATCGAGCGCCTGGCTGCGGAACAGACCCCGGTCACGCCGGATACGGCCCTGCGGCTCGCCAAGTTCTTCGGCACGACCGCCGAGTTCTGGATGAACATGCAGGCGTCCTACGATCTGGCAACCGAGGCAAAGGCCAAGAAGGCGGAGATCGACGCCATCGAGCAGTTGCGAGCGGCTTAGCCGCCTCGCTCCTGGCTCCGCAAACCCTCCACCCCACCAACCTGTTGACCCCACCCGCTATTGCGTGCATCGCTCCGCGACTTTGTTTTGGAGCCTCAGATGTCTGCCAATTTCATCCTCACCCTCTCCTGCGCCGACCGGCCGGGGATTGTTGCCGCGGTGACGACGGAACTGGCGGGGCTGGGTTGCAACATCGCCGAATCCAACCAGTTCTGGGACAAGGAGACGGGCACCTTCTTCATGCGGCTGGCCTTCACCGCGCCGGACGGCGTCGACCGCGACGCGCTGGAACGCGGGCTCAAGCCGGCCATCGAGCGCTTCGACATGCGCACCACGCTGGTCGACCGGTCGAAGAAGAAGAAGATCCTGGTGATGGTCTCGAAGTTCGACCACACCCTGTTGCACCTGCTCTACCAGATCCGGGTCGGCTGGCTCGATGCCGAGATCGTCGGCATCGTCTCCAACCACGAGGACAGCCGCCGCACCGCCGACTACGAGGGCATCCCCTACTACCTGCTGCCGGTCGGCAGGGACAACAAGGCGGCGCAGGAGGAGCAGGTCATCGCCCTGTTCAAGGAGACCGGCGCCGACCTCGTCGTGCTGGCGCGCTACATGCAGATTCTGTCGGACAAGTTCGCGACCCGGCTCTACGGCCAGATCATCAACATCCACCACTCGTTCCTGCCCAGCTTCAAGGGCGCCAAGCCCTATCACCAGGCGCATGAGCGGGGCGTGAAGCTGATCGGCGCCACGGCGCACTATGTGACGCCCGAACTCGACGAGGGTCCGATCATCGAGCAGGAGACGGCGCGCGTCACCCATGCCATGAGCCCCGACGACCTGGTGGCCGCCGGCCGCGACATCGAGAGCCGCGTGCTGGCGCGCGCGGTGAAGCTCCACCTCGAGAACCGCGTGATGCTCAACGGTCGCAAGACCGTGGTATTCGGCTAGGGGCAGCAGGCGGGGCTCGCTCCCCCCTTGTGGGGAGGGTCGGAGTGGGGGTAGCAACGTGCACCTCCCGCTCCAGAAGCACCCGTGCCCTCTCCCCTCTCCGATCGTCGCGTCGTCCTCGCCCTCGCCCTTGCGTGCTGCTTCCTGTGGGGCAGCGCCGTGCCGGCGGTGAAGATCGGCTATGAACTGCTGTCGATCGCGCCCGGCGACACGCCGTCCCTGCTCCTGTTTGCCGGGGTGCGCTTCACGCTGTCGGGCGTTCTGCTGCTCGGCTATGCGGTGGCGACGCGGCGGCCGATCGGGCTGAGCACCGGCAGCCTCGGCCAGGTCGGCCTGCTCGGGCTGGTGTCCACGGCCGGGCAGTATCTGTTCTACTATGTGGGCCTCGCGCACACGAGCGGAGTGAAGGTGTCGATCACCACCTCGTCGAGCACGTTCTTCTCGGCCCTCCTCGCGCATTGGCTCTATGCCAACGACAAGCTGACGCTCCGCCGCCTGCTCGGCTGCGTCATCGGCTTTGCCGGCGTGGTGGTGGTGAACCTGTCGAGCGCCGCCCTCGATTTCAGCTTCTCGCTGCTCGGCGAGGGCTTCATCCTCATCGCGGCGGTGCTGTTTTCGGTCGCCGGCATCTACGGCAAGCGCATCAGCAAGAAGCTGGACGTGCTGGTGATGACCGGCTGGCAGCTTGGGCTCGGCGGCGTGATGCTGAGCGTGGCCGGCCTCGCGACCAGCGGCCACCTCGGCGCGTTCAGCCTCGAGATGGTGGTGCTGCTCGCCTATCTCGGCGCCCTGTCGGCGGCGGCCTTCTCGCTCTGGGCCCTGCTCTTGAAGCACAACCCGGTTGGCTCGATTGCCATTTTCAACACCCTGATCCCGGTCTTCGGCGTGACGCTCAGCGGGCTGGTGCTGGGCGAGTCCTTCCTCGAGTGGAAGAACCTCGTGGCGCTGGGGCTGGTCAGCCTGGGCATCTGGCTGGCGACGGCGGTGCGCACGCCGGCAGCTTCAGAGCGCTGAACCCCCTCATCCGGCGCTACGCGCCACCTTCTCCCCGACGGGGAGAAGAATCCTGCGGCCTCGGTAATCACCCCTGTTCCTCTCCCCGTCGGGGAGAGGGTGGATCGGCCGCAGGCCGAGACGGGTGAGGGGTGGAAGGCACTAACCCTTCGGGAACACCCGCCAGCGCTTGGGCCGGAAGGCGATGCGGGTCTTTTCGCCGGCGGGGTGGTCGAACGGCAGGTCGATTTCTACCCGGTTGGGATTGCCGCCCACCTCGAGTTCGACGCGGCGCGTGCCGCCGACGCGGCGCGTGGCCACGACGACGCCCGCGAGGGCCGCGCCATCCTCGACCAGCTCGACGTCGTGCGGCCGGAAGAACAGCACCGCCTCACCGGCCGCATCGTGCGGCGCCGGCAGGCCGATGGCGCGACCGCCGACCCAGAGCTCGTGGTTCTCGACCGTCACCGGTATCGAACTGGACTCCCCGATGAACGAGAACACGAATGGCGCGTTCGGCCGGTCGTAGACCTCGTCGGGCGTGCCGACCTGCTCGATCTTGCCCTGGCTCATCACCACCAGGCGGTCGGCGAGCTCCAGCGCCTCTTCCTGGTCGTGGGTGACGAACACCGTGGTGTGGCCGGTGCGATCGTGGATTTCACGCAGCCACTTGCGCAACTCCTTGCGCACCTGCGCATCGAGCGCGCCGAACGGCTCGTCGAGCAGCAGCACACGCGGCTCGATGGCGAGCGCCCGGGCCAGCGCCACACGCTGGCGTTGCCCGCCCGAAAGCTGCTGCGGAAAGCGTTTCTCGAGACCGCTCAACTGCACCAGGTCGAGCAGTTCCAGGGCCCGGCGCCGGATCTCGGCCTTGGGCGGGCGCGTCGCACGCGGGCGCACGCTGAGCCCGAAGGAGATGTTGTCGAGTACCGTCATGTTGCGGAACAACGCATAGGCTTGGAACACGAACCCGACATTGCGCTCCTGTACCGTCTTCGACGACGCATCCTCGTCGCCGAAGTAGATGCGGCCGGCGGTGGGGAGTTCCAGCCCGGCGATGAGCCGCAGCAGCGTGGTCTTGCCCGAACCGGATGGCCCGAGCAGCGCGATCAGTTCGCCCGAGCGGATGTCGAGCGAGACGTCGTTGAGCGCCGGGTAGCGCGCGAATTCCTTGCGGACGGTGTCGACGCGGATATCCAAGCTGTTCTGCTCCTAGTGTCGGCGGGTGCCGGCGAGCTCCTCGCCGTAGTGGAACTCGAGGACCGTCTTGAACACGAGCGTCACCAGCGCCAGCAGCGCCAGCAGCGAGGCCACGGCGAAGGCGGCGGCGAAGTTGTACTCGTTGTAGAGGATTTCGATGTCGAGCGGCATCGTCGTGGTCTTGCCCCGGATGTGGCCGGAGACCACCGACACGGCGCCGAACTCGCCCATGGCGCGGGCGTTGCACAGCAGCACGCCGTAGAGCAGGCCCCACTTGATGTTGGGCAGCGTCACCCGCCAGAACACCTGCCAGCCGGTGGCCCCGAGCGACAGCGCCGCCTCCTCGTCGGTATTGCCCTGGTCCTGCATCAACGGGATCAGTTCGCGCGCGATGAACGGGAAGGTGACGAAGATCGTCGCCAGCACGATGCCGGGCACGGCGAAGATGATCTCGACGCCCCACGACCTGAGGATCGGGCCGAGCACGCTCTGCGCCCCGAACAGCAGCACGTAGACCATACCGGAGACCACCGGTGAAACCGAGAACGGCAGGTCGATGAGGGTGGTGAGGAAGCTCTTGCCCCAGAACTCGTACTTGGCGACGCACCAGGCCGCCGCGACGCCGAAGACGAGGTTGAGCGGCACGGCGATGGCCGCGACGGTGAGCGTCAGCGCGATCGCGGTCTGCGTGTTGCGGTCCGAGAACGAGGCGAAATAGGTCTCCGCGCCCTTGCGGAAGGCCTCGAAGAACACCAGCACCAGCGGCAGCACCAGCACCAGCGCCATGAACACCACGGCGGTGGCGATCAGCGTGCGCCGCACCCACGGTCGCTCGGTGGTCGGCCGCGTATGCTCCTCGGGCGGGATGACGCGGCGGCTGTCGTAGACGACTTCGGGCTCAAACATTGCCGAACCTCCGCCGCGCCCAGGCCTGGATCAGGTTGATGACGAGCAGCATGACGAAGGCGATGACCAGCATGATGCCGGCGATCACGGCGGCCCCGGCTTGGTCGAACTCCTCGAGCTTGATCACGATCAGCACCGGGGCGATCTCCGAGATATTGGGCAGGTTGCCGGCAATGAAGATCACCGAGCCGTACTCGCCCACGGCGCGCGCGAAGGCGAGGGCGAAGCCGGTGAGCACGGCCGGGGTGAGCCGCGGCAGGATCACCCGCGTGATGGTCTGCCAGCGATTGGCGCCGAGCGTCGCCGCCGCCTCCTCGAGCTCGGTCTCGAACTCCTCGAGCACCGGCTGCACGGTGCGCACGACGAACGGCAGGCCGATGAAGATCAGCGCGATGACGATGCCCGTCGGCGTATAGGCGATCTTGAAGTTGAGCGAGAACTCGTGCAGCCCGAACGGCAGCCAGGTCTGCGCGTGCCACCATTGCCACAGCGCGCCCTTGTCGGAGAACAGCGAACCGATCCAGCCCTTGGGCGCATAGAGCGTCGAGAGCGCAATGCCGGCCACCGCCGTCGGCAGGGCAAAAGGCAGGTCGACGATGGCATCCAGGATGCGCCGGCCGGGGAACTTGTAGCGCACCAGCACCCAGGCGACGACGATGCCGAACACCACGTTGACCAGCGCCGCGATCAGCGACGAGCCGAAACTGACCTCGAGCGCCTTGATCGTGCGGGGAGAGGTCGCGATCCTGACGATCTGCTCCAGCGGCGTCGTCGCCGCCTTGAGGAACAGTCCGGCGATCGGGATCAGGACGATGAGGCTGAGGTAGAGGATGGTGTAGCCGAAGGTCAGCCCGAAGCCCGGGATGACGCTCGGCTTGACAAAGCTCCACCCCGCTCGCGCGGGGTGGGATGAACCTCCGGGGGCACCGGTCAGGGGTGCCGCCGCCCGAGCGTTACTGCGCAGGGGTGTAGACCTGGTCAAAGATGCCCCCGTCCCCGAAGTGCTTGGGCTGCGCCGTCTTCCAGCCGCCGAAAAGCGGATCATCAATAGAGATCAGATCGATCATTGGGAAGGCGTCGACCAGCGCCTGGTCGGTGACCTTGGAGGGGTCGGACGGGCGATAGTGGTTCCGCGCCGCGATGGTCTGGCCCTCGGGCGAATAGAGGTATTCGAGATAGGCCTTGGCGAGGTCTGCGGTGCCGTGCGCCTCGACATTCTTGTCGACGATGGCGACCGGCGGCTCGGCAAGGATCGATGTCGGCGGATAGACAATGTCGAAATTGTCGGCGCCGAACTCGTCGAGCACGAGGTAGGCCTCGTTCTCCCAGGCGAGCAGCACGTCACCCAGTTCCTTCTGCGCGAAGGTCACGGTCGAGCCCCGCGCGCCGGTGTCGAGCACCGGAACATGGGCGTAGAGCTGCTTGATGAACTCGATATCCTTGGCTTCGTCGCCACCGGAGGCCTTGTTGGCATAGGCCCAGGCCGCCAGGTAGTTCCAGCGCGCCCCGCCCGAGGTCTTGGGATTGGGCGTGATCACCTCGACGCCGTCCTTGACCAGGTCGCCCCAGTCGGCGATCGCCTTGGGGTTGCCCTTGCGGACGAGGAACACGATGGTCGAGGTGTAGGGCGTCGAGTTGTTGGGGAACTCGGAGCGCCAGTTCTCGTCGATCAGCCCCGACTTGCTGGCGATGGCGTTGATGTCGCCCTCGAGCGCTAACGTGACGACATCGGCCCCAAGCCCGTCGATCACGGCCTGGGCCTGCTTGCCCGAGCCGCCGTGGCTCTGCTCGATGGTGACCGTGTTGCCGGTGGTGTCCTTCCAGTGCCTGGCGAACGCCTCGTTGAACTGGACGTAGAGCTCGCGGGTCGGGTCGTACGAGACGTTGAGCAGCGTCTGGTCGGCGGCGCGCACGGTGACCGCGGTGGACAGGGCAAGGGCGGCGACGAGGCCGCCGAGGGCGAGAATTCTGGCTGTTGTCTTCATCATGTCCTCCTGGTGAAGAGTAACTACCCTAACTCTACCGTGTCAGTCGGCATTCTCAAGAAAGGCCCGAAGCGACGTAGCGCAAGAAAGCGGAAAAGCTTTCTCCAGCGAGGCTAGCAGCAGCCTCTGCGTTGCGCAAACCTCAAGTCGCGCTCTGTGAATGAGCATGGCTTTGCGCGCACCTGCCATATGAGCGGGCCGCCCCAGCCGCGCCGCGCCGCGCGCCGGCTACCCAAGGTGCCCGCCACAGCGCCGTATCGGCGGCCCAAGCCACCCGGACCACGCCCTCCCCGCCCCCTCCAGGGGGTTTCGAGAAAAGCATTTCCCAACCTCTTGCGCGGCACCGGGAAACATGCGACCAACATCGTGCGAAAACCTTTTCCCACACCATCGACCGACCAGCGAAGCGTCGGCGACGGTTATCCAGGAAAAGCTTTTCTCTGCTACCCCTGGGAGGAGCCCGCATTGAGGCGGGTCCGGAGGGTGGCACGGCACAGAGGGAGGAAATCCATGAGAATGCCAAGTCTTTGGCAGGCGGCGCTGGCCGTCGCCATGTCGGCCGTCGCCGTCGTTCCGGGCACGGCCTTTGCGGAAACGCTGAGCATCTGGGCGCGCGCCTCGAGCTCGAACGCCGCCCAGCACATGATCGACCTGTGGAATTCGAGCCACGACGACAAGATCGAGCTGACCACCATTCCCGACAACCAGATGGTGACCAAGCTCGCGACCAGCGTGCAGGCCGGCGACGTGCCCGACCTGATCTCGTTCGACCTGATCTTCATGCCCGACTTCATGAAGGCGGGCTTCCTGACCGATCTCACCGCGACGCTCAGCGCCGACCCAAACCAGGCCAAGGTGGCCAAGGCCTTCCGCGATCTCGCCACCTATGACGGCAAGCTCTACGGGACCGGCTTCACCCCCGACGTGTCGATCCTGCTCTACAACAAGGGCCTGTTCAAGCAGGCCGGCCTCGATCCGGACAAGCCGCCCAAGACCATCGGCGAGTTGCAGCAATACGCCACCCAGATCAAGGAGAAGGTGCCGGGCGCCTACGGTTACTACTTCTCCGGCTCGTGCGGCGGCTGCAACATCTTCACCCAGGCTCCGATGATGTGGGGTTCGGGAGCAACGCTGCTGCCCACCTCCGGCGACGCTCCGGCCATGGAAGGCCCGGGCGTCAAGGAAGTCCTGACCATGCTCAAGGACATGTGGAAAGCCGGCGTCATCCCTGAGAGCGCCGAAGCCGATACCGGCGCAAACTTCCAGGCGACGTTCGAGACCGGCACCATCGGCATGCAGGGCTCGGGCGGCTTCGCCATCGCTTCGCTCAAGGCCAACCACCCGGAGATCGACTTTGGCATTGCGCCGCTGCCAGGGATCAACGAGGGCCAGGCCTCGAGCTTCGTCGGCGGCGACGTGATCGCCATCCCGACCGGCGCCAAGCACGCCGACCTCGCCACCCAGTTCATCCAGTGGCAGCTCACCGACGAAGCCCAGCTCGAGGGTCTTGCCAAGAACCTGATCCTGCCCTCGCGCTCGGACCTGGCCGACAACAAGTACTTCCAGGAGGAGCCGCGCTACATCACCACCGCGCAGGCGGTCGGCATCGGGCAGACGCCCTACGCCTTCCACTTCAACGACATGGTCAACGCCGACCAATCGCCGTGGCTCACCATGATCCAGACGGCGGTGTTCGACGGTGACGTCGACGGCGCCATCCAGGCTGCGCGTGACGCGATGCACGCCATCGCGGCAGAGTAAGCCCTCCCGGGCCCCTGGCTCGCGGCGCATCGCCGTCGCGGGCCAGTCTCATGAATCTACCAAGGGAGTGGAAGCGTGGTTCGGGCGCTTCGGAAGAGTGAAGGCTTCCTCTATGTGCTGCCGGCACTGGCCTTCGTCGGCTTCTTCGTGCTGTGGCCGCTGGCGCAGCTCATCTACCTGTCGCTGACCGACACGTCCCTGCTCGGTGGCGGCAAGTTCATCGGCTTCGAGAACTACATCAAGGCCTTCGAGGACAAGTCCTTCTGGCGGGCCCTGTGGTTCACGCTGAAGTACACGGTCTTCATCACCCCCATCCTGATGGGCCTCGGCTTCGCGCTTGCCCTGCTGACGGCGCCGAACCGGCCGCTGCAGCAGATCACCCGCGGCATCGTCTTTTTGCCCGTGGTCATCGGCATCGGCTCATCGAGCCTGCTGTGGTTCTGGCTGTTCGACCAGCAGGTCGGCCTGTTCAACAAGTTCCTTGTCGATATCGGGCTGCTCGCCGAACCGGCGGTCTGGTTCACCAAGGCCGACATGGCGCTGGTCGCCGTGACCATTTCCATCACCTGGAAGGTCATCGGCTTCGGCATGCTGCTGTTCGTCGCCGGTATCCAGTCGATCAACGGCGAGATCGGCGAAGCCGCGCTGATCGATGGCGGCAACTATTGGCAGCGCGTGTGGTACATCATCCTGCCGCTCAGCCTGCGCATCATCCTGCTCACGACGCTGATCTCGGTCATCGGCTCGATGCTCGCCTTCGACCAGTTCTACATCATGACCGGCGGCAACCCGCGCGGGCAGACCTTCACCTCGGTGTACTGGATCTACCAGAACAGCTTCATCAGCTTCAAACTGGGCTACGGCGCCGCGCTCTCCATCATCCTGACGCTGATCATCCTGGTGTTCTCGTCCATCCAGGTGTTCCTCTCCAACCGGAGCCCCTCGACATGACCGCCATTGCCGAAGGCACGGTGCGCCCCGTTGCTGCCGAACATGTCAGCCGTGCCGCTGGCGAAAGCCGGCCGATCCGCTACCTCGTCGGCGCCGTCTGCGTCGCCGTCTCGACCGTCATGCTGGCGCCGATCGTGCTCGGCTTCCTGGCCTCGATCAAGCCGGCCGCCGATGCACGCCAGTCGCCGCCCACCTACCTGCCGCACGCGTTGAGCCTCGAAAACTACTTCAAGGTGTTCGAATTCCAGGCGGGGCTGTGGACGTACCTGTCGAACTCGCTGCTGGTCGCGGCACTGACCATCGTGATTTGCCTCGCGCTTGCGGTCCCCGCCGGCTACGGGCTGGCGCGCTTCAAAATCCCGTTCAAGGAGGTGTGGTTCATCATCCTGCTGGCGCCGCTGATGATCCCCTACCAGGCGCTGCTCACGCCGCTCTACCTCACCTTCTCCAAGGCCGGCCTCGCCAACTCGCATCTTGGCCTCGCCATGGTGCACACCATCCTGCAGTTGCCCTTTTCGATCTACATGATGCGCAACGCTTTCGAGTCGATCCCGCGCGAGCTCGAGGAGGCCGCCAAGGTGGATGGCTCGAGTTCCTGGCAGACGCTGCGCTCGATCTTTTTGCCGCTGGCCGTGCCGGGGATCGTGACGGTCGGCCTGTTCGCCTTCATCGCCAGCTGGAACGAGTTCCTCTCGGCCCTGATCTTCATGAACAAGGAGACCAGCTTCACCGTGCCGATCATGCTGGTGAGCGTGCGTGCCGGCCGGCTTGGCTCGGTCGACTGGGGTGCGCTGCAGGCCGGCGTCATTATCGCCATCCTGCCCTGCGTGCTGATTTACCTGCTGCTGCAGAAATACTACGTCGCAGGCTTCCTCAACGGAGCCGTGAAGTAGCTGCCATGACCGACGAGCGCGCCACAGACCGAAACGGCCGGCACGGCCCCACGATCCGCGACGTGGCGCGGATCGCGGGCGTGTCGATCGGCACCGCGTCCAAGGCGCTCAACGCCAACGGACGACTGAAGCAGGAGACGCGCGACAAGGTGCGCGAGGTGGCGCGCGAGATCGGCTATCGCCCCAACGACATGGCGCAGAGCCTCCACCGCTCCCGTTCGATGACCGTCGGCATCATCTCGACCGACAGCTTCGGCCGTTTCACCCTGCCGATCTTCCAGGCGCTCGAGGAGCAGTTCGCCGACCGGGGCATCGCCATCTTCATGTGCAACGCCACCGACGATCCGGAGCGCGAGAGCCAGCATCTCGACCAGTTGCTCGGCAAGCGCATCGATGGGCTCGTCGTCACCGCCCGCCGCGCCGACAAGCGCCCGCCGGTCGGTCCGCTGCCACCCGGCCTGCCGGCGATCTACGTGTTCACCCAGGCCGACGACGACAGCGCCCTGTCGCTCATCCCCGACGACGAGGGGGGCGCCCGCATCGCCGTCAGGCACCTCGCCGAGATCGGTTGCCAGCGCATCGCCCACGTCACCGGCCCGCTCCGCTTCGAGGCGGTGCAGTTGCGCCATCGCGGCTACCTGAGCGCCATTGCCGAGGCCGGCCTCGTCGCCAACCCGTCACACTATCTGGCCGGCGCCTGGTCCGAGGCCTGGGGCCGCGACGCGGTGGCGCGACTGTTCGATGGGCAGAACGAGCCCCCCGATGGGTTGTTCTGCGGCAACGACCAGATCGCGCGCGGCGTCGTCGAGGCGCTGCGCGAGCGCGATATCGACGTACCGGGACGGGTGGCGGTGGTCGGCTTCGACAACTGGAACGTCATGACCGACGCTGCGCGCCCCCCGTTGACCAGCGTCGACATGAACCTTTCCGCCCTCGGTCACGAGGCCGGCCGGCTGCTGATCGACATGATCGGCGGCAAAGAGATTCGCGGCATCCGCCGCCTGCCCTGCACCCTGGTCGTCCGCGAGTCGACCCGGCGCTAGTTCAAGAAAAGCCCCGCCGCTCGCTCGGTGGCAGGGGCCAAGAGGAGTTGCAATGAGCCAGTACCACCCCGTCCGCTTCGTCGATGTCCGCCTCGAGGGCGACTTCTGGAAGGAACGGCTCGACACCGTTCTTGCCCGCACCATTCCCAGCCAGCACAAAAAGCTCGGCGAATATGGGCTGCTCGACTCGCTGAAGCTGCCCAACCCGCCGCCGCCGCTGCGCTTCCCGCGCCATGCCAATGGCTTCACCGTGCAGGTGTTCTGGGATTCGGACGTCGGCAAGTGGATCGAGGCCGCGGCCTATGCGCTCAGCCACCGGCGCGACGCCGACATCGAGGCCAAGATCGAGGCGATCGTCGACGACTTCGAGAAGGCGCAGGCGCCGGACGGCTACCTCAACTGCTGGTATCTCGGCCGCGAGCCGGAAAAGCGCTGGAGTAACCTGCGCGACAACCACGAGCTCTACAATGCCGGGCACATGCTCGAGGGCGCCATCGCCTACTACGAGACCACCGGCCGCCGCCGCTGGCTCGATATCATGGAGCGCTATGTCGAGCACATCCGCCAGACCTTCGGCACCGGCCCGGGCCAGAAGCGCGGCTATTGCGGCCACGAGGAGATCGAACTGGCGCTGGTGAAGCTCTACCACCTCACCAAGGAGAGAAAGCACCTCGACCTCGCCGCCTACTTCATCAACGAGCGCGGCCAGCAGCCGCCGCACTACTTCGACGTCGAGCGCGAGGAGCGCGAAAAGAAGGGCTGGGAAACCCAGCGCTACGCCCAGTCGAACTACGAGTACTCCCAGAGCCACAAGCCGGTGCGCGAGCAGGACAAGGTCGTCGGCCACGCAGTTCGTGCCATGTATCTTTACACCGCCATGGCCGACCTCGCGGTCGAGCTCGGCGACCCGGCGCTGAAGCAGGCCTGCGAGACGCTGTGGAACGACGTGATGATCACCAAGATGTACATCACCGCCGGCCTCGGCCCGTCGGCGCACAATGAAGGCTTCACCTACGACTACGATCTGCCCAACCAGACCGCCTATGCCGAGACCTGCGCCTCGGTGGCGCTGATCTTCTGGGCCCAGCGCATGCTGCATTTCGATCTCGACGGCAAGTATGGCGACGTGCTCGAGACCGCCCTCTACAACGGCGCGCTGTCGGGGCTGAGCCGCGATGGCGAGCACTATTTCTACATGAACCCGCTCGAGAGCAACGGCACGCCGTCGCGCTGGGACTGGCACACCTGCCCGTGCTGCACGATGAACGTATCCCGCCTCGTCGCCTCGGTCGGCGGCTATTTCGTCTCGACGGCGCCGGACGGCATCGCCTTCCACCTCTATGGCGGCATCTCGTCGACGCTCGACGTCGGCGGCACCAAGGTGGCGGTCAGGGAAGTCTCGAACTACCCCTGGTCGGGCGATGTCTCGATCTCCATCGACCCCGAGGTCGAGAAGGCCTTCGACGTCAAGTTCCGCATTCCAGGCTGGTGCCATGGCGCGACGGCCCGGGTAAACGGCGAGGCGATCGCGCTCAACCCTGTCAACGGCTACGTCACAGTCCACCGCACCTGGAAGAAGGGCGACACGCTCACCCTCGACCTGCCCATGCCGGCGGTGCGCGTCTTTGCCCACCCCGCCGTGGTGATGGATGCCGGGCGCGTGGCGCTGAAGCGTGGCCCGCTGGTCTACTGCCTCGAGGAAGCCGACAACCAGGGCGGTACCGTGCAACGCCTGAAGCTGCCGCGCGACAGCGAACTCGAGGTGACGAAGGCGTCCCTGTTCGACGGCATCGTGCAGCTGAAGGCCAAGGGCAAGGCGATCGACGAGGGCGAGTGGAACTCGCTCTATCGCACCGCACCGCCGAAGGAGGGCCCGGCGACGCTCACCGCCCTGCCCTACTACCTGTGGGCCAATCGCGGCCAGGGCTCGATGGTGGTGTGGATCCCCGAGGCCTGAGGCTAGCTATTTGGAGAGTCCGAGCCACCCGGACTCTCCTCCCCACCGGCTGTCATCCCCACCGGCTGTCATCCCTGCGAAGGCAGGGATCCATCTCGCCGCCAGCGCCGGCTGAGGCTTGGATCCCTGCCTGCGCAGGGATGACTTCGAGTTGGTGGGGGGACTTAGGGCATGCCCAAGTAGTGGCGCGGACCTTACTCCGCCGCGACGGGTCCGAACTGCTGCTCCAGCAGGGCACGCTCGTAGGCGAGCCTGGAGCTGGCGCGCTGCGGCGCCTCGAAATGCTCGTCGACGGCGCGGGCGAAGAGTTTCTCGCGCTCTTCCTCGGTCGACATGAAGAACGGGTAGCGCCTGAGCGTCGCCGGCAGCTTGGTGTTCACATAGGCGCCGAACAGCGTCACCGGGAAGGCCAGCCCCGGATAGACCCGCACGTCCGACATCTCCTCCGAGCCGAAGACGCGGCGGTAGAAGGCGGTGTGCTCGGGCCGCACCAGTGCCAGGCAGGCGTCGGCCTTGAAGAAGATCGAGGCCATCACCGCAATCCTGAGCGTCAGGAACGGCAGTGCCGGATAGGCAAGCGAGGCCTCGTAGTCGGCGGTGAATCGCGACGGATCGATGAAGGTCTCGCCCCGGTCGAGCAGCGGCTGCAGCACGTCAGGGCAGCTCTTCATGCTCGGACCGAAAGGATAACGTGCGCTGACATGGTGGAGCCGGATAGAACTCACCAGTTCGCCGTCGATATGAACGCCAAAGCTCATGCCGTTGGGAGTGGTGTCGAGGTCGTCGACAACGACGCCGGCATCGTTGAACGGGACCGATTCTTCGCGTCGGTAAGCTTCGTAGCGCAGGCGATAGATTGGATTGTCCGTGACGTCCATGCGCACACGTGAATACTCCACGCGGTCCAGTATATCCATCAGTGTGCCGGCGAAGCGAGAAACGGGGGCAGCTGACGTGGCTGCCGAAGCTTCAACGTCCGAACGCATAGGGAACTCCGCAACTTTGATGCGAAGTTTAACCTTTCGTTAGCCTTAATAAAATCGCGAAATGCCGCAGGCTTGGGGTCCGCGCCACGCATGGGCAGGTGAACGGGCCGGAGTCGTGCGCGTTTTGCCGCGATTCTAGAATGGTTTAGACGAAGTTAACCACGTTTGCGGTTTGCCGAGGTAACGGTGAGCATGCGCTCGATCGTCGGTCGCGACGCCATGCGCGCGATGAGCTCGGCCACCTCGCGGCGCGGCAGCGGCACGCCGAACAGGTAGCCCTGGATCTGGTCCACCTTGGAGTGCTCGGCGATCAGGTTGAGCTGTTCCTCGGTCTCGACGCCTTCGGCGGTCACCGTCAGGTTGATGTCCTTGCCCAGCTGCGCCACGTTGCTGAGCAGCTTCAGGGAGCGCGGGTTGGTCGCGATGTCCATCACGAACGAGCGGTCGATCTTGAGCTTGCTGAACGGCAGCGCCTGCAGGTAGCTCAGCGACGAATAGCCGGTGCCGAAATCATCGAGCGCGATGCCGATGCCCTGCTTGGCCAGCTTGGCGAGGATCGTGGTGGCGGCGGCCTTCTCCTCGATCACCGCGGTCTCGGTGACTTCGATCTCGAGCCGGTGCGGCGCGAGCCCCGAACTGTCCAGCGCGTCCTTGACCATGCCGGCGACGTCGGCATTGCGGAAGTCGCGCGCCGAGATGTTGACCGACACCGACACTTCTTCGGGCCAGTTGCGGCACTCGGTCGCCGCGGTCGCGAGCACCCAGCGGCTGATGTCGGAGATGAGCCCGGTTTCCTCGGCGATCGGAATGAACAGCGAGGGCGGGATCGAACCGAGTTCGGGATGATGCCAGCGCGCCAGCGCCTCGCAGCTGACGACGCGGCGCGACTGGAGGTCGACGATGGGCTGGAACACCAGCGACAGCCCGCCATCGGCGACCGTCTGCTTGAGCTCGGCCTTGAGCCGCTGGCGATAGCGGTAGTCGGTGTCCATCTCGTCGTGGAACACCTGGCTGCGCCCCTTGCCCAGGGCCTTGGCCTTGTAGAGGGCAAGGTCCGCCTTGGTCATCAGCCCGTCGAGATCGTCGGTGCCCTCGGTGATGGTGACGAGCCCGATCGACACATTGACCGAGAACACTTCGCCCTCGACCTCGAACGGACCGCGGAACCCGCCGAGGATGGCCTCGGGATCGCTCACCGTATCGGCGAGCTGCACGCCGCCCGAGCGATAGACCACGTACTCGTCGCCGCCCAGCCGGGCCACGAGGCTGTCCTTGCCGAGCACCCGGGTCAGCCGCTCGGAGGTCTCGACCAGCACCCGATCGCCGATCAGGTGGCCCATGGTGTCGTTGACATGCTTGAAGTCGTCGATGTCGACGATCATCAGCATGGCCATGTCTCCGGCATGCTTGCCGTGCTTGCCTCGGCGCCGGCGCTCGAGGTCGGCCTCGACCTGCTCGGTGAAGTAGGCGCGGTTGGGCAGCCCGGTCAGGGTGTCGTAGTGCGCCATGTAGTTGATGCGCTCTTCGGCCTTGACGCGCTCGGTGATGTCCTCGAACAGCAGTACGGTCTTGTCGAGCCGCGACGAAACGGTGACTTCGCAGAACTCTCCGTTCGAGAGCTTCAGCACCACCTTGCCGCCATCGCCGCCAACCACGGTATCCATCAGCTGGCTCGCCGAACGCTGCGGGATCGTGCCCCGCTGCGCCGCCGCCGCAACCATGGCCGCGAACGGGCGCCCGGACCAGTCGCCGGGCACGAAGTTCGAGAAAACCACTTCGGCCCGATCATTGGCGACCGTGATCAACCCGTTCTCATCGAGCATGCAAAGCCCGTGCTGCATGGTCTCGAGCGCCGTGTCGAGCTCTGAAGCCAGCCGCGTCGCCTCGATCCGGCCGTGCACGGCGCGCAGCAGGATGGCGCGGATATTGGCCGTCACCTTGCGCAGCGACAGCAGGAAGGTGATCAGCACCACCGATAGCATCAGGGTGTGGAAGGAGCCGTCGAACAGCATGCCGATGGCCATGCCGATCGACATGATCGCCATCTGAATGGTCACCAGCCGGTCGATGGCGAAGTTGCGCCCGACCACGCCCACCAGCACGGCGGCGGTCACCGAGAGCGAACTCATTTCGGCGAACGGGGTGTTCACGACGAGGAAGCTGTAGGCCATCCAGAACGCGTAAAGGATGGCGATGGCGGCCGCGCCGACGGTCGAGCGCAGCTCCCAGCGCACGGCCGTGGCCACGTCGTCATCGGCGATCGGCGTGCGATCGAAGGCGCGCATGTCGACGTCGCGCGCCATGCCCACCAGCGCAAAGCCGATCGCCACGCCGATGAGGACCCACGAATTGGCTTCGAAGCCTGCGACACCCGCAACCAGGGCCGACGACAGCGCGCCCAGCATCATCACGCGCCGGTCCGCATAGAGCGACCGGATCATCGAAACGTAGTCGACGGGCGGCAGTGACTTATAGGCTGGCTCGAACATGGACCTCACCAAGGTAGCCGCGATCTTGCCGCCGAGGCGTTAATGCCTGCTTTCAGGCGGGCGACCGGCTGGCCGTTGCGGCCGCCGGTAGCTTGCTTTGCCGGCGCATTCCGCCGGGATGGTTTATGCATCCTTGGCCCGCAGCCCGGCATTGCTGACATCGCGCTACCGGCGGTACGGACGCCACCAATCGGGCGCTTTGTCCCGCGACACTCCCGACTCATTGCAGCGAGGTCATCCACAATGCCCGAAAAGCTCGATCCTGCCCAACGCGAAGCGGCGCTTTCGCGGCTCAACGGGTGGATCTACGATCCCGTCGCCGACGCGATCAGCCATGACTTCAGCTTCAGGACGTTTTCCGAGGCCTTCGGGTTCATGACCCGGGTTGCGCTGGCAGCCGAGAAGATGGACCACCACCCGCACTGGTCCAACACCTACAACACGGTGCGCATCACGCTCACCACCCACTCCGCCTCCGGCCTGACCGACAGGGACATGGCGCTGGCCGGGAAGATCGACCGCCTGATCGCTTGAGGCCACGATACGCGCGAACGGCCAGGCCCCTGCCTGATCCCCGGCGCGTATCGGTCTTTGCGGATCGACCCGACGGGTTCATGATACCGGAAACGGAGGACTGGACCATGCAGGCGGCACGTCTCCATGCACCGGGACGAATGCTGGTCGAGGACGTGCCGCGGCCCGTCCCCGGCCCGCACGACCTGCTCGTCAGGGTCGAGGCGTGCGGCATCTGCGGCTCAGACCGGCACATGTTCCGCGGCGAATACCCTACCGCGAGGCCGGTGACGCTCGGCCACGAATTCTCGGGTATCGTCGAGGAGGCCGGGGCGGCGGTGACAAGCGTCCGCGTCGGCATGCGGATCAGCGGGGATCCCAACATCGCCTGCGGCCGGTGCGCATTCTGCCGGGGCGGCCGGCCCAACCTGTGCGCCGAACTCAGCCCGATCGGCGTGATGCGCGACGGCGGCTTTGCCGAATACGTGCTGGTGCCCGAGGGCCAGGCGGCGGTGCTGCCCGGGGACCTGGATCCGCGCCACGGCGCCTTCTGCGAGCCGGTCTCGTGCTGCCTGCATGCCATCGACACCGCCCGCATCCCGCGCGGCGGTTCGGTGCTGATCCTGGGCGGCGGCGTGATCGGCCTACTGATGGCCGAGCTGGCCTTGCAGGCCGGGGCCGGAACCGTCGTGCTCGCCACCCGCCAGGCGCCACGACGCGCGCTTGCGCAGGCGCTGGGTGCGATTGCCGTCGACGCCACCGGGGGCGACGAAGCGGTCCTCGACCTGCTGCCCGGCGGTGCCGACGTGGTGCTCGAATGTGCCGGCGTCCCCGCGACTTTCCTGCAGTCGCTACGCCTCGCCAGGCGCGGCGGCACCGTCGTGTTCTTCGGCGTGGTTCCGCAAGACGAACGGGTGGAAGTATCGCCGTTCGAGTTGCTGACGCGCGAATTGCGGCTCGAGGCGGCCTGGCTCAATCCGCTCACCCACCCCCGCGCCGCCGCGCTCATCGCCGGGCGGGCCTTGTCGCTCGATCGCCTGATCACCCGCACGATCGAGCTGGGCGAGGTGCCCGATGTCGTCGGCGCGGCTCCTGCACTCGGCGAGATCAAGGTGGTGATGGTCCGCTGACGTGACGAAAGACTTGGCCAGGATTTGGCCATTCCCATGATTCTGCCGCACTTTTTGCGGCGGCCGTGGTTGCACGGGGCGGGTGTTTGCCCCATCTTCGAAAACGCACAATCGTTCACAAAGCTCTTGGGTCGAACTGCCGGAGGTCCCACCAATGCCGCACAGTACGCCCCTGATCTCGACGATCGTTGCGGGTCTTGTGCTGGCATTCATCCTCGGCGCCGTGGCCAACCGGCTGCGCATGCCGCCGCTGGTGGGCTACCTGATCGCCGGTGTGCTCGTCGGCCCCAATACGCCCGGCTTCGTCGGCGACACCGAACTGGCCACCGAGCTCAGCGAGATCGGCGTGATCCTGCTGATGTTCGGCGTGGGCCTGCATTTCTCGCTCAAGGACCTGCTGTCGGTGCGCGCCCTCGCCGTGCCTGGCGCGATCGTCCAGATCGCCGGCGCCACGATCATGGGCCTGGGGCTCGCCACGCTGCTCGGCTGGGGCATCGGCGCCGGTCTGCTCTTCGGCCTTGCGCTGTCGGTCGCCTCGACCGTGGTGCTGCTCAAGGCGCTCGAAGACCGGCACATGATCGACAGCGAGAAAGGGCGGATCGCGGTCGGCTGGCTCATCGTCGAGGACCTCGCCATGGTCCTCGCCCTCGTGCTGATCCCGGCCATAGCCTCGATCTCGGGCATTGCCGGCGCCGAGGTGCACGATCCGTTCGTCGATTTCGTCGAGCGCTTCACCGGCGACCTCGGCATCCCCGGCATCCTGGGCATCACCACCGTCAAACTGGCGGCCTTCGTCGGCTTCATGCTGGTAGTCGGTCGCCGGCTGATCCCGGCGCTGCTGCACTACACCGCCCACACCGGCAGCCGCGAGCTGTTCCGCCTGGCCGTGCTGGCCATTGCCCTGGGCGTTGCAGCCGGCGCGGCGTACCTGTTCGGCGTGTCGCTGGCGCTTGGCGCCTTCTTTGCCGGCATGATCCTGTCCGAAAGCGAACTGAGCCACCGCGCCGCACAGGAAAGCCTGCCACTGCGCGATGCCTTCGCGGTGCTGTTCTTCGTCGCCGTCGGGATGCTGTTCGACCCGATGATACTGATCAACAACCCCCTGCCGGTGCTCGCCACCGTGTTCATCATCGTCATCGGCAAGTCGATCCTCGCCTACGTCATCGTCACCGCCTTCAAGCGCCCGCTCGGCACCGCGCTGACCGTTTCGGCCAGCCTGGCCCAGATCGGCGAGTTCTCCTTCATTCTCGCCGGACTCGGCGTGGGGCTGGGCATCCTGCCCGAGGCCGGCCGGGACCTGATCCTTGCCGGCGCCATTGTCTCGATCATCCTCAACCCGGTGATCTTCATCGCCGTCGACCTGCTGCGGCCCTGGCTCGAGAACCGGCTCGGCCGGACCTCCGAGGCGATGGTTGCCGCGCCGGCGGGCGTGCGCGTCGAGCCCGACCTGACCGTTTCGGCGGCCACCCCCAGTGTCGAGGCCGTGGCGGAACCCGAGCCGACGGAGGTCCCGACCGCCAAGTCCGGCCATGTCGTGATCATCGGCTTCGGCCGCGTCGGCTCGGTGGTCGGGGAGGCCATGCTGGAGTCGAGGACGCCCTTCCTCGTGGTCGAGGACGCCGAGGGTCGCGCCGCGGCCGCACGGGCACTCGGCATCGAGGTGGTCGTCGGCAATGCCGCCGCTCCGCGCGTGCTCGGGCTCGCCAATGTCGCCGGCGCCGCATCGGTGGTCATCGCCATCCCCAATGCGTTCGAGGCCGGGCAGGCAACCGAGCAGACGCGCAAGCAGAATCCGAAAGTGCTGATCGTGGCCCGCGCCCATTCCGACGAGGAAGCGGGCCATCTCAAGGGCCTCGGCGCGGACGTGGTGATCCTCGGCGAACGCGAGATCGGCCTCGGCATGGCCGATGTCGTCAATCGCGACAGCAAGGCCGTGGCCGAGATCGCCGCCGCCGACGCGGTCGAGTCCGTGCTGGCGCCGCTGGCAAGCGCCCGGCTTCCGGCCGACCCCAACCTTCTCGCCGAGGCGATCGAGGCGGCCCAGGCCCGCGTCCAGCATGCCGATACCGGGCCGGCCGAGCCACCCGCCCTTGTCTCTTCCTATGGCGAGGAACCCGACGCGGACGGGGTCGAGGTGGAGGACCTCAGCGACTTGCAGGCGCTCGACGGCGAGCACGCCGCCGTCGACGCGTCGGACGAGCCCGACGGGGTCACTGCTCCCGCGCCGCCAAGCCCCGCGGCACCGGCGACGAAACCGGGCAGCCCCTTTAATGCCCAGGCTACCAGCTCCCCATACTTCAACCCCGAGGTCCCTCCCCCTCCGGCCGAAGTGGAGGAGACCTGAGTTGAAGACAAGGCTTTCTTCATCGTCGACTTTCTATATCCTAGCCGTGCGGTCGACATAGCGGCCCCGGATACTCGCGATGATTTCGCAGAAGGCAAAATACGCGCTGCGGGCGCTCGTTGCGCTCACCAAGGTGCCCCCCGGCGAGTCCCTGATGATCTCGGAGATTTCGCGCGCCCAGGCCATCCCCAAGAAGTTCCTCGAGCAGATCCTGCTCGAGCTCAAGCGCGCGGGCATCGTCATGAGCCGCCGCGGCCGGCTCGGCGGCTACGTGCTGCTGCGCTCGCCCGAGCAGGTTACCTTCGGCGAGGTCCTGCGCCTGATCGACGGGCCCATTGCGCCGCTGCCCTGCCTCAGCAAGATCGCCTACCGGCGCTGTGCCGACTGCGCCGAGGAGCTGACCTGCGAGATCCGGCACGTCTTCGCCCGCGTCACCATCGCCACCCGCGAGGTGCTGGACCGCACCACGCTGGCCGACGCCGTGGTCGCCAACGGGGTTCTGGCCTGACCTTCAGCCGTGAAACATCCCGATCGCCTTGAGCTCGACCACCCAGTCGGTGACGTTGGCGATGGCCCTGTTCTCGGGCAGCGAGCCCCCGGCCAGTTCGGCCAGCCGCAGCGCGGAGCTGTAGAGCATCACCTTGTCCCGATCGACCTCGACGCCGGCCAGCTCCTCGTAGCGCTCGATGATCCGCAACGTCAGGTCGGCCGACACCCAGTTGCTGCAGCTCAGGTCGCGATGGCGCGAACCGAAGCCGGAATCGGCGAAATCGAATACGCCGTTGAGCCGCCCCGTCTCATGGTCGAACGCCATGTTCCCGCCGTGCCCGTCGAAATAGCCGTAAACCAGTTCAGGCCCGGCGATCGACAGCTTGCGGTACGCCGCGACGGTCCGATCGAGATATCCCTTGTAGCCACGCGGCAGCTTCGCACGGGCCCCGGCAACGATGTCGTCGGGCGCCATCCACGGATCGACGCCGACGGCGCCGACCTGCTGCATCCGGCTCAGCGGCAGGGCGTGAAGCTCGGCATAGAGCTGCGCCATGCGCAGGGCCAGCGCATTGCGCCGACCCTCGTCCAGATCGAGATAATCCGCCGTTTCCAGCGCCGAGCCGGGAATCCTTGGATGCTGCGAGAACGGCACCGGCCCCTCGTGCATCACGATCTGCGGTACCGTCATGGTAATGCGCGGCCGGAGGAACTGCAGCAGCACCACCTCGCGCCGCAGCCGGGCCTCGGCCTCTGAAGAGCGGGCGAACTTGAAGATCCAACCGTCGCACTCCAGTGCGAGGGTATGCCGTGTTTGACTGATCAGGGTGAACGAGCCGCCGACAAACTGCGGCAGCGTACCGATGACCAGGGCGCGATAGCGCGCGACTTCGGCCGCCGGCACTCCCTCCATCGTCGCGTCCCCCGTCGCAACAGTCCACCGTCTCATCGGCAGACTGCGCCAAGTCATGGCAGGGTAGCGCTCCCAACCCGAAAAAGCCTGAAGCTTTGCCTGGGAGCGCTCCCCGGGGTGCGAATCTAGACCAGCAGGTGCGAAAGTCCAATCACGCCGGATGCAGCTCACGAACCGCGTGGCGATGCTGGCGGCGCGGGGCCGCCAACCGGCGCTCGGCGTGCGGGCGCGCGCTGCGGCGATGCGGCGGCAAGCTGACGCCGAGGGCGTCGGCTACGGTCTTTTCCAGCAGGCGGTCGAGTTCTGCCTTGCGCATGACTGGTCTCCTTGGTCGCGTGGGGCTCCGGCTCCACGTCTGTTGGAGAAGCAACGTCGCCACCGACATCCGGTTGCCGCCGGCGACGTTCAGATTCCGGTGATCGCAAGAAATGCACGTCGTCCGGCACCCGCGCCGCCGCTTTCTGCGTGCCGGCAGAGGGCCTGGCAATCGCTGGTTAACGGGCCTGTGGCAGGCTCTGCTCGACCGGGAGTGTCACCGGCGTCGCCAATTCACCCGCTTTGGCGGAGGGCAATATGCGGTCAGTCGGCCTGGCAGCGCTGCTGCTGAGCGTCCTGGTGTTTCTCTACCCGTGGTATCGGCACTGGGCGCCACTGCTCGATATCTCGAACAACGATACGCGCATCGTCGGCGGCCTGTTGCTGGCGGTCGGGGCCCTCACGCTCGCCGTCTATCGCAACCGCTAGGGCTTGCTGCCCTCGTCGCCGGGGACGACGAGCCGATCGCGGGCGAACGCCTCCGCGAACAGGGCTTCGACGCTCTTCGGCTCGGCCTTTGGCGGTTGCAGCGGAGCGGGCATGGCCACCGGTGCCGGCCTTGCGGTATCGGCCCTGGACCTGGCCGAGCCTTCCACCTGCCGCATCGCCGCGGCATCGGCGACCGGCCCCGGCTGCCGTTCCGATCCAGCCCCTGGCTCCGCCGCGCCTTGCGGCCGGGGCGGCACTTCGGTCCTCTCGATGGACACCACCTCGGTCGCCGGACCTGGCTCCACGCCCGGGGCCGTCGCCCCGCTCCCGATGGACGAGCCCATGGCTGCCAGCCCGGTCTCGTCCTCGGCCGGCTTGGCCGGGGTCTCGATGTCTTTTTTCCGCGCCAGCGGCACTACCTTGGCTCGCCCCTGCCCGCCGGTGCCCGACGCGGGATCCGACTTGCGGGCGACGTTCGGCTGGAACCTTGCGATTGCTGCTGCCGGCCTGCCCGGAGCGGGGATCGCCGCTGCGCGGGGCGACGGCACGGCCTTCTGCGCCCGGGCACGCTTGAGGCGGCGGCCGAGACGCAGACGCTCGAGGCCCGCGAAGGCACCCAGCAGCATCACGCTCGCCGCCACGCCGAGCCCTACTCCCGCCAACAGCCATACGATCGCGTCAAGGCTCATCGCCCCTGGCTCCATCTCTGTATCCGAACCGACATAGGCCCGACCCTTCCCGGGCGCAACGGACATGCTATGACGATGCGGCGCCAGCGTCAGCGCCAACGCAGAGATCATGTCCATGCAGCATGTCCGCTCCCGCCCCCTGCTCCCCGATGTGGTCCGCGCCGAACTCAGGCGCCTGATCATCGGGGGCGAGTTTCCCCCTGGGTCGCGCCTGCCCAACGAGGACGCCCTGTGCGCCCGCTTCTCGGTGAGCCGGATCACCCTGCGCGAAGCCGTGCGCGGCCTGATCGAGGACGGCTATGTCACCCGCCGCCAGGGCGCCGGGACGTTCGTCAACCAGGGCCCGGCGTTGCGCAATTCGCTCGACACCAATTTCAGCTACACCGACTACCTCGAGAGCATCGGCGTGCGCGCCACCAAGCAACTGCTCGAGGCCCGCACCGCCAGGGCGCCCGCCGACGTCGCGGCCGACCTGCGGCTCGACCCGGGCGCGGACATCGTCGTTATCCGGCGCGTGCGCAGTGCCGACGGCAGGCCGGCCGTCTATTCGATCGACAGCCTGCCGGCCGACCTTGCCGATGCCCAGGCCGATCTCGAGGCGTTCACCGGTTCGCTCTACCGCCTGCTGTCACAGCGCGGCCACGACGTGGACCATGCCCGCGCCGTGCTCTCCCCGGTTATCGCCGATGCGGAGCTGGCGGGGATCCTCGGCGTGGCGGAGGGCACTCCGCTCCAGCACCTCAAGCAGGTCGACCACGACACTGCCGGGCGCCCGGTGATGCATTCCCTCGAGTGGCATGTCCCCTCGGTGATCGAACTGCGGGTCTACCGGCGCGGCCCCGGCCGCGTCGCTCCATGACGAACGGGCAATGCCGGTCAGGTCACCGGCTCAGCCTGTCGCGCAACTCGTCGAGCTCGAGGATGCAGCGGTCGATCTCGGACTTGAGCGAGCGCTTTTCAACCGCCGTCAGGGCCGGCCGCGGCCGGACAACGATATCGCGGAGCGTTGCGATCTCGCGCTTCAACTTGGCTATCTCGCTCGTCGCCTGCATGTTCGCCTCCGCTCGCCCCGGTCTTCTGGCCCGATCCCGCGGCGCGGCGCAAGGGCGCGGGCAACAAAAAGCCCGCCCGGCGAGAGCCGGACGGGCGTGCTGGGAACAGTTCCAGGCGTTATTTGGCAGCCACCACGATGCCGGGCGAATAGACCACCGTCCGATCGGTCAGCTTCACGAACCAGACGCGGTCATTGGTGTAGAAGTAGCCATACTCCGGATCACCGTCGATGACGTGCAGTTCGACGGCATCCGGCACGACGTAGCCGACCTCGAGATTGCCCTCGATGACCACCGGCTCGGTGGGGTGGGTGCGCACGTAGTCGACCGAGGCCTCGCTAACCACCGATGCACCGATCACCGCGCCGGTGAAGCCGCCGATGATGGCGCCGATCGGCCCGAAGATCAGGCCACCGGCCACGGCGCCGCTGACGCCGCCGGCCGTTCCGCCGACCACTGCGCCACTGTCGCTCTGCGCCATCACCGGGGCGGCGCCGAGCATGAGGATTGCCGTCGAGGCAAGGAGAGGTTTCTTCATTCTTGTTGCTCCTGAGCGTGTTGTGCTCGGGAGGGGTAAGCCCCGAATGGCGGATCGGTTCCGCAACCGACGGTCTTTGATGGCCGGGTCAGCTGCCATCGCTGCGCGCAAGCCCTGGCCAGGCGCAACCCGGACAGGCTTTCCGCAATCGTTGCGCCGTCGCCCGTGATGGGCTGCGGACGATCCGCGAATTTCAGGGAAGGAAGGGGTGGTGCCGCATGCCGGATTCGAACCAGCGACCCCCTCATTACGAATAATTTGTTCAGACACTTATAGTATTGATATTAAACATCATTCCTATTCGTAGCATGGTTGTGTAGCATGCCACTTGGCAGATCGACAGCCCCGTTTCAGAATGTCCTCGTGGACTGGAGGGTCACTCGTGCATCGCTTCATAGATAAGGCTGGCCGTCTGGTCGAGATCGACATGCTTGGGGATGTCGCCCACGCCTACTCGAACGGGAAGTGCATCGGATTTGTGGAGACGACTGGCCAAATAGAACTGGAGCATGGCTGGGAGCCACCGAAGGTCACGGGATGGGAGCTACATCCGGCCTTTAGGAGGGCCGGCATCGCAACAGAAATGGTGCGACTTCTCTACGAAGAGCACGGCGAGCTCCAACCTGCCGACAAAAATCAGGGCATCGGCGACGTAAACGCTTTGAATGACGATGGCATGGCGATCACTCGCCATTGCCAAAAGCTCGGCTACATTGGGCCCTTTCCTGATGAAGTCGATGATCAGGACTGGGGCAACTAGCCCTTCTTCGGCGGCTTCTGACCGACCTTCTGCGTAGCAGCCATCTGCTCATCAAGCTCGCCTGCCTTAGCAGCAACAGTGACCAGGTCGATCACCTCAACGAGCTTGTCCTTCGTGCCCACTGCGATCGCATGCTTGCCAGCAGCCAGTGCAAGCGGCTTGCTTCCGTAACGGACGACGAGGAAGCAGTTGCCGTTAGCATCCTCGTTCCACCAGCGCTTCACCCGCTTCGGGCTGTTGACCAGCTGCTTCTCGCCGTTCTCAGCCTTCACCCACTTCTGGCGCGGAACCACGAAGTTCGGATCAAGGGCGAGCGAACGCTGCTGCTGAAGCTGAGTGACCAGCTTGTTGCGGCGCTGATGCTTCGGGTCACGTGCATCGACCTTCGGCAGTGCGATCAGGTTCAGCGAATTGAGGGTGTTCATCATGCTCTCCATCGGTGCTTCGATGGATCGAGCATGTAGTCATGTGACTGATATTCCTACCGGAAAAGGCATCATTGCCATTGCCGTCGCCGACGCAGGAAGCGGCAGGGTGCCCGTAGCCCGTCGCTGTAGCCCCAAAGCCCGTCGCCGCTATGCTGTTAGCAAGCGCAGCTACCTCCCTAGTGCACGGGCATCGTAGGGGCGTGCAGAGGCTGACAAGAGACGCTCTCTCTGTTGATTGCCACTGAGAACTGACCCAGCAGGCTGGGATTTTTCCATCGAGATTTGACCCATGTGTGACCCTTGCCCCTCGTGGTTTGAGCGGGGGCTGTGGAGTGATCGACATGGCATTGTTGAGCGTTATCCGACGCTGGCATT
>NZ_JAFKHE010000007.1 GCF_017307495.1 Devosia sp. | reverse complement strand
CATTCCCCGAAGGCAAGGTTGGTAGTGACGATGATCGAGGTCCGCTCGTAGAGCCGGCTGACCAGGTGGAAGAGGAGCTGGCCGCCCGCCTGGGCGAAGGGGAGATAGCCCAGTTCGTCGAGCACGACGAAGTCGAGCCGGGTCAGGTAGTCGGCGATGCGTCCCTGCTTGCCGGAGCGATGCTCGGTCTCAAGCCGGTTGACGAGATCGACGACGTTGAAGAAGCGGCCGCGGGCGCCACTGCGGATGAGGGCCCGGGCGATCGCGATGGCCAGATGCGACTTGCCCGTGCCGGTGCCGCCGATGAGGACGGCGTTGCGCTGGTCGGCGACGAAGGCACCGGTGGCGAGGTCACGCACGAGCGTCTCGTTGACGGGCGTGCCTACGAAGTCGAAGTCATCGATGTCCTTGGCCAGTGGCAGTTTGGCGACGGTAAGCTGGTATTTGATCGAGCGCGCCTGCTTCTCGGCGATCTCGGCCGACAGCAGGTCGCCGACCACCCTCGGCGGCTCGTGCTGACGCTTGATCGCAGTGGTCATGATCTCGTCGTAGGCGCTGCGCATGCCGTAGAGCTTCAGCGTTCCCATCAGGTCCAGAACCTGGGTGCGTTCCATCAGCTTGCCCTCCTGAGGCTGTCGTAGCGAGCGCAATCGGCCTGCGGCTCGTGAGCTAGGCGAAGCGCATCCGGGGTGAGGATGGTGACGGCCGGCGCCGGATCGCGGCGTCGGGCCAGGATGTTGAGGATGACGGCGGACGAGCAGACGTTCTCGGCGAGCGCCTGCTGGCAGGCAGCCTCGACGGCGTCGAGACCGTCCGACAGCACCGCCGTCAGAATCGCCACCATCTGCCGATCGCCGTCGTCGGCGCCCTTCAGCCTGCGCCGCACCCGCTCCATTCCCGGCGGCAGCTCCCACCCTTGGAATGGTGCGCCGTTGCGCAGGGCGCCTGGTTTGCGGGCCAGCACCGGCACGTAGTGCCACGGGTCGTAGACCGTCTGGTTGCGGCCGAACGAGCGGGCATGTTCGCCAACGACGACGCCGTCCTGGCGGATGACGATACGATCGGCATAGGCCTGGATCTCGACCGGGCGGCCGACGGCCGTCGACTGCACCGAGTATTTGTTGTTGTCGAAGCGCGCGGTGCACGTCTTCGTCACCGAGGCGGGAACGCTATGGAATCCGTCGAAGGGGCCGCGATACTCGACCAGCTTGCCGCGCTCCTCCTCGAATACGTCCCAGATCGTGCGCTCCGGCTGGTCGACATGGCGGTGGGCCTTGGCATAGGCGACGCATTTGTCGAGCAGCCAGGCGTTCAGTTCCTCGTAGCTCCTGAAGCGTAGCCGCGGCGTGAAGAAGCGCTCGCGCACCAGCCCGACCTGGTTCTCGACCTGCCCCTTCTCCCAGCCCGACGCCGGCGTGCAGGCGACGGGCTGCACCAGATAGTGGCTGCACATCTGCAGGAAGCGACGATTGTATTGGCGGTCCTTGCCGACGAAGACCGTCTCCACCGCCGTCTTCATATTGTCGTAGATGCCGCGCGTGCAGGCGCCGCCGAAGAAGGCGAAGGCCCGGTCATGGGCGTCGAACACCATCTCCAGCGTCTCGCGCGGATAGGCCCGGACGAACATCATGCGGCTGTGGCAGAGCCGGACGTGAGCGACCTTCACGGTCACGGTGACGCCGTTGATCAGCACGATCTCGTGGCTCCAGTCGAACTGGTAGGCGTCGCCCGCAGGATAGAACAGCGGCACGTAGGCCTCGGCCGCCGCCGATCCTCTCGTCTTCGCCCAGCTCCCCGCGTATCGGCGCACGGCGTCGTAGCCGCCCTCATAGCCGAGCGCGCGAAGCTCCTCGTAGATCCGGATCAGCGTCAGTTGCTCGCGGGCCGCCTTGCCGAGATTGCCGTTCAGGAGCCCGTCGAGCTGGTCCTTCCACGGTCCGATCTTCGGCTGCGGCTGTCGCTCACGCTCGTAGGAGAATGACGTCTCGTCGGACCTGAGGATCTTGCGGACCGTATTGCGCGACACGTGCAGCTCGCGGCAGATCCGCTTGAGCGACCACCCCTGCACATGAAAGGCACGCCGAACACGGGCGATCGTATCCACTGACTTCATCCCCTCTCCACCCGCTCGCCAAAACGAACGGATGGTCGCAGATCGACTTCACGAGGGGGGTCAAAATTGGACGCCGATCCTCCCGTCTACGGGGTCAAAATTGCATGCCGATTCACA
>NZ_JAFKHE010000022.1 GCF_017307495.1 Devosia sp. | reverse complement strand
TCCGTGCGAGCGGCTAAGTCACTGATGCTCCGTCCACTCTCGGTGTCATCCCTGCGAAAGCAGGGACCCAACGCGCAGCCCGCGCCGGTGGAGAGATGGATCCCAGCTTGCGCTGGGATGACAGCAGTGGGTGGGGCGGGATCGTGCACCACACTGGTGTCATTCCCGCGAAAGCGGGAACTTGGTGCGATGCGTCAGGGCTTACTGGCCGTGGAGACATCCCACTGGGTTCCCGCTTTCGCGGGAATGACGCCGGTGCGTGTGGCTCACCCCCACCCTGGCTTCGCTACGGTCCTCGCGGTAGCGAGGGCCCAGCGCAACTGGGTGGGGTGGGGACCCACGCACCAGCAATGGAGCTTGGGCATACAGCAGCGCGTGGCTCAGCGCCCGCTCAACTGCGTCTGCAGGCGCTTGCCCAGTTCCTGGCCGCTCATCGCGGCGCCGAAGGCGAAGCCCTGTGCATATTGGCAGTTGAGCTGCTGCAGGCGCTCGATCTCCTCGATCGTCTCGACGCCCTCGGCGATGACGGTCATGTCCAGCTCGGTGGCGAGCGTGATGATCGAGCGGATAATCGGCACCTGGGTGTGGCTCATGCCGGTATCGTCGCTGAGCTGCACGAAGGCCGCCGGAATCTTGATGGTGTCGAACGGGAAGCGATGCAGGTAGCTCAGCGATGAGTGACCGGTGCCGAAATCGTCGAGCGCGAGCCGAAGGCCGAGCTGGCGCAGTGCGTTGAGCACGTAGGCCGAGTGCTCGGGATTGCTCATCACCTGGCTTTCGGTGATCTCGAGCTTGATGTGGCGGGCGATCTGCCGGTGGTCGGAGACGAGCGCCCGCATGTCGTTGAGCAGCGACTCGGTGGCAAGCTGGCTCGGCGACAGGTTGACCGAGACGAAGAAGTCCTCGGGCAGCGGCAGCGAGGCAGCCCACTCGCGGGCCTGGCCGGCGGCCTGCTCGAAGGCGACACGACCGAGCCGCTCGATCAGCCCGGTGCGTTCCGCCAGCGGCACGAACTCCTCGGGCGCGACGACGCCGCGCTGCGGGTGGTTCCAGCGCATCAGCGCCTCGCAGCCGGCGATGGTGCCGGAATGAATGTCCATGATCGGCTGGAACAGCACGCCGAGCTCGCCATGCCGCAAGCCGCGGTCGAGGTCCTCTTCGCCGGCCTTGGAATAGGCGGCAATGGAGCGGGCGGAGGCACGGAAGGCTTCGATGCGATCGCCGCCGAGGCGCTTGGCGTAGTACATGGCAAGCTCGGCGTCACGCAGCACGTCGGGCGCGGCGACCGGGTTGCCGTCGTAGATGGTGACGCCGATCGAGGCGGTGAGGCTGAGGTCGCGCTCACCGAAGTTGAACGGCGACTTCAACGCCTTGCGAATCTGCTCGGCGGTCTCGGCGATCTTGCCGGCCGCCTGTTCGGACGCAAGGATCACGCCGAACTGGTCCCCGCCGAGCCGCGCCACCGTATCGAGCGGGCGCATCACGCGGGCGACGCGGCGCGAGATGGCGAGCAGCACCGAATCAGCGGCCGACTGGCCCACCCGCTCCTCCAGTTCGGTGAAGCGATCGATGTCGATGAGGAACACGGCGGGCTTGGTGCCGTTGGGCAGGCGGGCGCGCACCAGGGCGCGCTCGAGCCGGTCGAGGAACAGCTGCTTGTTGGGCAGCCCGGTGAGGCTGTCGTGCACCGCGTCGTGCAGCAGCCGCTCGCGACTGGCGCGGTCCTCGTTCACGTCCTGCAGGGTGCCGACGATTCGGTTGGCCTGGCCGTCGCCGCCCAGCACCGGCTTCACCCGCATGCGGAAGGTGCGGAAACTGCCGTCATGCGCCGCCAGCCGCACGTCGGCACTGACCTTGCCGCGGCGCAGTTCGACCAGCGTGTCGAAGGCGGTGCGGAAGCGGTCGCGATCCTCGGGATGGATGCGGTCGAGCCAGCGCCGGATCGAGCCGCGCAGCGCCCCCCGGCGTTCGCCCAGGCGGGTGCCGAGCTCGTCGGAGACGGAGACGCGGTCGCGCTCGATGTTCCAGTCGAAGACGAAATCGCCCGACCCGGTCAGCGCCAGGGCCCGGCGCTCGACCTCGCTGAGCGTGCCGATCGAGACCTGCCCTTCCGAGAAGGCGTGCTGCACCGCGGTGAAGCCGAGCAGCATGACGATGAGCACAAGGCCGCCGGCGACGGCCGGCTGCGCCACGTCGTTCGAGACCTGCCCGGTCACCACCAGCCAGGCGTAGAACAGCCAGGCGATGTAGATGATCCAGGTCGGCACCAGCAGCACGGCCCGGTCATAACCGCGCAGCGCGAGCAGCAGGATCAGGAAGAAGCCGGTCACCCCCAGCAGCGCCAGCACCAGGCGCGCCACCGTCGACGCGATGGCCGGCTGGAAGAAGGCGAAGCCGAACAGCGCCAGGAACACCAGCACCAGCGCCAGCGCCAGGTGGATGAACCGCAGGTGCCAGCGATGCAGGTTGAGGTAGATGAACATGAATCCGAACAGCGTCGTCGCGATGCCGGATTCGGCGGCGGCGCGGAACGGCTGCACGGAACCGTTGGAGATGCCGAGCAGCGGCCCGAGCACCCCGAAATCCACCAGCAGATAGATCAGCACAGCCCAGGAGAACGCCGCCGTGGCGGGGAACACCCCCCTGCCCCGCACCACGAACATCACCGTCAGGAACACGGCAGCCAGCGCCGCTACGCCCAGCACCACGCCGCGAAACAGGGTGAACGAGTTCACGTAGTCGCGGTAGGCGTCGGCCTTCCACAGGTAGAGTTCGGGCAGCGCCCCGCTCGACAGTTCGGCAACGAAAGTCACCGTCGCACCGGGGTCGATGACGACCTCGAAGACATCGGCTTCGCGGTCGGTCAGGCGCGTGGGGCGCAGGCCGGCGCTGGGGGTCAGCACCCTGATGCGCTCGGCGCCAAGATCCGGCCTGAACACGCCCGAGCCCGGCAGGCGGAAGAAGGGCGCAACCAGCAGCCGCTCGAGCTGCACGTCGGAGTCGTTGCGCAGCGCGAACAGGGCCCAGTTGGGGTTGGTACCGCCAACGGATGCCAGCACCTCGATTCGGCGGATGATCCCGTCCTCGCCCGCGGCGGTGGAGAGCTGCACCTTGCCGCCCTCGCCAGGCACGATGTCGACGACGCCGGTGAGGTTCACGGCGTTGACGTTCTCGGGGGCCGTGATCACGTCGAAAGCGGCGGCGGGAAGAGTACCGAGCATGGCCAACACGATGCACATCGCGAGACGGAGGATGTGACGCATCAGCTGAAAACCGGCCCTGCCCAAGTGATGATTGGGAAACCTAGGTATCGGGGTTTCCCCCATCAAACAAGCGCTCACGACCGGCGGCGCGCCATGGCGTCGTCATAGCGCTCGCGGGTCAGCCCGAACAGCACGTGGTCGGCCCACTTGCCGTCGATCTGGAGGTAGTGCTCGGCGAAGCCCTCTTCCCGGAATCCGTTTTTTTCAAGGACGCGGCGGCTGGCCCGGTTGTCAGGGAGGAACGCCGCATGGATGCGGTGCAGCCCAAGCGTTTCAAAGCAATAGGGGACGACGAGGCTCACCGCCTCGGTCATGTAGCCCTTGCCGGCGAAGGCCTGGCCCGTCCAGTAACCGAGGTTGACGAACTGGGCGGCGCGGCGCCGAACATTGGACAGCGTGATGCCGCCGACCAGCTCGCCCTCGGCGCGGGTGAAGATGAAGAACGAATAATCGGTGCCCGCCCGCGCCTCCTCGCGCCCGCGCTTGAGGCGGGCGGCGTAGACGCGCTGGCCCAGGTCCGACTCGGTCCAGCGCGGCTCGAACGGCTTGAGGAACTCGCGGCTCGCCCGCCTCAGGTTGCGCCAGGCCGTGTAGTCGCCGGGGCGCGGCGCGCGCAGCAGCACGCGCTCGCCTACCAGCATCGGGACGTCGTCGCGGGCGAACCAGGTGAGCATCATGACGCCGCCGCCATGGGTCAGTTCTTGAGCTGCGCCGCAATATCGCGAAAGTCGGGCAGCTTGGCCACAGGGCCGATGCCGGCGAGCGAGACCTTGCCGGCATCGAAGATCTGGCGCGCGATCTGCTTCACGCGGTCGGCGGTGATGCGGTTGATGCGATCGACCGTCTCCTGCAGCGGAATGGGCCGGCCCCACAGGATCTGCTGGCGCGCCAGCTGGCCGGCGCGCGACGACGGGCTCTCGAGCGACATGAGCAGGCCGGCGCGGATCTGGTTGCGGACGCGAAACACTTCCTCGTCGGTGATCGTCTCGGTGGCCTTGCGCAGCTCGTCGAGCACCACGGGCACCAGCTCGCCGACCTCGTCCTCGCCGGTCGAGGCGGCGACGCCGAAGATGCCGCTGTCGGCAAAGGCCCAGTGGAAGGCATAGACCGAGTAGCACAGGCCGCGCTTCTCGCGCACTTCCTGGAACAGGCGCGAGCTCATGCCGCCGCCGAGGATCGAGGCAAGGATCTGCACGGCGTAGAAACCGTCCGAGTTGTAGGCGCGCCCTTCCATGCCGAGCACGATATGGGCCTGCTCGTGGTCGGAGACGAGCCGCTCCTCGCCGCCGACATAGGCCGCCTTCTCGGGCACCGGCGCCCCCGTGGAACGCAGGTCGTGGAAACGACTGTCGGCGATGTCGACCAGGGCGTCGTGGTCGACATTGCCGGCGGCGCACAGCACCATCTGGTCGCCGACATAATTGCGCTCCATGTAGGCGCGGATCGAGTCCGGCCCGAAGCTGTTGACCGATTCCACCGTGCCCAGGATGGTGCGGCCGATGGCCTGGTCGGGATAGGCCGCCTGCTGGAACAGGTCGAAGACGTGATCGTCGGGATTGTCGCGGGCGGCGCCGATCTCCTGGACGATCACCTGCTGCTCGCGGTCGAGCTCGTTCTGCTCGAACAGCGAGTTCTGCAGGATGTCGGAGAGGATGTCGCCGGCCAGCGCCACGTCCTCCTTCAGCACCCGCGCGAAGTAGCCGGTATGCTCCACCGAGGTCGCCGCGTTGAGGTCGCCGCCGACATTCTCGATGGTGGAGGCGATCGCCAGGGCGTCGCGGCTCGCTGTGCCCTTGAACGCCATGTGCTCGAGCACATGGCTGATGCCATGCTCGGCTTCGGTCTCGCTGCGCGAGCCGGCCTTGACCCAGATGCCCAGAGACGCGCTTTCGAGGTGCGGCATGTCGTCGGTGAGAACGGTCATGCCGTTGGAAAGCGTCGTACTCCTGACAGTCACTTGTGCTCCTCCAGCACGCGGGTCCGTGCCGATATGAACTGCTCCACCGCCGCCTGGTCGTTGTCGACGACGGCGAGGCGCTCTTCGCGCTGGTAGAGATCAGACAACCACGCCGGCAGGGCCGGTTCAATGCCCGCCGCCGCCTTGACAGCGGCCGGGAACTTGGCCGGATGCGCGGTCGACAGCGTGATCACCGGCGCGGCGCCGCCGACGAGCCCGCGCGCGACGTGCACGGCGACCGCGGTATGCGGATCGAGCAGGTAGCCCGAAGCGGCATGGACCGCCCGGATCGTCGCCGAGGTCTCGGCCTCGCCGGTGCGGCCGGCGACGAACTGCCGGCGGATCGCTGCGAGGGCGCTATCGGGAATGGAGAAGCCGCCCGACTGCTTCAGCCCGGCCATCATCGCCATGACCGCGCCGGCATCGCGGCCGGCCGCCTCGAACAGCAGGCGCTCGAAATTCGAGCTGACCTGGATGTCCATGGACGGGCTGATGGTGGGGGTGACGCCGGTCACCTCGTAGCGCCCGGTCTGGAGGGTGCGGGCGAGGATGTCGTTGGCATTGGTGGCAATCGCCAGGGTCCTGACCGGCAGGCCCATGCGCGCGGCGCAGTAGCCGGCGAAGATGTCGCCGAAATTGCCCGTCGGCACGGCGAAGACGACCTCGCGGTGCGGCGCGCCGAGCGCCACGGCAGAGGTGAAGTAGTAGACGATCTGGGCCACGATCCGGCCCCAGTTGATCGAGTTGACGCCGCTCAGGCGAGTCGCGTCCCGGAAGCGGGCGTTGTTGAACAACCCCTTCACGATGTCCTGGCAGTCGTCGAAGGTGCCGCGCAGCGCGATGTTGTGGACATTGGCGTCCAGCACCGTCGTCATCTGCCGACGCTGCACCTCGGAGGTGCGGCCTTCGGGATGGAGGATGAAGATGTCGGTGCTGTCACGGCCCCGGAACGCCTCGATTGCGGCCGAGCCGGTGTCGCCGGATGTCGCGCCGACGATGGTGGCGCGCGTGCCGCGACGCGCGAGGATGTGATCCATCACCCGCGCGAGGAACTGCATGGCCACGTCCTTGAAGGCGAGCGTGGGTCCATGGAAGAGCTCGAGCACGAAGTGGCCAGGCTCGAGTTCGACCAGCGGCGCGACCGAGGGGTGCCGGAAGGTGGCGTAGGCCGCGTCGATGATGCGCTTCAGATCCGCATCCGGAATCTCGCCCTCGACGAAGCGGCTGATGATGGCGAAGGCGACTTCGGCATAGGGCCGATTGGCGAAAGCGGCGATTTCGGCGTGGCTCAGGACCGGCCAGCGCTCGGGGACGTAGAGGCCACCATCGTTCGCCAGGCCGGCGAGGACTGCGTCTGAGAAGCCGGGCACGGCCGCCCCGCCCCGCGTGGAAACGAACTGCATATAGGGGAAGCGCCCCGTCTTGTTCTGTCGCGCGCCCTGCTGCGGCACGCGGTGATTGGGATGCGGCGCACCCTAGTGAAACTGCGCCTGCGCCGCAAGTTTCATGGCCCGGGTGATGGCGTGCGGCGCTGGCGGCGGGCCCAGAAGAACAGCAGGAACGGCACGAGGACGGCAAACCCGTACCAGGTAATGGCGTAGCCCAGATGGTTGTTGGGAAAGCTCAGCACTGTCTCGCCGCCCTGCGGCAGCACCCCGGCCCCGAGCGAGGGGAGGTCAACATAGATCGGTGCCACCGGTTCGGGTACGGGGCCGGCCAGCCTGGCAAGGCGGGCGGTATTGCGGACCCATTCTATGCGCCGGGCGGTATCAGGCTGCGGCGTGAAGCTGCCGGTTTCCTCGGACGCGCGGGCAATCCCCGTCAGGCTGACGAGCCCGGGATCGAGCACCCCGCCGGAGACATAGGCCGCCGAAGATTCCTGCGGGACGAAGCCGCGATTGACGAAGACGGTGCCACCCGACGCCAGCTGCAGCGGGGTCAAGACCCAGTAGCCCGGTCCACCGTACTTGCCCCGCTGATCGGCGAGACTGGTGAACACGAGCACGGTCCGCACCGGCAGCCACGTTCCCGCCAGGCTCACGGGGCGGAAGTTCCAGGCATCGGCGTCGAAGGCGGCCCACTCGCTGGCCGGCGGCAGCTCGGTCGGCGGCAGGTCCATGCGCGCGGCGACGTCCGCGATGAGCCGCTCCTTTTCGCCGAGCCGCTCGACCTGCCACGTCCCGAGCCCGACGAACAGCATCATCAGGGCCAGCATCAGCGCGATGAAGCCCCAGAATCGGCCAGTTCCGGGCACGGCCCCGCCGGACCGGTCAGACATCGGAACGGCCCTCGCCGGCGTCGTGGTGATATTGCAGGGCCACCATCGTCGCCTTGAGCGGGCGGAGCAAAAGGAGCGACAGGATGATGGTCGCGGGGATCCAGAGCAGCAGGTGGACGAACGGCGGCGGATGGAACATGGCCTCGACGACCGCTGCCGCACCGACGATGACGAAGCCGACAATGAGGATGATGAACACTGCCGGCCCCTCAGTACCGGCGGCGAAGCTCAGGTCGAGCCCGCAGCTCTCGCAGCGCTGCACCGGCTTCAGGAAGCCCTGGAACAGCGGCCCCTCGCCGCAGCGAGGGCAGCGGCAGGCCAGGCCGGTAGCGAAGGGAGACGGCAGGCGTTCGGGGACGGGCTCGTTCATGGCGGCGTTCTATCACAGTCGCGGCACGGTGGGCGGGGCATTCAGGCGCAGGGCACGCAGAAATCGTGGCGGCGTAGCGAGCGCCCGCGGCCCAAAGCACGAGGGGCGCAGCCAGTGCCGCGCCCCCCGGAATTTCTATCCTGTCCGCCAGCCTAGTGGCTGAGCGCGACACCCCAGCTGCCCCAGACATAGACCGAGGCAAAGAGGAACAGCCACACCACGTCCACGAAGTGCCAGTACCAGGCGGCAAACTCGAAACCGAGGTGATGCTCCGGCGTGAAGCTGTCGCGCATGGCGCGGACGAGGCAGACGATCAGGAAGATCGTGCCGATGAGCACGTGGAATCCATGGAAGCCGGTCGCCATGAAGAAAGTGGCACCGTAGAGATTGCCCGAGAACTGGAAACCGGCCTCGGAGTATTCCAGCGCCTGCACGCAGGTGAACAGCGCGCCGAGGCCGATCGTGATGGCCAGGCCCCAGACGAGGCCGCGCTTGTCCTTGTGCAGCAGCGCATGGTGCGCCCAGGTGACCGCCGTGCCCGAGGTGAGCAGGATCAGCGTGTTGAACAGCGGCAGGTGCCAGGGGTTGAACAGCTCGACACCCGTCGGCGGCCAGCTGCCGCCCATGGACGCGACGCGGGCATACTGCTCGGCCGCGTCGTGGTTGAAGAAGCCGTCGAAATAGGCCCAGAACCAGGCGACGAAGAACATCACTTCGGAGGCGATGAACAGGATCATGCCGTAGCGATGGTGCATCTGCACCACCGGGGTATGGTCGCCGGCCTTGCCTTCCTTGATGACGTCGCTCCACCACGCGTACATGGTGTAGAGCACGCCGACGAAGCCGAGGATCAACAGCCAGGGCGGCAGGATTTCGTGGAACCACAGGATGGCGCCCAGGGCCATGACGAACGCCGAGGCCGAGCCAACGATGGGCCAGGGGCTGGGGTTTACCAGGTGATAGTCGTGGTTGGGCTTGGCGTGCGCAGCCATAGTCAGCTTCCCTCGCTCTTAACGGCGTAGAATGTATACGACAGGGTGATGTCACGGACAGTGTCGAGGTTGTTGTCCTCGGCAATGTCGGGATCGACGAAGAACACGATCGGCATTTCGACCGTCTCGCCGGGCTGAAGCGTCTGCTCGGTAAAGCAGAAGCATTCGATCTTGTTGAAATAGATGCCGGTCTGCTCGGGCGTGACGTTGAAAATCGCCTGCCCGGTGATCGGCCTATCCGAAGAGTTGTGCGCGGTGAACACCACGGTGTCCACCGTGCCGATCTTATCGGTGATCGGCCTCGCCGGCGTGATGGTCCACGGCAGGCCACCCTCGACGTTGGAGTCGAAGCGCACCGTCATCTCGCGGGCGATGACGCCCTTGGGGTTTCCCGAGGAGACCTGCGTGGTGCCGTCGAGCCCGGTGAGCTGGCAGAACAGCCGGTACAGCGGCACCGAGGCATAGGCCGCGCCGACCATGGCGGCGACGACGACGACCAGCGTCAGCCCGATGCGCTTGTTCCTGCCCTGGTGCTTGTCCCGGTGGGGGAGAACGGTATCGGTCATCAGAGCGGCCGATGAAAGGCGTCGGGACCGAGCTTGACGATGGTCAGCACGTAGAAAATCAGCACCAGGCCGCCCAGCACCAGACCGAGCGCGATCGAGCGCTTGCGGCGGCGGGCCGCCAGCTCGGCCTCGTCGTTCGGCCGCGATTTCGTGGGTTCCGCCATCATAGCCATCCAAGTAGCCTCACTGCGTGGTCGGCGAGCAGCGCGAGGAAGATCAACGCCAGGTAGCTCAGCGAATAGGTGAACAGCGCCCGGCCGGCCTTCTTCATGGCAACCGTCTCGCTGGTGCGCAGCAGCGCCCAGGCCAGCCAGACGAAACCGGCCCCCGAGGCGATCGCCACGACCGAATAGACCGGACCCATGAAGCCAGTCAGGCCCGGGATCAGGGTCGAGCCGACGAGCAGCAGCGAGTAGACGAAGATCTGGATCTTGGTCACGCGCTCGCCCGCCACGTTGGGCAGCATGGGAATGTTGGCGGCGCCGTAGTCGGACTGCTTGTACAGCGCCAGCGCCCAGAAATGCGGCGGGGTCCAGAGGAAGATGATGAGGAACAGCACCACCGACTCGAGGCTGATCGTGCCGGTCACCGCGGCCCAGCCGATCATCGGCGGGAAGGCGCCTGCCGCGCCACCGATGACGATGTTCTGCGGCGTCGAGCGCTTCAGCCACACGGTGTAGACGACGGCGTAGAAGAACACGGTGAAGGCCAGCAGGCCGGCCGCAAGCCAGTTGGTGGCAAGGCCGAGCAGGCACACCGAAAAGCTCGAGAGCACGAGACCCAGCACGAGCGCATGGTCGCGCTCGATCCGGCCAGCCGGGATGGGCCGGTTGGCAGTGCGGCTCATGACGGCATCGATGTCGGAATCGTACCACATGTTGAGCGCGCCCGAGGCCCCTGCCCCGATGGCGATGCAGAGGATGGCCACCGCGCCGACGAAGGGGTTGATCCCGCCGGGCGCCAGCAGCAAGCCGACGAAGGCGGTGAAGACGACCAGCGACATGACCCGCGGCTTCAGCAGTGCCACATAGTCCTCGACACGCGCCTCGTAGGCGCCGGCGCGGATGTCATCACTGTGCTGAACGTAGGCCAATGTCTCGATGCCTTCCTTGTGGCCGCGGGACCCTGGAGGGCCCCGCGGGGATCGATCGGTTAGTGGTCGGACTTGCTGTCGATGCGCGGCAGCGTCTCGAACTGGTGGAACGGCGGCGGGGACGGCAGGGTCCACTCCAGCGTCGTGGCGCCATCGCCCCACGGATTGGCCCCGGCCGGACGCTTCTTACGAGCGGCCTCGATCAGGGTGTACAGGAAGATCAGCAGGCCGACGAAGGTGACGTAGTAGCCGATCGAGGACACCATGTTCCACAGCGCATAGGCGTCGGGGTAGTCGATGTAGCGGCGCGGCATGCCGGCCAGCCCGAGGAAGTGCTGCGGGAAGAAGATCAGGTTCACGCCCACGAAGGTGATCCAGAAGTGGGCGTTGGCCAGCTTCTCGTTGTACATGATGCCGAACATCTTTGGGTACCAGTAGTACCAGCCCGCGAAGATGGAGAACACGGCACCCAGCGACAGCACGTAGTGGAAGTGCGCCACCACGTAGTAGGTGTCGTGCAGCGCACGGTCGGCACCGGCGTTGGCGAGGACCACACCCGTGACACCGCCGACGGTGAACAGGAAGATGAAGCCGATCGCCCACAGCATGGGAGTCCGGAAGCTGATGGAGCCGCCCCACATGGTGGCGATCCAGCTGAAGATCTTCACGCCGGTAGGCACCGCGATGACCATGGTCGCCGCAACGAAGTAGCGCTGCACATCGAGCGACATGCCGACCGTGTACATGTGGTGCGCCCATACGATGAAGCCGACGACGCCGATCGCCACCATCGCGTAGACCATCGCCAGGTAGCCGAAGATCGGCTTGCGGCTGAAGGTCGAGATGATGTGGCTGACCATGCCGAAGCCCGGCAGGATCATGATGTACACTTCCGGGTGACCGAAGAACCAGAACAGGTGCTGGAACAGGATCGGGTCACCGCCGCCCTCGGGGGCGAAGAAGGTAGTGCCGAAGTTACGGTCGGTGAGCAGCATGGTGATGCCGCCGGCGAGCACCGGGAGAGCAAGCAGCAGCAGGAACGCCGTCACCAGCACCGCCCAGGCAAACAGCGGCATCTTGTGCAGCGTCATGCCCGGGGCGCGCATGTTGAAGATCGTGGTGATCAGGTTGATCGAACCCAGGATCGAGGACACGCCGGCAATGTGCAGGGACAGGATGGCGAAATCCATGGCCGGCCCCGGATGCCCGGAGGTCGACAGCGGAGGATAGGCCGTCCAGCCGCCACCGAAACCGTGCGCCCCGGCAGGACCTTCGAAGAACAGCGACAGGATGAGCAGCGTGAAGGCGAAGGGCAGCAGCCAGAACGCAATGTTGTTGATGCGCGGGAAGGCCGTGTCCGGCGCGCCGATCATCAGCGGCGCGAAGTAGTTGGCGAAGCCGCCCATGGTGGCCGGCATCACCGCGAAGAAGATCATGATCAGCGCGTGCGCGGTGGTGAACACATTGTACATGTGCTTGCCCGCATCGAGCGCCGCGTCGCCCTCGACGCCATAGACCATGGCCGCGAGGCCGTGGAAGATCTGGATGCCGGGCTCCATCAGCTCGAGGCGCATCGCGCCCGAGAGCAGGGCCCCCACCACACCGGCGAAGATCGAGAACACCAGGTACATGACCCCGATGTCCTTGTGGTTCGTCGAGTAGACGTAGCGCCGCCAGCCGGTGGGATGGCCGTGATCATGCGCCTCGGCGTGCGCGTGCCCTTCATGGGCTTCCAGTGCGTGAGTATCGGCCATTTTGGAGCGATCCCTTTATCGTATTCGTCGCTGCGCCGGGCCCGGGCCCCGCGCACGGGTCCTTAGGTGAGTGCCGGCAGGGTGGCGTTGGCGTCGTCGACGGAGCCAGCCTCGAGGGCCTTCATCCAGTTCGCGAACTCTTCCTTGCTCACCACGCGGATGGCGATCGGCATGAACGCGTGATCCTTGCCGCACAGTTCCGAGCACTGGCCGTAGTAGATGCCGGTCTTGCGCGCATTGAACCAGGTTTCGTTCAGCTTGCCCGGCACCGCGTCGATCTTGATGCCGAAGGACGGCATCGCGAAGGCGTGGATCACACCGGTCGGGTCGGCAGTCACCTGCACGCGCACGGTGGTATCCACCGGCACGACGAGTTCATAGTCGACGGCAAGCAGGCGCGGCTGGTTCGGCTTCTGCGCGAGGCGGTCGGCATCGGAGAGGATGCTCGAGCTGATCGACTTGCCCTGGTCGACGTACTCGTAATCCCAGTACCACTGCTGGCCCGTGGCCTTCACGGTCAGCGCGGGCGCCGGCACCTCGACTTCGCCGAGCGAGAAGATGTTCGAGCCCAGGTACTTGCGCTGCCCATCGGGGATGGTCAGCTGGTCAGTGAGGACCGCGAAGGACGGGATGGCGATGATCACGAGGATCAGCACCGGGACGACCGTCCAGACGATCTCGATCATGGTGTTGTGCGTGGTCTTGGACGGGACCGGGTTCGACTTGGCGTTGAACCGGACGATGACCACGATCAGCAGCGCCAGCACCAGCAGCGTGATCAGAATGCAGGTCCACAACAGCGGACCGTCGTGGAATGCACGGATGGCATCCATGATTGGCGTCACTGACGGCTGCAGGCCGATCTCGCCCGGCACGGAGTGACCCAGTTGCTCCTGCGCATTGGCCGCGAACGGCACAAGCGCAAGGGTGGCGGCGGCTCCCAGCGAGCCAATCGAACTCAGTAGTTTGCCGGTCACCTAAAAACCCCCTTGAGATCCGTCTGGTCCGGTATTCTAGCGCGGGTTGAGATGGGGCAGACGCGACATAGCGAAACGCCGCCCCGACTCAACCTCGGAGCGCTTGAAACTCGGACGTGTCTAACCACATCGGCCTGCCCAAGGCAATTCACGCCGCTGGCCCGTGCGTGCGTCAAAACGCATCGCAAGGCACTTTTTCGGGCCGCCTCACGCTTGCCTTGATTGGAAGGCGTGTATCCACGCGCGGCCCCGGCGCCGGCTTGTTGACAGGCATGCGGGGGTGATCGAACAAGGAACCGGTCCCGGGCTCCACCGGGATTCGCAATGCGACATATAGAAAGAGTGGATCAGTGCAGCCCATGACCGGCAAGTTGCTCACCGTGCTTCTCGTGCTGGGCATGGCGGCGGGCCTCGCCTCGCCCGGCCTCGGGCAGGGCGTGGTCAAGGCGCAGTACGGCGACTGGCAGATGAGCTGCGACACCCCGCCCGGAGCCAGCTTCGAGCAATGCGCGCTGATCCAGAACGTGTCGGCGGAGGACCAGCCCAATGTGGGGCTGAGCGTCATCGTGCTGAAGACCGCCGACAAGCAGGCCCGCCTGCTGCGCGTCCTCGCCCCGCTCGGCGTGCTGCTGCCCAACGGGCTCGGACTCAACATCGACGGCGCCAATATCGGGCGTGTCGCGTTCGTGCGCTGCCTGCCGAACGGGTGCGTGGCTGAAGTGGTGCTCGACGACGAGCTCATCGGCAAGCTCACCAGCGGCAAGAGCGCGATCTTCTTCGTGTTCAAGACGCCCGAGGAAGGCATCGGCATCCCGGTGTCGCTCAAGGGCTTCGGCGACGGCTTTGCGCAGCTGCCCTGAGGCCGGCCGGGCCGGATCTGCCCGTGGGCTGCGAGCCTGCCAGGCATAAAAAAGCCGGACCGGTCGTTCCGCGAGGAAGACTTGGGTCCGGCAGTTCATCAGGAAACAAGGCCGGCGGGTGGGCCGGCCCGAAGATGGCACAATCAGAGATCGGCCAAGGGTGAGGCCAAGGCCCGGGCGGCGGCGATTCGGTGGCGCGCCGTCAGGGGTTGAGCCAATTGCGTGCGCTCTCGGCCCGGCGCTGGGCGAGGCGGTAGCCAGGCCGCTGGCTGGGGCTGTCGAGGGCATCGAACAAGGCCTGTCGATCGATGCCGAGGTCTTCGAGGCGGTGGATATCGTATTCGAGAAGCGACTTCAGGGCGACGTGCTGCGCGCGGCGGGCCCGGGCCCGGGCGAACCAGATCGCGACAGCGCGCAGGAAGCCCAAAGGCGCGACAGCCAGCGACTGCCGCTCGCTCGAAAGCAAGTGGACCATGGTCCTACTCCAAGTGTTGAGGCCGGGAGGGGGACGCCCGGCCGAAGCGATCAGGGGACCGCCGACGGGGAGCGATATGGGCCCTTGCCTTCTATTCGTCCAACAAATAGATTTCATCCCGATCATCAAAATTCGTGATGGAGAGCCAGGATGGCCGTGCCGCTCGATCTCGACCAGCTCCAGAGCTTCTGCGCCATCGCCGATTGCGGCAGCTTCACCGAGGCAGCACGGCGGGTGAACAAGACGCAGTCGGCGGTGTCCATGCAGATCAAGCGGCTGGAGGAACGGCTCGGCCAGGTGCTGCTGACGCGCGACGGACGCAGCGTAGCGCTGACCGAGCATGGCGACGCGCTCTACGCGCGGGCCCGGCGCATGCTGCGCATCAACGCCGAGATCATGGACGTGTTCTCGGATGGCGACCTCAAGGGCTCGATCCGCTTCGGCGTGCCGGACGACTACGCGGTGCGCCTGTTGCCGGTGATCCTGTCGAGCTTCCAGCGCACCCATCCCAAGATCGTGGTCGATGTGCGTTGCCAGCCCTCCGAGGAACTGCTCGAGGGCATGAAGAAGGGCAAGTACGACCTCATCGTCTTTACCCAGGGCACCAACCACGAGTATGGCGAGCTGTTCCGCACCGAGCGGATGTTCTGGGTTGCCTCGCATGGCGGGCAGGCGCTCGCCACCGAGCCGCTTCCCATCGCGGGCGGGCAGACCTGCTGCTGGAAGGACAATGCCGTCGAGGTGCTCAACCGCATCGGCCGCGACTACCGCATCGCCTATACCTCGTCGAACGCCATGGCGATCGCCAGCGCGGTGCTGACCGACCTCGCCGTCGGGTTCCTGCCCGAAAGTGCACTGCAGCCGGGCATGCGGGTGATTGCCGAAGACAAGGACCTGCCGCGGCTGCGCGACGCCGAGATCGCCCTCATGCGCGCCAGCCACGCCTATGGCGGCATCTACGACGCGCTGGCGAGCCACATCGTCGCCTCGATGGGCAATCTCGACGGACAGGACAACCTGCCGATGGCGGCGGAGTAGCGCAGGGCAATCGGATCTGGCGTGAGGCACCAAAAAGCGGATCTGACGTGAGGCACCAAAAAGGCCCCCTCACCCGGTCCTGCGGGCCGACCTCTCCCCCAGAGGGAGAGGTGGCGTTGTGGCGCGATGGTGCCCTTTCACCTCTCCCTCTGGGGAGAGCTCGCCGCGAAGCGGCGGGTGAGGGGGCCTCTTCGCCACATGCGATTGCCCCCGCTTTCGCTGGGGAGGTGAGAGCCTACATCTCGGCTTCGTCGAAGATGCAAACGAGGTCGCCGGCCCAGGCGGAATTGTAGCGGTCGATCCAGCGTTCGGCCTGGGTCTTGCCCAGGTCCAGCGTCTGCTTGAGCGGGGCGAGATAGATGGTCTCGTCGTCGCCGCCCTTGAGCTGCTTGCGCCGGCGCAGCCCGTCGTCGGCGAGATCGACGACGAGGCGGGCGATATCGGCCACCGTACCGCTGCGGAACCGGGTGTGGATGGCGGTGCGCGGCACTTCGTTGCGCAGCGTCTGGCGCTCGAACTCCGTCCAGTCGCTGACCAGGTCCCAGGCGGCGTCAAGCGCCTCGCTGTCGTAGAGCAGGCCGGCCCAGAGGGCGGACAGCGCCAGCACGTGATCGCGGTCGCCCATGTCGGCGCCGCGCTGCTCGAGGAACTGCTTGAGCCGGACCTCGGGGAACAGCGTCGAGAGATGGTTCTCCCAGTCCTTGAGCGTCGGCCTGGCGCCGCGCAACTGCGGCAGCTTGCCATCGAGGAAGGCGCGGAAGCTCTCCCCGGCGGTGTTGATGTATTCGCCGTTGCGGATGACGAAGTACATCGGCACGTCGAGGGCATAGTCGGCATAACGCTCGAAGCCGAAGCCATCCTCGAAGGCGAAGGGCAGCATACCGGTGCGGGCGCGGTCGGTATTGAGCCAGATATGCGAGCGGAAGCTCAGGTAGCCCGACAGCTTGCCGTCGACGAAGGGCGAATTGGCGAACAGCGCCGTGACGATCGGCTGCAGCGCCACCGAGACGCGCAGCTTCTTGACCATGTCGGCCTCGTCCGAGAAGTCGAGGTTCGCCTGCACCGTGGCGGAGCGGTACATCATCGAGGTGCCGAGGGTGCCGACCTTGTTCATGTACGGCGTCATGATGCCGTAGCGGGACTTGGGCATGGCCGGGATGTCCCCGACGCTCCAGATCGGCGTCACGCCGAGGCCGAGGAAATGGATGTTCAGCGGGCCTCCGACGGCGCGACAATCCTCGAGGTGGGAGTCGAGTTCGGCCGCGGCATCGTGGATGGTCAGCTGCGGCGCGCCGCTGAGTTCGAACTGGCCGCCGGGCTCGAGGGAGATGCCGCCGACGGCACCCATGTTGCGTAGCCCGATCGGATTGCCGCGGTCGAAGAACGGATGCCAGCCGGTGCGCTTCTCGATGCCCGCGAGCAGGGCGTGGATGCCGTCATCGCCCGCGTAGGGGACCGGACGCACCGGGGCCTTGCGATAGACGTGCTTCTCGTGCTCGGTGCCAATACGCCACTCTGCCTTGGGCTTGCCGCCGCTAGCCATGACCTCGATCAGGTCGGCCCGCGACTCGATCAGCGGGGCATCTTCTTCACCGGACATGGACACTCTCTAAAGGCGGGCAACCCGGTTCCGACCGGACGGCGGCGAAAATAGCGGCCGTTTCGCTTAAAGCAATCGCTTTTATCGCCAATCGCCGATGATTGCCTGAACCACCGCCAATGCCGCGACAGCCGCGGTGTCGGCGCGCAGGATGCGGGGGCCGAGGCTGATCGGGACCACAAAGGGCTGCGCCAGCAGCAACTCGCGCTCGTCGTCGGAGAAGCCGCCCTCGGGCCCGACGATGAGCCCCACCGGCAAGCCGTCGAGGTCGCGCATCTGCTCCAACGGAGAGACCGAGGGCGCGCTTTCGTCGCAGAAGATCAGGCGCCGCAGCCCCTGCTCGTGCTGCCAATGCGCCAGGAGATCGGAGAGCGCCACCTCGTCCGCAACGGTAGGTACCGACAGCACCTCGCATTGCTCCGCCGCCTCGATGACGTTGGCGACGAGCTTGTCGGACTTCAGCCGGCTGACCTGCGTGTAGCGGGTGATGACGGGCTGGATCACCCCTGCCCCCATCTCCGTCGCCTTCTGCACCAGGTAGTCGAGCCGGCCGGTCCTGAGCGGCGCGAAGCCGAACCAGAGGTCGGACTTCGGCGTCTGGTGCTGGGTCTGCACCACCACTTCCAGCGTCGCGCCCTTGCGGTGATCGTCAGCGATGCGGGCCATCCAGGCACCATCGCTGCCGTTGAAGACGACGAGCGCATCGGCCTTCTTCATGCGCAGCACGGTCAGGAGGTAGTTGGTATGCTCGCGGCCCATCTCCAGCGTCGCGCCCGGGGCGAGCGGCGCCTCGACGAACAGGCGAGGCAGGGTCTTGTGCGATCTGGGCATCGTGGTACGCGTGACTGAAAAGTGGCCGGACGGCCATTAGCTCACAGCCGAGGAACGATGCAAACCCCCGAGAAGGCGACTGGCACGGTAGCGGACGCGGAGCGCGGCAACTGGGTCGATCGCTACGCCCCGGATTGGCTCAAGCCCTATGCGCGCCTGGCGCGCTGGGACCGCCCGATCCCGCTGCTGCTGCTGTTCTGGCCCTGCGCCTTCGGCCTGGCGCTGGCAACGCTCGACGAGCCGTCGCGCGGCTTCGACGTCATGGCGCTGGTCCTGTTCCTCATCGGCTCGGTGGTGATGCGGGGCGCCGGCTGTACCTTCAACGACATCGTCGATACCGATATCGACATGAAGGTCGCCCGCACCCGCTCGCGGCCGATTCCGTCGGGCCAGGTGAGCAAGCGGCAAGCGGCGTTGTTCCTCATCGCGCAGTGCCTCGCCGGCCTTGCGGTCCTCGTGCAGTTCAACGGCACCACCGTGCTGCTCGGCGTCTCCTCGCTGGTGCTGGTCGCGATCTACCCGTTCATGAAGCGGGTGACGTGGTGGCCGCAGTTCTTCCTCGGGCTGGCCTTCAACTGGGGCGCGCTGATCGGCTGGACCGCCGCCACCGGTTCGCTCGCCCTGCCCCCGCTGCTGCTCTACGCCGGCTCGATCCTGTGGACGATCGGCTACGACACCATCTACGCGCTGCAGGACATGGAGGACGATGCGCTGATCGGCGTCCGCTCCACCGCCCGCCTGTTCGGACGCCGGGCCCGGCTGTTCATCGCGCTGTTCTACGCGGGGACTGCGTTGCTGTGGGTCGCAGCGGGGCTCGCGGCCGGGGCACGATGGCCCTTCCTTGCGGCCATGCTGGTGCCGATCGGCATTTTCGCCTGGCAGATCCGCACCCTCGATCCGCGCGACCCCGGCAATGCCCTCGTGCGTTTCCGGGCCAACCACTGGGTCGGCCTGTCGCTGGCGCTGGCGATCCTCGTTGGGCTGATGTGACGAAGACAGCACGAGCGGGCCGGCCTCCAAAAAGAAGCGGGGCCGATCCATTCGGATCGGCCCCGGGCTCGTAAGTGCTTGGAGGTCGCTACGAGTCTTCTGCCGGCAGTTCAAACGTGCATGGGATCGCTGCCGGTTAGTGATCTGTTAACGGCCGGAGGGCCGGAAAGGTTGCAGCCTCAGGCGGATTCCCCCGGCTTGCGACGATTGAGGAAACGGGGGCGGCGCGCGGCTTCGGCGGCCAGCCGGCGGCGCTCGTGCACCGCACCGAGCGCGACGCCATCGACGGTCTGCGAGTAGGGAAGGAGGTTGCCGTCGCCGGCCTTGATGTAGAGCGGCAGGCGCAGTTTCTTTCCCCAGTTCTGCCACTCGGCCACGACGTTGGCGTTACCGACTTCCTCAAACACGCGGTAGTTGAGCGCGGGGTCGCCGTGCACGAGTTCGATGGTGCTCTGCAGCACGCCGTCCTCGGAGATCGAGGTGGACACGGCAACGCCGATGAACTCGTCGACCGGCACCCTGATCTTGATCTCGACGCCGCTCTTTTCCAGCCGCTTGCGCACGGTCACGGTCTTGACCGGCTCGCGGGGGCCGTTGTCGTTGGCCGGGCCGAAATGGCGGGGGATCAGCGGACGAGTGCGAGGCGTGCGTCCCTCGCCGAACAGCAGCACGACGGTCGAACCGTCGATCCCAACATGACCCTGCATCATCAACCTTCCTGTCAACTTTCGAGAGCTTGTTGTTGCCGCCCTCTTGTTGCCCCCAATCTAGCCGCCCCCCTTGCCGGCCCACTTAAGAAACTGGGTTAAGTTTAGGTTGTTTTGCGCGAGGGTTAGCGGGTCGTCACCAAGTGTAACGCGGCATTAAGTGCAAGTTGTTCCAACCGTTTAATGAATATTGCCGCGCGGTTTCCGGAGGCGCGGCGAGCCCCTGCCGGGCCTTGTTCGAGCGGCCTGTTGCGCCTAGAAGCACGGCAGCCTCGCGTACCCGGAATGCTGATGACGACTGGCACCGCAACCACTGCCGCCGAAGACCGCGAACTGTTGCGATCGGCCGCCGTCAATGCCGGCATCATCGCCGCGGGATATTTCCGCACCGAGTTCAGGACCTGGACCAAGGAGAACGCCTCCCCGGTCAGCGAGGCCGATCTGGTGCTCGACCAGTTCCTCGGCAACACCCTGCTCGGCGCGCGCCCCGATTATGGCTGGCTCAGCGAGGAGAGGGCCGACAATGCCCAGCGGCTGACGCATCGCCGCGTGTTCATCGTCGACCCCATCGACGGCACGCGCGGCTTCATCCGGGGCGAGGACAGCTGGACGGTGACGCTCGCGGTGGTGGAGGACGGCATCCCCATTGCCGGCGTGGTCTATGCGCCGGCGCGCGACGAGATGTATGATGCCGCGCTCGGGCACGGCGCCCGCTTCAACGGCCGGCCGCTCGTCCGCCAGCGCCATCCCGGCCGCACCGCGCCGCTCATTCCCGCCCCCGGCGCGGTCCACCAGGAACTGCAGGCCGGCGGGCTCGAGTATGCGCGCGGACCGGCCTATCCCTCGCTTGCCTACCGCCTGGTGCAGGTCGCGACCGGCCACCTCGACGCCGCCGTCACCCGGCGCGGCGCGCAGGACTGGGATATCGCGGGCGCCGCGTGTATCCTCAGGGAGGCCGGCGTGGGCTTCGAGGACGTGTGCATAGGTGCCTTGCGCTTCAACCGCCCGGAAATCCGGCATGGCGCGCTTGCGGCGTTCGGCGAGCCTTCGCTAAAAGCGCCGCTACATGCGGCGCTGGTCAAGGTCTATGGCTGCCCGCAGCCGCAGGAAGTCGATCTGGAGCGTCGTTAAGTCGTGAGCAAAGCCAAGAAGCCCCAGCCCAAGCAGCAGCTCTTGCACCTCGTCCTCGGCGGCGAAGTGGAAAAGGGCGACGAGGTCGTGTTCAAGGACCTCGATGCCGTCGATCTCGTCGGCGTCTATCCCAACTACGCCGCCGCCCATGCGGTGTGGAAACAGAAGGCGCAGCTGACGGTCGACAATGCCGAGATGCGCTATTTCGTTGTGCACCTGCACCGGCTGCTGAACCCGGAAGACGACGAGCAGGGCTGAGCGGGAAGGGCAGTCCGTCTCGGCGCGCGGCCCCAAGGAGCATCTCTTCTCCGGGAGGGCGCTTCCGCTAGTTGCCCACCACCTGCCCCACTAGTTCGGCCGCCAATGTGTCCAGCCGCTTTGCGGCCTCTTCCGATACGGTGCGGAATGCGGCGACCATCTCATCGCGCCGTGGTTTGTCGTCGACAAGCCCTGCGATGACGCCGGGCAACTCCTCCGCACTCGCCACCTGCGTTGCGCATCCCAAGGCCGACAGGGCCGCATGCAGCGGCTTCTGGCGCTCGACATTGGGGCCATAGACGCTGGCCGCGCCCAGGTGCAGCGGCTCGCTGAGGTCGTGCCCGCCGACATCGGAGAAAGTGCCGCACACCACCCCGACGGTCGCTTGGGCATAGACCGCCGCCAGCGCGCCCATCTGGTCGAGCCAGACGAGCGGCCCCGCTTCGGGCAGATCGCCGATCGTATCGATGATGCGCAGGTCCGCGCCGAAACCGGCGCTCAGCACCTCGCCCGGCGTCTTGCCGGGATAGCGCGGGACCAGCACGACGCGCAGGTCGGGTCGCGCCCGGCGCAGGGCGGCAATGGCCGGCGCAAGGCCGGCAATCTCGTCGCGGTGCACGTTGCCAAAGGCAACGAGGGGCGGCGGGGACCTGTCGATCGGACCGGCGGGGCGCGAGGGGACGAGTTTCAGGTTGCCGATCACCTCGATCCGATCAGGCGGCACGCCCAGCGCGGCATAGCGGCTGGCGATCGCCTCATCCTGCGCGTAGATGCGCCCGGCCCTGGCGATGGTGCGGCGGGCAACGGCCGGGTTGCGGCGATGGCGAGCAAAGCTCCGCGCCGACATGGTGGCGTTGACCACCAGCACCGGCACGCCGGCCTCCGCCGCGGCGGCGAACTGCGCCGGCCAGAACTCCGACTCGACGAGAATCACCAGGTCCGGCCGCACCGTGTCGAAGACGCGCCGCTGCGCCGCGAGCGTATCGAGCGGCATGATGAAGCTCGAGGCCTCGCCGGCGATGGCGGCGACGCGGGCAAAGCCGGAATAGGTCGTGGCGGAGAGGACGACCGAGAGGTCCGAGTCACGTTCGAGCAGGCGCTGGCGCAGCAGCTCGGCGACCTTGGACTCGCCTGCCGAGACGGCATGGATCCAGATGCGGCGCCCGCTGGCGGGCTGCGGCAGCGGCGGGGAAAGGCGCCTCCTGAACCACTCCGCGCCGCCCTCGTCGGACCGGCCGAGGCGCGACAGTGCGGCATAGTGCAGCCACGAGGCCGCGCCGACCAGCGCGCCATAGGCCTGCCACGCCAAGGAGACTGGCCGCCTCACCGCAAAGCTCTCAAGTGATCGGCACGACTGGATATCAATGTTCCCACCGGGTCATCCCCGCGAAAGCGGGACTCTCCGTTCTTGCCTCCGGCATCGCAAAAAGAGGTTCCCGCGTTCGCGGGAACGACGCGGATGAGGCTGCGACGCCAAGCTGACTGCCAACCGCTCTAGCCCGCCCGCCGCCCGGGCACAACCTTGCGGGCCTTCGACAAATGCTGCTAATCCAGCCGGCATGTCTTCAGCCAGAAGCGGGCCGGGCCCACAGGTGCGCTACCCCATAGCCAACGATGCGCGACTGCAGCAGCTCAGCCTCGACGAGGCGCGGGCCGCGATCCGCATCGAAGCCGAAGGGCTGGGCGCGCTCGCCGAAACGCTGGACGGCGCGTTCGTGGCGCTGGTCGAGCTGATCCAGCGGGCGCCCGGCCGGGTCGTCCTCTCGGGGGTGGGCAAGAGCGCTCACGTGGCGCGCAAGGTCGCCGCCACCCTCGCCTCGACCGGCACGCCGGCGCAGTTCGTGCACGGCGCCGACGCCAGCCACGGCGACCTGGGCATGATCACCACGGCCGACGTCGTGCTCATGCTGTCGAAATCCGGCGCCACGGCCGAGCTCGAGCCGCTCGCCAACTACTGCGCGCGCTTCGGCATTCCGCTCGCGCTCATGACCGCCCGCCCGCAGTCGCGCCTCGGTCAGGCGGCCAATATCGTGGTTGCGCTGCCGCCGGCGCCCGAGGCCTGCGACGTCACCTCGGCGCCGACGACCTCGACCACGATGATGATGGCGCTCGGCGATGCGCTGGCCGTGGTGCTGCTCAGGCGGCGCGGCTTCAAGGCCGCCGATTTCCACGTCTTCCATCCTGGCGGAACGCTGGGCAGCGCGCTGCTGACGGTCGGCGAGGTGATGCATCGCGGCGACAAGCTGCCGCTGGTCGCGGCCGAGGCCAGCGTTGCCTCCGCCATCCTCGAAATGACCTCCAAGGGCTTCGGCTGCACCGGCGTGATCGACGAGAATGGCGACCTGCTCGGCATCATCACCGACGGCGACCTGCGCCGGCACATGGCGGACGGCCTGCTGCAGCAGAGCGCCGATGCGGTGATGACGACCAACCCGCGCGTCATCTCGGCCGAGGCCCTGCTCAGCGAGGCGTTGCGGCAGATGACGACGCTGGCGCCGCGGGTCACGGCGATCTTCGCCATGGACGGCGCCAGGCCGGTCGGCATCGTGCACCTGCACGACTGCCTGCGCGTCGGGCTCGCCTAGTGGCCGACCTCATCGTCATCCCTGCCCGCTACGGCTCGACCCGCCTGCCGGGCAAGCCCCTGCACCCGATCGCGGGGCGCCTCCTGCTCGAGCGCGTCGCGGGCATCGCCATGGTCGCCGCCCGCAAGCTCGGCGATGTCGAGGTGATGGTTGCGACCGACGACACGCGCATCCTCGACAAGGCCCACGAGATCGGCCTGCACGCGGTCATGACCTCGCCCGACATCACCTCCGGCTCGGGACGCGCGCTCGCCGCGCTCAGGGCCAGCGGCCGTTCGGCGCAACTGGTGGTGAACCTGCAGGGCGACGCGCCGTTCACGGCGCCCGACCATATCGTCGAGATCGTGCGCCACGCGCGCCGGTCGACCGCCGATGTCACCACTCCGGTGGTGCAGCTCGACTGGCCGCGGCTCGATGCGCTGGTGGCGCACAAGCAGATGACGCCGGCCAGCGGCACCACCTGCATCCGCGCCGCCGATGGCCGGGCCCTGTGGTTCTCCAAGACCGTGCTGCCGTTCATGCGCAAGGAAGCGGAGCTGCGGGGGGAACTGCCGCTTTCGCCGGTGCTGCAGCATATTGGGCTCTACTGCTATCGCACCCCGGCGCTCGAGGCCTTCGAGGCCGCGCCGCCCTCGCACTACGAGGTGCTGGAAGGGCTGGAGCAGCTGCGCCTGATCGAGCTGGGACTCGATATCCGCGCCGTGCTCGTCCCCCCGGCCCGCATCACCATGAGCGGGGTCGACAGCCCGCTCGACGTGGAACGGGCCGAGCGGCTCATCGCCGAGCATGGCGATCCGTTCGTTGACTGGCGCGCATGACCCGGCTCGTCATCGTCAGGCATGGCAATACCTTCGAGGCCGGCGAGGCGCCGCGCCGGGTCGGCGCGCGCACGGACCTGCCGCTGACGGAGGCGGGTGTCGAGCAGGCGCGGGCGCTCGGCTGGCATTTTGCCAGGAACCGGGTCGCGTTCGACCGGGTGTTGAGCAGCCCGCTGATCCGCGCCCGGCACACGGCCAGCGAGATCATCGACAAGGAGCCCGAGACGGCCGAGTTCCTCAACGAAATCGACCACGGACCGGACGAGAACCTTTCCGAGGACGCCGTGGTCGCGCGGATCGGACGGGAGGCGCTGGAGCGCTGGGAGCGCGACCTGGTCGCGCCGCCGGGCTGGGACGTCGGCGCCGAGTGGCGCATCGCGGCCTGGCACGAGTTCGCGCGGACGGCCGATGGCACGATCCTCCTCGTCACCAGCAATGGCGCGGCGCGATTTGCGCTTGCGGCGCTGGGGCTGATGCGCGAGGACGGGGCAATGAAGCTGCGCACCGGCGCCTATGGCGTGATCGATATCTACGCGACCTCGGCGCGGCTCGTCGGCTGGGACCAGAGGCCGGGCGCACCCGGCGACAGGGGATTGTTCTGATGCAGGTTTTCGTCGAGGCACCGGGCGGCAAGCGGGTCGAGTTCGGCAGCAGGCTGCCGCTTGCCTTCATCCTCGGGCCATGCGTGATCGAGAGCCGCGACCATGCGCTGAGGACCGCGACCTTCCTCGCCGAACTGGCGGAGCGGCAATCCATCCCGCTCGTCTACAAGTCCTCGTTCGACAAGGCCAATCGCACCAGCGCCAGCAGCTATCGCGGGCTCGGCATGGACGAGGCGCTGCAGATCCTTGCCGACGTGAAGGCGGCGACCGGCCTGCCGATCACCACCGACGTGCATGAGCGCGAGCAATGCGCGCCGGTGGCCGAGGTTGCCGATATCCTGCAGATCCCGGCCTTCCTCAGCCGGCAGACCGACCTGCTCGTCGCGGCGGCCGCGACCGGCAGGGTGGTGAACGTCAAGAAGGGCCAGTTCCTCGCCCCCTGGGACATGAAGAACGTGGCGCGGAAACTGGACGGCGCCGGGGCTTCGGGCGTGCTGCTCACCGAGCGCGGCACGAGCTTCGGCTACAACACGCTGGTGGTCGACATGCGCGGCCTCGTGATCATGGCCGAGACCGACAAGCCGGTGATCTTCGATGCCACCCATTCCGTGCAGCAGCCGGGCGGTCGCGGCGACTCGTCCGGCGGCGAGCGCCAGTACGCGCCGGTGCTGGCCCGCGCCGCCGTCGCCGTCGGCGTCGCCGGCGTGTTCATCGAAACGCACGAGGACCCCGACAACGCCCCCTCGGACGGCGCCAACATGATCCCGCTCGGCGAGATCGAGACGCTGGTCGCCGACCTCAAGGCGCTGGATCGACTGGCGAAGGGGCTACAGTGAAGTTGCGGCGAAGCCTGCGCCGTTTGCGCCACTGGCGCGCATTCGCCGAGTTCCGCGATCCGGTTGCGAACGAGAAGAGCCTCGGGGCCCTGCTGTCGCTTCTCAAGGGCGCCCACGTGGCCATTGTCGGAAATGCCCAGTCGCTGCTGGATACCTCGTACGGCGACGAGATTGACCAGCACGACGTGGTGCTCCGGCTCAACCGCGGGTTGATCAAGGTGCCGGCGGCGCAGGGGACCCGCACGGACATTCTCGGTGGCTGACACCGATCCGCGAGTTGATGACTGACGACCTGCTCAGTCGGCAGCCGAGCTTGCCGTCGTGCCGATTCCGGCGTGGCATCAGCTTCAGCTGAGGATTGGCGGAGCGCGTCCTTCGGCCGGGCTGATCTTGCTCGACCTGCTGATTCACCGTGGCAACTGCGCCGGGATCGACCTGTATGGGTTCGACCGGAAGGCATTAAAGACGTTCTACCACACTGACGAACGCCACCAGCGGGTCAGCGCCAAGCGCCGGTGGCACGACTGGCCGCTGGAGCGGGAACTCGTGCTGCGCTGGGCGGCTGAGAACGCGACGATCCGTATCCGCTAGACGGGCAGAGGCATCGGAGGCGGGCGCAAACGATCCGTCTACTGGTACCGTGGCCGCCCGAGTTGCGAGGCTTCCCAAGAGCGCCACCTGGCTCTTTTGAGGCTTAAGCCTGATCTTGCGAACTGACCGAATGCCTACGCTGTCGGCATGGTTCTGCGATAGACCCGCGACGGCCCGACTTTCCCGCTGACTTCCAGATCGCCTACCGGCGCGAAGCCCCCATTCATGATCATTTCGTGCAGTTCGTCGAAATGGCGCAGTGGCGTACGGGCAACGAAAATGTCGCTGGAGCGACCGAGGATTGCCACTGTCAGGTGCTGCAGGGCCGCTGGTGACATTTGGCCCTTCAGGTGGTGGTGCATGCCGAGGTAGCACACGATGTCGTACTTCGGCCGGAGGGGAAGCGCCGAGAGCGCTGAGGCCCCCCCAGTCAAGTCGACTACGTGAAAAGCTGATCCTTCAAGTTGGACCCTTTCGTTGGCAGTATCTACGGCCGCCCTGGAGATATCGCAGCCCTCCACGCGAATCGCTCCGGCCCGCGCAAACGCCTGAGCTACGGTGCCGTCATGGCATCCTATGTCAAGAACAGTGCAGCCAACCGCTCCTGCCAGAACAGCGTCGAGACCAAGCAGCCGATCCTGTGGCGTCCCAGCTACGAGTCTGGAAGTGTCGGTGACGGTCTTTGCACGGCGCTTGTAGCGGTTGGCGCGATACGCGCGAAGGAGTGAACTGATCTTCATTCGTGATCTAGACCCAAAAATAGTAGCGCGGTCAAGCGATGCGCTCCGGTCCCCCTTGGTAGGCAAGCATCGGCGCGAGCCTCCCCTATCCTGACGCGGCAGCCAGAACGACGCACGACGACGCCACGGGGAGACGGAGTCATCGGGTCGGTCATGGGTCCAAGAGATGCGGTCTTCCCGTGGCCGGCAGGACCGTCTATAGGCACAGACTGTAGCTTCGGTTGGTGCAAGCCGCACGAATGTATTTTCATGCTTTTCGCTTTGCCGGCAGGAAGCGTCGTATCGTGAAGGCGCTTGCGGCGGCAGGCGACACCATACGCTTTGTCTGGATTGGCGGCATCTCATTCTCGGGTTTTCCGGAGACCGGAAAGCGAGCGGCCGAAGCCTTGGCCACTGCCCGCTCACAGCGACGAAGTGCCTGGCTCAACCGCCTGCGATTGGGCCTGTTTGGGCTGCAGTACAACTACTGGCGGCGGTATTTCGGGGGCAATCCGGTCGCCGTCGCGGTTGCCTGGAACGGACTCGTGAGTTCGCGGCGCATCTTCATGCTCGCGGCGCGCGACGCCGGGGCACGCACCCTGTTCCTCGAACGCGGTCCCTTGCCCGACACGCTCACCGCCGATCCCGTGGGGGTGAACTTCCAGAACGGTCTGCCGCGCCTGCCGGCGCCCTACCTCGCCTGGCTGGCCGCGCATCCCGAAGCCGATGGTGCGTGGCGCCCTGTCGCCGAGCGGTTGCGCCAACGCCCCGCCACCGCCCGGCATGATCCCGGCGAGCGCCCACCGCCGCCGCTTGAGGCGCCTTTCGTCTTCCTGCCGCTGCAGAAGCAGGGCGACACGCAACTGCGCTTCTTCGGCAAGGCATGTACCGGCGTGCGGGAAACCGTTGCCTTTGTCGCCGCTGCGGCCCAGGCGCTGCCGGCTGGCTGGCATCTTCGCCTGAAGCAGCACCCGAGCGACAAGTCGCGCTTTGCCGACCTGCTCGCCCCCTTCGAGGGCCTGCCGATCTATCTCGACAATGCCACGGACACCTTCGCGCAGGTGCGCGCCAGCCGGCTGGTTCTGACCGTCAACTCCTCCGTCGGGCTCGAGGCCATGCTGCTCGGTGCTCGGGTCGGAGTGATGGGCGAGGCCTTCTGGGCCATCCCCGGCTGCGTCGCCCCGGCCGGCACGTCCGCGGAGCTGGCGCAACTGCTCGGCAATCCCGACGCGGCGGCCTTTGACGACGCCGCTCGCAACGCGCTGCTCAGCTTCCTGGTCGCCGAATACTATCCGCGATTGATCCGGGGCCGTGATGGCGAGGTCGGTTTTTCCGCAGCCGATCTCGACCGGCTTCGTCGCCGGATATCTTCCGGTCGGGTACTCTGCATGGACGGGCAGACTGCATGAACGCCAAGCCGATCAATGTCGTCTGCATCAAGTGGGGCGAGAAGTACCCTGCCTATTACGTCAACCGGCTGTATCGCGGCGTGACGCGCTTCCTCGATCGCCCGTTTGCCTTCCACTGCTTCACCGACCGGGGTGAGGGCATCGACGACGGCGTCGTGCTCCACGACCTGCCGCGGGAGGATTTCGAGGCCGACCTGCTCGCTGCGATGCAGCGCCGGGGCCGCAAGGGCGCGTGGCGGAAGGTCTCGCTGTTCCGTCCGGGCCTTGCCGGGATGGAAGGCCAGATGCTCGGCTTCGACCTCGACGTGGTCATCACCGGGGACCTTGCCCCTATCGTCGATACCGCCCCGGAGAAGGTCGCGATGCGGCGCGAATGGCGCTATGCCTGGAAGGGCCTGCCGGGCGGGCATGGCTCGGTCTTCGTCTTCGACCCGGCCAAGCACCCCTACCTCTACGAGGACTTTGCCCGCGACCCAGCCGGCGCCGTCGCCGCAAACAAGGGCAGCGAGCAGTACTACACCTCGATGAGCGCCTATCGGCGGGGCGAGCTCGTCTACCTGCCCGGCGACATGGTCTCGAGCTTCAAGTACGATGCGGCGCGGCTGTTTCCGCTCAACCATCTCCTGCCGCCGCGCCTGCCCGGCAACTGCCGGGTGATGTGCTTCCATGGCAGGCCGAAGATGGAAGAGGCGGTAGAAGGATTTCGCGCCGGGCCGCTGGACTCGACGCTCGCCGCCGACTGGCTCCGGCGCTACTGGGTCGAGGCGTGAGCACTAGCTGGGATAGCCGAGCGCCGTGAAGTCGTCGCGATAAAGCTCCGCCACCAGTTGCCGTCGCGCCGGGGTGTAGAACCTGCCCATCTGCTCTGTGGCAGATGTCTTCTTGTCCCGGTCGCCCGGCAGCACGTCTTGAAGGAGTTCGGGCGCGACTTCGATTTTCCACATCTGGAGGAGCGCGCGCATCTCCGATGCGAAATTCTCGAACCGGATGACCGTATCGTATCTGTCGAGCGGCCAGACCATCAGCTTGGTCTGAAGATCCCAGTGTGGATCTTTGTTCAGCCCCCCTGCCTTCAGCCAGGCCAGGAAGGCATCGAACCCGTCTGGATCCAGGGCGAACGCTCCATACCGCTTCCGAAACTCGTGATGTCGGAACTTGTCCAGGAATGCTGACAATACCCTGGAGTATGGATCACGAATGACGATGAAGTAATGATAGCGGGTCAGGCGGCCGAGCTCCGGCAACGGCAGGTCAAACAGTCCGGAGGTACGCCACTTCGCTTCGCGACGACTGACCGACCCGACGCCATCGATTTGGTCGAGCAGCAACACCACCGAGGTGTTCGCGTTCTTCTTCAGCTTGTTGTAGCTGAGACCGAGGCGCGGCCAGTACCCCAGTCTTCGCAAGGCTCGAACGCGGGTACGCCGAGCAGGAAATGCGCGGACAAACGATATTATGGCCACAGGCCAGAACAGAGCCGCCCGGACTTGCTTGACTATGCGCGGAAGATTCACAGTTTGCAGTCCCCCACTGCGGTCTCGGCGGCCTGCAGCGGCAGGCGTGTCCCTGCTGCCCGTTCGGTGCTGCTCAATGTTGCAACTGGCCCGTTTGACTGGTAGCGCAGCCTTGACGCACGGAGGCAGGACCATGCACGCGACCGCGCCTTTCATTAGCGAGTCCGCCCCGCAAATCAAGGACCTGGGGCGCGCGGCGCTCGCCATCATCGTGGTGGCGACGGTGCTGCGCGTGGCGCTCGCGGCGGTGCTGCCGGCGGGCGTGGACGAGGCCTACTCCATTGGCGTTGCTCGACAATTTTCGCTGAGCTATTTCGACCACCCGCCGCTGCATCTGTGGTTGGTGGGCGCATGGGCGCGGCTCACCGGCAGCGAGAATCTGCTCGTGCTGCGGCTGCCGTTCATCGCGCTCGGGGCGGTGTCGTCGTGGCTGATGTACCGGCTCGGGGCGACGCTGTTCGGCGAGCGCGCCGGGTTCTGGGCCCTCATCCTGTTCACGCTGGCGCCGGTGTTCGGCGTCGTGCACCTGACGATGATCCTGCCGGACGGGCCGCTGATCGCGGCGGCGCTGGGGGCGGCGCTGGTGGTGGCGCGGATCGCGTTCCGGCCTGGCGAGCGGACGCTCGGGCCGTGGGCGCTGGCGGGCCTGCTGGCCGGGCTGGCGCTGCTGTCGAAGTATCACGGGGTGCTGCTGATCCTCGGGGTGCTGCTCTTCCTTCTGACGACGCCGGAGGGGCGGAGGCAACTGCTGCGCCCGGGACCGTGGGTGGCGGCGGCCATCGCCGGCCTGTGTTTCCTGCCGGTGCTTGTCTGGAACGCGCAGAACGACTGGGTTTCGTTCGGCTTCCAATCGGGCCGCAGCGGCATCGGCAGCGGCCTCAGGTGGCTCGGACCATTGGAATCATTGGCGATTCAGGGGGGATATCTGCTGCCATGGATCTTCGTGCCGCTCGCCTGGGCGCTGGTGCGCGCCATCGCCGGCGGACCGCAGAACCAGCGGCGCTGGCTGCTCGCCTGCCTGGCGTTGCTGCCAATCGCGATCTTCACCGCGCTGACGCTGTTCAGCCGCGGGCTGGCCCACTGGCAGATGCCGGGCTGGCTGTTCGCGATCCCACTGGCCGGAGAACTGCTGGCCGATGCCGGGAAACGGTTGGGGCGCGCGGCGCGAATTGTGGCGATCGGAACGGGAGTGCTGCTGGTGGCGTTGCTCGGCATCGGGGCGCCGCAGGCGCGGTGGGGGACTTTTGACGCTGTCTTCCACGCATTGGGCGATCCTGCCGACGCTTTGGTTTCGTGGGAGCAGCTTAAGCCCGAACTGGAGACGCGGGGATTACTCGGGCCGCGGACCTTCATCGCCAGCTCGAACTGGATCCGGGCGGGACAGCTCAACGCCCTGTTCGGCAAGGACATTCCGGTGCTCTGCCTGTGCGAGGACGCGCGGCAGTTCCGCTGGCTGAACCCGCCGGAACGCTATGCCGGCTGGACCGGAATCATCATCGACACGCCGAAGCGGATCAACGAGACGAACTGGCCGTTCGCCGAAATTGGGGAGGCGCAGGAGATGGACCTGATGCAGGCCGGGCGCGTGGCCCTGCGGCTCAAGATGCTGATCGGCAAGGATTTTACGCCTTAGCGGCAGGGATTCCGTAGCGCTTGTAGGCTTCATAGGCGGCGGCGGCGTTGGCGTAGGCCTCCTGCCGGTCGACGTTCCAGTAGGTCAGTTCGTCGAGCGGAATGGGCGCGCCGGTGATCGCGCAGCGGACAAAAGTGCCAGGCCGCAGAACGACATAGTCGGCATCGAGATACCGGACCTGGGCCTCGGACGGGCTGAAACTCTTGTCGAAGATGTTCATGGCCAAACCTATAGGTCAGTCCCGCTGCCTTGGGAACACCCCAAGCCTGCCATGCGGATGAACGGATACTGAACAGGTTTTGGGGCGGATTTCGGGTGCCGTCGCCTGTGTGCCCAACAAAGGCCCCCTCACCCGCCGCTACGCGGCGACCTCTCCCCCAGAGGGAGAGGTGAACCGAGGACGCGGCGCTACCCATGCGCTACCTCTCCCTTTGGGGGAGAGGTCGGCCCGAAGGGCCGGGTGAGGGGGCCTTGCCAAAAGCACAGCCCCCGGTGATCAGAACAGGCTGCCCTGGTTGTCTTCGCCCGGTGGGGGCCTGATGCGCTTGCGGGGGCCGGGGGCGCCGCCGACGGTGACGCCGATGGTGCCGTCGGAGACCTGCACATGCAGCGGGTCACCGGGATTGACCTGGGCCGCATGCTTGACGATGCGGCCGTCGAGGTCGGTGACGACGGCGAAGCCGCGGTCGAGGATGTTCTTGTAGCTCACCGCCTCGAGCAGCTTGCCGGCCGCTTCGAGGCGCTTCCGGCGGTCGTCGATCATGCGGGCGAGCGCGGGGGCGAGGCGGCTGGCGGCGGGGGTCAGGCGGGCGCGCAGGTTGCGGACCTCGCCGCGAAGGGTGTTGGGCGACAGGCGCCCGGAGACGCGCTCGAAGGCGATGCGCTTGCGCTGGCCGGTGTGGCGTAGCGCGGCGGCGAGGTTGGAGGCGGCGTGATCGAGGCGCTGGCGGGCCGAGGCGACGAGATCGAGCGGACGCGGCAGGCCGGCCGCGGCGGCGCGCAGGCGATCGCGATAGTTCGAGGCGGTGCGGCGCATGGCATGGCGCTGGCGGCCACCGATCTCGTCGACATAGCCGATGAGGTCGGCGCGGACCGGCACCGCGGCCTCGGCGGCGGCGGTCGGCGTCGGGGCGCGGTGGTCGGAGGCATAGTCGACGAGCGTGGTGTCGGTCTCGTGGCCAACGGCGGTGATCACCGGGATGCGGCTCGCCGCGACGGCGCGGACGACGATCTCCTCGTTGAAGCCCCACAGGTCCTCGATGGAGCCACCGCCGCGGGCGACGATCAGTACGTCGGGGCGCGCGATCGGGCCGTCGGGGCGAAGCGCGTTGAAGCCGTTGATGGCGGCGGTGACTTCGGTGGCGGCGGTTTCGCCCTGCACGCGCACCGGCCAGACGATGACATGGCTGGGGAAACGGTCGGAGATCCGGTGCAGGATGTCGCGGATCACGGCGCCCGTGGGCGAGGTGATGACGCCGATGGTGCGCGGCAGGTAGGGCAGTTCGCGCTTGCGCTCGGCCGCGAACAGGCCCTCGGCGGCCAGCGCCTTGCGCCTCGCCTCGAGCAGGGCCATGAGCGCGCCAGCGCCGGCCGGCTCGAGCTGCTCGATGACGATCTGGTATTTCGAGGAGCGCGGGAAGGTGGTCATGCGCCCGGTGACGATGACCTCCATGCCCTCCTCGGGCTTGAAGGCGAGGCGCGGCCAGGTGCCCTTCCAGACGACGGCGTCGATCGAGGCGTTCTCGTCCTTGAGGGTGAAATAGGCGTGGCCGGAGGAGTGGACGCCGCGGAAGCCAGAGATCTCGCCGCGCACGCGGACATGGCCGAACTCATCCTCGACGGCACGCTTCACGGCGCCGGCAAGTTCGGAGACGGTGAATTCGGGGGCGTTGGTGAGCGGGGCGACCATGGGTGAGAGGTGCGGGATCGGGGCGAGTCCGTCAAGGGTGGGGTGCCGAGATGCGGACACCAGCCGCAGGGCGTGCGCAGGGCTCCCCTCACCCTGACCCTCTCCCCAGAGGGGCGAGGGGACGCTTATGGCACTGCCGGCGCGCCCATCGCCCCCTCGCCCCTCTGGGGAGAGGGCCGGGGTGAGGGGCGACAAGCGTCCAGGCGCCTACTCCGACTTCATGCGGAAGTTGAGGTGCGGCGGGACCGGGTGCTGCTTCAGGCGGGCGGTCACCTCGTCCGCGGTCGGCTCGCGGCCCAACGCCTCGCGCAGGCGGCCGTGCTGCAGGCTGTTCCAGAGCTGGTCGAGGAGCATTTCGCCTTCGCGGATGGTGGCGAAGCGGCGGTCCAGCAGGGTTTCGAGCAGGTCGAGGTCGCCCTGCCGGGCAGCGACACGGGCGCGGCCGAGGTGGACGCGTTCATCGGTGAGCGCCGAGTCCGGGAGATCGGAAACGAAGGCTTCGAGTTCGGCGAAGCGGTCGTGCCGGACAAGGAAGTCGACGATCTCGGCGGCAAGGGCCGGCGGGGCGTCGCGCGTGACCCAGGCGGCGAGATAGTCGCGCGCGGCCGTGTCGCCATCGGTGGCGACGAGGGCCCGCTGGCGCAGGCCGAGCCAGGTGGGCTTCTGCGCTACGGACTGCTCGAACAGCAGGGCGGCGCGGGGGCGATCGTCACGGTCGAGGGCGGCGATGCCGAGCAGCAGGGCGTGCAGCCAGGTGTCGCCGTGCGCCTCGCGGCTCTGCTCGAGGGCCTCGACCCAGAGGTCGGAGACGGCGAAATCGGTGGGGACGGTGGCGCGCGCCGTGGCGGAGAAGCGGCCGGTGTCGCTCAGCTCGTCCCAGGCGTCGGCGGGACGCTCGACGGAGAAATCGAGCCCTTCGGCGAGGGGCCGGAGGGTGAGGCGCTCGTGGCGGGCGCCCCAGGGCGAGCCGGCCGACAGCCGACGCGTGACCGGGCGGCGCGCGGCGGTGGCGAGGAAGCGGTCGGTCTCGGCGAGCGCGGCCTCGGGGAAGCGGCTGTCGATGGCCGCCGTGGTCGCGGCGACGGCGATCGAGTAGTTGGGCTCGTGCGCCTTGCGTGGATCGACCTCGAGCGCGCCGTAGACCTCGGTCCATTCGAGCTGAGTGCGCGGCGGCAGCTCGAAGCGCTGGTTCTGGGTCGGGGCCACGCCGGACTGGATCTCGATGTAGTCGCCCTCGCCGGGGCGGGCGAGATAATCCATCCACTGCTGGCCGCCGGGGGCCATGCCGAAATAGAAGAACTTTCGGCCGACGAGGGCGCCGGTCGAGGCCTCGGCGAGGCCGAAGCCGGCTTCGTCGAGGGCGGCGATGTAGCGGCGGCGGGCGGTGGGGGCGCGGAAGAACACCGAGGTCGCGTCCTGCCAGCGATCCGGGTAGGAGCCGTCGAAGCGGGCGGGATCGGGAAAAGGAAAGCGGGCGAGCTCGTTGCCGGGCAGGACATGCTCGATGGAATAGTCGGCCGGGCTGATGACGCGCATGCCCTGGCGCATGGGCGCGGCGACGTTGGTCCACCAGTAGGCGAGCTTCATGGTGTCGGCCGCGTTGGCGATGCGCCCATGGACATAGAGGCGGTCGTCATCCGCGGGCAGGAACAGGTCGACCTGCCAGGTGGCCTCGACGATACGATCGAATTCGTAGAGGCGCAGGATCGGGCCGCGCTCGGTGTCGACGATGCCGGCGAAGATGCGGGCGGTGGTGAAGGGGGTGTGGCCGGGGATGAGGCCGTTCCATTCGATGCCGCCGGAGAACCAGGCGTTGAGCGCGGCGAGGTTGGCCGGCTGGAACACCGGGTTGGTGAAGACGAGGTCTCTGCCGCGCTTCAGGTCGCGCAGCGACATCAGGCGGCCGCCGAGTTGCGGGGCGACGGTGACCTCGAGCCGGCCGTTGCCCATGGCGATCAGTTCCATGTCGGCGTCGACGAGATGGCGGTCGTAGTCGTCGAAGACGCGATAGGGCAGGATCGAGTCCTTGCCCCACTGGAAGCCGTGGCGGCCTTCCTCGGGCGAGAGGCCGCGATTGGGCGGGGTATCGGTATCGGCGATCGGCTGCTGCCAGCGGAAGCGCGGCAGGCTGCTGGGCGGCCCGAGGCGGGACATCGGCATGCGGCGCGTGGTCGGGGTGATGGTGGTCGGCATGCGAGTCCTCGGTGTGGTGCGGGGGAGGATTGCTGGAACCAGGCGCCAAGGGCAAGGCAGCTCTTGGGAGCAGGACGGCTCCAAGAACTCGATTGTCATCCCTGCGAAAGCAGGGATCCAAGCTTCCACTTGCGCGGGCTGCGAGCTGGGTCCCTGCTTTCGCAGGGATGACAGCTGGTGAGTGGGCTGGATCGCAGATGGAACCTTGCACGCAAGCATGCTAGAGGGCCGTCGAAGCTGGCGCTTCTGGCCGCCCCCTCCACCAGCTTCGCTGGTCCCCCTCCCCCGCTTCGCAGGGGAGGACGACCCTCATCCGGCCTTCGGCCATCTTCTCCCACAAGGGGAGAAGGCGATCACTGCGACTATCGAGGACCCGCATATGCGCATTCTGGTGATTGGCTCGGGTGGACGCGAACATGCGCTGGCTTGGGCTATCGCCAAATCGCCGCGCTGCGAGAAGCTGTTCGTGATGCCGGGGAACGGCGGGACCGAAACAATTGCCGAGAACGTGGCGGTGGACATCACCGACCATGCGGCGGTGGTGGCGTTCGCCAAGGCTAACGGGGTGGATTTCGTGGTGATCGGGCCGGATGCACCGGCGGTGGCGGGGCTGGGCGACGATGTGCGGGCGGCGGGGCTGCTGTGCTTCGGGCCGTCCAGGGCCGCGGCGCAGCTCGAGGGCAGCAAGGCCTTCACCAAGCAGCTGTGCGACGAGGCCGGGGTGCCGACGGCGGCCTATGGCCGGTTCGACTCCGAAATCGAGGCGCTGGCCTATGTGCACGACCAGGGCGCGCCGATCGTCATCAAGGCGGACGGCTTGGCGGCCGGCAAGGGCGTGACCGTGGCGATGACCATGGAGGAAGCGGCCGACGCGGTACGCGACTGCTTCTCGGGCGCGTTCGGGGAATCCGGCTCGACGGTGGTGATCGAGGAGTATCTCGAAGGCGAGGAAGCCTCGATCTTCGCGCTCTGCGACGGCACGAGCATCAAGATGCTGCCCAGCGCCCAGGACCACAAGCGCGTGTGGGACGGCGATCGCGGGCCGAACACCGGCGGCATGGGGGCCTATTCGCCGGCCCCGGTGATGACGCCGGAGATGACGGCGCGGGTCGAGAACGAGATCATCCTGCCCTCGATCCGGCGCATGGCCGAGCGCGGCACGCCGTTCACCGGGGTGCTGTTCGCCGGCATCATGGTGACGCGGGACGGGCCCAAGCTGATCGAATACAACGTGCGCTTCGGCGATCCGGAGTGCCAGGTGCTGATGCTGCGGCTGCAGTCGGACGCGCTCGACCTGCTCGAGGCGACGGCGCGCGGCACGCTGGCGGAGGTCACACCCGAATTCAGCGACGAGGTGGCGCTGACGGTGGTCTATGCCGCCAAGGGTTACCCGGTGAACCCGGAAAAGGGCAGCGAGATCAAGGGCGTCGACGGGCTCGACGGCGACAAGCTGAAGGTGTTCCACGCCGGCACGGCGCGTCGCGACGGCAGGCTGGTCGCCAATGGCGGCCGGGTGCTGAACATCACCGCGCTGGGCGCCACGGTGGCCGAGGCGCGGGAGCGCGCCTATGACGCGATCGACCGGATCGACTGGCCGGAGGGCTTCTGCCGCCGCGATATCGGCTGGCGTGCGATCGAGCGGGAACTGAAGCGCACCTGAAGGAGTTGTAAAGGGGTCGAGCGTACCCTCGTTTCCCATCGTGACCCACGAAATGACAGTGTCGGTCTGGCCCACTCCGCTGCAGCGGCGGGGACAGGAGATTGTCGACCGGCTGCGCGGGCAGTTTCGCGAACATTCCTCCCGGCCGAGCGTGGAGCCGCGCATCGGCGTGGCGCTGGGCGGCGGCTCGGCGCGCGGGCTGACCCACATTCCCTATATCGAGGCGATGGACGAGATGGGGCTGAGGCCCAGCGTCATCGCCGGCACCTCGATCGGCGCGCTGATCGGAGCCGGCTGGGCCAACGGCATGAGCGGGGCGGAGCTGCGCGAGCACTCGTTCGCGGTGCTGGGGACGCTCAAGATCATCGCCGCCCGGCTGTGGGGCGCGCAGGTGCGGAACCTCGGCAATTTCTTCGGCGCCGGCTTCAACGTGCAGCTTGACGCCTGCCGGGTGGTGGATGCGTTCCTGCCCGAGCCGTTCCCGCACGATTTCAAGGATCTCGAGACCAAGTTCTACGTGGTGGCGACCGACTTCCAGTCCTGGCACCAGGCGGTGTTCTCGGAAGGGGCACTGCGTTCGGCGGTGGCGGGGTCGCTGGCCATCCCGGGGCTGTTCAGGCCGGTGCCGTTCGCCAACCACCTGCTTGTCGACGGCGGCGTGGTGAACCCGCTGCCGCTCGACCAGGCGTCCGCCGATACCGACATCCTCATCGGCATCGACGTCAACGGCGACCCCTCGGAGCAGCTGACCAAGACCAACCACAACGTGCTCGACGTCTGGTTCGGCTCGGCGCAGATCATGATGCACTCGCTGACGGCGCACATGATGGCGGCCTATCCGCCCGATGTGTACGTGCGGCCGCACCTCAGTTCGTTCGGGGCGCTGGAGTTCTGGCGCGTGCGCGAGATCGTGGCGCATGTCGAAAAGGACAAGGACAACTTCAAGCGGGCGCTGGAGCGGCGCGTCGAGGCCTTCATCCGGCACGAGGCCGAGACGATGCGGGCGGAGGATCGGTAGGGGCCGGTCACCCACCACTCTCGTCGGCAGTCAGATCCGGCCGACCTTTCGGCGATAGACCGGCACGGTTCGGGCTCGCCCACCCACCGAGCAGTGGGTCCCGACTTTCGTCGGGATGACGGCTGGTGGTCAGCGAGGGCGGCTAGCGCAGGCCTTTGAAGAACTCGCGTAAGAGCTCCGCGGAACGCTGCTCGCCCAGCCCCGCGATGACTTCGGGGCGGTGGTGGCAGTTCGGGCTGGAGAACAGGCGGACGCCGTTGTCGACGGCGCCGGCCTTCAGGTCCTCGGCGCCGTAGTAGAGGCGGCGCAGGCGGGTGTGGGCGATGGCGCCGGCGCACATGGCGCAGGGCTCGAGCGTGACATAGAGGTCGCAGCCATCGAGCCGGCCGGTGCCGCGCGCGGCGAGCGCCGTGCGGATGGCGAGGAACTCGGCATGCGCCGTCGGGTCGTCCAGCTCGCGCATGCGGTTGCGCTCGGCGGCGAGCACGCGCGTGCCTTCGACGATGACGGCGCCGACCGGGGCTTCGCCGGCGGCGGCGGCTTCGGCGGCGAGGGCGAGGGCCTGGTCCATGGGGGTGGGCATGGCTGCGATGTAGCATCTCATGCCGGTGGCTTACACCCCTCACCCGTCCCGGCCTTGCCGGTCCACCCTCTCCCCGACGGGGAGAGGAACAGGGGTGATCGCCGATGCCGCAGTGTTCCCCGTCGGGGAGAAGGTGCCGCGTAGCGCCGGATGAGAGGGACAAGCCCCGCTTGAGAGGGTAATTTCGGCGCAGGAGAATCGCCCTTGCCCATTCGCCAGCTGCCAGAGGACCTCATCAACCGCATCGCCGCGGGCGAGGTGGTGGAGCGGCCGGCGAGCGTTGTGAAGGAGCTCGTCGAGAACGCCATCGATGCCGGGGCGAGCCGGATCGCCATCACCACGGCGGGCGGCGGGCAGAGCCTGATCCGCATCGAGGATGACGGCGTCGGCATGGACGAGGCCGACCTGCTGCTGTCGGTGGAGCGGCATGCGACGTCCAAGCTCGCCGACGACGGTCTCGACGACATCCGCACGCTCGGGTTTCGCGGCGAGGCGCTGGCCTCGATCGGCTCGGTGGCCGAACTGACCATCTCGTCGCGGCGGGCCGAGGATGCTAGCGGGCTCCGGTTGGCGGTCAGGCACGGGATCAAGGCGCGGCCGGTGCCGCTGGCGATGAACCGGGGCACGATCGTGGAGGTGCGCGAGCTGTTCGGCAACGTGCCGGCGCGGCGCAAGTTCCTCAAGTCGGAGCGGGCCGAGGCGGCGGCGATCACCGATACGGTGAAGCGGCTGGCGATGGCCAATCCGGGCGTGCAATTCGTGCTCGACGGGGCGGACCGGACGGCGTCGAACTGGCCGGGGCACGCGGGCGAGGGCGCGCTGCGGGCCCGGCTCGGCGACGTGCTGGGCGCCGATTTCGGCGAGAATGCCGTGCCGCTGGCGACGATCCGGCACGGCATGGTGGTGACGGGGCTCGCCGGGCTGCCGACCTATACGCGGGCCAACTCGCTGAGCCAGTACTTCTTCGTCAACGGCCGCTCGGTGCGCGACAAGGTGCTGGTCGGGGCGATCCGCGCGGCTTACGCCGATTTCGTGTTCCGCGACCGCTTTCCGGTGGTGGCGATCTTCGTCGCCGTCGATCCGGCCGACGTGGATGTGAACGTCCATCCGGCCAAGGCCGAACTGCGGTTCCGCGATGCCGGGGCGGTGCGGGGCGCGGTGATCCGGGCGATTACCGATGCGCTGGCGGCGGCGGGGCATCGGGCGAGTTCGAGCGTCGCCGAGGATGTGGTGGGGGCATTCCGGGCGCCGGAGTTTGGGGCCGCAGGGACGTCCGCGGGTTTGGCCGCCCCCTCCCCCAGCTACGCTGGGCCCCCTCCCCCGCCCCGCGGGGGAGGATCACCGACTGCCACCTCGTTGCGCTTTGCGGACTTCGCTGAGCCAAGTGCGCGGTATGAGCCGGCTCCGGTCGATGAACCGTCGGTGTTCCCGCTCGGCACGGCGCGGGCGCAGATGTTCGACAATTTCATCGTGGCGCAGAATGGCGACAGCCTGTTGCTGGTGGACCAGCATGCGGCGCATGAGCGGCTGGTCTATGAGCGGTTCAAGGCGCAGCTGGCGGCGGGGCCGGTGGCGAGCCAGCTGCAGCTGATCCCGGTGGTGGTTGAACTCAGCGAGGACGACTGCGCGCGGCTCGCGGAGGCGGCCCCGGTGCTGGAAAAGCTCGGGCTCAGCCTCGAGCGCTTCGGGACGCGGGCGGTGGCGGTGCGGGAGACGCCGGCGCTGCTGGGTCAGCCGGACGTGGCCGGGCTGGTGCAGGACCTTGCCGACGGCCTCGCGGAGTGGGACTCGACGGCGGCGCTGGCCGACCGGCTGGAGGCGATCATCGGGCGCATGGCCTGCCACGGCTCGGTGCGCTCGGGGCGGCGGCTGAAGCTCGAGGAGATGAACGCGCTGCTGCGCGAGATGGAAGCGACGCCGCATGCGGGGCAATGCATCCACGGCCGGCCGACCTATGTGGAGCTGAGGAAGGCGGACATCGAGCGGTTGTTCGGGCGGACGCGGTAGGGGCGGGGCGCGACGTCGGCAACGTGCCCGCCACCCCTCACCCGTCTCGTCCTCGGCTTTCGCCGGGGCCGATCCACCCTCTCCCCGACGGGGAGAGGAACAGGGGTGACCGCAGAGGGTGCAGGATTCTTCTCCCCGTCGGGGAGAAGGTGGCGCGTAGCGCCGGATGAGGGGTCAGGCCACCGCCCGGATGAAATGCACCGCCGCAGCGCCGTACTCGCGGCGGTCGTCGACCTCGAAGCCTTCGGGGAGAGCCAGATCGACCGCCGATGACTCTTCCAGCACGATGGTGGCGTTCCTGGCCAGCCAGCCCCCGGCCTTGAGCGAGGCCAGGGCCTGCTCGCCCAGGCCCCTGCCGTAGGGCGGGTCAAGGAAGACGAGGTCGAAGGGTCCCATGGTGCCCGCCTCGCCCAGCGCCGTGGCGTCGCGGCGGAGCAACTTGGCGATGCCGGCGATGCCGAAGGCTTCGATGTGGTCGCGGATGATGCCGCGGGCCTCGGCGCCGATATCGACGAACACCGCGCCGGACGCACCGCGCGACAGCGCCTCGAGGCCGAGCGCGCCGGTGCCGGCGAAGAGGTCGAGCACCTTCAGCCCGTCGAGATGCACGCCGATGCGGCTCGCGAGGATGTTGAACACCGATTCGCGGGCGCGGTCGGAGGTGGGGCGGATGCTGTCGTCGGTGGGCGACAGCAGCGCCTTGCCGCGGAACTTGCCGGCAACGATGCGCAAGGCCTACTCGCGCGGCTTCTTGGGGCCGCGCGGGCGGTCGCCGGAGGGACGGCCGCCGCCAGCCGGCCGGCTGCCGCCGGGCTTGCCGGTGAACGGCTTGCCGCCACGCGGGCCGCCTGGCTTGCCGGCAAAGGGCTTGCGGTCGCCGCCTTCGCGCGGCGGACGGGTGCCGTAGGGCTTGTCGCCAAACTTGCGCGGCGGGCGGTCGCCGGCGTCGGCGCTGCGCGGGGCATAGGGCTTCTTGCCGAAGCCGCCGCGGGCGGGACGGTCGCCGTCAGCACGGGGCGGACGGTCGCCATAGGGCTTGTCGCCGAACTTGCGCGGCGGACGATCACCGGCGTCGGCGCTGCGCGGGGCATAGGGCTTCTTGCCGAAACCACCACGGGCGGGACGGTCGCCGTCGCGGGGCGGACGGTCGCCGAAGTCGCGCTTGGGACGATCGCCGAAATCGCCGCGCGGCTTGTCACCGAACTTGCGGTCGCCAAACTTCTTGTCGCCGAACTTCTTGTCGCCGAACTTGGGCTTGTCGCCGAAGCTACGCTTCGGACGGTCGCCGCCTTCGGGGCGCGGGCCGCGGGCGGGCCGGTCCTCGTGGTGGGCGGGACGGCCGAAGTTGCTGGCCGAGCTGTCGTCGGGATCCCAGCCGCGCGTGCGCTCGCCGTCGCCACGATCGGGACGCTGTGGCCTGACGCGAATCTCGGCCTCGCGGCCATCCTCGAAATGGATGGTGCGGATCTCGCTCGGATCGACCGGACGCGGGCGGCTCGGGGCGCGGGCGGGCTTCTTCTCGAAGCGGCCACCGGGGCGATCCTGGCGCGGACGCTCGGCCAGCGCGGCAGCGGCGGCGGCCTCGGTGTCGTCGTCCTCGAAGCGGAACTTGCTGTCGCGCGACTTGCGCGGCGAATCCTTGACCAGGGCCTTGCCGGGGGCAGCGGCACGGAGCTTGGGATTGGTCGCCTTCTTGTGCAGCAGCTGCTGCGCGCCTTCGGGCATCTCGCTCTCGAAATCGGCATTGGCCTCGGCGGCGAGGCGCTTGCCGAGCTGCTCGCGCAGCACGCGGGCGGCAACGACCTCGACCTCGCCCTCAGGCAGGTCGCCGAGCTGGAACGGGCCGTAGCTGACGCGGATCAGGCGGTTGACCTGCAGGCCGAGCGCGCCGAGGACGTTCTTGACCTCGCGGTTCTTGCCTTCGCGCAGACCGAGCACGAGCCAGGAATTGGAGCCCTGGGTGCGCTCGAGCACGGCGTCGATCGGGCCGTACTGGATGCCCTCGATTTCGATGCCGTCCTTGAGGCCGTTCAGCTGTTCCTGGGTGACCGAACCGAAGGCGCGGACGCGGTAGCGGCGCAGCCAGCCGGTGGCCGGCAACTCGAGCACGCGCTTCAGCCCGCCATCGTTGGTGACGAGCAGCAGGCCCTCGGTGTTGATGTCGAGCCGGCCGATGGAGACGACGCGCGGCAGGCCCTTTTCGTCGAGGGCCTCGAAGATGGTCGGGCGGCCTTCCGGGTCCTTCTCGGTGACGACCAGCCCGGCGGGCTTGTGGTAGAGCCAGACGCGCGTGCCCTGGCGGGCGGCCAGCGGCTCGCCATCGACCTTGATCTTGTCGGAGATCGAGACGTTGAAGGCCGGGGTCAGCACCTTCTTGCCGTTGACGGTGACGCGGCCATCCTTGATCCAGCCCTCGGCATCGCGGCGGGAGCACAGGCCGGAACGGGCGATGACCTTGGCAAGGCGATCGCCGTCCAGCGGGACGGCGGGAGAATCAGACATGTGCTAACTCCTGCGGGACCTTGGCCGAGCGGGATGCCGGCGGGTCAGCGCATCTTTCGAGTTGATGTTACTGGGCCTGGGCCAGCAGAGCCTTGCGGATCTCGGGCGGGCAGGCCTTGTCGTCGAGGGGAACGAGATCGCCGTTGGCGGCGAGGCAGACGGTGTCCTTGCCCTTGACGGTGGTGAAATATTCGTCGGGCGGCAGGTAGAGCGGACGCGGCCCGCTCTGCAGTTTCGCCGCGGTCATGCGGGCGGTCAGCTGGCGCTGCTCGGCTTCGGTCAGCGGCCGGCCGGCAATGGTGCGCAGGTCGACGACGCGCGCGTTGCGCAGGCGCTTCAGGTCTGCCTCGGACAGGTTGGTGGTGTCGATCTGGACCGTGCTGGAGTCCTTGGGCAGCAGCTCGGCGGTCTTGTCGGCCTTGGCGTCCGCGGGCGCGGGCAGCACGGCGGCGGACTTGGGGATCACCAGGGGGCCGCGCGGCACGACGTTCTCGTCCTTCTGCTCGCGGTCCATCATGCCCATGCCCTTGAGCGTCTCGACGGCGACTTCGCGCTCGAAGGTCCCGACATCGGTGAGGGCGTTGGTGCCCTCGGTCGTGGTGCAGGCGCTGAGACCCGCGCCGACAATGAGGCTGAAAGCCAGCAATCCGCCCCGGGACACGGCACTGTAACTGGGCCGCCGCCCGGTCTTACCACTCAGCATTGAGACTTCCCTTGTTCCCCACGTCGGCCCACCCGCAGCGAGACGGGCCTTATAAACCATGAAGGGCCGTAAGGCCAGATTGAGGCACCTTTGCGATCAGGCGGGCTTGCCGCGGCCGATCCCGATGAAGTCGAGGAGCAGCAGCAACACTCCCAGCGTGATCGCCACATCGGCGAGGTTGAAGATGTAGAAGCTCCAATCCTGCCAGTGAAAGTGAAAGAAATCGGCAACGGCGCCATAGAGCAGGCGATCGAGCGCATTGGACACGGCGCCGCCGATGGCGAGCATCAGGCCGAAGCGGACGAGAACATCGGCCGTGCGCGACCACCAGACGAAGAGCGCGGCGATGGCGACGATGGCGATGCCGCCCAGGGCCCAGACCGGCAGGTCGTTGAGCAGGCCATAGGACACGCCGGGATTCCAGACCAGCACGTAGTCGAAGAAGCCGGTGACGGGAACGACCTCGCCGCCGCGCCAGCCGAGGGTGTCCACCTGCAGGAACTTGTGGCCGCGGTCGAGCCCGAAGGCGAGCAGCCCGGCGAGGAGCGAGGGGATGAGCCAGGGGCGGGCAATCATGGGCATGAGGCTGCCACATCGAAGTCAGTGCGTGGGGCACCCCCACCCTTTGTCCCTCCCCACAAGGGGGAGGGAGACGATGGAACCGATCGTGCGGCGCGCGCCTCCCTCCCCCTTGTGGGGAGGGTAGCGCAGCTAGGGCTGAAGGCCCGTAGCGAAGCTGGGTGGGGGTGGTCAGCCACCAGTGCTACCGCCCCGCCGCCTTCAGTTCCCGCATCGCCTGGGCGTCGCGGAGGCTGAGGTCTGGGTATTCGGGGTCGGTGCCGACTTCGGGGAGGATGCGCCAGGAGCGGGCGCAGCGATTTCCCTCGGCCTTGCGGAAGACCACCGCGACACCGTTGACCTCGTCGAGGCGGAAGGCCGCGCCAGGGCCTTCGCCTTCGATCACCTCGATGGCGGAGGTGATCGAGATTTCGGCCATGTCGCTGCCGCGGACCGCGGCGGCGAGCTTGTCGTCGGCGATATAGACCGTGGGCGCCGCCTCGAGCGAGGCGCCGATGACCTTGTCGCGGCGGGCGATCTCGAGGGCGCCGGTGACGACCTTGCGGACCTCGCGGATGGCCTCCCACTTGGCTTCGAGCTTCTCGTCGGTCCAGCTCCCGGTGAGTTTCGGGAACTCGCGCAGGTGCACCGACGAATCGGCGCCGGGATGCCGCTCGAGCCAGGCCTCTTCCATGGTGAAGACGAGGATCGGCGCCAGCCAGGCGGTGAGCGCGTCGAAGACGTGGTCGAGCACGGTGAGGCTGGCGCGGCGGCGGACCGAGCTGATCGGGTCGCAGTAGAGCGCGTCCTTGCGGATATCGAAGTAGAACGCGCTCAGGTCGATGTTCATGAAGTTCGACAGCGCGGCGACGATGCGCTTGTAGTCGTAGCTCTCATAGGCATCGCGCACGAGGGTATCGAGGCCCTTGAGCTTCGAAAGGATCAGCCGCTCGAGCTCGGGCATGTCGCGATGGTCGACGGTCTCGTCGGCCTTGCGGTGGGCGAGGTTGCCGATCAGCCAGCGGATGGTGTTACGGAGCTTGCGATAGCTGTCGACGGTGGAGTTGATGATCTCCTTGCCGATCCGGAGGTCGTCCGAATAGTCGGACTGGGCCACCCAGAGGCGCAGGATATCGGCGCCGTACTGCTTGATGACGTCCTGCGGGGCGACGGTGTTGCCCAGCGACTTCGACATCTTCTTGCCCTCGCCGTCGAGGGTGAAGCCGTGCGTCAAGACGCTCGCATAGGGGGCGAAGCCGTTGGTGGCGCAGCTCTCGAGCAGCGAGGAATGGAACCAGCCGCGGTGCTGGTCGGAGCCCTCGAGATACATGCCGGCCGGGAACTGCATGTCCGGCCATTTCTGCGGGTTGCGCAGCACCCAGGAATGCGTGGTGCCGCTTTCGAACCAGACATCGAGGATGTCGTCGATCTTGGTCCAGTTCTCCGGATCGGGCACGGCATTGCCGAGGAACCGCTCCTTGGCGCCGGGCTTGAACCAGGCGTCGGCGCCCTCCTCCTCGAAGGCCTGGCCGATGCGCTCGTTGACCAGTTCGTCGACGAGGATGGTGTCGGTCTTCTCGTTGTAGAACACGGCGATCGGCACGCCCCAGGCACGCTGGCGGGACAGCACCCAATCGGGGCGGTCGGCGATCATCGAGCGCAGGCGGTTCTGCCCGGCGGGTGGGTAGAATTTCGTCGCATCGATGGCGGCGAGCGCGCGGGCGCGCAGGGTGTCGCCCTTTTTGCCCTGGATGTCGCGGTCCATGTAGACGAACCACTGCGGGGTGTTGCGGTAGATGATCGGCTTCTTGGAGCGCCACGAATGGGCGTACTGGTGCTTGATGCGGCCGCGGGCGAGCATCATGCCCTTTTCGGCGAGCGCAGTGATGACGCGCTGGTTGGCGTCGCCCTTCTTGCCCTGGTCGTCGATGACGCGGGCGCCCTCGAAGCCCGGGGCGGCGGCGGTGTAGAAGCCGGCGTCGTCGACGGTGAAGGGGATGGCGGTGTCGATGCCCAGGTCCTTGAGGTGGCGGGCTGAACTCATCCAGATCTCGAAGTCGTCGAGGCCGTGGCCGGGCGCGGTGTGCACGAAGCCGGTACCGGTGTCGTCGGTGACGTGCTCGCCGTCGAGCAGCGGCACCTCGAACCCGTAGCCGCCGGCGAGGCCGCGCAGCGGATGGTTACACGAGACGATCTTCGCACAATCCACGTCGTGCAGGCGCACGAAGGCCTCGACCTTGGCCTTCTGCAGCGTCTCCTCGGCGAGCTTGTCGGCGAGGACGTATTTCTCGCCCTTCGCTGCCCAGTTGCCCTCGGGCGCCGCGGTGACCTCGTAGAGGCCGTAGCTGATCCGGCTCGAGTACGAGATGGCGCGGTTGGCCGGGATGGTCCACGGGGTGGTGGTCCAGATCACGACGTATGACGAGCCGAAATCCTCGAACGAGCCGGTGCCAAAGGCGCCGTTGGCCGAGTGGATCGGGAACTTTACCCAGATCGCGTCGCTCTCGTAGTCCTGGTACTCGATCTCGGCTTCGGCCAGCGCGGTGCGCTCGACGACGGACCACATCACCGGCTTGGAGCCGCGATAGAGCTGGCCGGAGGCCGCGACTTTCATCAGCTCGCGGGCGATCTGGGCTTCGGCGTCGAAGCTCATCGTCAGGTAGGGGTTCGACCAGTCGCCGACGACGCCGAGGCGCTTGAATTCCTCGCGCTGGGTGTCGACCCAGTACTGCGCAAAGCTCCGGCACTCGCCACGGAACTCGTTGATCGCCACGTCGTCCTTGTTCTTGCCCTTGGCCCGGTACTGCTCCTCGACCTTCCACTCGATGGGCAGGCCGTGGCAGTCCCAGCCCGGCACGTAGGCCGAGTTGTAGCCGAGCATGGTCTTGGAGCGGCTCACCAGATCCTTGAGGATCTTGTTGAGCGCGTGACCGATATGGATGTTGCCGTTGGCGTAGGGCGGGCCGTCATGCAGCGTGAACAGGGGCTTGCCCTGCCCGGCGGCGCGCTGGCGGGCGTAAATGTCCATGTCTTCCCAGCGCTTCAGCCAATCCGGCTCGCGGGCAGGCAGCCCGGCGCGCATCGGGAACTCGGTCTCGGGCAGGAAGAGCGTCGCGGAATAGTCGGTCTCGGCGCCGCTGGTCGCAGTATCGTTCATCACAAAGTACCTTGGAAGCTGCGGGCTTTTAGCAAGCGGGGGCGGTTGGTGAAAGGGGAAATGGCTGCCGGCGCCGACGTGGATGGGCACATTGCCTTCCGATCCCGCCATACCCACCGGCTGTCATCCCGGCGAAAGCCGGGACCCAGTGCTCCGCATGACGATCGCGCCCCCATCGTGCCGATCCAGCACGAAAGGCGGACCCTGGCCGTGCGAGGCCAACTTTCGAGCCGTGGGTCCCGGCTTTCGCCGGGATGGCGACCGAGGTTGAGGCGGGGAGGTCTCTACCCTCTCGCGGTATCTGAACAGCCTACCGGAAGAACCCCAGCTTCTCGTCCAGTTCGGAGACCGGCAGCGTGGCCTGGAGGATGTGGCGGGCGGTGGCGGCGTCGCGGTTGACAGCGGCGATCAGCTCGTCGAGGCCCTTGAACTTCTCCTGGCCGCGGACGGTGCCGAGCAGGGCGACTTCGAGGGTCCGGCCGTAGATGTTCTCGTCGAAATCGAAGATCCAGGTCTCGAAGGGCGGGCGCTCGTTGTTGAACATCGGCTTGCCGTAGCTGGCGACGCCATCGAGCAGGCGGCCGCCGAGCTTGGCGCGCACGGCATAGACGCCCTGCATCAGGCCGAAGCCGGTCGGGGTGGCGACATTGGCGGTGGGGAAGCCGAGCTCCCTGCCGCGCTGGTCGCCCTTCACCACGACGCCGGAGAGGAACCAGTGGTAGCCGAGCAGCTGCGCAGCGCCGGCGACGTCGCCCTCGCCCAACAGGGTGCGGATGCGGGTGGAGGAGATGTGGTCGTCGCCCTCGTCGAGCATGCCGAGGATTTCGACGTCGAAGCCGTGGCGCTGGCCGGCGTCCTTGAGGAAGGCGGGCGTGCCCTTGCGCTGGAAGCCGAACAGGAAATCGGCGCCGACCTCGACACCGCGCACGTTCAGCGCCCCGACGAGGAAGCGGGTGACGAAGTCCTCGGCCTCGATCTGCGAGAATTCCCGCGAGAACGGCATGACGACGATGCCGTCGAGCCCGAGCGCCTCGGCGATCTCGGCCTTCTGATCGGCATGGGTGAGGCGGAACATGAACGGAGCGGGCGCGAAGACGTCGCGCGGATGCGGCTCGAAGGTGAGCATCAGCGCCGGCACGCCGGCGGCGCGGGCACGGGCGATGAGGCCGCGGAAGACATGCTGATGGCCACGATGGCAACCATCGAAGTTGCCGATCGCGACCATGGCGCCCCTGAGGGAGTGCGGGACCTCGTCCAGTCCCGCCAGCCGAATGAAGGTCAAGTTCCCACCCGCCCTTTGAAGTGAAGGCGATATGGCAAGAAAGCCCGGGGATGGCAAGGCGACGTTGGGATGGGCGGGTATGCCGGGGACGCAGGTGGGGGGGAAGTTGTCCTGCGGTCACGCCACTGCCGTCTCGGTCGTCATCCCGGGGACCCACGGGATCCCGCAGCCGTCGCGGGGTCCGCGGATCAAGTCCGCGGATGACGACTGAGGGATTGGGTTTGGGGATGGGAGGGGCGCCGTGCCTGTGGCCGCCCCCTCCACCGCCACGCGGGGGAGGATCAAGAGAGCGGCTTCGCCGCTACCAAGCCAGCTTGGCCATGAAGCCGGCCATAGTGGCGCCACTTGGCTCGACCAGGCGGCGGACGGCCTCGGGGTCCGGGTTGCCGAAGGCGTCGAGTTCGGCGGCGTGGATGGAGCCGGTGATGAACAGCAGGTCCAGCCCTGCCCCGGCGGCGCCGATGGCGTCGGTGCGGACCGAGTCGCCGATGGCGAGGATGCGCGACCGGTCGAGGCTGCGGCCGGCGGCCTGTTCGGCAAGGCGCAGGGCCTCGGTGTAGATCGGCTTGTAGGGCTTGCCGACCATGACGATCATGCCGCCACGCGCCTCGTAGAGGTCGGCGAGCGCACCGCCGCAGTAGATCAGCCGGTCGCCGTGCTCGACGACGCGGTCGGGGTTGGCGGCGATCAGCGGCAGGTTGTGGTCGAGCCAGACGGTGATGCGATCGTTGTACATGTCCGGCGTGTCGCTGTCGGTGTCGAGGTCAGTGACGACCACGGCCGCGGCGGCCTCGGCCGGGCCGATGGTGATATCGAGCCCCTCGAACAGCGAGTCGTTCTCCCGGGGCGGCCCGACATAGTGCACGGTCTGGCCGCGATACTGCTCGAGGATGACGCGGGTGGCATCGCCGGACGTCACCACGTCGTCATAGGCGTCGCGCGGCACGCCGAACCCATCCATCATGGCGATGATCGGCCCCTTGGGCCGCGGGGCGTTCGAGATGAGGACGACGCGGCCGCCCTGGCGCCGGTAGCTGACCAGGGCCTCGACGGCGAGCGGATGGGCGCGGACGCCGTTGTGCACGACGCCCCAGATATCGCTCAAGACAGCTTCATAGCGGGAGGCGATGCCCCCCAGTCCTGCAAGTGCATGCATCGCGTGATCCTGTAGTTCAGGCCTGCCGGCGCTCCGACTCGCGCGGCCGTTCGACCACGAGATCGGCCCGCACCGGGCCAGGCCGGCCGATGTGTGGTCCCTGTACCAGCCCGATGCCGTCCTCGAACAGACTCAGGAGCTGCTGCTCGTCGATAACGCCGGTTGCACACAGTTCGATGTCAAAGCGCCGGGCATAGGGCGCAACGTCGGCGGTGTGGAAATCGGTGAAGGTTTCGGGCCGGTCGAGGAAGCGGGTGGCATCGAACCGCACGGTGGAAAAGCCGAGGCCCTGGAGCTCGGCGAAGTCGATGCGCAGCGAGTCCACATCGGCAAGGACGAACCCCGCGCCGGACTTGCCGAACTCGCCGAGGGCCCGCTTGTCGGCCGCGGACAGCGCCTTGAACTGCGCCTGCTGGATGGCAAAGGCGAGCGAATTCGTGATGGCCTGGTTGGCAACCAGCGTCGCCATGACGAGGTCCAGCGCCTTGCGGTCGGCGATGGTGGCACGGCTCATCGGCACGAACAGGCGGGTCGGCTGTCCGGAGGTCCGCGAGCGGCGCGCGATGGTGACGGCCTCCTCGAGCGCCAGCGCCTCGATGCGCCGGATGAGGTCCTCGCCGCCGCGGCGCGGCATGAAGTCGGGCGCATCGGCGAGCCCGCCCGCGTCCTGCATCAGGCGCGGCACGAGGTCGTAGCCGACAGGCTTGCGCGCCGGCAGCATGACGACCGGCTCGATGTGGAAGACGAGGCGATTCTGGTCGAGCGCGGCGCGCAGCTCGGCCTCGGGAATCAGCGGCTCGTGGAAACTGTCGTCGTCCGACATGCCCGCCGGTTCGGCGGTGACGGCCGCCGGGCGCGAGTCGCCGGCGCGGCGCGCTTCCTCGAAATCGGCCATGGCCTCGGCGAGCTGGCGCGTGACGGTGCCGAGCACCGAGATATCGGCTTCGATGCTCTCGAGCCGGCTGCCGACATTGGTGTCGGTGATGGCGTTGACGCGCTGGCTCAGCACCTGCCCGGCCTTGGCATCGGTGGAGAGCAGGCGCGCCAGGTCCTCGACGGCGCGCTCGAGGCGGGACTCGGAACGCTGGCGCAGGCGCCGCTCCATCAGCATGACGGCGACGGCGCCAAAGGCGATGGCGGTGACGAAGGCCTCGATCGGCGAAAAGGTCAGCCCGAAATAGGCCGCCGCCGCAACGCCGAGCGTGGCCAGCGCGATGAAGATGTAGACGAGGCCTTGCACGGCGGAAACGCGCTCCCAGAGCGGCGGGATTCGACAGCTGGTGTCTTAGCATCGGCACGGGGCGGCAGAAAGGCGCGGCCGCACCTCAGCTGTGGCAAACGCATGGCGGGCGCGGCGCGCGGCGCGGCAGGTGGCCGGGGAACGGTTTGTTTACCCAGATCGTCAACACTCCGTTCAGCACAAGACTTGTCCGAAGGACGTTCCATGCCTGCCGCTGGCCAGGAGATCGCTGCCCGGATCCTGCTCGTCGACCGCGACGAAGCCGGATGCCGCGCCCTGATCGACGTGCTGGATGCCTGCTTCGTGCGTGCGCCCGAGATCGTCGTGGCCGGCACCGGCCGCGAAGCGTCGGAGCGGCTGCGGGCGAGCTACTACCACCTGCTGCTGGCCGACCTTGCCAGCCTCGCCGACCTCGCCGCCGAGGCGGAGGAGGCGGTGGCGCGACTGGCGCGGCTGGCGCAGGGCGCGCTGCTGGTCACGCTGTCGGATGGCGGGTCGGTGTCGGCGACGCTGGCGGCGCTGCAGGCGGGCGCGCACGAACACCTGACGCGCCCGATCGACGGCATCGCCTTTGCGGCACGGCTCGGCGAACTGGCGCAGCGCCATGCGCGGCCGATCGCCGGGGCGTTCCGCGGCCCCGCCGACCGCGAGCGGCTGGCCGGCCTGATCGATGCCTCGAACCAGCTGCAGACAGTGCTCGACTTCGTCGCCCGCGACCTGCCGGGGAGCGTCGAGCATCTCGAAGGCGTGGCGCGCCGCATCGTCGCCATGTTCGACGGGAGCGCGCCCGCCGCGCACGCGCCGTCGCCCGCCGAAGGCATGGCGGATGCCGTGCGTCCGGCCGTGCTGCCGATGTGGCGGCAGGAGCAGAAGATCATCGAGGACGCGATCGAGAGCTTCGGCGGCAATATCGCGCTGGCCGCGCAGGCGCTGGAGCTGAGTCCGTCGACGATCTATCGCAAGCGCCAGGCCTGGGCCGAGATGGAAGAGGGTCGCGGGGCGGCTTAAAGGTTCAAATCCCGTGGCCGATGGCCTATATTGCTTCCTCGATCGGAGGTAGACATGTCGAACGCGGATTGGGCGGAAATCGAGGCGGATACTTCCGCGTGGCTCGAGCGTCTCGAGAAGAATCGAACCAGGGCCGGCGAGCTTCTGGCGGAAAAGGGCCTGACGATCCACCAGGCCACCGACATTCTGTTTTCGCGGATCGCCGAGAGCGGTGTGGTCCCCGAAATATTGCTGACGCCTGAGGACGAGTACGATGCCTGGTTCCGCGCGAAGGTCCAAGAGGCACTCGACGATCCACGTCCTTTGATCCCTGGCGAGGAAGTCGAAGCCTACTTCGCTATGAAGCGGGCCGCGCTGAGCGCACGAATCGCAAACGGCGAAAAGTAGTGCGTGTGAAGTGGTCGCCAGTTGCAATGGCTGACCGCGAGAGCAACTTCGATTTCATTGCCAGCGACAGCCCTTTGGCAGCACTTGCCGTTGACGAGAAGGTCGCCTCAGTCGAGTTGCAGCTGACGCAATTTCCGCACAGCGGACGAAAAGGCCGCGTGCAAAACACCCGAGAGCTTGTCATCCACGACACGCCGTATATCGTCGTGTACGAGGTGCGCGGAGATGTGGTGGCCGTGCTCCGCGTCATCCACGGCGCGCAGCAGTGGCCGCCGCGCCGGTCGACCTAGCCCTTGGCCAGCTTGTCGCGCATCTTCTTGGCCGTGGCGAAGGCGCGGGCTTCCTCGCCGAGGGCCGAGCCCTTCTTGACGACATTGCCTGCGGCGTCGACCAGCGACCAGTCCCACTTGGTGTTGGGGCCGACGCCACCGGTGCGGCGGAGCTTGATTTCGAGTTCTGCGCTTACCGCCATGTGAACACCTTTGTAACCGAGTAGTTGAAGACGACGCTCATCAGCACGCCGAGCAGGCCAGCGATATAGAACTGCCCGTCGAAGGCATAGATCCAGCTGGCGACCGAGACGTTGGCCAGCGCGCCAATGGAACAGACGGCGTAGAAGGTCAACAGGCCAGTGAAGTAGCGCCAGCCGCGCAGCTTCCTGTTGGCATAGGTCAGTTCGTTGTTGAGCACGAAGTTGAAGGTCATGGCAACCAGCGTCGCCAGCGTCTGGGCCCAGACGAAATCGAGCGACAGCCGCTCGTGGGCGAGCCACAGCGTGCCCATGTGGACGATGACGCCGAAGCCGCCGACCAGGCCGAACAGCAGGAAGCTGGTGGGGAGCAGGCCGCGCGTCAGCTTGGAGACGATCAGGCCCAGGAACTGGACCACCACGATCGGGCTCATCTTGCTTTCGCCGGCGTGACGGGGCCGGAAGGTGTAGGGCACCTCGCCGATCCTGAGCCGCTTGCCGCGCAGCGCATGGAAGCGATCGGCCGAGACGATGATGTCGAGCAGGATCTTGAAGCCTTCGTCGCTCAGCGAGGGAGCGATCTGGTCGAAGACGTCGCGGCGCATCAGGAAGAAGCCGCTCATCGGGTCGGAGAGGCCCTGGCCGGTGAGGATGCCCGACAGCAGGGTGGCAAAGCGGCTGCCCGCCTCGCGCGCCTTCGACAGGCCTGCGCCGACGCTGCCCTCGCCGCCATAGCGGGTGCCCACGACGATGTCGTCGCCGGCCATGGCCATCTCCAGCATCGTGGGGAGAATGGCCTCGTCGTGCTGCAGGTCGGCATCGATGACGGCGAAATAGGGCGCGGAGGTCGAGGAGATGCCCTCGATCACCGCCGAACTCAGGCCGCGGCGCCCGATGCGGCGGATGGCGCGCACATTGGCGTGCTGCTGGGCCAGCTCGCGCACCACGCCCACCGTGCCATCGGGCGAGTTGTCGTCGACGACGATGAACTCGAACGGGATGCCGCCCAGCGCGGTCGTCACCTTCTCGTACAGCAGCGCGACGTTGTCGCGCTCGTTGTAGCTGGGGACGATCACCGCCAGTTGCGGGGCCACCCAGGCCTGGGTGGACGTCTTGTGGCTCTCGAACTGGATGACGCTCACGTCGGCTCCACGGGTTCCTGCGGCGGTGGGTAATGCGGTCGCCGCCACTTGGCAACTTAGCATCGGCCGGGTTTACGGATTCTGTCGGGCGAAGGCGCCGCCAGCGGTCGTGGCGCGAACTTGACTCCTTCCAGGGCCCCTCCTATATCCCGGCCAGCGGTTGGCACTCCTCGATTGCGAGTGCTAACAGCGACGAGATCATTGAGGCTTACAGGAGCAAAAATGGCTTTCCGTCCCCTGCACGACCGCGTGGTCGTCCGGCGTGTCGACAGCGAAGAGAAGACCGCTGGCGGCATCATCATCCCCGATACGGCCAAGGAAAAACCCTCCGAGGGCGTGATCGTTTCCGTCGGCCCCGGCGCCCGCGACGAAGCTGGCAAGCTGGTTCCGCTGGACGTCAAGGAAGGCGATCGCATCCTGTTCGGCAAGTGGAGTGGCACCGAGGTGAAGCTCAACGGCCAGGACCTGCTGATCATGAAAGAGTCCGACATCATGGGCGTGATCACCGCGTAAGGCCCTCGCCTCACCCGGTTCTTTCCCACTCGAACGTAAGGAGCGCCTGCAATGGCCGCTAAAGACGTGAAGTTCTCCACCGATGCCCGCGACAAGATGGTCCGTGGCGTCAACATCCTCGCCAATGCGGTGAAGGTGACCCTCGGCCCCAAGGGCCGCAACGTTGTGATCGACAAGTCGTTCGGTGCCCCGCGCATCACCAAGGACGGCGTGACGGTTGCCAAGGAGATCGAACTCGAAGACAAGTTCGAGAACATGGGCGCCCAGATGCTGCGCGCCGTGGCCTCCAAGACCAACGACATCGCCGGTGACGGCACCACCACCGCGACCGTGCTCGGCCAGGCCATCGTCAACGAAGGCATCAAGCTCGTTGCCGCCGGCATGAACCCGATGGATCTGAAGCGCGGCATCGACCTCGCCGTCGCCGAAGTCGTCGAGAACCTCGGCAAGGCCAAGAAGACCATCTCGTCGAACGCCGAAGTCGCCCAGGTCGGCACCATTTCGGCCAACGGCGAGAGCGCCATCGGTGACATGATCGCCAATGCGATGCAGAAGGTCGGCAACGAGGGTGTGATCACCGTCGAGGAAGCCAAGACCGCCGAGACCGAACTCGACGTCGTCGAAGGCATGCAGTTCGACCGCGGCTACCTGTCGCCGTACTTCGTCACCAATGCCGAGAAGATGACCGCCGTCCTCGAGGACCCGGTGATCCTGCTGCACGAGAAGAAGCTCTCGAACCTGCAGTCGATGCTGCCGATCCTCGAAGCCGTCGTGCAGTCGCAGCGTCCGCTGCTGATCGTGGCCGAGGACATCGAGGGCGAGGCGCTGGCCACGCTCGTCGTCAACCGCCTGCGTGGCGGCCTCAAGGTCGCTGCCGTCAAGGCTCCGGGCTTCGGTGATCGCCGCAAGGCCATGCTCGAGGACATCGCGATCCTCACCGGCGGCCAGGTGATCTCGGAAGACCTCGGCATCAAGCTCGAGAACGTCACCCTCGACATGCTCGGCACCGCCAAGCGCGTGGAAATCTCCAAGGAGAACACCACGATCGTCGACGGCGCCGGCTCCAAGGAAGACATCCAGGGCCGCGTCGCGCAGATCAAGGCGCAGATCGAGGAAACCTCCTCGGACTACGACAAGGAAAAGCTGCAGGAACGCCTGGCCAAGCTCGCCGGCGGTGTTGCGGTGATCAAGGTCGGCGGCTCGACCGAAGTCGAGGTGAAGGAGCGCAAGGACCGCGTCGACGACGCGCTGAACGCCACCCGCGCCGCGGTTGAAGAAGGCATCGTGCCGGGCGGCGGCGTCGCGCTGCTGCGCGCCTCGAGCGCCCTGACCGCCAAGGGTGTGAATGCCGACCAGCAGGCCGGTATCAACCTGGTCAAGCGCGCCCTGCAGGAGCCGATCCGCCAGATCGTCAACAATGCGGGCGACGAAGGCTCGGTGGTTGTCGGGAAGATCCTCGAGAACTCCAACGCGAACTTCGGCTACAACGCGCAGACCGGCGAATATGGTGACCTGATCACCATGGGCGTGGTCGATCCGGTGAAGGTGGTTCGTACCGCCCTGCAGGACGCGGCGTCCGTTGCCTCGCTGCTCATCACCACCGAGGCGATGATCGCCGAGGTGCCGAAGGACGCTGCTCCGGCGATGCCGGGCGGCGGCGGCATGGGCGGCATGGGCGGCATGGACTTCTAGGTCCAGGCAACAGCCAAGACATCCGATCTTCTCACGAAGGTCACGAACGGGAGGGCGGTCCACACGGGCCGCCCTTTCGTATTGGGGTGTTGAAGCGCGCAGGCGTGTGTATTATCTTACACGGCGAGGGCGCGATGGAACGGAACAGCCGAAAGCTGATCAAGCTGCTCGAGGCAGATGGCTGGTATCTCGTGGCGGTACGTGGCGACCATCACCAGTACCGTCATCCGACCAGAAAGGGACGTGTCACTGTTCCCCATCCGAACAAGGACATTGTCGCCGGCACCTTGCGTTCTATCTATCGACAAGCCGGCTGGCTGAAGTAGGAACGACATGCGCTACACAGCACTGATCCATAAGGATCCGGACACTGACTTCGGGGTGAGCTTCCCGGACCTCCCCGGTTGCATCGCGGTTGGCGAGACGCTGGAAAAAGCCCTCGACAGCGCGGCCGAGGCTCTTGCTTTCCACGTCGACGGGATGGAGCAGGATGGCGATGCTGTCCCGGCGCCACGCCCGCCTGACGAGATCATGGCCGACCCAGCCCTGGTCGAGGACCTCAAGGGCGCTGTGCTCGCTTCCGTCCCTCTCGTTCGCGACCTGGGCTCGACCACCCGCATCAACGTGTCGCTCGATCTTGGCCTGCTGCAGGCCATCGACTCCGAAGCGAAGCACCGCAAGCAGACCCGCTCTGCCTTCATCGCCTCGGCTGTGCGCAAGGAACTGGCCGCGTAGGCGTGGATTGACTCCGCCCCTGCCCTCGCGCGAATGCTCGAGCAGGCAGCCCAAGGAGTCCCCCAGATGAGCGTCGTGCCGCCGATGATGGCCGTTCCGCCGATGACGGAGCAGAAGTCCAGTCCAGACCAGCCGCTGGACCGGGACTGGTGGCGCGGGGCGGTGATCTACCAGATCTATCCGCGCTCGTTCCAGGACCACAACGGCGACGGGGTGGGCGACCTCGTCGGCATCACCGAGCGGCTCGACTATGTCGCCGACCTCGGTGTGGATGCGATCTGGCTCAGCCCGTTCTTCACCTCGCCGATGAAGGATTTCGGCTACGACGTCTCCAACTACCGCGACGTCGACCCGATCTTCGGCACGCTCGGGGACTTCGACCGGCTGATCGAGAAGGCGCATTCGCGCGGGCTCAAGGTGATCATCGACCAGGTCATCTCGCATACGTCCGACAAGCACCCCTGGTTCGCCGAAAGCCGGCAGAACCGCAGCAATCCGCGGCATGACTGGTATGTGTGGGCCGACCCCAGGCCCGACGGCACCCCGCCCAACAACTGGCTGTCGATCTTCGGCGGCTCGGCGTGGAACTGGGACAGCCGGCGCATGCAGTACTACCTGCACAACTTCCTCACCTCGCAGCCCGACCTCAACTTCCACAATCCCGACGTCCAGGACGCGGTGCTCGCCGACATGCGCTTCTGGCTCGAGCGTGGCGTCGACGGCTTCCGGCTCGATACGGTGAACTTCTACTTCTGCTCGCTGGGGCTCGAATCCAACCCGGTGGTGAAGCCGGAGGACTTCAACGCCTCGACGGCGCCGGCGGTGAACCCGTACAATTTCCAGGAACACATCTACGACAAGAGCCGTCCGGAGAACCTGACGTTCCTGAAGCGCCTGCGGGCGCTGGTGGACGAGTATCCGGGCCGCACGACGGTGGGCGAGATCGGCGACAGCCAGCACCAGCTCGAGGTCATGGCGCAGTACACCTCGGGCAACGACAAGCTGCACATGGCCTACACGTTCGACTACCTGGGCGGCTCGTTCGATGCGGGGCATTTCCGGAAGGCGATCGACCTCACCGAAAAGGATGCGCCGGACGGCTGGATCTGCCTCGCCTTCTCCAACCATGACGTGGTCCGGCATGTCAGCCGCTGGCTCAGCCACGGCGACCGCGAGGCGTTCGGCAAGCTGACCGCCTCGATGCTGCTGACGATGCGCGGCTCGGTCTGCCTGTACCAGGGAGAGGAACTCGGCCTGACCGAAGCCGAGTTGTCGTTCGAGGACCTCGTCGATCCCTACGGCATCGAGTTCTGGCCCCAGTTCAAGGGCCGCGACGGATGCCGCACGCCGATGGTGTGGCAGAGTTCGGCGCATCTGGGCGGCTTCTCGACGGCGCCGCGCGCCTGGCTGCCGGTGCCGGGCGACCACCTGCTCAAGGCGCCGGACCTCCAGGAAAAGCGGAACGACTCGCTGCTGCACCACTACCGGGCGACGCTGAAGTTCCGCAAGGATCACAAGGCGCTGATCAAGGGCACGATCAGGACGCTGGATGCCCCGGCGGGCGTGCTGATGTTCGTCCGCGAGGCGGGGGGCGAGGCGATCCTATGCGCCTTCAACATGACGGAGAGCCCGGTCATCGTCCCCCTCCCCGACGGTGTCGTCGTCCGCGCGATCGACGCGCCCGGCTCGGTTCCCGCTCCCGTCGGCGACCGGCTCGACCTGCCCGCCTTTGGCGGGTTCATCGGGGCGGTCGTCGGCTGAACCGGCCGGGGCGGCAGGGGGCTCGGGCGACGGCTCCGCCACCGGCGGGGCTTCGGCGGGTGCCGGTCCGGGCGACGGCGGCATCGGCGGCGGCGCCTCGGGGTAGCGCGGCGTGACCAGCGTGCGCGTGGTCGGATGCGCGCCGCTCTCGAACAGGTCGGCGGGCTTGCCGGCTTCGACGACGCGGCCCTGCTCCAGGACGACGATGCGATCGCAGAACTGGCGCAGGACCTCGAAGTCCCGGCTGGCCCAGAGCAGGGTGAGCCCGTAGTCGGACCGCACGCGATTGAGCAGCACGATGAACTGGGCCGCCGCGACCGGATCGAGCCGCAGGGTCGGCTCATCGAGCATGACGAGCGCCGGGCGCCCGGCCAGGGCGCGCGCGAGGGCCAGCCGCTGCAGGTCGAGCGGCGTGAAGGCGGCGGGCAGCCGGTCGAGCACCTCCGGCGACAGCCCGACGACGCGGACGGCTTCAACCAGCCCTTCGGCCTGCTCGTCGATCAGCAGCTGTTCCTCGACGCGAAGCGGCTCGGTCAGGGTCAGCCCGACGGGCAGGTCGGGATTGAAGGCGGCGTGCGGATCGGGAAACAGCATGGCGATGCGGGCCCGCACCTCGCGCGGGATGTCGCCACCGCGATAGCGCTGGCCGGCGAAGGCGAAGCTGCCGGCGCTCGCCTGCCCCAGGCCGGCGGCCAGCCGCAACAGCCGCGACTTGCCGGCGCCGGCAGGACCCAGCAGGCCGACGGCCTGGCCACGCCGGACGGCGAAGTCGACGTCGAAGAGTTCGGCTGCGGCCGGCGCGCGCCGGAACGGCCAGCCGGCGGGTTGCCTGACGCGCGTGGTGATACCCTGCAGCTCGAGCAGGGTATCGCCGACCGGCGGGCGCGCCATGGTGCGGGTCCGCGGCCGGCTGGCGGCGACCAGCTGGAGGGTGGCCTCGTGCCTGGGCAGGGACAGCAGGACATCGGCTGGGCCGCGCTCGACCACGTGACCGTCGGCGAGGATCGCGGTCTCGAGCGCCATGGCGAGGGGAAGGCGGAAATCGGCGGTGAGGATGACTACGGTGACGCCGCGGTCGCGGTGTGCCCGCTGCATGGCGCCCAGCAGCTCGCGCTGGGTCGCCGGGTCGCGGGCGCTGCCCGGGTCGTCGCCGACGATCAGGTCGGCGCCGGGGTCGAGCTGGGAGGCATCGGCATGCGGGCCGACGATCCTGCCGCCCTGCCCGGCCAGGACGCGCGCCAGCCCGGACTTGCCGCTGCCGGGCCGGCCGACGATGGCGAGCAGCGTCCCCGGCTCGACGATCAGGCCGGCCAGCTCAATGCGCGGCATCGCGACCTCCGCGCAGCCCGCTGGCGACGAGCATGAAGGCGATGGCGGTGCCGATCGCGACGAGGCCCGGGGCGATGACCAGCAGCGGACGCAGGGCGAGGAACTGCTGGCCGTCGCGCAGCACGAGGCCGAGGCTGGCTCCGGGCGGCAAGGTGCCGAGGCCAGCGAAGCTCAGCGTCACCTCGACAAGCAGCGCGGCGGCGAGCAGGTCGAGGCCGATGGCGAGCAGGACCGGCAGGAAACGCGGCAGCACGTGGCGCTGCGCGGCGGAGACGGGACTGAGCCCGGCGAGGCGGGCGGAGGTCACGTAGTCCCTCTGCCACAACGGTCGGAAGGCGCGGGCGACGGCGGAGGCCACGGCGACGCAGCCGGGCAGGACGACGCCGAGGATGACGGTGAGGTTGCCCGGCGCACCCAGGCCGGAGACGACGAGGCCGATGGCGAGGGCGGGAGCCGGCAGGGCGAGCAGCGACAGGTCGGGGCCCTCCCTCCCGAGCCGTACCGCAAGCAGGATGCCGGCGGGAACGGCGAGCAGCAGGGTGACGAGAGCCGCGAACCAGGCCAGCAGCAGGCTCGACAGGGCGGACGACATCAGCAGCGAGACGAGCTCGCGGCCGAGCGGGTCGGTGCCGAGCCAGCGCGTGGCGTCGGGCCCGGCGAGGGGCGTGCCGGCGGTGGTGCCGAAGGGCGTCCAGACCAGGGCGGCGATGGCCGGCAGGACGAAGGCGGCGACGAGGATGAGGCCGAGCGCGAGCGGCCAGTTGAGCGGGGAACGCCGCGGCGGAGCGAGGACGAGGTCGGCGGTCACCGGCGTGGCTCCGGTTCGAACGCGCGGCGCGACAGGGTGGCGGCGAGGAGGCCGGCGGAGGCGACGAGGATGAGGACGAACAGGCCGGCGCGGAGCGTCGGGAGATCGTGCTGCTGGGCCGCGCCGAGCACCAGCCGCCCGAGGCCGGGCAGGTAGAACACGGTCTCGACCAGGGTGGCAGCGACCAGCAGGGCGGCGAAGCTGCGCCCCAGACTCGGCAGCAGCGCGGCGGGTGGCCCATCCCGCAGCTGCAGCGCGACACGGCCGGCATAAGGCAGCCCGAGGGCCAGCGCCGGCAGGACGAGCGAGGCCAGCGCGGCGGGCGGATTTGACCACGGCACGAAGCCGCCGGCCGGCAGCAGCCGCCACAGGCCGGCAACAAACAGCGACAGGAGCAGGCCCAGCCAGAACGGCGGCAACATGCCGAGGAGCGCCGCGAGGCCGCGCCGCAGGGTGGGCCAATGCCGCAGCCGGGACAGGCCGAGGCCGCCGAGCATGGCGATGGCGAGGGCGAGGAAGACGAGCGGAAGGGTGACGGACAGCCGCTGCCACTCATCGGCGGTTCCGAGCAGGGAGAGCAGACGTACGTCGATGCCGGCATCGGGCGCCGAGGCGCCCGGCAGCAGGTCGAGCACGATGAACAGGACCAGGGCACTGCCCAGCACTGCCCCGATGAAAGCCGCAACGCGCGCGAGGACGAAATCTCTCATGTTTCGGCGCCCCCCGCCGACCATCCATGGGAATAGTCCGATGGGGTAAGCCTAGAGCGGTTCACATTCAGACGGAAGCGGTTAGCGCACGTTGCTGGGGTAGTCCTCCCCCGCGTGGCAGGCGCGTGTGCATTGGGTCATTGCCGCGGCAGCGGGAACCTCTGTTTCCGGCGCGCGCCGAACGCAGATCCCCGCTTTCGCGGGGATGACCCGGGACCGCACTGCAACAATGCTCGGTGAGCACTCCCCCTTCGCAGGGGACGATCAGTCGCGTACCAGGTCGGCCGGGATCAGCAGCGAGAACATGTTGCCGACGCCGACCACGGGATCGACCGACAGCTGCAGGGCATTGACGGCGAGCAGCGAGCGGGTGAGCGCCAGGCCGACACTGGAGCGGACGGGCTGGAGCAACTGGCCGTCCTTGCCGGTGCCGTCGCGGAAGACGACGAAGCGCTCGCCGAGGTCGCGGCGGGTCTCGCCGCCGTCGCGGACATTGACGATCACCGCGCCGTCGTCCTCGCGCTGGGCCGACAGGATCACCGAGCCGCCCGCCGGGGTCTGGTCGATGGCGCTGGCGAGCAGGTTCAGGATGCCCTGGGTCAGCGAGGCCCGGTCGGCGGTGATGCGCGGCAGGCGCTCGGAGACGGCGCTGCGGACGAGGACGCGCGCCTCGCCGGCCTGCCTGCGGACGCGGGCGAGGCAGCTCTCGAGCAGCGCGGCAAGGTCGATGTCGCCGGGCTCGGTGGGATAGCGCCCGCCCTTGAGGCGGGCATAGTCGTCGAGCTCGTCGACGAGGTTGGCGATCTCGGTGCCGGCAGTCTTGATGTCCTGGGCGTATTCGGACTGGCGCTGCGGATCGCCGGCCGAGGCCTGGATGAGCTCGGCAAACCCGATGACGGCGTTGAGCGGCCGGCGGACGCTGCGGCTGATGCGGGTGAGCATCGACGGCTCGACCTCGTCGGCCGGGGCGCGGCGCGGCGCCACGGCAGCCGCGGACGGCGACGACAGCTTGCGCAGGAAGGCGAAATACCCCGAGACGATGCCGGCCTGGCCCTCGGCGAAGACCGAGACACGCACGCCCGGATTGGCGCCGCTGAACAGGATCGCCGGACGCGCCGTTTCGGCGAAGCGGGCGGGACGCTCAAGGAAGGTCTTGAGTTCGGCCAACTGGCCCGGATCGATGAAGGCGGCGAGCGGCCGGCCGACGATCTCCTCCTCGGTGAGGCCGAGGACGATGCGGCCGTGCAGCGAGACCGCAGTGACGATGCCGGCGCGGTCGGTGGCGAGGAAACCGTCGTCGGCGGTCTCGGCCGCAAGCTCGGCGAAGGCATGGACGGCGGCCTCGTGGCCGAGGCGGGTCTCGCTGGCGCTGGCCGACAGCATCAGGGCGGGCCGGCCATGCCAGGTGATCGACTGGAGGCGCGCATTGACCGGGGCGAGCGAGCCGTCGCGGCGCACGAGCCGCGTGACGGGGCCGGAGGCGTCGGTATCCTCCGCGGGGAAGATGGCGGTGAGGCCGGCGGCGCGCAGGCTCTCGATGCTCTCGTAGCCGGCAAGGTCGGTGAGCGCGCGGTTGGCGAACAGCACCTGCTGGTCGCGGAACACCAGGATGCCGAGCGGCAGCCGGTTGAGGATGAAGGTTTCGCCGGTCAGGTTGATCAGCGCGCCTTCGTGGGCGGGCTGCGCCTGCACCGGTTCCTCGGGCCTCAGGGCCGCGTTGTGCTGGCCGTTGACGCGGTCGGTAAGGATGCGGCTCAGCTCGTCGAAATTGTAGCGCGAGACGCGCTCGACGGCCTCTGCGTCGGGCGGGAGCGTCGTCTCAGGCGGCCGGGCGGGCCGATCGACGAGCGAGGGCGGCTCGGCCGGGGATGCCGCGGCGGCGGCGGTGAAACCGCGGCCGATCACGCGCCAGGTCGTCGGCGTCGGAGCCGGTTCCGCGTCGGCACTCTCGATGAGGGCGGCGATGATGTCGGTCGGCTCGGGCGAAGCCGCCTCGACGGGCACGGGGGCCTGCTCCGCCTCGCCCGCGAGGAGCGGCTCGGCGACGGGCTCGGGTGGCGGGCCGGCGAACTGCTCGTCGCGCACCGTCAGCGGGGTGTAGAGGTCGGTATCGTCGGCCAGCCGGTCGAACAGGGAGGACAGCGTTCCGGGCGTCTCGATGGCTGCCGGGATCGGTTCGACCCAGTTGTCTTCCTCGGCCAGCACCGGCTCGTCGTCGGCACGCTCGGCCGGCGGCAGGCCGAGCGGCAGCAGCGGCTCGGCCGGCGCCGCTTCGACTGCCGAGGGCGCCTCGTCGCTGGCGAACTCGCCTTCTTCGGCCCGAATTCGAGCGATGTCGGGCCGGGGCGCGGATTCGGCGGCCCGCGGCCCTTCAAACAGCAGCAGCAGCGCGTCGTGCGGGCTGGCGGTGAAGCGCGTGACGGTGACGCTTTGCCCGGCGAGCGCGATCGCCTGGCCATCGCCGATGCCGGACAGGCCCTCGCTCTCGATGACGGGGGCGAAGCGCTCGAGCGCATGCCGGCTGCCGCCGGCGATCTGGCCGTCCTCGTTGACCAGCAGGAAATCGGCGTGCGGCGGCAGGATGCCGGTCGCCGCCTCGTCCGGCTGCTGCGAATCCGCCGCGCCGAGCAGTTCGGGCTCGATCGGGTCGACGCCGACGATCAACAGGCCGGTGCTGCCGTCGGCAAGGCGCAGCGGGGTGCAGGTGCAGGTGGTCGAGATCGGACGCTCGCCGGCGAGCAACTGGATGCGGCTGAGGCTTGGACGGCCCATCGAACCGAGCCGGATGAGGCGCGCGATCTGGCCCTTGATGGGAACCGCCTCGGGCGCAAGCCTGACGCCGTGCTTCTTGATCCGGCCGTGGAAGAAGCGGGCCGCATCGTTGCGCCACAGCAGTGTTTCGCCGTCATGGGACCAGAGCCATGCGGGACGCGCATCGGCCCAGTGCACCAGCACCAGGCGTGCCGTCGGCGATTTGATCCACTCAGCGTCCACGCCGTACTCTTTTCCAGCCTTGTGCCAATTTGACACAAAGCGAACTCGGAACTTAATCTTCTCTAAATACCGTGCACCCCCTGCCCGGTCCATATGCGCGCGGGCGCCGGCGGCGTCATTCGGCGCCGATGGTTAAGCGCATTTCGGCGGGCGTGGATGGGGCAAAATCGATGCTTGCCAGCGCGGGGAACTGAAACTATGGTCCGCCGCGCTTGCCGGGCCGCCTTAGCTCAGTTGGTTAGAGCGCTAGATTGTGGATCTAGAGGTCCCCCGTTCGATCCGGGGAGGCGGTACCATTTTCGGGGTCAGGCGACAGACCCCACCGGCTTACGGCAAGCCATCCTCCAGCAGAATGCTCAGTGCGTCCGGCCCCGGATGCCCAGTCCTGCCTGAACCGAAACTGAACGGTGCGTTGGCCGCGGGTTCAAGGCGGGTCGACGAGAAGTCCCGTCAACGCTTCCTTCACCACTTGCCGGGGCCCCCCATGTCGATCCGCTCGCTGTTTGCCGCTACCGCCTTCGTCTCCGCCGCACTGACGCTCACGCCCGCTTTCGCCGCGCAGTCGCCGGCCGGCACGTGGCAGACCGTTTCGGGGGAGTCTCGGTTCGAGGTCACGCTGTGCGGCGATGGCACCGAAGTGTGCGCCAAGCTCGTCTGGCTGCGCGCCGATGCGCGGACGCCGGAGAACCTGCCCTATCTCAACAGCTACGTGCTGATGGGGGCCAAGCGCGCGCTCGACAACAAGTGGCGCGGCAGCGCCGAATACATGGGCGAGACGGTGAAGGGCACGCTGACGCTGGTCGACGGCGACACCATCACCATCAACGGGTGCAAGGGCGCCCTGTGCCAGAAGTTCGAGTTGACGCGGATATGATCGGCCGGGTGCACAATTGGGGCAACTTGCGCCGCATTCATCGCGTTGTTGGTTGGTCCAGCAAGAGGACCCACAGCATGGAGCTTCGTGTCGTGCACCTTACATCGACCCCTGCCGGCGGCCGCGGGCGGCCGGCGCACGCCGCCGCTCCCGCTTCTGCCGTGCGTTCCAGCCTGCATGTGGCGCGCATCGACGAGCCAGAGACGATCATGACGATCAGCTTCGAGGGCCTGACCGAACGCGAGCAGGAGGCGGCGCTGGCCGCCTTCCCCGGCGGCCGGCGATTCGTGCTGGCGAACTGACTACTGCGACAGGCGCAGGTTGGCGAGTTCGTCGGCGATCTTCTTGAACACCGTCACCAGTTGGCTCGAGTCGGTCGGGAAATAGGCCATCGAGGCCGTGGTCGCGCAATTGGTCAGCAGGTCGATGGTCTTCTGGTTCGGCGGGTTGAGGCCGATCGTGTAGATCGCGATGCCCTCGGCCTTGGCGTTGGTGCAGGTTTCCTCGGTGCGGGTGTCCATGGCGGCAGTGACGTCGGCGTCGCTGGCCGGATAGGGATGGTCGGTGCTGTAGATTCGCCCGTTGTAGGAGACGCCGCCGGTCTGCGAGCGGACGCCCGGCCAGCCGTAGGCCTGGAAGGTGTTGGCCATGTTCAGGGCGTTCCCGCCGTAGCTGTTCACCGTGTTCTCGCCGTCGGTCATGATGATCATGACCTTGGAGGTCGCCCCGCCATAGTCGGCGCCCTGGGTCAGCGGCTCGGTGGGCGAGAGCATGTGGAAGCCCCAGATCGCACCCTGGTGGATGTTGGTGTAGCCCTGCGACGCCATGGCGTTGATGGCGGTCTTGATGTCGGCCTTGGTCGCGGTCAGCGGCGTCATCGGGTTGGTCGGGCAGTCATCGTTGGGCGAGCCGCCACTGACGGCGTTGCCGCTGGCATACTTGCACAGGCGCTCCTGCAGGACGCGGTCCGAGAACTGGTAGCTGCAGGTCCGGACGAGAGACAAGGTGTAGGTGGTGACGGCATTCCTGCCGGAGCCGGTGGTGACCGTGACGCTGGTGTAGGAGTTCGAGCAGGTCGCCGCGATGGGGGCGCCGTTCTGGGCCTGCATCGTGGCGGGCTGGGTCGTGGCCGCCGGGGTCACCGCCGAGCCATCCCACTTGACCTGAGCATAGCTGTCGGTGGCGCTGCTGGTGCAGTTGGTGTACGCGGCCGCCTTCTTGGTCTCGTTATTGCCGGACCAGGTCGAGGCGCAGCCCGTCTTCTTTGACGTCTTGGTCCACGTGCCGCCGTCCTTGTTGGTGCAGGCACTGGGGCGGTCGTTGATATAGCTGTTGGAGTAGCCGCTCGGCGTGTCGGGCGCGAATTCGGGGACGAACAGCGTGTCCGGGTTGGCGGTCGAGGGCGGGGTGTCGTCCGTATCGTAGGGATAGGGCCGCGCTTCGACACAGCCGCGCCAGGCGACGCCGATCTTGGTGTAGAGCGAGAAGCGGTTGACCGCGCCGTTGTAGGGCGTGGCGTCGTTGTCGTCGTCGTCGAAGTTGTCGTTGGCGATGCTGGACAGACCGGTTGTATCCATCCAGCTGGCGTTCTTGTAGCCGGTGCCAACATTGACGAAGCCGGTGAAGGGCACGATGCCCATCCAGATGCGCTGCTCGGTCGGCGCCACGTCGTTGGTCGCGGTGACCTTGGCGTCGGTGCACTCGTCGAGGGCGTTGTAGAGCACGTTCATCGCGCACAGGGCCGCCTTCTTGAGGTTGGTCATGCGGCTCAGCTGCGCCATCGAGCCGGAGTTGTCGAGCACCAGGGCGACTTCGAGGTTGATGCGCTTGCGCGTGGCTTCCGAGACGACGCGCGCGGTCAGCGACGGGATGCCGACGAGCTGGACGAAGGCGGTGTTGACGGTGAGCGTCGCCTCGAGGTGCAGCGTGCCGTTGCCGGTATCGAAGGTGGCGACGTCGACCGCGGTGACGGCCGAGGAGTCGTTGAGCCGCTCGTTGAGCAGCGCCAGTGCACTGGCCTTGAGCGATGCCGAGGTGGGCGCGGGCGTGCTGAAGATCGTCGGCTGCAGGCCGAGCGCGGCCGAATCGAGCGCGACCTGGGCGCGCGTACGCGCGGTTTCGACCGAAGAATAGTCCACCGCAGCGCCGGCAAAGGCGACGAGGACGATGGCGAGCAGCCCGAAGATCACGGCGAACACACCGCGCTCGTCGGCGTGAAAGCGTTTCAGCAGATCGGCAAAGGTGCGCATGACGACCCGAAACCCCCAGAAAACCGGGCCTGAGTGTCGCCGAAAATCCTAACTAAAGAACAATCACCCGGGCGCCAATTTTTACGCGTTCGTACAAGTCCTCGACATCGGCGTTGACCATGCGGATGCAGCCCGAGCTGACGTTCTGGCCGATGGTCCAGGGCTCGTTGGTGCCGTGGATGCGATAGAGGGTCGAGCCGATGTAGATGGCGCGGGCGCCGAGCGGGTTGTTGATGCCGCCGGGCATGTAGTCGGGCAAGTTCGGCTGGCGACGCTTCATTTCGGCGGGCGGGGTCCAGCCCGGCCACTCGGCCTTGCGCGTCACTTTGTGCGTGCCGCTCCACTCGAAGCCGTCGCGGGCGGTGCCGATGCCGTAGCGGATGGCCTTGCCGCCGGGCAGCACGAAATAGAGGAACTTCCTGCCGGTGTTGACGATGATGGTGCCGGGCGGCTGGTGGCCGTCATAGGCGACAACCTGGCGGCGGAACTCGGGCGCCAGCCTGACCTTGCCGCTGCGGACGCGCGTCTCGAAGCGCGGCCTGCCGTCGCTGAGCGAGCTGAACGGCGGCTCGAACAGGAAGAAGCGCTGGGCGGCCTGGGCGGCATCGGTGAAGACGGTGGCGGCGAGGACGATGGCGATCGCGGCGAGCACCGCGCGGGATTTACGCAGCATGGCACACTCATCAGACTGAGGCCGAAAGGCCGGGTGGCCGCGAGTCTTGACGAGAATGGCGAAGATGCAGTGAAGCGGCACGGTTAAGGGAGGGTGAGCGGATCGGGCGAGGCGTTATCCTCCCCCGTCTACGGGCAGGGCCGTAGCATGTGGTCCGCGCAAACAAGAAAGGCCCCCTCACCCGGCCTTCGGCCGACCTCTCCCCCCAGGGAGAGGTGCCGCTGTGGCGCCGGCAGTGCCCCCTTTCACCTCTCCCTTGGGGGAGAGGTCGCCGCGCAGCGGCGGGTGAGGGGGCCTTTTCATGCGCTGCAACAGCTGCCGGCCTGCCACGTGCGATGGCCCTGCGTTTCCGGGGGGAGGATACCCCCACGTCCGACCTTGCCCTACAGCAGGATCTGCTTGTCCCCATCGGCTTCGTCGAGGCCCCAGCCATCGGGCAGCAGCCGGCCGAGCAGGGCGGCGACCTGTGCGACGCTGAACGGCTTCACCAGGATCTCCGAGACGCCGAGTTCCCGCGCCCGCGCGAAGGTTTCCCGGTTGGGGTAGGCGGTGACCATGACCACGGGGACGCGGCCGTTGGGCGGAAAGCGCGGATGGCGCACGACCTCGAGCAGCGCCGCGCCGTTCATTTCCGGCATGTACCAATCCATGAACACGATATCGTAGGGCGTGCCGAGGATGGCGCCGACCGCCGCGGCGGCGCCGGACTGCTCGTCGACGGCGACGATGCCGAGCCTTTTCAGCGTCGCGGCCATGGCCGAACGTGCATAGGCATTGTCGTCGACGATCAATGCCTTCAAATCCTGCGGAACGATCACCGGCGCACGGCCCCCCAGCCGATTCGCGTCGAAGCCACTATTGACCCGGAGACCGCCATGTCAACGCCGACCCTCGTTCGCTGCAGCTGGGCGGGCAGCGATGCCCTCTATATCGACTACCACGACCGCGAATGGGGCCGGCCGGTGGTCGACGACAACCGGCTGTTCGAAAAGCTCTGCCTGGAGGGGTTCCAGTCGGGGCTGGCGTGGATCACCATCCTGAGGAAGCGCGAGAACTTCCGGGCGGCCTTCCTCGGTTTCGAGATCGACCGGGTGGCGGCGATGGACGAGGCCGATGTCGAGCGGCTGGTGCTCGATGCGGGCATCATCCGGCATCGCGGCAAGATCGCCTCGACGATCAACAATGCGAAGCGGGCGCAGGCGATCCGGGCCGAGTTCGGCTCGCTCGCCCGCTACATCTGGCGCTTCGAGCCGGAACCGGTGGCCGGGCCGGTGACGCTGGGGCAGATTCCGGCCCAGACCGAGGCATCCAGGGCCCTGAGCAAGGACCTGCGAAAGCGCGGCTTCAGCTTCGTCGGGCCGACGACCGTGTACGCGTTCATGCAGGCCATGGGGCTGGTGAACGACCATGTCGAGGGCTGCTTCTGCCGGGCGGAGAGCGCGGCGGCGCGCGACGGGCTGGTGCGGCCGTAGATCCTCCCCTGCAACCGCAGGGCAATCGCATATGGGTACGGAGGTTGCGAGGTCGCCTTCTCCCCTTGCGGGAGAAGGTGCCCGAAGGGCGGATGAGGGGTCTGTCTCAGCCCTCGCCCTCGCTCGTCGTTTCACTCCGATCGCGCAGACTGCGTCTGCGAACCCCTCATCCGGCGCTGCGCGCCACCTTCTCCCGCAAGGGGAGAAGGAAGGCCGGAACCTGCTTCGCCGTATGCGATTGCCCCGCGTTTCACGGGGGAGGATCAGCAAGCCTCACGACCGGCTGAGGAACAACGCCATCAGCTCGAGGCCGCTGAGGCTGGCCACCGGCGGCAGGTTGTCGCCGGGAAGACGACCCCGTGCAGCCGGTTGGGACGGCTCGACGGGTCGTCGCGGGCGGCGGAAGATGGGGAAGCGTGAAGACAACATGGTTCGTTTCCGGACGCTTTGTGCGCCGGCTCCTTGATCTGATCGGTGGTGGCGCCCCAGAGACGAGCCGGGGCGCGGGTCAGTCCGGCAGGCCGATATCCCGGCGCAGCCAGGCCGGCAGGTCGGCCACCCGGCCGACCGGTACGGGCCTCAGCGTGCGCTTCAGCATCGCGTTGGCCTGCCGTCTGAGGACGAACAGGCGGAGCCGGTCGAGCGCCCCCAGTCTTCGCTCGTCCTCGGTGTCGAGCGCAGGCTCGATGCGACCATCGTGGTGGTCGCGCAGAAGGGTGATCATCTGTCCCTCGCGAATGTGTCGGGACAGGCCGCGGAGCCCGATGCTCCGCGGCGCTGCCCTCAGCGATAGTCCCAGTGGCTCCTGGGCTCGAGCACTTCGGGCAGCAGCCCGAGGTCGCGCCGGAGGTGGGATGGCACGGGGGGCGAGCCGCGCGACTTGAAGCGTCGCGCGGTGCGCGCCAGCTGGGCATTGGCCAGTGTCGTGACGACAGCTGAAACCAGGGCGCCGGCAATGCCGATATGGGTGCGCGCAGACGCGCGGGTGGAGCGTGCCGGAGCACGGTTCTGGACTTCGAGAGTCATGGCGTTGTCCCGGACGCAGGGCGCGACCGGTCCTCTGGTGACGAGATGGTTGGATGGCGACGCGAGCGGGACGGAAAACGCCCTGCGCGAGCCGGTTACTAGGCGGTAGGCTGGCTAGTTTGAGGCTGGAAGACGGGCCCCGGGGTGGGGCCGCACGCGCTTAGGCGCGCTGGAGTCCAGCTGGTCGAAGGCCAGGGCCGGTGACGTGAATGAACATGGTCATATGCACGCCTCCTCTGTTGCTGGCGTTGGACGGGTGGGCTGATACGCCCGATTCCGTTCGGCGCCAACCCCTATTGCGACAGGCTGACGCAGGCTGTAAGGCACTGTTGCCGTATCGACACACCTGCCTTCCTTGAGTCAAAGGGGGGTTTCCGTTAGGAACCAGCCTCAGATTCCGGGCTCACCCAAATACCGATCATGACCGACAAGAAGAAGCTCATCGCGCCGCGGCTGCCGCGCGGCTTCGAGGACCGTTTGCCCGCCGAGATCGCGGCCGTCGACGAGATGGTGCGCAAGATCCGCGCGGTCTACGAGCGCTATGGCTTCGATCCGGTCGAGACGCCGCTGTTCGAGTACACCGAGACGCTGGGCAAGTTCCTGCCCGATACCGATCGGCCGAACGCGGGCGTGTTCAGCCTGCAGGACGACGACGAGCAGTGGCTGAGCCTGCGCTACGATCTCACCGCGCCGCTGGCCCGGCACTTCGCCGAGAACTTCAACGACCTCGCCAAGCCCTATCGCAGCTATCGCGCCGGCTACGTCTTCCGCAACGAGAAGCCGGGGCCGGGGCGCTTCCGGCAGTTCATGCAGTTCGACGCCGACACGGTCGGCGCGGCCGGCCCCGAGGCCGATGCCGAGATGTGCATGATGATGGCCGACACCATGGACGCGCTCGGCCTCGCCGGGAAGTACGTGGTGAAGGTGAACAACCGCAAGGTGCTGGACGGGGTGCTGGAAAGCGTCGGGCTCGGCGCGGCCGACCCGGCCCGCAGCCTCGTCGTGCTGCGCGCCATCGACAAGCTCGATCGGCTGGGCACCGAGGGCGTGGCCGCCCTGCTCGGCGCCGGGCGCAAGGACGACAGTGGCGACTTCACCGAGGGCGCCCACCTCAACTCCGAGGAAATCGCCAAGGTGCTGCGCTACGTGCGCGCCGAAGATGCCGGCGACCCGCTGTTCGCGCGCCTGTCGGAACTGATCGAGGGCAATGCGCGCGGCACCGAGGGCGTGGCGGAGCTGCGCGCGATGGAGGCGCTGTTCATCGCCGCGGGCTACGGACCCGATCGTATTCGCATTGATTCCTCGGTCGTGCGCGGCCTCGAGTACTACACCGGGCCGGTGTTCGAGATCGAACTGACCTTCAGCGTCCAGAACGAGAAGGGGCAGGATGTGGTGTTCGGCTCGGTCGGCGGCGGGGGCCGCTACGACGGGCTGGTGTCGCGGTTCCGTTCGGAGCCGGTGCCGGCGACGGGGTTCTCGATCGGCGTTTCCCGCCTTGCCAATGCGCTGAAGCTGACGGGCAATCTGGGGGCGACGGAGCCGGTGGGACCGGTGGTTGTCCTCGTGATGGATAAGGAACAGGTCCCGCGCTACCAGGAGATCACTTCGCGACTTCGCAAGGCGGGTATCCGGGCCGAGATGTTCATGGGCAACACCAAGAATTTCGGCAAGCAGGTGGCCTATGCCGACAAGCGCAACGCCCCCGCCGTGATCATCGAAGGGTCGCAGGAGCGCGAGCAGGGCATCGTGCAGATCAAGGACCTGATCGCGGGCAAGGAAGCGGCCAAGGCGATCGCCGACAATGCCGAATACAAGGCGGCGCGGCCCGGCCAGTTCGAGTGCACCGACGCCGAGATCGTCGAGAAGATCTCGGCGCTGCCGGCGGTGGCCGCTTACCTCAGGGCGAATAAGTGAAGACAGCGTCGGAGCGATATGCCGCGCTGGTGCGGCTGGTCGAGTCGCGGACGGTGACCCGTGCGACGGTGCCGCTGCTGCTGCCGGCGGGCCCGTATTTCGACCTTGCGGGCGAGGAGTTCGGGCGCAACCTGCTGCTGACCACGACGAGCAACGGGCTGGAATACTGCCTGAGGCCGGATTTCACCCTGCCGATCGCGCAGCAGTACATCGAGGACGGCATGATCGGGGTGCCGTCGGCCTTCACCTATCTCGGCCCGATCTTCCGGCAGGAGCGCTCGACGCCGGTGGAGTTCGAACAGGCGGGGCTCGAACTGCTCGGCCAGCCGGACGCCGACAATGCGCTCGACCAGGTGCTGACCTTCGCGCGCTGGGCCCTCGCCATCTACGACATCACCTCGCCGAACGTGCGGCTCGGGGGCGTGGGGCTGTTCGAGGCCTTCCTCGAAGCGGCGGACGTGCCGCTGGCCTGGCGCAGCCGCATCCGGCACCGGTTCGGGCATCCGGAGGCGCTGGAGCGCCTGATGGAGCGCCTCGCCAATCCGGAAGAGAAGGTGGAGGGCCCTGCCCCGGACAGCCGCGACACGGTGATCGAGATCGTCACCGATGCCATGCTGTCGGGCGGCCTCAGCCTGATCGGCAGCCGCACGCCGGAAGAAATCGCCGACCGCTATCTCGAAAAGCAGGCGCTCGACGCCGCGCCCATCGCGCCCGAGACGGTGGCGCTGCTGCAGAACTACCTGTCGGTGGCCGAGAGCGCCGCGAGCGCGTTCGAGCGCATCTCGGACATGTGCCAGGAGGCCGGGTTCGACTTCGACGAACCGCTGTACCAGGTGCGCAACCATGCGGCGGCGCTGCAGGCGCTGTCGCCGGGCGCCGACGTGATCTTCGATGCGAGCTTCTCGCCGCGGCTCGACTACTATACCGGCATCGTGTTCGAGATGACCGGCACGGATGGCGAAGTGCTGGCTTCGGGCGGCGAATACGACCGCATGCTGGAGCGGCTGGGGGCGCCGGAGCCGGTGAAGGCGTCGGGCTGCGCGCTCTGGGTGGATCGGCTGGAGCGGGAGGCCTCGCAATGAACGGACTTCCGGGCGGACTGACCCTCGCGGTGCCCTCCAAGGGCCGCCTCGAGGAGCTGACGCGCAAGGCGTTCTCGACCTCGCGGCTCACCATTGCGCGGCCCGGCGGGGCGCGCAGCTATATCGGCTCGATCAAGAACCAGCCGCAGGTGACGGTGCGCTTCTATCCGGCGGCCGAGATCGCGCGCGAACTGATCCTGGGCGGCGTCGACATCGGCGTGACGGGATCGGACCTGATCCACGAGGCCTCCGAGAACGGCGAGGAGAACGTGCTGTTCGTGCGCGGGCTCGGGTTCGGCGAGGCCAATGTGGTGGTGGCGGTGCCGGACAGCTGGATCGACGTGCAGCAGATGAGCGACCTCGCCGACGTGGCCTCGGACTTCCGGGCCCGGCACGGGCGCTGGCTGCGGGTCGCGACAAAGTACGTGAACCTGACGCGCCGGCATTTCGCCAAGTACGGCATTGCCGAGTACCGGATCGTCGAGAGTGCCGGTTCCACCGAGGCCGCCCCGGCCGCCGGTTCGGCGGACCTGATCGTCGACATCACCTCGTCGGGCTCGACGCTTGCGGCCAACCAGCTGCGCGTGCTCGACGACGGGCTGATCATGCAGTCGGAAGCGAACCTGATCGTGTCGCGCACCGCCGACTGGACGCCGTTGCGCAAGGCGCAGCTGGAGGCGCTGCTGTCGATCATGGGCGGCGTGCCGCCGGGGATTTCCACCCTGCTTTGACGCTCGACCTGCTGACGCTTGTCGCCTTGGGCTTCGTCGGGTTGCTGGCGGGGTTCGTGGATGCCATTGCGGGCGGTGGCGGGCTGATCGCCCTGCCGGCGCTGCTGGCGGCGGGCATTCCGCCCGTCACCGCATTCGGCACCAACAAGGTGCAGTCGGTGGTGGGCACCGCCATCGCGGCGACCACGTACTGGCGCAAGGGCTTCGTCTCGCTCGAGGCGTTGAGCCTCGCCATCCCGCTCACATTCATCGGCGCCTTCCTCGGGGCGCTGTCGGTCAAGGCCGTGGATACGTCGTTGCTGTCGCTAGCCGTCCCGGTGGCGCTGATCGGCATCGCGCTCTATTTCGCCTTCGCGCCAAGGCTGACGGACGAGGACAGCCACGCGCGCCTCGCCTTCGCGACCTTCGCGCCGGTGATGGGGTTCGTCATCGGCTACTACGACGGCATTTTCGGTCCGGGCACCGGCTCGTTCCTGACGCTGGGCTTCGTCACCCTGTTCGGGCTGGGCGTCACGCGCGCCGCCGGACACACCAAGGTGCTGAACATGACCTCGAACCTGGGGGCGCTGGCGCTGTTCATCCCTTCGGGCGACGTGGTGTGGCCGGCGGCGGTCGCGATGATCGTCGGCCAGGTGGTCGGCGGCTATCTCGGGGCCCTGACCGGCATCCGGTTCGGGGCGAGGCTCATCCGCCCGCTGGTGGTGGTGGTGTCGATCCTGCTGGCGCTGCGCTTGCTGGTGTTCAGGTAGCGAGCGGCGGCAGCGATCACGGCCGCAGTTGCGGATGGGTCGCGAGGATGTTGCGGGCGATGGCGCGGAAGGCCTGCGCCTCGGGGCCGGCGGGCTCGGTGGCGACGACCGGACGGCCGGCGTCGGAGGTCTCGCGGATCGCCATGACCAGCGGGATTTCGCCGAGGAACGGGATGTCGAAGGTTTCCGCCGCGGCCCGGGCGCCGCCATGGCCGAAGATGTCGTAGCGCGTGCCGGTATCGGGGGCGACGAAGTAGCTCATGTTCTCGACGAGGCCGAGGATCGGCACGTCGGTGCGCAGCAGCATGTCCATTGCCTTCCTGGCGTCGATCAGTGCCAGGTCCTGCGGAGTCGAGACGATGACGGCGCCGAGCAGCGGCACCTGCTGGACCAGCGAGATCTGGATATCGCCGGTGCCGGGCGGCAGGTCGACGACGAGCACGTCGAGGCCGCCCCAGTCGCTTTCGCGCAAGAGCTGGCGGAGCGCGGACGTGGCCATGGGACCGCGCCAGACCACGGCCTGGTTGGGGGTCAGCATCGAGCCGATCGACATGGCCTTGAGGCCATAGGCCTCGTGCGGGGAAAAGATGCCGTCGTCGCGCACGGCCGGCTTGCCCTCGAGGCCGAGGAGCTTGGGGATCGAGGGGCCGTAGAGATCGGCATCGAGGATGCCGGTGCGCAGCCCTTCCGCGGCAAAACCGAGCGCGAGGTTCACCGCGACCGTCGACTTGCCGACGCCGCCCTTGCCCGAGCCGACCGCGATGATGTGGCGCACACCCGGAACCGCTTCACGCGGTGGCGGGCCGGGGCGGCCTTGCGCCTTGGCCTGGCCGGTCGCGGCCTGGGCGCGGTCGGAGGTGAGCGAGACCATGACCTTGCGGCCCTCGGCGACCCTGCTCGCGGCGGCCTGCGCAGCTTCGCGGGCCGGCCCGAACGCAGCCTCCATGCCGGGCGCGACGGAAATGGCGAAGGCCACGGCGCCGGTGGTGACGATGATCTCGCTCAGCCCTCCATAGCCCGAGAGCGAGCCGCCGCCGGGGATCTCGACGGCGCTCAGCGCGTTGCGGACGGCGGCGGCGATGAGTTCATTGGCCATGGGCTACTTGCGAATTGGGCCGAAGTCGTCGTCAGGATAGTGAATGGTCTCCTCACCGGGGCGACGAGCCCCAATGACGAGCAGTTCCACCGGCTCGGACGACATGTTCAGGATATGGTGGGCATTGGGTTCGCCGGCAACGAAGCCGACGAAATCCCAAGCCTTCATCGGGTGACTGCCATTATCATCGACCAGAGTTGCCTCCCCAGCGAGGACGACGACAAACTCATCCTCCGCCTGATGCCAATGGCGGGATGCTGTGCGCGCGCCCGGTGCAAGCGTTACGTGATTGACACCGAACTGGGTCAACCCCGCCGCCTTTGCCAGGCGTCTCTCGCCACGACCGCCGAACAAAGGCCCCTCGCCGAAGGTGAGGGGCAAATCCGCCAGGCGGCCGATGCGTGATTGCATCAGAGGATCGACTGTCCCGTGGCCTTCCAGTCCTTCACGAACTGCTCGAGGCCGGACTTGGTCAGCGGGTGGTCGGCGAGCTTGTAGATCACCGCCGGCGGGATGGTGGCGACGTCGGCGCCCGCGAGGGCGGCTTCGGTCACATGGTTGGCCGAGCGGATCGAGGCCGCGAGGATCTCGGTGGTGAAGGCGTAGTTGTCGTAGATCTGGCGGATGTCGCGGATGAGCTGCATGCCGTCGAGGTTGATGTCGTCGAGCCGGCCGATGAAGGGCGAGATGTAGGTCGCGCCGACCTTGGCGGCGAGCAGCGCCTGGTTGGGCGAGAAGCACAGCGTGACGTTGATCTTGATGCCTTCCTTGCTGAAGGTCTTGGTGGCCCGCAGGCCATCGATGGTCAGCGGCACCTTGACCACGACATTGTCGGCGATCTTGGCCAGCGTCCGGCCTTCGGCGATCATGCCCTCGTAGTCGGTCGCGGCCACTTCGGCAGAGACCGGGCCGGGCACGATCGAGCAGATTTCCTTGATCACTTCCTTGAAGTTCCGGCCCGACTTGGCGACGAGCGAGGGGTTCGTCGTCACCCCGTCCAGAAGGCCGGTTTCGTAGAGATCGCGGATATCCTTGATCTCGGCGGTATCGACGAAGAACTTCATTTTTCGTTCCCCTCCAAGAGGTCCTGTTTGTCTACTCAATAGGTAGTGGAAAATCGGCACGGAGCAAGGCCGCGCCGGGGTTCTTGATAGGCTTATCGCACGGCAGCGAGCAGTTTGTCGGCCAGCTCGCCGACCCGGTCCTCGGGGATGCCGGCGACGTTGATGCGGCTATCGTTGATCATATAGATCGCATCGTCGACCTTCAGTTTCGTGACGACGTCCTCAGGCAGGCCGAGCAGCGAGAACATGCCCGAGTGCTGGGCGATGAAGTCGAAATCCTTGGAATTCGAGCGCTGCCGGATGGCATCGGCGAGCTTGACGCGCAGGCGCTTCATGCGCTCGCGCATCTCTGTCAGCTCGGCTTCCCACTCGGCGCGCAGCTCCTTGTCCTCGAGGATGACGCGGACGACTTCGGCGCCATGGTCCGGGGTCTGGCTGATGGTGCCGCGGATGATGTTCTGCATCTGCGAGGAGACGACATCGGCGGTCTCGCTGTCCCTGGCGATGGCGATGGCGACGCCGGCGCGCTCGCGATAGAGGCCGAAGTTCTTGCTTGCCGAGAAGGCGACCATGCATTCGGGGAGGCTCGAGGCGACCTTGCGCACGCCATAGGCATCGGCCTCGAGCCCGTCGCCGAAGCCCAGATAGGCGAGATCGACCAGCGGGAAGGCACCGGTGCGCTTGAGGCTCTCGACTACCCTGTCCCACTGGACCGGCGTCAGGTTGGCGCCGGTCGGGTTGTGGCAGCAGCCGTGGAGCAGGACGATGTCGTTGCTGCCGAGGCCGTCGAGCACCTTCATCATGGCGTCGAAATCGACGCCGCGCGTGGTGGTGTCGAAGTACGGGTAATAGTGCACTTCCAGCCCGGCATTCTCGGCGAGCGGGATGTGGTTGGGCCAGGTCGGATCGGAAATGAAGATGCGCCCGCCCGGACGCGCCCGGCCGAGCACGTGCATGAGGATCATCAGCGCACCGGTGCCGCCGGCGCCGTTGACGGTGCGGATGCGCGACTTTTCGACGACGCCATCGAGCGCCAGATCGACGATGGCGGCGGAGAACTCCTTGTTGCCGACCACGCCCTTGTAGGTCTTGGTCTTGGCGGAATCGAGGATGCGCTGCTCGGCCTTCCTGACCGCCGACATGATCGGGGTATTGTTGCCCGGGTCTTTGTAGACGCCCACGCCCAGGTCGATCTTTCCGTTGCGGGGATCGGCGGCGTACTCGGCCATGAGCACGAAAATCTTGTCGAGCGTGGCCTTCTTGAGGGTCTCAAACATTCGCGGGGTTCCGGGGAGATTAGGCGGGGTGTTTATAGGCGGGATGAGCGGAATTGCAACGGGCGAAGCGCGGGGCTCTCGGTGGTCCTCCCCTGCGAAGCGGGGGAGGGGGACCAGCGAAGCTGGTGGAGGGGGCGAGGCTGGACTCGGTGCCCGGGGCCGCCCCCTCCACCGCCTTCGGCGGTCCCCCTCCCCAGTGCTCCGCACAGGGGAGGATCACCGAGAACTCAGCGTTTCAGCCCCTCGATCAATTGCGGCACGATCTCGAACAAATCCCCCACCAGCGCGATGTCGGCGATCTTCATCAGCGGGGCTTCGGGGTCCTTGTTGATGGCGATGATCTTCTTGGCGCCCTGGATGCCGGCGAGGTGCTGCAGGGCGCCGGAAATGCCGATGCCGATATAGAGGTCGGGGGCGATGATCTTGCCGGTCTGGCCGACCTGCCAGTCGTTCGGCGCGTAGCCGGCATCGACGGCGGCCCGGGTGGCACCGACGGCGGCGCCGAGGACGCGGGCGAGATCCTCGACCAGCGCGAACTTTTCGGCCGAGCCGAAGCTGACGCCGCCGGCGACGACGATCTGCGCGGTCGAGAGTTCAGGCAACTCGCTCTCGGTGCGGTGCGCGGCGATGAACTTTGCGACGGCGGCGACTGCGGGGTTCACCGCATGCACAGGGGCTTTGTTGCCACCGGCGGCCGGGCGGAAGGCCGAGGCGCGGATGGTGAGGAGGTGCTTGGCCTCGCCGGACGACACCGTCTCGATGGCGTTGCCGGCGTAGATCGGACGGTCGAAACGGGTGGGGCCATGGATGGCGATTACGTCGGTGACCGGCATCAGGTCGAGCTGGGCAGCGAGGCGCGGAATGGCGTCGCGGCCGGTCGAGGCAGAGGCCGCGACGATGTGGCTGTAGGGCTCGGCCAGTTCGGCGAGCAGCCTGGCCACGGCTTCGGCCGAGAGCGAGGCGAGCTCGGCGCTGTCGGCAACGAGAACCTTCTCGACGCCGGCAATCGTGGCGGCCTCGGCAGCGACGGCGGAGAGGCCCTGCCCGGCGACTAGCAGGTCGACCGGACCGAGCTTTTCGGCGGCGGCGACGATGCGTGCGGTGGACGCAGAGAGCTTGCCGAGATCATGCTCGGCGAGGACGAGGACAGCCATCAGCGCGCCTCCAGTTCGGAGAGTTCGGACCTGATGGCGCTTGCCAGCTCGGCCACCGAGGCGACGGTGCGGCCACCCGGCCGCTCGGCCGGCGGGCTGACCTTCTCGACCTTCAGGCGCGGCGTCACATCGACACCGAACGCGGCGACGGGGCGAACGGCGAGGGGCTTGCTCCGCGCCTTCATCACCATGGGCAGCGCAGCGTTGCGCGGGGTGTTGAGGCGCAGGTCGGCGGTGACGATGGCGGGGAGTGCTACGCCGATGGTCAAGCGCCCATAGTCCACTTCGCGAGTGACCTCGAGACCGCCGTCCACGACCTTGATCTCCGACGCGAAGGTCGCCTGCGGCCAGTCGAGCAGGCCGGCGAGCATCTGGCCGACCTGGTTGGAATCGTCGTCCACCGCCTGCTTGCCGAGCAGCACCAGGTCGGGCTTTTCCTCGGCCACGACGGCCTTCAGGAGCTTGGCGACAGCAAGGGTCTCCACGCGACCATCAGCCTCGATGAGCAGGCCGCGATGCGCGCCCATGGCGAGGGCAGTCAGGATCACGTCGGTCGACTGCTTGGGGCCGATCGAGACTACGACGATCTCGCTCGCGTGGCCGGCTTCGGCGAGCTGCACCGCGGCCTCGACGGCGTGCTTGTCGAACGGGTTCATCGACATGCGCACATTGTCGGTCTCGACGCCCGAACCATCCGGGCGGACCCGCACGCGCACGGCGTGGTCGACGACGCGCTTGACGGCAACGAGGATCTTCATCGGTTCCCTCCGCGATTGGCCGGTCTTTTGCAGATATGGCCGGGGCGAGCAAGTTCGGGCGGGGAATATCTGACTACGCCGAAGGCCTGAGGGAGAAAGGCGTGCCAACGGGTTGACGCCCCCTGCGCCGCCCCGGCACAGTGCGGCTTTACTGGACCCAGGTTACTCCATGCCCGTCATCAACCGCATCGCGGAATTCGCCGACGAAGTCGCCGAATGGCGCCGCGACTTCCATGCCCATCCCGAACTCGGCTACGACCTGCCGCGCACCTCCGGCCGGGTGGCCGAGCTGCTCAAGGGCTTCGGCGTCGACGAAATCCACACGGGCATCGCGCAGAGCGGCGTGGTCGGGGTGATCAACGGGCGCGGACCGGGCCGGACCATCGGGCTGCGCGCCGACATGGATGCGCTGCCGATCAACGAGCGCACCGGCGTGCCCTATGCCAGCCAGGTGGCGGGCCGCATGCATGCCTGCGGGCATGACGGCCACACGGCGATGCTGCTCGGCGCAGCCAGGTACCTCGCCGAGACGCGCAATTTCGACGGCAGGGCGATCCTGCTGTTCCAGCCGGCGGAGGAAGGCGGCGCCGGCGGCAAGGCCATGGTGGAGGCCGGCGTGATGGACACATTCGGCATCGAGGAAGTCTATGGCGTGCACAACATGCCGGGGCAGGCAGCCGGCAGCATTGCGCTGCGACCCGGTGCGCTGATGGCGGCGAGCGACGCGTTTGACATCGTGGTCGAGGGCAAGGGAGGTCACGCCGCCTGGCCGCAGAACACCATCGACCCGGTGATGATCAGCGCGCAACTGATCCTGGCGCTGCACACCATCGTGTCGCGCAATGTCGATCCGATCCAGTCGGCGGTGCTGAGCGTGACGATGCTGCACGGCGGCGAGGCGTTCAACATCATCCCGCGCTCGGTGAAGCTGACCGGGACGGTGCGCTCGCTCAACGACGAGGTGCGCGACCTGATGGAAACGCGACTGCGCACGGTGACCGAGGGCATCGTCGAGACGTTCGGCGGCAAGGCCGAGATCGACTACCGGCGCGGCTACCCGGTGACGATGAACGCCGAGGACCAGGCCGCCTATGCGGCGAGCGTGGCCGAGCAGGTGGCGGGCGCCGAGCGGGTGGACGCCAGTATCGACCCCAAGATGGGCGGCGAGGATTTCTCCTACATGCTGCAGGCCCGGCCGGGCGCCTATGCCTTCCTCGGCAACGGCAACAGCGGCGAGCTGCACTCGGACACCTACAACTTCAACGACGAAGTCATCCCGGTGGGGGTGAGCTACCTGGTGAAGCTGGTGGAGAACGCCCGGTAGGCTGGTGCGTGGGGCTCCCCTCACCCCAGCCCTCTCCCCGGAGGGGCGAGGGGGCGATGTGGCACTGCCGCTTAGTCTATCGTCCCCTCGCCCCTCCGGGGAGAGGGTCAGGGTGAGGGGCGCCAAGGGCACCATAACCTTCAAACCGCTTCCTTCCGCTGCCGCCCTGTCCGATAGTTGGCGTCCTGCCAATCGATTCCAGCCATGATTTCCTCCATCGCTGCCGGCACCATAGCCCGCCGCACCATCGTCACATTGCTGATCTCGGCGGCGGGCGGCGCGGTGGCGGCGCTGCTCGGGCTGCCGGCGGCGTGGCTGATGGGGGGCGCGCTGGCGGTGGCCGTGGCGGCGCTGGCGGGCGTGCCGGTCATGCTGCCCAACTGGCTGCGCGACACGGCGTTCGTGCTCACCGGCCTGTCGATGGGCGCGAGCGTCGCCCGCGATTCGCTGGCGCTGATGGTGCAGTGGCCGGTAACGCTGGCGGCGCTGGCGCTGGAGATGGTCCTGATCATCAGCCTCACCGGCCTGCTGCTGCGCAAGCTGTTCGGACTGGACCGCGGCACGGCCTACCTCAGCTCGTTCCCGGGACACCTGAGCTTCGTGATGTCGATCGCGGCGGCGGGGCTCGGTGACACGCGGCAGATCATCATCATCCAGGTGATCCGCATCCTGCTGCTCACCATCTGCGTGCCGATCGGCGCGATGTTCCTGCCGATCGGGCATTTCGAAGGCAGCGCGGGGCCGCCGATGGAACCGGCAACCCTGGTCTCGGTGGCGATCGCCTGCGGCGTCGTCGGCTTCATCTTCACGCGGCTGCGCATTCCGGCCGGCTATGCGCTCGGCGCCATGGCGACCTCGATCAGCGCCAAGTTCGCCGGGCTGTTCGAGGGGCAGATCCCGCCGCTGTTCCTCGTGGGGGTGTTCATCATGATCGGGGCGCTGATCGGCTCGCGCTTTTCCGGCATCACCATGGCCGAGTTCAGGAGGGCCGCGATCGGCGGGCTGGCCGGGACCGCCCTGACGGTGGCGATCGTGACCGTCATCGCCTTCGCCGTGCTGCCCTTCGTCGACATGCCGTTCGGGCAGATCTGGCTCGGGCTGTCGCCGGGGGCGCTCGAGGGCATGGGCGCGCTCGGCATCGCGCTCGGGTTCGACACGGCCTTCATCGCGGCGCACCATGTCGGCCGGCTGCTGCTGCTGACCTTCGCGATTCCCCTGGTGGCGATGCTGGTGCGCCAGAAGGAACTGCCGTAGCGCTGCCGCAATTGTCGAGGCAAGTGCCGGTACGGACACGGAGATTCCCCATGCTGCGCCCCCTGCCCCTGATTGCCATCCTTGTCGGCCTTGCGGCCACGCCGGCGCTGGCGCGGGAGAATTGCGAGCTCAACGACAACCGTCCGGGGCTGAAGATCGAGTTCGGCTTCTCGATCGGCGGCAAGCCGGGCGGCGACAGCTTCGATCCCGAGATCGCCAAGATCGAGCTGAGGAAGCGCGGCGTCGACGCCCGCTCGGTCAGCATGGCGTCGGACGGCTGCGTCGAGGCCTTCGTGCAGTACCCCGACGGCTCGTGGCACAGCGACTACTACGATCCGGATACCTGGCGGCGGGTGGATTAGCTCCCCTCCCCCTTGCGGGGAGGGACAGGGGTGGGGGTCCATCGGGGCTAGCCGCACCACCCCCTCCCTCAGTCCCTACTCTTAGGGGGAGGGAGGCGCAGAAGCCTCACCGCTTCCGCTTTCCCCCGAACGCCACCTTCATCTCGGCCGTGTCGAAGAACGCAAAGCCGTTGGCAGCGAGCCTCAGCTTGCTCTTCCGGCGCTCTGCACCGTGGGAGATTTCCAGCGGCTCCACCCCCTCACCCCCCGTCAGCGTCACGGTGACCGGCTCGGCCGAGAGGTTGAACAGGCAGGTCAGCGTCTCGTTGCTGGCTTTTGACGCAAGGCGACGGAAGGCGAGCAGCGGTTCGCCGACCTTGAGGAACTCGACGTCGCCGTCGGCCAGCACCGGGTGGGCGCGGCGGAAGGCCAGCGCCCTGCGGTAGAAGTTCAGCGTCGAGCCCGGGTCGGCATTCTGGGCGGCGACATTCAGCGCGGAATGGTTCGGCTTGACCGGCAGCCACGGCCTGGCGGTGGAGAAGCCGTTGGGCGCCTCGCCTTCCTCCCAGGGGATCGGGGTGCGGCAGCCGTCGCGGCCCTTGTATTCGGGCCAGAAGCGGATGCCGGGCGGATCGGTCAGTTCCTCGAACAGGATGTCGGCCTCGGGCAGGCCCAGTTCCTCGCCCTGGTAGAGGCAGACCGAGCCCTTGAAGCTCAGCAGCATCGCCGCCGCCTGGCGCGCAAGGTCGCCGGCATCGGCCGAGTACGGGGCCCAGCGCGACATATGGCGGATGACGTCATGGTTGGAGAAGGCCCAGCACGGCCAGCCGTTCGGCGCGCCGGCAAAGAACTTCTGCTGCCGCGAGCGGAAATGCTCAGCGGTGAACTCGGGGCCGAGCATGTCGAAGGTGTAGGCCATGTGCAGCTTGTCGCCGCCCGAGGTGTACTGCTCCATCAGCTGCAGGCCGCGATGGCTGTCGCCGATCTCGCCCACCGTGGTGGCGCCGGGATACTGGTCGAGCAGCTTTCGCACCCGCTTGAGGAACTCGAGGTTCTCGGGTTGGCTCTTGCTGAAGCGGTGCTCCTGCATGTCGTAGGGGTTGACGGCGTAGGGCAGGTGTTTCGGCCGCCTGGCCGGCGGATTGTTCCTGAGTTGTTTGTCGTGGAAGTAGTAGTTCACCGTGTCGAGGCGGAAGCCGTCAACGCCGCGCTCGAGCCAGAAGCGCATCACGTCGAGCAGCGCGTCCTGTACCTCCGGGTTGTGGAAGTTGAGGTCGGGCTGCTCGATCAGGAAATTGTGGAAGTAGTACTGGCCGCGCGACGGATTCCATTCCCAGGCGCGCCCGCCGAATACCGACGGCCAGTTGTTTGGGGGCGAGCCGTCCTTCTTGGGATCGGCCCAGACATACCAGTCGGCCTTGGCGTTGGTCCGGTTGAGCCGGCTCTCGCGGAACCAGGGATGCTGGTCGGACGAGTGCGACAGCACCTGGTCGATGATGACCTTGAGCCCCAGTGCATGGGCGCGCTTGATCAGGTCGTCGAAGTCCTCGAGGCTGCCGAACAGGCGGTCGACTTCCTTGTAGTCGGAAACGTCGTAGCCCATGTCCTTCTGCGGCGACTGGTTGATGGGGCTCAGCCAGATCGCGTCGACCCCGAGGCTGGCGATATGGTCGAGGCGCCGCATGATGCCGGCGAGATCGCCGACGCCATCGCCATTCGTGTCCTGAAACGAGCGCGGGTAGACCTGGTAGATCACCGCGCCACGCCACCAATCCGTCATCGAAGTCTCCGCCGAAGGGTTGGCCGCAGTGTCGCGACCGAAGCGCGGAAAGGCAATGGCGTTCGGGGCATGGCGGTTCCCCCGCCAATTGCGGCGCAGTCGGGTTCGGCGCTAACATTCCGCCCGGTGCGCGCACTGATGCTGGGGGAGCAGGATGCAGCAGATTGATATCAACTGGCTGGCCGTGATCGTCGCGGCCATCATCCGCATGGCGGTGGGCTTCGTCTGGTATTCTCCGCCCGTGCTGCTGAAGCCGTGGCAGGCGCTGACCGGCGTCACCCCCGAGACGATGCGGGCCGGGATGGGCAAGGCGATCGGCATCGACGTGATCGCGTCGCTGGTGATGGCCTTCATCCTGCTGCACGCGGTGACCTATGCCGGAGCGACCAACATCTTCACCGGCGCGGCGGTGGGCGCGCTCAACTGGCTCGGCTTCATGGCGACGCTGATGATCTCGCTGTGGGGCTACGAGAACCGCTCGCCCAAGCTGATCGCCATCAACCTGGGGAACAACCTCATCGCGCTGGTGCTGATGGGGGCGCTGCTGGCGGTGTGGAAGTAGAGAGCGGCATGTCCTTCATCCCGCCATCGGCGGTGGAGGCTTTCACCACACTCTCAGTCGTCATCCGCGGACTTGATCCGCGGACCCAGCGATATCGGCGGCATCGCATGGGTCCCCGGGTCAAGCCCGGGGATGACGACCGATGGGTTGGTTGGTACTGGCCCGAATAAGCACCGAAAGCTGGCGTTCAGCCCTCGTACGCCACCGAGGGGATCTGCGTGGCGAACTTGCCGCCCGAGCAGTCGATCGAGGCGCCGGTGATGTAGGCGGCAAGGTCCGAGGCGAGGAAGCAGATCAGGTTGGCGACGTCCTGCGGGTCACCCCAGCGGCGCAGCGTCAGGGTGTCGAGCAGGCGCTGCTGGCGGGCGTCGGGCAGGTTGGCGTAGCCGTTCATCTGGGTCGGGATCATGCCCGGCGAATAGGAGTTCACCGTGACGTTGAACGGTCCGAGTTCACCTGCGAGCACGCGGGTGAACTGCACCACGGCCGACTTGCTCGCGGCATAGGCGGCGCTGCCGATCGAGGGAATGATGGCAGCAAAGGACGCGGCGTTGATGATGCGGCCGGAGGCCTGGCGCTGCATGATCGGCGCCACCGCCTGGCACATCAGGAACAGGCCCTTGGTGTTGGTGTCGAAGTTCGCGTCCCACACCGCCTCGGGCAGCTTGTCGACGCGCGCGCCGGCCGCGACGCCGGCATTGTTGACGAGGATGTCGACGCGGCCGAACTGCTCTGCGATGGCGTTGACCGCCGCCGTGACCTGGGCCGCCTCGCGCACGTCGCAGAGCACGCGGGTGCCGGGCCAGCCGGCCTCGGTCCACTCGACCGCGGCATCGTCGAGCAGGTCCTGCTTGAAATCGAGGATGACGACCGTCGCGCCCTCGCGGGCCAGCGTACGGGCGATGACCCGGCCGATGCCGCGCCCGGCGCCGGTGACGATGGCCACCTTGTTGTTGAGATCGATCAGCACTGCAGTTCCTCCCCTACTACTGCCCCCTCCCCAGGGGGATCGTTCTTGTTCCACCAACGGTTCTGGCCGGTCTTACCCATCCATCACCGGGTCATCCCCGCGAAAGCGGGGACCTCCGTTCGCGATCGTGCCCCTTGCACCGAACAGAGGTTCCCGCTTGCGCGGGAATGACTCAGTGGGTGGGGCAAGCCAAGGCCGGTGCGCCGCCTCTCCTACGAGGCGCCGCCTTACCTAGACCACCGCGCTGAGCAGCGGTTCGCCGTCGAAATGGGCGACGAGGTTGGCGACGACGAGGTCGCCCATCTTGTCGCGCGTCTGGTGCGTGGCGCTGCCCTGATGGGGCGACAGCACGACGTTGTCGAGCTCCCAGAAGCCCGGATCCATCGCCGGCTCCTTCTCGAACACGTCGAGCGCCGCGCCACCGAGCTTCCAGCCCTTCAGCATCTCCAGCATTGCGGCCTCATCGACCAGCGTGCCACGCGCCACGTTGACGAGGTAGCCCTCGGGGCCCAGCGCCTCGAGCACTTCGCGATTGACGATCTGTTCGGTGCCCTTGCCGCCGGGGGCGATCAGCACCAGCCAGTCGCTGTCGCGCGCCATGTCGACGAGGTTGTCGTAGTAGATGTAGGGCTCGTCGGCCTGGCGCTTGCGGCCGTGATAGACGACGCGCATGCGCATGGCCTGGCAGCGCGTCGCGATCTCCTTGCCGATTCGGCCCAGCCCGAGGATGCCGACGGTCTTGCCGTTGAGCTCGGTCTGCAGGCGGTAGCCGACCTTGGCCCACTTGCCTTCGCGGACGAAACGGTCGGCCTGCGGGATGCGGCGGGCGAGCGCGATCATCAGCCCGATGGTCAGCTCGGCGACGGCGTCGTTGAGCACGTTGGGGGTGTTGGTGACGCGGATATTACGGTCCCTGGCGGCCTTGGTGTCGATCGAGTCGTAGCCGACGCCGAAATTGGCGATGATCTCGAGTTTGGGCAGCCGGTCCATCAGCGCCCCGTCGACGTTGCCGCCGGCGACGGCGCGCACCCGACCCTCGACTTCGGCGAGCAGCGCGTCCTTGTCCGCGGCCATGTGCAGCTTGTGCACGGTGAAGCGCTCGGCCAGCGCCTTCTCGCAGCGGTCGTGCAGCTTGTGTGTCTGGAGAATCTCTTCCGGCATGGGCCCCTTCCCTCGTTGGCGGGTGTTGTATGGTAGTTTGTCGCGAGGGTGAAGGCGACATTGGTGGGATGCAGCCGCCTCCCTCCCCCTTGAGGGGAGGGATCGAGGGAGGGGGTGGGGCGGTTGCGCCCGTAGTCCGCCGCACGACCCCCACCCCCAGCCCCTCCCCTCAGGGGGGAGGGGAGCCAGAAGAACCCCGCTTGTCGCCCTTCAACAAAAGTGTACCAATGGAAATCGAGTGGGATAGGCCGCAAGCCCTTGGGAGTTGATGTCCGCAACGCCGTTTGACGAGATGCACAATGCGGACGGTTCGATCCGCGACCCCTATCTCATTCTCGAGGAATGGCTGAAGGACCAGCCGCCGCAAGCCCTGGGGCTGATGTCGGCCGACGCCGAGAGCCTGTTCCGCCGGCTGGGCATCACCTTCGCGGTGTACGGCAGCAACGAGGGGACGGAAAAGCTCATCCCCTTCGACATCATCCCGCGCATCATCTCGGCGCTGGAGTGGCGCAGGCTCAGCAAAGGCATCGAACAGCGCGTGCGGGCGCTCAACGCCTTCCTCTACGACATCTACCACCGCCAGGAGATCCTGAAGGCCGGGCGGGTGCCGGAAAAGCTGATTCTCAACAACTCGGCGTTCTGCCCGGAAATGATGGGGCTCGATCCGGCGCGCGGGGTCTATTCGCACATCATCGGCGTCGACATCGTGCGCACCGGCCCGGACGACTTCTACGTGCTCGAGGACAACCTGCGCACGCCCTCGGGCGTCAGCTACATGCTCGAGAACCGCGAGGCCATGCTGCAGCTCGCGCCGGAACTGTTCCAGCGCTACAAGGTGGCGCCGGTCGAAACCTATCCCGAGACGCTCAGGCGCACGATGGAAAGCGTCGCGCCGGGCGGAATCCACGGCGCGCCCAATCTCGTGGTGCTGACGCCGGGCATCTACAACTCGGCCTATTTCGAGCACTCGTTCCTCGCCGACCAGATGGGCGCCATGCTGTGCGAGGGACAGGACCTGTTCGTCGAGGGCGGCAAGGTCTTCATGCGCACGACGACGGGGCCGGAACGGGTCGACGTGATCTACCGGCGCATCGACGACGACTTCCTCGACCCGCTGACCTTCCGGCCGGATTCGATGCTGGGCGTGCCCGGGCTGTTCGACGCCTACCGGGCCGGCAACGTGACGCTGGTCAATGCGCCCGGCACCGGCATCGCCGACGACAAGGCGGTCTATGTCTACGTGCCCGAGATCATCGAGTTCTACCTGGGCGAGAAGGCGCTGCTCAAGAACGTGCCGACCTACAACTGCACCAACGCCGACGAACGCGCCTATGTGCTCGAGCATCTCGAGGAGCTGGTGGTCAAGGAAGTGCACGGCTCGGGCGGCTACGGCATGCTGGTCGGCCCGGCCTCGACCAAGGCGCAGCGCGAGGAATTCCGGAAGAAGATCCTCGCCCGGCCCGACAACTACATCGTGCAGCCGACGCTGGCGCTTTCCACCTGCCCCACCTTCGTCGACCGCGGCATCGCGCCCCGCCACGTCGACCTCAGGCCCTACGTGCTGGTCGGCGACGACGTGCGCATCACCCCGGGCGGACTGACCCGCGTCGCCCTCAAGAAGGGCTCGCTGGTGGTGAACTCGTCGCAGGGCGGCGGCACCAAGGACACCTGGGTGCTGGAGGATTGAGGATGATGACCTTGCCCCGCCCCAGCGCCCGGAGTTCATCGCCTTCTCCCCTTGCGGGAGACGGTGCCCGAAGGGCGGATGAGGGGTCTGTCTCAGCCCTCGCCCTCGCTCGTCGTTTCACTCCGATCGCGCAGACTGCGTCTGCGAACCCCTCATCCGGCGCTGCGCGCCACCTTCTCCCGCAAGGGGAGAAGGGAGATCCGGTGGAGGTGGCGAGATGCTAGGCCGCACCGCGCAGAACCTCTTCTGGCTCAGCCGCTATATCGAGCGGGCCGAGAACATGGCGCGCATGTTCGAGGTCGGCTACCGGATGAGCCTCACCTCGCGGCGCGAGGGCGGCGCGTCCGAGCACCTGATCTCGATGATGCAGGCGGCCGAGGTCGATGAGGGCTTCGACGCCAAGTACAAGCTGGCCGACGTCAAGAGCGTCGCCGACTACATGATCTTCGACGAGGCCAACCCGTCGTCGGTGAAATCGTGCCTGCTGGCGGCGCGCACCAATGCGCGCTCGGTGCGCACCGCGCTCACCACCGAGATGTGGGAGTCGATCAACGCGGCCTGGCTCGAGTTCGCCGCCATCCGGCCGCGCGACATCTCCGGCGCCAAGCTCCAGGAACTGCTGTTCTGGATCAAGCAGGTGAGCCACCGCTATCGCGGCGCGCTGCTGTCGACGTTCCTGCGCGACGACGGCTATGCCTTCAGCCAGCTCGGCAACTTCGTCGAGCGGGCCGACAACACGGCCCGCATCCTCGACATGAAGTACTACGTGCTGCTGCCGCGGGCGACCATGGTTGGGGGCGAGGTCGACATCGCGCAATGGACGATGATCCTGCGCGCCGCCTCGGCGCATCGCAGCTACCGGCACGTCTATCACGACCGCTACAAGGCCTGGAACATCGCCGACTACCTGATCCTGAGGCCAGAAATGCCGCGCTCGCTGGCGTTCTGCGTCGACTGGATCAACCGGACGGTGCACATGCTCGAGGACATCTACGGCACGCGCACCGGGGCGCACGACGCCGTGGATGCAGTGGCCGAACTGCTCGAGGGCAACAGCGTCGACCGCATCTTCGAATACGGCCTGCACGAGTTCCTGACCGAGTTCATCAACTGCAACAACCGCATTACCGACGCCCTCGCCGAGAGCTACAACTTCTACTGATGCAGATCGCCATCCGACATCGACTGAGCCTCGCCATCGGCACCGGCATTGCCCGCGCCGTGCAGCACCTGCTGCTGACGCCGCGGACCGGGCCGACCCAGACGGTGCGCGAGTGGAGCATCGACATGCCCGGCTTCGAGGCGGCGGCGAGCTTCGTCGATGCGTTCGGCAACCGGGCCCACCTCGTCAGCCAGACGCGCCCCGAGGCGGAGCTGACGATCGCCGTCGCCGGCATCGTCGATACCATCGACCGCAACGGCGTCATCGGCCGGCTGCCGGGCGACATTCCCCCGGCCCTCTACCGGCGCCCGACGGCGCTGACCAAGCCGGTGGGCGCGATCACCGGCCGGTTCCGGACCGTGCCGAAGGACGGGCAGGACCGGATCGCGCTGCTGCACGCGCTGATGGCGCGGGTGTCCGAAGTCGTCGGCAATGGCGAGCAGGGCCAGGAGCAAGACGGACAGGGCCAGGCGAAGGCGGCGCGGCCGCCCGCGGCCGACTTCGCGCATGCCTTCATCGGCGCGGCGCGGGCGCTCGAGATTCCGGCGCGCTACGTGACCGGCTACGTGCTGGCCGATGACGGGCCGGCGACGTTCCACGCCTGGGCCGAGGCCTGGGACGACGGGCTCGGCTGGATCGGGTTCGACCCGGGCCTGGCGGTGTGTCCGACGGACCGGCACGTGCGGGTCGCGGTCGGGCTCGACGCGGTCTCGACCATCCCGGTACGCAGCGTGCCGGTGGTGGGCGAACCGCTGGTGCTGGCGATGAGCGTCGAGGCGGCGCAGTAGACCGCTCCCCTGCCCCCTGAGGGGAGGGGCTGGGGGTGGGGGTCCATCGGCGGCACACCGCACCACCCCCTCCCTCAATCCCTCCCCTCAAGGGGGAGGGAGGCGATGGCGTTACAGCCCCAGCAGGTACAGCCAGCCGCTCACGGTCAGCACGCTCAGCACGGTCGAGATCAGCACGGTATTGGTCGCCACGTTGACGCCGCGGTTGTAGTAGGTCGCGAACACATAGGCGTTGATGCCCGTCGGCATGGCGGCGAGCAGGATGCCGTAGCGGGCGAACTCATGGTCGACGTGCAGGACGTGGACCATCAGCACATAGGCGATGAGCGGCTGCACGATCAGCTTGAGCAGCGCCAGCGACAACGCCTGGGCCCAGTTCTCGCTGAGCCGGTAGTCGTTGAGCGCCCCGCCCAGGCCGAACAGGGCCGCCGGGGTCACGGCCGCCGCCATCATGGTGATGAAGGCCTCGACGGGCTCGACCAGCTCGAGCTTCATCAGGTTGGCCGCCGCGCCCAGCACGATGCCCCAGAGCAGCGGATTGGAGACGATGCGGACGGCGGCGACGCCCAGCGCCTTGTGCAGGGGCGCTCCGTCGCGGCGCACCAGCTCCATCACCAGCATGCCCAGCGTGATCAGCACCGAGGCGTGGAAGGCGATGATCGAGAACGCGGTGACCAGCGCATCGTGGCCATAGGCGCGCTGCATCACCGGGATGCCGATGAGCACGGTGTTGGTGAAGAATGCCGAAAAGCCCGAGGTAACGCTCTCGCCCGGCCGATTCCTGAACACCTTGGCGGCGATGAAGATGCCGAGCACGAACACCGTGAGCGCGCCGACATAGAACGGCCCGATGACGTTCCAGCGGAAGGCGGTGGAGAAGTCCGCCGTCGCCAGGGCGTTGAACAGCAGGCAGGGCGTGGCGAAGTTGTTGACGAACAGCACCAGGCCGCGCACGCCCTCGGACGGGAATAGGCGGAAGCGCACGGCCAGGTTGCCCAGCGCCATCAGCGCGAAGACGGGCAGCACGACGTTGAGGATGGCGAGCATGGGCGGGCCGGGCGGAGAGACTGACCTGCTAGTGCACGGCTTGGCCCGCATGGTCAATGACCGCGCGCCGCGGCTGGACGCAGCCCCTTGGTTCGCGCAAGCTTTCCGGCACAATATGACGTTGATCCGGGCGTGCTTTCTCTCCTAGATCGCGACCATGCACCAGCGCTTCAGGATTGCCTCATGACCTCCCCTGCCCCCGTGGATATCTTCGTCATCGGCGGCGGAGTGAACGGCACCGGCATCGCCCGCGATGCGGTGGGGCGCGGTCATTCGGTGATGCTGGCCGAAATGCACGACCTCGCCTCGGGCACGTCGTCGGCGGCGACCAAGCTGGTGCACGGGGGCCTGCGCTACCTCGAATACTACGAGTTCCGCCTGGTGCACGAAGCGCTGGCGGAGCGCGAGGTGCTGTGGGCATCGGCGCCGCATATCATCTGGCCGCTGCGCTTCGTCTTGCCCTACGAGAAGAACCTGCGGCCGGCCTGGCTGCTGCGGCTGGGCCTGTTCGTCTACGACCATCTCGGCGGCCGCAAGCTGCTGCCGGCGACGAAGACGCTGGACCTCGAAACGGACGAGGCCGGCAAGCCGCTGAAGCCGGGACACAAGATCGCGTTCGAATACTCGGACGGCTGGGTGGACGACGCGCGGCTCGTGGTGCTCAACGCCCGCGATGCGGCCAATCACGGCGCGACGGTGCTGGTGCGCACCAAGGTCGTGTCGGCGCGGCGCGAAGGCGGGCTCTGGACCATCGAGATGGAAGACGAAGCCGGGCGGCGCAGCACGGCGACGGCGCGGATGCTGGTGAATGCCGCCGGCCCGTGGGTCGACAAGGTGATCATCGAGGCAATGGGCCGGAACGATGCCCACCACGTCCGGCTGGTCAAGGGTAGCCACATCGTGGTCAGGAGGCTGTTCGACCACGACCGCTGCTACTTCTTCCAGAACAGCGACGGCCGCATCTTCTTCGCCATCCCGTACGAGGGCGATTTCACCCTGATCGGCACCACCGACAAGGACTTCGAGGGGGATCCGACCGGCGTCAGGATCAGCGACGAGGAGACCGACTATCTGCTCGCTGCCGCCAACGAGTACTTTGCCCGCCAGATCACGCGCGACGACATCGTGTGGACCTTTTCGGGCGTGCGACCGCTGTTCGACGATGGCGCCTCGGCGGCGCAGGAGGCGACCCGCGACTACGTGCTGAAGACCGAGGGCGAGGCCGGGGCGGCGCCGCTGCTCAATGTCTTCGGCGGCAAGCTGACGACGCATCGGCGGCTCAGCGAGCAGGCCGTGGACCGGATCGACGGGCTGATCGGGGCCAAGGGCCCGCGCTGGACGCGGACCGGCACGCTGCCCGGCGGGGATTTCGCGCCGACCACGTTCGAGGCCCTGTTGCGCAGCCACATGTCGAAGTACCCCCGGCTCGACCCGCGCATGCTGCGGCGCATGACGCGCGCCTACGGCACGCTGGTGCCGCAGATCCTGGGCAGCCGGCAGCAGGCGAGCGAGCTGGGCGCGCTGCTGGGCGGGACGCTGACCGAGGTCGAGGTGGACTACCTGATGGAGCACGAGTGGGCGCGCAGCGCCGACGATGTGCTGTGGCGGCGCAGCAAGCAGGGGCTCAGGTTCAACGAACAGGAGAAGGCGGCGCTGGCCGGCTACATGGCCAGGCGCATGGCGCAGGTTTGACGGGTTCTTCGTACCGGAAGAGCCTGCAGCTTTTCCCGAGAACGCTCTTGAGGGGGACGACGACGTGACGGGCAACATTCTGGCCATCGACCAGGGCACTACATCGAGCCGGGCCATCGTGTTCGACGGCGACCAGAAGATCGCTGGCCTGGGCAAGATGGAGTTCACCCAGCATTTCCCGCAGGACGGCTGGGTGGAGCACGTGCCGGAGGAGATCTGGGCGACGGTGCTGTGGAGCGTGAAGACGGCGCTGAAGCGCGCCAGCCTCCAGGCCGCCGACATCGCCGCCATCGGCATCACCAACCAGCGCGAGACCACCATCGTGTGGGACCGGGCGACCGGCAAGGCGATCCATAACGCCATCGTCTGGCAGGACCGCCGCACGGCGAAGCTGTGCGAGAAGCTGAAGAAGGCCGGCCACGAGCCGATGATCTCCAGGAAAACGGGGCTGCTGCTGGACCCCTACTTCACGGCGACCAAGCTGGCCTGGATCCTCGACAACGTGCCCGGGGCACGCAAGCGGGCCGAAAAGGGCGAGCTCGCCTTCGGCACGGTCGACAGCTACCTGATCTGGCGCCTGACCGGCGGCCGGAGCCACGCCACCGACATCACCAACGCCTCCCGCACACTGCTGCTCAACATCAGGACCGGGCAGTGGGACGACGAGCTCCTGAAGCTGTTCCGCATCCCGCGCGCCATCCTTCCCGAAGTGAAGGACAATGCCGACGATTTCGGCACCACCGATCCCGAGGTGCTGGGCGCCCCGATCCCGATCTACGGCGCGGCCGGCGACCAGCAGGCGGCCACGATCGGCCAGGCCTGCTTCACCCCGGGCATGCTGAAGTCGACCTACGGCACCGGATGCTTCGCCCTGCTCAACACCGGCAAGGACATGGTGCGGAGCAAGAACCGGCTGCTGACCACGATCGCCTACCGGATCGACGGCGAAACCACTTACGCGCTCGAGGGCGCGATCTTCATCGCCGGCGCCGCGGTGCAGTGGCTGCGCGACATGCTCAAGGCGTTCGAGAAATCCTCCGACGCGGGCGCGCTGGCGGCCAAGGCCGACCCGACGCAGAACGTCTACCTCGTGCCGGCCTTCGTGGGCCTGGGCGCACCGTGGTGGGACTCGGCGGCGCGCGGCTCGCTGACCGGGCTCACCCGCAATACCGGACCGGCGGAGCTGGCACGGGCAGCGCTCGAATCAGTGAGCTACCAGACGCGCGACCTGGTCGACGCCATGCGCAGGGACTGGAAGGGCGCGAGCGACACGGTGCTGCGCGTCGACGGCGGCATGGTTGCGTCGGACTGGACCATGCAGTTCCTCGCCGACATCCTCAACACGCCGGTCGACCGGCCGACCATCCTCGAGACGACCGCGCTCGGGGCGGCCTGGCTCGCCGGCTACAAGGCCGGAGTCTGGCCGGACCAGCAGGGCTTCGCCCGGCGCTGGGCCCTCGACCGGCAATTCACCCCGCGCATGGACGACGAGACGCGAAAGCGCAAGCTCAAGGGCTGGCGCGATGCGGTGCGGCGGACGCTGAGCACGGAGTAGGCGAGCCCCGGTACGGGAAGGATGCCCCTACCCCTGTCCCCTCCCCGCAAGGGGGAGGGAGACGCTGACAGATCACTCAGCGCCACTGGGACGAAGACGTGCGAGCGCAGGTCACCTCCCCCCTTGCGGGGGAGGGACAGGGTGGGGGGTATACTTCCAGCGCGAGCCGGGCCTCAGCGCCACGCATCGAAAGGCCCGCCGGCGATGAAGGCCCAGTAGGTGCGGTAGCGGCTGTCGCGGTTGGGCGGCACCGTGGCGACGGCGAGGCCGAACTCCTGGAACTTGGTGGAGAGCAGCGTGTCACGGTGGGCCGGCGAGGCGAGCCAGCCGGCGATGGCCTGGTCGAGGCTGGACTGGCCGCCGGCGACGTTCTCGCCCACCGCACCGTCGTAGCCGGCGGTGGTGACGCGCTGGCGCAGGGTCACGCCGAGATCATGCGACAGCGTGTCCTTGGCGGCCATCAGGTTGGCCTGCGAACGCGCCGCGTCCTCGAGCTTGACGTTGTAGCGCAGCGGCGGCTTGCCGTTGGCGGCGCGCGTATTGTTGATGGCGGAGAGGATGCCGCCCTGGGTCAGCTGCACCGGCGGGGTGGTGGCTGTCTTGCCCGGCCCTGGCGCGGGGGGAACGACCGAGGTACAGGCCGCGAGCAGGGTCGTCGTGGCGAGGATGATGAAACCGGTACGCAGGCGAGGCATCAGCGAGGCACTATCCAGTATTGCGGGCGGCGGCATCAGCGCGCCAATCGTGGCATCGACAAGGCCGCCGCGGCGGGCAGCCTACACGCTTGTGCGAGCGGTGCGAGACTACACGGCATTTGTCTCCAATTAAGCATGATTTTGCATTGCACTGGCCGGGTCGGGCAGGCGCGCGCACCCTCTGACCGTCACGCTTTGGCAGCGGGAGGGCCTGCAACCTCCCCTGCAAGCGATCCGGGGCAGCTGAGGGGCCTGCATCATGATCGACCACGAAATCGAGCAGTTCGACGTCCGGGCCCTGACCCGGCACGAGATGGCCCGGCAGTTGAGCTTCACCAAGAACATGCTGCTTGCGTCGGCCGCGGCGTCATTCGCCATTCTCGGCGCCGGGGCCTGGTTCCTCAGCCACTGGCTGTAGCGGGGCCCCTGCGCCGAAGCGCAGCGCCAGCAGCACCAGCACCGCCAGGATGCCCAGGGCGAAGGCGGGGGCCCAGCCCGGATAACGTCCCGCCAGCCAGGCGAGCGGCAGCAGCACCACCACATCGATCGCGAGGTAGAGCAGCGTCACCCGTCGATGCGACCCGAAGCGCCGCGCCAGGGCCTGGTAGGCGTGGCGCTTGTGCCCTTCCCAGAAGCGTTCGCGCGCGACGATGCGGCGACCGAGCGTGGCGAGGCTGTCGGCGAGGAAGAGCGCGGCGAGGATCAGCCACTGCCACAGGCTGAGCCAGAAGCTGGTGAGGGTGGTCAGGGCAAAGAAGGCGATCATCAGCCCGAGGTAGGTGCTGCCGGCATCGCCCATGAACAGGCGCGCCGGCGGCCAGTTGAGGGCGAGGAAGCCGAGGCAGGCGGCGGCGAGGCCGACCATCCACCACAGGCGCGGATCGTCGAGGACGGCGGGCTCGAAGGCGAGCGCGACCAGCGCGGCGCCGAGCAACAGGAAGATGGCCTCCGAGGCGGCGAGGCCATCGATGCCGTCCATGAAGTTGTAGAGGTTGATCCACAGGGCGCCGGCCAGCGTGACGAGGATCATCACCACCGATTCCGGCAGGCCGGTGAGGCCGACCAGCACCTCGAGCGGCAACACCGCGACCACCGCGCCCATCAGCAGCACCTGCGCGCCGAGGCGCCAGCGCGCCGAGAGCGGACGGCGGTCGTCGTAGTAGCCGATGAAGGCGATCAGTACGGAGGCCATGATCACCGGCACGGCGAGGAAGGGCAGCAGCAGCGCGCAGAGCAGCCCGGCGATGGTGCCGCCGGTGGCAATGCCGACGCCGCCGCCGCTGGGCGTGGGCATGGTGTGCGAGGAGCGGGCGTTCGGGGCCTGCACAAGCCCCAGTCGCCCGGCCCTGCGCATGACCAGCCAGGCGGTGACGAACGACGCGACGGCCGCGGTGGCCGCGAGGATCAGGCCAAGGGTGGGCATGGTGGCTCCGGGATGGGAGACACAGGGGTAACCGCAGGCTTTCGCGCGGACAAGTGATTGCCGAGAGGGACGGCCCACCGGCCCATCCTAATCCTCCCCCGCTGCGCAGGGGAGGATGAAGGGGCCCCCGTGCGAACTCACCCCGCGTAAAGCTGCAGGCCGCCGTCGACGCGGAGGAGCTGGCCGTGGATGAACTTGGCCTCCGGCGAGCACAGGAACACCACCGCATCGGCGATTTCCTCGGGCTCGGCGTAGCGGTCCATCGAGACCTTGTTGGAGTTCATCTTGTCGGGGTCGACCGTGCGGGTGGCCTGGAAGCGCGCGGTCTTGCTCGGCCCCGGGCTCACTGCGTTGACGCGCACGCCATGCTCGCGCACCTCGTCGGCGAGGCAGCGGGTGTAGTGCGTCACGGCGGCCTTCAGCGTCGCATAGATGCCGCCGTGCGAAACGCCGATATGGGCGGCGACCGAGGCGATGTTGACGACGATGCCGTGCTGGCGCTCGACCATCTGCGGCACGAACGCCTGGGTGACCAGCATGGTGCCGATCAGGTTGTTGTTGGTCAGCGTCGTCAGGTCCTCGTAGGTGATGCCGAGGATGTTGTTGGGCACCGGCTTGTTGCCCGAGGCGCCGATGTCGCCGCCGGCGCAGTTGACGAGGATTTCGACCGGGCCGAACTTCTCCTCGATCTGCGAGCGCATGGCGTCGACCGCATCGCGGTCGCCGATATTGCCGGTAACGCCCATCGAGCGCACGCCCATGCCCTCGATGGTCTTGATCATGACGCCGAGGTTCTCGCCCTCGCCGTACTTGGCGGAAGCATCCCAGGTCAGGTCATGCACGACGACGTCGGCGCCGCGGGCGGCGAGCTTCTTCGCCATCACGCTGCCCAGGCCGCGGCCGGAGCCGGTCACGAACGCGATTTTGCCAGATAGGTCCTTATTCGCCACTTGTGGCCTCCAATCACATAAGTCCAAGAGCCTTGAGGTTCGCGGCGCTCTTCCGGTACTGCCCAAGCTCGTATTCGATCAGTTCGTGGTCGGCGTTGCGCTCCCATGGGGTGCGCCAGTCGTCGCCCTCGGCAAAGCGGTTCTTCTGCGCGGCGAGCAGGCAGGCGGCCAGCGCCTCGGCTTCCTTGGGCGCGTAGCCGTGCCACCACTCGGGCGTATAGAGCTTCACATGCCGCGCCTCGAGCGCGCCGATCTCGATGCAGGCGACCATCTCGTCATTGTGCTTGGCCAGGATGTCGAACATTTCCTTGTGCGGCACGCAGCCGTCGCCCGACGGGCAGCGCACCAGGCGGAAGCCGTCCGGCTCGAAATGCACGCGGTAGTCCTTGACGTGGCAGTGGCGCACATAGGGCGCGATGACGCGGGTGAAGTCGAGCGGCGACTCGGCGACCGGGAAGGTGTTCGCCATGTCGAACACGATCCGCACATGCGGGCCGTATTCCTCGCACAGGCCGACCAGCTCGCGCGAGGTGAAGTCCTGGTGGTTCTCGATCAGCAGCACGACATCGGCGGCCTCGAGCTTGGGCACGGCGGCCTCGAGCTTCTCGTGCACCGAGCGGACCAGCTCGTGCCAGCGCTGCCCGGCGGCGGCGCGATCGCCGCACAGGATCGGGGTCAGCGCAACGCGGATGAACTTTGCGTCGAGCGCCCTGGCGACGCGGATCAGCATGTCCATGTCGCCCTGCTGCAGGCCGGAACTGACGACGCGCTTCCAGCCCAGGTCGTCGAGGCGCTGCCGGAGCGAGGCGAGCTCGGCGTCGGACTTGTCCCTGAGCCAGCCGTCCCACAGCTCGATGGCCTTGCCGCCCAGCTCCTGGGTCAGGCGGATGAAGCCCTCGAGGCCGACCCCGTTGGGGTTGTGCCGGGGCGTGCCCGCGCCCTGCAGGCCGAGATACCAGGTGAGGCCGTAGGGGTTCAGGCCGGTCGTGATCTTCATCGGGTCACCGCTTCTTCTTGCCACACGCTCGGTGTCGTTCCCGCGAACGCGGGAACCTCTGTTTTCTTCTCGCACCCCAAACGGAGATCCCCGCTTGCGCGGGGATGACCCGGTGGTGGGACGAGTCGGGGGCGCCTCATCTCAGTCCAGCATCTACAGTAATGGACTGCTTGGTGATCATGCGACTGTCGTCGGAGGCGAGGAACAGGACGGTGCGCGCAATCTCGTCGCCGAGCAGCATCTTCTGGATGGTCTGGCGGGCGACGAGGCTGTCGATGTCGGCCTGGTCCTTGAACCACAGGCGCTTCTGGCGCTCCGTGATCACCGCGCCGGGCTCGATGGCGTTGACGCGGATATTGTCGGTGCCGAAGCCGCGGCCGAGCGCCCGGGTGAGCCCGATGGTCGCCGATTTCGCCGTGGCATAGACCGGCATGTTGGAGGCCCCGCCGCGCCAGGCGATCGAGGAGAAGTTGATGATCGAGCCGCCGCCTTCGGCCTTCATCTGCTCGCGCACCGCCTGGGCGGCGAAGAACTGCGGGCGGAGGTTGAGGTCGAGCGAGGCGTCCCAGTATTCCTCGGTGACGGCGTCGATCTCGTGCCGGTCGTCGTTGGCGGCATTGTTGACGAGCACGGTGATGTTGCCGAGCCGGTTCCTGATCACGTCGATGGCGGCGCGCAGCCCGGCGACGTCGGTGACGTCGCAGTTGACGAACGCCGCGCCGGTTTCGGCGGCGATCGCCTCGCCCTCCTGATCGAGGATATCGACGAAGCCGACCTTGCAGCCCTGCCCGGCGAAGGCGCGGACGATCTCGGCGCCGATGCCGGTGGCGCCCCCGGTGACGAAGACGACCCGCCCCTCGAGACTGGGGTATTTTGCGAACTTGCTGATTTCGGAGCCTCTAGATCAGTCGGGTGGTTGCCGGATCGAACAGGCAGGCCCGGGTCATGTCGACGGCCAGCGGCATGTTCTCGCCCATCCTGGGCGCCTCGTCGGGGCTGAAGCGGCCGACGACCTCGAGTTCGCCGAACTTCATGACGGCCATCGTCTCGGCGCCGGTGGGCTCGACCACTTCGACCGGTGCGGACATGGTGGCGACGCCGGGCTTGCCGGCGTTGCCGGGGTCCTGGCGGCTCAGGTGCTCCGGACGGATGCCGAGGATCACCTTCTTGTCGGTGACCCGCTGCGCCACGCCGTCGTGGAGCGGCAGGCTGGCGACGCCGCCGTCGGCGAGCGGGAACGTCACGGCCGGCGCACCGCCCGCCGTGCTGATCTCGGCGTTGATGAAGTTCATCGACGGCGAGCCCATGAAGCCGGCGACGAAGATGTTGGCCGGCCGGTTGTAGATGGTGTCGGGATCGGCGAACTGCTGCACCTCGCCCTGGTGCATCACGGCGATGCGCGAGGCCAGCGTCATGGCTTCCACCTGGTCGTGCGTCACGTACACGGTGGTCTTGCCGACGCGCTGGTGCAGCTTCTTCATCTCGGTGCGCATGTCGACGCGCAGCTTGGCGTCGAGGTTCGACAGCGGTTCGTCGAACAGGAACAGCGCCGGGTCGCGCACCAGGGCGCGCCCCATGGCGACGCGCTGGCGCTGGCCTCCGGACAGCTGGCCCGGCTTGCGCTTGAGGAACGGCTCGATCTGCAGCAGCGCCGCGACGCGGGCGATCGTCTGCTCCTGCTCGGCCTTGGGCACACCCCGGCTCTCCATGCCGAAGGCCATGTTCTCCTTGACGGTCATGGTCGGATAGAGCGCGTAGGACTGGAACACCATGGCGATGTCGCGATCCTTGGGCGCCACCGAGTTCACCAGCCGGTCGCCGATGTAGATCTCGCCCGAGGTCACGGTCTCGAGGCCGGCGATCATGGCCAGCAGCGTGGACTTGCCGCAACCCGAGGGCCCGACCAGCGCGATGAACTCGCCTGTCCTGGCCTCGAGGTCGACCCCCTTCAGCACTTCGACGGCGCCGAAACTCTTGCGCAGGTTCCTGATAGTCAAGGACGCCATTTACTTGATTGCTCCCTGGGTGAGTCCGCGGACGAAGTACTTGCCGCCGAAGAAGTAGACGAGCAGCGGAGGCAGCGCGCCGATCAGCACGGCCGCACTCATCACGTCATAGGTGCGGACGGTGGTGCCGTTGAGCGACAGCGCCACGAGCGCCGAAGTGATGGGCTGGTTGGCACCCGAGTTCAGCACCACGCCGAACAGGTACTCGTTCCAGATGCCGGTGAACTGCCAGATGACCGTCACGATCAGGATCGGCGGCGAAATCGGCAGGATGATCTTGTAGAAGATGCGCCAGAAGCCGGCGCCATCGATGCGGGCCGCCTTCACCAGGTCGTCGGGGATGCCGACGAAGTAGTTGCGGCAGAACAGCGTGGTGAAGCTCAACCCCTGGATGCAGTGCACGAGGATCAGCCCGTAGACCGAGTTGGCGAGGCCGATCTTGCCCAGGATGAAGGCCCAGGGCAGCAGCGCGATCTGGCCGGGCATGAACACGCCGAGCAGCATCATGCCGAAGACGATGTCGGAGCCGGGGAACTTCCATTTCGACAGCACGTAGCCGTTGATGGCGCCCAGCGCGGTCGAGATGATGGTCGCCGGGACCACCATGGCCACCGAGTTCCAGAAGTAGCGCTGGATGCCTTCGCACTGGCCGCCGATGCAGAAGTCGCTCCAGGCCTGCGGCCAGGCGTCGAGCCGGAAGCTCTGCGGGAAGGCGATGAGGCCGTGCGCCGAGATTTCGGGCAAGGTCCGGAATGAGTTGAACACCACCACGCAGAGCGGGATGAGGTAGATCAGCGCAAAGCCGGACAGCAGGCCGTAGATGACGATCCGGCTGATCAGGCGGCGACGGCTGGCCACCGAGGCTTCGTGGTCGACGACGCCGCTGGAGTTGAGGGTTGCTTCAGCCACGGCCGCTCTCCCTTCTGCGGCGCCACGCCAGATACAGCGAATAGGGCACCAGGACCACGGCCAGGGCCGCAAGGATCATCATCGCGGCGGCGGCGCCCTCGCCGATCTGGCCGCGCTGGAACATCAGGTCGTAGACGTAGGTGGCGGGGAAGGTGGTCGAGATGCCGGGGCCGGAATTGGTCAGCGCCACGGCGAGGTCGAAGGTCTTGATGGCGGCCTGCAGCTGCACCACGGCAACGGCGAGGAAGATCGGGGTGATCGAGGGCAGGATCACCTTGCGGTAGATCCGGAAGGTCGAGGCGCCGTCGATCGAGGCAGCCTTGATGATGTCGCCGTCGACCGAGCGCAGGCCGGCGAGGAACAGCGCCATGGTGAAGCCTGCGCTTTGCCAGATGCCGGTCAGGATGATGGCCCAGATGGCGTTCTTGCGGTCGCTGGTCAGCGCGAACTGGAAGTCGGTCCAGCCCAGCGAGTTGACGAGGAACTGGATGCCGCCGGTGGGATTGTAGAGCCACTGCCACACCGTACCGGTGACGATGAAGCTCACCGCCAGGGGGTACATGTACATGGTGCGCCAGAAGCTCTCGGCCCGAATCTTCTGGTCGAGCAGCAGCGCCAGGACAAGCCCGACCGCCATCGCCGCGAGCACATAGAAGGTCGAGAAGAAGAACAGGTTGGAGTAGGCGACGCCCCAGCGCCGATTGGCCCACAGGCTGAAGTAGTTCTCGAGCCCCTTGAAGCCGTAGGTCGGCAACAGCGTCGAGTCGCTCAGCGAGATGTAGAGCGTCCAGCCCGCGAAGACGAAGACATAGACGAACGAGGCGATGATCGACGGCGTGATGACGAAGATCGGGACCCAGCGCTTGAGCTTTTCCCAAAGGCCCGTCCCGCCCGCCATGGCGGTATATCCGGCACTACTCACGGGCTCCCCCTCCGCATAAGTAGAAAAGAACCGGCCGCGGATGAAACGGCACCGCGGCCGGTCGCTTCGGAAGGAAGCTTACATCTGGGCTTCGACGGCGTCAGCCATGGCGTTGGCCGCGTCGGCCGACGACATTTCCGGCGTGTTCACGAACTCGGTGATCGTGTCCATCATGGCGCCGCGGTACTTTTGCAGCACGGTCATGTTGTGGGCCATCGAGCGGACCAGTTCGCCGTCCTCGATCGAGGCCTTCAGGTCGGCCTGGCTCTGGATCTGGCAGGCGTTGAAGCCGCTCGCGGCCAGGTCGATGTCCATGCGCGCCGGGATCGAACCCTTGGCGATGTTGAAGACCTTCTGGAAGTCAGGCGACAGGATGAGGTGGGCCAGCAGCTTCTGGCCTTCGACGTAGTCCGGGTTGGACTGCTTGAAGAACACCACGGAGTCGGAGTTCAGGATGAAGCCCGGCTTGCCCCAGTCGGTCGGCGCCTGGCCGCACAGGATGTCCTTGCCCGGCTCCTTGCCCACCGACTTGATGGTGCCCAGTTCCCAGTCGCCCATGATGAAGAACAGCGCGTCGCCGTTGACCATCATGTTGGAGGCGGTGTCGTAGTCACGGCCGGCGATGGCCGGATCCATGTACTTGGAAACCATCAGGCGCATCTGGTCGAAGGCCTTGATCATGCCGTCCGAACGCAGCGCATCGACGTCGCCGTCGACGAAGGCTTTCTTGAACAGCTCGGGATCCTGGCCGTAGACGACCACTTCGAAGGTGGTGGCGTCGGTCCAGTCGGCGCTGAGGTGGGCGAGGCAGATCTTGCCACCGGCAATGGCCTTCTCGCAGGCGGCGTTGAAGTCGGCCCAGGTCTTGGGCAGCTCGGTGACGCCGACGCCCTCCATGGCGGCCTTGTTGCCCCAGATCCAGTTGATGCGGTGGATGTTCATGGGCGCGGCGACCCACTTGCCATCGGGCTTCATCACCGGCAGCAGCTCGGGGGCGACGACCTTGTCCCAGCCTTCGGAGGTGGCAAGCTCATCCATGTCGGCGGTGCCGCCGGTGGCGTTCCACTCGGCGATTTCCGGGCCCTTCAGCTGCACGGCGGCCGGGGCGTTGCCGGCGACGACGTCGGCGCGCAGCTTGGCGAGGGTATTGGCCGTGTGACCGGCAATGGCGGTCTGTTCCCAGGTGCCGCCGGCGGCGGTGAACATCTCGCCGAGCTTGGCAATCGAGGCGGCGTCGTTGCCGGACGCCCACTGGTGCAGCATCAGCACCTTGGGGGCGGCCATCGCGGTGCTCGAAAGCAGCGCGGCAGCAAGCATAGTGGTCGCGGCAGCCGCGACCTTGGTCGTGAACTTCATAATTGTCTCTCTCCCTTGAAGCGCCCGCGCCCCACTCCGACTCTTACGGTCGGCCCCTGTGGCCACTTGCGCTTTTCCCGTGGCGGTGCTCATCCTCCTGCGCACCGTCGTATTAGTTCTATGGTGAACTTATTCGGCTTGTCAACGCGCCCCGGGGGAGCGCTGCGTGAACCAGATCGAACTCAAATCCCTGCTTGCCGACAGGTCGCCGGAGACCCCCGCCGGGCGCATCGTGCGTACCCTCAGCGAGCGCGGCAGCATGAGCGCGGCGCAGCTGGCGCGGCTTACCGGACTGGCCAAGTCGACGGTGTCGACGGCGCTCTCCGAACTCAAGCGTTCCAACATGGTGGTAGAGACCGGAAGCGAATCGGCGGGCAGCGTGGGGCGCCCGGCGACGACGCTGACGCTCAACCCCGAGGCGGGCACCTGCATCGGCATCCTGATCGGGCAATCGGAAATCCAGGTGATCGTCGCTGACGTGTCGCACCAGATCCTGTCCGACGCGACGGCGGTGATCGAGCCCGACTATTCGCCGGCGCGCGGCGTGGAGGTGGTGCGCGAGCTGATCGACGCTGCCTATGCCAACCAGTGGCGCTCGCCCGACGCGCTGCTGGGCGTCGGCATCGCCGTCGGCGGGCCCGTCAGTCCGATCACCGGCGAGGTCATGCGCGGCGGCATCCCGAACTGGGCCGGCGTCAACCTGCACGAGATGTTCGGGCCGATGTTCGATGCCCCGATCTTCGCCGACAACGAGAGCAACTGCTCGGCCATCGCCGAAATGACCTGGGGCGCGGCGCAGGGCTTCGAGGATTTTGTCCTCTACACCCTCGACCTAGGCGTGGGCGGCGCGATCGTGTCAGGCGGCCGTGTGCTGCGCGGCATCGCCGGCGGCGCCGGCGAATTCGGACATGTGGTGATCGATCCCGACGGTCCCCTGTGCCGCTGCGGCAATCGCGGCTGCCTCGAGGTCTATGCCAGTTTCCGCGAACCGCTCGCCGCGGCGGAGCGGCATGTCGGGCACGCGCTCCGCATCGCCGATGTCGTGCGGCTGGCGCTCGACGGCGACGAGACGTGCCGGCGGCTCATCCGGCAGGCGGGCGAGGCCGGCGGACGGGGCCTGGGCCTCATCGGCTCGGTGTTCAACCCGGCCCTGGTGGTCGTGAGCGGCCGCCTGGCCTCGGCCGGGGCGCTGCTGATGGACCCGCTGGCCGAGAGCTTCGAGCGCTTCAGCCTGGTCAAGGGCCGCGACATGCCCGACTTCGCCCGCACCCTGCTCAGGCCGAGTGCCTTCGTCGACAACGGCGCCTGCATGGGCGCGGTCGGGCTGGTGTTGCGTCACCACGGCCAGCCGCTCAACCTGCCGCACTGAGGCCGATTGTCCCGCCCCGGGCGATCCGGGGTTGAACCTGGCGGCGCCCTCCCCCAGTCTCCGGCCTTCGAAAAAAGGAGTCGGCGCCAATGACCATCGCGATCGTTTCGGGCACGGGATTTCTGGGCAGCGCCACGGCCCGGCGACTGCGGGAGCGCGGCGAGGACGTGCTGGTCATCGCCCGCGGCCAGAGCCCGGTGGTGCTGGCCGACGGGGTGAGGTTCGAGAAGGCCGACCGCATGGACGGGGCGCGGATCGCGGCACTGCTCAAGGCCAACGGCGTCAGCGCCGTCATCGACATCTTCGCCCTCAGCCTGCGCAATTCGGAGCCGGTGATCGAGGCGGCGGCCGAGGCCGGCGCCCGCTACGTGCTCGTCAGCTCGACCGACGTCTATTCCAACTATGGCGGGTTGCTGCGCAAGGAGAGCCCGGCGGTGCGGCCCGAGCCGGCGACCGAGGACTCGCCGTTGCGCATGCTGCGCTATCCCTATCGCGGCAATCCGCGCCGGCCGCAGGGGGTCGAGGACGACCTGTTCGAGAACTACGACAAGATCCCGATCGAGGAATTCGCGCTCGCCCACGGCGCGCCGGAAGCCACGGTGCTGCGGCTGCCGATGATCTTCGGGCCGGACGACAAGCAGCACCGCTTCGCCTGGGTCATCGGGGGCGTCAGGCCGGGCGCCCCGTTCAGGCTCGACAAGCGCGGCGCCGCCTGGCTCAACTCCTATGCCTATGTCGACGACGCGGCCGAAGCGCTGGCGCTCGCCGCCACCCTGCCCGAGGCGGCGGGGCGCATCTACAACGTGGCGCAGCCCTTCGTGCGCACGCAGGCCGACTGGGCGCGGACGATCCTGACCCTGATGGGGGTCGACAACGAGATCGTGCTGGTCGAGCCCGGCGAAGGCGGGGTGCTGGCCGACCGGGCCGAGGCGATGGACCTCGCCTACCCGCTGACGCTCGACTCCCAGCGCATCCGCGACGAACTGGGCTATCGCGAGATCGTGCCGGAGGAGCAGGCGCTGCGCCGCACCATCGAGTGGGAACTGGGTAGCTAGGACACAACGCCAACCCAGTACTCGGTGTCATCCCCGCGGAAGCGGGGATCTCCGTTTGGCCGCGCACTCCGAAAACCGAGGTTCCCGCTTTCGCGGGAATGACCCGGTGGGTGAGGAGAGTGCGAGGCCACCCCAAACCACCCCCCTGCCCCGCATGGAATCCGTTGACTCCGCCACCCGCTACTTTAGTGTGACTAAAATTACGGGGGCGCAGGTGCCGGTAGTGAAGTTCGAGAAGCGTTCCGAGCCGGGCGAGGCGATCGCGCCGATCGATCCCGGGCTGGGGTCGCGGCTCAAGGATCGGCGCAAGGTGCTCGGCAAGACGCAGCAGCAGGTGGCCGAGGAGGCGAGCCTGACGGTCGGCTTCATCTCTCAGATCGAGCGGGGCATTTCCACCCCGTCCCTCGCCTCCCTGTTCAACCTCGCCAAGGCGCTCGAGACCACTGTCGACCAGTTCGTGTCCGACTCGCCGGCGCACAAGCACAGCGTCGTCACCCATTCCGGACAGCGCCAGACCTACAAGGTGGGCGGCACCTCGCGCTTCTACGAGTTCCTCGAGCGCGGCTTCCCCGAGGCACAGCTCAACGCCTGCATCTCGCACGTGCCGCCCGGGCACGCCTCCGAGGTGATGCGGCACGAAGGCGAGGAGTTCGTCTATCTGGTGTCGGGGGAAATGCTGTACGAGGTCGACGGCGTCAAATACGAGCTCAGGGCCGGCGACACGCTGCACTTCGACAGCCGCAAGCCGCACCAGGGCACCAATGTCGGGCGTGATCCGGCGATCGAGTTGTGGGTTGGTACGATGAGGTTGTTCCCCGAATGAGCGTGATCGACGCGGCAATCGCGAAGAAGCTTGCGGATGCGCTGGCCGACGGCCCGTCGGCGCTGTTCGCGGTGCTGTCCGAGCTGTTCACGGCCGTGCCGGGGATCCGCACGGCGACGTTCATCGCCACGGCGCCCGACAGGACCGTCACGCACCGGATCGGCACCTCCAACCCCCGGGACTTTCCCATCGGCAATGTCGACCCCGTCGACGACAGTCCGTGGAACCGGCGCATCCTCGTCGAGAAGAAGCCGGTGATCGGCGACAGCGTCGAAGGCATGGCCGCGTTCATTCCCGAGACCGACGGGCTCGTCGCCATGGGCTACGGCGCCTGCTCGTGCTTCCCCATCGTGATCGCGGGCGAGACGCGAGGCGTGGTAGCCTTGCTCGGCAGCGCGGGCGTCTTCACGCCGGCCGCGCTGGCCCAGATCGACGCGCTTCTACCCATCGCTGCGCTGACCTTCACCTTCGCGGGGATCAGCGAGCGATGACGACCAAGACAGCCGGCGCACCAAGCCGGCCGAAGACTTCAACCAGGGAGACTGCCATGCGTTTTTACAAAGCGCTCGTCGCAGTGGCACTCGGCGCGGTAATGACCGCGACCGGCGCCATCGCGGAAACGCCCAAGAATACCCTCGTCATCGCCGACGCGATCGACGACGTCATCACCCTCGATCCGGGTGAAGTGTCGGAAGTCGCCGGCGTGCTGGTCAGCCAGCAGCTGTACCAGCCGCTCGTCACCTTCGACATCAACGACCCGACCAAGATCGTCGGCGTGCTCGCCAAGAGCTGGGAAGTGTCGGCCGACGGCAAGACCTTCACCTTCAAGATGAACCGCGACGCCAAGTTCTCGTCGGGCAATCCGGTGACGGCCTACGACGCCGAGTTCTCGCTGCAGCGCCCGCTGCTGATGGACACCCGCATCTCGTTCATCCTGAAGACCCTCGGCCTCTCCAAGGAGAACGCCAAGGACAACATCAAGGCGACCGACGACGACACGCTGGTGCTGACGGTCGGCGACACCTACGCCCCGAGCTTCGTGCTCTACGTGCTCTCGTCCTATACGGGCGGCATCGTGGACTCCAAGCTGGTCAAGGAGCATGAGGTCGACGGCGACTTCGGCAATGCCTGGCTCAAGACTGCCAACTCGGCCGGCTCGGGCCCGTACGTGCTGACCAAGTGGGATCCCAAGCAGTCGATCCTGCTGAGCAAGAACCCGAACTACTGGGGCACCGCCCCGGGCGTCGAGCGGCTGTTCTTCCAGCACATGCCGGAATCGGCGACCGAACGCCTGGCGCTCGAGAAGGGCGACATCGATGTCGCCAACAAGCTCTCGCCCGACGATTTCGATGCCATTGCCAACAACAAGGACATCACGGTCCAGCAGGGCACCGACACGACGATCTACTATTTCGGCCTGAACCTCAGAAACGAGAACCTCAAGAACCCCAAGGTCGTCGAGGCCATCAAGTATCTCGTCGACTACAAGGGCATCGCCGACACCATCGGTCGCGGCACCCTGAAGGTGCACCAGACCATGATCCCCGAGGGTTTCCTCGGCGGCAACTCGGGCTACGAGCCCTACAAGTTCGACCTCGAGAAGGCCAAGGCCCTACTCGCGGAATCGGGCGTGAAGCTGCCGTTCACCCTCGCCACGGTCGTGTGGAACGTGCCGCCCTATACCGAGTACTCGCAGGCGATCCAGGCGACGCTGGCCCAGGCCGGCATCAACCTCGACCTGCAGGTCGTTGACGGCCAGCAGTGGCTCGACCGCTACCGCTCGCACGACCTCGACATCTGGATGGGCCTGTGGGGTCCGGATTATCCCGATCCGAACAGCAACGCCGAGACCTTCACGGTCAACAAGCCGGGCGACCCGGAGAAGTCCTCGACCCTGGCCGACCGCTTCGGCTGGAACTCGGGCGCTCTGTCCGACCAGGTCCTCGCCGCGGTCAAGGAGCAGGACACGGCCAAGCGCGAGCAGATGTACTTCGACGCCGCCAAGGCCCAGGCCGACGCCTCGCCGTTCGTCTACATGTTCCAGGGCGCCCGCAAGGTCGCGACCCGCGCCAACGTGAAGGGCCTCGTGCTCGGCTACACCTACTCCGACGACCGCTACGGCGGGGTGTCGAAGGAGTAAGGTTCACCTGTCGGACCGGAGGCCTCGGCCTCCGGTTCCCATCGGAGCGGCATTTGACGAACGTCAGCGCACAAACCTACCCCCACTCCTGTCCCTCCCCGCAACGGGGAGGGAGACGCTCACAGCAAGCACCGATGCCACTGGAGCGATCGCTTGTGAGCGCCGGTCACCTCCCCCCGTGCGGGGGAGGGACAGGGTGGCGGGTATGTTTTCCTCACTGAGCACAACGCCATGAACCGCACCCTGCGCCTCTTCACCAATGTCGGTACCTGGCTGATCACGGTCGCCATCACCCTGCTGGGGCTGGCGGCGCTCACCTTCTTCATCGGCCGTGTCGTGCCCATCGACCCCGTCATCGCCATCGTGGGCGAGAAGGCGAGCCAGAGCGTCTACGACCGGGTCTATCTCGAGCTCGGCCTCGACAAGCCGCTCTGGATGCAGTTCTGGGAGTACGTGACCAAGCTGCTCCGGGGCGACTTCGGCACGTCCTACTCGACCTCGCGGCCGGTGCTGCAGGACCTGCTCGACTATTTCCCGGCGACGCTCGAGCTGTCCACGCTCGGACTGTTCATCGGCGTCGTGCTCGGCGTGCCCATGGGTGTCGCCTCGGCCTACTGGCATGAGAAGTGGCCCGACCACCTGATGCGGATCGTCGGCCTCATCGGCTATTCGGTGCCGATCTTCTGGCTGGCGCTGGTCGCCCTGTTCGTCTTCTACCGCCAGCTCGGCTGGGTCTCCGGACCGGGCCAGGTCGACGTGTTCTTCACCGGCATCGTCACCCACGTCACCGGCTCGATCCTGATCGACAGCGCCATGCAGGGACACTGGGACGTGTTCTGGAACGCGGTCAGCCACATGATCCTGCCGGCGCTGCTGCTCGGCTACTACAGCCTCGCCTACATTTCGCGCATGACGCGCTCGGTGATGCTCGACCAGTTGAGCCGCGAGTACGTGCTGACGGCGCGCCTCAAGGGGGCGAGCGAGTTCCGCGCCGTGGCCGGGCATGCGCTGCGCAATGCCGCGATCCCGCTCGTGACGGTGATCGCGCTCAGCTATGGCGGGCTGCTCGAAGGCTCGGTGCTGGTCGAGACGATCTTCTCGTGGCCTGGCATCGGCAACTACATCTATTCCTCGCTGTTCGCCGCCGACATGAACGCCGTCCTCGGCGGCACGTTGCTGGTCGGCGTCGTCTTCGTCTTCCTCAACATGCTCAGCGACGTGCTTTACCGCCTCCTTGATCCTCGTTCCCGGGAGCTCTCCCGATGAGCACCACCGACCTTGTCGACGATCCCCGCCGCGCCGTCCGCGCCGCGCGCTGGGCCGAGTTCAAGCGCTTCGCGCGCCGTTTCCTGCGCAACCCGCTGGGGGTCGTCGGGCTCGTCATCGTCATCCTGCTGCTGTTCGTGGCAGCATTCGCGCCCTGGCTGGCGACGCATGATCCGTACCTGCCGAACCTTGCGGCGCGCCTGTCGGCGCCGAGCGCCGAATTCTGGCTCGGCGCAGACGAGCTCGGCCGCGACATCTACTCGCGCCTCGTCCACGGCTCGCGCCTGACGCTGCTGATCGTGGCGCTGGTCATCGTGACTTCGGCCCCGGTCGGGCTGATCGTCGGTGCGGTGTCGGGCACCGTCGGGGGATGGGTGGACGTGGTGTTCATGCGCATCACCGACGTGTTCCTCGCGGTGCCCAAGCTCCTGCTGGCGCTGGCCTTCGTCGCAGCGCTCGGGCCCGGCATCGTCAACGCCGCGCTCGCCATCACGCTCACCGCCTGGCCACCCTACGCGCGCCTGGCGCGCGCCGAGGCGCTGGTGGTGCGCAACTCCGACTATGTGAACGCGGTGCGCCTTGCCGGCGCCAGCGAGTTCCGCATCATCGTCTTCCACGTGATCCCGATGTGCCTGAGCTCGGTGATCGTGCGCATGACCTTCGACATGGCCGGCATCATCCTCACCGCGGCCGGGCTGGGCTTCATTGGGCTCGGGGCGCAGCCGCCGCTGCCCGAGTGGGGCGCGATGATCTCGACGGGTCGCAAGTTCATCTTCGATCAGTGGTGGATCGCCACGGTTCCGGGCGCCGCCATCTTCATCGTGTCGCTCGGCTTCAACCTGCTCGGCGACGCGCTGCGCGACCTGCTCGACCCGCACCTGAGGCAGCGCAATTGAGCAACCTCGTCGAAATCGAGAACCTGCGCGTCTCCTTCCGCAATGACGAGGGCGGCTACAACGACGCCGTGCGCGGCGTTTCCCTGACGCTTGGCCGCGAGAAGCTCGGCATCGTGGGAGAGAGCGGCTCGGGCAAGAGCCTCACCGGCCGCGCCCTGCTCGGCGTGCTGCCGCCCTACGCCCGCGTCAGCGTCGATCGCATGAGCTTTGACGGCATCGACCTGAAGTCCGCCTCCCCCCGGCTCCGCCGCTCGCTGCGCGGCGGCCGCATGGGCATGATCCTGCAGGATCCGAAGTTCTCGCTGAACCCGGTGATGACGGTGGGCAAGCAGATCGTCGAGGCGATCCGCATCGGCGACCGCAAGGTCGGCGCCGCCGAGGCGCGCACGCGCGCCATCGCCGTGCTCGAGTCGGTCCACATCCGCGACCCCGAGCGCGTGCTCGACCTCTACCCGCACGAACTCTCGGGCGGCATGGGCCAGCGCGTGATGATCGGCATGATGGTGGTGCGCGAGCCGGACCTGCTGATCGCCGACGAGCCGACCTCGGCGCTCGACGTCACGGTCCGCACGCAGGTGCTAAGCATCCTCGATGAGCTGGTGACGCGGCGCGGCATGGGGCTGATCTTCATCAGCCATGACCTGCACCTGGTGTCGCGCTTCTGCGATCGCGTCATCGTCATGTATGCCGGCCGGATCGTGGAGAGCATCGAAGCGAGCCGACTGAGCGAGGCGCAGCACCCCTACACGCAGGGATTGCTGTCGTGCCTGCCCCAGATCGATGGTTCACTCGAGCCGCTGCCGGTGCTGAACCGGCAGGCCAGCTGGGCGGAGGCGTAAAGCGTGCTGGAAGTTCATGACCTGAGCGTAGACTTTTCGGGCAAGATCGCCGTTCGAAACACCGGACTTACAGTGCAGTCCGGCGAGAGTTTCGGCCTCGTGGGCGAGTCCGGATCGGGCAAATCCACCATCCTCAGGACGATCATGGGCCTCAACCGCTCATGGTCGGGGACCATCAGGATCGACGGCCTCGACATCCGAAAGACGCCGCGCAAGCAGCTGGCACGCCTCGTGCAGATGGTGTTCCAGGACCCCTACTCCTCGCTCCACCCGCGCTACGTGATCGGGCAGCAGGTCGCGGAACCTATGCGAATCAACGGGTTACCAAACCCCGAGAAGCGTACCGCGGAGCTGCTGGAGTTCGTCGGGCTCGGCGGACCGAGGTTCCAGTTCCGCTTCCCGCACGAGCTGTCGGGCGGCCAGCGCCAGCGCGTCGCCATCGCCCGCGCCCTCGCGCTCAGCCCCAAGCTGCTGCTGCTCGACGAGCCGACATCGGCGCTCGACGTCTCGATCCAGGCCGAAATCCTCAACCTTCTCAATCGTTTACGCAAAGAACTCGGCCTCACCTTCGTGATCGTCAGCCACGACCTGGCGGTGATCAGCTACATGTGCGAGCGACTGATGGTGATGCGCAACGCCGAGCCGGTCGAGACGCTGACGCGCGAGCAACTGCGCGCCCGCGAGATTGCCGACGACTACACCCGCGCCCTCATCGCCGCAGCCTGACCTCGGGCGCCGCCCAAGGTTTGCCAATGACGCGCATAGGCTCCTATGGGGCGGACAAGACGCCACAGGTCAGTATAGTACACCCTTGTAAACCTCGCGGCGAGGTGAGGCGGGACAGTACGACGGCGTACTTCCCGCTATAAGGAGGACATATTTTGACACGGCAGAACATCGTTCTGGCGGGTGTTGCTACGGCAGCCCTGCTGGCAGGGCTTGGTATTGCCCAGGCGGCAGACGTTACTTACGAACGTCTGTTGAATCCGGAGGCGGGCAACTGGCTCACCAATAACCGCACCTACGACTCCAACCGCTATTCACCGCTCGACGAGATCACCAAGGCCAATGTCGGCGACCTGAAGGTGGCATTCACGGTGCCGCTGACGCCGTCCTCGAAGGGCGCCGGTGCGTTCTGGAGCTCGCTGCAGGGCACCCCGCTGGTCGAAGACGGCGTCATGTACATGTCGGACGGCTGGGGTCGCATCTACGCGATCGATCTCTCGAAGGGCGACCGCGGTCTCATCAAGTGGATCATGGATCCGCAGACCAGCCCCGAACTCGCCACCGGCATCCTGAACAACCGCGGCGTCGCGCTCTATGGCGACTCGATCTATTCGATCACGCCCGACTGCGGCTTCCTGCGGGTGAACAAGGAGACCGGCGAGGTCATCTGGCGGGTCGAAACCCAGCAGAACCCCGTCGAGTACTGCACGATGGCACCGCTCGCCATCAAGGACAAGATCATCATCGGCCCTGCCGGCGGCGACGGCCCGATGCGCGGCCGGCTCGAGGCCCGCAACCCCGACAATGGCGACGTCATCTGGACGTTCGAAACCATCCTCGACAGCTCATTCGACGAGGGCGGCGAGACGGGCGGCGGCGCGACGTGGGTCACCGGTGCCTATGACGCCGAAAAGAACGAACTGATCTGGGGTATCGGCAACCCCTACCCCGACTGGGAGCCGAAGAAGCGCCCGGGCGACAACCTGTACACGAACTCGACCGTGGCGATCGATGCCGACACCGGTGAGGTGAAGTGGCACTTCCAGTATACGCCGAACGACAGCTGGGACTTCGACGAAGTCGGCACCCAGCAGTTGTACAAGGCCAACATCAACGGCACCGATACGAACGTGCTCGGCCACTTCGGCCGCAACGGCTTCTTCTATAGCGTCGACGGCAGCAACGGCTCGTACCTCAACGGCTCGCAGTATGCCGAGAAGGTGACCTGGACGAAGGGCATCGATCCCAAGACCGGCAAGCCGCTCGAGTACGATCCGGCCGCGAAGGTGCAGAAGTACCTGGCCGAAACGCGCATGGACTTCGACCTGATGGACATGCCGGCCGACTTCGAGTTCTGCCCGTACTGGGAAGGCGGCGTGAACATGTTCCCGACCACCTACAGCCACGACACCAAGCTGGTGTACGGCCTGCTGATGGAAGGCTGCACGTACAACCCCAAGAGCCGCCCCACCGATGAGAAGGGCTACCTGACCGGCGCAGTGGTCGCGATCGACACCGCCACCGGCCAGATCGCCAAGCGTACCGACTTCAGCTCCACCGGTCGCGGCGGCCTGCTGTCGACCGCTGGCGGCATCGTGATCGGCACGAGTTCCAACGGCGACATCTTCGCGCTCGATGATACCAGCCTCGAGCGGCTGTGGAACTTCAACGTCGGCACCATGATCGATGCCCCGCCGATCACCTTCGCGGTGAACGGCAAGCAGTATATCGGTCTGGCTGTCGGCCCCGGCGGCGTGGGTCTCGGGTTCCACAACTATCCGGGCAAGAACTCCAACGCCGACGAAGCCGCGGCGGCACAGAAGTTCCAGCCCGCAACGACGATGTACTTCTTCTCCCTCTAGTCCAGAGGTATGGGCGGCGGCCAAAGGGTCGCCGCCTCTTCTCCAGTTTCAAGGATTGCCCCCATGCCGGCCCGCCTGCCTTCGCTTGGCCCCCTGCTTCGCCGCATGTCGCTGTTCGGCGCCATTGCGGTTCCGCTTCTTGCCTTTCCCGGTCTCGCAAGCGCCCAGGACGCGACGCCGACCATCGATGCGGCGCAGATCGAGCGCGGCTATGCGGTCTGGAAAGGGCAGGATTGCATCGGCTGCCATGGCTGGGCCGGCAATGGCGAGCGCATCGGCGAGAACCCCAAGGGACCGAACCTGCGTGCCATCGAACTCGATGCGGAAACGATCAAGGAAGTCGTCCTCTGTGGCCGGCCGGGGACGCAGATGCCGTATCATGACCCAGCCGCATATTCGGACGATCGCTGCTACGGCATGACCAAGGCGGACACTGCCGGCATGGAACTGATCAGGGGCAAGGACATGACGGCGAACGAGGCCACGGACCTTGCCGCCTACATTGTCGCCAAGCTGATCGGGCATCCCGAGCAGCCCAACCAGGAAGAATGCCAGGCCTACTACGGCAAGCGCCCCTTCTGCGCCAAGCTGCCGACGGCAGCCGAGCAGGGATACTGAGCCGATGCGGGCAGCCGCGATCCTGCGAGGCGGCGGGGTCGCGACGCTGATTGCGGTCGCGGCGCCGGCATCTGCCCAGGAACTTGATCGGCCTGACGTTCAGGACCTCGTGCTGGGCGCAGGAGCCGACGCCCAGCCGGGGCCGTTTCGCGAGTATGCGTGCGGCACCGATGGCGGCCCCGCCTCGATCGCCGTCGCCGGCTTCGACGAGTTCGCCCGGTGTCCCAAGGAATCGGGGACGGGGCTGCACGAGATCGCTTTCCGCTATGACGACGAGATCGAGTACTACGCGCTGGCCATGAACCTGAAGCCGGTGGCCGACCGCTATGGCGGCACGCGGTTCGGCTCATTTCCGGTGATCGTATCGGCGTTGTTCGACGATAGCGGCATCCTGCGCGGCTATCGCGTGGTCACCGATGATCGCGGCACGGTGCGGGAGCGGCGCATCGCCTACGCGATGGGCGTGTTTGCCAAGGCCCAGTTCAAGAGCGGCCAATGGACCTGCAGCAGCGAGCCGCTCGGCGAGGGCGAGACCCCGCTCGGCAATCAGTTCGTCAAGGAGGACTGTTCGACCACGATGCCCGGCGGACAGACGGCGAAGCTGCGCGTGCGACTGCTGCATCGTCCCGGCCAGGCAGCCGTGGACCCGTTTACCGGCGAGAAGCGCGTGGGCCAGTACGAGAGCACGGCCCGACTGGAAGTGTTCGATGCCGGCTGGGGGAGCGAGCGATGAGGCGCGCGCTCATCGTCATTGCCATGCTGTTTCTGGCGGCATCGGCGCCGCTCGCCGAGGACGGCACCGCCAGGGCCGCGTTCCTTGCCGGCACGAGCAACGACTGCCCGGGCTGCGATCTCAGCCGCGCCAACCTCACCTATCGCGATCTGAGCGGCGCGAACCTGGAAGGCGCCAACCTGACGAAAGCGCGGTTGCATCGCGCCGTGCTGGCGAAGGCCAACCTCCGCCATGCCGTGCTCGCGGGGGCAAACCTCAACCTGACGGACCTGCGATTCGCCGACCTGAGCAACGCGGACCTTTCAGGCGCACTGCTTTACGGGGCCAACCTGTCCGCAGCGGTGTTGCCGCATGCAAGGCTGATCGACGCACGCACGCAGCACGCCACGCTGGCGCGCGCGGACATGAGCGGCGTCGACTGGTCGGGTGGCGACGCGACCGAGGCGCGCTTGCCCGGGGCGATTCTCACCGGCGCAACGCTGACCAACATACATGCTCCACAGGCCGATTTCCGACGGGTGGAGTTCAGCGGCGCAGACCTGACAGGCGGGACTTTCTTCGAGACGGTCTTTTCGGGGGCCGATTTCAGCGGAGCCAGGCTGCGCGATGCCGATTTCCGCCAAGCCCGCTTCGAGAACGCCGACCTCACCAATGCCGACCTCAGCAACTCGCAGTTCCAGCAGGCCTGGACGCAGGGCATCGTGCTCGACGGCAGCATCCGCGACAATGTCGTCGGGCTGCGAATTCCGACAAAGTAGGCTGGTCGCAGGTTTCGACCGCGGTCATGAGCGCCGCGGGGGGCCTCGCAGAGGCCTGATCATGCGGCTCGGGCGGAGGAAGATGGGCCCGCGCGGCACATCCCGGACGACCTCTGGCGTCGCGCGACGACGCGGGCGCTGCATCACACAGTTCCGGCCAGGTGGTCGCGCCCCTCAAAGCGCCTCGAAGGTCGGCCGGGCGACGGCTGGTCTTCATGCGCGAGGGGGCGATAGCGATGCTCGCGTTAGTCGCCGATCGGCTGCATCGGGCCGCCGCCGGCCTCCAACGTGTTCAGGCTCTGCCGTACGCGGCGGAGCAGCTCAAGGACGCGTGGACCGATGGCTTCGGCGGCGGCCATGGCCAGGATATCCACAACCGCGAGCATGGCGAAGCGCGAGGCCGATGGCTTGTAGAGGAGGTTCTGGTCTTCCTCGAAGACAAAGGGCACCACGTGCTGCACGGCCGTGGCGAGCGGCGAGCCGGGCTTGGTGACGGCGATGCAGCTCGCGCCGTATTGCCGCGCCACCGCCACCGCATCGAGGACCGAGCGGGCGCGGCCGGAGGTGGAGAAGGCGACGATGACGGTGTGCTTGTCGGAGACGGACGCACTCATCGACTGCAGATGCGGATCGGCGTAGGCGGTGCTGTTGAGGCCGAGCCGGAACAGCCGGTTCTGCAGTTCGGTTGCCGCCATCGAAGAGTTCCCGCCGGAGCCATAGATGACGACGCGGCTCGAGCCGGCGATCAACTGGCCGAGGCCGGTGAGGTCGGATTGGGCCAGCGCAACGCTGATCAGATCGAGCGCGGCATGGGCGCGGCTGCAGATGGTCGCGACGACCTGATTCGACGTGTGCTGGCCTTCGACGCTCGCCTCATAGGCCCGGAGATAGGCGCCGCCGAGCGCGAGTGCCTGGGCGATGTGCACCTTCATGTCGCGGGTAGACGCGAAGCCGAGGGAACGAGCCAGACGGGTGACGGTTGGCTCGCTGACGCCGGCGCGCGCCGCGATATCGGCGATCGGTGCCGCCATGGCAAAGTGCAGGTCGCCCAGGATCGTCTCAATGAGCTGGACCTCGGCGCGGTGGCCACCCTCGAGGCGCGCCTTCAGCCGGGCGATGATATCGATGCGCGGTCCGGCATCGGCCTCGGCGGGACCGGCCATCACTGAACCCTGGCGGTCTCGGCGAGGCGGACGCCGGAGGCAGCGTCGAACAAGTGGATGTGCTCACGCTCGGCGGTCAGGCGGAGGATGCTGCCCGGTTCGGGGTCGAGGCGGATACGGAAGACGCAGCGCACCTCCTCGTTGGCGATCGTGCCGAAGACATGGGTTTCCGGCCCGGTGGGCTCGACAACCTCGACCTTGAACTGAAGCGCCCCGTCGTCGGCGAACACATAGTTCTCCGGTCGGATGCCGACATCGACGCGCGTGCCGTCCGGGGCATCGACGGGATTGACCGGCAGGGTGCCGCCACCCGTCAGGTCGACGACAGCGTCCGTGCCGCGACGGTGGTAGGTACCGGAGATGAAACTCATGGCCGGCGAGCCGATGAAGCTCGCGACGAACCGGTTGGCCGGCCGGTCATACAGTTCGAGCGGCGTGCCGATCTGCTCGATGCGACCCGCGTTCATCACCACGATGCGGTCAGCCATGGTCATGGCCTCGATCTGGTCGTGGGTGACGTAGACGATGGTGGTGCCGAGCTTCTGGTGCAGAGCCTTGATCTCGGTCCGCATCTGCACGCGCAGCTTGGCATCGAGGTTGGAGAGCGGCTCGTCGAACAGGAAGACCTTGGGGTTGCGCACGATGGACCGCCCCATGGCGACGCGCTGGCGCTGGCCGCCCGAGAGCTGGCCCGGCGTGCGGCCGAGATAGCCCTTGAGGTTGAGAATCGAGGCGGCGCGCCCGAGGGCCTGCTCGGTGGCGTCCGCCGGCTCGCGTCGCATGCGCGGGCCGAAGGTGATGTTGTTCCTGACGTTCATGTGCGGGAACAGCGCGTAGGACTGGAACACCATGGAGATGTCGCGCTTCTGGGGCGGGATCTCGTTGGTCCGCACCCCGCCGATATCGAGGTCGCCGCCGCTGATCTCCTCGAGCCCCGCGATCATGCGCAGGAGTGTCGATTTTCCGCAGCCCGAGGGGCCGACGAGCACGATGAACTCGCCGTCTGCGACATCGAGCGAAACGCTCTCGAGCACGGTGGTGGCGCCATAGCGCTTCTGGATATTGCGCAGGCTGAGCTCGGCCATTCCGACCATCTCCTCGTCCGGTATTCCGACCAGCAGGCTAACGCGACCATGTAATAAAGCAACACGTTTGTCACATTTCGCTTGAAAAATACCAGAATATGAAAAAACCTATCACGCAGGCGGAGGGAGAGCGCATGCGTGCCCAGCTCCCTCCAAAGCCTGCATTGAGGAAGGGAAAAATCATGTCGTTGCATTGGTTGAAAATCGCGGCCGCAAGCAGCGTGGCTGCCATTGCGCTCGCGAGCGCTGCCTATGCCCAGACGGTTCGTGTCACCGTCGCCGAGTACAGCTCCAAGACCGGGCCGTATTTCGAGAAGGCCGCCAGCGAGTTCGAAGCGGCCAACCCCGGGACCGACATCCAGATCGAAGTCGTGCCGTGGGATGTGCTGCAGCAGAAGCTAACCACCGACATTTCGGGTGGCGCCAACGCCGATCTCGCCATTATCGGCACCCGCTGGCTGATCGACTACGTTTCGCAGGGCGTTGCCGCCCCGCTCGACAGCTACCTCACCGACGAGGTGAAGGGCCGTTTCATCGACACGTTCCTCAGCCCCTCGGTCATGGACGGCAAGACCTACGGCCTGCCGATCGCGGCCTCGGCCCGCGCGCTCTACTACAACAAGGCGCTGTTCGAGAAGGCCGGCATTGCCGCCCCGCCCGCTACCTGGGACGAGCTCAAGGCTGACGCCGAAAAGATCAAGGCTCTCGGTGGCGATGTCTACGGCTACGGCCTTCAGGGCAAGGAAATCGAGACCGACGTCTACTGGTATTACGCGCTCTGGTCGCAGGGCGGGAACATCCTCGACGCCGACGGCACCTCGGGCCTCGACAGCGAGGCGGCCTACAAGGCAGCCGAGATCTACAAGGGCCTGATCGACGGTGGCCTCACCGAGCCCGGCGTCACCTCGCTCAGCCGCGAAGACGTGCAGAACCTGTTCAAGCAGGGTCGCGTCGGCATGATGATCACGGCGCCGTTCCTGGCCAACCAGATCAAGGAAGAAGCCCCGGACCTCAAGTACGGCGTCGCCGCCATTCCGGCCGGCCCGAACGGCGATCGCGGCACCTATGGCGTGACCGACTCGATCATCATGTTCGAGAACAGCCAGAACAAGGACACCGCCTGGAAGTTCCTCGACTTCATCTTCACCACCGACAAGCGCGCCGAGTTCGATGCCAATGAAGGCTTCCTGCCGGTCAATGCCGAAGAGTCGAAGATGCCGATGTTCGCCGACAACGCGGACCTCAAGGAGTTCGCCGCGCTGCTGCCCGACGCCCGCTTTGCTCCGGTCATCCCGGGCTGGGAAGAGATCGCTTCGGTGACCTCGAACGCGCTGCAGAAGATCTACCTCGGCGAAGGTGAGATCAAGGCGACCCTCGATGCGGCCGCCAAGGAGATCGACGGCATCATCGCCGCCAACAAGTAAGTGAACTTGGTGGCCGGGCCCCCGGGTCCGGCCACTCCCCCCTGGCCCAGCAAAAGGTCCGTTGCGCGCATGAACCGGTCGATCTTCACCAACCCCTATGTGCTGATCGCGCCTGCGTTCCTGCTTGCCGCCTTCATCATCCTGTGGCCGCTGTCGCAGATCGGCGAGATCTCGATCAGCAACGTCAACCGCTTCGGCCAGCTCAAGGGCTTTGCCGGGCTCGAGAACTTCGCGGCGGTGGTCGGCGATCCGCAGTTCCTCGCGGCGGCCTGGCGGACCGTCATCTGGACCCTCGGCATCGTCGCCGGCACCATCTTGCTGTCCGTTCCCGTCGCCCTGGTCCTCAATGAGGATTTCCACGGTCGCGGCATCGCGCGCATCATCGTCATGCTGCCCTGGGCGGTATCGCTGACCATGACGGCGATCGTCTGGCGCTGGGCACTGAGCGGGGAGAGCGGCATGCTCAACTCCGCGCTGAAGGGCCTCGGGCTCGTCGACCAGAACATCCAGTGGCTGGCGGCCGCCGGAACGGCCTTCCCGATGCAGATCGCGATCGGCATCCTGGTCTCGATCCCGTTCACGACCACCATCTTCCTCGGCGGGCTGTCGTCCATCCCCGACGATCTCTACGAGGCGGCCAGGCTCGAGGGCGCGAGCAGTTGGCAGATCTTCTTCTCGATCACCCTGCCCCTGCTCCGCCCCTTCATCAACATCGCCGTGGTGATGAACACGATCGGCGTGTTCAACTCCTTCCCGATCATCTGGGTGACGACGCAGGGCGGGCCGGCCAACTCGACCGACATCCTCGTGACATACCTGTACAAGCTCGGCTTCTCGTTCGGAAAGCTGGGCGAGGCTTCGGCGCTGTCGCTGATGATGTTCGCCCTGCTGCTCTTTTTCACCATCATCTACGTACGGCTCGCCATGCGGGGAGAACGGGCATGAAGCTCTCGCGCAGGATGAAGCGGACGATCTTTTCGTGGCTGGTGCTGTCGCCCCTGGTGGTGGCGGTGCTGTTCCCGTTCGCCGTGATGTTCATCACCGCGATCAAGCCGGCGACCGAAGTGCTGCAGCCGACCTGGTGGCCGAGCGCGCCGCAATGGCAGAACTTCATCACCATGTGGCAGGCGACCAATTTCGGCGCGGCGCTGTGGAACTCGGTCTATGTCGCGGTGCTTTCGACGCTGCTCTCGCTCGTCGTATCCATTCCCGCAGCCTATGCGCTGAGCCGCTTCCGCTTCGTCGGCAAGGGCTTCGTGCAGCAGTTCCTGCTGGTCAGCCAGATGCTTTCGCCGATCGTCTTGGTGATCGGGCTGTTCCGGCTGCTGGTCGCCCTGAAGCTGCTCGACAGCCTCAATGCCGTGGTGTTCGTCTACGCCACGTTCAACATCGCCTTCTCGGTATGGATGTTGCAGAGCTATTTCTCGACCATCCCCAAGGACCTCGAGGAGGCCGCCTGGATGGAGGGCGCAACGCCCTGGCAGGCGCTGCGCAAGGTGTTCCTGCCCCTGGCGCTGCCGGCGATGACCGTGACGGCGATCTTCTCGTTCATCAACGCCTGGAACGAGTTCGTCATCGCGCTCACCATGCTGCGCAACCAGGGCAGCTATACGCTGCCGATCCAGGTGTTCTCGCTGGTGGCCGGCCGCTACACGGTGGAGTGGCACCACGTGATGGCGGCGGCCTTTGCCGCGACCATCCCGGTCGCCATCGTGTTCGCCTGGCTGCAGCGCTACCTGGTGCGCGGCCTCGCCCTCGGGGCGGTGAAATAGGACCAGCACACCGGTTCGAATGCTCGTGGCTGCGGCGGCCACGTCCAATGACAATGAGGAGACTCAAATGGCAACCGCAGGCGACACGCCTAGCTATGATCTCGTCCTGAAGGGCGGTCGCGTCATCGACGAACGCAACGGCGTGGACGGACATCTCGACGTGGCGATCAAGGGCGGCAAGATCGCCGCGGTCGGCGCATCGATCGACCCCAACGGCGCCAAGGTGAGCGACGTGAGCGGCGCGATCGTCGCGCCCGGGCTCATCGACATCCACACCCACGTCTACCACAAGGCGACTTCGCTGAGCGTCGACCCGGGCTTCATCGCCCGGCGCTCGGCGTGCACGACGCTGATCGACGCGGGCAGCGCCGGCGCGGGCAACTATGACGGCTTCCGCGACTACGTCATGGCGCATTCGCCCTACCGCATCCTCGCCTTCCTCAACATCTCGTTCCCCGGCATCTTCGGCTTCGACAGGGACGTCTCGATCGGCGAGGCCACGGCGCGGGCCATGCTGCCGGTGCACCGGTGCGTCGACAAGATCGAAGAGAACCGCGACCGCATCATCGGGGTGAAGGTGCGCATCGGCGGCATCGTCACCGGCGACCTCGGGCTCGGCGCACTGGAACTGGCCCTCGAGGCGGCCAATGAAGTCGACCTGCCGCTGATGACCCATATCGGCCATCCGCCGCCGAGCTATTCGGACGTGGTCGACATGCTGCGGCCCGGCGACATCCTCACCCACTGCTACCGCCCGGAGCCGAATTCGGCGATCGGCCCGGACGGCAAGGTGCTCGACGCGGTGTGGAAGGCGCGCGAGCGCGGCGTGCTGTTCGACATCGCGCACGGCATGGGCGCCTTCGGCTACGACACGGCCGAGGCAGCGCTCAGGGACGGGTTCAAGCCCGACCTGATCTCGTCGGACGTGCACGTGATCGCGGTCGAAGGCCCGGGCTACGACCTGCTGCACACGATGAGCAAGCTGCTCAACTGCGGGCTGTCGGTGGCTGAAGTGATCGGCATGTCGACCAGCCGCCCGGCGCTCGCCATCCGCCGGCCGGATCTCGGTCATCTCGGCGTCGGCGCACCGGCCGATATCGCCGTGCTGCGCGAGTACAAGAGCGACTACGTGTTCACCGACGTGGTGGGCACGCAGCGCCAGGGCTCGACCCTGCTGCAGCCGGAGGCAGTGTACCTCGACGGCAAGAGCATGGAAGTCAGCCGCCGGCCGTTCGAGGAAAGCTTCCTCGTCGGCGGCCATCACGCGCACTAGGAGCAGACCATGGCTGGACAATTCGCCGGCAAGACCATCGCGATCACCGGCGCGGCCGGCGGCATCGGCCAGTGGCTGTGCCGCTTCTTCGGCGACGAAGGCGCGACAATCGCGGCCATCGACCGGGTCGAGAAGGTCAACGACCTTGTCGACCGGCTGGGCAAGGACGGCATCACCGTGAAGCCGGCGGTGGTCGAGATCACCGACGCCTCGGCCGTCCAGGCTGCCTTCGCGGGCTTTGGCGACGTGCATGTGCTGATCAACAATGCCGGCGTCTCGCGCTACAAGACGCTGCAGCAGACGGCGCCGGCCGACTGGCAGGCCGACGTGGATGCCAACCTCAACGGCGCCTACAGCTGCGCGCATGCAGTACTGCCGCAAATGGTCGAGCGCCGCTCGGGCAACATCGTCAATGTCGGTTCGGTCAACGGACTGAGCGCGCTGGGCGACCCGGCCTACAGCGCCGGCAAGGCCGGCATGATCGCCATGACCAAGGCGATCGCGCAGGAATACGGCCGCTACGGCATCCGCAGCAACATCGTGCTGCCAGGCACGGTGCGGACGCCGATCTGGGACGAGCGCAAGGCCAAGGACCCGAACGTGCTGAAGACGCTCGAGCGCTGGTACCCGCTGGGCCGCATCGTCGAGCCGGAGGAAGTGGCGCGCGTCATCGCCTTCCTCGCCTCGGACATGGCGAGCGCCGTGACCGGCGCAGCGATCCCCGTGGATTGCGGCCTGACATCCGGCAACATCGTGATGGCGCGCGAGCTGACGCTCGAGGACTTCTAGCGAGGCGGGCCGGCCCGGCGAGGGGCGCTAGAAGCCTGATTCGGCGTTTCCATTGCAGAGCACGGGCGGTGCCGGCATAGTGATGCCGACACCCCCTGGGCAATGGATCCGACCGATGGCCACCAGCAAGACCGCCAAGGCTCCCGTGAAGAAGGCCGAGACCAAGCAGGTCTTTTCCGACGTCGAACTGGAGGCCATGCAGGCCGCGAGGAATGAACGCCGGAAAGGCAGCAAGGCAGACGGCGAGGCCGACCTGAAGGCCGCAATCGAGAAGCTGGAAGGCCTCGACCGGACCATCGCCGAAGGGCTGCATCGAATCGTGACGGCGAACGCGCCATCCCTGTTGCCCAAGACCTGGTACGGCATGCCTGCCTGGGCGAATGCCGACGGCAAGGCCGTGTGCTTCTTCCAAGCTGCGAGCAAGTTCAAGGCCCGGTACGGGACGTTCGGCTTCAACCCGGAAGCCAGGCTCGACGACGGCAATATCTGGGCCACGTCGTTCGCGCTCCTCAAGCTTGGCGCGGACGAAGAAGCGCAGATCACCGCCCTGCTCCGAAAGGCAGTCGGCTGAGTCACGACGGTCAGATCGATGGGAAGGAATGGTGCTGCAAGAGAGGATTGAACTCTCGACCTCTCCCTTACCAAGGGAGTGCTCTACCACTGAGCTACTGCAGCGTACGCTTGGGGCTCGGGCGGGGGCGCCCGGCGGCGTGGCGCGGTTACTGCCACAGGGTTTTGCCCCACGCAAGGTAAAAAAGCTTGCAAAAGGGACACAGGCGGCAGCGCCCTGCCCTGCTACACAGATCCGGGGCCGCGCCGGGTTGGGCGCAAGCTTGGAACGGGTGCCGCTGAACCGATGGCGCAGGAAACGCGCGAGCAAAGATTAGCCGCAAAGCTCCGTGAGAACCTCAAGCGGCGCAAGCAACAGGCGCGCGCCAGGTCGGCGACCCAGCCGGCAACGGGCGGTAAACCACAATCTGATACGGAACGACCGGGTGACGACGGCGGGCAGGCCGCGTTGAAGCCGGGACGTGACTCGGATAGCTAGGACACGGGGCGCCTCGCCCCCATAGTCGGGAAACACACATGGATCGCATTCGGCTGGTCGGCGGCAACGAACTGGTGGGCGAGATCCCGATTTCGGGCGCCAAGAACGCGGCGCTGCCGCTGATGATCGCCTCGCTGCTCACCAAGGAGCCGCTGATCCTCGAGAACGTGCCGCGCCTCGCGGACGTGAACCAGCTCGAGAAGATCCTCGAGAATCACGGCGTGGACATCGCCGTGCACGGGCGCCGCGCGGCGACGCTCGACGGGCAGCGCATGACGCTCGAGGCGGCCGAGATCGTCGACACCACGGCGCCCTACGAGCTGGTCTCGACCATGCGGGCGAGCTTCTGGGTGATCGGGCCGCTGCTGGCGCGGGCGCACGAGGCCCGGGTGTCGCTGCCGGGCGGCTGCGCCATCGGCACGCGGCCGGTGGACCTGTTCCTCTACGGCCTCAAGGAGCTTGGCGCCGAGATCGAGATCGACGAGGGCTATGTCGTCGCCAAGGCGCCCAAGGGCGGGCTGCGCGGCGGGCACGTGGTGTTCCCCAAGGTCACGGTCGGCGCGACGCATGTGCTGATGATGGCGGCAACGCTTGCCAGGGGCACGACGGTGATCGAGAACGCGGCGATGGAGCCGGAGATCACCGACGTCGCCGAGTGCCTGGTGAAGATGGGCGCCAGGATTTCCGGCATCGGCACGCGCACCCTCACCATCGAGGGCGTGGACGAGTTGCATGGCGCGACGCATACAGTGGTTGCCGACCGCATCGAGACCGGCACCTATGCCATGGCCACGGCGATGGCAGGTGGCAACGTGCTGCTGAAGAACGCCCACCCCAGGCACCTGCAGGCGGCTCTGGATACGCTCAGCGCGGCCGGCGTGCGGATCACGCCCGAGGCGGACGGCATCCGCGTCTATCGCAACGGTAACGGCATCCAGGCCGTCGACGTCGAAACCCAGCCCTTCCCGGGCTTCCCGACCGACCTGCAGGCGCAGTTCATGGCGCTGATGACCATGGCCGACGGCACCTCGACGATCCGCGAGACGATCTTCGAGAACCGCTACATGCATGTGGCCGAGCTCGCCCGCTTCGGCGCCGACATCAAGGTCGACGGCCAGGTGGCGACGGTCGCCGGCGTCGGGCAGTTGAAGGGCGCGCAGGTGATGGCGACCGACCTCCGTGCCTCGGTGTCGCTGGTCATCGCCGGTCTTGCCGCCAGGGGCGAGACGGTGGTCAACCGCATCTACCACCTCGATCGCGGCTTCGAGCGGCTCGAGGACAAGCTGAGTGCGGTGGGCGCCGAGATCGAGCGCGTCACGGGCTGACGCGCTTCGATGGCCAGCCAGCACCGGGCGTGCTGATTTGTCCGACAGCCGTGCGGCTTCGGAGTTTGTCAAAGAGCCATCCCCTTTGCGGGGGATGAAGCGAACGGGCCGGCGGGGCCTTTGCCCCTCGCGGTAGTCCGCAGAATGAATGAGGCTCACGCCTCGCCGGCCGATCGGGGTTTTGGGCCTATGGCACGCGG
>NZ_JAFKHE010000021.1 GCF_017307495.1 Devosia sp. | reverse complement strand
CCGCGTGCCATAGGCCCAAAACCCCGATCGGCCGGCGAGGCGTGAGCCTCATTCATTCTGCGGACTACCGCGAGGGGCAAAGGCCCCGCCGGCCCGTTCGCTTCATCCCCCGCAACGGGGATGGCTCTTTGACAAACTCCGAAGCCGCATGGCTGTCGGACACGTTCGCACGCCCCGTGCTCTGCCGCGACCGGCCGTCTGCCCGGAAACCTCGGATCCGTCAGGCAGCGGAGCGGCCAGACGCTTGGCCGGGAAGCGAGCACGGCGACATTGGTCAGGCCGGTTCGTCACTCAGAGTGATCACCGGCCATCGCTCGGGATTGTGCACGTTGCCGTTGCCCATGGTCGACCAGGTATAGCTCTCATACGGCGTCGCGCCGGGCCATGCGCGTGCCATTTCCTCGGCGCGGGCCGACTTCTCGTCGCGGTTGTGGAAGGCGCGGTAGGCCTGGATGCGGAGTTGCTGTCCGGCCTGTGGGGATGGCACGCCGATCTGGGCCAGTCCTGACCAGGGCAGCGCGTATTCCACTGTCCAGCCGGTGTCCCTGTCGTGCGGAGCGTTCAGCGTACCCTCTATCGCCACCGCATGCCGGAGGCCGGGCAATTCCCAGTTCATGTCGCCAATGCGGCCGGCCAGTTCGCCGGCGCGCGCGGTGTAGTAGACAAAGTCGCGGGTCTTGAAGAGCGCCTCGATAGCCGCATGGTCCTGTCGCGCGATCAACGGCTCGAGCCAGGTCCAGCGGAACTCGTAGATGGTGTTGATCGGGTTGACGCCGACCTCATAGTAGCGCCCGACGCCATTGACGAAGACTTCGGCATCGTCATCGAGCATGTAGAGTTGTTCGTGATGCCGCACTGCGGTGCCGCGCACATCCGGATCGGCGATCCGAAAGCCGACATAGAGGTAGGTTTCGTCCCAGAGCAGTGCGACCGACGCGGCTGGCGCATCGACGATGCCGGTCTCGATGCGGCCCATCGGGGCAGACCACTCCGCCCGATCCCATTCCGGTTCGTCGAGCTTGCCGTCGATCGTCAGGGGGCTCGTCACCCTGCGGCAGGTGTAGGTGGGAATCGCCGGCAGGTCGCGCGTCGGCACGTTGGCCACGGTCGCCCAGCGCGGTACTTCCGGAAACCGGGGCGAAGGTCCCACCGACAGGTGCCCGTCGCTGAGGAAATCGGGCCTCAGCTCAGCCGAAGGTGCACGATCGTCGAGTGGCTTGCTCATGAAACGGTCCCGGCTGTTGCTGCTCTTGAGCTGAGGGCATTTGCTGACCCTGGGTCAATCAGCCGACGTTCCGCTGAGCGAAATCGCTGTGCCGCTGGATCGGCGGCAGGCCGGCATCTCCCGGCGTCGCGGCGTCCCGGCCGGCTACAGCGGCAGGTAGCCGGTGAATCCGCTGATCTTCCAGGTCCGGTCCTCGCGGCGGAGATGGAAGACCGATCGCCAGGCAAGCACGAGGGGGTCGTCGTCCTTGCGTTGGATACGGCCGTCGATCCGCTTGTGTGCGAGGGCCCGGTCACCGGCGATATCGATGCGAGGCAGCGTCTGGCACCTGATCCAGGCGGGTCGCAGCTCCTCGGCGAAATTCTCCCGGTCCCACCGGGCGGCGACCGCAGCGTCGCGATAGGCCTCCACGTCGGGATAGGCGGGGCGCCAGTCGTCGGGGTTCAGCGACAGGGCGCATTCGATGCCGAGAAAGCCTTCGCTCACGTAGTCGTCGGCGACAATCGACCAGTCGCCGCTGAGGAAGAAGTCGCTGTCCCGGCGGACCAGCATCTCCCAGATCGCATGGCGGTCGGCGTCGGAGGGCGGGAACGGATTGGCTTCGGTCATCGGGCCTTGTCCGGAGTCGGCAGGGGGAAGGTCGGTTCGTGCAGTTCGCCGCCCATCAGTTCGCTGATCCGCCGCGCCGCGCGGAACAGCATCGCCGCGGCGTCGTCGAACGGCACGATGACCTGATGGCTGGCGAGGAACGACATCGTCAGCGCCGCGAGCGACACGCCCGCCGCATTGATGATCGGAAAGCTGAGGTCCGTCACGCCCTGCACCACCTCGCCCTCGATGCGCTCATAGCCCTGCACCGCGATGTGGGCGATGCGCTGGCGATAGCGCGAGAGCTGCTCGGGCGGCACGATCGTCTCGGACTGCTCGAGGATCCACTGCTGCACCGGGGCGGGCTGGAACGCGACGATGGTGCGGCCCGAGGTGCCCCGAACGGCAGGACTGGCGGCGCCCACCCGCAGGCGGATGGCGATCGGGGCCGGGCTGTCCACCTGCGCGATGATGCGCTGGTTGAGCCCGTCGACCACCGCCATGTGGATTTCCTGCGAGGTCTCGAGCGCCAGCGCATTCATGATCGGTTGCGCCGCATCCACGACACGCCGGAACGGCGGAAACAGGGTGGCGAGCCCGAACAGCTGCGTCGACAGGACCAGCGCTTCCTCGCCCGGCGGCCGGAGAAGGTAGCCCCGTCGCTCCAGCGCCAGCACCACGCGGTAGACTTCCTGCAGCGAGCGACCGAGCCGCTGCGCGATCTGGCTGGGGGTCACCGGAGCCGAAAGCGTGGCCAGCAGCTCGAGCACGTCGAGGCCCTTTTCGAGCGCCGGCGCCGTGTAGGCGGGTTTGTCCGAGGCAGGCTGCCGTCGGGCGACCGGCTTGGCTGCCGGCGCAGGAGTGCTTTCCTCGCTCTGTGCTTTCGGACGCCTCGCCATTGCTCCCCCTTGCCCCTGCCGTGGCGCCGCCGTCGACTAACACCGACCCGCCGCAACTGCCACTGCCGCCACCGGCAGTAACACAGGAAAACGCCGCAACCGACCTCCGGCCCCGCTACGGTCGAACCAGTGTCAGCGCCGCAGCCGATGGTTCAGTCCCAGAGCATCAGCCACCCGGCGCCCGGACAGTCGAACAGGTGCGTCACGCCGGTCGGCACGCCATCGGCAAGCGGCAGCGCCTTCACCGCGGAGGAGTCCCAGCCCGCGACGAGTACGTGGGCCTTGGTCACCAGAAGGTGCTGTGGCCATTGCGTCAGGGTGTCGAGTTCGCCGACCAGGACCGGCTCCGCGCCGGTGACATCGAAGGTCGATACCGTGTCGATGCTGCGATTGGCGAAATAGACGTGCCGGCCGTCGAGCGAGCGCTGGATGTCGCCCGGATAGTTGCGGGTCCACCGTGTCTTGCCCGGGCCGGCATATCGGCTGCTGCCGACATTGGCCCAACTGGCGCCGCCACGGCGTCCCACGACGAGGTTCGCGCCCAACTCGCCGCTGATCGCCAGCCGCCCGTCCGGTAGCACCACCCCATGGCGTGGGCCGGTATTGGCCGGAACGACCGTCGTGCGGGTCGGCGTGAGCGCATCGACCCCAGGCCTGGTCGGGTCGACGCTGAATTCGCGCACCAGATCGGCGCCCAGATCGATGACGATCAGGGTCTCGCCATCGAAGAACGCCTGGTGCGGATGCGCATCGTCCTGCCGCTCGGTCTCCGGCCCGCCGCCGCTGAGCTTGAGCAGCGCGATAGGGCCGTCGAAGCTGCCGTCAGGCGCGAGCTTCTGCAGGGCCAGCGTGCTGGTGCTGTAGTTGGTGACGATGAGCAACCGACCGCTGGGATCGACCACCAGATGACACGGCTCGGCTCCCTCGCTCGCTTTCTCGCCCAGCGTCACGGCGCGGTCGCCTTCGATCCGCCAGGCGTGGATTTCGCCCTCCATGCCGACGCGGGAGGTTCCGTACACCACCGGCAGGCTAGGGTGACGCGTCAGGCTCGAGAGCTGGTTGACCCGGGCCAGCGTCTTGCCGCGCCACCTGCCTCCCTCCTGGACCCAGCGCGTCAGTCCATGCAGTTCGAAGATGCCGCGCGACGCCACCAGCAGCGACTGCCCTTCGCCAAGCGTAAAGTCAGACATGATCCCTCCTCGTCGATCTACTCGGACGCGCCGGGACCGAAACCATCCCAATGACCCACGATTCTGCCATGATCGACAATGCTGGCGCGCCGCAACATGGCGAAGGCCATGCACACGTGGTTGGGGACGATCTCGAGCCGCATGCCCACCGGCAGCGGGATCGGCGCGCCCTCGCCATGCCAGCGCAGCCAGCCGTGCTCTTCGGACATGCGCTCGATCACCCAGCCCGGCGCATTGACGATCAGTCCCATCCCGGGGAAGTCCTCGCGATGCGCCGAGGCCGGCACGAGGTCGGTGCTGAGCGACTTCGAGCCCGCATCGATGCACGCCCGCTCCGGCTCGGGATGGCTGACCACGGTCGCGATCACACGGATGGCCGTTGTGTCGAGGCTGGCATTGCCCAGGGCGATCTGGCCGACATCGTTGAAGGCATAGATGCCCGGCCGGATCTGGGTCACGCCCGGCACGTGGGCGACCTCGCGGGCCGACGCCGACGCCCCCAGCGACACGATCGGCAGCGGTACGCCGCGAGCGCGGATGGTCTCCGCCACCCCGACCATGAACGCGCCGGCGGCCCGGGCGCGCGAGGCGAGATCCGGATGGTCCTTGGCGCCGTAGGTGGTGCCTTCGTGCGTGTAGATGCCGACCAGTTCGACACCGGGAACAGCGTGAATGGCAGCCGCCACATCCGGCGCCTTGTCGGCGGTGACCCCTTCGCGCCCGAGGCCGGAATCGATGGCGAGCATCATCCGGGCGGTTGTGCCGGCGGCAACGAAGGTGGCGCCGATGCTGGCCGCCGCCGCTTCGCTGTCGGTCGCCAGCATGAGGTCGACCGTGCGGGACAGCTCCAGCGCCCGCTTCGCCTTGTCGGCGCCGACAATCGGGTTGGCGACGAACAGCCGCTTCACTCCGGCCGCCGCGAACGCCTCCGCCTCGCCAAGCTTGGCGACGCACAGCCCGTCAGCTCCGTGCTCGATCTGCCGCAAGCCGACTTCGGCCATGCGGTGCGTCTTGGCGTGGGGGAACAACTCCACCTTGGCCGAACGGGCGATGGCCGCCATCTCGTCCAGGTTGCGATCGAGCACGTCGAGGTCGATCACGAGGCCCGGCGTCGCCACCGGCAGGTCGGCCCAGCTGGCGCCGTTGGCGTCATTCGCGATGGCTACGGCAGTCCGGCTCATATCTTCAGGCTCCCAGGCGCAGTGCCCGACCGTTGCGATGGCCGGTGACATGATTGTTTTCGACGGCGAACGTGCCGTTGACGATGACATGGACGATCCCCGAAGCGGCCTGCCGCGGGTTCTCGTAGGTAGCGTTGGCCTTGACGTTGTCCTGGTCGAACACGACGAGGTCGGCCATCGCGCCGGCGGCGATCCGACCGCGATCGGTGAGGCACAGGCGATTGGCTGCGGAACTGGTCATGTGGCGCACGCACTCCTCCAGCGTCAGCACCTTTTCCTCGCGCACATAGGTTTCTAGCATGCGCGGGAACGTTCCCCACGAGCGGGGATGCGGCCGGTCACCGACCAGGATGCCGTCGCTGCCGACGGTATGCTCGTCGCGCTGCATCAGCGTCCGGACATGCTCCTCGTGGCCAATGAAGAAGACGCATGGCGCGGCCCGCTCGGTGGCGATCAGGATGTCGAGCGCGAGCTCGGCCGGCGACGTGTTGAGCTTTCGCGCCGCGTCGGCGAGGCTGCCCTCCATCATCCACTCCATCTCGGGCGCGCCGGGGAGCCCCGCGAGATAGACATTGGACCAGTTGACGGTGAGGCCCTGATGGCCGTCCGAGCCGATCACGTCGAGCGCTTCGATGATGCGCTTGCGCGTCTCGGGATCGCGCAGCCGCTGCATCTGCTCCTCGCCCGATCCCGCAAGTGCCCAGCTCGGCAACTGCGACAGAAGCGTCGTCATGCCGGCGAGATAGGGGTAGGCGTCAAAGCTCAGGTCGATGCCTTCGGCGATCGCCTCGTCAAACATCTTCAGCAGTTGCGGAAGCTTGCCACGATTGGGCTCAAAGCTCAGGTGAGTGTGTGCGAGGTGCAGCGCCACGCCGGAACGACGCGCGATCTCGAAGCACTCCGCATAACCGCCGAGCGCATCGGCGCCGTAGTTGCGGTGGTGCGGGCAGTAGAAGCCGCCATACTCAGCGACCACTTCGCACAGTGCCACCAGTTCGTCGGTATCTGAGTACATCGCCGGCACGTAGGTCAGGCCCGTCGAAAGCCCCACGCCGCCTTCCTCGAGCGCCTGCCGCAGCAACACCTTCATCCTCTCGAGTTCATCCGGGGTCGCGAGGCGAGGCTCGTTCCCCATCACCAGCATGCGCAGGTTCCCGTGCGGCACGAGGTAGGCGCAGTTGACCGCGACATTGCCGTCGAGGCGCTCGAGGTACTCGGCGACGCTGCGCCAGTTCCAGTCGAAGCCCGGCGGATCGTCGTTCCAGCCCTTGAGCTGGCTGCGCAACTCGGCAAGCGTCGCCTCGTCGATCGGCGCGTAGCTCAGCCCGTCCTGTCCGAGCACTTCGGTCGTGACGCCCTGGCTGAGCTTGGAGGTGTGGTCGGGGTTGACCAGGACTTGCAGGTCGGAATGCGTGTGCATGTCGATGAAGCCGGGTGCAATGCACAGCCCCGAAATATCGACGACACGGTCGGCGTTGGGCCGCTTGGCGCCCTTGAAGACGCCGGCAATCCGGTCGCCTTTCACCAGCACGTCGCCACGCACTGGAGCGTTGCCCAGGCCGTCGACGACAAGGCCGCCGGTAAACAGGATGGAACTGGTGCTCATTGCTCTTCGACTTGGAGTTTCTGGTTGTTCTTGGAACTGAGGTAGATGGCGTCGGTAACGGCCACGACGCGCGCGGCCAGGCGGGCTGTGAGGCCGGCCGGGGCCGGTGCGCCGAAACCGCACTCGATCAGCGCCTTGGTCGGGGCGCCGGGATCGTAGACGCCGGACGCGTCTGGCCCGCGGTACTCGACGGTCTCGCCATTGGCCCTGACCAGCCGCAGCGTGTCGGCGACCGAGTCGGCCCAGAGCTGGCCGTTGCCGCCGTACAGCGCCATGTGCCACTGCGGCCGGGCCAGGTAGGGGTGCGTGGAAGCGGCGCTGAGTGCGGCCGAGCCGCCTCCCGCGAACTCGGCATTGACGGTGGTGTGCAGGTCAATGTCGCTGGCCGGCGGAAACGTGCTGGCGTTGAGCGCGACGATGGGCTCGCCGACCAGCCATTCGACCATGCCGAGCTGATGCGACATCGTCACTGCCGCCGAGCCGCCCCCGGAGATGGCTTTGTCGGTATAGGTCGCAGTATTCGATTCCGCCTTGCCGCCCCAGCCCCCGTCCGTGCCGCCCGAGAGCAGCGCCCGGGTGTTTACAGCCAGGTGCATCGTCATGTGCTCGACAGGGCCGACCTCTCCAGCATCGATCAGGTGGCGGGCAAGGGCAAAGATCGGTGCCGCCGGCCAGCCGAAGCCTACCAGCAGCACCCTGCCCAGGCGCTCCGCGGTGTCACGCATGCGGCGGGCAGGTCCGGCGCTGAGAGCGAAGGGCTTTTCCACCAGCACATGTGCGCCGGCTTCGAGCGCAGCGATCACCTGTTCCTCATGCGCGACCGGCGGGCTCGACACCACGACAATCTCGGGTCCCGTCGCCAGCGCCTCGCGCCAGTCGGCGAAGTGCGGCACCTCGAACTGCCGACCGAGGTTTGCCGCCATCTCGGCATTCGGGCTCGAGATCGCCACCAGTTGTACCCGCGGGTCGGCCTTGAGCGCCGGGAGGTGGCTCGATTGTGACCAAGCGCCGGCGCTTAGCACCGCGGCCTTGATGGTTTGGCTCATTTGCCGACCCCGGCGGTAAGCGCACCGACAACGTGGCGCTGGAAGATGAGGACGAGAACGGTGGGCGGCAGCATCGACATCACCGTGGCTGCGGCAAGCGCGTTCCAGTTGAACTGCTGCACCGACTGGAACCCGGCGAGCAGCGGTGGCACGGTGAGTTGGTTGGTGAGGACCAGCGAGTAGAAGAACTCGCTCCAGGCTTCGAGGAAGATCAGCACACCTGCTGCAACGAGGCCGGGCCGTGCGATCGGCACGATGATGATCCACAGCGTCTGCAGGCGCGTCGCGCCGTCGATCTTGGCCGCCTCCTCGATCTCGCGCGGCAACTGGTCGAAGTAATTCTTGAGGATCATGATCGCCAGCGGCAGGGTGAACACATTGTAACTGATCACCAGCGCCCAAGGCGTGTTCAGCACCCCCATGACCCGGAAGGCGACGAAGAACGGGCCGATGATGGCGATGGCCGGCACGATGCGGCTGGCGATCACCGAGAGCTCGAAGGTGCGGGCGCCCCTGAACGGATAGCGCGACAGCCCATAGGCGGCGGCGCCTGCGATCAGCAGGTTCAGCACGACCAGGATCGAACTAACCAGCAGGCTCTGCCCGATCGCCGGCACCAGCCGGGTCCCCATGTCGGTGCTGCCGATGCCCTTGCCGCCAGTATTGCCGAACAGCACGGCGAGATAGTTGTCGAATGTGATGCTGGAGGGGATCAGCGGGAATGGCTTGATGCCGAGCTGACCCGGTGTGATCAGGCTGGATACCACCAGATACCAGACCGGAAGCAGGATCCAGACCGCGAACACCAGCACCCCGGCATAGAGCGCGACGGTGGCGGGAATGTTGCGACGACGACCGTGATCGGCTGCTGCAATGGCCATCACATGGTCTCCTTGCGATAGAACAACCTTACGATCACCAGGCCACCGACAAGGGCCACCACGCCAAGGATGACGGCGAGCGCCGAGCCGAGCCCGATATTGGTGTTCACGAACAACTGCCTGTAGATGAGGATGCTCATCACCTGCGTGGTGTCGCCCGGTCCGCCCTGTGTCATCGCGAAGACGACGTCGAACTGCAAGAAGGCATAGATCACGTTGAACACCGTGACGGTGATCAGCACCGGCCGCAGCCAGGGCAGGGTGATGTTGGTCAGGCGCTGCCACCAGTTGGCGCCATCGAGTTGCGCCGCTTCGTGCAACTCCTCGGGGAGGGTCTGTAGGCCTGCAAGCAGAAGGATGCCGGCAAAGCTCGCCTGCCGCCAGACCGCGGCCAGCACAGTGATCGGCATCGCCGTGTTCGGGTCGGACAGGAACGGGATGTAGTCGCTGGTCAGCCCGAGCATCAGCAGCACGGCGTTGAGCCCACCCACGCTGCCGTCGGCGAACCACTTCCACAGGATGCCGATCACCAGCCACGGCGTCGCCCACGGGATGATCAGCAGCGCGCGTGCAAGGCCCCGTCCGATGAAGCGCTGGTTCAGCAGCATCGCCATGGCGAGACCGATCAGCGTCGACAGGACGACGAAGCCGATGGCGAAAGTGGCCGTTACCTGGGCCGAGCGCCAGAACACCGGGCTCGAGAAGATGATCTGGTAGTTCTCGATGCCGACGAAGGGGCCGAAGCTTGCGCCGCTCGCGGGCACGTCGTGCAGGCTGTAAATCACGGTGAGAACGGTCGGCAGCGCCAGCAGGACGATCAGAATGATCATCGCTGGTGCCACCAGCTTCAGCCCGAATGCACGGTCGGCTTTCGGGGGGAGTCCGCTCAGGTCAGGTGCCGCAGCCACGTGCTCTCCTCAGTCATCTGCAGTTGGCCATGCATGGCCGACATCCATCCGCCATCAAGCGAAAGGATCGGAGCGCCACCGCCCCGTGGGGCGATGGCATGGATGAGGTTGGGACTAGAGCGTCTTGCCGCCCTGCGCGCCCTTGGCGGCGGCGGTCAGGTCCTCGACCGTCTTGGCCGGGGTCGCCTGGCCGAGCAGCAGGGCGTGGATGATGTCGCCGACCTTGGCCTGGAAGTCCGGGTACCAGGGCAGGGTGCGGGCGGGCACCACGTTCGACTTGGTCGCGAACGTGTCCGACAGCATGGCGAGATCGTAGTAGTCGGGGAACGAGGCGATCACTTCGGGGTCGGTGAAGAACCCGGCATACGGAGCGGCGAGGCCGGCGGCCTTGGCCCACTGGTTGAACACCTTGAACTTTCCGTCGGCGTCCTTCCAGCCATAGTACTTCATCAAATCCCAGGTCGCGAGCCGCTCATCCTCGCTGTCGGACTGACCCATCTGCAGCACTTCGCCGATCTGCAGCGTCGACGGGCCGGCCGGTGCCATGTTGACATTGGCCGACTCCGGACCCTCGAGCGAGCGGATCGACGTCAGGAAGTAGTGGTGCAGCACGTAGAAGGCAGCGTTGCCCTGTGCCATCTCGTTGCTGAGCTTGCCCGGATCGTCGGTGAGCAGTGACTTGGGCGCGAGGCCCTCCTGGTACATGGCCTGCCACCACTCGAACACGCCGACGGTCTTGGGATCGTCAGCGAACACCGGCTGGCCGGCATCGTCGAAGGCAGTGATCTGCTCGTTGAGCAGGTACGTGTGAAGGTATTCCTCGCAGAACTCCTTCACCCAATAGGCGACGTAAGGCGAAGCGACCTTGGACTGCAGCGACTTGGACGCATCGTAGATTTCCTTGAGCGTCGTCGGCACGGCCAGGCCTGCATCGGCAAGCATCTTGGCGTTGTGGTGCAGCATGTGCACGGCCGAGAAGTACGGGGCACTGATGATGTCCCCTGCGGCGTTCACGTGCCGGCGGCGGGCGCTCTCGAACATGTCGGCGATCATGTCGTCGACACCCGGGAGGCCGTTGAGCTTGTTCGCCCAGCCCTCGTTGATGAACTTCTGCGAGTTGTAGGCGAAGTTGTAGTAGAGATCGATCTTGTCGCCGCCGCGCAGGCGGGTCTGCAGCGCCGGGGTATAGCCGAGGTTCGGAATGACGGCGACATTGACCGCCGGGTTGCCCGCGGCAGTCCATTCACCGACCAGCGACTTGATAGTGTCGGGCTGGAAATCCCAGGCCAGCATGTCGAGCGTACCCGAATAGGCTGCCTTGGCGGTGCCGGTCATCAGACCCGGCACTAGGGTTGCGGCCAGCGCGGACGCGCCACCCGCCTTGAGGAACGAACGACGGCTGAACGAGCCGAGGCCGTTGGTGGTTCTGGTGGTCTTCATGAGTTCCCTCTCTCCTGGACGAAGCTGAACGACGACACGAAACAAGGGCAGTTCGGATCGCCCGCGGTTGGCCGCAAACGTCCCCGGGTCCCGCCCTGAAGATGGACCCGGCACTTTCGACATCTGCGCAACCCGGCCCGCCGGCCTGCTGCTTCCTGTCCGTCGAGCGGGCGCTTCCCTCAACCCGCTCGTCGGTAACTTCATGCGATTAGGCTACGGCATGCACTATCATATATCAACACCAACTTTTGCATATGATAGAGCCTGCTCAGCCTATCGTTCTGAGCACTGTCTCCGCTGTTTCCAGCGTGCGATCGACGTCGGCATCGGTGTGGGCGGCGCTGATGTGGTTGCGCTTGAGCGGCAAGGGCAGCATGAAGATGCCCCGATCGCACATCCCCTGGCGGAACGCGACGTCGCGAGCCGTATCGTTGGCGAGCAGGTCTTCGTAGCGTTCGATGTTGCCGCTCATGAAGTAGGGGGTGAACACGGAACCGAACCCGGCGGACACCATCGGGATGCCAAGCCGTCCGGCGATCTCCGCTAGACCGGCGCGCATCCTGTCGCCCAGCCGGAAGGTGCGCTCGTGCACCGTGCCGTCCTCGAGCGCCGCAATTGTCGCCAGTGCCGCGGCCGATCCGACAGGATGGCCGTTATAGGTGCCGCCGACGAACACCTTGCCGCCCGGCGCAGTGCTGAACTGCAGCATCAGCTCCCGCTTGCCGGCGATGATGGCGCAGGGATAGCCATTCGCGATGGCCTTGGCGAAGGTGCTGATGTCGGGCTTCACGCCCAGCACGGATTGGTACCCGCCGAGGCCGTGGCGGAAGCCGGTGATCACCTCGTCGAAGACCAGCACGATGCTGTGCTGGTCGCAGAGGCGTCGCAGCCCTTCGACGAAATCCTGCCGCGGCAGCACGCAGCCGATATTGTGCGGGATCGCTTCCATAAAGATGGCGGCGATCTGCCCGGGGTTCTCGGCAATGGCGCGTTCGGTCGCCGCGAGGTCGTTGAACGGAACGATGATCGTGTTGTCGATCGCGTCCTGGAGCTGTCCGGCGCTGCCCGGATCCTTCTTCCCGATCTTGTCGGCAGGACTGATGACGTTCATCAGCAGGTAGTCGTGCCAGCCGTGAAAGGTGCCCTGGAACTTGATGAGCTTCTCGCGGCCGGTCACGCCCCGGGCCAGGCGCACGGCCATGTAGGTGGCCTCCGAGCCCGACGAGAAGGCGAGCGCCATCTCGGCCGAGGGAACGTATTGCACTACCTTCTCGGCGAGCTGGATCTCCTGCTCGGTGACGCCGACGCCGACCATGTCCGGACCGTTGAGGGCTTCGACGACGGCAGCGTTCACAGCCGGGTCGTTGTGGCCCAGGACGATCGGGCCGAACGCGGCGTGGTAGTCGAGGTAAGTGTTACCGTCGGCATCGCGAATGTAGGCGCCTTCCGCCCATTCCCATGAATAGGGCTGGCTGAGCCGCCGGGTCGCGGAGTTTACGCCGCCCGGGATTACCTTTGTGGCGCGCTCGTACAGGCTCTTGGACTTGTCGATATTCATGTCGGGACTGGACTCGTGTCAGGAGAGGCCGAGCAGCGCGAGGCTGTCGCGGTGGATGATCTGTTCGATCTTGTCGCTGGGAACGCGGGGCAAGGCCGTGCCCTCGACGATCGCGTTGACATTGCGAAGGGCGTGGAGCGTTTCGGCCGGCGTCGTGATCGGGTAGTCCGAAGCGAACAGCAGCTTGTCCAGCACGTTCCATTCCGTGGCTTTGATCATGCCTTCGTAGAAGGTGTACGGGCGGTACAGCAGGCCCGAGACGTCGGCATAGACGTTGGGGTGCTTGCGCACGACTACGGCCGTATCGACCGTCCAGGGGTGGCCCATATGGGCCATGATTATCTTGAGGCTGGGGTACCGCATGGCGATTTCGTCCACCACCAGCGGATGCGCGTAGCGGATCGGTGCCATCCGCACCGGCGAGGTGCCTATGTGGAACAGGATCGGCAAGCCATGCCGCTCGGCCTCGCGGTAGATGGCCAGTGCGCGGCTTTCCAGCGGATCGAAGACCTGGTAGTTGGCGCCCATCTTAATGCCGCGCAGCTTCAGGTCCGTGCGCGAGCGCTCGATCTCCTCCAGCGCCTTGGGATCGTGCGGATGCACCGACATGAACCCGATCAGTCGGTCCGGATGCGCATTCGCAAAGGCAGCCGTCACGTCGTTCACGCCGACGGCGACATCGCCGGGCTCGTTGAAGCCGTTGACGCCACCGGTTCTTTCACCGGGCGCCCACGCGACGCCGAAGACGATCGACTTGTCCGCCGGCTTCTGTGCCTCGAGGTAGTCGTTCCAGCTGTAGACCGAGTCCACCGACCGGTCGGGCCGCCAGGTATGGTGCAGCCGACGGTTCTCGGTTGGGACTGCGTTCCGGAACTGAGGCGTATGCGAGTGGACGTCGATGATCATGTGGTCTTCCCCTGCGGCGCGCCGAGTTCGCGCGATATGGTCTGGGCGCAGCCCTCGACCGCAATTGCGAGGTCGGAGAGGCTGGCATCGGTGACCCGTGTGGTCGGGCCGGAAATGCTGACGGCGGCGATCACCGAGCCGGAATGGTCGCGGATCGGCGCCGCGACGCAGCGCAGCCCTTCCTCGATCTCTTCGTCGTCGACGGCGTAGCCGCGCGCGCGGATCTCATCGATCTGGGCAACGAGGCGGTCAGGATCGGTAATCGTGTGGCGGGTGTGGGGATCCAGCCGCATCCGCCCGATCAGCTGCTGCCGCACCGGTTCGTCCTGGAACGCCAGCAGGGCCTTGCCCACGCCGCTGCAATGCAGCGGATCGAGGAAGCCGACGAACGAGGCCATCCGCATCGACCGCGAGGCGTCAACCTTGTCGATGCACAGGGCATTGTCCGCGCTGAGGATGGACAGGTGCACTGTCTCGCCCGTCACCGCGACCAGATTTTCAAGATGGGGACGCGCGGCGCGCCTCAAATCCAGGTCGCCCATCGCCCGTGCGCCGATCACCAGTGCCAGCATCCCCAGCCGATAGGTCTGGTTCTGCGGGTCGCGCTCCAGAAGTCGCCGGCCGGTCAGCGTCGCGAGTACGCGGAACGCAGTGCTCTTCGGCAGCCCGGTCGCCGACACGATCTGGTCGACCGTCAGCTCGCCGTTCTGCCCGGCCACGCACTCGAGGATGTCGAGGGCCCGGTCAACGGAACGAATAGCGTAGCGATCCTCGTCAGAATTCATCTGATGAACTTCAATTTTACTCAGTGAAATCAGTGAATGCGACTTTGCAGCCGAAGTCAAGCCACGGGGCGAGCGCGCGCATCCCCGCGTCGTCCGCAGTTCTGCGATCCTGGAAGTGCCGATGAATTGGGGGGCGCCGGCTCAGCCGGTACGCAGCACGGGTCCCGGCGGGAGATCTTCGTCGTCGACGAAGCAGTAGCGCCAGTTCTCACCGATCTCGTATGACTGGATCACGGGATGTCCCGTGGCATGGAAATGCCGGCGGGCATGGCGATTTGGAGACTCGTCGCAGCAGCCGACATGGCCACACACGAGGCAGACGCGCAGGTGCACCCAGCTGCTGCCGGTCTTCAGGCAATCCTCGCAGGCATCGACCATGCTGGGCACCACATCTTCGCGGATCAGGTTCACGTGGGTGCAGCGGCTATTCGGCGTCATCACTAGCCCCAGAAACTGGCCGTAGCCGCAGCGGCAGCACGATGCGGAACTCGGTCCGTCCTGGGGCCGAAGTGTAGCCGATCCTCCCACGGTGGCGGTTGACCACAATGTTATGAGCGATGTGCAGTCCCAGGCCGGTGCCGACGCCTTGCGCCTTGGTGGTGAAGAACGGCTCGAAGATGCGCTTGCCGACCTCCTCCGGAATGCCGGGACCACTGTCGGCGATGAGCACCTCGACCTCGTCGCCGATCCTGCGTGCGCCGACCTCGAGCGAGCCCTGCCCCCCCATTGCCTGCACGGCATTGTCGATGATGTTCGTCCACACCTGGTTCAGTTCGCCCGCATAGGCTTCGACGCGCGGCAGTGCCGGCTCGTACAGGCGGGTCACGGCCACGCCCTGCTTGATCTTGTGGTTGAGGATCATCAGCGTATCGTCCAGGCTCATGGCGATGTCGACGTCCTGAACCGGCGCCTGGTCGAGATAGGCGTAGGACTTCACCGACCGCACGATGTGGGAGATCGCGACCGACGCGGCCTCGATTTCCTCCATCAACTGCTGCGCAGCCAGTCCCGCCCCCATCCATTGCAGCACCGGCTTGAGGTGCGGCGCGTCGAAGGTCTTCGCCAGTTGGTCCAGCTTCTCGGCCGTCCATCCGTAGACCGCCATGGCTGGCGCGACTTCCCAGGGCTCCTCGACGCCCAGCGCCTCCAGCCTGTCGATGAGCGGGCCCTCTCGTCGGCGTGCTTCGGCGTCTGAACACCGAACTGCCCGGCACCCGGCAATTGCCTTTTCGAGCTCGGTCAGCCCCTGCCGCTCCACGTCCGACATGTGCAGCAGGCTCAGTTCCACCGTGCGGCGCCGCCACGCTTCGAACGCCTCACCAAGATAGCCGGTCGAGCGCTGGATCGCTGCGGCCGGATTGTTCAGTTCGTGCGCCAACCCGGCGGCGAGCGTGCCCAGTGCAGCGAGCTTGTCGGACTGCACCAGCGAAGCCTCGGTGCTGCGCAGCCGTGCCATTACGGTCCGTAGCAATGTCGCCGCCGCCTCTGGTCGCTTGGCGAGCAGCTTGCGGAACTCCTCCTGCCCGATCCAAAGCAGCTCGCTTTGCTGGCTGGCCCGCACCGACGCGGTTCGCGGCGTGCGCTCGAGCAGGCTCATCTCGCCAAGGACATCACCGGCGCCGCGAGTGGCGAGCGTGACCTCGCGACCGTCGTCGAGCTTGGTCACTTCGAGCAGGCCCGAGAGGATGATGAACAGCGCGTCGCCCGGCGCGCCCTCGCGGATGATCAGTTCACCGGGCGCCGCCACCACCCGCCGTCCGGATTGATAGAGTTCCTCGGCCTCCACATCGCTCAGTTCGGAGAAGATCGGAACCTGCCGGATCACGTCGACGGGATGGTCAACAGCATCGGCAGCCATCTCATTTCTCCGGCGGAAGGACGGGGCGCGGTGCGGGGGCAGGACCCTTGAGGTGCTGGTGGACGAACGCCACGGCCATGGCGCCTTCGCCAACGGCGGAGGCGATGCGCTTGGTCGATTGCCGGCGGACGTCACCGGCAACGAAGACCCCCGGAACGCTTGTCTCCAGCCAGTACGGCTCACGTTCCACATCCCAGCCCGTCGGCCTGCGATTTGGCTGGTGCTCGAGATCCGGCCCCGAGAGGATGTAGCCTTGGGCATCGAGTTGCAGCCGGTTTTTCAACCAGTCCGTGCGTGGCGAGGCGCCGATGAACACGAACACGGCCCGGGCCGGAACTCGCTCGACCTTCCCACTCGCCGCGTCCTTGATCGACACCGCCTCGAGGCTCTCCTCCCCATACAGCTCTGCAATCGAGACGCCCGTCCGGACGGTGATGTTGTCGGCCTCCTCGATGCGTTCGATGAGGTACTTGGACATGCTCTCCGCGAGCGACTTGCCCCGTACCAGCAACGTCACCGAGCTCGCATAGCGCGCGAGATGTAGCGCGGCCTGCCCGGCGGAATTGCCGGCACCGACCACGAAGACAGCCTGTCCCTTCACCCCCAACGCCTCGGTCTGCGCCGCCCCGTAGAACAGCCCGGCTCCGGAAAGCCGGTCCGCACCGGGGACGTCGAGCAGCCGATAGGAAACACCCGTCGCGACGATGAGCGCCTGAGCCGCCACGCGGCTGCCGTCGCTGAGGGTGAGGATGTGGTAGCCATCCTGCGTGTCGAGCGTCATGGCCTCCATCGGGGTAAGGATTTCGGCGCCGAACCGGCGTGCCTGCGCGACTCCGCGCCGCGCCAGGTCGGCGCCGCTGAGGCCAACGGGAAACCCGAGGTAGTTCTCGATGCGTGAGCTCGTTCCGGCCTGTCCCCCGGGCGCCTCGCGCTCGATCAGCAGCGTGCGCAGCCCTTCCGATGCGCCATAGACAGCGGAGGCGAGGCCGGCTGGCCCGGTCCCGACGACGATGAGGTCATAGGTATCCGCAACTGCGTGGGTATGCAGGCCGACCTTTTCGGCCAGAGCCGGCACCGTCGGGCGCGACATCGCGGTGCCATCCGGCAGCAGCACCAGGGGCAGCGGCTCGGCAGCCGCCCCCGCCAGCTCTCGCAACTCCTGCGCTTCCGGATCGGTTTCGATGTCAAGCCAGCGGTAGGGGATGAGGTTGCGCGCCAGGAACTCGCGGACCCGATGGCCGTCGGCAGACCAGCGATGCCCGATGATGCGCACCCCCTCGAACACCGGCTGGTAGCCGGCCCGCCAGTCGTCCAGCAGGTCGTCCAGCACCGGATAGAGCATGTCCTCGGGCGGGTGCCAGGGCTTCATCAGGTAGTGGTCTAGCTTCACCTCGTTGATCGCCCGGATCGCCGCGTCCGTATCGGCGTAGGCGGTCAGCAGCACGCGCTTGGCGTCGGGGAACTGCTCCATCGCGCGGGCCAGGAACGCGACGCCCGTCATCTCGGGCATGCGCTGGTCGGCGAGGAACAAGGCCACGGCGCGATTGGCCAGCTTGAACTCGCCCAGCAGTTCCAGCGCCTCTGCACCCGATCCCGCCCGTTGCACGTCGTAGTCCGAGCCGAAGTGCCGCCTCAGGTCTCGGGTCACCGCGGCGAGGACCGCCGGTTCGTCATCGACCGCGAGGATCACCGGCTTTTCCATGGGCTAGGCCCCCATCGCCTGGGCCTGGGCCGCCGGAACCGGCCAGGGCAGGCGGATTTCGTCTCTGAGGCTCGCCGCTTCCTGGCGTGCGTCGTCTGCGCCGGTCGCGTCGCCGATCGCATCCAGCACATCGGCGAGGATGGTCAGCCCGTTGGCGAGATAGGGTTTGAGCTCCATCTGCCGGAAATAGGCGATGGCCCCTGCGATGGCGTTCCGGGCCTCTTCGGTCCGTCCCAGACGCAGCAGCGAACGGGCATGCGGGATCGACAGCGCCGCGACCACGAACTCATCGTCCGTGCTGCGGGCGCTCTCCACCGCGGTACGGATACCCTCGACAGAATCGCCGGCACCCTTCTCGAACTCGGCCTCCGCAACCCCCGCCCGGATCAGGTTGATATAGTAGTCCATGCCAGTGGCGTCGGCGAGCTTCAGCGACCTGCGGAACTGGGCCAGCGCATCGTCGATCCTGTGCTTGTCGAGCTCGCCCCTGCCGACCCCGAAATAGGCGGCGCAGGCGCATTCCAGCCCATTGGCCGACATGGCGAGGTCCGCGCCCAGCCTTGCGTGCTCCAGTCCCCTCTCGATGTCGCCCATGTCGTAGTAGGCCATGCTCGCCCCGATATGGACGTCCGCCTGCTTGACCGGCGAACTGATCGTGTGGGTCATCGCCAGGGCTTCGTCGATCAGTGCGGTGGCCTCGTCGAACTCGCCCAAGCGCGCCAGCGCCATGGCGCGGTAGGTGAGGGCATGCCCGAGCACGTCCGGAGCGTCCAGCCGCCGCGCCATCGAGATGACTTCGGCAAGCTTCTGCTCGCCCGACCGTGCATCGCGCTCGACCAGCGACCACGTCGCGATGAACAAGGGCAGCAACAACACCTGATCGTCCCCGATCTCGGTGGCGATCGCCTGCGCTTCCTCGAGATACGGGAAGCCGCGCGACGGAAAGCCCGTGACCATATGCACGTTGCTGGTCCAGCTCAGCGCCAGGCCGAGCCGACGCTTGTCCCCGATTTCGCGCGCGATCTGCACCGCGCGCTCGATCTTCTCGAGCATGCCCTCGTACTGGGCGCGGCGATTGCGCACCCATGCCCATTCGAGGATCGCATCGATGACCTCCTGGGGTCGTGCGTCCGGCATCTTGTCGAGGGTGGCGAGGATGCGGTCGCGATGCTCCAGTTCCTCGCGCACGGCGTAGAGCCGTCGCGCGTTGTCGGCCGCAATGCGCGCGTATTTGAGCGTCTGGGCGAGGTTTCCCGCTTCGTCGAAATGATGGGCCAGCACCGCCGCGAACTCGTCGCGCCGTTCCGCGAACAGGGCTTCGAGCGCCTCGCCGCATCGCGCGTGAAGGTCGCGCCGCCGCGAGCGGAGCAGCAGGTCGTAGGCGGCCTCGCAGGTCAGCGCGTGCTTGAAGATATACTCGCGCTCAGGGTCACGCGCCTTTTCGCGCACCAGTTGCTCGAAACTCAGTGTCGCCAGGTGCGGCTCGACATGCTCGATCCTTTCGGCTGCCGGCGCCTCCCGGCACACTGTCTGCAGCACGCGGTGCTGGAATACTCGACCGATGACCGCGGCGGTCTGCGCTACGCGCTTGGTCGCATCGGGCAGCCTGTCGATCCGTGCGCTCAGCACGCCGGCCAGCGTGTCGGGAATGGTTGCCTCGAGGATCGAGCGCGTGGCGCGCCAGTGCTCGCCCTCGCGTACCACCTGGCCACCATCGATCAGCGAGCGCAGCACTTCCTCGAGATAGAAGGGGTTGCCCTCCGATCGCTCCAGGATCTGGGCTCGAATGGAGTTGGGCAGGTCCTCGATATGGAGGAGGTTGCCGAGCAGTTCCCCTGATGCTGTGGCGTCGAGCGGCTCGAGGTCGATGCGCGAGAAGCTCGAGCCGAGACTGGCCTGCAGCCGATCGACCAGCGGCCAGCTCGCCGCCTTGCGGTCGGGACGCAGGATCACGACGAGCAGGATCGGTTCGAACGCGGCAAGCGTCGCCACCTGGGCGATCAGTTCCAGCGTGGCGCTGTCCGACCAGTGCAGGTCGTCCATTACCATCACGTACGGTGTCGTTACGCCGCCCGCATGCATTGCCGTCTTGATCGCGTTCACGATCGCCGAACCGACGCCGCCGGACACGCTGTCGCCGGTCATGGCTGCCAGAGCCAGCCGGCTTTGCTCGCCCTCGACCGCGAGCATGGTTTCGTAAAAGGGAATATCGGTGGGGTTAAGCCCAAGGCGCTCGACCCAGGCCGCGATCTTGTCGCGCACCACCGGCGCCGCATCCATGTCGTCGGCTCCGACGATCTGTCGGCCCAGTTGCCGCCAGGGATAGTACGGGATTGCCTGCCCGTAGGAGATCGCGCGTGACTCGCGCCAGAGTGGACGCGGTTCCGGCAAAGCGTCGCGGCGGTCTCTGAGTTCGGCCATCAGGCGTGACTTGCCGAGGCCGGCTTCCCCGATTACCGCCACGACCGACCCCAGCCCCTTGCCCAGGTCGGCGAGGCGGTCGGCGAGAAGCCCGATCTCGCGATCGCGACCGACAAGTGGCGAACTCAGGCCCTCGACTCCGCGGGTCGAACCTGGCACCGCCTTCGCCCCCGTCACCTCGTAGGACTCGACCGGCTCGGACTTGCCCTTCATCGCGATGGTGCCCCGCGGACGGAAGTCGAACAGCGGATGCACGAGCCGGTAGGTGTCGGCGCTGATCAGGACGGTCCCCGGTTCTGCCGCCGACTGCAGCCGCGCGGCGACATTGGCGGTGTCGCCGAGCGCGGTGTACTCGGTCCGGATGGCGTCACCCACGAAGGCCAGCACGGCTGTACCGGTGTTGATGCCTACGCGCAGCTCGAAATCGACGCCATGCTGCGCCTTGATGCCGGCGGCGTAGCGCCTGGCCGCCTGCTGCATCTCGAGACCGGTACGCACCGCGCGCTCCGCATCGTCCTCGTGCGCGATCGGTGCGCCGAACAGGGCCAGCACCGCATCGCCCATGAGACGCGAAACCGTGCCTCCGAACTGCGATACCGACTTGTTCATGAAGGCGAAGGCGCCGTTCATGATCGTGGCAAAGTCCTCGGGATCGAGTTGCTCGGCCATTGCTGTCGAGCGGGCGACATCGGCGAACAGCACCGTGGCGAACCGGCGCTCGCCCTCCACGGGCTTGGCCGGTGTCAGCGCGTCACCGCAGTTGGCGCAGAACTTGGCCGCGCCTGCGTTCTCGAAGCCACACCGTGGACAGGTCTGCATCGCGCATCTCTTGACGCCCGCTGGGGGTGGCCCACGCTACCCGCCTTGAGGCCTCAACAGACTATCGATCGCGCGGGCCCCGAACAAGCTAGAGTTGGCGCTCGGCCTGGTCCCGAATGCGCCGGGTTCGCACGCCTGGTGCAGCGAAGATGCCGAATCCGGCCTATTGCTGGGGCAGCGCGGGCTTGAAGTCGGGGGAGAACGTCGCGAGGTACGCAATCACGTTGGCGACATCGTCGGGGTTGGGCAGTCCAGGGAAGGTCATCTTGGTGCCCTTCACCAGGTCTCGTGGCTTGGGCAGGTATTTGGCCAGCGTCTCCGGCGTCCACACCAGTCCGCCCGCGCCGGCATCCTTCATCGCCTGCGAATAGTTGTAGCCTTCCAGGGTGCCAGCCGTTCGGCCCATGACGGCGTTGAGGACCGGGCCGACCTTGTTTTGGGCGCCATCGCCCACCGCGTGGCAAGCCGCGCACTTCTTGAACACCTGCTCGCCGGCTGTTGGATCGCCTTGCGCCATGGCGCCGGTCAGGCTCAGCATGACGGCAGCGACGGCAATCGTAATCCTGATCATTCCTCGATCCTCCCGTTGGCCAGGCACGGCGTGGAACGTTCCCCTCGTCGCGTCGGTTCCGTCCGGTCAGCCGGCCGGCGCGGCCGGTGGCGGGACGACCACCCAACTCTCAGCCCTGAATCCGCGCGCGTCAACGGACCATTCGGTGTTCCCCGGAAGCTGCGGCCGGCCATCGACGCATGACCATGCTCCGCCCGGCGCCATGAGTTGCGGCGCCGCCCGGTAGCGCGCGCAGTAGGCCTGCATCTCCTCCGCCGATGGCGCCATGTCGCACACTGGACCGACGTAGGAGGCGCAGGCCAGGACCACGCCGTTGACGCAGCGCCAATGCACGCGGTCGCGCGCCGCATTCTCGGGCAGCGCCAGCGCCCGCGTCATCGGCGCGATCACCATCTGTCCGCGATAGCGATCATCGACATAGTCCACCGTGCGCACCGCCCTGCAATAGGCGAACGGGTCCGTATAGGGGGCGGTCGCCGATAGCTGCGCTGCCGCACTTGTATCGGCCAGGCTGGTACCTGAGCCGTTGGTCGGCACCGCGACCTGCGCGGCAGGTCGGCTCGGCAGCGCAGCAGGGGGCTCAGATATCGCCGGCCCCTCCGGCTTCGGCCGGGGCAGTTGCCGAAGAGTGTCAGGGACCTGTGCAACGGTGCTCGCTGTCCCACTTGCCCCTGGCGGCACCGAGCCGATCAACCGGTCGACCCAGCCTTCGCGGTAGGCAAGATAGCCGCCAGTAACCAGCATGCCGAGCACGAGCACTGCCACCACTGCCGAAAGCGCGGCAACCAGGCCGCGGCCAGGCGGCGCGTCCGGTGGTAACCAGCGCGGCTCCAGTTGGGCCCGCGGCCAACTGTCGGGGGCCGGCCGTGTCCCCTCCGGCTTCTGGGAGGCTGGCGGAACAGGCACGCGCGGCTCAGGCTGCCGCCGCGCTGCCGGCTCGGCTTTGGCCTCTAGGTTCGACGCGGGACGCGGCACGAGGCGCGGCCCCGATCCAGCGAGTGCTTCGAAGCCATGTCCCGCTGGGGCGTCGGCACGGTCCCAGCGAAAACCACGGGGCGGCGCGGGCTCCGGTTCGACCTCGAATTCGGACTCCCGCAGCACCGGTTCCGGCTCGGGCAAATATTCCGGCTCGAGCACACGGCTCGGTTCGGGTCGTATCGCTTCGCCCCAGATGTCAGGGCGCTCCTGTCGTTGCGATGGCGCATCGAGATCTTGCCACCGAGGGGGCGGACTCGACGGCCGCTCCGCCTTGACGGCGACATCGTCGAGCGTGAGTGGAATGACCCGGCTCGGCTGAACGGGGACGGTGCTGCGTGCGATGGCCGCCGGGTCCATGCGAAGCGCAGCCTCGCGCGCGATCTGTTCGGTCTGCGACGCCGTGTCGTTACGCGAGTTGCGCTGCCTGCGCCGCATTCGCCGGCGGCGGGTCGCCATCTCCGCCGCGACGAGCGCGAGCCCCGCGGCGAGCCCCGCCCCGATCGCCGGGGCCAGCAGCTTGAAATCGAACGGGCCGGGCGTCACCAGGCCGATGCCGATCCAGCCCATGGCAGCAAGGCCAAGCGGCAAGAAGGCCAGTCCGGGCAGGATCGCAGCGAGCAGCCCGCCTGCAATCGCGGCGGCTGGGATCGCGTACCAGACGATGGTGCCGATCAGTCGCTCGCCTGGACCTGCAAACAAAAGTCCGAGGAACGGCGAAATGAGATCGGTGCGCAGCGCGCCGGGCGCCAGCAGCACGAACAGCCCAGCCGCTACGCCGAACACAAGAGCCGCTATTCTCACCGTAGTTCCCCTGGACGGTCCGTCGCGAGCCCCCTCACCCGAACATGCCGAGAGCGCAGGCCGAGTGCAAGGGTGGAGGTCGCCGGATCGGGCATGTGAGCCATCTTGCCTTTCTCGCACCGGTCAGGAACATGGCAGCATGAAAATACTCATCCTCGGCGCCGGCGTGATCGGCACAACGTCGGCTTACTACCTCAACCGGGAAGGCCACGAGGTGACGGTGATCGACCGCCAGCCGCAAGCGGGCCTCGAAACCAGCTTTGCCAATGCCGGCGAACTCTCCTACGGCTACGCGTCACCGTGGGCCGGGCCGGGCATTCCGCTCAAGGCCATCAAGTGGCTGCTGATGCAGGACGGACCGCTGGTGCTCAGGCCCAAGCTCGACCCGCGCATGTGGATATGGGGCCTGCAGCTGCTGGCCAACTGCACCGAGCGCGCCTACGCCACCAACAAGGGGCGGATGGTCCGTCTCGCCGAGTACTCGCGCGATCAGATGATAGCGCTCCGCGCCGAGACCGGCCTTGCCTTCGACGGCCGGGAGCAGGGCACCGTCCAGCTCTTCCGCGAGCAGAAGCAGCTTGACCACGCCGCCGACGACATCGCCGTGCTGGAGCAGTACGGTGTGACCTACGAGGTTCTCGATCCCAAGGGGTGCATCGCCGCTGAGCCGGGCCTAGCGACCGCCTCCGTACCCTTTGTCGGCGGCCTGCGGCTAAGGAACGACGACACCGGTGATTGCCGCATGTTCACCCAGGCCCTGGCCGCCCTGGCAGCGGCCGACGGCGTCGAGTTCCGGTACGGCACGTCGATCGATCGGGTGGTCGTCGACGGCGGCAGGGTGAGTGGCGTTGCCACTTCCCTCGGCCTGCTGCACGCCGACGCCTATGTCATGGCGCTGGGCAGCTACTCGCCGCTGATGCTGCGTCCACTCGGCATCAGCCTGCCGGTATACCCGATCAAGGGATACTCGCTGACCGTTCCGATCGTCGATGAGGCGACCGCTCCGGTGTCGACGGTGATGGACGAGACCTACAAGGTTGCCACAACGCGCCTGGGCGACCGCATCCGGGTCGGGGGGACCGCGGAGATAGCGGGTTACGACACGACCCTGCACCCCTCGCGCCGAGGTCCGCTCGATCGCTCGCTGCGGGAACTCTTCCCCACCGCTGGTGATGCATCGCAGGCAAGCTTCTGGTGCGGCCTCAGGCCCATGACCCCGGATGGCACCCCGGTGCTCGGCCGCTCGCCGATTCCCAACCTCTTTCTCAATACGGGCCACGGCACGCTCGGCTGGACCATGGCGGCCGGCTCTGGTCGGGTGCTCGCCGACATCCTCTCCGGCCGGGCACCGGAGATTGAGGCGGGCGACCTCGACCTCAGTCGCTACTCGGCCTGAGACGGCGCCGCCGCGCCCACCGCGCGGCGCGGGCGCTTAGTCTCGCCGTGGTTGGTCTTGGCCCAGAAATGCGGCATGCGCACCAGTTCGACGAGCGCGAGCATCGCGGCCACGGAGTGAAGGATCCAGTACAGCGGCAGGGCCAGTTGCCTGAGCAGCAGGTCTCGTCGCCCCAACCGGCGCAGGCCCATGACCACCAGCAGCGCCGGCCCCGCATAGCCGATGAGGAAGGTCACGGCAGCAACCAGGTCGAGCAGATCGAGCGGCTGCCCAATCCCGCCGGCGCCAAGGCCGATCAGCAGCGACAACATGAAGGCGGTATGAAGCGGCGCCGACAGCACCATGCTGCCCACATAGATCTGGAAGCCGAGGAAGCCCCGCCATCCCAGGTCCTTCAGCAGTTGCCGCCAATCGCCATTGTGGACGATCAACGTTTGCATCCAGCCTTTCATCCAGCGCGTGCGCTGTTTGAGCCAGGGCCGCATCGTCACCGGCGCCTCCTCGCCCGTTTGGCTTGCGATGGTTGCCGTGCGCAGCCCGTATCGGGCCAGACGGACGCCCAGGTCGGCATCCTCGGTGACGTTGAATGAGTCCCAGCCGCCCAGGCCCCGCAGCGCTGCGACGCGGAAGTGGTTGCTGGTCCCGCCAAGCGGCATCGGTAGGCCGAGGCGTGCAATGAGCGGCAACATCAGCCCGAACTGGCCCGCATACTCTCCGGCGAACAGGGCCGTCAGCAGGCTCTCGTCGGCATTGTCGACGACGAGCTCGGCCTGGAGGCAGCCGATGTCGGGCTGTTCGGCGAAAGTGGACGCGGCGAGGCGCAACTGCCCCGCTTCCGGGATGTCCTCGGCATCGTAGACGACGAGGAATTGGCCGGTGACCATGGGCAGGGCATAGTTGAGGGCCTTCGGCTTGGTCCGCGGCAGCGCGTCCGGGACGACGATCAGTTCGAACCGCGGATCGCTGAGTTCGCGCCGCACGGCATCGACAGTGGCGCCGCTGGTCTCCTCCACGATGAAGTGCACGCGGAGCTTTTCGGGTGGAAAGTCGAGGCCGCGCATCGCGAGCGCGAGTTGGGGCACCATTTGAGCCTCGTCCCGCAGGGGCACGAGCACCGAATAGGTCGGCAGCTCAGCGTCTGAGAGCATTGCGGGCGGCGAACGCGGCGGGCGCCGGCTGACCGCCGCCCACAGGCGCATCAGTGCCGGGATGAGCAAGAGGGCCGCCACGATGGGCAGGAAGGCCGCCTCGAAGAGGGTGGGGGCGGCCAGGATGAAGACCATCAGCAGCAGCATGGACACCGCGAAGGCGATGCGGCGCGACCTCGGCGCACTTACGCTGCCGCTCGCGTTGGGCCAGCGCCGCACCAGTCGCTGCCGCGCCTCGATCAGTAGCGCATCCGCGCCCGTCGAGGCGAGCTCGGAACGGATGCTGGCCAGCGGCACGACGCAGAACCGCGAGCGAAAGGCGGGGTCACGGGCCGCCAGCCTGAGCCGCAGGAAGTCGCTAAACCTTGGTGCGCTATAGACGATTTCGTGCTCGAACAGTTTGGCGCGAATGGTCCTGATCTCACCCAGGCGCTCAATGCGATCGATCACGAGGCTGCCCGGGCGCGTGCGGGGGACGCGCGCTGCGAAGGTGAGGCCGGCCCAATCGGCGGCGCGCTGCAGGACGAGGTCTTGGCCGAGGCCAAGGCGGTTGGCGCAGTAGTCGAGCGGATCTACCTCGAGAGCCAGCGCTGCATCGAGGTGGAGCAAAGCTTCTGTCTCGCCGTCAACTTGTCCGGCAAGTATTGCGTGAAGAAGCGCTCCCGCCTCCGCCACTGCCCCTCACCACGATGACTTCGGAATGCCCCGATAATACATCCGGCATTAGTGGTCGCCGCGCCGTGATCGTCAATGCGGAATCGCGACGGGGATCGCCTGCCTCGCGGTCTCGCCTTTGCCGGCGAATTGGGTCATAAGCCGGTGACGATCCCCGCCGGAACGCCATGCGCGCCCTACTGTTCGCCCTTGCCCTGCTGCTTGCCGCTCCGGCGCCGGTGCTGGCCCAGGCGTTGCCCTATCACATCGATCCGGGCGCCCCCGAAATCGTGCCGAACCTCACGGCCGTGCCAGCCATCCGCTTCCTCACCACCGCCGACTTCCCGCCGTTCAACTTCCGCGACAGCAACGGCGAACTGGTCGGCTTCAATGTCGACCTGGCACGGGCGCTGTGTACCGACCTCAAGATCACCTGCACCGTGCAGGCCTGGCCGTGGAACCAGGCGGCGCAGGCCCTAGAGGACAATCAGGGCGATGCCCTGATAGCCGGCCTTGCCATCACGCCCGAAAACGGGGCGCTCTTCGACTTCTCGCAAATCTACCTGATGCTGCCGGGCCGCTTCGTCACCCCCGTCGGAGCCGGGGCCAGCTTCGACCCCAGGAGCCTCGAGGGCAAGCGCGTCGCGGTGCGGCGCGGCTCGAGCCACGCCGACTTCGTCCGCCGCTACCTGCCGGGTGCCAGCGTGGTGCCGTTCGACAGCGAGGTTGCGGCGCTCGACGGGCTCGCCAAGGGTGAGGCCGACGCCTATTTCGGCGACGCCATGCGCGCCTCGTTCTGGCTTAACGAGCACGTGGGCTGCTGCGAGTTTGCCGGCGAACCCTACTTCCGGCCCGACTTGTTCGGCGATGGCCTCGCCATCGCCTTTCCCGCCGGCCACGACGCCGTCCGGCTCGCCCTCGACTACGGCCTCGCCCGGCTCAAGCGCTCGGGCGTCTATGACGAGCTGTACCTGAGGTGGTTCCCGGTCAGCTTCTACTGAGAGATCGCACGTCGCTATGCCACGGGGGCATTCCCGCGACAGCGGGAACATCCGTCTGCGGTGCCTGCCGGTAACGGAGATCCCCGCTTTCGCGGGGATGACGCCAGGTTTGGAGCCTGTTCGGAGCCGCCTACGCCTTGCGCATCCGGGCCCGCGCGCTTGCCTCGATGGCGCCGGTGACCAGGCTGTCGAGGTCGAGCCGGTCGCGCACCATCTCGAGCAGGCGCAGCTCCTCCTGCGGCAACTGCACGTCGACCACCGCGACTTCGACCGCCAGCGCGTAGGCCGTGTCGTGCAGGCGCTCGGGAATGGCCGCCGCTGCCTGGTCCAGCACGCCCTCGAAACCAGCCGAATTGGTCTTGTCGACCGCCGCGTTGGCGACCGTCTCGAGCTGGCTGAGATCGTAGCCCTCAAACACCGGGGAGCGCTCGATCAGGTGGCGGATGATGCCCAGTTCACGATCGGAAACACCCTCGTCCGAGGAGGCGGTGACCACCATGAGGTGAATAAGAGCGTCCTGGACCGAAAGTGCCATCGTGTATCCCCGGGGGAGCAAAAGTCCCGCATAACTAGGCACCGGCCAGCGACTTGGCAAGCGGGCGGGGCTGCGTCGGCATTGACGCACCCGTCCGGCTGGTGCAAGTGAGCGCCTCACTCCCACCTTGCCCTGAGGCCCGCCGTGCCCGCGCCGCTTCCGACCCTCGATCCCGCCTTTTTCGAGCCCGCGCAGGCCGCGCGTGCCTGGCCATTCGAGGAAGCCCGGAAACTGGTGGCCCGCGTCGAGCGGCTGGGCCTTGAGGAAGTGCTGTTCGAGACCGGCTACGGTCCCTCGGGCCTGCCGCACATCGGCACGTTTGGCGAAGTGGCGCGCACCACCATGGTTCGCACCGCCTTCCGCCTGCTGACGCGCGACCAGATCCCGACCCGACTGCTCTGTTTCTCCGACGACATGGACGGGATGCGCAAGATTCCCGACAACGTGCCGTCCAAGGCGTTCCTGGAGCCCTTCCTGCAGCGCCCGCTGACGGCCGTGCCGGACCCCTGGACCAACGAGTACGCGAGTTTCGGCGAGCACAACAACGCCATGCTGCGCCGCTTCCTCGACACGTTCGGCTTCAACTACGAGTTCGCCAGCGCCACCGAGTACTACAAGGCCGGCCGCTTCGACACCGTGCTGCTGCGCGCTGCCGAGCGCTACGACGACATCATGAAGGTGATGCTGCCGACCCTTGGCGAGGAGCGCCAGGCGACCTACTCGCCGTTCCTGCCGATCTCGCCGATTTCCGGGCGGGTGCTCTACGTGCCGATGAAGGAGGTGAACGCCAAGGACGGCACCATCACCTTCACCGACGAGGATGGGCGCGACACGACGATCCCGGTCACCGGCGGCCGCGTGAAGCTGCAGTGGAAGCCGGATTTCGGCATGCGCTGGGCCGCGCTGGGCGTCGACTTCGAGATGTTCGGCAAGGACCATCAGACCAACCAGCACGTCTACGACAAGATCTGCTCGATCCTGGGCGGTACGCCGCCCGAGCACTATGTCTATGAGCTTTTCCTCGACGAGGTCGGCCAGAAGATCTCGAAGTCCAAGGGCAACGGGCTCACCATCGACGAGTGGCTGACCTACGCGAGCGAGGAGAGCCTTGCGCTCTACATGTTCCAGAAGCCGCGGGTCGCCAAGCGGCTGTATTTCGACGTCATCCCGCGCGCGGTCGACGAGTACTACCAGTTCGTCGACGCCTATCACGCTCAGGATGCCTCGGCGCGCCTCGAGAATCCGGCCTTCCACATCCACGCCGGCCATCCGCCCGCGGCGACGATGCCGATCACGTTCAGCCTGCTGCTGAACATCACTTCGGCCTCCAATGCCCACGACACGGATGTGTTGTGGGGCTTCATATCACGTTATGTCCCCGGCGCGACGCCGGCGACCGAGCCCGAGCTCGACCGGCTCGCGAGCTACGCCGTGCGCTATTTCAACGACCGCGTGAAGCCGACCAAGAGCTTCCGCGCCCCGACCGACAAGGAGCGCGCCGCGCTGCAGGATCTCGCCGACCAGCTCGCGCCCTATGAGGGCCTGCACAATGTCGAGCAACTGCAGAACCTCGTCTACGAGGTCGGCAAGACCCACCAGTTCGAGCCGCTGCGGGACTGGTTCCAGGCCATCTACCAGGTGCTTCTGGGCGCCGAGCAGGGCCCGCGCTTCGGCTCGTTCATCGCGCTCTACGGCGTCGCCGAGACGCGCCAGCTGATCGCCGATGCACTGGCGGGAAAGTTGCTGAAGGCGGCCTGAGACTTTCGATCAGGACTGCCGTCTTCTGCACGGGGAGAGGCAGGAGGCGCGTGATCCTCGACTGTGTTGGCTGAACGATGCCGGCACGGTCGTTCAATTCGCCCGAAATTCGCATCTCCGATCCCACTCCTTCTCGCAACCTCACCATTATCGCACGGCCTCCGTCGGCGGGTATGAATACTTGGAGATACTTGGATTTCCGGGGCTCCCGGCATCGGGCGGGGTGGGCGTCCGACGCTTGCGTCACAATGGCTTACCCAGTTTCGCCGCGTTGCTGCCCCGGAGATGAACGCATTCTGAACGGCTTCTGGCGCCAGGCCGGCCCTATTGGCTGGCCCAGATGATGCGGCCCATGCCCTCGATGTCCTTGACCTCGAGCACGCGCGGCGGATGCGCCGGGTTGAGCGAGTGCAGCTCCACCAGCCTGGGCGTCTGCCGGTGCAGCACCTTGACCAGCACCTCTCCATCCCGCGTGCGCACCACGACGCGATCGCCGCGGCGCATCTGCGCGGTGGGCGAAACCACGATGACGTCGCCGTCGCGATAGAGCGGCAGCATGGAGTCGCCCGAGACCTCGAGCGCATAGCTGCCGTCCTCGGGCGAAGAGGGGAAGGCAACTTCGTCCCAGCCCTGGCCCTGCGGGAAGCCGGCCGGATCGAAGAACCCGCCCGAGCCGGCCTGGCCGAGGCCGAGCAGCGGCACGAAGGCGCGCGGCGGCGACTGCGAGGCGGTCTGCACGTAGGCGCCGCCGCCGGCGAGGAAGGCATCGAACGTCTCGTTGGTCGCCTCGAGGATCTTGGCGACGCTTTCCGTCGACGGCCAGCGCTCGCGGCCGTCCTTGCTGATGCGCTTGGACTTGTTGAAGGCGGTGGCATCGAGGCCGGCAAGCCGGGCGAGGCCGGACACCGAAAGCCCGTGCCGCTCGGCGATCGCATCGATCGCGTCCCAGATGTCACGATGCGAGAGCATCCCCGGATGAGCCTCGCTGCAGAGGAAATTAGTCTCTGTTCGGAAACTTATCCTATCTAGGTGGTGCCGCGGAGTCTGTAAAGCTGGATGGGGAAGATGTGATCGGCTGCAGCGCCGCGGCACGCCACCTGCTCGCGCACGGGGAGGAGGCCGCATGGCTTCCCTCACAAGCTGAATCCCCCTAGGTTCCGGCCCGATCGACCAAGGAGTTGCCGGTGCCTGTTCCCGACCACGTCTACAAGGTTGCGAGCCGCGAGATCTACGAGGCCTCGCAGGAGGAGGGGACGTTCGTCGGCCAGCCGATCGACCTGCAGGACGGCTACATCCACTTCTCGACGGCGGCGCAGCTTGGGGAAACCATCCGGCTCTACTTCGCCGGCCTCAAGGGGCAGGTGCTGTTCGCGGTGCCGGTCGCTCCCTTCGGGGCGGCGATGAAGTGGGAAGCCTCGCGCGGCGGCGAGCTGTTCCCGCACCTGTACGCCGAGCTGCCGATGTCGAGCGTGACGCAGATGGCCGACCTCGACGTACCCGCCGACGGGATCGTAGCCCTGCCGGAGTGGGTGAAATGATCTTTTCGGGCCTGTCCCCGCTGCTGCGCCTGCCGGCCGTTTCCGGGCTGACGCGCGAGGCGCTGCTGAAGATGGACCCCGAAATCGCCCATGGCGCCACCATCGCCGCCCTGCGGCTGGGGCTTGCCCCGGAGCAGGAGGGGACGGACCCGCCCGAACTGCGGACGACGCTGTGCGGGCTCGACCTCCGCAACCCCGTCGGCATGGCCGCCGGTTTCGACAAGAATGCCGAGGTGCCCAAGCCGCTCGCCCGCATGGGCTTCGGCATGGTCGAGGTCGGCACGGTGACGCCGCGCCCGCAGCAGGGCAATCCCAAGCCGCGCCTGTTCAGGGTCACGGCCGCCGAGGGCGTGATCAACCGCATGGGCTTCAACAACGAGGGCCACGAGGCGGCCTTCGCGCGGCTCAAGGGCGCGCATGTCGGCGCCATCCTCGGCGTCAATATCGGGGCCAACAAGGATTCCGAGGATTTCGTCGCCGACTACGTGAAGGGCGTCACCCGCTTCGCCGAGGTGGCCGACTACCTGACGGTGAATATCTCCTCACCCAACACGCCGGGGCTCAGGAACCTGCAGGCCGACGAGGCGCTGGAACGGTTGCTGGCGGCAGTGCTCAAGGCGCGCTCGAAAGCCTCCGTGCGGGTGCCGGTGCTGCTCAAGATCGCCCCCGACCTCGACGAGAAGGCGCTCGACGGCATCGCGAAAGTGGTGCTGGCGACCGATCTCGACGGGCTGATCGTCTCCAACACCACGGTGAGCCGGGATCCGGTGCTGGGCATGGAGAACGCCACCGAGACCGGCGGCCTCTCGGGCAAGCCGCTGTTCAACCTCGCGACGCAGAAGCTGGCCCAGGTGCGCCAGCGCGTCGGCAACCTGCCGATCATCGGGGTGGGCGGCATCCATTCGCCCGAAAGCGCGGTGGCGAAGTTCGAAGCCGGCGCCGACGCCATCCAGCTCTACTCGGCGCTGGTGTTCGGCGGGCTGGACCTGCTCGACCGGATCAAGCGCGGGCTGGTGGCGGCGGTGCGGAGCAGGGGGCTCAGATCGGTCTCCGAGCTCAAGGGCAAGACCACGGCGGAGTGGGCGGCGGGCCGGGCCCGGCTGTAGGAATGTCACTTGCCGCGATCGCCTCCTCCCCTTTCTGGAGAAGGGAAGAAGTGCGTGGGGTTATGCTTCCGTCACCAGCTCCACCACCACGTCGGCGCGGCCCTTCGAGCGTTGCACGGTGTCGTAGTTGCCGAGGTCGACGCGCTCGACATGCTCGCGGTTGCGCTCCTCGCTGAACAGCCCGTGCTCGGCATGGCGCTTGAGCAGGCGGGCGCGCACCTTGTCGCGCGGCACGTCGATGAACACCGCCAGGTCGAGCAGCGGCTTGATCCGCCACCACGGGGCATTGGCGAGCAGCAAGTAATTGCCCTCGACGACGAGGATCTTCACCTCGGCGGGAACGATGAAGGCGTCGAGCACCACGTCCTCGATCTCGCGCGAATAGCCCGGGCCGCTGACCGGGCCGGTGGCTGATTTCAGCCCGTCGAGGAAATCGGCGAAGGCACCCCCTTCGAACGTATGCGGCGCCCCTTTGTCCCGGACCGTGCCGAGGCGCTCGAGCTTGGCGTGCAGCATGTGGAAGCCGTCCATCGGCACGTAAGCGGCGATGCCCGGACGGGCGGCGTTGAGCCGCTCCACCAGTTGCACTGCCAGCGTCGACTTGCCGACGCCCGGACCGCCGGCGAGGCCAATGGCGACGCGGCGGCCGAGCTTGGCGAGCGTCTCCGTCGATTGCGCCACCAGCCAGTCGAGCGCCGCCTCGGGGGCGAGGTGCAACACCTGCGGTTCGTTGTCGTTCATTCTTGTCCTCCGGGGAGTTGGGTAGCGGATTTCGCGCTTGCGGCCCACCCCCCTCCCAGCCTCCCCCACAAGGGGGGAGGTGTCCGGCCGGTTGCCCTTGGCGCGATCGAAGTCAGGAACTCGATCGGCCCCTCCCCCTTGATGGGGGAGGCTGGGAGGGGGTGGGGCGGCAGTCACTTGCGGCCGTGATGGCCAAACCCCATACTGCGCACAAACCGGGAACGTTCCTTGCCCCTCCGCCCAGAAATCACCGGCTGGTTCGCGTCGAAAGGCTGGGCGCCGCGGAAGCATCAGCTGAGCGTGCTCGAGGCGACCGAGGCCGGAGCGTCGGCGCTGCTGATCGCCCCGACCGGCGCCGGCAAGACGCTGGCCGGGTTCCTGCCGACGCTCAACGACCTGATCGAGAACCCCAGGGAGGGGCTGCACACGCTCTACCTGTCGCCGCTGAAGGCGCTGGCGGTCGACGTGCACCGCAACCTGACCGCCCCGATCGAGGAGATGGGCTTGCCGATCAAGGTCGAGGCGCGAACCGGTGATACCCCGTCGCATCGGCGGCAGCGCCAGCGCACTTCGCCGCCGCATATCCTGCTGACGACGCCGGAACAGCTGGCACTGCTGCTGTCGCACTCCGATGCCGACCGCATGTTCAGGGGGCTCAAGCGGGTGGTGCTCGACGAGTTGCACGCCATGGTGACGCACAAGCGCGGCGAGCTGATGTCGCTCGGGCTGGCGCGGCTGGGAACGCTGGCGCCGGGGCTGCGCATCACCGCGCTCAGCGCCACGGTGGCGCGGCCGGACCTGCTGCGCGACTGGATCGCGAGCCCGGTGCCGGACGCCGAGGCGCGGCTGCTGATCGGCGAGGGGGGAGCCAGGCCGCATATCGAGATCCTGCGCTCGGAGGAACGCATCCCGTGGGCCGGGCACTCGACTCTCTATGCTATTCCTGAACTCTACGAGGTGATCAAGGCGCACCGGACGACGCTGCTGTTCGTCAACACGCGCAGCCAGGCCGAGATGCTGTTCCAGGAGCTGTGGGCGGCGAACGACGAGCTGCTGCCCATCGCCATGCATCACGGTTCGCTGGCCGTGGAGCAGCGGCGCAAGGTCGAGGCGGCGATGGCCGAGGGGCGGTTGCGCGCCGTGGTCTGTACCTCGACGCTCGATCTTGGCATCGACTGGGGCGATGTCGATCTCGTCGTCCAGGTCGGCGCGCCCAAGGGCGCGAGCCGCATGCTGCAGCGCATCGGCCGCGCCAACCACCGGCTGGATGAGCCGTCGAAAGCGTTGTTCGTTCCCTCCAACCGCTTCGAGGTACTGGAATGCGAGGCGGCGCTCGAAGCCGTCGAGCGCAATGCGCAGGACAGCGAGGATCCGGTCTCGGGCGGTCTCGACGTGCTGGCCCAGCACGTGCTCGGCACGGCCTGCGCCATGCCGATCGCGCCCGTGGCGCTGTACGAGGAAATCGGCCGCGCCTGGCCCTATCGCGAACTGAGCTGGGAGACGTTCGAGCGCGTCGTCGATTTCGTCGCCACCGGCGGCTACGCGCTGCGCGCCTACGAGCGCTACGCCAAGCTGAGGAAGATGGAGGACGGCCGCTTCCGCATTGCCCATCCCGGCATCGCCCAGCAGTACCGCCTCAATATCGGCACCATCGTCGAGGAGCCGATGGTCAAGGTGCGGCTGGTGCGGGGCCGGGGCTTCACCCGCGGTGCCACCACCGGCCCGATCGGGCGGGGCGGGCGGGTGCTGGGGGAGATGGAGGAGTATTTCTTCACCACGCTCGCCAAGGGCGACACCTTCCTCTTCGGCTCCGAGATCGTCGCCTTCGAGGGCATGTTCGAGAACGAGGCCTATGTCAGCCGTTCGCAGGGCAAGGATCCAAAGATCCCGTCCTACATGGGCGGCAAGTTCCCGCTTTCGACCTTCCTCGCCGATGGGGTGCGCAAGCTGTTGGCGCATCCGGACGAGTGGCACCTGCTGCCCGACCAGGTGAGCGACTGGCTGCGGCTGCAGCAGGAAGCCTCGGTGCTGCCGGCGCCGGAGTCGCTGCTGGTCGAGACCTTTCCGCGCGGCGCGCAGAACTATCTCGTCTGCTACCCGTTCGAGGGGCGGCTGGCGCACCAGACGCTCGGCATGCTGCTGACCCGCCGGCTCGAACGCGCCCGGGCCCGCCCGCTTGGCTTCGTGGCGTCGGACTACGCGTTGGCGGTCTGGGGGCTGGGCGATTTCAACGCGCTGATCCGCACCGGCCGGCTGTCGCTCGACGACCTGTTCGACGAGGACATGCTGGGCGACGATCTCGAGGCCTGGCTCGACGAGAGCCAGCTGATGCGGCGCACCTTCCGCAACTGCGCCATCATCGCCGGGCTGATCGAGCGCCGGCATCCCGGCCAGAAGGAAAAGACCGGGCGGCAGATCACGGTCTCGTCCGACATTATCTACGACGTGCTCTACCAGCACGAGCCCGACCACATCCTGATCCAGGCGACGCGGCGCGATGCGGCGCGCGGACTGCTCGACATCGAGCGGCTCGGCCACATGTTGGCCCGCATCAGGCGCCACATCGTGCACAAGCCGCTCGACCGAATCTCGCCTTTGGCGGTACCGGTGATGCTCGACATCGGCAAGGTCCCGGTGATGGGCGAGGCGCGCGAAAGCACCATGGCGGAGGCCGCCGAGGAGCTGATCGCCGAGGCCATGGGCATCGGGGCCGAACAGAGGAAGCGGGCGAATTGACTTCTGCCTGGGCCATGCGGACGGCCCAAATCGACGATGAAGGCACCCCCGTGCTGCTGACTTTTGCCGGCCATGTCTTCGAGCCCCTGCCCTCGGGCGCCCTGTGGTGGGCGGCCGAGCAGGCGCTGCTGGTCGCCGACCTCCATCTCGAGAAGCTGAGTTCATACGCCAGGCGCGGCTCGCTGCTGCCGCCCTACGATACCGGCCTGACGCTCAGGCGCCTCGAGGTGGATATCGAACGCACCGGAGCGGCCGAGGTGATCGCGCTCGGCGACAGCTTCCACCGCGACGAGGGCACGACGACGCTGCTCGATGCCGACCGGCTGCAGCTTGCGAGCCTGATGGGCAGGGCGCGCTGGACCTGGATCTCGGGCAACCACGATCCCGCGCCACACGCGCTCGGCGGCGCCTGCGTGCCGGGACTCGAGCGGGCGGGACTGACGCTGACGCATGAGCCGAAGCGCGTGGATGCGCTCCCCTCCCCCCTGAGGGGAAGGGCCGGGGGTGGGGGTCCATCGCGGGCCACCGCACCACCCCCTCCCTCGATCCCTCCCCTCAAGGGGGAGGGAGGGGGAGGCCTCATCGCCGGCCACCTGCACCCCGCCGCGCATATCGCGATGAACGGCCGTTCCGTGCGGCGCCCGTGCTTCGTGCATGATGGCCGGGTAATGGTGTTGCCGGCCTACGGCGCGGCGACCGGCACGCTCAACATCCTGTCGCCGGCGTTCGTCGGGCTGCTGCACTGGCCGACGCTGGAAGTGGCGATGATCGGGCGCGGCCGGGTCTATCCGGTGAGCCCGAAGCGGCTGGTGCGGGGGTATGACGCGTGGTGAGGCCGGCGCTTCCGTATCGTTGACACGGGAGTGGATTCTGGCCGAACTGCGCGCCATGGAACCGACCCTCTATCGACAGCTGGCAGATTGCGACCGCCCGCCAGAGCCGTTCTCGCGCTACACCGTCGATACGCTGTGGACCGATCCGCATATCGGGCGGCAGATGCTCGGCTATCATCTCGATCCCGACCACGATGCCGCGTCGCGCAAGGCGACGACGATCAAGGCCACCGTCGACTGGCTGGACCGGCGCTTCGGATTGCGCGGCAAGCGCCTGCTCGACCTCGGCTGCGGTCCGGGCCTCTATGCCACCCGCATGGCGGCGCGCGGCGCTCGTGTAACCGGCCTCGACTTCTCCCCGGTGTCGATGGCCTACGCCAGGGCCAACGTCCCGGCAGGCGCCGACTTGCGCTATGTCGAGGGCAACTACCTGACCGACGCGCTACCCGGCCCGGCGGATCTCGTTACCCTGATCTACGGGGACTACTGCGCCCTGTCACCGGATCGCCGGCGGACATTGCTGGCCAGCGTTGCGGCGTCCCTGGCGCCCGACGGGCACTTCGTCCTCGACGTCTATTCGCCGGGGCAGATGGCCGCCATGGCGGAGGGGCTGGAGTTCGGCCACCGCTACATGAACGGGTTCTGGGCCGAGGAAGACTATTATGCCTTCAAGCGGACCGCGTTGTACGCCGACCGGTTGGTGAGCCTCGAGCGGTTCCTCGTCGCCAGCGCGCAGCGCAGCTTCGAGGTGTTCAACTGGATGCAGTACTTCACGCCCGACAGCATCGCCGCGGAACTGGCCGATGCCGGCTACGCCGTCGACGCGCCGGTTGAGGTGGGATCGGGCAAGCCATGGGCCGGTGGCGCAACCCCGTTCTTCGTGATCGCCCGGCGCGCGGGATCCTGAAGCCTCCTGACCGTCGACCCCTACCGCCTGAACACCACGCCGCCGAGCCAGCCGGTGAACAGCGCGAGCATGACGCAGACGAGGCCGTAGAGCAGCGGTTGCTGGCGGGAGGCCTGGCCGAGGAAGCGCTCGAAGCCGATCGTGCGCACCGAGAAGCCTTCCGACCGGTCGGCGATCAGCTCGCCGTCGCGGAAGAGGTAGGTGTGCGCCAGGTACGAGCCGGGCGGCGCATCGGAGGGCAGCGCCACCTGCGCGAAGTAGAACGTGTTGGAGCGGAAGGTGACGCCGCTCTCATTGAGCCTGAACATGCCGTTGTCCTGCATCAGGCGCACCAGTTGCGGGCCGAAGACGAGCGCATCGTACCAGCTCTCCCCCTGCCGGGCCTCGGGTTGCTTCAGCAGCGGGATCGACTTTTCGGCCAGCGTGATCGGGTTGGTGATCTCGCTCAGGCGCGCGTCGCTCAGCACCTGGTAGAACGAGGGGAAGTTTACGAACTCGACCTGCGAGGTGTTGAGCCAGATGCCGAACACATTGGTCTTGCGCCGCGCGATGCGGTTCTGCAGCGGCCCGGTGATCGTGACGACGACATGGTAGGGCCCGGTCAGCGGCTGGGTGGCGCCGGGATCCGGCTCGATGGTCCCGAACAGCGTCAGCGTCTGCCCGGCAAAGCTGGAGGTGATCGACACCGAGTCCTGGCTCACCTGCGTCACGAGCCGTTCGGCCATGGCCGGCAGGGCCGGCAGGGCGAGCAACAGGGCGAGCAGCAGCCGAACCATCAGATCACTCCCGCCGCGCCGATCACGGCGGTCGAGAACGCGTCGGTTGGCGCGATGACGAGGGTAAGGCCGAAGCGGATGGCCACCGCCAGCACGAGAATGGCGAGCAGGGCGCGCAGCTGTTCGCCGCGCAGGTACTTTCCGGCCGAGGCGCCGAACTGGGCGCCGATGGTGCCGCCGACCATCAGGCAGAAGGCGAGCAGGATATCGACGCTCTGGCTCTGCACCGCGTGCAGGATGGTGGTCGCCGCCATCATCGCCACGACCTGCAGCAGCGAGGTGCCGATCACCATCGTGGCGGGCATGCGCAGGATATAGACCAGCGCCGGCACGAGGATGAAGCCGCCACCGATGCCCAGCAGCGAGCCGACGAACCCGATGGCGACGCCGAGCACCAGCACCGGAATCACCGAGATGTAGAGCCGCGACTTCTTGAACCGCACGCGCCAGGGCAGGCCGTGGAACCAGTTGTGCTGGTTGGGCAGTTTTTCGCGCACGACGATACCCGCACGGCGCTTGAGGATGGCGCGCCCGGATTCGATCAGCATCAGCGTGCCGACGAAACCGAGGAGCAGCAGGAAGCCCAGTGAGATGACGAGATCGAGCTGGCCGGCCGCGCGCAGCACCTGGAAGGTGGCGACGCCGCCGAAGGCGCCGAGGATGCCCGAGAGCACGAGATAGAGCGACATGTGCAGGTCGATCTGTCCGCGCCGGTAGTAGCTGAGCGCCCCGGAGGTGGATGCCGCCACCACCTGGCCGGTGACCGAGGCCACCGCCACCGACGCCGGAACCCCGGAAAAGATTAGCAGCGGGGTCAGCAGGAAGCCGCCGCCGACGCCGAACAGCCCCGACAGGAACCCGACCGCGCCCCCGATCCCCACGAGGAAGAACAGGTTCATCGAAAGCTCGGCGATCGGCAGATAGACCTGCACGGGAGGCGTCCGGTGGGCTCAGGGCATTTCCGGGCTTAGCGCGTCGACGCGACGGAAATGCGACGGGTTTTCGCAAAATACCACTGACCCTTAGCAGCAAAGTGCAAAGGCGAGGTTAGCCTACCGGATGGGTCGGCAATTGCGCGCGGTCACTCCGCCGGCGAGGCGAGCCGGGTCGGCAGCAATTCGCCGACGCGGTCGAGCACCGGGTACGCCGCCGCCGCGACGATGTGGGAGTTCACCTGCTTCATGTCGCGGATCAGGTCCAGATGCAGCGCGCTCGACTGCGAGGCTGCGCTGATCCCATCCCGCATGTGCGCGAAATGGCTGGTCGTCGCCATCTGCTCGGCGCGGCGGAAGGCCAGCTTCTCCTCGGCCAGGCTGCGGGCGATGCGGGCATCCTCGGTGACGAACAGCGAAGCGGCGGTGCGCGTGTTGGCAATCAGCCGATCCAGCATCTCCACCAGCTCGGCTTCGTTGCCGGCATCGGGAAGCAGTCCGCGCTTCAGCCGCTTGCTGGCGTGGGGCAGCAGGTTGCGGTCGATGACGTCCCCTGCCTGCTCCATGTTCATCGCGAACACCAGGATCTGCTGCAGGCGATGCTGGTCGCTGTCGCTGAGATCCTCGGGGTCGAAAGCGCTCAGGTACTCCTTGATGGCGTTGTTCAGGCTGTCGAGCACGTCGTCCTTGGCGCGGGTCTCGGCGATGAGCTTGCGGTCGCCCCGCGTCAGCGCCTCCCGGGCCCCGATGAGCATGACTTCGAGGGCGTCGGCCAGCCGCAGCGCCTCGCGCGCCGCCCCGCCGATGGCGACGATCGGAGTCTCGCGGGCGGAACGGTCGAGATAGATCGGCTGGCCCGGGTGCTCGGCATCCGGACGGGCTGGCACGAGCCGCTCGGCGAGCCGGGCCAGCGGCGCGAGGAAGGGCAGGGCGACGAGGGCGAGGACAAGGTTAAAGGCGAGGTGGAACGCCGCGACCGCGGGGGCGCCCGCGAGATGGAGCCCGGCAAGCCCCTCCGCGATCGGTGCGACCAGCAGCCAGGCGAGGATGACGCCAACGACACGGTTGCCCAGGTTGACCAGGGGCAGGCGGCGGGCCACCGGGTCGCCGGCCGTTGCCCCGAGCAGGGGATTGAGGGCGCTGCCCAGGTTGGCACCCGCCACCAGCAGCAGCGCCGGCTCGATTGGAATGACCCGGCTGGCCGCGAGCGACATGACGAAGAGGACCACGGCGACGCTGGAATGGGTCGCCCATGCCGCCGCCGCGCCGAGCGCGATAGCGAGCAGCGGGGCGGTCGCGATCAGGCCCAGCATCGTCACGAGCTCTCGCGATTGCTCGAACGGCTGCAGCAGCGTCAGCATCTGGTGCAGGGCCAGGATCATCAGGCCAAGGCCGATGAAGCTGCGGCCCAGGTCATGCAGCATGGCGCTGGTGTCGCGCCGGAACAGCAGCACGCCGAGCAGGACCAGCGGCAGCGCCAGGATGGCGATGTTGAAGGAAAGCACCGTCACGATGAGGGCCGTGCCGATATTGGCCCCGAGCATGATCGCCATGGCCGGAACCAGCGGGACCAGCCCGTCGGCGGCGAAGGCGGTTGCCATCAGCCCGGTCGCGGTGCTCGATTGCAGCAGGGTCGTGACGCCGATGCCCGCCAGCAGCGCCGCCAGGCGGTTCTTGAGCGTCCTCGCCAGGAAGGTGCGAAGGCGCGGTCCGAAGGCGCGCTGCACCCCCGTCTGCACCATGTGCGTGCCCCACAGCAACAGGGCCACGGCACCAGCAATGTTGAGCATGTCAAGGATAGCGACCACAGCAGCAACTCCAGTCGATGCCCCCGCCGGCGCATGATGCACCAATAGACCCCTGGTGCAACCGTTCATTAGGCCGCGGCCGGACGTCCCGCGGCCGATACGCTAGACCGGCTGGCTGCCCAGAACGGCGAGCAGCCGCGGGTTGATCCTGCCGCTCTCGCTCATGCCGGTCTGGCGCTCGAAGCTCTTGATCGCTTCGGCGGTCTTGTCGCCGGCGACGCCGTCGGGGGTGCCGATGTCGAAGCCGAGCAGGGCGAGCGCCTTCTGCACGCCGGTGACGACGCGCGTGTCGGTGATTGGTGCGCCCGGGTCGAAAGTGTCGCTCCAGGTGCCGATCGGGGCGAAGTTGGCGACGAAGTCGATCGGCTGCGGCCTGAACGCGGCGACCTCGGCGATGAGCGCCTGCACTGTCGCCGCGTCGAGCGAGCCCGCGACGTCGTCGCGCGCCTTGGCGGCGTCCTGGTCGCCGCGATTGGCGGCGAGCGAGAACCACTTGAACGAGGCGGACAGGTCCTGCTTCACGCCCAGGCCGCGGGCATAGAGCATGCCCAGGTTGAACTGGCTGTCCTTCATGCCGCGGTTGGCGGCTTCCTCGAACCACTTGGCGGCGGCGTCGAACTGCTGCGTGCCCAGGCTGCCGCCGGCGTAGAGTGCGGCGAGGTTGTGCATGGCCATGCGGTTGCCCGCCTCGGCCGCCTGCTGGTACCACAGGCGCGCCTGCGCCATGTCCTTTTCGACGCCGCGGCCGTTCTCGTAGAGGTTGCCGAGCCGGTACTGCGCCGGCGCGAAGCCCTGGCTGGCGGCGCGCTCGTACCACATGGCGGCGGCCTTGAGGTCCTCGGGCACGGCCCGGCCTTCGGTATAGATCGCGGCGACCTCGAACTGGGCCCGCGCATCGCCGTCGGCGGCGGCATCGAGCAGCGGCGCCGGACCGACGGCAGCCGGCGGCCGCTCGACCTTCACCGGGCTCTCGAGCGCGCTCGGCAGCGGCTGGACGGCATCGCCCAGGCTGGCCGATCCGACCGGAGCAGCAGCGGCCACCTGCGTCGCAGCCGCGAAGGCCAGCGCTGGCGGAGCAGGCGTGCCGGCGACGAACTTCTGCGCCACGCCGCCATCGATCGATGACGTGGTCAGCGTGTCGAGCACCACGCGCGGCTTGCTGCTCGCATCGAAGCCCTGGGCGGCCATCGGCACCGGGGCGAGCGTGGCATCGCTCACATCCTTGCTCTGGGCCACGGGCGCGTCCGGCGCAGTCTTCATGCGCTGGTTGATCAGGTTGATGGTGAGGCAGGCCAGCGCCACGACGCTCGCCGCCAGCAGGATCGGCTGCTTGTGGCGGAGCAGGAAGCTGTCGCGCCTCGACGCGGCGTGATCGGCGGGCGGGCTGGTATCCTCGGCACCCAGGGCGACGGCGCTCGGCTCCGGCGCGACCGGCAGCACCCGCGCCGCGGCGGGCTCTTCCGGCCGCCACTGGCTCGTCGGAGGCTCGTCGCCGGCCGGCTGCCGCGCAGCCTTAGCCCTGCCGAGCAGGGAGAAGCGGCCGGGCTTCTTCTTTCCGACTGCGGGCTCGTCGGTCTCGACAAGCGCCGCGGCGGCCTTCGCGGCCCTGGCCTTGGCCCGGGGCTCGTCCGGCACGCCCGCGGGCGCATCGCTCACCGGGACGGGGGCCGTCTCCGCGGCCGTGCGGTTGGCCTGGAAGCGGGCGAAGGCGCGGCCGATCAGCGAGTTGCCGTCGACCGGCGGCAGCATGGCGGACCGCGTGGCGGTCGCCTGGCGGGCAGCACGCCGGTGCGCCTCGATGAAGGTATTGCGGTTCGGGAGCGGGCTTTCGTCCATCGCCGGCTCGGTCGGCCTGCTCCCGGCAATGTCGCGGGTGGCGACGAACACGTCCTCGTCGGGCAGGTCGAGCGTCGACGGCGGCTGGGGTGGCCGCTCGGCGAGGCTGGGGTCGAAGATCGGCTTTGGATCGCCTTCGACCGGCTGGGCGGACGGGGCCCCGGCCGTGCGCGCCGGCTTCACCGGGCCGAGCGTCGGCTCGAGGGCAGGGGTCACGCTGGTCGGCGGCGGAAACGGCCGTGCGATCAGCGGCGCATCCGCGCCGGGGGCGGCGGGCATGCTGTCGGCGGGGTCGATCGTGGTGGCGAGGCGCAGCGGCTCGTCGTCGAGCACCGGGGCAATGAACGCAATACCGGCCGCAGGCCGGGTGGCAGGCGCCGGGCCGGCCGCTGCGACCTCCGGCTGTGCCGCCGCCACAGGGGCGGGATCAGACGCCGCCTCGCGCGGCTCGAGCGAGGTTTCGAGCCGCTGCAGGCGGTCGGCGACCTCGCGGATCGTCGCCTGCAGCGCGACCGTCTCTTCGCTCGGCTCGGCGCGGGCCGCTGCCTTCACCACCTTGGCGATGCGCTTTTCGATCTCGGCATAGCCGGCCTCGTCGAGGCCCGTCGCCGGGGAAGTGCGCTTCATCGCCTCGGACGTGCGCTCGGCCACCATGTCGGCGATCGCGCCCATGTCGGGCATGTCGCCCGGTGCGGCATAGAGCTTGGCGAGACCGGTCAGCTGCTCGCCGGTCTGGTCCATGCGCGCCACGAGCTGGCGCACCTGGGCCTCGAGCTGGGCGATGCCGGGGTCGCCGGGGCGCTCGCCGACCCGGTCCGACAGCGCCTCGATCTGCGTCTCGATGGCGGCAAAGCGCGGCTCCAGCGCCAGAACGACGGTGTTGCGCAACGCCTCCATGTCGAGCTTCAGTTCGCCGACTTCGTTGCTGCGCGCCTCGATGTCGGAGATGCGGTCGTTGAGCGCGTCGATGAGCTCGATCAGCCCCTGCGGCTGCTGCGGCGCCTTGATCGCCTGCGCCACGCGCGCCAGCTCCGCCGTGATCTTCTCGATCTCGGCCGGCGGTACGGCCATGCTGCGCTCGACCGCGTCGATGCGGTCGTAGATGCCACGCAGGCCGTCCTCGATCGCCGTCATCGAGGCCTTGAGGCCGTCGTCGCGCGGGGTCTCGACCCTGTTGGCGAACTGCACCTGCAGGTCGGCGAGCCGCCCGACCGTGGCGCTCACGTCGTCGAGCCGCGCCGTCATGCCGCTGACGTCGGCGCGGTCGGCATAGTGCTTCTGCAGCTCGGCCAGCTTGGATACGGTGGCGGTGACATCGTCGAGTCGCCGGTTGAGGGCCTCGACATCCACCTTCGGGCCGTCCGCGATCAGGGTGGCGATGCCGGCGATGTGGCTCTCGAGGCGCTTGACCTGGCCGGTCTCGCCGACCGCGCCGGCCAGCAGCTCGACCACGTGGCTCAACTGGCCCATCTGGTCGGCGATCTCGCGCACGTTGGCGGTCTGGCCCCTGGCCTGCACCTTGAGCTCGCCCTCGAGCCGCTCGAGCCGCTCGGAAATGCCGCCCACCGCCTCGGCCAGTTCATCGAAGCGCGGCGCCGTCTGCGGCGCGGCCCGGGCCGCAGTGGCCGCCGGCTGGGGCTGGAAGTGGCGCGACCGGATCTGCTGGATCGCCGCCTCGAGCGTGTCGCGCGGGTTGGATTGGGTCGCCGGCTCGTCGCCGTCGCGATCGCTGAACTTGTCGATGGCGCGCTGCACCGAGCGCAGCGCCTCGCGATGCCGGGTGTCCGGCTCCACCTCGGTGACGCGATGGCGCAGGTCGCGCATCCGTTCGGCCAGGCCGTCATAGGCCGGCTCGGGACGCACCGTACGCGCCACCTGGGTCTCTACCTGGTCGAGCAGCGCCACCAGCTCGCCACGCAACTCCTGCCATTCGCCCGAGCCGGGCTGGCCGTAATCTGCCTGGTGGAACGTGGAAGTCGCGCGGGCCATCGGTCGATCCCAAGCACCTGGAACATGTGGCGCGGCCATTGGTGGCCATCGCAATCCGGTTACTCTTGGGAAAACATGGTAAAGATCACGTTAAGCCGTCTCGCATTTTGCGAATCGGAGGTATCGCGGTGCGCCGCCTTAAGTGGGATATGAAAGGCAAGACCGACTTGGTAGGTAGGGCCGCCAGGAGTTCAGGGGTTTCATGACCAAGCGACGCATCATCATCGTCGATGACCATCCGCTGTTCCGCGCCGCGCTGCGCCAGACCCTCGCCGGTGGCGATCCGTCCATCGCCGTCGAGGAAGCCGGCGACCTCAGCGAGCTGACCGCCGCGCTCGAGGCCGATCGCGACTGCGACCTGGTGCTGCTCGATCTCAACATGCCAGGTACGCGCGGCTTCTCGGGCCTCCTGCTGCTCCGTGCCCAGTATCCCGAAATCCCGGTGATGATCGTCACCGCGGTCGAGGATGGCGGCACCATCCGCCGCGCCTTCGAGCTCGGCGCCTCGGGCTACCTGCACAAATCGGTGGGCCCGGCCGACATCCGCCGCGCCATCGAGACCGTGCTGTCGGGCGAGGTCTATGTGCCGGAAGGCATGGAGTTCCCGGCCGAGGACAGCCAGAGCCAGCTGATGCGCCGGCTGGCCACGCTCACCCCCCAGCAGGTGCGCGTGCTGATGATGCTTTCCGATGGCCTGATGAACAAGCAGATCGCCTACGAGCTCTCGATCTCGGAAGCGACGGTGAAGGCGCACGTCTCAGCCATCCTGCAGAAGCTCGACGTCGACAGCCGCACCCAGGCGGTGATCGCGGCCAGCAAGATCGAGGATGGCCAGTTCGACGAGTTGTTGAGCGGGGCTTAGGGGCGGGCGGTTGCCCATCCACGGCGTCCGCTGATGAGGCGGCCAAATGAGCCGCCTGGGTCTGTTGTCGTCGGGCAGGGGCGGTATCGCTGAAGGCATTTCAAGGTGGAACTGCTCCCATCCCCGGTGTCATCCCGGCGCAGGCCGGGATCCATTTCTCCACCTGCGCCAGCTGAGCGTTGGATCCCAGCTTTCGCTGGGATGACAGCCGGTGGTGAGGCAATAGACCGGCCGGTTCAAACAAGCCGTGAAATGCTCCAGGTGGCCGGGCCACTCCCGGTCGTCATCCGCGGGCTTGACCCGCGGACCCATGGGATGGCGCGACATCGCTGGGTCCCCGGGTCTTCGCCCGGGGATGACGGTGGATAGGGGGGCGAGACCCTAAGCCTCGACGCGCTTGCGCTCCCGTTGTCCCGACAGCTGACCGATGGTGGCGCGCAGGGCGCCGGGCTTCACCGGCTTGGTGACCACCGCGATGCCGCGTTCCTCGGCGAGCGTGCGCACGGCGGCGCTGCGGTCGGCGGTGACCAGCGCCGCCGGCAGGTGCCCGCCGACATTGTGTCGCAGCCACTCGACGGCATCGAGGCCCGAGGTCTGGTCGAGGTGGTAATCCATCAGCACGAGGTCGGGCAGCCAGCCGAGCAGCAGGCCGTCCTTGTCGATGTCCTTGAGCGAGCGGGCCGAGCGCACGTCGCAGCCCCAGCCGCCGAGCAGCCCCTCCATCGCGTCGAGGATGGCGCGCTCGTTGTCGACGCAAAGGATGCGCAGGCCCGTGAGGTTCGAGACCGGCTCGCGCGCAGGCTCGAGTTCGGGCGAGATCTTCAGCGAGCGGTGGTAGGGCAGGTAGAGCGAGAAGCGCGAACCACGCCCCTCCCGGCTGTCGAGCTCCATGGTGAGCCCCAGCGCCGAGACGAGGCGCTTGACGATCGACAGCCCGAGGCCCAGCCCCTGCGCCATGCGTGCCCCGTGTTCGAGCCGGCTGAACTCGGCAAAGATCAGCGCGTGCTGGTCCTTGTTGAAGCCGATGCCGGTATCGATCACGTCGAATCGCACCCGCGCGCCGCGCAGCCGCGCACCGACCAGCACGCGGCCGCCGGGGCGCGTGTACTTGATGGCGTTGGAAACGAGGTTCTGGATGATGCGCGCCACCAGCGCCCGGTCGCCCAGCACGGCCAGCGAGGTGTCGACCAGCTTGAGCGAGATTTCCTTCTTCAGCGCCAGCGGCGCGAACTCGACGTCGATCTTCTTGAGCAGGTCGCGCACCTGGAACGGCACCGAGGCCGGTTTCAGCGCGCCCGCGTCGATGCGCGAGATGTCGAGCAGCGCCGCCATGATTTCCTCGACCGCCGACAGGGACGCCTCGATCGAATGGGCGAGCTCGTCCAGCCCGGTGCCGCCGGCCCGCTCGACCAGCGTCGAGGTATAGAGCCGGGCCGCGTTCAAGGGCTGCAGCAGGTCGTGGCTGGCGGCGGCGAAGAAGCGCGTCTTGTCGCGGTTGGCGGCATCCGCCTTGGCGCGGGCGACCTCCAGCTCGGAATTGACCTGGATGAGCGCCGCGGTGCGCTCGGCCACGCGCCCCTCGAGCGACTGGTTGATGGTCGCCAGCTCGGTTTCCGCCTGCACCCGCGCCGTCACGTCGGCAAAGCTGATGACGAGGCCGCCATCCGGCAGCCGCGACGAATGGAACTCCAGCACCTGGCCCTCTGCGCCGAGCCGCTGGCTCACCGTGGCGTGCGACTGCGTCAGTGTCTGCACCCGCTGCGCGGCGAGCGCGATGGCATCGCCGGGTCCCAGGTCGCCGCGCCGCGCCACATGCAGCGCCAGGTCATAGAGCGGGGTGCCGGGCCGCAGCAGATCCGGCGGCACGGCGAGCAGCTCGGCATAGCGTGCATTGGACGTGACGAGGCGCAGGTCGCGGTCGAAGACCGCGATGCCCTGCGGGATGAAGTCGATCGCCTGTCTCAGCGAATGGGTGGCGTCGGTCTGCGTCTCGACCATGACTTGCTCATGAACCTGGCCAGAATATCTGCCTCCCCCCGGGCCCCTGCAAGGTCGCACAAAGTCGGGGGCCGTCTGGCCGCCCGGCCGGATATGAGTTGCTTTGCCGCAGGAAAAGCGAAAAATTGAACAGTGGGCACGGCTTGGTCATCCCGCCGAAACGGCGGCGGCCCGTGCCGCACGGCAAAAGGGGAAGCAGCATGTTCAAGGAATTCCGCGACTTCGCGCTCAAGGGCAATGTCATCGACCTTGCCATCGGCGTGATCATCGGCGCCGCCTTCGGCGCCATCGTCTCCTCGATCGTTGACGACATCTTCATGCCGATCATCGGCCTAATCCTGTCGGGCATCGATTTCTCCAACCTGTTCGTCGTCATCAGCAACCCCAACAACATCCCGGTCCCGTCGGTCGCCGCCGCCAAGGCCGCGGGCGTCGCGACCCTGAACTACGGCCTGTTCATCAATGCCGTGGTGAAGTTCGCCATCATCGCCTTCGTGCTGTTCCTCGTGGTCAAGGGCATCAACCGCCTGCGCCGGAAGGAAGCCGCCGCCCCTGCCGCCCCGCCGGCGCCCACGGCCGAGGAAAAGCTGCTCATGGAAATCCGCGACGCCATCAAGTCGCAGGCCAAATGACGGCATGAGCAAGAGGCCCCCTTGCCGTCTTCCCCCGTGGACGACGGCAAGGGGCCCGGCCAATGGCGACACGCCAGCTCCGCCCGTTCCGCAGTCCTGCCCTGCGCGAGGTGGAGCGAGCGTTTATAGGATAGTTTTCCTTGACAGCAACAGGATAGGCATTTATGCCTGTCCGTGCTAAGGGCTCGCGCATACGTAGTTTCTCTAATCGGAGAGCCGCCTCAGTTATTGCATGCTGTGCGCCGATATTTCGGTGCGACCGGGGCGGGTCGAATACTGGCAAGATCAGATGGGTATTCGACGTGCCGGTTGTGCCGACGAGATTCTCGGCCGACACCAGCGCATGGTCTGCCATCGCCCTTTTGTTGCGGGAGGACGTCATGACGGAACGGTTCTACTATCCATCCTTCTTGCATCGCGACCGGCTCGTGCACATTCTCGATTCGGATGCAGAAACGTGCGAGGCGCTGAGCGTGCTGTTCCGGCTGGAGGGCTTCCAGGCCGCCTTTGCCATCGACGCGGCCAGCTTCCTTGTCGCGGCGGAGCGCCGTCCGCCCGACGTCGCGCTGGTCAACATCCACATCGGCCACGAGGACGGGTTGGCGATCCTGAGGCGCCTCAAGACCCTGCGCACCGGGACGCCGGTGTTCATCCTCGAGGACCAGCCCGAGGTCGATTCCGCCGTGCTGGCCATCAAGGCGGGGGCGGCCGACGTGTTCCCCAAGCCTATCGATTCCGAGCGCCTGGTGCGAGCCGTGCGCGATGCCCTGCGGCAGGACATCCAGGTCGGCGCCGTCGACCGCGACGGTCGGCGCAATGTCGAGGTCCGCGGCTTCGACCAGTTGACCCCGCGCGAGCGCGAAGTGCTGCAACTGATCACCAATGGCCAGTCCAACAAGGAGGCTGGCCGCGAGCTCGGCATCTCGCCGCGCACCATCGAGGTGCATCGCGCCCGCGTGATGGAAAAGCTCGGCGCCCGCAATACTGCCGACCTGATGCGGATCGTGCTGACGAGCTGAGCATGTGGCGCATTTAACGGCCGAATTGAGCCGCAGTCATCGCCGTAAGGCACTCTGCTGCCCCAGCATAGGCTGTCATCCCTGCGCAAGCAGGGATCCAAGCCACCGCCCGCGCCAGCTCTGAGTTGGATCCCTGCTTGCACAGGGATGACAGCCGGCGGGAAGGCGGCAGCGTTTCAGGCAGACGGTGAAACGTTCCAGCGGACGACCTGAAGCGCTCCCGCCAGTCCGGCATGTCGTTCCGGCGCGGTGGCCGCTGCCCGGCCGCATCCGAGGCTCAGGCAGGAGGTGGATGGCTCAGGCCGCCGGACTGCTGCCCGCGACCTGTCGCAGCCAGGCTTCGGCGCGCTCGATCTCGCCGGGCTTGAGTGGGCCCTCGGCGCCCTCGACGAGGAAATCGCCGTGCGGCTCCACCACCTCGTAGCCGCGGTGGCGCAGGCCCTCGGCAATGCGGTTGGCCGCGTAGCCTCCGACCTGGATCACCCAGCGCAGCGGAGCCGGCTGGATATGGTCGGGATCGAGGCGGGTGTCGAAGGCTGCGGCACGGGTGGTGCCCGTGGCGAGGCTCGCGGTGAACTCGGCAATCGCCGGAGTCGGCGCAAATCCACGCGTCGGCGAGCCGATCACCAGCAGGTCGAATGCCGCGGGATCGAGCGAATGGGCGTCGCGCACCGGCAACATGGTGACCTCGCCCAGACTGTGGGCCGACCGACCGATCGCCTCGGCGATGTGCGCAGTGTTGCCGAACACGCTGTCGTAGATGATGGCGATCCGCATCGGCGCCTCCGCACTGTCCCGGTCACTGCAGACTGGCAGCTATGGGAGGACGTGGCTTGATCGGGATCAAACCGCCGGTCAGCCGCCGGCGGAGGTCAGCGTCAGGTCGCCGCTCACCAGCTTGTCGGCGCTGACCTGCGCCACCGGGCGCTCGCGCGGCAGCTCGAGGCTGGCCCACACGCTCACCAGCGCATGGCGCAGCTCGATGATCATCTCGTCCGTGTGCAGCGGGGTAGGCGTGATGCGCAGCCGCTCGGTGCCCTTGGGCACGGTGGGGTAGTTGATCGGCTGGATATAGATGTTGTGCTTGTCGAGCAGCATGTCGCTCGCCGCCTTGCACAGGCGCGCGTCGCCGACGATCACCGGCACGATATGCGTGTCGGTCTTGAGCACCGGCAGGCCGGCATCGGCGAGGATGTCCTTGGTCAGCTGCGCCTGGCGCTGCTGGCCGGCGCGCTCGATGTCGGACGACTTGAGATGTTCGATCGAGGCGCGCGCCGCCGCGCACAGCGCCGGGGGCAGGGCGGTGGTGAAGATGAACTCGGGCGCATAGGAGCGCACCGCATCGATGATGGCGCGGTTGGCGGCGATGTAGCCACCCATGACGCCAAAGCCCTTGGCCAGCGTGCCCTCGATGATGTCGATCCGGCCCATCAGGTTCTCGCGATCGGCAATGCCGCCGCCGCGCGGACCGTACATGCCGACGGCATGCACTTCATCGATATAGGTGAGCGCGCCGAACTCCTCGGCGAGGTCGCAGATCTCCTTGATCGGCGCGACGTCGCCGTCCATCGAGTAGACTGACTCGAAGGCGATCAGCTTGGGGCGCTTCCGGTCGACCGAGGCGAGCAGCTCCCGCAGGTGCGCGACGTCGTTGTGGCGGAAGATCTTCTTTTCCACGCCCGACTGGCGCACGCCCTGGATCATCGAGGCGTGGTTGAGCTGGTCGGAGAAGATCACGCAGTCGGGCAGGAGCCGCGCCAGGGTCGAGATCGCCGCCTCGTTGGACACGAACCCCGAGGTGAACACGAGCGCCGCTTCCTTGCGGTGCAGGTCGGCGAGCGAACGCTCGAGCTCGACCAGCGGCCGGTTGGTGCCCGAAATGTTCCGGGTGCCGCCGGCGCCGACGCCGAGCTTGGCGGCCGTATCCTGCATGGCGGCGATGGTCACCGGATGCTGGCCCATCCCCAGGTAGTCGTTGGAACACCAGATGGTGATCTCGCGCTGGTTATCGGAGGCGTCCCGGTAGATGGCGCGCGGAAACCGGCCGGCGATCCGCTCGAGATCGGCGAAGACGCGGTACCGCTTCTCCTGCCGCAGCGTGTCGACAGCATCCTCGAAAAACCCGCGATAATCCATAAGTTCCACTCTGATGCGCAGGCACCGCGCCTGCTGGCGACCTCATATGGCGAGCGATAGCTAGTCCCGCCCAATGGCCATTGACATAGGTCAATTCGACGCGCGGCCACGCAATACAACCCATTGGCGCACCTGCGGCTCGGCCGCGAACCTTGGAACCATCCTAAACAATGCCGGGGCCGCTGCCAATCGGACACCGTCGTGATCAAGGGGGCGGCTCGCCATGCGGCTCGTTCAGAATGGGTTCAGCCGGCCCGTGCCAGTGCCTCGCCGCGAGTTAACGCCAGCCGCGCCTTTCCGTTGACCCAGCTTGGGCGAACGCTAGTATCGACGCAACGGGATGAGGGGATCCGGCATGAAGAGCTTTTCGTCGTCCAGCTTCGCCAACGACCATGCAGAACTGCTGGACCTGGCCCTCGCGGCCGTCAGCAAGCATCCGCAGGCGCTGTTCACCGATTTCCAGTGGTTCCTCTACGAGGCGCGTGACACGGTGTTCTTCACCGCCGCGTCCCGCAACAGCTTCACCAAGGAAAGCCTGGGCAACCTCGTCGCCGACATGGTGGCGCTGGCCCCGCAGCTGACGCACGGCTTCGTTGGCGCCCGGCCCGGCCAGCCCTTCCCCAGCCACCTGCTTGAGGCCATCACCCATGTCGAGCTGGTCGACGAGTTCGACGGCTATCCCGACAACTGGCTTGGCAAGTCCGAGGACATCTTCGTCCGCGACGACCTGCCGCTGTTCCGCGTCTCCGCCCTGGTGCGCCGGGGTGGTCCGGATGCCGAGGGCCGCGCTTCGATGATCCAGGTGCGCTCCAGCCACGCCCTGCTCGAGGGCTCCGATTCGGCTTTGCTCACCCGCTCGGCCTCGGCCAGCCATGGCGTGATGAGCGACAAGTCCAACAAGGTCGGGCTGAAGTCGCGCCTCGCCGGCAAGCTGCGCGGCTGGTCGATGACCTGGACCTACGTGATCCTCGCCAACCTGCTGTCGCCGGCCGAAAAGCCCTGGGGCTTCAAGACGCTGGCGCTGAAGCGCCACCGCCTGCGCCTGCTCGCCAACAAGCTGGGCGTGCGCCAGCGCTCGCTGATGTTCGCGCTCGTCACCTATGCCCTCAACGGCGAGGGCGCCGAAAAACACATGTCCAGGAAGGTGATCGGCGCCGCCTACACCATGCTCGACGGCCGCCGCAACGACGCCGACGACGATTTCTTCCGTGTCCGTGCGCTGCAGGCCAAGTTCAAGGTGAAGGACGACTTCGTCGCGTTCGCGCGGGAGATCGACGAGACCGTCGCCCACATCGAGCAGAAGGACATCACCAGGTTCCAGGTGATGATGAACTCCATGTTCAAGACCCTGCGTGGGCTGAACAGGTTCTGGAAGGGGCTGCCGGGCAAGCGCTTCTGGCGCTTCAACGGCGGCATGCACATCGTGCTGACGCTGGTGCCGCCGCACCGCACCTACGGTCCGATGACGCATGGCCTGATGGAGCCCATCTACTGCGGCGCCTGGCACCCGGCCGCCAACATCTGCACCTTCTGCCCCGGCCGCGAATACGTCACGCTGAACTTCTCGATGGAGCAGCGGCTGCTGCCCAACGTCGACAAGATCGAGGCGCTGCTGGCCAAGGTCGAGGCGATGGACGTCGCGCCGACGGGCCGGGCCGTCGTTGAGGACGAGGGTCTGTAGGGCCGCCTGGCCCGTCCCCGCATCGCGTCTCTCGACGGCATCAGCCCCGCGCTTGACGGGATTCCGGTTCCGGCCGGCCCGGCAACGGGGAGTCCCCCGGTCCCGCTTGCGCGGGAGTGCTCGGTTCTCGGGGCCCGACCTGCTCCTACTTCAGCCCTGCCACTTCCAGCACCACCATGTCGTGGTCGGACAGCACCTCGCCATCGGGCGCCACCGATGTCACGATGCGGCTCGACGTCACTTCCACGCCGCGCGTCAGGAACCAGTCGAGTTTCCAGGTACCGCGCGGATTGCGGCTGACACGGCTCGGTCGCGTGGTCATCTGCCCGATCGGGCCGCCATGCCGCTCGAAGCCCCGGTCCGAGGCGTGCGCGAACAGCGTTTCCTTCTCGAAGTCGCCATTGTCGGCGAGGCCGGTGTTGAGATCGCCGCCGATGATCACCGGAATGTCGCCGGCCAGCTGGTCGATCGCGTCGATCAGTCCGCGCACCTGCGTCTCGCGATAGGTCGCGTCGCCACGGTTCTCGAGATGTACCGACACGGCGTAGAGCGGCCCGGCCTCGGTCATGACGGCCGCCGCGATGGCGCAGCGGGTGCCGATGCGCTTCGCCGGCGTCTCGGGCGTGAACCAGTGGCCATGCGCCTCGAGCCGGATCATCACCGGCGCCTGCAGCGACGTATGGGCCAGCAGCGCATTGCCGTGGAAGCCGTGGCGGTTGAAATCGTCGGTGCAGAACTCCAGCTCGACCTCGGCGCCCAGTTCGAGTTCGAGGAATTCGACGCCGAAAGCGTAGTTCATGCCCAGCTCCGCGGCGACGTCGCGGGAGGTGTGGCGCTGGCCAGTCCGCGCCATGCCGTTGTCCACTTCGGAGAGCAGCACGAGACCGGCGCCCTGCTCGGCGATCCGCGCCGCCGACTTCTCAACCGCATAGCAGCGCTCGAGGTTCCAGGTGGCCACCGTGAGGGGGAAGGCGAGGGGGGCGCCGGGCACGGTCGCCGGTGCCTCGACGCGCTGCAGGCAGGCGAGGCCTGCCAGCGCCGCCGCGTGGTTGGCCTCGGTGCGTTCAAGGGTCGCCAGCCGGTCGCGTTCCTGCTGCGGCGGTCCCGAGAGCGCGGCGGTCTGGGCGGGTTTGACGAGGTCGAGGGACATTGTGGCGATCTACTGCTGGCGTGGCGATGAGGCGACTGCCTAGCGGCGCTGCATGTCGTTCGGGTGACAGTGCGGCGCCTTGCGTGCGCCGTGGAACAAACCCGCCTTGCCGCGGCGGTTCGGCCACGCTAAATCCCGCGCCGATCATCAGTTTCCGGGGGACTTCATGTTCGCATACGCCACCTATCCCAGCCTGCAGGGCATGCCCGTCATTGTCTCGGGCGGCGCCTCGGGCATCGGCGAGGGGATCGTGCGCGCCTTCGCCGCACAGGGCAGCAAGGTCGGCTTCGTCGATATCGCCGAAGCGGCCGGCAACAAGCTCGCGGCCGAACTCGACGCGGCCGGCGCCACGGTGAAGTTTACCCCCTGCGACATCACCGACATCGCCGCCTACCAGGCTGCAATAAAGGGCTTCGAGGCCGCGCACGGCCCGGCGCTCGCCCTCGTCAACAACGCCGCCAACGACCAGCGTCACAGTATCGCGGACGTCTCGCCGGAGGCGTGGGACCGCAACATCGCCGTCAACCTCAAGCACGCCTTCTTTGCCGCGCAGGCGGTGGCCCCGGGCATGATTGCCGCGGGGAAGGGGTCGATCGTCAATTTCGGCTCGGTCAGCTGGATGACCAACTCGTCCCAGCTCACCGTCTACACCGCCGCCAAGGCGGCGGCGCATGGCATGTCGCGCTCGATGTCGCGCGAGTACGGCAAGCACGGCATCCGTACCAACACGCTGGTGCCCGGCTGGATCATGACCGAGCGGCAGCTCAGCTTGTGGGCCACGCCCGAGGCGCTGGCCCGCCTGGCCGAGGACCAGCCACTGGCCGGCCGCCTCTACCCCGAGGATATCGCCCGCATGGTGCTGTTCCTCGCTGCCGACGATTCCCGCATGATCTCGGGGCAGGATTTCCTGGTCGACGGCGGCTGGGCGCACGGCTAGCATCGCTTCCGGCGTGATCACCTGGCTGCCTTTCGCAGCGCCGCGCCGACTGGGCGGGGGCTCCGGTTGAAGGCAGTCATGTTGGTCGCGGTTGCCGCGACACTGGCTTTGGGCGGCTGTGCGACGAGCCCTGTCACCAGGGCGGCGACATCGGCGGTATCCGATTCCCTCGTGAGATCCGACGGCCGGCCCGTCGGGCTGTGGCTGGGACCCGGGCCGGTCGGCCTTCCACCTGGCGAGACCGCCGGCTACATGGACCGGCAGGAAGCGGGCCTGCGGACGGAGATGGAAGGCACCGGCGTCAGTGTGGCCCGGATCGGCGAGCGGATTCTGCTGACCCTGCCCGGCAACGTCACCTTCAACACCAACAATGCCGACATCCGTTCGGACTTTTTTCCAGTGCTGAATTCGCTGGCCCGCGTGCTGGACCGATACGACCAGACGCTCATCGAAGTGACCGGCCACACAGACAATACCGGCTCGGACAAGATCAACCAGCCGCTCAGTGAGCGTCGTGCGGACTCTGTTGCGATGTACCTGCGCTCTCAGCGGATCGACAATGGGCGCCTGTCCGCGCACGGCAGGGGCTCGCGATATCCTGTTGCATCCAACGACACTGCGACGGGGCGCGAACAGAATCGCCGCATGGAGATTCTGGTGTCACCCGTTGTGGCGGCTCCTGCCGGTGCCGACCGACCCGGTGGCGAACCCACGGAAACGGACGCGGAGGGCGGCCTGACCGCAGGCGGGGCGGGGGATTCCCCATGACCTGCTGTCGTCGTCGGCGGCGGGCGGCACGGCTGATCGGCGCCGCGACCGCCCCCCGGGCAGGGGATCAACTGCTTCCCCCGGGCGCCGTCCTTGTCTAATAATCGCCCGCGGTGGCGCCGATGCCACGATGTGACACCTTTGTGCCGCATTCGCTGGTGAGAACGGCGGCGAACCTCCGGGGGTAATTGATGAAATCCAAGATTCTGATCGCCGGGCTGGCAGCCCTGTCGCTGAGCGCCTGCACTTCGGTCAATCCCTACACGGGCCAGACCCAGCTTTCCAACACCACCGGCGGCGCGCTGCTCGGCGCGGGCGGCGGTGCCGTGGTCGGCGGCATCATTGGTGCCGCGACCGGGTCCGACCCGCGTGTCGCGGCCCTGATCGGCGCCGGCGTCGGCGGCCTCACCGGCGCTGCCATCGGCAACTACATGGACCAGCAGGAAGCCGAGCTGCGGGCCCAGTTGCAGGGCACTGGCGTGTCGGTGACCCGCGTCGGCCAGCAGATCATCCTCAACATGCCATCCAACATCACCTTCGCCACCGACTCCGCGACGGTGCAGCCGCAGTTCAACGAGACGCTGGTCTCGGTCGGCCTCGTGCTCAAGAAGTTCAACAAGACCGTCATCGACGTCTATGGCCATACCGACTCGCAGGGCTCGGACAGCTACAATCTCGAACTGAGCCAGAAGCGCGCCGTGGCCGTGGCCACCATCCTCGCCAGCCAGGGCGTCGACCAGCGCCGCTTCTACATCACCGGCAAGGGCGAGGCCGATCCGATCGCCTCCAACGGCACCGAGTCGGGCCGCGCCCAGAACCGCCGCGTCGAAATCCAGCTCTCGCCCATCCAGGGCTGAGATCGCAACAGCACCCTTGCAGGCCCGGGATTTTCCCGGGCCTTCTTCATGGCTGCGCCGGCTGGGTTGCCGCGGTCGGCGTCCCGGGCACCATGTCGGTGCCGGTCTTGCCCAGCAGCAGGTGGAACGCCAACAGCATCACCACCACGATCGCCAGCGCGATGAGGCCGGCGCGCCACCAGGCCGTGGGGCCGGTGCCCCCGACCGACTCCTCGACCGCGTGGGTGAGCTTGAGCTCGCTGTCCTCAGGAATCTCGATCGGCGCGCCATTCTCGTCGATCAGCCGGTCGACCTGCGCGACGGTCGGCTCATGTCTTGACGGCACCTCTGCCATTCCGTTCCTCTCCCTCAAGCCGCAGAGTCAATGTCGCCGGCGGCGGACTGGTTCCTCCTGAACCGGCTGCTCAGGCCCGGTTCAGGTACCCGCGAGCACGATCGGGGCATAGGAACCAGCCGAAGGGACCATCCAAATGCTCCGCATCGTCCTGCTGTCCGCCCTCGTCGCCGCCGCCCTCGCCGCGACGCCCGCCCTCGCCGGGCGCAACAACGGCGAGTCCATCCCGCCCAACTGTACGCTCGACCCGTTCACCCACAAGCTGGTCTGCCACATCTGGCCGACCTGCACGATGGACCCGTTCACCGGCAAGATGAACTGCCCGGTGCCAAAGGCCAGGCTGGACCGCCAGCCCGACTGAACCATCAGCTGGCGGCCGCCCACGCGGCCCGCGCCATGGCGCGCAGCTCCAGCGACTCCGCCCACCGGTCGGTGAGGTCGGCCCCGTCAGCTCCCGAGATCGCGTACGGCTGCGGGCCCAGTTCGCACAGGAAGGTCAGTTCGGCATCCGGGCCGGCCCGCCGGCGCCAGTCGGCGAAGCCGAGTTGCCACCAGCGGCCGAACTGCTCGACCCACGGCCGGTGCTGCGGATAGCCGAGCGGCACCTGCACCTGCTCGCTGCTCGCCACGCGGCCGTGATAGGCCCAGGCGTGCGCGAGGATGGTGGCGATCTGCGCCTCGATCTCGTCCGCCACCGGCAACACGATCTCGCGGCCGACGACATAGTGCGACAGGTCTGCGAGAAGCCTGAGTTCCGGCACCTCGGCGATCAGGTCGAGCGTGAACAGCAGGTCGTTGGTCATGCGATCGCGATGCGTCTCGACATAGACCGGGAAATCCACCTCCTCGCTCAGCCTGAGCCAGCCTTCCGCGACGCGCACCGCGTCGGCGAGCCGCCGCGGCCTGAGGTTGGGCTGGATGTTGAGGTGGTGCAGGCCGAACGCGGCGCCCCATTCGAGCGCCGGCTTCAGGCTGTCGATGTCGGTGGGAAAGCACAGTCCCTCGACCACAAGCCCGGCAGACCGCGCGAGGCCCGCAGTGCGCTGCGCCTCCTCCCGGTCGATCCATAGCGTTCCGAGCCCGTCGAAGCCGGCCCCGGCGATCATCTCGATATTGGTCTCGAGCGGACGCTCGGGCGGTGCGCCCCTGAGGCCGACCATGGTCCACAGCGATTGCAGGACGAGCAGCTTCTGCATGGATACTCCCGGGTCACCGGAGCGCATCATAGGGGCGAAGCGATCCGGAGCAAGCGTCGGGTCAGCCCTGTACGGTCGGCCGCTGGGTGAGCACGACGTCGAGTTCGATCAGCCGGCCCTGGCGCAGGATCTGCAGCCGGACCTGCCTGCCGATGGCGTCGGCGCCGAGCATGCGCAGCAGCGGCCCCGGACCTTCGACCGGCCGCCCGTCGAGCGCCAGCAGCACGTCGCCCTCGCGCACGCCGGCCCGGTCCGCTGGGCCATCCTTGACGATCGAGTGCAGCACCGCGCCCGAGCGGCTGCCGACATGGGCGGCATCCGCGACACGGCGCGGCAGATTGACGGTGTCGGCGGCGACGCCCAGCCAGGCGCGGCGCACGCCGCCGTGCTGCAGCACCTCGCCGAGCACGAGCTTCACCGTATTGCTGGCAACGGCAAAGCAGATGCCCTGCGCGCCGGCGATCATCGCGGTGCTGATACCCACCACCTCGCCGCTGCTCGCGGCCAGCGCGCCGCCGGAATTGCCGGGGTTCAGCGCCGCGTCGGTCTGGATCACGTCCTCGATAGGCCGGCCCGAAGGCGAGCGCAGGCTCCGCCCGAGGGCGGAGATGACGCCGGCGGTGATGGTCGATTCAAAGCCGAGCGGATTGCCGATGGCGATGGCGATCTGCCCGCGCCTGAGCCCGGAGCTGTCGCCCAGCGTCGCGATCGGCAGGGCGGAGCCGTCGACCTTGAGGATGGCGAGGTCGGTATCGGGATCGGCGCCCAGCACCCGCCCGGCCAACCGATGCCCGTCCGGCAGCGCCAGGTGGACGTCCCGGTGACTGCCCACGACATGCGCGTTCGTGACCACCAGCCCGTCCTGCGACAGCACCACGCCCGAGCCGTGCCCCTTGCCGTCGGTGGTCACCATGCCGACCGCCGGCCCGAGCGTCTCGGCAACCTGCGAGACGCTGAGCGAATAGGCATCGAGAAGCACGGTATCGGGAACGTGAAGGGATTGCGCGGCCATCGTGCCCGAAGATGTGGTCGCGCTTGCACGACGGCGCGAGACTGCCCATTTGGGGAGCTATCGGGCGCATGGCCCGGCGCGCCATCGTCGCCTTGCGACGCGTGCGACGGGCTTGCGGTCACCTTGAGGGCCTTCTTTCAGGCCAAGTTCGCCACCACATTGTATGGACATCGGTTCGGGCGGCTTGCACTGTCGCATCGAGCCGGAACCGGGAGTGCTAAGCAGTGGTCTACTTCAATTCGAGAGCAGCATCGGCAAACGCGGGCGGCGCGGTGGCGCCCTCGATGCTGGGCGGGCTGGCACTGGGCGTGGCCTTCGACCTGACTGACCCGGCACTCGAGCAGGTGCTGCGCGACCGCGTGGCGCAACGGGCCGACCTGTTCGAGGCCGATGCCGGCGAGGCCGCGGTGACCATCACCGATCGTCCTGCCGCGCTTGGCGGTGCCACCGACACGCACCGCGTGCTGCGCATCGGTGCCGACGAGGCCCGCCGCAACGCCATCGACAGTCTCGACCCCGCTCTGGTCCTCGCCGCAGCCACGCTGATCGGGGCGGGCTACGCGCTCGAACGCGACGCCGGCGAAGCTCGCCCGCGCAGCAATGCTTCGTTTCCGGCGCTGAGCCAGCGCGAGCGCCAGGTGGCCGAGCTGCTGGTCGACGGCGCCTCCAACAAGGTGATCGCACGGGCCCTCGACATCTCCGTGCACACCGCCAAGTTCCACGTCACCGCCATCCTCGACAAGCTCGGCGCCCGCAATCGGGCCGATGCGGTGTCGATCATCCTGCGCGAAGGCCTGGTCCTCGTCTGACCCCTTGCTCCGCTCCTGCGAAGCGGGGCGCTGCCGTGTCGGGAGAGGCGGTTAAGTTCGCTGGCACGCGGGTAGGCTGGACTTACGCCAGGCGGTCCGCGATCAGCCGGGCCAGCCGGGCGGCCACCTCGGACTTGCTCATCTCCGGCCATTCCTCCGCACCGTCGCCCGACAGGATGGTGACCCGGTTGCGCTCGCCGCCCATCACGCCGGTACCTGTCGATACGTCATTGGCGACGATGATGTCGGCGCCCTTGCGTTCCAGCTTCCGGGTGCCGTTGGCAAGGAGATCCTGCGTTTCGGCGGCAAAGCCGACGACGAGGCGGGGGCGCCGGGCATTGTGCCCGACGGTGGCGAGGATGTCGGGGTTCTCGACCATGTGCAGCACCGGTGCCGAGGCCGTGCCCGGCACCTTCTTGATCTTTTCGGCCGCGGCCTCGGCTACGCGCCAGTCCGCCACCGCGGCGACGAACACCGCCGCATCGGCCGGCAGCGCTCGCTCGACCGCGGCGAGCATCTGGGCCGCCGTCTCGACATGGGTGGTGCCGACACCAACCGGATCGGGGAGGGCGACAGGGCCGGTGACGAGCCGCACCTCTGCTCCCAGCCGCGCCAGCGCCGCCGCGATGGCATGGCCCTGCTTGCCCGACGAGCGGTTGGCGATGTAGCGCACCGGGTCGATCGGCTCGTGCGTCGGCCCGGACGTGACGATGATCTTCTTGCCAGCCAGGGGGGCCGTGCCCAGCCGTGCGAGCACGGCTGCGACGATCTCGGCAGGCTCCGCCATGCGGCCCTCGCCGGCTTCGCCCGCCTCGGCCATCTCGCCGCGATTGGGGCCGACGAAGCTGATGCCGTCCGCGAGCAGCGTCGCGCGGTTCCGCTGCGTCGCTGGATGGTTCCACATCCTGGGATTCATCGCCGGCGCCAGCAAGACCGGCTTGTCGGTCGCCAGCAGCACGGCGCTGGCGAGGTCGCTCGCCGCCCCGTGCGCCAGCTTCGACATGAGGTCGGCGGTGGCCGGCGCCACCACGATCAGGTCGGCCTCGCGCGATAGCCGGATGTGCCCGACATCGTGCTCGTCACTGCGGTCGAAGAGGTCGGTGAACACCCGGTCGGCGCTCAGCGTGCCGACCGACAGCGGTGTCACGAAATGCTGCGCCGCAGCCGTCATCACGCAGCGCACCGCAGCGCCTTCGTCGCGCAGCCGGCGGATCAGCTCGAGCGACTTGTAGGCGGCGATGCCGCCGCCGATGACCAGGAGTACTTTCCGGGACGCCAGCTTCATGCGTGCGGGAATACACGAAGAGCGCGGGCAGTGCCACAAGGCCCTCTCCCCTTGGGGGAGAGGGGAGGGCGCATTGTCGCGCCGGTGCTACAGCGTGCCGGCGGCCTTGAGCTCGCGTACCGCATCGGACATCGCCGCCACGGTTTCGTCGATGACGCCGGCATCATGCTCGCTCGACAGGAACCAGGCGCCGCGCTCGAGCGCGCGCACGCCGCGGCGGAGGAGGGCGGTGGTGAGCGCGACATAGGCCGGCTTGTTCATCCGCGCGAGGTCGCGATAGTTCTTCGCCGGTGCGTCGAGGCCAAGCGCGACATGGAACACCTGGCCGAAGCCGACCACCTGCGCCGTGACGCCATGGCGCGCGAACACCTCGCGGAAGCCCTCCATCAGCGCCGTGCCGGACTTGCCGATCTTGTCGTAGACGGCAGGGGTCAGCGAGCGCAGCGTCGCCGCCGTCGCCGCCATTGCCACCGGCTGGGCGTTGTAGGTGCCGCCATGCACGACCCCGCCATTGGTGAACATGTCGATGAGGTCGGCCCGGCCGGCGATCGCTGCCACCGGGAAGCCGTTGGCGATGGCCTTGCCGAAGGTCGAGATATCGGGCGTGACGCCGAACAGCTGCTGCGCGCCGCCGGGGGCGAGGCGGAAGCCGGTGATCACCTCGTCGAAGATGAGGATCGCGCCGTGCCGGGTGCAGGCGGCGCGCACGCCTTCGAGGTAGCCGGCGGCAGGGTGGATCGAACCCTGGTTGCACATCGCCGCTTCCATGATGACGCCGGCGACGTCGCCCTCCTTGAGGTGCGCCTCGAGGATCTCGAGGTCGTTCCACGGCAGCACGGTCAGGTCGTCGGCGCTCTCGGGCAGCTGGCCCTTGGAGCCGATCACCGGCGTCGGGGCGTTGGCCGGGCCGGCCGAGGCGACGGCCGGGGCGGTCGACCACAGCACGTTGTCGAACCAGCCGTGGTAGTGCCCCTCGAACTTGATGATCTTGCGCTTGCCAGTGGCGGCGCGGGCGAGGCGGATGGCGGCCTGGTCGACTTCCGAACCGGACGAGCCGAACCGCATCCGCTCGGCCGACGGCACCATCTCGCACACGAGCCGCGCGGCCTCGGCCTCGATCTCGGTCTGGCCGGCGAACAGGATGCCCTTGTCGATCTGCGACTTCACCGCATCGACCAGCGCCTGCGGCTTGTGGCCGAGGATCATCGGGCCCATGCCGAGGTAGTAGTCGATCAGCCGGTTGCCGTCGACGTCGAACAGGTAGGGGCCTTCGCCACGCTCGAACACCAGTGGGGTGGGCGAGATGTTGAGCCGGAAGTTGCTGTTCACTCCGCCCGAGATCCACTGCGCGTGCTTGCGGATCGCCGCAACCGATTTGTCGAAGCTCAGGAGCTCCGCTGCGTCATCGGTGTGCGGCGTGGTGGCGTTGGGGACGGACAAGGCGGACTCCTTAGGTTCTTGTCGCGCAAGAGGCCCTACGAGACCATGAACTGTAAATGCTCGCCGGTTTCGCGACACGGAAAAACGGCTGGCGCCGGCTCAACTCCCCGGCTTGCTCACAACTGCGATGCACTCGATTTCGTAGCGCAACTGCGGGCCGAGGCAATTGGTAATGGTCGTCCGTGCCGGAAACGGCGCCGCGAAGTACTCGGGGTAGATTTTGTTGAACAGCGGCAGGTCGTCATTGTCGCGCACATAGTTGCGGGTCTGGACGACATGCTTGAGGTCGCTGCCCGCCGTCTCGAGCACCTTGCGGAGGTTCTCGATCGAGCGCCGCATCTCCTCTTCGAACGTGCCCGACACGATCTTGCCGGTCGCATCCACCGAAGCCTGGCCGGAGACGAAGATCAGGTCGCCAACCTTGGTGGCGGGGCTGAACGGCAGGTGCGAGCGCGGGGTATCCGGCGCGCTGGGATACTCGATCATGATGGGCTCCTTTGGGATGTGTAAGTTCGATTCTTGCCGCCCTCCACTGGCTGTCATCCCTGCGAAGGCAGGGATCCAACTCTCCGCCCGCGCCAGCTGTGAGCTGGATCCCAGCTTTCGCTGGGATGACACCCGGTGAAAGGGAGAAGTGACGGGGCTGCGTCGGCAGCGGGCCGACTTAGACCAGCGGAAAGACGTTCGGGCGCAGCCGGCGGTAGGGCAGGCTCCTGAGGTCGCTGGTGCAGGGGCCGGGCGTGGTCACCGTGAAGCTGCGCTTGGCGATCTTGTCGTAGGCCCGGCGGTGCGCGACCGCCGCCTTGACGCCGATCACCGACAGCTCCTCCGGGATGATGCCCTGCGAGCGGAACTGCCCGAGGTCGAACGGCGGCGTCTTGATGCTGGTGAGCAGGATCTTGATGCCCTCGGCTTCGACCACCGCCGATGGCCCCATGCTGATGTAGACGCCCTGCATCGCGGCGAGGTGGCTGTTGCGATCCTCGAGCGTGAACGCGCCGTCGCTGCGGCTGATCAGCGTCACGTCGAGCTCCACCGGGCCCTCGTCGAGCCGGCTGCCCTTGCCGCCGATCGAGATACGGGCCGTACTGCCGATCGGGACGACCGTCAGGGCGGTCACTGCCGCCGGATCGGCGATGGCCACGGCGGCGTTGCGGATGCCGTGCCTGAGGAAACCGCGCAGCACCGCCGTGCCGTCGCCCGGGGCGCCGCCGCCGATATTGTCGCTCGGCTCGACGATGATGCTCGGCCCGTCGGGGCTGCGCCGGGCTTCCTCCAGCGCCGCGTCGAGCGACCACTCCTGCGGCAGGCCGAGCGGCTGCAACTCGACCGCGAGGGCCTCGAGCCGGTCGAGCGCCGCCATGGCGTCGGTTTCGCTGCCGACCGTCGTCACCGAGAAGGCAACGCCGGCGTCGGGCACATCCGAGAACGAATATCCGGCCACGACATTGACGGTCCAGATGTCGGGATCTTCGGCCTCGATCTGCCGTGCCAGCGCCTCGAGGTCGCGCATCGGCCGGTCGGCCGTTCCGGTGCCGGTGGGCGGCCAGATGATCGGGGCGTTGCGCGCGAACATGCGCGGCGCCCGTCCCTCCCGCAGCGCCCGGGCCAGCAGGTCCGCCGAACGCACCGCGGCGTCGCGCGCGTCGATATGCGGGTTCTCGCGATAGGCGACGAGTCCGCTCGCCCCGGCCGCCATGGCCGCCGTGAAGGTCGCATGCAGGTCGAACACGCCGAACAGCGGCAGCTCGGCCATGCCCGGAATGCGCCGGATGCGGGCCAGCAGTTCGCCTTCCGGGTCGACGCTCTCGGTGGTCACCATGGCGCCGTGCAGCGCCAGCCAGATGCCGTCGAGGCCGCCCTCCGCGAGCGCCGCGCGGATGCCCTGCTCGAGTTCCTTCCAGAACAGCTCGAACACCGCGTGGTCCGTGGTCCCCGACGGCAGCGCCGAGAAATCGCAGACCGGCACCACCAGCCAGCCTTCGCGGTCGGCCACCTCGAGGAACCCGTCGATGGTCGATCCGTCGCCGCGCCGGGCCAGCATCCGCGGCCCGTGGTTGATGGTGTATTCGCTCAGCCCCGTCACTTCATCGACGAAGGTATGGGTCTCGTGGAAGAGGCCCGCGAGCAGGATGCGGCTTTGAGTCATTTGCTGGAACCAGGTGGGGCGTAGTGGTCGGGAAGGTCTTGGGTGATGTCGGCGAGGCTGGCGACGAGCAGCCGCCCCAGCCTCTCGATGGCCTCGGGCTCGAACCGGCTCGACGGGCCCGCGATGCTGACGGCCGCCACGGCCTCGCCGTCGCGGTTGAAGATCGGAGCCGCAACGCAGGCGCCGCCGGTCTCATTCTCCTCGAATTCGGTGGTCCAGCCGATGCTGCGGCAGCGCTCGAGGATGGCCTCGAGCGTGTCCGGGTCGGTGATGGTGCGGTTGGTCGCGGCGGGCAGGTGGCCGATCGAGTAGACCAGCCTGCGGAAGCTCTCCGGCTGGTGCGCGAGGAGCGCGCGCCCGCAGGCCGTAGAGTGATAGGCGGCACGCGTGCCGGCGTAGGACGATAGGCGCAGCGACTGGGTTCCCTCGAGGCTCTCGATGATCATCGCATCGGTCGGGCCGGGGATGGCGAGGTTCACCGTTTCGCGCGTTGTGGCACACAGCCGGATCAGGTGCGGCCGCGCGATCTCGGTGATGTCGAGCCGTCGCTCGACCGCCTTGCCGTAGACCAGGTGCTGCATGCTGAGCCGGTAGGCCCCGGCCCTGGCGTCGCGCTCGGTGAGCCCCACATCGACCAGCGCCGTGACGAGGTTGAACGCCGTGGTCTTGGCCAGCCCGGTGCGCTCGGCGAGCAGCCGCAGCGTTACCCATTCGCCGCCCGACATCGCGTCGAGCAGCGCCTTGGCGCGCGCCACCGACTGGATGCGGGCATCCGCGGTCGGGGCGGCCAGCGTGGTCTTTCCGGTGCTTGCAGCTCTGGGCATCGCTGGGAGGTCGCCGTTTGAAGGTTGTTCCACAATATAGAACGACAGCGCGGAGTCGCTGCGGCTCAGCGATATGATATCAGCCCCGAGCGTGATGCAAGCGTTCCATTGCGGTGCGGCATGCGTGGCAGTTGACAGGCCTGATCGCGGTGACGTTAGATTGTCACAAACGCCTGGTTGGTGTTCCATATTGTAGAATGATGGATTCTGAACGATGCCCTTCCTGCCCCGCCTCGATCTGGCCTCGCTCGCCGACCAGCCGCTTGATCCGCTGACCAAGGGGCTGCCCTTCGACGCCGAGCCGCTGAAGGTCGGCGAGGTCGGCAAGCAGGGCTGGAGCGTGCTGGCCGGCGACCTGCCGCTGCCGCTGGCGGTGATCCGCGAGGATGTGCTGCGCGCCAACAGCGCCTGGATGCGCGATTTCACCGCCGCCAACGACCTCGTCATTGCCCCGCACGGCAAGACCACGATGTCGCCCGTCCTGTTCGACCTGCAGGTTGCCGACGGCGCCTGGGGCATCACCGTCGCCACTGTGCAGCAGTTGCAGGTCTGCCTGAGGTTCGGCGTCGGGCGCGTCATCATCGCCAACCAGCCGATCGGGCAGCAGGCGATCGACGCCTGCTTCCGCGCCCTGCATGTGCCCGGCTTCGAGCTCTACTGCCTCGCCGACGGCGCGGACGGCGTCGCCATGCTGGCCGACGGCGCCCGGCGCAACCCGCCGCCGGTCGGCAACCCGCTGCGCGTGCTGGTCGAGATGGGGTTCGTCGGCGGCCGCGCCGGCGCCCGCTCGCGCGACACCGCCATGGACGTGGCGCGCAAGGTCGTGGCGACCGATGGGCTGGCGTTGGGCGGCTTCGAGTGCTTCGAGGGCCTGCTTCCCACTCCTGAGGCCGCCGACGGTCTGATTGACGATGTCGCCGCGCTGGCCCAGATGGCGCTGGCCGAGGGCCTGTTCGCCGCCGACCACCCGGTGGTGGTCAGCGCCGGCGGCACGGCCTTCTTCGACCGGGTCGGCGAGCGCTTCAACGCGACCAGCTTCAGCCGGCCGGTGGTCAAGGTGCTGCGCTCCGGCTGCTACCTGACGCACGATTCCATTTCCTATGCCGCCGCCTACGAGCGCATCCTCTCCGAGACGACTTTGAAGCTGCCCGAGGGGCGGCTCGAAGCCGCGCTCGAGGTCTGGGCCTATGTGCAGTCGCGCCCCGAGGACGGGCGGCTGATCGTCACCATGGGCAAGCGCGACATCAGCTTCGATGCCGGCATGCCGGTGCCGCTGCACTGGTACCGGCCGGGCACGATGCAAGCGCCGGAACCGGTGCCGGCCGGCCACAAGATCGTGGCGCTGAACGACCAGCACGGGCACATGGAAGTGCCGGCCTCGAGTCCGCTCCGGCCGGGTGATATGGTGGCCTTCGGGATCGGGCATCCGTGCACGACTTTCGACAAATGGCAGATGCTGCTTCTGGTCGACGCGGACTACCGCGTCACCGAGGCGCTCAAGACCTTCTTCTAGCCAAAGGGACAAGCGAACGGGGTGAAGGCGATGGACAAGCTCGAGGGCGACTACATGGTGCAGCCCGTGGTCAAGGCACTGCAGGTGCTCGACTACGTGGCGCGCCAGGGCCACATGGTGACCCTCACCGAGATCGTCCACGAGCTCAAGCTCCCCAAGACCACGGTGTTCCGCTACCTGCAGACGCTGTCCGCCACCGGCTTCCTCGCCCACGACGTCTGGCATGACCGCTATGGCGTCGGCGCCAACTTCCGCGAACTGGCGCGGGTCGACAACGACCTCTCGGGCCTGCGCGAACTGGCCCAGCCCGAGATGCGCCAGCTGGTCGCCACCTTCAACGAGACGGTCAACCTCGCCATCCTCGACGACAGCGACATCGTCTATATCGACATGCTGGAGCCGGCCCGGCCGCTGCGCGCCAGCGCCAGGATCGGCCTGCGCCACCCGGCCCATTCGACTTCGCTTGGCAAGGCCATGCTGGCCTTCCTGCCCGAGGTGGTGGACCGCCTGCCGGGCGGCGAGCTCGAGCAGATGACGATCAAGACGCTGACCGAAGTCTCCAAGCTGCGTCGCCAGGCCGAGGACGTGCGCCGCCGCGGCTACGCCGTCGAGGTGGGTGAGAACGAGGACGGGCTGATGTGCATCGGCGTGCCGATCCTCGATCGCGCCGGCCATCCGGTCGCCGCGATGAGCATGTCCGCCCCAGAGCGTCGCATGCGGCCCGAGCGGACGAGCGAGGCCGCCGAAGCGCTCAAGGTCGCGGCGTCGCGGATCTCCCAGCAACTGGCAGCCTGACCCGCCCCTGTGAGCGGAGCGAACGAGCGCAGCTCGGTGGGGGTGGGGCCCACGCGCCGCCCCCTAAACCTTGTGCCCGGGCCACCCCATAAGCAGCTTCACATCCTTTTCGGCTTCCCTGGCCTTCGCTGCGTCCTTGAACACCCGCATCACGCAGCGCGGCTCGGTACGGCTGATCACGTCGTAGACCAGGTGATAGCCGGTCTTGTCGAGGATCGGCCCGATCCAGCCGGCGCAGTGGTCGCAGTAGCGGCCCATCGGCTCGGCATCGTTGTCCATCACCTTGGAGAGGCTGGGGCAGACATTCATCCTGAGCTCGATGTGGTCATCGTAGCGGTCGATGTCCATGTCGCAGTTTTCTTCGACCTTGATATGCGACCAGTACTCCTCCATCCCCGCCAGGCCCTTGGTCTGGATGAGCTCGAGGATGTGCTTTTCCTGGTTCTTCGAGATGGCGAGGAAGTAGGCCTCGAGCTCGGCCTCGCCCTGGGATTCGAGGAACTTGAACACCTCGTTGTAGAAGCGGGTGAAGTGGTCGGACGGGATCATCAGCGCCTCCTGATCACCTGCCGGCACGCGCCCGGGCCGGTGATCGTGGTTTCGAATGCGAAGGGCGAGCCCTCGGCCAGCGCTTCGTTGGTGCGGATCGTCTGGTCGCAGAAGTGCGGCGATGGCGTGCCGACCAGCCTGGCGACATGGTGCCAGGCGGTGCAGCGGCGCACGGTCAGCACGATCTCGTCGCGGCCGATCTCGATATCGTAGTCGCAGTCCTCGCGCGTGAAGAAGTGCCGCCAGTGCTCGACCAGTTGCCGGGTGTCGCCGGCCACGAGATCCTCGTGGATCGAGCGATAGACGTCGCGCCCGACCTTCCTGAAGATCTCGTCCATCGCCTCGACGCCGAAGCGGTCGATGATGAAGTCGATCGTCGTATTGGTGGCGCCATGGAAATCGAGATGGACCTCGCCTTCCTCGGCATAGCGCAGTTTCTCGCCCATCAGGCCCTCCACATTTCCTTGCCGCCGACCCAGGTCGCGGCGACCTTGAGCGTCGCCCGCTCGAGCACGGCGAAATCGGCCAGCTTGCCACGTTCGAGGCTGCCCAGGTCGCGCTCCATGCCGAGCACGCGGGCCGGAACGAGGCTGGTGGCGTTGGCGACGCGGGCCAGGTCCTTGCCCGAGAACCTGAGGTAGTTGCGCAGCGCCTCGTCCGGCGTCAGCGACGAGCCGCAAAGCCCGCCGCTCTTGGCCTCGCGCACCGCCTTGCCCGGCGCGCTGGTGACGAAATAGCCCGGATAGAACTCGAAGGTGGCGCCGGGCGTGCCGGCATATTTCATCGCGTCGGTCTCGAGGAACACCCGGTCCGCCGGGAGCTGCGCGAGCAGTCGCACCATCTGCGGCTCGACATGGATGCCGTCGCAGACGAGGCCGAGCGCCAGCGTCGGTTCGGCGATCAGCGCGTCGGTCAGCGACACCACGTGCACGCCCATGTTGCCCGGCGGATAGGTCGGCATCACGTTGTACATGTGCGTGACCGCGTCGATCCCCCAGCTGACATAACGCGGTATATCCTCGGGCCGGGCCATGCTGTGGCCGAAATGGATCGAGACGCCGGCTGCCTTGAGCGTCCGGATGAAGCCCTCGGCCCCCGGCTTTTCCGGCGCCAGCGTCACTGCCTTGAGCCGCCCGTCCGTCGCCGCGAGCATCCGCTCGGCTAGCTCGACGCTGGGCAGCTGGATGTTTTCCGGGTTGTGCGCGCCCGGAGAGCCGAACACCGGCCCCTCGCTGTGGACGCCGAGGGCCCGGGCGCCGGTGGCTTCCCTGGTCTGGGCAGCGAGCCGGCGCAAGGTCGGCTCCATGTCCTTGGGGGGCAGGCACGAGATCGAGGGCAGGAAGCCGGTCACGCCGTTCCGGAGCAGGACCTGCGAGTTGGCCGCCACCGCGCCCTGCTCGGTGTCGTTGTAGAGGTGCTCGCCATAGCCGTGCTGCAACAGGTCGATGCTGCCGGGAAACAGGATCGCGCCGCCCCCGTCGATCACCTGCCAGTCGTCGCCGACGTTGGTTTCGGCGGGCACGAGCCCGGCAATGCGCTCCCCGTCGATCAGCAGGTCGGCGGCGACTTCAGCACTTGGCGTGACGACGGTGACGTTGGTCCAGCGAGATTTCATCTTTGGGCCCGAATGATGGATGGATGGGTGGCCGAACCCCTCATCCGGCGCTGCGCGCCACCTTCTCCCCGACGGGGAGAAGAACAGAGCGCCGACGGCGCGACTGGGTGTTCCTCTCCCCGTCGGGGAGAGGGTGGACCGGCGAAGCCGGGACGGGTGAGGGGTCGGGGCACGTTGATCACGATTGCGGCGCCCACGACATCTGGTTGGCGAGGATGCCGCCATCGACATAGAGCATCTGCCCGGTGATGTAGCGGGCGGCGGGGGAGGCGAGGAACACGGCGGCGCCGCCGATTTCGTCGGGCATGCCGACCCGCCCGAGCGGGATCTGCTTCTCGAGGGCAGGGCGGACGCCGGGCGTCGCCAGCCCCTTCGCGGACAGCGGCGTCTCGACGATCCCCGGCCCGATGCCGTTGACGCGGATGCCGCGCTCGGCGAGCGTGACCGCAAGGTTGCGGACCAGCATCAGCACGGCGCCCTTCGAGGTGTCGTAGACGACGCTGTTCTTTTCGGCCGCCAGTGAGTTGGTCGAGCCGGTGCAGATGATGCTCGGGTTCTCCTGCCCCGGCGCCAGACCTTTGACGAAGGCCTGCGCGGCGAACAGGTAGCCTTTCACGTTGAGGTTGAAGGTGCGGTCGAAGACGGCCTCGGTGAGGTCGTCGAAAGTGGTGTCGAGGTAGGTGCCGGCGTTGTTGACCAGCGTATCGAGCCGACCAAGTTTCGCGCGCGCCGCCGCGACGAAGCCCTGCGCACCGGCCACCGTCGACAGATCGGCCTGCACGAAGTGGCACTCAGTCAGCGCGCCGAGGCGTTCCGCCGCCCCGCCATCGTCAGCAAGGTGCGAGTTGATGACCAGCCGGGCTCCGGCGCGCGCAAACGCCTCCGCCATGGCGTAGCCGATGCCGGTGGTCGAGCCGGTGATGGCGACGCACTGGGTCATGCCAGTGCATTCCCGGCGAGGCCGCTCTCGACGCTCAGTACCGCGCCGACGAGGTTCTGCGTCGCCTCGGCCGAGGGATTGCGGAACAGGTCGAGCGGCTTGCCGACCTCGACGATCTTGCCCGAGGACATCACGTAGACCTTGCTCGTGGTGTAGGCGACGACCGACAGGTCGTGGGCGATGAAGACGAGGCCCAGCCCGAGGTCGCGCACCAGGTCCTTGAGCAGGTTCAGCACCTGCGCCTGGATCGACACGTCGAGCGCCGACACCGGTTCGTCGGCGATCAGTACGCGCGGATTGGGCATCAGCGCGCGGGCGATGGCGATGCGCTGCAGCTGTCCGCCTGAGAACTCGTGCGGGAAGCGCTCCAGCGCGCTCTTCTGCAGCCCGACCTGGTCGAGCACCTCGAGCACGCGTGCCGCGTGGTCGCCCTCGATCTTGAGGCTGCGCAGCGGTTCGAGCAGCGAGGTCCCGACCCGCATGCGCGGATCGAGCGAGGAGCGCGGGTTCTGCAGCACCACCTGCACGGAGCGCCGGAACAACCTGCGATGCGCCTCGCCTCCGGACCAGACGTCGACGCCGTCGAACACGACGTGCCCCTCATGCGGCTTCTCGACCCCGGTCAGCATGCGGGTGAGGGTGGTCTTGCCCGAGCCGCTCTCGCCCACGAGGCCGACGGCCTCGCCCGGACGGACGGCGAAATCGATGTCCTGCAGGACCTTGAGGATCGGCCGCGGGGCAAACAGCTTCTGCCGGCGCAGGAAGTACTGCTGGCTCAGCTGGCGCACTTCGAGCAGCGGGCGCCCATCGGCCGGGAAGGGAGTGACGGCGGTCATTGCGCGGCCACCTCGCTGGCGCTGTCGACGGGGTGCCAGCAGGCCGCCTGCAGGCCCTCGCCCGCGAGCTCCGGCATCACCGTGCGGCACTTGTCGGTTGCCGCGGGGCAGCGCGGGTTGAAGGCGCAGCCGGTCGGCAGGTTGTGCAGCGGCGGCACCATGCCGGGGATCGACACGAGCCGTGCCGAGCCGTCGAGCGCGATGTTGTCCATGGTCGGCTGGCTGTCGAGCAGCCCGCGCGTGTAGTGGTGGCGCGGATTGCGGAAGACTTCCTGCACCGGTCCCATCTCGACGATGCGGCCGGCATACATCACCGCCACCGTGTCGCACATCGCGGCAATGATCGGCAGGTCGTGGGTGATCATCAGCAGGGCCGAGCCGCGCTCGTTCACCGCGCCGTTGAGCAGGCGCAGCACCTGCTTCTGCACGGTCACGTCGAGCGCCGTGGTGGGTTCGTCCGCGATGATCAGCTGCGGGTAGCAGGCGAGCGCCATGGCGATCATGATGCGCTGGCGCTGCCCGCCCGAAATCTCGTGCGGATAGGCGCGCACCAGTTGCTCGGGCCGCGGCAGCTTCATCTGCGTCATCAGCTCGATGGTCTGCTGCTCGGCCGCCTTCTTGTCGGCCCCGGTATGGCGCCGGATCACCCAGCTGATCTGCTCGCCGACGCGGCGCACCGGATTGAGCGAGCTCAGCGGATCCTGGAACACCATCGAGATGGTGCGTCCGCGCCGGCTGGAGAAGGCACGGTCCGACTGCTTGACCAGGTCGACCCCGTCATGCAGCACCGAGCCGTGCGTCGACCAGCCCATGGGCAGCAGGCCCATCAGCGCCAGCGCGGTCATCGACTTGCCCGAGCCGCTTTCGCCCACGAGGCCCATGCGGCCGCCCTGTGGGATGGTGAAGGAGACGCCACGCACCGCGGTGACGACGCCGTTGCCGACGCTGAGGTCCTTGACCTCGATGGCTGGAGCGGAGCCGGTCATGCGCTCCTCCGCTTGAGCTTGGGATCGAGCACGTCGCGCAGCCCGTCGCCGAGCAGGTTGAGGCCGAGCACCACGAACACGATGGCGAGGCCCGGCCAGATGGCGAGCGGGGACGAGATGCCCACCGTCTGCTGCGCCTCGTTGAGCATCATGCCCCACGAGATCGAGGGGCGGGTGACCCCGACGCCGAGATAGGACAGGCCCGCTTCGGTAAGGATGCCGGCGGCGAAATAGAGAGTGAACTGCACGATCATGACGCCGGCAATGTTGGGAATGACATGGCGGGCGAGGATGAACAGCCGTCCGCGCCCGTAGAGCTTGGCGGAGGTGATGAAGTCCTCCTGCAGCACGGCCATCGCGGCCGAGCGGATCACCCGGATGAACGACGGCGTGAAGAAGGCCGTGAGCGCCAGGATGGTGGTGAAGGCGCCCGACCCCATCGTCGCCGCCAGCACCAGCGCCGTCACCATGCCGGGGATCGACAGCATGATGTCGGCGCCGCGCGAGATCGTCTCGTCCGCGAGCTTGCCGTAGGCCGCCGCGATCAGTCCGCCGACGGTGCCGATCAGCAGGGCGATCGACGCGCCGCCGGCGCCGACGAGGATCGAGGTGCGGGCCCCCACCATCAGCTGGGCGACGATATCGCGGCCCAGCCCGTCCGTGCCCAGCCAGTGGTCGGGCAGGAACGGCGGCAGCATGCGCGCCTTGATGTTGGGGATGTTCGGGTTCGAGGGAAGCCAGAAGAACGAGACCAGCGCGACGGCAAGAAAACCGACGGTCAGCACCAGTCCGACGACCAGCGAGGCGTTGATCTCGACGCGCCGACGCGGGCTGGCTGCGGCAACGGCTGGGGAAGCGGTATCGGTCATCTCTGCCTCCTCACGCGGCGTTGCGGATGCGCGGGTCGAGAATGCCGTAGAGCAGGTCGACCACGAAATTCACGAAGATCACGAACACGATGATCAGCATCACCGTCGACTGCACCACGATCACTTCGCGCGCCGCCACATTGGCCAGGATCATGCGGGAAAGGCCGGGCAGCGAGAACACCATCTCGATGATCACGGTGCCGCCGATCAACTCGGCGATCTGCAGGCCGACAATCGTGACGATGGGCAGCGCGGCGTTCCTCAGGCCCACCTGCAGCAGCGCCTGCGTGCGCGTCATGCCGACGGCGCGGGCGGTGCGGACATAGTCCTGGTTCATCACGTCGAGCACGGCCGAGCGCACGTAGCGGATCAGCACCGCCGCCATGATGAGGCCGAGCGACAGCACCGGCAGCACCAGCGAGCGGATGGCGCCCACCCAGCTTTGCGACCAGTCGATCCAGCCGCCGGTGGGCAGCCAGCCCAGCCGCACGCCGAACAGCACGGAGAGCAGGATGCCGGCCCAGAACACCGGGACCGCGACGCCGATCTGGCTCAGCAGCGCCAGCACGGCGCCCGAGGGCTTGCCGACGTTGCGCGCGGCGTAGGTGCCGACGGGAATGGCAATGACGAGGCCAAGCAGCAGGCCGGAAAGGGCGAGGGGAATGGAGACGCTCAGCCGGTCGGTCACCAGGCTGGCGACGGCTTCCTTGGTGCGGAAGGATTGCCCCAGGTCGCCGGTGAACATCTTAAAGATCCAGTCGAAATACTGGATCGGCAACGGACGGTCGAGGCCCCAACTGTGCGCCAGCGCGTTGATCGCCTCGGCGGTCGCGTCCTTGCCCAGCACGATGGCGGCGACGTTGCCGCCGGCGGCGCGCAGCAACAGGAAGATGGCGACCGAGGCGACGAACACCGCGCCGATGAAGAACGCGAGCTTGCGCAGTACGTAGATCACCATGTCGCCTACTCCGAAGTCACCAAGTCTGCGGGCCGCCAGCGTGGAGCCGGCGGCCCGCGGGTTCAATAGTCAGTTCTTACCAGTGCAGCTTCGCGAGTTCGATCGCGACCAGCACGCGCGGCTCGAGGAAGCCCTTGAGCTCGGGGTCGAACAGGCCGACGCCCTTCTTGGCGATCAGCGGCACGATGACGGCGTCGTCGCGCAGGATCTTGGCGGCTTCCTTCATCTTGGCCAGGTACTCTTCCTGGGTCGGAGCGGAGTCGGCGGCGGCGAGCGCATCGGTGTAGGGCTGGCTGCAGTAGGTCGACCAGCCGGCCTTGTCCGGCGACGGGCAAGCCCACTGTGCCGGATCATCCGGGCCCGACATCACGGTGATGTCGAACTGCGGCGGACGGCCCTGGAAGATGAGCTGGCTGTAGCGCGCCAGGTCGATGGCGTTACGGGTGACGTTGAAGCCGGCGCCCTGCATGACCGGGATCATGATGTCGGCGGGCAGCGACAGGTCCGGAACGTCGCTCAGCGAGGCGTACTCGAGCGGCGTCGAGGCGAACTTTGCAGCCTCGGCGGTCGCCTTCTCGTAGTCATACGGATACGGGCAGCTTTCCGCGTTCTCGGGCTCGTACCAGGGACGGTTGGGCAGAGCGAACGTGCAGGTGTTCTCCGCACCCCAGCTGGCGCCGTAGGCATCGTTGAACGCCTGGCGGTCGAGCGTCATCGCCAGCGCCTTGCGCAGCTCGGGGTCGAGCTTCTGGTTGAACACCGCGTAGGTCGGCTCGCCGATCTGCGGATAGGTGACGAGCGTGAACTTCTTGTCGAGGCCGCGATTGGTCAGCTGTTCCCACAGGTCGATCGTGATCACCGGGACGGCGTCGACTTCACCCGCTTCGAGCGCGTTGAGGCCGGCGGTGCCGTCGGTCACGACGCGCACGGTGGCCGAGGTGATGGACGGCTTCTCGCCCCAGTAGTTCGGGTTGGCCTCGAACTCGAACGACGAGTTCGTGGTGTACGACTTGAGCACGTACGGGCCGGTGCCGATCGGCTTGGTGGCGCGGTCGGCGGCGGCATGCTCGGGCTGGATCAGCCCCGGCAGCCCGCCCATGCCGGCCCAGAACGCCTGGCTCGGACGCGACAGCGTCACCTTCACGGTCGAGTCGTCCACCTTCTCGATGGCCGACACGGCATTGTACGCCGCCGCGTAGTCGGAGACCGGCGAGGTCTTCATCGTGTTCAGCGAGTAGATCACGTCCTCGACCGTCACCGGGGTGCCGTCCGAGAAGTTGGTCTTGCGGATCTTGAACTCGTAGGTGAGCTTGTCGTCGCTGATGGTCCAGGACTCGGCAACGCCCGGGTCGACCGAGCCGTCCTTGTTGAAATAGACCAGCGGCTCGACCACGTTGGCCGGAATCCACAGGCGCACCGCGGTGAGGCCGCTCGTCACGTAGTCCAGCGTGCCGGGATCCTGCCGCGCGATGAGCACGACCTTGTTCTCGGCGGCGCGCGGCGAGGCGGCCATCGCCTCGGCTCCCCCGAAGGCCGCCAGCATGATCGCAGCCGCGGCAATGCCGCCGAGGCTACGTGCGAACGTGCGTTTCAATTGCATGTCGAATCGTCCCTTCCGATTGTCCCTGGTAGAATTTCGCGCGGTCATCCCCACTGTGCCGGTTGTCTCCGTGAGCGCCGCGCAACCCGCTCCGGAATGTTCCACAATGTAGAATGCGTGTTTCAATTGCACATCGTTGTCCTGCACACTGCATAGGCGTTTGACGGCCAGTGTGCGTTTTCAGAGCAAAAGTGACCCATTTTAGCGGGACTGAGAAGAAGATGCGGTTCCGCTATATGGAACGAACAGGAAAGATGTACGTGCGGCCGGGATCGTGCATCGCGACGCCGTCGCTTCAGGGCACCAGGACCGCGGCGCCCACTAGGTCGCCGCTGCGCAGCGCCGCGAGCGCGGCGTTGGCCTCTTCGAGGGGATAGGTCGTCACTTCCGTGACGATCGGATGGGCCGCGACCCGGGCCAGGAAGTCCGCGGCATCGGCGCGCGTGAGGTTGGCGATCGAGGCGATCTCCCGTTCCCCCCACAGGTGTGCATAGGGGAACGCCGGGATGTCGCTCATGTGGATGCCCGCGCAGATCACCCGCCCGCCCTTGCGGACCAGCGTCAGCCCGAGCGGAACCAGCTGGCCCGCCGACGCGAAGATGATCACCGCGTCCAGCGGCTCGGGCGGCCGCTCGTCGCTGCCACCCGCCCAATGTGCTCCGAGCCGCCGGGCCAGGGCCTGCGTGCGCGTGTCGCCGGGCCGGGTGAAGGCATGGACGGCGACGCCGTCGTCCCGTGCCACCTGCGCGATGATATGCGCCGCCGCGCCGAAACCGATCAGCCCGAGGGTCCTGGGCCTGCCCGTGCGCCGGTAGGATCGGAAACCGATGAGTCCGGCGCAGAGCAACGGCGCCAGATGCGCGGCGTCGCCTTCGGGCGGCAGGCGCACGCAGTTGGCGGCGCGGGCGACGCAATATTCGGCATAGCCGCCGTCGCGGTCATAACCGGTGAACTGGGGGGTGTCGCACAGGTTTTCCTCGCCGGCGAGGCAATAGCGGCAATGGCCGCAGGTCCCGCCCAGCCAGGGCACGCCCACCCGGTCCCCGATCGCCAGGTCCCCGGTCCCCTCCGTGGCCTGCGTCACCACGCCGACGATCTCGTGCCCGGGCACGAGCGGGAGCCGATGCGCCGGCAGCTCGCCGTCCACGATGTGCAGGTCTGTGCGGCATACCCCGCAGGCCAGCACCCTGATCAGCACCTCGCCGGGCATCGGTTCAGGCACCGGCACCTCATCGAGGACGAGGGACCGGCTCTGCCCGTGCAGCCGCATGGCGCGCATGGTTCAGTGCGCCACCAGCACCGGGATCGAAGCATGGCTGAGGACCTCGCGGGTCGCGCCGCCCAGGATCCACTCCCGCACCCGCGAATGCCCGTAGGCGCCCATGACGATCAGGTGCGCGCCCGTCCGCACCCCCTCGTTGAGAATGGCGTCGCCAACCTTGTTCCAGCCGTTGACGACATGCACCTCGGCCTTGACGCCATGCCGGCTCAGGTAGCGCCCGATATCTCCTGCCGGCGCCCTGCCCTCCCGTTCCGAGGCGGGGCCTTCCTCGACGATGGCGACCACCACCGAACCGGCCTTGCGCAGGAACGGCAGGGCGTCGGCGACCGCCCGGGCCGCCTCGCGCGTGTCCTTCCAGGCCACCAGGATGTTCCGGAACTCCGCGCCTGCCGGGTAGCCAGGCGGGATGAATAGGCAGGGCCGGCCCGACTCGAACATCACCGTCTCCTCGATCCACTCGGCCTTGCCGGGATCGCCGTACGGCCGGGTTCCGAGGAAGAGGTCGGATTGCCGCGCCGCCGCCGCGAGCACCTGTCCGGCCCGGCCGGGATAGGCATCGAGGCGGCGCAATTCGTTTCGCAGGCCCAGTTCGTCGCACTGGCGCTCGATCACCGCGCCGACCGCCTGGGCCCGCTGGTTCGACTGCTCGATCAGCTGGCGCAGGAACTCCGATCCGCTCGGGTCGGTGATGGCCAGCAGTTCCGGCAGCTCATGCAGCTGCAGGCCCGTCACATGGGCGTCGAAGACCCGCGCCACGCCGGCCGCATGGGCCAGTCGCGTTGCATCCTCGGGCGAGCCGGTCAGGTGGACCGCAATATCCTTGATCACGGCCGTCTCCTATTGCGGCGCGAAGTGGCTGCCGAGGAAATACGGCCAGATGATCAGCCCGAGCAGGCCCATCCAGAACTGCAGCTTGAGGTAGCCGATGGTGAACAGCCAGCCGGCGAACCACAGCGCGCCGAGCGAGGTGTGCTGGGTAATGTGAATGCGTTCCAACTCAATCATCTCCAATCATGTGCGTTGCGCACGGCAGGCCGGGTTGGACCGCGATCCAGCCCGGCAGGGGCGTCCCGTCGATGCGGCGGCTGCGGCCCTGGGGGAGGGGCCGCAGCCCCGGGGTCAGGCGGCCTTCACGGAGATCTTCTTCTCCGGTTTCTGCGCCGCCGCCGACTTGGGCAGGGTAACGGTCAGCACGCCCTTGGAGAAGCTGGCATCGATCTTGTCCGTGTCGATGCCGTCCGGCAGGGCGAACGAGCGCTCGAACGAGCCGAACTGCCGCTCCTGCAGGTAGTAGTCCTTGGACTTCTCCTCCTTCTCCTCCTGCTTTTCACCCCTGATGACGATGTTGCCGTTGCGCAGCGTCACCTCGACGTTCTTGGCGTCGATCCCCGGCAGTTCGGCGGTGATTTCGAAGGCCTTGTCCTTCTCGACCACGTCGACCGCGGGCGCGTTCCATTCGACCCGCATCGGGTCGAAGCCGGCCATGCGCGTCGACAGGGGGCTCAGCCATCCGCCGTTGAAGTCGGAGAACAGCCGGTCAACCTCGCGACGGAGATCCTCGAGAGGGTGCCACGGCGCCACGGGTGTCGTCTTCCTGCCTTCGGATTTCACAGGAAGCCTGGTCACTGTCTCAGCCATGATTGAATCCTCCAATTACTGGCGTGGAGGATCATGGCCCGCCGGGCCGCCGCAGCTTTGATCAGGGTCAAACCCTCGCGTGCCCGCGACCCGTTCAGCCGTTGCCCATCGCCCGCAGCAGCAGGGCCGGCCGCGACGACAGGGCACGCCGGATCGACAGCGCACCCAGCAGCGCCGTCAGCAGCACGGCGCAGGCGCTGACCCCCAGCACCACCGGCACACTGACGGTGAACTCCACGTCGAGCAGCACGCCGGTCAGGATGCGGGCCAGCGCCACGCCCAGCGCCATCGCGATCACCGCCGCGAACAGCGAGATCAACGCGTATTGCAGCACCGTCACGGCGACGATCTCGAGCCGGGATGCCCCCAGCACCTTGTTGATGACCGCGTCGGCCTGGCGCTGCTGCTGCCCGGCGGCCAGGCTTCCGATCAGCACCAGCAGGCCGTTGCCGACGGCGAGCCCGCCCACCAGCGACGTGGCCAGCGACAGCTGCGTCAGCGCCGAGGTGATCAGCTCCAGTGTCTGGCCGATGGCGATGAAGCGCACGTCGGGCAGGGCGGTCGCGAGATGGGCCTCGAGCGCCTGTTCCTTGCCGCGCACCGCCGTCACCGCCGCCAGCAGCGTCGAAGGATAGTCCTCGAGCACGTTGGGGGAGAAGGTGGCGAGGAAGTCGATGCCGCCCTGCCACGAATACTCGCGGAAATTGCTGATCTCGGCGGTGATCTGGTCGCCGAAGATGTCGAAGGTCAGCCTGTCGCCCAGTTTCAGGCCCAGCCCGGACCTGAGGCTCTCGTGAAGCGACAGCAGCGGCGGGCCGGCATAGCCGTCGGCCCACCAGTTGCCCTCGACGACTTTGGAGGAGGCCGGCAAGGCCTGGCGGTAGGTCAGCGGCACCTCGCCCGACAGCAGGAACAGCGCCTCCGATCCCCGCGCCTGTTCCGCGGTGACCGGATTGCCGTTGATCTGGAGCAGTTGGCCACGCAGCATCGGCGTAGTGGTGAAGGCCGCGATATCGTCCCCCTCCGCCTGCATGGTCTCGATCGTCGCGACCTCGTCCTCGAACAGGTCGGAAGCGACGAGGGTGGGGGCGTCGAAGACGGAGGCGCCCAGGTACTCATTGCCGAGGTTGACCTGCAGCACCAGCACCACCACCAGCATGGCGAGCGCCATGCCGACCGAGACCACGACGGACGGCGCGCCGGACCCGTGGCCGGAAATGCCGCGCAACGCATAGCGGATCAGGTGGTTGGACGGCTCGGGCGAGCGCGCCAGCAGGCGCCGGACCGCCGTGATCGACATCCGGAACACCACGACCGCGATCGCGCCCACCAGGGTGAACGCCGCGACCAGCATGAAGTCGTCGGTCATCACCGTCGCCAGCCACACGAAGGCAACGCCGCTGAGGATGAGCGGAATGACGCTGAGCGAGCGCAGCAGCGCCCCCCAGTCGACTGGCGGCGCCGCCAGCCCCTTGGCGCGGAACAGGCTGACGGGCTGGATGCTCATGGCCTGCTGCAGCGGTACGTAGGAGAAGGCGAACGCCGTCACCGCGCCGATTCCCGCCGCCACCAGCAGCGGCAGGACATGCATCCCGGCCGGCAGTGCAATGCCCACGGCCCGCCCCACGACCGGCAGCGCCAGCTGCGCCACGCCGGCGCCCACGGCCACGCCGATGCCGACGCCGATCGCGGTGAGTGCGGCGATCTGGGCGAAGAAATGGATGAACACGCGGGCCCGGGTGGCCCCCATGCTGCGCAGCACTGCCACCACGTTGGAGCGCTCGGCCACATAGGCCGAGATGGACGTCCACACGCTCACCCCGCCGATCAGCAGCGAGGCGAGCCCGACGATGACCAGGAAGCGCAGGAACAGGTCATAGTAGTGCACCATCGGCCCCAGGCTTTCGCGGGCCGATCGCACGGTCCAGCCGGACTTGCCGAACTGCTCCCCGATCGCCGCCCGCCCCGCTTCCGGCGCAAGCTTGTCGAGCAGCACCTTGTAGCGGAAGTAGGTGCCCAGACCGGGCAGCGGCGAGGTGCGGTCGGAAAGTACCGCGAGCGCATCGGTGGTGATGAGGACCGGCAGCCCGAGGCGGAAGCCGCGCACGGCTCCGTCCGGCACCCCGTTCAGCACGCCGCGGACGTCGAGCAGCGTACCGCCCAGTTCGATCTGGTCGCCCACCGCGAGGCCGAGCTGGTCCAGCATCAGCGGGTTGACCAGCGCGCCGAAGGTGGCATCGCGCAACCCCAGCAGCTCGTAAGCGGAATCGCCCGGCGCCAGCGCCGGACTGCCGATCTGGCCGAGCAGCGGGTACCCTGGCCCGATCGAGATCAGGTCGACGAAGGCATCCTTGTCGTTGGCGCGGGCCCGCACATTGGTGTCGACGACGCTGGTGACCTCGCCGAAGGCGCGCAATTGCTCCAGTTCGGTCGCGGTCGCGACCCGGTCGGTGCGCGAGATTTCGACATCGCCGCCCATCAGCAGCGCCGCATCTTCCTCGACCGCCTGCCGGATGCTCGCCCCGACCGAACTGACCCCGGCGATCAGCGCCGTACCGACCGCGAGGCAGGCGATCAGCAGCACGAAGCGGCGCAGGTCGCCGCGCATGTCCAGCAGGCCGACATGGATGGCAGCGATCAGGCCGCGCATCAGGCGTGCGTCCCGGTGGTCTCGGTCAGTTCCCCGCGCGTCATGGAAAAGACCCGGTCCGCCCGGGCTGCGAGCGTCGCATCATGCGTCACCAGCACCACCGCGGTCCGGCGCGTGCGGGCGAGATCGAACATCAGGTCGATCACCACCGCCCCCGAGGCCTGGTCGAGATTGCCGGTCGGCTCGTCGGCCAGCAGCAGCTTGGGCTCCGCGATCATGGCGCGCGCCAGCCCGACGCGCTGCTGCTCGCCGCCCGACAGGGCCGACGGCCGGTGCGTCAGCCGATCGCCCAGGCCCACGGCCTTCAGCGCGTCGCCCGCGGCAGCCCGGCTCTGGGCCAGCCCGAGCCGCGGCGAGGCGATCTCCAGCGCCAGGGCGACATTGTCGAGCGCCGAGAGCGACGGAATGAGATGGAAGCTCTGGAACACGATGCCCACGTTGCGGCGCCGGAACAGGGCCAGCTCGTCCTGGCCGAGATCGTTCAGCCGCTGCCCGGCGACGACGATCTCGCCCGCCGTCGGCTGTTCGAGTCCGGCCAGCAGCATGAGCAGCGAGGTCTTGCCGCTGCCCGACGGGCCGATGATCGCCACCACTTCGGCCGGCTGCACCCGAAGGCTGACATCCTTGAGAATCTGCAGCGGCCGCGAAGCGACGTCCAGCGTATAGCCGACGCCGGTCGCAGCGATGATTGGCGCCGTTCCTTGCATTGCGGTGGCGGTCTTTTTGTCAAGCATCGTGCGAGGGACTTGCGGTAAGTATCGATTCCAAGGGATGACTGCTGCGGACGCGAGAATCGACAGCGCCCGGGACAGTCAGGGTTCTGCAGATTGATCACCGACCATCGGCTACGCAAGACGGATAAACAAATGTGGAAACGCTTTTCGCTGGTGGCGCTTCTTATCGCCGCCTTGTCTGGCCTTGCGGCCGTTCCGGCGCGTGCCGCGGCGCCCGAACTCGACTTGCTGCTGTCCTATGTCGGCGGCTGGCAAGGGGCAGGGGCGCTGGTCGGAGGCGACAAGCCCGAGCCGTTCCGCTGCCGGCTCAACATCTCCCGCGGCAAGCAGGCCAAGATCAACTATGCCGGCCGCTGCAGCCTCGTGAGCATGAACCTGTCGGTAAGCGGCACCATCGCCTTTGACGAGGCGTCGCGCCACTATATGGCGGTGATGAGCTCGAATGCCGGATTCACCGGCCTCGCCGTCGGGCAGAAGCGGGGCCAGGGCATCAGCTTCGACCTGAGCGAGAAGCAGGTCGATCGCGGCGGCAACGACGTCCGCATCGGCTCGCGCATTACCCTGGTTCCGAACTCGATCATCGTGGACTTCGAAGTCGAGTTCAACAATTCGGGCCACATCCTCACGGCCTCGGTCCCGTTCAGCCGGTAGGCGGCGCCGGGCGTCGTTGCCCTGGCCTCATGGCGCCGTGTCCTGCTGCACGGCCTTGAGCTTGTCGATCCCGAGGATCTGCAGGGCCAGCTTCTCGTAGAACGGCTCGGATGTCCCCGACCGGATCTTGTGCAGGAAGTATTTCTCGAAGCCGATCTTGGCGGCGTGCACCCATGCGCCCGAGCTCGACCAGTTGACGTTACGTGGCGGTATCTGCGGTTGCGCGACGAAGGCGACGCCGCCATCGCCGAAATCGGCGAGGCAGATCGCGTTCCAGGTCGGCACCGCCGTGGCCGGCCCGCCGGCGACGAGGCTGGCGATGTTCTGCGTCACCGCGGTGACCATCGACTCGATCATGAAACCGGTCTTGGGCACGCCGACCGGGACCGGCGTCTTGCCGAGGGGCGGGATGGCGACGCACACCCCGACCGAGAACACCTCGGGAAACGCCGGGTTGCGCTGGTACTTGTCGGCGAGGATGAAGCCGCGCGGGTTGGTCAGCCCCTCGATGCCGCGGACCGCCTCGACGCCGCGGAAGGCCGGCAGCATCATGGCATAGACGAACGGGATCTCGTGGGCCTGCTTGACGTTGCCGTCCGCGGCGATCTCGCTGACATGGGCCTTGCCGTCTTCGAACCGGTCCACCTTGGCGTTGGTGATCCAGTGGATATGGCGCTGGCGCATCTCGCTCTCGAGCAGCCCGTTGGTATCGCCGACCCCGTCCAGTCCCAGGTGGCCGATATAGGGTTCCGAGGTGACGAAGGTCATCGGCACGCGGTCGCGCACCTTGGCGTCGCGCAGCGCCTTGTCGAGGATGAAGGCGAATTCGTAGGCCGGCCCGAAGCAGGAGGCGCCCTGGACGGCCCCGACAAGGACCGGTCCGGGCTTGGCCACGAGCCGGTCAAAGGCCGCCTTGGCGCCGAGCGCGTGGTCGATATGGCAGACCGACTGGGTCTGCGCCGCCGGGCCAAATCCCTCGATCTCGTCGAAGGCGAGCTCGGGGCCGGTAGCGATGACGAGATAGTCGTAGGGAACGCTCGAGCCGTCGTTGAGCTCGATGCGCTTCTCGGCCGGGTTGAGCCGCCTGGCCCCCTGCGGGTGAAATCCGATGCCACGGCGCTCGAATACCGGCCGCAGGTCGACTTCCACGGCTTGGCGTTCGCGCCAGCCCACTGCCACCCACGGGTTGGAGGGCACGAAGCTGTAGTGGGTCCCCTTGTTCACCACGGCAACGCCATGTTCGCGGCCGAGCGCGTCACGCAGCTCGTAAGCCATCAGCGTGCCGCCCAGACCTGCTCCGAGTACGACAACCTGCACCATCGCCAGCATCTCCTGTGAGCCGGCCTCAACAATACGGCGAGGTCATCCGGCGTGATTGATCTGGATCACACGCCAATACTGTCCGGTGCTGCGGCACTACTCTGCCTCGGCGGCGTGCGGGCGGGCCTGGATATCGCGCGGATTGAGGCGCAGCGCCCGCAGCGCGTTGAGGATCACCGCGACGTCGATGACTTCCTGGAACACCGCGCCCTGCACGGGCGTGATGTAGCCGAAGGCCGCCGCGATCATGGCCAGCACGGACAGGCCGATCCCCACGACGACGCTTTCGACCGCGATCCGCCGCGCGCGCCGCGCAATCTCCATGCCCGCCACGAGGCGTCCCAGTTCGTCGACGAGCAGGACGACATCGGCCGCCTCGGCCGAGGCCGCCGCGCCGCGGGCCCCCATCGCCACCCCGACGTCGGCGGCGGCCAGGGCCGGCGCATCGTTGACCCCGTCGCCGACCATCATCACCGGGCCGCCCTTGCGCTCGCTGAGCACGACCAGCACCTTCTGGTCGGGCGTCAGCCCGGCCCGGATCCCGTCGAGGCCGAGGCCTGCCGTGAGCTCCCGTGCGACCTGCTCGCGATCGCCGGTGGCGAGCAGGATGCGATTCACGCCCTCCCGGCGCAGTCCATCGAGAACCGCCTCGGCATCGCCGCGCAGGGGATCGCTCATCACGATGTGTCCGGCAAGCCGGCCATCCACCGCAACGGCAACGAGCACCGATCCGGCCGCGAGCGCGGGATGGTCGCTGCCGTCGCCATCGATCCGGCGCTCCACGAACCGGTGTCCGCCCACGATGACGTGCGTATTCCCGACCATGCCCTCGACGCCGTCCCCGGGAACCTCGACGACCTGCTGGGGCACGGTCAGGATGAGGTCGCGGTCCCTTGCGGTCGCGACGATCGCCTGGGCCACCGGATGCTTGGACACCTGGTCGAGGGAGGCCGCGAGGCGCAGGATCTCGGCTTCCGGCAGCTCGAGGTGGCGGTCGATCGAGACCACCTGCGCGCTTCCTTCGGTCAGCGTCCCGGTCTTGTCCAGTACGAGGGTCTTGATCCGCGCCATGGTCTCGAGCGGCGATGAACCCTTCACCAGCACGCCGAAATGCGCCGCCCGCGACAGCCCGGCGACCAGTGCCACCGGCACGGCGAGGATGAGCGGGCAGGGGGTGGCGACGACCAGCACTGCCACGGCCCGGATCGGATCGCCGGTCAGGGCCCACGCGGCGCTGGCGATCGCCACCGTGACCGCGAGGAAGCCGAGCGACCACTTGTCGGCCAGGCGCGACATCGGCGCCTTGGAGCGCTGCGCCGACTCGACCAGCCGCACGATGCCGGCATAGGTGCTTTCCTCCGCCCTTCGGGTGGCCAGCAGGTCGAACGCATCGCCAGCGTTGGTCGAGCCGCTCATCGCCTCCTCGTCCCGCCGGAGCCTGACGGGCAGCGGCTCGCCGGTCAGCGCCGAGGTATCGACAAAGGCGGTATCGGACGCCACGGTGCCGTCGACCGGAACCACGTCGCCCTGCCGGATCAGCAGCCTGTCGCCCGGCCGGACTGCTTCGAGCGGCAACTCCTCGAGGCCGCCATCGCGATGCCGGGTCGCGGTGCGCGGCACGCGCGACAGCAGGTCGTGCATCTCGCGCCGGGCGCGCCCTTCAGCGAAGCTCTCGAGGAACGTGCCGCCCGAGTACATGACGGCGACGACCGCCGCCGCCAGGGTCTCCCCGGCAACGAGCGCCGCGGCCATCGACAGTGCGGCCACGATATCGAGCCCGACCTCGCCGCGCTGCAGGCTGACGATGATCTCGCCCAGCAGGGCGAGAAGCACCGGCACCACCCCGACGGTCCAGGCCAGCCTGGCCAGGTCCGGGAATCCGGAGAACTGCAGCACGAGCCCCAGCACCAGTCCCCCGATCGCCAGCGCGATCAGCGCCGTCTTCAGCCTATCGGTCGCAGTCTGGTCCATGATGGGTTTCCAATTGTTGGCGATGGACACAGCAGCAAGTCCGGGCCGCTCGTTCCTTGATGCGGGTCAATGTATTGGCGGCGGCGCCGACGTCGTGCCGGCTCCAGGATGGACTACGGCGCCGGCACGCGGCCCAGGATTGCATTGGCGCGCGCTGCGGGCGTGACGCTGCCGTCAGGGGCCGAGGGCACGCTCGCCCTGGTCGCTTCCATGAGTTTCGACCTGGCCTGCGCATCGAGCCGCTCGACGACCTCGGCAATGCGCCGCGAGCGCGTGGCCATCAGCCAGTAGTCGTCGAAGTCGATGAACCTTCGGGTGACGTGGATCTGGCGCTGCGCGACGCCGGCAAGGCCGGTGCCCGTCCACAGCCGCAGCAGTTCGTCGGCATTGGCCGCCTCGGGATGCGGCGGATCGGGAGCCCGGAGCCCGAAATCGCGCATCGCCTCGTGTGCGGCCTGGTAGGGAAAGCCTCCGCCCGCCAGGTCCCAGGCATAGGCCGCGACGAGGCCGCCCGGGCGCGTGACCCGCGCCATCTCGGCGACGCCGGTCGCCGGCTCCGGCATGAAGTGCACGACGAGCGCCGCCACGGCGACGTCCACGGAGCGGTCGGCCAGCCGCAACTGCATCGCATCGCCGCGCTCGAAGCGAACGAGGGGTCCCAGCCCCCTCTGCCGGGCGAAGTCGATCTGGGCTTCCGATGGATCGATGCCGAGGATGGATCGGGGGGCCTGGCGCTCGATGACAAGGCTCGAGAACGCGCCGCTGCCGCAGCCGACATCGATCCAGTCGGCCCCTCCGGGCGGCCGCAGCCAGTCGAGGAAGATCTCGCCCACGCTCCGGCTCCAGGCGCCCATCATCGCGTCGTAGCTGGCGCCGTCGGAAAAACGTATCTGTGCGTCTGCCATGTCAACCCGCCGATGCCGGCACCGCAGCTGTCGCGGCGCGGGCACAGGTCTAGCATGGCCCCGGCGCCCGGCGAAGCTGGCGCCGGCACAGCGTGCCGTCGGGTCAGGCCGCGATATAGACGTCCGTCGGCGAGCGATGCAGGACCTTCTGCGACACGCTGCCGAGCAGGATCTCGTCCAGTCCGCCGAGGCCGCGGCGCCCCACCACCACGAGATCGGCGCCGATCGACCTGGCGGTCGCGACGATCTGCTGCGCCGGGTCTCCGTCGGCCGAGACGGTCTCGACACCGGTCAGCCCCGCTGCCTCTGCCACCGCCTTGGCCTCGAGCAGGACGCGGTCGGAGACCAGCTGCGCCACGGCGCGTGATTGCTGGTCCAGGGTCTCGAGGGACTCCGTGGTGTCGAGGCCGAGCGTTCCGGGCAGGCGGATCGGCATGGGCGCCAGCGTCGTCGCCGTGCCGCCGCGCAGCTCGGTCTGCGCGAAGCGGCGGAACGACGGGCCCACGGGTAGAATGTCGAGAACGTTCACGATCGTCAGCCTGGCGCCGGACTGCCGAGCGAGCTCGATAGCCTTGCCCAGGGCCCGGCTCGACATGACTGAGCCGTCGGTGGCGACGAGGATGTTGTTCATCTTGACCTCCAGTGCAAGTCGACCACGCCACTGAGCACGCTGCCGCGCTGCCCGGCTTGATGCATGTCAAGCAGCCGGCGGCGAGGCCTCAGCTGCGTTTGGGGCCGATCCGCGACAGGGCCGAGATCACCTCTTCGTCGGAGACCTGGCGGAAGTCGTCATAGAAGTTGCCGATGGCGCCGAAGATCGTGTGCGACTCGAGGCATTCGACCCGGTCCGCCTGCTTGCCGAGCATCTCGAGCGTGTCGGTGGGCGCGACCGGGGTCGCCAGCACCAGCAGGCGCGGATGGCGCCGTCGCAGGGCCTCGAGTGCCGCGCGCGCCGTCGCCCCCGTGGCGATGCCGTCATCGATGACGATCACCGTGCGATCCTTCAATTCCGGATGCGGTCGGTCGCCGAGATAGCGCGAGCGGCGGCGGCCGATCTCGGCGACTTCGGCCGTCCTGACGCGCTCGAAATCCGCTTCGGATACACCGGCCATGCGGATGACGTCCTCGTTGCGCACGACGATGGGCTTCGTGTCGTCGACCACGGCGCCGGCGGCGAGTTCGGGCTGCTGCGGCACGCCGATCTTGCGCACGATGAGCAGGTCGAGCGGCGCATCGAGGGCCTCGGCGACCTCGGCGGCGACCGGCACGCCGCCGCGCGGCAGCGCGAGGATGATCGGCCGCTCGTCCCGGTAGCGCATCAGCACTGCGGCGAGGCGGCGTCCTGCGTCCTTGCGGTCCCTGAAGCTCATCGCCGGCCCCTTCAGGTGAGGTGGTGCTTGCCGATCGGCCTCACGCTGCTCGCCTGCGGGCCCTTCTCGCCCTCGCTCTCCACGAAGCGGACCTCGTCACCGACGGCCAGCGAGTTGAACGCGTTGTTCAGCACGGCATTGCGATGGAAGTAGAGTTCGCGCCCATCGGATGCCTCGATGAAGCCGTAGTCCTCCCCGGCGACGAAACGGGCCACGCGGCCGTGGTCGGGCGCCACGTGCTCCTTGATGTCGCCGCGCATCTCGCGCATGGCGTCCTCGATCTGCCGCTGCGCGGCGGCGAAGGCCTTGGACACGGCAACGAGCGGGTGTTCGTCCTCTTCCTCGTCGCCATGGGTGCGATTGACCACGACGTCCTGGTGCGCCGGCAGCGCGATCCGCAGCTCGATCCTGTAGGCGTCGCCGTGGCGATGGCGCGTCTCCGGGGCGCGGATCACCACCCGGCAGCTGGTGATGCGCCCGCTGAACTTCTCGAGGCGCGCCACCTGCCGTTCGACTTCCGCGCGCAACGTCTCGGAGGGCTCGCAGTTCTGAAAGACGATTTCGGTCGGGACCTGCATTTCGTTCGTTCCCTGCGCCAATCCTGCCGTCGCATGGCGGCCTTCGATCGAGATGAACATGCGCCGCCCAGTCGCCGGGCCTTTGATCCCGGTCAAACGCGCCGTCGGCGATGGCTGCCATCGTGCGGGCCTGTTCCAAACGGGGAGGACACGATGCCCAGGTTTGTCCACATCGACATTGCAGCAGACAATCCGGAGCGGGCGGCCGAATTCTATCGGCAGGCCTTTGGCTGGGTCGTCACCAGGCTGCCCGGGCCGATGCCGTACTGGCTGGTCGCCGTCGATCCCGCCGACCCGACGGCGCTCGGCGCCGGTATCGGACAGCGGAGCGAGCCCTGGCAGAGGACGGTGCCCACCATCGATGTCGCCGATGCCGATGCCGCCGCGAATACCATCGTGGAAGCCGGCGGCTCCATCGTCATCCCCAAGACCGCCATTCCCGGCGTTGGCCAACTGGTGACCTTCAAGGACACCGAGGGCAACGTGATGGCCGTACTCGAGGCCGATCCGGCCAGCCAGTGGGCCGGGCCGCCGGCCGGTGCGAGCCCCTGAAGGGCGCTGTCGTACGCGCAAACCAGACCGACAGCGCCCTTGCAGCTCTCTAGTTCGACATGAAGCGGTGCACGGTCCTGTCGCTTAGCAGGTCGCGGGTCATGCCGCCGAACAGCCACTCGCGCATCCGGCCGTGGCCATAGCCGCCGGTGACGATGAGGTCCGCGCCGCGCTCCTTGGCCAGTGCCTCGAGCGTTTCTGCTGCGCCGCCGGCCGTCGCCGGCTGCACGTCGCCCCTGGGCTCGATGCCATGGCGGCGCATCCAGGCGAGGACATCGTCGAGGCTGGTCTTTTCGTCGGCGAAGTCGCCCTCGTGGATCGTCGCCACCGTGACCTGCTTCGCCGTCTTGAGGAACGGCAGCGCGTCGACCACGGCGCGGCGCGCCTCCCGGCTGTCCTTCCAGCCGACGATGACGGTGTCCGCCGCGATCCGCTCGAGCCCCATGCCCGCGATCAGCACCGGACGCCCGGCCTTCACCAGCAGCTCGCCGGTGTCGATCGAGCGCTGCGGGTTGGGATTGCGCGCGCCGAAATTGGAGCCGGTGACGATCAGGTCGGCGCACCGGGCCGTCATGGCGGCGCTGGCATTGGGCTGCGCGGTGCGGCCGCGCCAGGTGACCTGGATGTCGCTCGGCACCGCGCTGCGGAACTGGCGCTCCAGATCCTCGAGACGGCTTTCGATCGCCCGCTGCTCGTGCTCGTAGTACACGGCAACGGCGGCAGCCCCGTCATACCCGGCGCCGATGGTGGCGGGTTCGGCGGCCGAATGCCCGACCAGCGCGGCCTTGAAGCGGTGGGCCAGGTCGACGGCGCAATCGACCAGCGCCGGCGAGAATTGGTCGATGTCGAGGTGCACGAGGATTTCGCGAATTTCCATCTGGAGTTGCCTCAGGTGTTGTCCGTCGGCTCCGGCCACAGGGCGCGGAGCGGCTTCTGCAGGGCATTGCGCATCTGCTCGACCTGTCCGGGGGAGACATGCCGGTTGAGCACGGAAAGGACCGCCGCGATCTGCATGTCCGCATTGTGCAGCGGGTCGCGGGAGAAGTTCGCCTGCACCGCGGCGACGAACTCATCCTTGCCGTGCGGGTGTTTCGGCGTGCTCGAGGGGTTCCATCCCTCGTAATAGATGCCCCGGATCAGCACCGGCAGCTGGGCGCCTAGATCGGCGGCCTGGTTCGGTTCGACCCAGTCGCGCAGCGCATGCAACGTCGCGCGGAGCAGGCGGTAGGCGTGCTGCCTGTCGTCGCAGCGCGCTGCCTGGTCGACCTCGTCGATCCAGATCCCGGCCTGCTGCGGGGCGCCATCCAGTACTGAGATGCCGACGGACATGGGAACCTCCCGTTCTGATGCCGCCAGCCTAGGGGTTCGGCCGGCGCGGCCTTTGACACCGGTCAAACGGATGTCGGCTTGATCCGCGTCAACGCGGCCGCGCGGCCGGTCGCGCATGGTGCCCGCCAGCATCGTGGAGCAAATGCCATGCGCTTGTTCGCCTTACGTGGATCGGACCGCCTGGGCGCCGCCGTCGCGTCCTCGCTGAACGTCGAGCTCGACGCCCTGGAGGAGCGGGAATTCTCCGATGGCGAGCACAAGTCGCGCCCGCTGGTCAGCGTCCGCGGCGAGGACGTCTTCGTTCTCCACACCCTGCATGGCGGCGGGCAATCGGCCGCCGACCGGCTGACCCGGCTGCTGTTCTTCATCGCCACCTGCAAGGAGAACGGCGCGGCCCGCGTCACGGCGGTGACGCCCTACCTCGCCTTCATGCGCAAGGACCAGCAGACCAAGCCGCGCGACCCGGTCACTTCCCGCTATGTCGCGCAGCTGTTCGACGCGGTGGGCACCGACATGGTCGTCACGGTCGACGTCCACAACGTCGCCGCCTTCCAGAACGGCTTCCGGCACAGCACGCTGCTCAGCCTGCGGAATGCCTTCCTGCCCAGGATCGAGGCGCTCGCGCGCGGCGGGCGCGTAGTGCTGCTGTCCCCCGATACCGGTGGCATGCGCCGCGTCGGGCTGTTGCAGGAGGCCTATGCCGCCCACGCGCACGCTCCGGTCGGCCTCGCGATGATGGAGAAGCACCGCAGCGGCGACGTCGTCACCGGCGAACTCTTCGCCGGCGATGTCGAGGGCGCCGAGGTCTTCGTCTTCGACGACATGATCGCCAGCGGCGGCACGATGGTGCGTGCCGCCAAGGCCTGCCGCGAGCGCGGCGCCCGCCATGTTCACGCGATGGCGACGCATGGACTGATGACCACCACGTCGGAGGTCCTGTTCGCCCCCGAGATCGACACCGTCACCGTGTCGGACAGCGTGCCGCTGTCGTTCGAGCCGGGCGCCTTCGGCAAGCTCGAGATCGTCAGTTGCGCCCCGCTTCTGGCCGACGCCATCCAGCGCCTGCACGCCGGCGGCTCGATCCGCCGCCTGCTCAATCCTCTGCCGTAGCGCACTCCCGCTCGGCGAGCTCGAGGTAGCGCTCGGCTTCGCCCGGCCAGCGTTCCGCTTCCATCGGCTCGGGATCGAGCAGGTGCGCGACGCAGATGCGGGCCCTGAGCACGGCGCGGAACGCCCCATAGGTCGCCAGCAGGCGAGGCGCGGGCCGGTGGCCGCCGAGGTGGTCGTCGACCACCTGGAGCAGGATTGGCCGTATCCAGCCCGCCCCGAGGAATTCGCATTCGAGGCCGAGATAGTTCACCTCGTCATAGGGGTCGAGCAGGCGCATCGTCCGGTCGAACTCGAGGCAGTCGATGATGTCGAGCTCGGTCCCAAGATGCACGTGCTCCGGCCTCAGGTCCCCGTGCCCCTCGACGATCAGGCCGTCCGCGGTCCGGGCGGCGATGGCCGGCGCGTGCGCTTCGAGCAGCTTCTCGACGCGGGCGAGGAGCGGCTCGGCGCGGCCCGGGCGTACCGGGCAGCCTTCGAGCAGCAGCAGCTTGCGATTGACCGCGGTCTCGGTGACGAGATGCTCGAGATAGGCGCGGCCCCGGCGCCGCTCGGAGCGCGCCGCGGCGTAGAACCGGCCCAGCTTGTCCCCGATGGCCACCACGGCCTCGGTCGACACGGTGTTTGCCTTGATCCGCCGATCGAGCATGTCGCCTTCGGACAGGCGCTCCATCTCGACCAGCCACTCGACCGGCTCCCCGCTGTCGCCCAGGGCGAGTTCCCCCGTTCGCTTGAGGCGCAGGGCAACGAGCCGGCGATAGACGCGCGGCGCCAGCCGCCGGTTAAGCCTCAGCTCGGCGGCACAGTGGCGCTCACGCCGGGCCAGCGACGTGAAGTCGAGGAACGGATAGCGGACGGGTTTCTTGAACTTGTAGACCAGGTCGCCGGCCAGGAAGACCCACGACATGTGGGTCTCCAGCACCGTCACCGCGGGATGGCCGGGATAGGCCTCGGGCGAACTGAGGAAGCGGACCTTCTCCCAGGTCGCGACCTCGGTCCCCTGGTTGTGCGGAGCATCGATCACCATTGGCCTTCCGAAAGCGTCAGGAGACGATGAGGCGGTCGTCGATGGAATGGACCCCGGGCGTCGCCCAGGCGGCGTCCTCGACCGCCGACCGCTCGGCCAGGGCCCGGACCGTGCCGGTGAGCGTTACCTTGTTGCCGCTCACCTCGACCCGGATGTTGTGGGCCTCGACCTCGGCATGCCGCCGCAACGCGTCCTCGATGCGCTTCTTCACGTCGCCCGAGGCGGGCTTGGGCGCCAGCGCGATGGCGTTGCTCACCCCGCGCACCCCGGCGATGTGGCGGATGGCGTCGGCCGCCCCCACCTTCTGGTAGTTCCATTCGAGGTTGCCGGACAGCGTCACCCAGCCATCCTCCACCTTCACCTGCACGCGCTCGTCCGGTACCAGCGTGCTCCACTTGAGCGTATCGAGAACACGCCGCGCGATCTCGTCGTCGGCGTCGCTCTCGCTCGTCGGGAAGCGCACCTCGATGCCCTGGGCGATGGCGCGCACCCCCTTGATCCGGGCCACGGCCCGCTCCACCGCTTGCTTCTGGCTGAAGTTGGGGACATGGCCGGTCAGCGTCACGATGCCGTCCTCGACTGCGACCCCGATGTCGTTGGCGTCGATGTTGGGCGCGAACTCGAGCTCGTCGAGAATGTCCTGCCGCAGCGCGCTGTCCTTCATCTCATCCTCCGGTGCCTGCACCGGCGGCAGTCTGTCGCCTGGGGTCCACGGGACTTTGATCTGGCTCAAACCAGGCCGGGCACCCACCGGACCACCGGCGCTTTGACCTTCGTCAACCGGGGCGCCGGCCCCGCCACCTACTCTCAGCCGGCGCAGCGGAGACATCGCATGGACAAGCGTCGGACCTACAACCTCTGGTACTTCGTCGTCGCCATGCTGCTGTTTGGCGCCTTCCAGCTATGGATGAGTTACCGGTCGATCGAGACCGTCACCTATTCCCAGCTGCTCGACCGGCTGAAGGCCGGCACGATCGCCGAAGTGACGATCACCGAGTCGATGATCGAGGGGCGCTACAAGACCACCCAGAACGGCTACGACTACTTCGTCTCGCGCCGCGTCGACCCCCAGCTCGTGCAGATCTTCACCGATGCCGGCGTCGACATCTCCGGCGGCAGCGACCAGAACTGGCTGAGCACCATCATCTCATGGGTGGCCCCGGCGCTCATCCTGGTCGGGCTGTGGTACTTCGTGTTTCGCGGCCTGGCCGATCGCGGCAGCCTCGGCGGCCTCACCGCCATCGGCAAGTCCAAGGCCAAGGTCTATGTCGAGACCGACACCGGCGTCACCTTCGCGGACGTGGCCGGCGTCGACGAGGCCAAGGCCGAGCTGCAGGAGATCGTCGCCTTCCTCAAGGACAAGCAGACCTACGGTCGCCTCGGCGCCCGCATCCCCAAGGGGGTGCTGCTGGTCGGCCCGCCCGGAACCGGCAAGACGCTGCTGGCGCGCGCGGTCGCGGGCGAGGCCGGGGTGCCCTTCTTCTCGATCTCGGGCTCCGAATTCGTCGAGCTGTTCGTCGGCGTCGGCGCGGCGCGCGTCCGCGACCTGTTCGAGCAGGCCCGCAAGGCGGCGCCATGCATCATCTTCATCGACGAGCTCGATGCGCTTGGCCGGGCCCGTACGCCGATGGGCAGCATGGGTGGGGCCGACGAGAAGGAGCAGACGCTCAACCAGCTCCTCGCCGAGCTCGACGGTTTCGATCCGCGCGTCGGCATCGTGCTGCTCGCCGCCACCAACCGCCCGGAGATCCTCGACCCGGCTTTGCTCCGGTCCGGGCGCTTCGACCGCCAGGTCACGGTGGACCGGCCCGACCGCAAGGGACGCGCCGCTATCCTCGCCGTGCACCTCAAGAAGATCCGCCTCGCCGCCGGCGTCGATGTCGACCAGATCGCCGCCATCACGCCCGGCTTCACCGGGGCCGACCTCGCCAACCTGTGCAACGAGGCGGCGATCACGGCGACACGCCGCGGCGGCACCGATGTCGCGATGCAGGACTTCACCGCCGCGGTCGAACGCATCGTCGCCGGGTCGGAGCGGCGCAGCCGCCTGCTGCAGCCCCAGGAACGGCGCCGCGTCGCCTGCCACGAGCTGGGCCATGCGCTCGTCGCTTCCGCCATCCCCGGCGCCGACCCGGTGCACAAGGTCTCGATCATCCCGCGTTCCATCGGCGCGCTCGGCTACACGATGCAGCGCCCGACCGAGGATCGCTACGTCATCACCGCCGGCGAGCTGAAGGATCGCATGGCCGTGCTGATGGGCGGTCGCGCCGCCGAGCACCTCACCTTCGGGGACTATTCCACCGGCGCCTCCGACGACCTGGCCAAGGCCACCGACATCGCGCGCCAGTTTGCCGCCCGCTTCGGCATGAGCGAGACGATCGGCCATTCGGTGCTCGAGCAGGTCGCCCAGCCCTATCTGGAGTCACCCTTCGCCAAGGCGTCGCGCGACTATTCCGAGGCGACGGCGCGGGAGCTCGATGTGGCGGTCCGCGACCTGATCGCCGAGGCCTTCGACCGGGCCCGGCGCATCCTCGAGGGGCGGATGGATGCTTTGAGAAACGGGACCGACCTGCTGCTCGAAAAGGAAGTCATCACTCCCGATGACTTCCCGGCGCTGCGCCGGGCCGAAGCGGCGCCCGATGCCCCGGCCGCACCGGTCATCGCCGCCAACCCGGGCTGACCGGCCCCGGCGCCGCTCAGGTGGAACTGGCGATGAACGCCCGGGCCTGCTGCCAGATGCCGTGATCCCACAGGTTGTCGTGATCGCCCTCGGGGTCGATCCACAGCGTCACGCCGTGCGGCGCCAGCTCGAACACCCGCCTGCCGTTGCTGACGTCGATCGCGGGATCGAGCGTGCCGTGGCCGACGAACACCGGTTCCTGCACCGCGCGTATCCAGCGTTCGACCGGATACTGGTCGAGCATGATGAGACTGACCGGAAGCCAGCCGTAGCTCTTCTCGGCCACCGCAACGGCCGACCGGAACGGTGATTCCAGCACCAGCGCCGCGGCATCGCGCTCGCTCGCGACATAGGTCGCGGGTCCCGAGCCGAGCGAGCGGCCCCATAGCACGATCTTGCCGCCCTTCGGCTGCAGCCAGTCGAACGCCGCGAGGGAATCGGCCAGCACGTTCTCCTCCGTGAGTTCGCCCGGCGACCCCGGAAAGCCGCGATAGTCGAAGGCGAGGAAGCCGTAGCCCGCCGCTTCGAAAGCCTCGAACCGCGCGTATTCGCGCGAGAAGCTGCCGGTCTTGCCGCGGAAGTAGAGGATCGTCGGGAGGCTCGCGGTCGGCGGCGCGTACCAGCCGAGCAGGCCGGACCCGTCCGCCGTCCTGATCGAGACGACCTGCGTCCTCTGCAGTGTCGTCTCCGCGATCGCGTAGACCTTGCCCTCCCGATCATACTGGAAATCTCGTTGCCGTATGTAGAAATAGGCGATCACGGCCACGTATCCCACGACCAAGACCACGGCGAGACCCGCAAGCCAGTAAAGCACCCGTCTCATGTCGACCTCACATTGCCGTGGCGGACAGGCGACTGTCCCGATCGAATGATAGTCTTGCATGACCGCCGAAGAGGCGATTGATTTGCAGCAAATGGCGTGATCCGAACTGCCGATAGTGGCGGCGGTCCTGGCCCGTCGTGGATCGGGTTTGATCTGCGTCAACCCTGCCGTCGCGAGGCGGCTCATGATGCCGTACTGGAGGCAGGGGCACATGAATTTCTATTCATTTGTACTTCTTGTTCTGGTTCTCGTCATAGTCCTCGCAATCGTGAGCCGGGTCAGGACAGTCCGGCGACGCCGGCACCAGCGGGAGCAGTTGCAGGCGCTCGAGAACGGATTTGCCGACCTGCGCGCCACCGTCGGCCGCCTCACCGGCCAGATCGAGGAGATGCACCGGCAGATGTCTTCCGCCGGTTTTGTCCCCGGTGCGGCGGCGCCTGCCCCCGCCACGGTTCGCCGGCGCGCCAGACAGGCTGCCATGGTTGCCGCACCGACCATCTCGGCCGCCCCGGCCGGGATCGCCGAGGCGCTGCCCGAGGCACTCCCCCCGCCGGCGGAGCTGCCCGCACCGCCGGCCCCTGTGCCAGGTCCCGAGCAGCCCGAGCCGCTCGTATCCATCGGCGTCCCGGAACAGCCCCCGGCCTGGGGCACGATCCCGTTCAAGCGGCCCAAGCCGGGGCCGCGCCAGCCCGGCTTCATCCGCCGCGGGCTGGCCGCGTTCACCCAGGCCCTCGGCCGTATCCTCGGCCTCAAGGCAGGCGAGCCGGTGAACTGGGAGGCCATGGTCGGCGGACGCTGGCTGAACCTGCTCGGCATGCTCGTCCTCGTCGTCGGCATCGCGCTCCTGTCGCAGCAGGCGCTGCTCTACCTGCCGCCGCTGGGCAAGGTCGCGTTCGGCGCCGGCCTCGCCTTTGCCATGCTGGTCGGCGGGATGCTGCTCGAGCGCAGCGAAGCCTATCGCTGGATCGGCCGTACCCTGATCGGCGGCGGTTGGGCACTCGCCTATTTCGACGCCTATGCTGCCTACAATGTCGAGCAGGCCAAGGTGATCGACAGTCCCGGCCTGGCGCTCGTCGTGCTGGTCGTGGTGGCGGCGGGCGTCATCGCCCATTCGCTGCGCTATCGCGCCCAGCTGGTGACGGCGCTCGCCTTCGGCCTTGCCTTCCTCGCCATCGTGCTGACCCCCGTCACCGTCGCCAGCCTTGTTGCCGCCGCCGTGCTCGCCGCCGGTCTTGTCGCGGTCGCACGCGTCCTGTCCTGGCATTACCTTGCCGTGGTCGGCGTGGCGGGCACCTACGCCAACCACTGGATTTGGCTGCAGAAGGTCGCCGCCCCGGCCCCCGTGGCGACGGCTCCGGTCGCCGGCAACTGGCTCGACGCCGCGCTGCCGCCGGAGGCCGTGTTCTGGCTGAGCTGCGGCATCCTCGTGTTCTACTGGCTGCTGTTTTCCTGGGCCTCGCTGCGCCGGGTCAGTGACAACCGGGGTGCCGACGCCTCCCTCTACCTGGTCGTCAGCGTCGCCAATACCCTGGGCCTCGTGGCGCTGCTCTACACCCAGGTGCACTACGCGTTCGGCGCGCACTACCTGTGGGCCGTCACCGCGCCGGTGGCAATCGCCTGCGCCGGGCTTGCATTCATCGACCGGCGCCTCGAGCAGCGGCTGCTGTTCCTCGCCAACGCCGCCCTGTCGCTCACCGCCTTCGGCGCTACCCTGCCGCTCGCGATCGAGGAGTACGGCTGGCACTGGGGCTGGGTCGCGCCCTACCTCGCGGCCGGCGGTCTCGTCACCGTCGTCGTCGGCCTGCGCACCAGGGAACTGCTGCTGCGCCTCGCCGGCTACGCGGCCAGCGCAATTGCTTTCCTCAACGTGATGCTGGTCAGGTTCTGGGAACCCGACGCGACCAGCATCGATGTGCTATGGTTCGCGACCCTGGCCACCATCGCCGCTTTCCAGGTGGCCGCCGAGCTGTTGCGGCGCGACAACCTCGACCTCGGCTACCCGGCGCGACTGTTCGGGCTTGCCGCGGCCCTCATGCTGGCCGGCCTCGTCTGGATACACGTCCCGCATGCCTTGGCCGCGCCCGTCTGGATGGCCCTGGGCCTGGCCCTGCTCGAGCTCGGCCTGCGCCGCAGGAGCGGACATGAGCTGCAGGGCTATGCGTTGATGATCCTCGCCGCCGGCGCCGCGCTGGTGGTCAACTTCTACGGTGCCGGGCTGGACGACGGGGCGGCGATGCCGTCGTGGCTGCCCGGCTGGGCCCCCTCGGTCGTCGTCGCGGCCGGACTCTTCTATTACTTCGTGCGGAGCCGGGACGCCGCCGTGCCACCGAGGCTGGTGCCCTGGGCCGGCGATGCCGCTGCGGCGCTCGCCAGCCTCTTGGTTGCGCTCGCCACCTGGAAGGATTTGCCCTCGCTCGCCGTCGCCCCGGTCTGGGCCGTGCTCGGCCTCATGCTGTTCGAGGCCGCGCCGCGCTTCCAGTCTCCGCTGCTCCGGGTGCAGGCCCACATCGCCATGGCGGCCGTATTCGTGCGCCTGTTCATGGCCAACCTCGTCGTCGATGGCGACCTCGCCGGCGTCTCCTTCCGGCTGCTGACCGTGGTTCCGGTCATCCTGATCCTCATCTACCTGCGCTACCAGGTCCCCGCCGCCCCCCAGCCGGAGCCGAAGGGCCTCGTCGCGGCGCTGCTCCGTCGCGAGCCGGCACTCGCGGCGGGCCTCTATTCCTGGGCCAGCGCCATCCTCGTCGTCATGCTCTTCCGCTTCGAGTTCGGCCGCGCCCACACGGTGGCCGCCTGGGCCCCGCTGCTGCTCGCCATGCTTTACCTCGGCCGTCGCCTCGACGATCGCAACCTGCGGTTCCAGAGCTACGTGCTGGGCGCCTATGCGCTGTTCCGCGGCTGGTCCACCAACATCTATCTCGATGGGCTCTGGCTCGGCCTTGACGAGCGCCTGTCGACGACGCTGCCGATGATCGTTGCCCTGCTGGCCGCCTCGCTGCTCTGCCGCGGCGCTCCGGGGCCGGCCGCGACCGCTGCGCCCATGCCGGCCGGCCGGATCGTGCGCCTGATCGGCTTTGCCGAGCAGCACGCCGTCACCTACTTCGCGGCCCTCGGCGCCGCCTTCCTGGGCGTCCTGCTCTACTACGAGCTGCCGGCCGACTTCGTGTCGATCGGGCTCGCGCTCGAAGGCCTGGTCGTCCTCGTGAGCGGCTTCGTGCTGCGCGAGCGCGGCTACCGCGTGCTCGGCCTGCTGCTGCTGTTCGCCACGCTGGTCAAGGCCGTGTTCGTCGATCTTGCCGGCGTCGAGGAGATCTATCGCATCGCCTCGTTCATCATCCTCGGCCTCATCCTGCTGGCGGCCTCGGTTGGCTACACCCGCTACCGCGGCCTCATCGAGAAGTACCTGTGATGCTCAACGGTGCCGTGCGCAACATCGTCGTCGTCGTCCTGCTCGGGCTCGGCCTCGCCTCGGCCGCCGCGATCTCCATGAGCCGCAGCGACTATCGGGTCGGGTTCGACAGCGTGCTCGCCATCTGGGCCGACTTCGCCCGCGACGCCGACCGGATCGGGCTCGTCGTCACGCGCCTGTCGACGCAGGAGGAGACCAGCATCGGCGACGCCATCGTTGCCGAATTCTATCCGCGTGGCCTCGATACCGATCCCGGGCTCACCGCCTATGTGTCGGCCGTCGGGGAGCGGCTGGTCGAGGCTGGCGGCCTGCATCGCAAGGATGTCGTCTACAAGTTCCACGTCCTCGACACGACCTACGCCAACGCCTGGGCCCTGCCGGGCGGCCATGTGTTCGTCACCACCGGCCTCGTCGCCATGATGGAGAGCGAGGCGCAACTGGCCTCCATCCTCGGGCACGAGATCGCCCATGTCGACCTGCGGCACGTGGTGGAGCGGCTGCAGTACGAGATCACGCTGCGGCGCATCGTCGGCGACCTGGGCGCGATCGTCCGGCTCGGCTACGGCCTCGTCAACGTCTCCTACAGCACGCAGCAGGAAAGCGAGGCCGACCGCGCCGGGCTGCTGGCCATGGCCGAGGCCGGCTACTCGCCGCTCGAGGCCATCGAGATGTTCGCCTCCGTGCAGCAGGCCGGCCTCGGAGGAGCGACGACCCCCGCCAGGGCGAGCGGCCCGGTGACGGAGGTGCTCGTGGGCGTTTCCGACATGCTGCGCGACTATTTCGCCACCCATCCGGCAACCGGCGATCGCATCGTCGCGCTGACCCAGCTCATGGCCGACAACCGTCCGGCCTGGAAGGACAGGCTGTTCTGTGTCGGCCGCACTAATTTCGTCGACCGTGTCACGTGCGCCGACGGCCATCGCGACAGCGAGTGGCAGCCGCTCGACCTCGATAGCCCGGCCTATCACCTGCGGCTCGCCATGCTGGTCGACGCCAGCGGCTATGCGGCGCTGGCCGACCGGGAGCTCTCGACGGTGCTCGCAGCCGCACCCGACTACCCCGCGACGATCCGCGCCCGGGCGGCGACGGAAGGCGACGATCTGCCCGCCGCCCTTCAGGATCTGCGCGGCGCCATCCTGCTGCAGTCGGCCCAGGTCCGGTTGAAGGCGGGGGCAGGGGACATTGCCGCCATGCGCGCGAAGCTGGGGCAGGACCTGGCGCTGCACGCCGCGCTCGTCTCGACGCTCGGTCGGATCGACCACGTCACGGTTCCCCCTTCGACCGCGGATTTCTCGTCTGTTCCCTTCGGGCTGCTCTGCCGCGCCGTGCTCTCGGCCGACGCGACCATGTGGCGCCCCGATCCGCGCCTGTCCGAACTCGTGCTCGAGGCCAAGGACCGCTCCTACACACCGCTCGACTGCCGCATCGGCTCGGGCCAGCTGCCTGATCGGGGCATTTCGGCATCACGACCATTCCACAACCTCCTGGGAGGCGCGCCATGATGCCGAGGACGGGCAATGCATGTCGTCGATCCACGCTGGGCGTGGCTCTGGTGGCGCTGTTCTCGATGCCGGCCTTGCCGGGGGTGGCGGCCGAACCCATCCCCGCCTTCGAGGCCTGCGCCGCCACTCCCACGCCGCAGTGCGTGTTCGGCCTTGCGGCGGATGCCATCGCGATCGGGACCGGGACCGATGGCGACCAGCTGCTGGCCTATGTCGAGCGCCCCGCGCTGCTGCGGCTCGCGGTGCAGACCGTCGTCGGCCTCGTCGAGGCCGGGGCCGGCGAGCGTGCCGTCGCAGTGGTGCGCAATGCCGCCAGCAGCGCCGAGGAACGCGCCGCCATCCTGCTCGATGCCGCCGGCCGGGCTCCCGCCCTGGCGCGGACGACGGCGATCCGGCCGCTCGTCGAGGAGAGCCTGCACCTGCTCGATCCGTTCGCCGGCTGGCCCGCGTTGACGTCCGCGTCGGCCGCCGAGCGCCGCGCCGCGCTGGCGCGCTGGCTGGCCATCGTGCGCCTGTGCGAGGCGGCTGGCGTGCATGATCCGGCGCTGGCTTCGGTCGGGACGGCCCGGCGGGCGCTCGCAACACCGGCCTTCGGCGGCCTCGACGAGGACTCCCGCACCGAGCTGGCCCTCGCCGTCATGCGCGCGGCGCTGGCCATCGGCGACCCTGCCATGGCCGAGGATGTGTCGGCGAAGGTCTCGGGCAGTGCTGTCCGCCGCGCGAGTCGAGGTCGCGGCTGGTTATGCGAGGCAGGACCAGACGTCGCCGGCATTGCAGCTGATCAGTACTTTCGACATGGCTCTAAAGCAGCCGGCAACGGTCGAGATCTTCAAGTCGTTCCTGCGCCGCAAATGGCCGGACCTGGCGCGCTCCTCGCTTCTGTCGCTTACCGCGCCGGAGCAGGCGAGGGCCCTCGTCGAGGTCGTTCCGTCGGTCGCTGCCGACAATCTCCTCGCGGTGCTCAACGTGGTCGGCAGCCCCGTGCAGAGCGTCGCGCGCGCGGCCCTCGTGCAGCGCCTGCTGCGCGACGGCAGCTATGGGCAGGCGCTGCAGCAGGCGACCGCCATCCCCGAACCCTGGGTCCGGCTCAATGCCCTCGCGGCGGTGACGACGGAGTCTGCGCTCGCGGGGGATGGCGCGACGACGCGGGATGCGCGCTACTGGCTGGATTCGACGCGCTGGATCGACGTCGACCCGCAGGAGTACTTCGCCGCCGCCTTCGCCAGCGCCTTCTCCCGGGTGGCCCTGGGCGATTTGGAGAGCAGCCGGCGCGACCTCGAGACCCTGCAGGCGCGGCTCGAGGCGATCGAGCAGAGCGGCACCATGCTCGCCGTTCCGCAGGGAGTCGACCTGCTGTCGCTCAGTCTCGACGGCTTCCGCATGGCCGCGGGCGATGAAGCGGAGGTGCTCAGGCCCATGGGCTCCTCCACGCCGGCGCTGTTCCACCAGGCCTTTGCGGCGGGGACTGCGTTCGGCATGGCGGGGGCCCGCGCTGATGACGTGGTGGCCCATGCTCTCGCCGCCATCGGCTCGGTGGAGGATGCGAGCCTGCGCGTCGGATTGCTCCTGACGCTCGGTCACCAGATGCAGACCCATCGGCTCGTGTACGGGTTCGGCGACAGTCGGTGAGGCCTCGACGCCGGGCCCGCTGCGATGGCAGCGAGGGCCCGGCCGGCGTCTACCCCCCCGCCTTCGAGTGAGCGACCGAAGGCTCCGGCGGGCTATGCGGCGCCGAGGATGTGGCGCACCGGCGGCAGCAGCTTGGCCGTTTCCACCAGCAGCCACGAAGCGATCGCGGCAGCAGCCGAGATCAGGAGTTGCTCGGAAGTGAGCGCACCGAACTGGAAGATCTCGCCGAGCCCGGGCACGTAGATCGCCAAGAGCATCAGCGCCAGCACCGCGGCGGCGATCGGCAGGAACAGCGGTTGCGGCCGCAGCGGCGCCCCGGCCAGCACCGAGCGCTGGCTCGCGTCGCTGAGGACAAGGCCGAGATTGCCCAGCACCGTGGTCAGCAGCGTCATCGCCCGGGCGACGTCCTCGTCCAGCCCCAGCGCCAGGGCGCCGGCATAGAGGCCGAACGCGGCGGCGAGCACGGCGGCGCCCTGGACCAGGCCGAAGATCAGCTGCGGCAACGCCGCCACCCGTTCCCCGCGCGGCCGCGGCGGGCGGCGCATCACGTCGGGCTCGGCCGGCGTGTCCTCGAAGGCGATCGAGGACATCGAGTCGACGAGCATCTCGAGCACCACCACGTGCAGGGGCCAGATGGCGATCGGCATGCCCAGGAGCACGGGCAGCAGGCCCAGGCCGGCGATCGGCACGTGGATGGCGGCAATGTAGATGATGACCTTGCGCAGGTTGTCGAAGACGCGCCGGCCCAGCCTCACGCCGTCGATGATGCGGCCGAAATCCTCGTCCAGCAGCACGATATCGGACGCCTCCCGGGCCACGTCGGTTCCGCGCTTGCCCATGGCGATGCCGATGTCGGCCGACTTGAGGGCCGGCGCGTCGTTCACGCCGTCGCCGGTCATCGCGACCGTCTCCCCGATTGCCTGCAGCGCGTCGATCAGCTGGAGCTTCTGCTCCGGCCGCACCCTGGCAAAGACGCTGGCGGTGCGGACCCACTCCTGCACCTGCTCGCTCCCGGCCGAGCGCAGTTCGTCGCCGGTGACGACCAACTCGTGCGGTATTCCCGCCGCGCGGGCGATGACGCGGGCCGTCGAGGGAAAGTCGCCGGTGATCATCTTCACCTTGATGCCGGCCGTGTGCGCCGCGGCCACCGCGGCGGGGACGCTGGGCCGCACCGGATCCTCGAACGCGATGAGGCCAAGATAACGGTAGCTCAGCTGGCGGGGATCGTCCGGCAACGCCTCCCCCGTCCAGGCCGCGTCGGCGACGGCGAGCACCCGCAATCCCTCGCCGGCGAGGCCGCGGGCGCGATCCACGATCGCCTGCGCGGCGGCCGGGTCCATGGCGCACATCGCGGTGATCGCCTCGGGCGCCCCCTTGGTGGCGACCAGCAGGCCGTCGCCGCTGCCACGCCAGGCCTGCGCCATGGCCAGAAATTCTGACGTGACCCCGTATTCCCGCACCAGGGTCCAGCCCTGTTCGACCTCCACCCCGAGCGCGCCGTCGGCCACGTCGAACACCGCGCGGTCCATCGGGTCGTGGCTCCCGCGCCGCGACGCTTGGCAGGCGCCTTGCAGCAGCGGCACGAAGCCGGACGGGACCGTGCCGGTGTCACGCACGTCAAGGCGCGTGGAATCGCTGTCGAGATACCGCAAGCGCATGCGGTTCTCGGTGATGGTGCCGGTCTTGTCGACGCACAGGCAGGTCACCGCGCCGAGCGCTTCCACCGCCGCGGCCCGGCGCACCAGTACGCCGACCCTTGCCATCCGCCAGCTGCCGATGGCGAGGAAGATGGCGAGGGCGACGGGAAACTCCTCCGGCAGCATCGCCATCCCGAGCGCGATGCCGGAAAGGATGCCCTGCAGCCAATTGCCCAGCAGCAGGCCCTGGTACAGCGTCAGCGCGCCGCACACCACCAGCGCCAGCACGCCGAACACGCGCACCAGCCGGCCGGTGGTGCGCTGCAGATGCGTTTCATCGGCGGCGATGGCCGAGAGCGAGGCGCCGAGCCTGCCGGCCTCGGTGCGGGCTCCGGTCTCGGTCACCCGGGCCGTCCCGTGGCCGGCAACGACCAGCGTGCCGCCATAGACGCCGGCCGGCCTGGACGGGATGGCGCCGTCCGCCGCCTTGCTCACCGGCACGCTCTCGCCCGTGAGCAGCGACTCGTCGACCGCCAGCTGGCTCGCCGTCAGCAGCACCCCGTCCGCGGGCACGCGCTCCCCTTCGTTCAGGACTACCACGTCGCCCGGCACGAGATCGGCCGAAGGCAGGCTGATTTCCTCGCCGTCGCGGCGGACGCGCGCCAGCGGCGCCGACAGTTGCCGCAACGCCGCCAGCGCATTGTCGCTGCGCCATTCCTGGAACAGCATGAGCGAGATGGAGAACAGCGCGAACAGCATCAGCATGATGCCTTCGGTGAGGCTGCCCAGCACGAAATAGATCGCCGCGGCGAGCAGCAGCAGGATCAGCATCGGCTCGCTGGCGAGGCGCAGGATCCGGCCCCAGACGGTAACCGGCTTGGCGGAGGGCAGGGTGTTGGGCCCGATCGCCGCCAGGCGCCGTTGCGCTTCGACCGTTGCAAGCCCCAACTCGAGGCCGGCCTCAGGCGGTACGATCTCCACGCTCACCCTCCGGCAGTGTCTCGACGTGGCGACGGTATCGCCCGAGCCGCGATCGATGTTGATGCAGGTCAAGGCCTCCGGGCAAGGCCGGATTGACGCGGATCAAAGTGACGGGCCCCGCGTCCCGGCAGACTTGCCCGGTCTGGCAGGGAGACTGTCGTCATGGCGTACAAGCAGGTTCTGTTCCGGTCCGAGGCGCGCGAACGTGTCCTGCGCGGCGCCGCGCAGCTCGCCGATGCCGTGAGCATCACCCTGGGGCCGCGCTCGAAATCGGTGCTCATCGAGAAGAAGTGGGGCGCTCCCATCGTCTGCAACGACGGCGTCACCATCGCCAAGGAGTTCAGCCTGAAGAATCCCGAGGAGAACCTCGGGGCCCGCATGCTGCGGCAGGCGGCGGAAAAGACCGGCGACATCGTCGGCGACGGCACCAGCACCGCCACCATCCTCGCCCACGCCATGTTCGCCGACGGCGTGCGCAACGTCGTCGCCGGGGCCAGCGCCATCGACATCAAGCGCGGCCTGGATCGTGGCCTGCAGGCGGCGGTCGCGGCGCTCAGGCAGCTGTCCCGGCCGATCCGCAAGCGCGGCGAGAAGGAGCAGGTGGCCGCGATCTCGGCCCACAACGACGCCGGCATCGGCAAGATCGTCGCCGATGCGATGGACAAGGTCGGCGAGGAGGGGGTCATCACCGTCGAGGAGGCCAAGACCACCGAGACCTCGCTCGAGGTGGTCGAGGGCCTGCAGTTCGACCGCGGCTACATCTCTCCGTATTTCATCACCAATCCCGAGCGCATGGAGACGGTGCTCGAGGATGCCTGCGTCCTGATCGTCGACGGCAAGGTCAGCACCCTCGCCGACCTGCTCGGCCTGCTCGAGGCGGTGGCCAAGTCCGGCGCGCCCCTGCTGATCGTCGCCGAGGAGGTGGAGGGCGAGGCGCTGGCGACCCTCATCGTCAACACCCTGCGCGCCACCTTCCGCAACTGTGCCGTCAAGGCGCCCGGCTTCGGCGACCGCCGCAAGGCGATGCTGGCCGACATCGCCATCCTCACCGGCGGGCAGGTGATCTCGCAGGATCTCGGCATCAAGCTCGAGAACGTCACGCTCGAAATGCTCGGCCGGGCCGCCCGCATCGTCGTCGACAAGGACACCACCACCATCGTCGGCGGCAAGGGCGACAAGCAGGCGATCGCCGGCCGCGCCGAGCAGCTGCGCCGCGAGATCAAGAAGACCACGAGCGACTACGACCGCGAAAAGCTCGAGGAGCGCCTGGCCAAGCTCGCCGGCGGCGTCGCCGTCGTCCGCGTCGGCGCCGCCACAGAGGCCGAGATGAAGTCGAGGAAGGACGCACTCGACGACGCCATCAGCGCGACCAAGGCCGCCGTGGCCGAGGGCATCGTGCCCGGCGGTGGCCTTGCCCTGCTGCGCTGCGCTCCTGCCGTCGATGCCGAGATCGCCGCGAGCGAGGGCGACGAGCGCACCGGCCTGCAGATCCTGCGCCGGGCCCTCGAGGCGCCGGCCCGGCAGATCGCCGAGAACTCCGCCGTCGATGGCGGCGTGGTCGTGGCCCGCATGCTCGAGGGCTCGGGCGCGCTCGGCTTCGATGCGGCCCGCAAGACCTATGTCGACCTCATGGAGGCCGGCATCATCGACCCCACCAAGGTGGTTCGCGTCGCGCTCGAGAATGCGGTCAGCGTGGCCAGCACCCTGCTGCTGACCGAGGCGACCATGACCGAGGTGCCCGACGAGCCCAAGGCGCGCGAGCCGGCCGGCGACCTGCCGGCGGGGTTCTAGCCGTGTTGCGGCGCGATCCCGCCGTGTCCGAGTCCGCGCCTGCAAAGCCGTCGCCGCCGATCGACCTCAAGGCCGTCGACCCGCACGGCCTCGTCGCCGCCGTCGCCGCCGATCGGCTCCGGCTCTATGGTCGCAACGAGCTCAGGAGCGACGCCGCCCGACTGCCGCTTGCAGTGCTGTTCGAGCAGTTCCGCTCCCCCTTCGTGCTCATCCTGCTTGCCGCGGCCGGCCTCTCCTTCGTCATCGGCGAGGTGCAGGAAGGGCTGATCATCGCCGCCATCGTTCTTGCCAGTTCCGCCCTCGGCTTCTTCCAGGAGTACAGCGCCGCCAACACCCTCGCCGCCCTGCGCGCGCGCCTGCGCAGCGTCGCCTCGGTGGTCCGCGATGGCCGCACCGTAGATGTCGCGACCGCCGAGCTGGTCCCCGGCGACATCGTCCTGCTCGAGGCCGGCAGCATGATCCCGGCCGACGGCGTGGCGCTCGCATGCAACAGCCTGCACGTCGACGAGGCGCCGCTCACCGGCGAGTCCTTCCCGGTCGCCAAGTCCGCCTTCGCCGGGGCCGAGCCCGGCCCGGACACCCTGATGCACATGGGGACCTCGGTGCGCAGCGGCACCGGGCGGATGGTCGTCACCGCCACCGGCGCGGCCACCCAGTACGCCGAGATCGCGCAGCACGCGCAGCGGCTCGAGCCCGAAACCAGCTTCGCCCGCGGCGTCCGTCGCTTCGGCATGATGATGACCCGGACCATGGTGGTCATCGTGCTCATCATCCTGCCGGTCAACGTGCTGCTCGGGCGCCCGCTCGTCGAATCCGTCCTCTTCGCCGCCGCCCTCGCCGTTGGCCTCACCCCCGAACTGCTGCCCGCCATCGTCACCGTCACGCTGTCGCGCGGCGCCCGCAAGCTGGCGGCCGCCGGCGTGCTGGTCCGGCGCCTCGTCGCCATCGAGAATCTCGGGGCCATGGACGTGCTGTGCACCGACAAGACCGGCACCCTCACCGAAGGCAACCTGCGCGTCGCCAGGTTTGTCGACGATGGCGACGGCGCCCGCGTCGAGCGCTGGGCCCGGATCAACGCCCAGTTCCAGTCCGGGCTCGACAACCCGCTCGACCAAGCCCTGATGGAGGGAACGGCGGCCCTGTCGGAGCCGGTCGAAAAGCTGGGCGAACTGCCATACGACTTCGAGCGCAAGTGCCTGTCGGTGGCGGTCAGCGTCGGAGAGGGAGCGCAACTCGTCTGCAAGGGGGCGGTGCCCCAGGTCCTCGACCGCTGCTCCCACATCATGGTCGGCGGCAGCACGGTCGAGCTCGATGCGACCCGCCGCGCCCAGGAACTGAAGCGGCTGGAGCAGTGGAGCGGCAACGGCATCCGCTGCATCGCCGTGGCCACCCGCCCCATCCCGGCCGAAGCCGCCCTGCGGCCCGAAGACGAGGCCGGCCTGACCCTCGTCGGCTACGTCCTGTTCGAGGACCAGGTGAAGCAGGGCGCGGCCGAGACGGTCGCCCAACTCCGCGAGCACGGCGTCAAGCTCAAGATCATCAGCGGCGACAACCGGCATGTGGCGGCCTATGTCGCCGATGCCATGGGCCTGTCCACCAAGGCGGTACTGACCGGCGAGCAGGTCGGCCGCATGAACCGCCGCGCCCTCGCCCGCCGCCTCGCCCATACCGATGTGTTCGCGGAAGTCACGCCCGACCAGAAGGAACGGATCATCGAGGCCTATCGCCGCGCCGGCAAGGTTGTCGGCTACCTCGGCGACGGCATCAACGACGCCCCCGCACTGCGCGCCGCCGACCTTGGCCTGTCCGTCGACAACGCCGTGGCCGCGGCCCGGGAGGCTGCCGACATCGTGCTCCTCGACCGCGACCTGCATGTCCTGCTCAGCGGCATCGTCATCGGTCGCGCCTCCTTCGCCAACACGCTCAAATACGTCTCGATCACGCTCAGCGCCAACCTGGGAAACATGATCAGCATGGCGCTGGCGTCGATCTTCCTGCCCTTCCTGCCCCTGCTCTCCAAGCAGATCCTGATCAACAACTTCCTCGCCGACCTGCCGCTGCTCGCGGTGTCGACCGATCGGGTCGACGCCCATATCCTCAGGCGGCCCGGCCTGTGGGACTTCAGGCAGCTGACGCGCTCCATGCTGGCCTTCGGCGCCGTCAGTTCCCTGTTCGACGTGCTGACCTTCGGCCTGCTGCTCTGGTTGGCCGGCGAGACCCCCGCCATCTTCCAGACCGGGTGGTTCCTCGAGTCGCTGCTCACGCAACTGGCCATCATCTTCGTCATGCGCACGCGGCTGCGTCTCACCGACAGCCGGCCGAGCGGCTGGCTGATCGGCATTGCCGCCTTCTCGGCGCTGTGCGGCATCGTCCTGGTCATGCTGCCGCTGGGGAGCATCACCGGCTTCGTGCCGCTGCCGCCCGGCCTGATCCTGATGCTGATGGGCATCGTCGTCGCCTACGCCGTCGCCTCGGAACTGCTCAAGCGGCTGATCTGGCCGGTCAGAGCGAAAGCGACATCCTGATCGGGTCGCCGGCCGTCGCCTGCGGCACCGCGGCAAAGCCCATGCGCGCCGCGAGGTCCAGCATGTCCCGGTTCTCGCGCAGGATCAGGCCGTCGATCCGCCTGAGGCCGTCGGCCCTGGCATAGTCGAGCAGCCGGCGCATCAGCGCGCTCCCCAGCCCGATCCCCTGCAGGTCGCTGCGCACTAGGATGCCGAATTCGGCCCGCTCGTGGTCGGGATCCGAGCTGTAGCGGCAGATCCCGGCCAGGTCGCCAGTGTCGGCCTCCAGCGCGACGAAGGCGATGTCGCGGTCGTAGTCGAGCTGGCTGAGCCGGGCGATCACCTCCCGCGACAGCCGCTGCGTCGGCACGAGGAAGCGCAACCGCATGTCCTCCGCCGAGACGCGCTCGAGGAATCGGGGATACAGCGCCGCGTCCGCCGGGCGCATGGGCCTGAGCTCGAACGATCGGCCCTCGCAGTCGGCGCGGCTGTCCCAGCCCGAGGGGTAGGGCCGCACGGCGAGCCTGTGGTTGGGGGCAGGCTCGCGCAGCCGCCCACCGTCGATCTCGATGCGCGCATCGAGGGCTATGGCCCCCTTGTCGTCGACCAGCAGCGGATTGACGTCGATCGCCACGATCGCCGGCTGCTCGACAGCCAGTTGCGACAGCGCCAGCAGTGCGGCGACGACGGACTCCCGTGCCGCCGGCGGCCGGTCGCGATAGCCGGCGAGGAGCCGGGCAATGCGGGTTCCGTCGATCAGGTCGCCGGCCAGCACCTCGTCGAGCGGCACCAGCCCGGTGGCCGTGTCGCGCACCACCTCGACCGCCACGCCCCCCGCGCCGAAGACAATGACCGGGCCGAAGCTGGGATCGGTCTTGAGGCCCAGCAGCAGTTCGTGCGCATGGCGGCGCGTGATCATCGGCTGCACCGTGAACCCCTCGAACGCCCCGAGGCCGGCGGCCTTCACGCGGTCGCGTATGCCGGCGGCCGCTACCATCGCCTGTTCGCGACTGGTGATGTCGAGCACCACTCCGCCGATGTCGGACTTGTGCGAAATCTGGCGCGAGTAGAGCTTGACCACCACGGCCTCGTGCCGCGTCAGCAGATCGGCCGCTGCGGTCCCGACCTCCTCGTCGCTCACGACGACATGGGTTTCGGGCACCGGGATGCCGTAGGCGGCGATGACGGCCTTCGCCTCCGGCTCGGTCAGCAGCGTGCGGCCATCCCGCGCCACCTGTCCCAGGATGTCCCGCACCCGCTCGGCGTCGCCCCGGACCGCTCCGGCGCTTGGCGGAACGCGCTCCAGCCGCTGGCGCAGCCGCGACCAGCGGGTCAGGAAATCCACCGCCTCCGCCGCCGCCGCCGGCGTGTCGACGGCGACGATCCCCGCCTCGCGCAGCACCACCCGGGCCGGCTCGGCCGTCTGCTTGCCCAGCCAGCAGGCGACCGTCGGCTTGCCGCCGATCAGCCCGTTCGTCGCCAGCCGTCCCACGGTCTCGGCGGCCTGCAGCGGGGATGACAGCGCCGTCGGGCAGTTCATGACGAGCAGGGCGTCGACCGCGGCATCGGCTGCCACCGCCGCCACCGCCGCGCCATAGCGCTCCGGCGGCGCGTCGCCGATGATGTCGACGGGGTTGGCATGCGACCAGGTGGCGGGCAGGGCGGCATCGAGCCCGGTGAGGGTTTCAGGCGACAGCGTCGCCAGCGTTCCATCGAGGTCGAGCAGGTCGTCCACCGCCAGCACGCCGGCGCCGCCCCCGTTGGTCACGATGCCGAGGCGTCCCGAGGTCAGGGGCCGGAAGCGCGTTGTCACCTCGGCCGCCGAAAACAGCTGCTCCAGGTTGCGCACCCGGATGACGCCGGCCCGGTGCAGCGCCGCCTCAATCACCGTGTCCGAGCCGGCCAGGGCGCCGGTATGCGTCATCGCCGCCTGGGCTGCCTCGCCATGGCGACCCGGCTTGACCGCGATGACCGGCTTGATCCGCGCCGCGGCGCGGGCGGCCGACATGAACTTGCGCGGTTCCGGCACCGACTCGAGGTACATCAGGATCGTCGAGGTCGCGTCGTCCGCCGCCAGCCAGTTGAGGCAGTCGCCGACGTCGACATCGGCCATGTCGCCCAGCGAGATGAGCTGCGAAAAGCCCACCCCGTCCGCCGCCGCCCAGTCGAGGATGGAACTGACGATCGCGCCCGACTGCGAGATCAGCCCCAGTTTGCCGGCCTGGGCGGGCAGGTGGGCGAAACTGGCATTCAGCCTGACCAGCGGCGACAGCATGCCGATCGTGTTGGGGCCGACGACGCGCATCAGGTGCGGTCGTGCCGCGTCCAGCATGGCCTGTCGCAGGCCGCTGGCTGCGCCGACCCCGGCCGTGATCACCACGGCGGCCGTGCAGCCGCGCGCGCCCAGTTCGGCGATCACCCCCGGCACCACCTGCGGCGGCGTGACGATGATGGCGACGTCCGGGGCCTGGGGCAGGTCGGACGCCCTGGCATAGCAGGCGAGCCCGTCGATCCGGTCATACTTGGGGTTCACCGGGTAGACCGGGCCGGCAAAGCCGCCGGAGCGGATGTTGTTCAGCACGATCGAACCGACCGACTGCGGCTTGGGCGAGGCTCCGACCACAGCGACGGAACCGGGGCGGAAGCATTGGTCGAGGTTGCGTATCGTCATGTCTGGCCTGGCTGTTGGGGGCAAGCGGCATCGGTGCAGCTTGCCTTGCGCGGGCGACGATGTCACGGCGGGGGCTTGGCAGCTTGAGCCAGATCAACGCGGCCGGGCCCGGGCCATGCTCAGGTCCGCGCGGCGAGGAGTGCAGGATGCGCGTACTGGTTCTCTACTATTCCAACACCGGCAACACCCGGAAGGTCGCCCAGGCGCTGGCGGACAGCCTTGGCGCGGAACTCGCGGAAATCACCTGCCAGACCTACCTGCGCTGGTACGGCCCCGTTGCCATGGCCTGGGACGTGTTCACCCGCCACCGGCCGCCGGTCATTGTCGTCGCCCCGCAGCATGCGCATTACGACCTGGTGCTGGTCGGCGGGCCGGTCTGGGCCGCTCGCGCCGCGCCTCCGGTCCTGAGCGGGATCGGGCACCTGCCCGACGCCGGGGCCGTGGCCCTGTTCGTGACGTGCAGGGGCGACAACCCTGGCTCGCCACCCGAGCCGGCTCTCGCCGAGATGCAGGCGGCTGCGGCGAGGCCGATCGCCGCGACAGAGGTCTTCCGCGAGGCGGACCTTCGCGGTCCGGCATTGGCTGGGAAGGTGGAGGCCTTTGCCGCGGCTGTCAGGGTCGCGATCCCGGGCCTTGCGGCAGGCCGCTAGGCCGGATCTGCTTCTGGACAGTCCCCCGTCTTCTGGATGGTGCCAACCCGTCGGTCCGAGCGCTCGAAGTCGTGACGCAGAAAGTCCGATGTAATCCTCTTTGGGCAGTGTCAAACGCGTGCGCGCGCAGTACAGTTGAGCCCGGACACAGGTGAGCCCGCTCATGCGGGCCGGGAACGCATAGTCCCCGACAATTGCGAGCCAACGCAAGGAGCCAGAAGATGGTTCTCGCCGCCGAACCCAACCAGGCTAGGCCTGTGTTCGGCTTTTCCAGGAGCCCCTGGGCACCGTATCTCGCCGCCCTGATGCTGGTGCTGGCGGCCTTTCTTCTTCGTTTTTTCATCCACGGCTTCTTGGCGGGCTCGGCTGTCGGCCTCGTCTTCGTTCCGGCGGTGCTCGTGGCTTCGATCATGGGTGGGTTGCTGCCCGGCGTCTTCGCCACGCTGACCGCCATGCCGGCGATCTACTACTTCCTGGCCGCGCGGTCGGAACAGGCGCTGTCGATCGGGGTCAACATCGCGTTGTTCGTGCTGGTCGGCGCAACGGTGGCCTGGCTCGGGGGCCTGCTGCAGCGCGCGCTGGTCCGCAATCGGCAGGCGCTCGCCGACCTGCAGGTTCGCGAGGCGCATCTGCAGTCGGTGCTGGATACCGTGCCCGATGCGACGATCGTCATCGAGGTGGATGGCACGATGATCACGTTCAACAAGGCCGCCGTCCGGCAGTTCGGCTACGAACCCGGCGAAGTCATCGGCCAGAACGTGCGCATGCTCATGCCCTCGCCCTATCGCGAGCAGCATGACGGCTACATCGAGCGCTACCTCGCCACCGGCGAGAAGCGGATCATCGGCGTCGACCGCGTGGTCGTGGGCCGGCGGAAGGATGCGTCGACCTTCCCGATGACGCTGGCCGTCGGCGAGACGAGCACCGCCGGCAAGCGGTACTTCACCGGCTTCATTCGCGACCTCACGGAACGCCAGGAGCGCGCCGCGCAACTGGAGGAGGCGCAGGCCGAGCTCGCTCGCCTGGCGCGCGTGAACGAACTGGGCGAGATGGCGTCCACCCTGGCGCACGAGCTCAACCAGCCACTGGCCTCCATCGCCAACTACGTCCAGGGCTGTGCCCTGATGCTGGACCAGGTCGGCGAGGAATACGCCGTCAAGATGCGGGGCGCGCTCACCGAGGCCGCCAAGCAGGCGTTGCGGGCGGGCGAGATCATCCGCCACCTCCGGGAGTTCGTCACCCATGGCAACACCGAGAAGCAGCCGGAGGACGTCAAGCGCCTGGTCGAGGAGGCGGGGACGCTTGCCCTCATCGGGTCGCGCCAGGGCGGGGTCCGCTCGACCTTCGATTTCGGCTCCGGCGACACCCGGGTCCTGGTCGACCGGGTGCAGATCCAGCAGGTCCTGACCAACCTCATGCGCAACGCCGTCGAAGCCATGAAGGACAGCGAGGTCAAGGAGTTGAGCGTCAGCACCCGCAAGGAGGGGCATAGCGTCGTCGTGCAGGTGGCGGATACCGGGCCGGGCATCGACGACGATCTCGCCGCGCACCTGTTCCAGCCCTTCGTCACCACCAAGGCCAACGGCATGGGCATCGGCCTGTCGATCTCGCGGCGCATCATTGCGTCACATGGAGGCGCTATCACTGTCGCCCGCAACGACAGGGGTGGCGCGACCTTCACGTTCGACCTCCCGATCGTCGAGGAGGCTGCGCCATGACCAGTGCCGATGTCGCCGTCCACATCGTCGACGACGAGGAATCGGTGCGCAGCTCGCTCGCCTTCCTGCTCGATACGGCCGGCTTTGTCGTGCGCACCTATGCCACGGCGCAGGCGTTCCTCGACATCGCCGCCGAGGTCCGCAACGGCTGCCTCGTCACCGACCTGCGCATGCCGGACATCGACGGCGTGGAACTGCTGCGTCGTCTCAGGGCGGCCGGGACGCTGTTACCCGCCATCGTCGTCACCGGGCATGGCGACGCAAAAATGGCAGCCGAGGCGATGCAGAACGGCGCGATCGATTTCATCGAGAAGCCGTTCAGCCAGGACGCGATCATCCGCTCCATCCGGCGCGCGGTCGCCCGCGCCGCCTGACTGCCAGCCAGAGGGCTGATGGCCGGGGATCTCTGCCAACCGCACAATCGCGAGCATCTCGCTTGATCTACAGCAAGAAAAGTCGCGAGGGCCGGCGCTACGGTTGGGCTGCATCGTTCCCGTTCGATGCAGAGGGAAAGAGACCAAAATGGTCCACCTGCTGGTCGTTGCGCCAAGCTCATCGCTGCGGAATTCGCTCCGGTTCGCGCTGGAGGCAGAAGGCTACACCGTGACGGCGGTGACTTCGGTCGATGATCTGGACGAGCCGGCGGCGAGTTTCGATTGCGCCGTGGTCGATCACCATGGGCTCACGTCGTTCACATCCGAGAGCCGAAGGTTTCTCAAGGAGTTCGAGCCGGTGGTGCTGCTGGCCAATACTCCCGCCCATCCCATGGCGGGCTACACCTTCCGGACGCTGACCAAGCCGTTCCTCGGGCCCGCCCTGTCGGAGGCGGTGAAGCGGGCTCTCGCCACCCGGGCCAGCGCCTGGTCCAGCGCACCTCCGCCGCGACAGGACGGTTGACGCAGATCAACGCCGCGCCGGCTGCGGTTCTGTAGCGCATCGGCACCTGCCGGCATGTTTTCCGATCCGACCGGTGTCAATCAGACTTGGCCAAACGCGAGGAGATCGCCATGCGATCGGTGCTGATGCTGCTGGTAGCCGCCCTGCTCGTCCTGTCGGTGGAGGCGCAGGCCCAGGACGGCCCGCCGGCTACCAACCAGATGACGTTCGGCGGTGATCACTTCATTGCGGGCCAATCCGCGCTGGTCGACACACCGGTGGCGCGCGATGTCTTCGCGGCGGGCTACGACGTCGCGCTGCGGGCCCCGGTCAGCGGCGATGCCCATCTGGCCGGCTTCAACGTCAGCCAGGGGGCCGACGTCGTCGGCGACCTCTATGCGGCAGGCTACAGCGTCTCCGTCACCGGCAATGTCGGCGGCGACGTCACCGCCATGGGCAACTCCGTGTCGGTGACCTCCGCGCAACCCGTCGGCGGCAACGTCCGCATCGCGGGCCAGACCGTGACCCTCTCCTCCGGGATCGACGGCGCCGCACTGGTCACCGCCCAGACGCTGACCCTCGGGGGAGCCGTCAAGGGCGACCTGAACTTCGTCGGCGAGAATCTCAATTTCGGCCCTGATGCCCGCGTCGACGGCACCGTCACCATCCATGCTCCGCGCCAGATCGCCGTTCCCGCTTCGGTGGCGTCGGCGGATCGCGTCAAGTTCGAGCAACTGGTCACCCCCGACTATTCGGCCGAGGCCGGCAAGACCGCCGAGCATGTGATCCGGGGCGTCTGGCCGGCCGTGTGGGCGACAGGCATCTGGTGGCTGCTGCTGTTCGTCGTCGGCGTCGTCTTCATCGCCCTGCTGCCGCGCCTGACCCAGGCGCTGGAGTCGGCCGCCCGCGCCCACCCGTTCCGGCGCCTCGGCCTCGGCTTCGTGACCCTTGCCGCCGTCATCGGCCTCGTCCCGGTCCTCGTGATGACCTTTGTCGGCATCTTCCTCGTTCCTTTCGCCGTCCTGTTCGTCGTGATCGTCTGGGCCCTGGCCTATCTCGCCGGCGCCTACCTCCTCGGGGCCGGCATCGCCAGGGGGCTGGTGACGCTTGAAACCAATCTCAGGCGCATCGTCGTCCTGGCCCTGTCGATCGTTGTGGCCGGGCTGCTTGGCATGATCCCGGTGATCGGCTGGCTGCTCACCCTCGTGATCCTCTGCTTCGGCTTTGGCGTCGTCGCCAGCGTCATTCTGGGCCGGTTCCGCCCCCGCGACCAGCAGCCGGCACCAGCCGCCATTCCGCCGGCTCCCGAAGCCGTCTAGGAGGCCGGCATGCCCATGACCTTCTTCCTGCCGGTCAGCACCTATCCCGACCCGACGCCGACTGCGGGCCTGCTGCGCGCCGTCGACATGGCGGCCAGCCTGGGCGGTGAGGTCACGGCACTCGTGCACGAGGTGGATATCGAAGAGGTCCGCAGCGCCTTCGCCCATATGCTGATCGACGTATCCGCCATGATCGCCGCCGCGGAAGCGCGCAGCCATGCCGCGGCGGCGGAACTGACGGTCGAACTCGAGCACCTGGCGCGCCGCTTCCGCATTCCGCTGACCGTGCGCCGTGCAAGGACCCGCCCCGATGCTGCCGCCGCTCTCGTCGCGAGCGAGGCCAGGACCTTCGACTGTTCGCTGCTGATGCCGGCGCGCGCCAGCGACGACCAGGCCGCCGTCGCCGAGGCGGTGCTGTTCCAGTCGGGAGGACCGGCCTGGGTCTTCCCCGACGGCGAGGCGACGGCGCATCTCGAATCCGCGGCCGTAGCCTGGGACGGAGGGCGCGCCGCGGCGCGGGCGGTGCGCGACGCCATGCCGATGCTCGAGACGGTGGGGCATGTGACGATCCTGTGCGCCACCGATGACAAGACGATCGGCCCGACCTCGGTTGGCCACCTGCAGGACCAGCTCCGCCACCACGGCATCGACGCCGAGGCACGGCTGTTCACCCGAGCGGAGCAGCCCGTCGGCGCGGCCCTGCAGCAGGCGGCGATCGAAAGCGGGGCCGGGCTGATGGTGATGGGCGCCTATGGGCACAGCCGGGTCCGCGAATTCATCCTCGGCGGCGCCACCCGGGGCGTGCTCGACGAACGGCGCCTCCCGGTCTTCATGTCGCACTAGCACGTCACCGCCGGTGCCTTTGCACCCGAAACGCCCCGCCTCGTCCTCACGCGCCGCGGGTCATGCCGTTTGAGCTTGGTCAAACCCGGCAGCGGCGGCGTATATAGCGTGGCGGGCACAGGATTTCGGAGCACCAGATGCGTGAAGATCACAAGCTGCAGGCGGCCGTACAGTCGCGCCTCGATTTCGATCCGGCCATCAATTCGAGCCGGATCGGTGTCGGTGCCCGGGAGGGGATCGTGACCATCTCGGGTCATGTGCCGAGCCTGCTGGAACGCTCCAGTGCCGAGCGGGCGGCAGGCCAGGTCAAGGGCGTGAAGGCCGTCATCAACGAACTGCTCGTCGACCTCGCCGGCGAGAACCGGACCTCCGACGAGCAGATCGCGGAGCGCGCCTATGCCCGCCTGGCCTCCAACGTGTCGGTGCCGCTCGACCGGCTGCACTTCGCCGTCAAGGATGGCACCATCACGCTGCATGGCGATGTCGACTGGCACTTCCAGCTGCAGGCCGCCATCGACGACCTGCGCGCCCTCGAGGGAGTGCGTGAGATCCGCAGCGACGCCCAGATCCGGCCGCCGATCCAGGCCGAGAAGGTGCACGAGAAGATCAAGCGGGCGCTGGCCGACATTGCCCCGCTCGACGCCGAGCGCATCCGTGTCACGGCCGAGGGCAGCAAGGTCACGCTCGCCGGCGAAGTCACCTCGTGGCACGAGAAGGGGCTGGCCGAAAGCACCGCCTGGTGCGTTCCCGGCGTCACGCAGGTCGACAACCGCATCACCGTCCTCTGAGGCACCGCCAGCCGCGTTCCCGCCGCCCACCCCACCGGCGGCATATGACGCCGTCGGCACGTACGGCACACGAGGGTGGCCTTCACCTCTCCCTCTGGGGGAGAGGTCGGCCGAAGGCCGGGTGAGGGGGCCTTTCCCGTGAACGCGGATCACAGGCGATTGCCGCCCACCACCGGTCATCCCCGCGGCAGCGGGGCCTCAGTTTTCGCGGGCGCGATTGCGGAGATGCGGGATGTTCCGGTGCCCCGCTGTCAGGACTTGTCGGGGTTGTCGACATAGGTGCGGCTGGCCTCGTTCCACAGGATCCGGCCCGAGCGCACCAGCAGCTCCAGCACCCCAGAAGCGATCATGTCGCGATGCTTCGGCGCCAGCTCCGCGCTTAGCCCCAGCACTTCGGCGATCGCCGGCGCGCTGAGCCCCTTGGGGTGCCGCGTCAGCAGGTTGACGACGGAGTCCTCGATGTATTTGAGGCCAAGCTGGGCCTGCTCGCGGTGGTCGAGATCGTTCATCTTGCGGGGTCCTTCGGGGTCATGGTTTCCTTGCCGCCTCCGCGGCGGCCACCTGGTGCTTGACGGCGACGAAGCTGTCGGGGCTCACCGACATCGAGTCGATGCCGCATTCGACCAGGAAGCGGGCGAACTCCGGGTGGTCGCTGGGCGCCTGGCCGCACAGCCCGACCTTCGCGCCCGCCTTGTGCGCGGCGCTGATCACGCTGTCGATCATCCACTTGACCGCCGGGTCCTGCTCATCGAACAGCCCGGCCAGTTCCTCGGAGTCGCGGTCGACGCCCAGCGTCAGCTGGGTCAGGTCGTTCGAGCCGATCGAGAAGCCGTCGAAACGCTTGGCGAACTCGGCGGCCAGCACCACGTTGGACGGTATCTCGCACATCACGTAGACCTGCAGCCCGTCCTCGCCACGCCTGAGCCCGTTCCCGGCCATCACCTCGAGCACCCGGTCGGCCTCGATCACCGAGCGGCAGAACGGGATCATCACCACGACATTGTCGAAGCCGAGCTGCTTCCTGAGCCGCGCGATCGCCTGGCATTCGAGCGCGAAGCCGTCCCGATAGCGCGGTGAGTAGTAGCGCGATGCGCCGCGGAAGCCGATCATCGGGTTTTCCTCGAGCGGCTCGAACCCCGCGCCCCCGATCAGGCCGGCATATTCGTTGGTCTTGAAATCGCTCATCCGGATGATGACCGGCTTGGGATAGGCCGCCGCCGCGATCCGCGCGAGGCCGCGCGACAGCTGGTCGACGAAGTACTCCGTCTTGCTCTCGTAGCCGGTGGTCAGCCGCTCGATCTCGAGCCGCGCCGCGTCGTCGCGCAGCTGGTCGAACTTCACCAATGCCATCGGATGGACGCGGATGGCGTTGGAGATGACGAACTCCATGCGCGCCAGGCCGACCCCGTCGGCCGGCAGGCGCCACCAGCGGAACGCCGCGCCCGGGTTGGCGAGGTTCAGCATCACCTTGGTGCCGGTCTGCGGCAGGGATTGAAGGTCCAGCGTCTCGATCGCGATGTCCGCCGGGCCCTCGTAGATGGCGCCTTCGTCGCCCTCGGCGCAGTTGATCGTCACCTCCTGGCCGTCATGCAGCAGTTCGGTCGCCTTGCCCGTGCCGACGATTGCCGGCAGGCCCAGTTCGCGGCTGACGATGGCCGCGTGCGAGGTGCGCCCGCCGTGGTCGGTGACGATGGCGGCGGCCCGCTTCATGATCGGCACCCAGTCGGGGTCCGTGGTCGAGGTGACGAGCACCGAGCCATCGATGAACCGGTCGATGTCCTTGGCGCTTTCGAGCAGGCACACCGGGGCGCTCACCGCCGCTTCGCCGATGGCGAGGCCGGTCAGCAGCGTGCGACCGTGCTCGCGGATATGGTACGACCTGAGGACGCCGCTGCCGCGCCGCGCCTGCACCGTTTCCGGCCGCGCCTGCACGATGAACAGTTCGCCCGTCCGGCCGTCCTTGGCCCACTCCATGTCCATGGGGCAGCCGTAGTGCTGCTCGATGGCCACCGCCCAGCCCGCCAGCCGGACGATCTCGGCATCCGACAGCACGAAGCTGGCGCGCTCCGCCTTCGAGGTCGGCACGTTGCGCGTCGGCGTCTCGCCGGCGGCGTAGATCATCTTGATCGCCTTGGTGCCGCGCTTCTTCTCGATGATGGGCACCACCCCGTCCCGCCCGAGGAACGGCTTGAACACCACGTATTCGTCGGGATCGACCGCGCCCTGCACGACGTTCTCGCCCAGGCCCCAGGCGCCGTCGATCAGCACCACCTTGTCGAACCCGGTCTCGGTGTCGATCGAGAACATCACGCCCGAGGCGCCGAGGTCGGCGCGCACCATGCGCTGCACGCCGATCGACAGCGCCACCTTCATGTGGTCGAAGCCCTTCGCCTTGCGGTAGCTGATGGCGCGATCGGTGAACAGCGAGGCGTAGCAGCGCCGGCACGCCGCCAGCAGCGCGTCCTCCCCCTTGATGTTGAGGAAGGTTTCCTGCTGGCCGGCAAAGCTCGCATCGGGCAGGTCCTCGGCAGTGGCACTCGAGCGCACCGCGACGTCGATCTCGCCGCCGCCGCTGCGCCGGCACAGCTCGCGGTAGCTGGCGCGGATCGCCTGCGCGATCGGCTCGGGCCACGCCGACTTGAGGAACAGGCGCCGGATCGCTTCGCCCGTCTCGGCCAGGCTGGCCCGCTTGTCGTCCCAGGCTGCGAGCAACTCGGTCATCCGGCTCCTGAGGTCATTGGCCTCGATGAAGCCCCAATAGGCATCGGCGGTCGTCGCAAACCCGGCCGGAACCTGGATGCCGCTCGCCGCCAGCGCCTGCACCATTTCTCCCAGCGACGAATTCTTGCCGCCCACGCGCCCGACATCGCTGCGGCGAAGGGTCTCGAACCAGGCAATCTGATCGGTCGGCTGCAGCATCGGAGCGCTCCTGTGGGGCGAGACCCGGAAGGGCCTCGGGCGTTCGATGCTGGCGCGCCGCGCGGGGGCTCTCATTGATCGGCGTCAAATGATCCAGATCAAATCGGCGCCCGCCATCGGCGTCATCCTGCCCCCAAGGTGCAGCTTGAGGAGGACTCCCGATGACCGAACATTCGAGGCAGGCGCTGGTCGGTGCGTTCGGCGCCACCTATATCAGCCTTGCCATCGCCGACATCGACGAGTTGTCGGTGTCCAGCTTCGCCCTCCTCAACACCGCCGATTTCGAGCGGCCCATGCAGGCCGTGGAGCGCTACCTCACCTCCATTCCCCGCTGCCCCAACAAGGTGTCGATCGCGCTCGCCGGCGAGGTCGAGGGCGACGGGGCCACCTTCACCCACCGCGACTGGACGCTCACCCGCAACGATGTCCGCGCCGCCACCGGTGCCGATCACGTCTGCCTCATCAACGACATCGAGGCGACCGCCCTGGCCCTGCCCAACCTCTCCGCCTACGACGTGCAGGAGCTCATCCCGGGCAAGGCCAGGCCCTACGGCAACAAGGCCGTTCTGATGGCCGGCGCCGCCGCCGGCATCGCCGGCTTGGTGCGCGTCGGCGACAGCTGGATGCCGGTTGCCGGCGAAGGCGGCTTCATGCGCTTCGCGCCGGCCGCCGCCGATGGCGTCGATCTCGGCGACACCTTTCCCCCCGGCAGCTATCTCAGCTGCAATGACATCTTCACCGGCAAGGGGCTTGTCGCCCTCTACCGCGCCCTCGCCACCGCCGAGAAGGCTCCCGCCGCTGCGGCCGGCGCCCGGCAGATCGCGGCGGCCGGCCTATCCGGCAAGGACCCGGTGGCCGCGCGAAGCCTGCAGGTGATGGCGACCTGGCTCGGCCGGGTCGCCGGCGACATTGCCCTGCTGTATGGGGCGCGAGGCGGGCTCTATCTCGGCGGCGGCATGATCGCCAACACCATCCCCGCCCTGCAGACCGGCCACTTCCGCGAGGCCTTCGAGCACCGCGGCCTGCGCTCGGAGTACATCTCGAAGGTGCCGGTCTACGTGATCAAGACGGCCGCCGATGCCGGCCTGCGCGGCGCGGCGCTGGCCATGGCCCGCTCCCTGCAGGCTGCGGCACCGGCGCATCGTCCGGTTTCGCGCGCTGCCTCCTGACGGGGCGGGACCATGCATATCCCCGAACCCGTGCGCCACGTGCTCGGCTGGTACGACGGGGAGAGGCCCGGCGTGAAGGCCAGCCTCGCCCGCCTGCTCATGCACGGGCGGACCGCCGGCACCGGACGCCTGCTCGTGCTGCCGGTCGACCAGGGCTTCGAGCACGGCCCCGCCGCCAGCTTCGCCCCCAACCCGCCGGCCTATGATCCGCGCTACCATTTCGAGCTCGCGATCGAAGCCGGGGTCAGCGCACTCGCCGCCCCGCTCGGCTTCCTCGCCGTCGGCGCCGACCGCTATGCCGGCGCCGTGCCGCTGATCCTCAAGGCCAACAACGCCAACGGCCTCGGCGCCATCAAGGATGAAGCGGTCACCGCCACGGTCCGCGATGCGCTGGAGCTCGGCTGCAGCGCCATCGGCTACACCATCTATCCCGGCTCCGACCGTCAGTACGAAATGTTCGAGGAAGTCCGCGCCGGCGCTGCCGAGGCCAAGGCCAGCGGCCTCGCCGTGGTCATCTGGGCCTATCCGCGCGGCGGCACCCTGAGCCATGAGGGCGAGACGGCCCTCGACGTCGTCGCCTGGGGCGCGCAGATCGCCGCCCAGCTCGGCGCCCATATCATCAAGGTCAAGCCGCCGACCGCCCGCATCGAGACGGCCCAGGCCCGCCCCGCCTATACCGCCGACCTGTCCCGCCTCGAGGATCGTGTCCGCCACGTGCGCGACGCCGCCTTCGCCGGCCGCCGCCTCGTCGTCTTCTCGGGCGGCCCGGCCAAGGATCTCGATGCGGTCTATGCCGAAGTCGGCGCCATCGCGGCGGGCGGAGGGCACGGCTCCATCGTCGGCCGCAATACCTTCCAGCGCCCGCGCGTCGAAGCCCTCGCCATGCTCGAGCGCATCGCCGCCCTGCATATCGCCGCCGCCACGGCCGGACAGGTCCGATGACCCAGGCCGCGATCCTCACCGTCACCCTCAACCCGGCGCTCGACACCACCACGTCGGTGGCCCGGCTCGAGCCGCAGCGCAAGCTCCGCTGCAGCCCGGCGATCCTGCATCCCGGCGGCGGCGGCGCCAATGTCTCGCGCGCCATCCGCGAGCTCGGCGGCACCAGCCGCGCCTTTGTCGCGCTCGGCGGCCATACGGGACGCGCATACATCGACCTGCTGCAGGCCGCCGGGGTCGAGTGCATCGAGTATCGCCTCGCCGGCGAGACGCGCACCTCGATGACCGTGATGGAGGAGGACACCGGCCTCCACTACCGCTTCGTCCTGCCCGGCCCGGCGCAGGACCCCGGCCTCGGCGACCGGATCCTCGCCGAACTCGACCGGATCATCGACGCCGGCAGCTACGTGGTCGCCAGCGGCAGCCTGCTGCCCGGCATCGCCGTGGATCTCTACGCCCGCCTCGGCGAGCTTGTCCGCCGGCACGACGCCCGCCTCATCCTCGACAGCCATGGCGAAGCCCTCGTGCGCGGCATCGCCGGCCGGCCCTTCCTGGTTCGGCTGAACCAGGCCGAGGCGCAGGACCTGACGGGCGAAAGCAGCGACAATCTGCCCGCCGGCGCGGCCCGCCTCGTCGCCACCGGGATGGCCGAGGTCGTCGTCTTCGCCCTGGGCGAGAAGGGCTCGCTGGTCACCACCCGCGACAGCCAGTTCACCATCGCTCCGCCGGAGGTCTCCGTACGCAGCATGGTCGGCGCCGGCGACAGCTATGTCGCTGCGCTCACCCTCGCCCTGGCGCGCGGCTGGACGCTCGACTCGGCCAATCGCTACGGCGTCGCCGCCGCCGCCTCTGCCGTCACGCGCGAAGCCACGCAATTGTGCGAGCGCAGTAGCACCGAGCGCTACTACAACGAAGCCGGCAAAGCCCGCTTCCTCGCCACGCCCACGACGCCCTGAGCGACAACAGTGCAGCTATTGTGTGTGAAGAATGGTGCCCGGGACCGGAATCGAACCAGTGACACGCGGATTTTCAATCCGCTGCTCTACCAACTGAGCTACCCGGGCAACCGTGGCGCCCGAGGGCGCTAAGTCGGGCGGTTTATAGGGGGCATTGCCGGGGTGCGCAAGCGCGTTTTGCCATCTCGCCGCCTGTGGAAAACGGCAGGGCAGGGCGCGGTGCCATGGCACGCCGGTCGCCCCTTCGAGCCCGGTGCCCTGCGGCGGGGTTCAGGGCTTTCGCCAGCGAGGGGGCAGCGGCCGGGCCGCCTATTCCTCGTCTCCGCCATCCTCCTGCGGCAGCACCTCGTCCTCGTCATCGCGGGCCGGAATCACGTAGCTGCCGCTCAGCCAGCGGTTGAGGTCGATGTCCTGGCAGCGCGCCGAGCAGAACGGATGGAACTGCTGGCTCGATGGCTTGCCGCAGATCGGGCAGGGGACCGGTTTCCTGAGCTTGATGACTTCGGCCATTTGCGGCGTCCTGTCTGATGCAGCGGACCAACTCGTCTGCACGAGTTTGTCTCGGGCTTCCCCTTCTCACCGGGTCATCCCCGCCAACGCGGGGATCTCCGTTTGGTCGCCAATGACGAAAACCGAGGTTCCCGCTTGCGCGGGAATGACTCCGTGGATTTTGCTTTGCCGCAGCCGCGTCTCAGACTGCCGACAGGCTCGACTGGTTGAGCCAGTTGAAATGCACCGGGTAGCCCTCGCCGGCGAGCAGCGACACCGTCTCGTTGAGCGGCAGGCCGACCACGGCGGAATAGGAACCCTGCAGCTTCAGCACGAATGCCCCGGCAATGCCCTGGATGGCATAGCCGCCGGCCTTGTCGCGCCACTCGGCGCTGGCGAGGTAGCTCTCGATCTCGCGCGCCGACAGCCGCTTGAAGCGCAGCCGCGTCTCGACCAGCCGCTTCCGCATCGCCCCCGAAGTGGTGATCATCGTCACCGCCGTGAACACGCGATGCGAGCGGCCCGAGAGGATCCTCAGGCACTCGGAGGCCTCTTCCATCGTCTCGGCTTTTGGCAGCACGCGACGCCCCACGGCCACCACCGTATCGGCGGCCAGCACCAGCGCATTGCCGGCAATGCCCGAGGTCTTGGCCTTGTGCTGTGCCGTCATCGCCTTCTGGTCGGCGAGGCGCTGCGCCAGCTTGCGCGGCAGCTCGTTCTTTTCCGGCGTTTCGTCGATATGGGCGGGAACCAGGTGCTCTGGCTCGATGCCGATCTGGTTGAGGAGCGCCAACCGCCGCGGCGATGCGGACGCGAGGATGAGCTCGGGACGGCTGGCCATGTCTGCCCTTACTTGAAGCGGTAGGTGATCCGGCCCTTGGTCAGATCGTAGGGCGTCATCTCGCACAGCACCTTGTCGCCCGCGAGCACGCGAATGCGGTTCTTGCGCATGCGGCCGGCGGTGTGCGCGATGATCTCGTGCTCGTTTTCGAGCTTCACCCGAAAGGTCGCATTGGGCAGCAGTTCCGTCACCACGCCCGGAAACTCGAGCACTTCTTCCTTAGCCATTCTCTCTCCTGAGACGGCCCCACGAAACACGCTACTGACAATGTCGGGGGCGAGATTGGCGGGCAGCTATACTGCAAGCCACCCGCTTTGTGAACCACCAGTTGGGGTGAGGACGGGGGTTATATGGGGATGGCGTGGCGTTGTCGCAATGCCCGAGGATCAGGCCGCCGGGCGCACGCTCACCGAGAGTTCGACCTTCTGCCCGAGCTTTCCCAGGATGCCCATCAGCCGATCGAGCGTGAAGCGCTCCAGCCGCGCACCCCGGACACGCGAAAAATCCGCGTGGCTCACTCCTGTCGCATCTTCCGCCTGCCGGGTCGTCCATCCCCGACTGTCGAGAACTCGCGCGATTTCGGCTGCAAGCAGAGCCTTGGCCTGTAGCAGGTCTGCATCGGCCCGGCCAAAGTCCCGGAAGACATTGCCGCTGCCATGGACCAGTTCGATATCATCATCGCTCATTTCAACATCTCCTTGAGCCGCCTTAGCCGCTGTGCCACCAGGTCTATCTCCGCACTCGGCGTCTTGATGCCGGTCTTCGATTTCTTCTGGAATGCGTGAACCACCCAGAGCGTGTCCTTGAACTGCAAGGTGTAGACCGCGCGGTAGGCGTCGGTGCGATGACGCAGCGCGATCTCATAAACCCCTGCGCCGAGGCCATTCATGGGTTTGGCAGTCGTCGGAAATCCGCCATCTGCTGCCATGGTCAAGGCCGACAGGACATCGTCCTGAGCGGGCCGAGGGAAGGCATCGAAGTCTTTCCGAGCAGCCTTGATCCACGAAATGATGCGAGTTTGCCGAATTGCCATCGGCAACATGGTGGCATATTTGCCACCAGACTGCAACCTCAAGCGGCATTCGGCGTCCCCGCCACCAGCTGCTCCAGCCGCTCGCGCACCCGCTGCTGCAGCGTGTCGCGCAGCGTGCGATAGGCGCTCAGCACCGCCTCGCGATTGCCCTCGGTCTCGGTCGGGTCGGGCAACGGCCAGTGCTCGATGGCGCCGGCCTCGATGCCGCGCCGCCGGAACGCCTCGGGGGCGTCGGCCGACAGGGTGATGACGAGGTCGAAATGGTTGGCGACCAGTTCGTCCATGGTGTGCGGCGTATGCACGCTCATGTCGATGCCGATCTCCTCCATCACCTCCTCGACGAAGCCGTCTGCCTTGCCCGAGCGCACGCCGGCCGAGCGCACGATCAGCCGGCCGGGGAAGAACTTGCGCGCCAGCGCGGCCGCGATCGGCGAGCGCACCGAGTTCATCGAGCACACGAACAGCACCGTCGGCAGGTTCGATTCCCGCTCGTCGATACGGCTCGCGAATGGCTGCACCGCGCAGATCAGGGTGAACAGCCGGCGTGCCGTGTTGAGATCCATCCCGAGCTTGTTGTCGAGCCGGGTGCGCAGCAGCTCCGCCGCCTCGTTGTGCAGGCCCCGCCGCGCCATGTCGACGGTCTCGATCTGGTAGCTCGAGCCGGTCTTGATGGCGTCGTAGTAGCTTTCGCGGATGCGGAAGTAGTCGCGGATCAAGCGGCGGAACGGGGTGAGCGACAGATAGTGCGCCGCGATCGGCTCGTAGGTATCCGGGTTGCGCACGTCGAGCACGATGTAGTTGCCGACGATCGAGACGTGCAGCGCATAGGGGCCGGTGGCCTTCACCCGTGCCGGGGCGAACAGGTTTTCCTCGACCAGGTCATAGATGGCGATCCGCCACTCATGCACCTCGTCGGGATTGGCCGAGGTGATGGTGTTGGGGTCGAGCGTCACGGCGACGATGTGATCGGTTCTGGGATCGAACTGTCGCGGTGAAGGGGCCATGCTACCGGTTCAGCCTTATCGAGACCGAGCGGCCATGCGCTTGCAGGCCTTCCGTCTCGGCCAGCGTCACCGCCGCCGGGGCCAGTTCGGCCAGCGAGGACGGGTCGCATCCCAGCACCGATGTGCGCTTCATGAAGTCGAGCACGCCGAGGCCGGACGCATAGCGGGCCGATCGCGCCGTCGGCAGCACATGGTTCGAGCCGCCGACATAGTCGCCGATCGCTTCGGGCGTGTGATGGCCGAGGAAGATCGCACCGGCATTGCGGATCCTGGGGAGCAGGGCCTTCGGATCATCGAGCGCCAGCTCGACATGCTCGGAGGCGATGCGATTGGCCAGCTCCACCGCCTCGTCCAGCGAGGCGACGGTGATGATCGCGCCGAACTCCTCCCAGCCGGCACGGGTGATCTCGGCGCGCGGCAACAGCTCGATCTGCCGCCACACCTCGTCCTCCACCAGGTCGGCGAGACGCTGGTCGGTGGTGACGAGGATCGACTGGGCGCCCCCGCCATGTTCAGCCTGCGCCAAGAGGTCCGCCGCCACCCAGGCCGGGTTGGCCGACCCGTCGGCGATCACCAGCACTTCGGACGGTCCGGCGATCATGTCGATGCCCACCGTGCCGAAGACCTGGCGCTTCGCGGCCGCCACATAGGCGTTGCCCGGCCCGACGATCTTGCTCACCGGCGCGATCGTCTCGGTGCCGTAGGCCAGCGCGCCGATCGCCTGCGCCCCGCCAATCCGGTAGATCTCGGTGACCCCGGCAATGCTCGCCGCCGCCAGCACGGCGTCGTTCAGTTGCCCGCCGGGCGTCGGCACCACCATGGCGATGCGGCTCGCGCCCGCCACCTTGGCCGGCACCACGTTCATCAGCACCGACGAGGGATAGGCCGCCAGCCCGCCGGGTACGTACACGCCGACCGCCTCCACCGGGGTCCAGATCGTCCCCAGCGTGACCCCGAGGTGGTCCTGGTAGATCTGGTCGAGCGGCCGCTGCTTTTCGTGGTGCGCCCTGATGCGGTCATGCGCGATCGTCAACGCGTCCAGAACTCCAGCGGAAGTTCGTGATCTTGCGGTAGCTATTTCGTGGTCTTCGACTCGAAAGGAGCCCTGAGTTCCAGCGTGGCCATCGAAGCGTTCGGTGTATTCGGCGACCGCCTTGTCGCCCCGCGCCTTCACGTCGGCGAGGATCGCGGCCACCGCATCGCCGACCTCCTGCGAGGCCTCGCGCTTCGAATTCAACAGCGTTTCGAATGACTTGGCAAAGCCGGCATCCCGGCTGTCGAGACGGACCGGCATCAGGCGGCGTGCTCGGGCTTGGCCTTGGCCGCCCAGGCCGACCCCAGGTCCGCCAGCCGCGCCTCCAGCACGTCGACTTCCAGTCGAACCGTCCCGCCGCCGGCAAAAGCCAAGTCGATCCAACCACTTGGCGCTTCGCCCTGGGTGAACCGGATGGTCAGCAGCTCGAGCGCTCCCTCCACCGAATTGGTGTCGATTCCGGCCACCTTGACCGACGCGACATGGTCGAAATGCAGCGCCGCGCGCTTGCGTATCCCCGCCTTGCCGGCCTTGCCGTCTTCCCACGCATAGCGGTTCATCAGCAGCGCGAAGCGCTTGTCAGCCTTGGCAAATCCCATGTCGCCGACCCGCACGATCGCGTCCTGCGTGGTGGCCGAAATGACGTCGAGGTCTTCGCTGTCAAGCGCGATAAGCTTGAGATCGGTCATGGATGTGAGGGTCCGAGTGCGTTGGATTTGCCCACGAAAGTGGGAGCCCGGACCCCGATCTACAAGTTTGGAGACGAGGGGGCAATGCAGCTTGCGCCGCATGGCCGGCGGCCCTCCACCATCCTCACCGCTTGCGCAGCTGGCGTCCCAAGCCAGCCCAGTGAATGTGGGGATCGGTGCCGGCCGAGAGATGGATGCCGGATCAAGCCCGGGATGACACCGAGTGTGGGAACGACCCTCCCCCCTCGTCGTTGCACAGGCAATGCCCCACCCCACCCAGTTGCGTCAGGCCTCGCTGCCGCGAGGACCAAGCTCCACCCGGCGTCATTCCCGCGAAAGCGGGAACCCAGTGGGATGTCTCCACGGCCAGTGAGCCCTGACGCATCGCACTAGGTTCCCGCTTTCGCGGGAATGACACCAGTGTGGTGCACCATTCAGCCCCACCCACTGCTGTCATCCCGGGCTCGACCCGGGATCCATCTCTCCACCGGCGCGGGCTGCGCGTTGGGTCCCTGCTTTCGCGGGGATGACACCGAGAGTGACTGGAATATCAGTGGCTTGTCGGTGGCGCGCAGAATTTTGTCCCCCTCACTCCGCACCCATGCGATTCTCCCCCTCGTCCGCTGCACCGAAGCGAGATCATGACGAGTGGTTGGTGCAGGGGAGGTTGGGTGGGGTGGCAGTCGTGTTGCCCCAGGCTCAAAGCACGCGCGGCATGGTCCGGTTCGCCGGACAAGCCGCTATCACGCGGGGTGGCGCCATGCCGGTGC
>NZ_JAFKHE010000006.1 GCF_017307495.1 Devosia sp. | reverse complement strand
GACCGGGCGCCCCTGGGACAACAGCACGTCGACCTGGCGCAGCTTCGCGACGATCTCTTCAGGCTTGTGCTTCTTCTGCGGCATAATGGGCATCCTCCAAGGCTCGAAAGCCTACTTCAGGGAGGGCCACTTTTCAGGGGGCAGGCCAGTGCGTTCGGTCAGGAGCCGGGCGGCCATCTCGTGCAATGTGATGTCCCGCCGCTTCTCGATCAGTCCGACAATGAAGGCTTCATGCGCGTCAAGGCTTGAGCCGCGTCGTCGCCCTTGCGGGCGGGCCGTCCGCTCGCCCGCCTTGGCTCGGGCAACCCATCGGATCGCGGTCGAAACCCCGATGCCGAACCGGGACGCTGCCTGCCGCGCTGACAGGCCGTTCGTCGAAGCCTTCAGAACACGAATGCGAAGATCGTCACTCAGAGCTCGCGCCATTCTTCACCTCCTTCAACATGGAGGTTGAATCAGCCCGAACCGAGCTCGTCACATCACAATCGATTCAACGTTCCGCGGAAACGCTCTAGTTGGCTTATCGGGTTTTGCGGAGCTGTTCTTGAAGCGGAAGCTGTCGTTTTCGGTTTAGATGATGTGGCAGTGATGCGTTAGCCGGTCGAGCAATGCGGTGGTCATCTTGGCATCGCCGAAGACGGTGGCCCATTCGGAGAAGCTGAGATTGGTGGTGATGACGACGCTGGTGCGCTCGTAGATACGCTGCATCGCCCCGCGCCGGTCGTCACATCAGTTAGAAGGCGTCTCAGTTCAGCAGGCCGATGCGGTCGACATCACGTCTCCTGGCGCCTGCGAGGGGTAGACTTCTTGCCGCCATCACCAAGCCGACTCGGTTGCGGACCATCAATTTCTGCATCAGCAGAGACATATAATTTTTGATCGTCTTCTCGCTGAGGTTCATCTGATTGGCGATCTCGCGATTTGTCCTACTTTCTAGCAATAGTGAAATAATCTGCTCTTCGCGGAGGCTCAGTTTTATTCCTGATACTTTGGGGTTGGCCAGTTCCGAGATGACCTTCGTAGAGAATCCTTTTGAGATGTAAGTATCTCCTGCCATAGCGGCATCAATTGCTTCCGTCACGCTTCCAAGCGGGCTTCCCTTCAGCACATAACCCGTCGCCCCAGCCTGCAGTGCATCGATCGCATGGTTAATGTCGGACGATGCAGTAAAGGCGATGATCTTCGTTTCTGGAGAAATTTTCCGGATTTGCGCTATGCAATCAAAAGCATTTCCGGGCATATTAAGGTCTATTACCAGTATATTTGGCTTGCGCTCGAGTGCGATTTTGATTGCATCGGCGCAACAACTGCCGGTCGCAATGACCTTATACCTCGGACGGCGCAAAAATATCGCCCGAATACCTTCTAGCAAGGTCGGATGATCGTCGACAAAGGCGACCGAAACGCTGAGCATCACACAACTCCCAGCTTAGATGCTAAGCTTAACCTATTTGTCCGCAATTACAAATGGCGTCGTAAATGCTTGGTTAATCAGGGAATTGCATATGCACCTTAACGCTTTCGCCGGAGAGCGATCGATGACAAGCGACGTCTTGAACCGCTCCTGTCTGCTTCTCGATATGCTAGGCGAGGCATAACGCCACCTTTTCCTGCCCCCTTCGAGACGACGAAGCGCAAATTTCACGGCCGAAAGAGACGCATCGCCACGGATATCGGATCACTCCCGCTAGGCTCACAGCCCGCCATGGTCGAGCGGCAAGGATACCCGCACATCGGTGCCCTTTTCCGTCCTCACGATATTCAGCCGCCCCCCGAAGGCCTGAACGCGATTACGAATGCCGCGATGGCCGAGCTTGGTATGGGACGCCAGCGCTCCCGGCTGCACGACCGCCTGTGCGCCCTGATCGCTGATCCGCAGCTCGAGGGCATTGTCCCGCACAGCCGCCGCAACCTGTTGTCCGACCCCGCCAGCGTGCCGAAAGGCGTTCGTCAGCGATTCCTGGATGATCCGATAGACGCAGATCTTCATGGCAGACGGCAAGGTCGGCGGAAGGACTCCGAGATCGAGCTCGACCTGCGTCGCCGTCGCGCCCTCGTGCCTGTCGCGCGCCAGTTCGATCAGTTGACGCAGCGACAGTTCGTCGAGTTCCGGCAAGACGAGGCCGGTCGAAAGATGCCGCAACTCGTCGATGGAATCGCCCAGCGCGGACCTGGCCTCGTCGAGATATCGCGAGAGCGAGCCTTTGCTCTGCCGCTTGTCGCTCCAGATCTCCGCGATCTCGTCGATCCGGAGGCGCGTCAATGTCAGGGCCTGGATCGGCCCATCGTGAATGTCGGAGCCGATGCGCCCGAGCAGTTCCTCGTTGGCTTCGTTGGCTTCGAGCCGGAGCCGCTCGTTCTGGTAGGCCATGTGCTGCGCATCGGCGATGCGCTCTCTCAGCTCGGCGCGCTGCAGAGCGATCGTGAGGCTGCCGCGCCGGACGATCAGGTAAAGGAATGCGAGCATCAGCAAGGTCGTCAAGCAGACGATGATCCAGGTCTCTCTCCGGCTGGATCGCAGCTGAGCATCGAGGTCGCTCGCGTCCTCGTAGATTTCGCCGACGGCGATAGCGAACTTCGTCCCCTTCTTGTAGAGCGGCGAATAGATCTCGATCAGGGCCTTGCCGAGGCTCTGCTCATAGGCGCTTTCCGCGCTGATCATGTCCTTGAACTCGGCGACGATCTGGCCGCTCGCCGCCTTTGCGACATCCGTCGAGACGAAATGCTGTCCGATGATGTTCTTCGCCATGTTGGTGTAGATGACCGTCCCGTCGGGCCGCCAGATTTTCACCGACACGATGCGTTTTGCCACGGTCTCGTCCGCAAATATCCGATCGAGGCGCTGCTGGGTTGCGAGGGGCATGCTGCCGTCCGGAAGCAGGTTCTGCACCTCCGCCTCGAGAATGCTCACCATTAGGTCGGAGCCGCCCTGGCCGGACGTCGCCAGCACGCTGCGGGTGATTCTATGGGTGACCCATGTCCCCAGCACAGCCATCGAAACGCAAAGAACAACGGCCGCAGCGGCAAGAAACTGCGTCGATAGGCTATACCGATCCCGCCAGCTCATAAGACATTAGGTCCGTTATCAAGGGTGCCAAAAGTCCCGGAATCGAATTCGACCAACGTTACGAAGATTGCCTGACTTCCTCACACTGACAACGCCCCAACGCGGTCGGCACAATACGTCGATCTGAAACGGTGCCGAGCGACCCCCAGGTCGCTCAGGAGTCTTGGGGAGAGGAAAATGGCTGTCAAACTCAATCAGCATGACCTGGAATTCATCCTCAAGCAGATCAAGATCGCTGAGGCCCATGTCGCGGGAACGCCGTTGACGCAGCTAGTCGATCAACCGCACCTGCCCTATGGGCTGCGGACCGTCGACGGCACCTACAACAATCTGATTCCGGGCCGCGAGACCTGGGGCGCCTCCGACCAGCCGATGCCGCGGATGTTCGACCCGCGCTGGTCGAACGAGAACGACGAGACCGGCATCGACATCAACGGGCCGTCTGTTCCCGGTGGCGACGTCACGAACACCGATTACGAAGCACCCGGCCATGTGGTCGACAGCGATCCCCGCACCATCAGCAACCTCGTCGTCGACCAGACGCTGAACAATCCCGCAGCGATCGTGGCGGCGCTCCGCTTCGCCGAATATGACGGACAGCTTCTCGACACACCGACCGTGCCCGGCGCGCTGACGCTGATCAATGGCCTCTACCAGACCTATCTGAGCGACGCCGCGGTTGCCGGTGCGACTGCGATCGCAGCGCTTCCTTCTGGTGCCACGGCAGCGGACAAGAAGGCTGCGGCGGCAGCCGCCGCCGAGCCGCTCAAGACGGCGCTGCAAAACACGCTGCTCGCCGACTACGGCCTCGAGATGGACGGCGACAACCTCGTTGTCCCAAACGTGGCGCCCGACGAAGGTCTATCGGCACCGTTCAACGGTTGGATGACCTTCTTCGGCCAGTTCTTCGACCACGGGCTCGATCTCATCCACAAGGGCGACAACGGCACGGTCTGGGTGCCGCTGGCCGCTGACGACCCGCTCAGGACCCATGGGCCCGACGGGATCGCAGGCAGCGGCGACGAGGTGCCGGACAGCCGGGCCTTCATGGCGATCACGCGCCTCACTCCGGTGAAGGAGCCGGGCGCCGACGGCATCCTCGGCACGCCCGACGACGTCACCACTCAGGAGGCGCGCAACAAGACCACGCCCTTCGTCGACCAGAACCAGACCTATACCTCGCATCCCTCGCACCAGGTCTTCCTGCGCGAATATCAGATGGTCGACGGCAAGCCCGTGGCGACGGGGCATCTGCTCGACGGCGCCAATGGCGGCCTCGCCAGCTGGGGCGACGTCAAGACGCAGGCGCTAGAGAAACTCGGCATCGTGCTGAGCGATATCGACATCCTGGGCGTGCCACTGCTGCGCACCGACCCGTATGGCGAGTTTATCCGCGGGCCGGACGGCTTCCCGCAGGTCGTCTACAATATCGGCCCGGACCTGATCCCGAACACCGCCGACGACCTGACCGTCAGCGCCTCGCCGGGCAATCCGATCGTGCTCGCCAGCATCAATGGCGGCCGCGGCCCCGTCCGCACCTCGCATCAGTTCCTCGACGACATCGCCCACAACGCCAATCCGGTCGGCACCGTCAACGGTCTGCCTGCGATCCTGCAGCCCGACATCAACACGGAGACCGATCCACTCGGCAATCCGATCCCGATCGAAGGAGGCGTTGCCGTCTATGACAATGAGCTGCTCGACCGCCACTTCATCACCGGCGATGGTCGCGGCAACGAGAATATCGGCCTGACCGCCGTCCACCACGTCTTCCATTCCGAGCACAACCGGCAGGTCGAGGACGTCAAGAAGCAGGTGCTCGAGATCGCAGCGAGCGGCCGGGCGGAAGACATCGCCTTCCTGAACGAATGGCTGCTGGTGGACGTCGCAGCGCTTCCTGCCGACCTCAGCACCCTGTCCTGGGACGGCGAGCGCCTGTTTCAGACTGCGCGCTTCGCGACCGAGATGCAGTATCAGCACCTCGTCTTCGAAGAATTCGGCCGCAAGGTCCAGCCGAACATCGACGTTTTCGTCTTCAACACGACCACCGACGTGAACCCGGCGATCTTCGCCGAATTCGCCCATACGGTGTACCGCTTCGGCCATTCGATGCTGACCGAGCACCTGAAGCTGCTTCCGCTGAATGCGAGCGGGCAGCCGGTCGATGCCAACGGCAACCCGCTCGCCAATGCCAATGGCTGGGCGGGCGTCGATGTCGGGCTGATTGAAGCCTTCCTCAATCCGATCATGTACGATCAGAACGGTGCGATCTCGGCCGAGCAGGCGGCGGGCGCGATCGTGCGCGGCATGACCTATGTCCGCGGCAGCGCCATCGACGAGTTCGTGGTCGAGTCGCTGCGCAACAACCTGCTCGGCCTGCCGCTGGACCTTCCGGCCATCAACATCGCCCGCGGCCGCGATGCGGGTGTGCCTTCACTAAACGAGGCGCGGGCGCAGCTTTACGCCGCGAGCAACTCGACCTGGCTCAAGCCATATGACAGCTGGGGGGATTTCGGCGCCAACCTGAAGACGCCGGCCTCGATCATCAATTTCATCGCGGCCTATGGCCGGCATGAGACGATCCTCAACGCAGACACGCTAGCCGAGAAGCGCGACGCGGCCATGGCGATCGTCTTCGGCGTCGCTACGGGCACCGCCACCACGGTTCCGGCCGACCGGCTCGATTTCCTCAACGGGGTCGGTGCTTGGAGCGCGGCGTCCAGCGGCCTCAACGACGTCGATCTCTGGATCGGCGGTCTCGCCGAGAAGCTCATGCCGTTCGGCGGCATGCTCGGCTCAACCTTCAACGCCGTGTTCGAACTGCAGATGGAGAACCTGCAGGAAGGCGACCGGTTCTACTACCTGTCCCGTACCCAGGGGCTCAACCTGCTCAACGAGCTCGAGAACAATGCGTTCTCCAAGCTCATCATGGCCAACACCGATCTCACCCAGCCCGGCGCGGACGGCATCCGCGGAACCGCGGACGACATCATCACCCATCACATCGGCGTCGACTCCTTCGCGCGATATGACGGCGTGCTCGAGGTCGACATCGCCAAGCAGATCGCACTCGACCCAGAGGGCGACGACCCCTTCATGAACGCGATCCGCGCCAAGGTGCAGCGCGACGATCCCAGCACCGCGGGAGCGGATTCGAACTATCTGCGCTTTACCGGCGGCGAGCATATGGTCATGGGCGGCACGTCCGGGGCCGACACGATCATCGGCGGCGACGGCGACGACGGCATCTGGGGTGGAGCGGGCGACGACCGCATCGAGGCCGGTCACGGCGTCGATCTCGTCGTGGCCGGAGCCGGCGACGACATCATCACGGACACCGGCGACACCGGGGACTTCCTCAAGGGCGAGGATGGCGACGACATCATCGCCAACTCCAACGGCCTCGACGTGCTGATGGGCGGCGACGGCAAGGACGTCTTCCTGGTCGGCGTCGATGCCACCGAAGTCTTCGGCGGCGAAGGCGACGACTTCATGCTCGGCGGCCTCGACCACGACTTCCTGCTCGGCAACGAGGGCGACGACTGGATGGAGGGCGGCGACGGCTTCGACGTCCTCAACGGCGACAATTCCGAGCTGTTCTTCAACTCGACGATTCTCGGCCACGACGTGCTGATCGCCGGCGAAAACGAGAACGATTTCGACGCCGAATCCGGCGATGACATCATGGTCCAGGGCGAAAGCGTCATGCGCAACGAGGGCATGTTCGGCTTCGACTGGGCGATCTACAAGGGCAGCCGCATCGCCGCGGATGCCGACATGCGCATCCCGTTCTTCACCACGGTCGCGGCGGACATCCTGCGCGACCGCTTCGACCAGACCGAGGCGATTTCGGGCTGGGACCATAACGACATCATCCGCGGCGACGATCGCGGCAGCGACGAGGAGATCGAGCTCGAGCTGAGCATGGTCAACCATGAGCTCAGCCAGGCGGGCGTCAACCGCATCGACGGCCTGCGCGAATTGCTGGATCTGGCCGAGTACACTCCGGCGAGCCCGGACGAAGACCTCGAGAAGGTCACTGCCTGGACCGGTGGGAACGTGCTGATCGGCGGCGATGGTGGCGACCTCCTCGAAGGCCGCGGCGGCAACGACTTCATCCATGGCGACGCCTGGCTGAATGTCCGCATCCGCATCACCGGAAACGGCCAGGAAAACACGGCCGCCAACGAGATCGCGACCGTCGACACGCTCAAGCATGTCTTCGCCGCGGGGCAGGTCGACAGCGCCGGCGAGGCGATCCCGGTGTCGTGGCACGGCAAATCGCTGAGCGAACTGCTGATATCGCGCGAGATCAGGCCCAACCAGCTGCATATCGTCCGCGAGATCAAATACGACGAGAACCCGAGCAACGATACCGATACAGCCATCTTCGCGGGCAACAGGGACTGGTACGAAATCACCCATGTCGGCGACAAGACATTCGTCGCCCGGCGTGAAATGGAAGAAGTCGATCCGCAGATCGACGAAGGCGTCGATGCGCTCGTCGGCATCGAGCGGATCCTCTTCGCCGACGGGATCTATACGATCCGCCAGACCGGCAACCACGACCCTACGGGGCGCCTGACGGTTTCCGGCCTTCCGGCGACGGAAGGCGAGCCGCTGACGGTCGACGCCTCCGCCATTCGCGATGCCAACAATCCCGACGGTACCGTGCCGAGCGGCGCGATCACCTATCGCTGGCAGATCGAGCGGAACGACGGCACCGGCGATTACATCAACATCCCCAACGCTTCCGGAAGTAGCTTTACGCCGAGCGAGGAGCATGTCGGCCTGCGCATTCGCGTGCTGGGCACCTACACCGATGGCGGCGGCGTGCTGGAGGTCGTGACCTCCCAGCCGACCGACCCGGTCGGCAATGTCGACGGCGACCCGACGGGCGCGGTCCTGATCAGCGACATGTCGCCCACCGAAGACCAGCCTCTCACGGCGACCGCCGCCTTCAGCGACCCCGACGGCATCACCGATGCCTTCGAGGAGAACCTGCTGGTCTATCAGTGGGAGTATTCCGCCGACGGCATCACCTGGACCAGCGTGCCGGCCGCGGATGGCGGCAATGCACGGACCTTCGTGCCCGGGCCCGAACTGGTCGGCATGCGTCTGCGCATGCGCATCGACTATGTCGACGATGGCGGCAATGCCGAGCAGGTCATCTCGGCGGTGACCGAGATCGTCGGCAACCTCATCGTCTCCAATGATCCGGTGATCAACGGGACCATCGGCGGTGATGGCCAGGGCGGCACGACCGCGGGCGACGACATCGTGCAGGGCGGTGTCGGCGCCAACCAGATCAGCGGCGGGGCGGGCAACGACATCCTGCTCGGAGCTGCCGGCGTAGACGTGCTCGCCGGCGATGCAGGCAACGACACCCTCAACGGCGGCGCCGACGGCGATACGGTCAATGGCGGGGCCGGCAATGACACCATCATCTATGGCAATGGCGAAGGTGCCGACGACATCGATGGCGGCGACGGCGCCGATACGCTGAGGATCGTCGAAGGCTCGTTCGGGGTAGACGACATCGTGACGGTCGCGCTGGCCGCCGGGATCATCAGCTCGGTCAACAGCAGCACCACCGTCGCCAATGTCGAGGCGGCCGAGCTTCATCTCGATGGTGGCAACGACACGCTCACCTACCAGACCAGCCAGAACGTGTCGGTCAACCTGCTCTCCGGCGCGGCGACGGGCTTCTCCTTCTTGCGCGGTGTCGAGAACGTGACGGCGGGCAGCGGCAACGACACCCTGCTTGGCAATGGCGTTTCCAACCGGCTCGACGGCGGCGACGGCAATGACGATATCCGCGGTGGCTTCGGCGACGACGCGCTGCAGGGAGGGGCCGGCAACGACAACCTCTATGGCGAGGAGGGCGACGACCTTCTCGAAGGTGGTGCCGGCAATGACCGCATCGACGGGGGCGCCGGCAATGACACCGCCTCCTACGCGTCCGCTGCCGCGGCCGTGACGGTCTCGCTCTCCGGCACGCCGACACGGGCGAGCTTCGAGGAACAAGACACGGTGGGCGCCGGCCGCGACCGGTTGATCGGTATCGAGAACCTGATCGGCAGCGCCCACAACGATACGCTCTCCGGCGACGGCAATGCCAATCTCATCGACGGTGGCGCAGGTGCCGACACGATGGATGGCGGCGTGGGCGACGATACTTATATCGTCGACAATGCCGGCGACGTCATCAACGATACCAGCGGCTTCGACACGGTCCGCACCGCTCTCGCCGGCTATATGCTCGATGGCGATGTCGAGAACCTGGTCCTGACCGGCAATGCCGCGATCGGCGGCATCGGCAACACCCTCGACAACGAGATCACCGGAAACTCCGCCAACAACACGCTGAACGGCGCCGGCGGCACGGATACGGTGGTCCTGCAAGGCACGGTAGCCGACCACGCCTTCGCTCTCGCCGGGGGCGGTATCACGGTGACGAGTGCCGCCGGCGGTACGGATACGCTCGTCGGCATCGAGCGCGCCAAGATCGGCAGCGCGAGCTATCTCATCGTCCCCGGCACCAACGGCGGCAATAGCGGCGCCGGGGCGGTCATCGGCGGCAGCGAGGCCGAGTTGCTGCTCGGCTTCAACGGCGCCGACGAACTCCACGGCAATGGCGGCGACGACGTCCTGATCGGCGGCGCGGGCGTGGACCAGATGTTCGGTGGCGCCGGCAACGACATCTACTGGGTGCAGCAGGGCGGCGACCTGGTGACGGAAGTCGCCGGCGAAGGGAGTGATACGATCTACACCAATGTCAGCCGCAACCTGACCAATGCGGCCCAGGTCGTCGGAGAGGTCGAGAACGTCGTGCTCGTCGGTGCGACCGGAACCGAAGGGCTCAATGCGGTCGGCAATGCGTTGAACAACGAGTTGATCGGCAATGCCGGCAACAACACGCTGAATGGCGGCACCGGCAATGACAGGCTGGTCGGCAATGCCGGCAACGACACGCTCAACGGCGGCGCCGATGACGACATCCTGGATGGCGGCGCCGGCAATGACACGCTGATCGGCGGGACCGGAACCGACAGGGCCGTGTATGCTGGTAGGGTCGGCGACTATGCGTTCGGCCTTGAGGCCGGAGGTCTGGCGACCATCACGCACCTCGCCACCGGTAGCATCGACACGCTCTCGGCTATCGAGAAGATCCAGTTCGGCGATGGGCCGGTTCTCGACGTCGTGACCGGGGTTGCCGGGATCCCGACCGGCCCGGCGATCCTGTTCGGCACCAGCGGCGCCGATACGCTAGTGGGCGGGCCGGGGGCGGATGTGATCATCGGCGGCGCCGGCGACGACATCCTCAACGGCAGCGATGTCGGCGACGGCGACAACAATGCGACGCCGGGCAGCCCCGATGACGATACCTTCATCTGGTACGTCGGGGACGGCTCGGACACGATAAATGGCGGCCTCGAGGGCGCCAATGGCGACCTCTTCCAGGTCATCGGCAATGCCGAGGCTGAGACCTATCGCATCTACACCTATGACGAGGCGGTGGCTCGCATCGGCTTTGCCGGCAGCGACGAGGCGGAGATCGTCGTCACGCGCCAGACGGCAACGGGCGCGGAGACGATCATCGCCGAGCTCACGGAGATCGAGGAGATCGTCGTCAACGGTGCCGGTGTCGGCGGTAATGGCACGGCCGGGGGCGACGCCTTCGAGATGTACGGCGACTTCTCGGTCACGACCAGCTTGCGGCCGAGCACGATCACGCTGCTGGGCACGAATGGGGACGATACCATCGACATTGCCTCGTTGCGCTCGGCCCACCGCATCGTGTTCAAGACCGGTGGCGGCAACGACACGATCATCGGCACCTTGCGGCCGCAGGACGTGATTGAACTGCCGGACGGCAGCACGATCGCCGACTATGCAGTCACGATCGACGAGGAGACCGGGCTGACGAAGCTGGCGGGCGACGGCCATTCCCTCACTTTCGTCGCGCCTCACGGCATGCCCGATTTCGTCGCGAATTACCCTGGGAATGACCAGGATGACGACGATGACGATCCTGTCGGCCCAGGCGACGAGGATGATGACGACGACGATCCGGCCTGCGGCTGCGACGATGGGGACGATGACGAGGATGACGACGGCCCAGGCACACCGGCGCCCAATCCAAATCCCACGACAGGCGGTGCGCCGCGGACGGGCACCGCAGCTGCCGATGTCCTGACCGGTACGGCGGACGCCGACAATCTTATCGGCCTCGGCGGCGATGACACGCTGACCGGCCATGGCGGAGCCGATGCGATCTCGGCCGGCGACGGTGCCGACTTCGTCGATGCGGGCGAGGGCCGCGACATGGTCTTCGCCGGTGCGGGCGACGATCAGGTCTTCGGCGGTGGCGACGCCGACATGCTTTATGGCGAAGCCGGCAACGACCGGATCTTTGGCGGCGCTGACAACGACCTGATCGATGCCGGATCAGGCAACGACATCGTCGTGGCCGGAGCCGGAGCCGACCTCTTCATCGGCGCGGCTGGGGATGGTGACGACACCTATTTCGGTGACGAAATCGATGGCGGCGTCGGCTCGGACACGCTCGATTTCTCGGCGATCACAGCCAATCTCACCGTCGATCTCGGCAATGGCCTGCTCGGGCGCGGCAGCGCGGCGAGCAGCCAGAGCGGCAGTGACACGCTGTGGAGCATCGAGAATGTCAGCACCGGCTCGGGCAACGACACGATCACGGCCAGCAACGCCGTGAACGTGATCGAGGGCGGCTCCGGCAACGACACCTTCCGCTTCCTCAGCACGACAGGCGCGGATGGCGACACCATCCTCGACTTCCAGCCTGGCGATCGGCTCGACCTCAGTGCGATCGACGCCAATGCCGGTCAGGCCGGCAACCAGAGCTTCACCCTGGTGAATGGCGGAGGCTTCACCGCCTCGGCTCAGCTCTCGGTCACCTACGAGACGAGGGCGGACGGCGAGTACACGATCGTCAAGGGCAGCGTCGATGCGGCGACGGATGCCGAGTTCCAGATCAGCCTGAAGGGCAGTCACAACCTGACCGCCAACAGCTTCATCGTCTGATCGAACCGGCGGTGGGCGGGCCGGTGGCCCGCCCGATCCTTCTCCATTAGCAGTTCACCGGGGGCCCATGATGGCACCGTCCAAGACGCTCTCCAGCGCCCGCAAGCGCGACGCCGCCCGGCTCACCCGCGGCCTGCGCGGCATCGTGTTCTTCCTGTTCGCGGTCTCGGGCCTGATCAACCTGCTGGCGCTGACCGGTTCCTTCTACATGATGCAGGTCTATGACCGGGCGCTGACCAGCGGCAGCATCCAGACCCTCGTCGCGCTCTCGACGCTCGCCATCGGTCTCTATCTCTTCCAGGGCTGCTTCGACGTCATCCGCTCGCAGGTGCTGGTGCGGGTCGGCGCGCGCTTCGACCAGGAGATCGCACCGGTCGCGCACCGCGTCACCGTCGACATGCCGCGCCTGGGTTTCTCGACGTCCGAAGCAATGGAGCGCGGCCGCGACGTCGACACGGTTCGCAGCTTCTTGAGCGGGCAAGGGCCGGGCGCGCTGTTCGACCTGCCGTGGATCCCGCTCTATCTCGCCTTCGTTTATTTCCTGCATCCGTGGCTCGGCGGGCTGACCCTGGCCGGCGCGGTCCTCCTGACCCTGCTGACCCTGCTCAGCGAAGTGATGGTCCGCCGCATCAACAATGACACAAGACAGGCGGCCATCGCGCGCGGCGCCATCGCAGACAGCAACGCCCGGAACGCAGAGGTGCTGAAAGCGATGGGTTTCGCGCCGCGCGCCGTCGAGCGCTTCGACGAGGTCAATCGCGAGCATCTCCTGCTGCAGACCCGGTCCAGCGATCTCGGTGGCACCTTCGGCGCGGTCTCACGCGTGCTGCGCATGGTGCTGCAATCGGCGATCCTGGGGCTCGGCGCCTACCTCACCATCAAGGGCGAGCTTTCAGCCGGCGCGATCATCGCCGCCTCGGTCGCCTCCGCGCGCGCACTAGCGCCGGTCGACCAGGCTATCGCCAACTGGAAGCCTTTCGTCGCGGCGCGCATGGCCTTCCAGCGCCTGCGCGAAACCATGACTGCGCTGAGCAAAGCGGTCGAGCCGATGGAACTGCCGGCACCCCACCGCTCGCTGAAGGTCGACAAGATCACGGTCGCGGCGCCCGGCAGCGGCCAGGTCCTGCTGAGCGAGGCGAGCTTCGACGTCCAGGCCGGCAGAGCCGTCGGCATCATCGGTCCGAGCGGCGGCGGCAAGACGACGCTGGTGCGGGCGCTCACCGGCATCTGGCCGGTCCTGCGTGGCGCGGTCCGCATCGACGAGGCCGAGCTGGAGCAATGGCCGGAAGAGACGATCGGCCGCCATCTCGGCTATCTGCCGCAGGAGGTCGCGCTGCTCGACGCCACCGTCGAGGAGAACATCTCGCGGCTGGCCGAGCGGGCCGATCCGGCCAAGGTCGTCGAGGCGGCGATGGTAGCCGGCATCCACGAGTTGATCCTGCGTCTGCCCCAGGGCTACACGACCCAGCTCGGCCCGCAGGGGACCGCGCTTTCAGCCGGGCAACGCCAGCGCATCGGGCTCGCCCGCGCGCTCTACGGCAACCCCTTCCTACTCGTCATGGATGAGCCGAACTCCAATCTCGACAGCGAGGGTGAGACGGCGCTGACGGCGGCGATCGAGCAGGTTAAGGCACGTGGCGGCATCGTCGTCATCGTCGCCCACCGCCCGAGCGCGCTCCAGGCGGTGGACGATATCGGCCTGATCCAGGCGGGCAAGCTCGTCGCCTTCGGTCCGCGCGACAAAATCCTCCCGCCGACCCAGCCGCGTGCCGCAGCGAGCGCTCCCAACTCTGCTGCCGCCGAACGCGTTGCGGCCATGCCGCGCGCCGTCGGCTTCGGCGAGCAGCCGACCATCCTGCAAGGGGGAGTCCCGGCATGATCTCGATCAAGGCCAAAAGGCCAGAGGAGCCGCCGGCTCCCGATGCCGCGCAGCTCTACCACAAATTGCAAACCGATGCGCTGCCGGCCTCCCGCTGGCCCCGCATTCTCGCGCTCGCTCTCACCGCGGTGGCGCTCTATCTCAAAAGCCTCGTCCCAGGACAGGCTAGCACCGATGCGGCCCCCGCGCAGGCGGACGCCGGTGCCGGCGAATCCGCCGGCAAACCGGCCCTGGCCGAGAGCGGCGAAACGCCACCGACATCGGGCGAAGAGGTCGACGAGACCGGTTCGGTGGAGGCTCCCGCCGACAAGGCGATCGGATCGGGCGGACCCGCGCTCGGCGTTCCCGGCCTACCGGACTTCCTCAACATCGAGTCCCGGCTGATCGACTACGATCAACTGCCCCTGCCGCGCTATCCCTCGCCGATCATCGATGCCGGCCCCGGCTTCTCCGCAAACAACGACAATGGCGGTCGCGACCTTTCCTTTAGCGCCATCATCGGCGCCGGTTCGGCCTCTCCTCGGGACGGAATGAAGCTTGTGCCGGGTTCGGCCGGAACGGCATCCGAGCCAGCTCCCGAAGGCCCTCGTTCGGTCACGCCCCCAGGCTCGTCCTCAGCCGAGCCGGCAGTGCCGGGGCCGGCGCCGAAACCAGGCGACGACGACGGCGGCGATGGCGCGCCGCCTTCAGAAGAATCGCGCAATCGCGCACCGCGCCTGACGGGGCACATCCAGCTGGCGGATATCGGCGGCTGCCAGACCCTCCTGATCGCCAGTCTCGCCTTGCTCGCGGGTGCGACGGACGCCGATGCCGACCCGCTCTCCATCGCAGGACTGCGCGTTTCCCATGGCCAGCTCACCGCCAGCGAAGGCGGCTGGGTCTTCAAGCCGCCGGCCGATTGGTTCGGCACGGTGACGCTGAGCTACTGGGTCAGCGACGGCGACGCCTCCGTGCAGCAGACGGCAACGTTGCGCGTGCTCGAATTCCTCGAGGTTACCGGCACGGCCGGCGACGACCTGCTGCTCGGCAGCGACTGTGCGGACCGGATCGAGGGGCTCGGCGGCGACGAACTGATCGACGCACGCGGCGGCAGCGACATCGTGGTCGGCGGCGCCGGCAACGACCACATCTTCGGCGGCGCCGGTCACGACACGATCGATGCCGGGGCTGGTGACGACATCGCCTTCGGCGGCGCAGGCAACGACTTCATCCATGGTGGCGCTGGCAATGACAGCCTCCATGGCGGTGACGGCAACGATACCATCTATGGCGGTGCCGGCCGTGACGTGATCACCGGGGGCGAGGGCGACGACGTCATCGATGCCGGCGAAGGCGACGACGTGATCGATGGCGGCTCCGGCGACAACGTCATCGATGCCGGAGCAGGCGACGACACCATTACGGCGGGCGATGGCGACAACACCGTGCTCGCCGGAGACGGCTGCGATCAGGTGATCTTGGGCGGTGGTGACGATATCGTGAAGGCTGGCGCGGGCGATGACAAGGTCGTCACCGGAGACGGGAGCGACCGTCTCTTCGGCGAAGGCGGCAACGATCTGCTGCAGGGCAAAAGTGGCAAGGATGTGCTCGACGGTGGCCCGGGGGAGGATCGGGTCGAGGGCGGGCCGGATGACGACGTCCTCGTGGCGACCAGTGATGCGACCTCCGATTGCTATGATGGCGGCGAAGGGCAAGACACGCTCGACCTCTCCCACACTGAGAAGGGCGTCACCGTCGATCTGAAACGCGGCACCGCGGTCGGCATCGAGATCGGCTCCGACACAGTGATCGATTTCGAGACAATCCTCGGCGGCGAGGGCGACGACTGCCTGATCGTCGGCGAGAAGGCCACGACGCTGAAAGGTGGCGGGGGCAACGATCGCTTCGTCTTCGCGGTGGACGACGAAGCGGAGACGGAAGAGCTGGTGCACAAGATCCTTGATCTTGAGGCCGGTGATCGCATCGTCGTCAAGCAGTATGAAATCGGCCTGCGCCGCGACGGTGATGATGATGACCGCGGTGATGTCGAAGTCGATCGCTTCAGCAAGATATATAGCGACGACAATGACGATCGCCCCTTCCGCTTCCGCATTGAGAAGATTGGTGAGGAGGAATGCACCTATATCGACGTCTATTTCGAGAGAGGGGAAGAGAAGGACTTCTCGATCGAGGTCTACGGCAACCAGAAATTCTATTGCTTTTGAAGTAAAAAGGCCGGTATCCGGCGAGGGATGGTGCCGATGAACGCCCATAACTACGACTTCTCGCCCGCCTGCGGCAAGACCGGCAGGCGAGCTCCGGAAAACCGCACGAGCTTCGCGCTGCGGAGCCATGTCCTCGTCGGCTCAACTCTGGCGCTTCTGCTCGTGCTCGGCTTCGGCGGGTGGGCCGCGTCGGCAGGGCTCAATGGCGCCGTCGTCACCCAGGGGGCGGTCAAGATCGACCAGAACCTTAAGGAAGTGCAGCATCGCGACGGTGGCATCGTCCAGGCGATCGCGGTGCGCCAGGGCGACTATGTCGAGGAAGGCCAGATCCTGATCCGCCTCGACGATGTCCAGACCCGCGCCGAGCTCTCGATCATCCGCTCGCAGCTCGCCGAGAACCTCGGCCGCCAGGCGAGGCTTCTCGCCGAGCGCGACAACCTGCCGAATGTGACCTACTTCCCCGAGATTGCGAAACTCTCCGATGAAGGGAGCCGCATCATCGAGGGTGAGACCCGGCTTTTCGCCGGCAACAAGGCCAATCGCGACAGCCGCAAGGAGCAGCTCGAGATTTCGATCGTGCAATCCGGCGAGGAAATCCGTGGCCTGGAAGCACGCCAGACCGCCAAGGCCGAGGAACTTCGCCTGGTCGATCTCGAGCGAAACAAATATCTGAGCCTCTATCAGAAGGGCTTCATCGACGGGGTGAAGGTCTTCAACATCAACCGCGAATGGGCCAGGCTCCTTGGAGAGCGCGGCGAAATCGACGCGACGCTTGCTCGCGCCAAGCTGCGTATCGGCGATGCCCGCCTGCAGATCATCGCGATCGACGACACCGCGCGAACCGAGGCGCAGCGCGAATTGCGGCTCGTGGAAGCCAAGCTCTCGGAGTTGTCAGAGCGCCGCGTCGCCAATGAGGACAGACTTGCGCGCATGGAAATCCGCGCGCCGGTCGCCGGGATCGTCAACGAACTGACGATCTACACCGTTGGCGGGGTTATCACGCCGGCGGCACGCCTGGCGACCGTCGTCCCGACGGGAGCGAAGCTGACCGTGGAGGCCAGAATCGCCCCGGCCGACATCGATCAGGTCAAGGTTGGGCAACCCGCCCGGCTGCGCTTCTCAGCCTTCAACCGCAACACTACCCCAGAAGTGCCCGGCAAGGTCCGCCATGTCTCGCCCGCTACGACGAAGGATCCGGCTACGGATGCGAGCTACTACACCTGCGAAGTCGAGATAGAGGGTGACTCAGCGGTGCTCGGCGCCCGCAAACTCCTGCCGGGCATGCCTGTCGAGGTGATGATCACAACCGAAGAGCGGTCCGCCCTCTCCTTTCTCACCAAACCGTTTATGGACCACGCAAGCAGGATGTTCCGTGAACGCTGATAACTCAAGCCATGGTCTGGTTCTGTGTTTGCTTTAAGATTTAAAAGGCGATATCGCAGTGTATGAGCGCTTTTTGAGGATTGGTTATCGTTGCTATGATGAAATTTATGTTCACATTTTGAGACAATATATTAAAGTAATTTATTAATAATATTTATATATTAATGTAAATTTGTACTATTAGTTAGTTTAATTGAGTGGTATCTTGATTGTAGGATGCCTGGCCCGCCCCCGTTAGGTGGCCCGGTTCTAATCTAGTGCATGGTGGGCTTGGCGGCCACGGTTGAGATGGCCGGCGAAGCGGGTTGGGTTTGCGCAGCCGGCCAGACCACAGCGACCGGTGCTGGCGGCTTGTAGCCGAGCGAGGAG
>NZ_JAFKHE010000020.1 GCF_017307495.1 Devosia sp. | reverse complement strand
TCGCCGGCCGATCGGGGTTTTGGGCCTATGGCACGCGGACCCGGGCGCATCCCGTGCCGCATCGCGAGACCGGGGGCGCCCGGTATCCGCCGGCGTCTGCCTGACGCGAACCCGTAGCTCCGCTGCCCATGCCCGGCAGCTTCCAGTCCCTGGCAGCACCGGCATGGCGCTGCCCCGCGTTGACAGCGGCTCATCCGGCGAACCGGACCATGCCGCGCGTGCTTTGAGCCTGGGGCAACACGACTGCCACCCCACCCAACCTCCCCTGCACCAACCACTCGTCATGATCTCGCTTCGGTGCAGCGGACGGGTGGGAGAATCGCATGGGTGCCGAGTGAGGGGGACAAAATTCTGCGCGCCACCGACAAGCCACTGATATTCCAGTCACTCTCGGTGTCATCCCCGCGAAAGCAGGGACCCAACGCGCAGCCCGTTCCGGTGGAGCGATGGATCCCGGGTCGAGCCCGGGATGACAGCAGTGGGTGGGGCTGGATGGTGCACCACACTGGTGTCATTCCCGCGAAAGCGGGAACCTAGTGCGATGCGTCAGGGCTTACTGGCCGTGGAGACATCCCACTGGGTTCCCGCTTTCGCGGGAATGACGCCGGGTGGAGCTTGGTCCTCGCGGCAGCGGGGCCTAGCGCAACTGGGTGGGGTGGGGCGGGAAGCGCCAGCGGATACTCCGACGCACGATGTCCCCCTGGCGAGCGCAGTGGTCCAGCCTGGGTCTCCGCCTCCACAGTCGGTTGCGACACCCCAGGCTCGATTCCGGCGTGCGCCGGAATGACCTGGGACGAAAAGGTTGCCCCCGCAGAAGTTCTACCGCATCGCCTCGACGATGCCCTTGGTCACGCTGCCCTCCGCCCGATACAGCGGGATCAGGCAGGCCTGCAGCGCGTGGTAGATGTCGCCCTTGCCCGCGAAGAGCGAGTAGGCCGGCTGCATGTCCTCGGTCAGCTGCTCGTGCCAGGCGCCGTTGACGCCGTCGATGTGGTGGCGGGCGATCACGTCCCAGATATTGCGGTACCAGGTCTCGTGGAAGGCGCTCGGCTTGTGGGCGATGAGGAAGGCCGCGGCGCCGACGCCCTCGGAGACCGGCCACCAGAGCTTGTGGCGCATGTCCGGCTTGTCGGACCAGTCGAGGTTGTAGAAGAAGCCGCCGTGCTTTTCGTCCCAGCCGATGGTGACGGCCTGACGGAACAGCGCCTCGGACGCCTCCGGCATCCAGGCGTGCTGCTTGCCGCCCAGCGCCCAGAGTTGCAAAACGAGGCGCGACCATTCGAGCCAGTGGCCCGGCGTGGTGCCGGGCGGGCGGAACATCTGGTCGCCGGTGTAGCCCTTGTCGACGGCCCAGTTCGCATCGAAGTGCTCGGCGACGCGGAAGCCGTTTTCCCGGGCGCGGCGATTGATGATCAGGTCGGCGATCGACTCGGCCTTGGTGAGGTAGTCGCGCTCGCCCGTGGCCTCGAAGGCGGCCATCAGCGCCTCGGTCAGGTGCATGTTGGAATTCTGGCCATGGTAGTCCGAGATCGGCGTCCAGTCGGCGTTGAACTCCTCGTCGATGGCGCCGTGCGCCTTGTTCCAGAAGCGGGTCTCGATCACCTCGGTGACGTCGGCGATCATCTGGTCGGCGAGCGGGTGGCCGACGAGTTTCGCGCTCGAGGCGGCGAGCAGTACGAAGGCGTGGCCATAGCCCTGCTTGCGGCCCTTGTCGGAAGCGCCATTGTCATCGACAGCCCAGAAATAACCGCCGCGCTCGGCGTCGCGATGGTTGTTCCAGAGGTAGTGCATGCCGTGGTCGACGATCGGATCCGACCCCGGCCGGCCGAGCAGGCTCGCGATGGCAAAGCAATGCACCATGCGCGCGGTGGAATGGATGCCGCGCACCGGGTTTTGCGGCTTTATAGGCGCGCCGGTCGCGGTGAGCTCGAAGAAGCCGCCGGCCGGGTTGAACGAGCGGTTGCCATAGAAGGCGAACAGCGCCTCAGCCTGATCGCGGAGCCACTGGCGGTGATAGGGGCGGCTGAGCCAGGGGGTGTGGGTGGGCGATGCAGGCATTCGGCGCTCCTCCGCATTTTGAGGCCTAATGCGTACCGAAGGAAATCATCTGCGCCAAGGTGGGCTGCAGGCGTAGTGATGTCGCCGGGTCGATAGCATGGTGCATGACGGGCGATGGATTTGCGGCGCGACACTGATCGCTGACGCAAGGTGTCCGGTCCCGTCATGCGACGGGATCAGCTCAGGTGATCCCACCAGCCGATGATCCCCGATGATCGCGACCCTAGCGAGTCGGAAACCCGTGCAGTCAGCCCCGGGCGCACCTCGCGCCCTTCGCAAAGGGGGCAGCAGCCGGCTGCCGGCCGGCCGCCTACAGCGCCTTCTGCATGTAGGTGACGCCGATCCAACGGTCGAACTTGAAGCCGGTGGCCTCCTGCGTGCCGACATGGATGAAGCCGGCCTTCTCGTGCAGGCGCACCGAGTTGGCGCGTTCGGCCGTGATCACCGCGATCATCTGCTTGAAGCCGCAGGCGCGGCTTTCCTCGATCAGCTTGTCGAGCAATCGTCCCCCGAGGCCCTGCCCGATCATGTCCTGCCGCAGGTAGATCGAGTTCTCGCAGGTGAAGCGGTAGGCGACGCGCGTGCGGTAGAACGAGGCATAGGCGTAGCCCACGACCGCGCCGTCACGTTCGGCCACGATGATGGGATGGCCGAGATCCACCATGGTCCCGAAGCGGCCGGCCATCACCGCCTCGCTGGGCGGATCGTATTCGAAGGTGATCACCGTGTCGGTGACATAGGGGCGGTAGATCGCCGTGATATCAGGAACGTCGCGCCATTCGAAGGGGCGGAGGATGATGTCGCTCATCATGGATCCAGGAACAGGAAGGGGCCGCGATCTTGATAGATCGCGGCCCCTTCAAACGTCCAATCAGACTCGCTGATCGCTGCGATTATTCACGGTTGCCGAACAGGCGCAGCAGCATCAGGAACAGGTTGATGAAGTCGAGGTAGAGCGACAGCGCGCCCATCACCGCGGTCTTCTGCAGCACGTCCGCGCCATGGCCCTCGTCATAGCTCTCCTTGATCCGCTGCGTATCGTAGGCGGTGAGGCCGACGAAGATCAGCACGCCGATCGCCGAGATGGCGAAGTCGAGCATGCTCGAGGCCAGGAAGATGTTGACCAGGCTGGCGATGATCAGGCCGATCAGGCCCATGATCAGGAAGTTGCCGATGCCGGTGAGGTCACGCTTGGTGGTGTAGCCATACAGGCTCATCGCACCGAACGTCGCCGCCGAGATGAAGAACACCTTGGCGATCGAGGCATCGGTATAGACCATGAAGATCGAGCTGAGGCTCAGGCCCATCACGGCCGCGAACACCCAGAACAGGATCTGCGCGGTACCGGCGCTCAGCTTGTTGATGCCGAAGCTCAGCACCAGCACGAAGGCGAGCGGCGCGAAGGCGATCACCCACATCAGCGGGCTGGTATAGAGCAGGACGCCCCACTGGGTGAGGTACTCGCCATTGGCCAGCTGGGCGGCCGCCTTGGCAGAATCGGTGGTGGTGGCCATCGCGTTGCCGAAATAGGCAACGAGGCCCGTGACCACGAGGCCGATGCCCATGTAGTTGTAGACCTTCAGCATATAGCTGCGCAGGCCCTCATCGATGGCCGCGGCGGTTCCGGCCCGCTGAGCGGCGATAGTCGGACGGTCGAATTCAGCCATGACGAAAATATCCTTTCCTGGCGACGCGGACGGGGCGCTCCTCCGAGCCCTTGCCGTCGGTGGATTAATATGAGGGCAGCCTCCGGCGAATACAAGACGGGGGCCCTCAACTTGCCGTCACCTAATGTCGCACGCCTTCAACGGTTTACGCGATGGTGTTCGCCTCACGGCGGAACGGGGTCCGGCGCACCGGACTGCCCGCTTGCCGGACCCGCCCCGCCTCGCTACGGTCCAGCCGATGGCAGGTCCGAATCACCGGGATCCGCCACGGCAAAGGGAGGGTCGGATGCCCAGGCTCTTTACCGGAATCGAGGTGCCGCCCGAGGTCGGGATGGCCCTCTCCCTGAAGCGGGGCGGCCTGTCCGGCGCCCGCTGGATCGACACCGAGAACTATCACATCACGCTGCGCTTCATCGGCGATGTCGACCATCGCGTCGCCAGCGAGGTGACCGACATGCTCGACCGGCTGGCCGACAGCGAGGCCTTCAACATCCGCCTCGACCATCTCGGCTCGTTCGGCGGCAACACGCCGCGCGCCCTGTTCGTCGGCTGCGCCGCCAACATGGCGCTGCTGCGCCTGCAGGCCGCGCAGGAACGCATCCTGCAGCGCTGCGGGCTTTCGCCCGAGGGCCGCAAGTTCGTGCCGCATGTGGCGCTTGCCCGCCTGCGTGGCGTATCGGCCGGCGAGGTCGCCCGCTTCATCGCGCTGTCCGGCCACTTCGCGCCGCTGGAGTTCAAGGTCGGCCGCTTCGTGCTGTTCTCATCCCGCGACTCCGTCGGGGGCGGCCCTTATCTCGTGGAGCAGGCCTATCCATTGGCGGCGTGATGGTGCGTTAACGCTTCCTTCACCATGCGGGCCCAAACAGGAAATCCGGCGGTTCTGCGCGTCAAATTGCCGACATGATTGCCGCTAAGGTCGCCACCTGACTCAATATGCGCGACCGGTTTGAGACCTTGGTAACCATACCGTGGCAGGATGCCGGGGTGCTGGTTGCGCAACTTTCGGACAAGGATGTTCGGGCGATGACATCACCGCGTATGGTTCTGGCCGGCCTGCTTGCCGCCGGCCTCATGGCAGCCCTTTCGGCGCCGGCCATGGCCCAGGAAATCAAGCAGCTGGGCACCTTCAAGGCGTGGACCGCGTGGAGCGGCAGCGATGCCAACGGGCTCATGTGCTACATCTCGGCGAGCCCCGCCGACTGGAGCCCCAAGGAGGTTGGCGGCAGCCCGGTGCGCCGCAGCCCGATCCACTTCCTCATCATCAACCGCAAGGGCCTCGGCACCAAGAACGAGGTCCAGACCCAGGTCGGCTACCCGTTCAACGCCCAGGCCAATGTCAGCGCCACTATCGACGGCAAGACCTTCCCCATGGTCACCGAGGGCGAAGCAGCCTGGCTCGCCGTCGAAGCCGACGAGGCGACCTTCGTCGAGGCCATGAAGGCGGGTTCCAAGCTCGTCGTCACCGGCATTTCGGCCAAGGGCAACAAGATGACCGACAATTACGACCTGTCGGGCGTGACCGCGGCGCTGGGAGAGATCGCCAAGGCCTGCGCCTGATGGCGGAGCGTTTTCAGGGAGGGTTGCCGACTTTCCCGGTTCGAGAGCGCGACCAATTCAGAGCCGTGATCGGGGTCGGTGGACGGCGCCCGTTCCGCCGGCTACCGACCGCCGAACCGAGACGATTGCCGATGCTTTTCCGCTCCCCTGCCGTCATCGCTGCCCTGCTTGTGCCGATGCTGTCGGGGACTGCCCTTGCCCAGTCGGTCAAGCTGTTGGGCGAGTATCGCGACTGGACCGCCTATTCGGCGACCGAGTCCACCGGCCCGGTCTGTTTCGCGCTGAGCAAGCCGACCGAGGTCACACCCAGTCCCGATGATTTCACCGCGGCCTGGCTCTACCTCACCAACCGGCCCTCGGAATCCGTGCGCAACGAACTGAACCTCGTCGCCGGCTTCACCTTCGCGCCCGATACCCCCGCCACCGTCTCCGTCAGCGGCCAGAGTTTCGAGCTCTTCACCGACAAGGACGCCGCCTGGCTGCTCGATCCCAGCCAGAACGACAAGCTTGCCGGAGCCCTGCGGGCCGGCTCGACCGTGGTCATCGAGGGGACCTCGGACAAGGGCATCCGCATCACCGAGACCTTCTCGCTCTCGGGCGCCACCGCCGCCTCCCGCGCCATCGAGAACTGCGCCGGCTAACCTGGCGGGTTGCGCCTCGGCCATGAGACCTCGCCGAGCGCATGCCACGTTCGCGTGAGCCCTTCTTTGCGCGATCCATGCTACTATGTTATGGGCCGCGCTCACTACTGCGCCCGCTGAGAAAGCCGCCCGCACCATGAGTATCGTCCTCGACCTCGACTATCATGCCCATGCCGACCGCCCCCGCCCGGGGCGGCAATCGCTTGTCGGCCTGATGAAGCCAGAGCTGCGCGACACGCTGATGGGCATCGGCCTCGACGAGCGCGAGGCCAAGATGCGCGCCTCCCAGCTGTGGAACTGGATCTACCACAACGGCGTCACCGACTTTGACCGGATGACCAACATCCAGAAGGGTTTTCGCCAGAAGCTGGCTGACACCTTCCTGCTCGACCGGCCCGAGATCGTCACCGAGCAGGTGTCGATCGATGGCACCCGCAAGTGGCTGTTCCGCTTCCGCGACCCCAAGAACCCGCTGCTGCCTCCGGTCGATGTCGAGACCGTGTACATCCCCGAGGAAGACCGCGGGACACTCTGTGTCTCTTCCCAGGTGGGGTGTTCCCTGACCTGTTCCTTCTGCCACACCGGCACGCAGAAGCTGGTCCGGAACCTCACCGCCGGCGAGATCCTCGGCCAGGTGCTGATGGCGCGCGAACGCCTCGGCGATTTCCCCGGCGGCGTGCGCCCCACCGACGGTCTCGTGCCCGCGCCGCGCGGCTCGGGCGGCTCGGAAGGCGACAGCCGCGCCATCACCAATATCGTGATGATGGGCATGGGCGAGCCGCTCTACAACTACGAGAACGTCAGGCAGGCCCTGCTGATCGCCTCGGACGAGGCCGGCATCTCGCTGAGCAAGCGCCGCATCACGCTCTCGACTTCCGGCGTCGTCCCGTTCATCGAGCCGACCGGCTCCGAGATCGGCGTCATGCTGGCCATTTCGCTGCATGCCGTGCGCGACGACCTGCGCGACCTGCTCGTGCCGATCAACAAGAAGTACCCGCTGAAAGAGCTGATCGAGGCCTGCCGCAACTATCCTGGCCTGTCGAACGCCCGCCGCATCACCTTCGAATACGTGATGCTGCGCGACATCAACGATTCCGACGCCGATGCCCGCGAACTGGTCCGCCTGCTCGCCGGCATCCCGGCCAAGATCAACCTGATCCCGTTCAACCCCTGGCCGGGCACCAATTACGAGTGTTCGACCTCCTCGCGCATCGAGCAGTTCGCCGACATCGTCAACCGCGCCGGCTATGCCTCGCCCGTCCGCACCCCGCGCGGCCGCGACATCTTCGCCGCCTGCGGGCAGCTGAAGAGCGCCAGCGAGCGGCTGTCGAAAAAAGAGCGCGACGCGCTGACCGCATGAACCGGCCCGCCGCCCGCCCCACCGTCGCCGACGCGCTCGCGCATCTGCGTCGGGGCGAAACGGTGCTCGGCGCCGCGATGCTGGAAACCCTGCTGCGGCAGAACCCGCGTGATGCCCAGGCCATGGGTCTCGCCGGCGCGGTGGCCCTGCAGCGCGGCGACCGCCGTCGCGCCATCGAACTGTTGTCGCGTACCCTGGCGCTCGCACCCGACGATGTGTCGAGCCACTCCAACCTCGCCGTTGCCTACCTCAACGAGGGACGCGGCGACGACGCCCGACGGCACCTGCAACGGGCGCTCGAACTCAAGCCCGATGCCCCCGAGGCGCTCGTCAACCTCGCCAACCTCCTTCAACGCGAAGGTGACGCCGCCGGGGCCGAGCCGCTCTATCGCCGGGTCACGGCGCTACGTCCCGCCATGGCCGAGGCCCATGCCGGTCTCGCCCTCGCGCTCGAAAAACTCGGCCGCCCGCGCGAAGCCCTCGTCGCGGCGGAAGAGGCCGTCCGCCTCCAGCCCAACCTTGCCGAAGCACATCGGACCATCGGCCTCGTGCAGGACGCGCTGGGCGATTTCGCCGCGGCGGTCAGCGCGCTCGAACGCGCCATCGCGCTGCAGCCCGGCAACGCGTGGCTGCACGCGGACCTCGGCAATACCCTCGCCGCCTTCGGCAAGCGCCAACCCGCCATCGCGCATTACCGCAAGGCGCTGGCGCTGGCGCCGGGCAATACTGCCTTCGAGCGCCTGCTTGGCCGGCTCGACGCCGAATCGGGCGCGCTCGCCGAAAAAGTGGCGCGCTTCGAGGCAACCGCAACGTCCGACGACCAGCGCATGCACCTTGGCTTCGCCCTCGGCAAGGCCTTCGAGGATGCCGGCGACTACCCCCGCGCCTTCCACTATCTTGACGCCGCCAACCGGCTGCGCCGCGCCGGCTACAGCTACGACCGCGCCGACTCCGAGGCCGCCTTCGTCGAGATCGAAGCGACCTTCACCCCGGAGCTGCTGGCCGCCCGGGCGGGCCACGGCGTTCCGGATCCGACGCCGATCTTCGTGCTCGGCATGCCGCGCTCCGGCACCACCCTCGTCGAGCAAATCCTTGCCAGCCACCCCGACGTCACCGGCGCCGGCGAGCTGCCGCTGCTGCGCGATCTGGTGATCAACAGCACGACCCGCCGCCCGATCCACTATCCGCAGTTGCTCGCCGACCTCGGCGATGCCGGCCTCGCCCGACTGGGCCGCAACTATCTCGATCGGCTGCGCGCCTATGCCCCCGAGGCCCGCTTCATCACCGACAAGATGCCGGGCAACTTCATGCTGATCGGCTTCATCGCCCTCTGCCTGCCCGAGGCCCGGATCATCCACTGCGTCCGCGACCCGGCCGACACCTCGGTCTCGATCTGGCGCAACTATTTCAGCTCGCACCTCGGCTATGCCTACGATCTCGGCGACATCGGCCACTATCACCGGCTCTACCAGAAGCTGATGGCGCACTGGCGTCGCGTCCTGCCCGGCCGCATGCACGACATCTCCTACGAACAGCTGGTCGAGGACCAGGAGGGCGAGACGCGCCGGCTGCTGGCCCACTGTGGCCTCGACTTCCGCCCCGAATGCCTCGACTTCCACCGCACCGAGCGTCCGGTGCACACTGCCAGCGCCGTGCAGGTCCGCTCCCCCATCAGCCGCAGCTCGATCGGCATCGCCGCGCGCTACGGCGAGCTGCTGGCGCCGTTGCACGCCGAACTGGATCGCGGCTGAGAGATGCCGAACCTCACCACCATCGGCTTTGATGCCGACGACACCCTGTGGCACCACGAGAAGTACTTCGTCGCCACCAAGGAACGGTTCTCAGAGCTGCTCGCCGACCGCGCGCCACGCGGCGAGACCGAGCGGCTGCTGCATGATACCGAGATCGCCAATGTCGGCCTCTACGGCTTCGGCGTGAAGAGCTTCACCCTGTCAATGATCGAGGCAGCCCTGGCCGCAACCGGGGGCCGCCTGCCCGCGAGCCTGATCGGCGAGATCATGACGCTGGGACGGGCCATGCTGACCCACCCGGTCGATCCCTTCCCCGGTGTGCAGGAGACGCTCGAGGCGCTGAAGCCGGCACATAAGCTGCTCGTCGTCACCCGCGGCGATCTCGTCGACCAGGAGCGCAAGCTCGCCGCCTCGGGCCTCCTGCCGTTCTTCGACGAGATCGAGATCGTCTCCGACAAGACCGAGGCGGTCTACGAGCGCATCTTTTCCCGCCACGGCAATGGGCCGGACCGCGCCATGATGGTCGGCAACTCGATGCGCGCCGACGTGCTTCCGGCCCTCGCCGCCGGCGCCTGGGCCGTCCACGTGCCTTCCGAGCACGTCTGGTCGCTCGATCTCGCCGACGACCCGACGGGCAGCGCTCGCTTCCGCCGCCTGCCCCGCGTTGCCGAAGTCCTGCCGCTGGTGGCGGCGATCGGCTGAGACGACTCGCCGCCGCGCTACGCTTCGCCGCGGATCCACTCGAGCTTGTGCCGCCCCAGCCCCGGATCGCCGAGCAGTTGCGCCAGCGCTGGCAGCAGGATGCGCAATTCGCCCTCGAGCGTGAACGGCGGGTTGACGAGGATCAGGCCAGAGCCATGCAGCCGCGGCGGGTTCGACGCCGGTCGGATCGAGACCTCGGCGCGCAGCATCTTCGGGATGCCGGTGCCGTGCAGTGCCGAGACGAAGTCGTGCACGGCGCGCGTGTCCTTGAGCGGATACCACAGCGCATAGATGCCGCCGGCGAACTTCTTGTGCGCCTTCACCAGCCCGTCGACCATGCGGTCGAACTCGCCCTTTTCCTCGAATGGCGGGTCGACCAGCACCAGCCCGCGCTTCTCCTTGGGCGGCACGTGCGCGTTGAGCGCCAGCCAGCCGTCGAGATGGATCACCCGCACCTGCACGTCGCCCTCGAACAGGATGCCGAGGCGCTTGGCGTATTCGGGATGCAGTTCCAGCGCCGAGAGGCGATCCTGCGGCCGGAACAGCTTTCGCACCAGCAGCGGCGAACCCGGATAGATCTCGACCCCACCCCCGGGGTTCAGCTCGCGGATGACGTTGAGATACGGTTCGACCAGCGCCTGCGCCTTCTGCGGCAACGGCGTCCTGAGCAGCCGGCCGACGCCGTCCACCCATTCCGGCGAGCGCTTGGCGATCTCGCCGGTGAGATCGTAGCGCCCGATCCCGGCATGGGTGTCGATGACCCGGAAGGCCGAGTCCTTCTTCTTCAGGTATTCGACGAGCCGGGCGAGGACGATGTGCTTCATCACATCGGCAAAGTTCCCGGCATGGAAGGCGTGCGAGTAGTTCATCGCGTCGCCCCGGCGCGCGCCGACAGCCGCATGGTCACCGCAGGAGCGGCGACGACGAGTATGACGGCAGGATCTGGCAGGGGGACGGACATTGGCGATACCGGTTGCGTTGCCCCGTCTTTGACACGGCGCGAATGCGCTTGCCAGCCCCATCGGTCGCGGGTCAAATCCGCACCATGACCGAACCGACGATTACGCCGATCGACCAGCGCGACCTGCCGCGCGTCGCCGACCTCGCCTATCGCATCTGGCCCGAGGCCTTCGCCGGCATCCTGCCCGCCGATCGCATTCCCGGCATGCTGGCCGAGATCTACGACCTGCGAACGCTCGCGGCCGACATCTCGGAGCGCCACCATCACTACTGGCTGGCAACCGCGAACGGCCGCGACCTCGGCTTTGCCTCGGCCTATCGCGCCGACGGGCGCGTCTGGATCAAGAAGCTCTACCTGCTCGCCGAGGCCCGCGGGCTCGGCCTCGGCAAGGCCATGATCGCTGTCGCCCGCGCCCATTTCGGCCCCGACCTGCCGGTCGCCCTCTACGTCAATGACGGCAACGCCCCGGCCATCGCCTTCTACCGCTCGCAGGGCTTCGAGATCGAGAAGCATGTGCCCGTGCAGATGGGCCCATACCGGTTTACCGATTATGTGATGCTGAAGCCCGCCTAGCGCCGAGGTTGCGCTTCCAGGCTGCCTTCACTAGGGTGCGCGCCGATTTCCGGGCCGCTCGGCCCCCTCGGCGCGCCCCTCGCGCCCTCTCGGAAGCGTTGCAATGAGCAAAGACATCAAGAAAATCGTCCTCTCCTACTCGGGCGGTCTCGACACCTCGATCATGCTGAAGTGGCTGCAGGAGCACTACCAGGCCGAGATCGTGACCTTTACCGCCGACCTCGGCCAGGGCGAGGAACTCGAGCCGGCCCGCCGCAAGGCCGAGATGTTCGGCATCAAGGACATCCGCATCGTCGACGTGCGCGAGGAATTCGTGCGCGATTTCGTGTTTCCGATGTTCCGCGCCAACGCCCTTTACGAAGGCCAGTACCTGCTCGGCACTTCGATCGCCCGGCCGGTGATCGCCAAGCACCTGGTCGAGATCGCCGAGGAAACCGGCGCCGACGCCATCGCCCACGGCGCCACCGGCAAGGGCAACGACCAGGTCCGCTTCGAGCTCACCGCCAATGCGCTCGATCCCAACCTCCAGGTCATCGCGCCCTGGCGCGAGTGGGACCTGCGCTCGCGCACGGCGCTGCTCAACTATGCCGAAAAGCACCAGATCCCGATCGCCAAGGACAAGCGCGGCGAAGCCCCGTTCTCGGTCGACGCCAACCTGCTCCACACCTCGTCCGAGGGCATGGTGCTCGAGGACCCGGCCGTGCCGGCGCCCGACTACGTGGCCCAGCGCACCGTCGATCCCGAGAAGGCCCCCAACGAGCCCGAGATCATCACCATCGGCTTCGAGAAGGGCGACCCGGTCTCGGTCAACGGCGTCAAGCTCAGCCCTGCCGCGCTGCTCACCAAGCTCAACGAACTGGGCGGCAAGCATGGCGTCGGCCGGCTCGACCTGGTCGAGAACCGCTTCGTCGGCATGAAGTCGCGCGGGCTCTACGAGACCCCCGGCGGCACCATCCTGCTCGTCGCGCATCGCGGCATCGAGTCGATCACCCTCGATCGCGGCGAGGCCCATCTCAAGGACGAGCTCATGCCGAAATATGCCGAGCTCATCTATAACGGCTTCTGGTACTCGCCGGAGCGCGAAATGCTGCAGGCGCTGATCGACAAGTCGCAGGCCTTCGTCACCGGCGAAGTCACGGTGAAGCTCTACAAGGGCTCGGCCAGCCTCATCGCCCGCTCCTCGCCCTACTCGCTCTACAACATGGATCTCGTCACCTTCGAGGAAGGTGCCGTGGCCTATGACCACCATGACGCCGAGGGCTTCATCCGGCTCAACGGCCTGCGCCTCAAGACCTTCGCCGCCCGCCGCATCAAGGTGACGGGCAAGTAACGACGAGGCCGATACTGGACGCCCGCGTCACCCGACGCGGGCGCCACTGCTTTCAACGTCGTTTCGAATGATCGTCCGGAGCAATCCCGCCCTCTCTACTTAAAGCGTTCTTAACTCGCCCCCACTAGCGTCGCCAGCTGGGTTTTTGGGGTGGGGCCGGAACAGAAGTGAAGGCAGCAGCAGTCGATTCCGTTCGCAAGGCCGCCGACGCGCTGCTTCTCGATGCCGCGCTGCAGGCCGTGCCTTATGGCTTTTGCGTCTGGTCGCCGCAGTTCAAGCTGGTCATGTTCAACCAGCACTACCTCGACATCTACGGCTTCTCGCGCAAGCGCGTGCGCAAGGGCATGACGCTCGAGGCCATCGTCCGGCTCTCGCGCGAACTGGGCAATCATCCCGACCAGACGCCGGAGGAATTCCTCGCCGGCTACAAGCGCGAACTGCTGAACAACCGCGGCGGCGCTCGCGCCAAGGTGCGCGAGCTCGTCTCCGGGGACCGCTGGATCGAGACCGCGCACGTCTTCTCCCCCGGTCTTGGCTGGGTGGTGACGCATGAGGACGTCACAGAGGAAATCGCCTCTACCGAGATCATCCAGCGCCGCAAGCGCGAGCTCGAGCGCCAGAACATCCGCCTTGACGCAGCGGTCAACAACATCTCGCAGGGCCTGTGCATGTATGACGCCCGGGGCCGGCTCGTCATCTGCAACCAGCCCTACCAGCGCATCTACAACCTGCCCGAGCACCTGCTGAAGCCGGGCACGCAGCTCGACGACATCCTGGGCTACCTGTTCGACGAGGGCATGCAGGCCGGCGTCAACCGCGACGCCTACATCAGCTGGCGCCGCGAGATGATCGCGCGCGGTGAATACGGCAAGACCATCCACGAGCTCGACGGCCGCACCATCATGATGCAGCACCATCCGATGAAGGATGGCGGCTGGGTCACCACGCACGAGGACATCACCGAGCAGCGCCAGCACGAGGAGCGCATCCGCCACCTCGCCCGCCACGACGCGCTGACGCAGCTGCCCAACCGGGTTCAGTTCCTCGAGGAGATGGCGGCCGCCGAGCCCGGGCTCGAGCGCGGCGACCGCATCGCGGTGCTGTGCATCGACCTCGACCACTTCAAGGCCGTCAACGACACGCTCGGCCACTCGCTCGGCGACAAGCTGCTGCAGCAGGTTTCGGCCCGGCTGTGGGGCGCGACGCGCGAGGACGACGTGCTGGCGCGCCTCGGTGGCGACGAGTTTGCCCTGCTGCTGCGCGACATCCAGTCTCCCGGCGAGGCCGCCGCGATCGCCGATCGCATCGTCAAGGCCATGTCGAACCCTTTCACCATCGATGGCCACCAGCTGGTGATCGGCACTTCGGTCGGCATCGCCATGGCCCCCCAGGACGGCGACACTGCCGAGATCCTGATGAAGAACGCCGACCTGGCGCTCTACCGCGCCAAGAACGAGGGCCGCTCGACATATCACTTCTTCGAGCCCGGCATGGATGCCGCCATCCAGAAGCGCCGCACCATCGAGGCGGGTCTCCGCCTCGCCCTCGCCCGCGGCGAGTTCCGGCTGGTGTACCAGCCGCTCGTCGGCCTGAAGGAAAACCGCATCACCTGCCTCGAGGCCCTGCTGCGCTGGGACAGCGACCGCGGCGTGGTGTCGCCGGCCGAATTCATCCCCGTCGCCGAGGAGACCGGCCTGATCGTCCAGATCGGCGACTGGGTCCTGCGCGAGGCCTGCCGCACTGCCGCGACCTGGCCGCCCGGCGTCCGCGTCGCCGTCAACCTTTCCGCCGTGCAGTTCAAGAACAAGCGCCTGTTCGAGACCGTCGAGGCGGCGCTGCGGGAGACCGGCCTGTCGCCGGCCCGGCTCGAGCTCGAGATCACCGAGTCACTGCTGCTGTCGGACAACGAGCCGACCCTGAAGACCCTGCACCGCCTGCGCGCGCTCGGCGTGCGCATCTCGATGGACGACTTCGGCACCGGCTATTCCTCGCTGAGCTACCTGCGCAGCTTCCCCTTCGACAAGATCAAGATCGACCGCTCCTTCATGCGCGATCTCAAGTCCAAGGGCGACAGCCTCGCCATCATCAAGGCCGTGATCGGCCTCGGCCACTCGCTCGGCATGTCGACCACCGCCGAAGGCATCGAGACCGAGGAGCAGCTCGACGCGGTCCGTGCCCAGGGCTGCAACGAGGTGCAGGGCTTCCTGTTCTCCCCGCCGGTCAGCGCCAGCAAAGTCACCGAGCTGCTGGCCGCCGAGGACCGACCAAGGCTCCGTCGCGTCTCCTGACGCCGGTCCCGCCGGCCACCGGCAACCCTCCCATGCGGCGAATTGTCTTGAGAATGCGGCTCCGCTCCGCTATGGGGCGCGGCGTAGGAGCCTTTCCAGGACAGACGTTTCCGTTTCGGAAGGGCGACGCGATACGTCCCCGAAATCTGATCGGCCCCCCTCATGTCCTTGCGGAACATCGCAATCATTGCCCACGTCGACCATGGCAAGACCACGCTCATCGACGTCCTGCTGAAGCAGTCCGGCTCCTTCCGCGAGAACCAGCGCGTCGAGGAACGCGCCATGGATTCCAACGACATCGAGCGTGAGCGCGGCATCACCATCCTGGCCAAGGTCACCTCGCTGGTCTGGAAAGACACCCGCATCAACATCGTCGATACCCCTGGCCACGCCGACTTCGGCGGCGAGGTGGAGCGCATCCTCTCGATGGTCGACGGCGTGGTGATCCTCGTCGATGCCGCCGAGGGCCCGATGCCGCAGACCAAGTTCGTGCTCGGCAAGGCGCTCGCCCAGGGCCTCCGCCCCATCGTTGCGATCAACAAGATCGACCGCCCCGACGAGCGCCACCTCGAGGTGCTGGAGGAGATCTTCGACCTCTTCATCGCCCTCGACGCGACTTCCGAGCAGCTCGACTTCCCGGTCCTCTACGGCTCGGGCCGCAACGGCTGGATGGCAACGACCCCCGATGGCTCGCGTGACGAGCAGATGGCGCCGCTGCTCGACAAGGTGGTCGAGTACGTGCCCGCTCCCAAGGTGGAAGAGGGGCCGTTCCGCATGCTCGTCACCACCATCGAGCGCAACCCCTTCCTCGGCCGTGTCCTCACCGGCCGCATCACCTCCGGCACGGTGAAGGCCGGCGATCCGGTCCACACCCTCGATCGCACCGGCAAGGAAGTCGAGAAGGGCCGCGTCAGCAAGGTTCTTGCCTTCCGCGGCCTCGAGCGCACGCCGATCGACATCGGCGAAGCCGGCGACATCGTGGCGATTGCGGGCCTCACGGATTCGACCGTCGCCAACACCATCTGCGCCCCTTCGGTGGCCGAGCCCATCCAGACCAAGCCGATCGACCCGCCGACCCTGTCGGTCACCTTCCGCATCAACGACGGCCCGCTCGCCGGCCGCGAGGGCGACAAGGTGCAGTCCCGCGTCATCCGCGAGCGCCTGCTGCGCGAGGCCGAGGGCAACGTCGCCATCCGCGTCGCCGAGGGCGAGGACAATGACAGCTTCGACGTCGCCGGCCGCGGCGAACTGCAGCTCGCGGTGCTGATCGAGAACATGCGCCGCGAAGGCTTCGAGCTCACCATCGGCCGCCCCCGCGTCGTGATGCGCGAGGAGAACGGCCAGCGCCTCGAGCCGATCGAGGAAGTGATCATCGACGTCGACGACGAGTTCTCCGGCGTCGTGGTGCAGAAGCTCACCGAGCGCAAGGGCGAGCTGGTCGACATGCGCCCCTCCGGCACCGGGCGCACGCGGCTTCGCTTCTACGTTCCGACCCGCTCGCTCATCGGCTACCAGCCCGAGCTGCTGTCGGACACCCGCGGCACCGCGATCTTCAACCGCCTGTTCCACGAGTACCAGCCCTACAAGGGTCCGCTGCCCGGCCGTCGTACCGGCGTGCTCATCTCCAACGGCACCGGCCAGGCTGTCGCCTACGCGCTGTGGAACCTCGAGGAGCGCGGGCCCATCATGGTCGATCCGGGCGATGAGATCTACGAGGGCATGATCGTCGGCGAGCACGTGCGCGACAACGACCTCGAGGTCAACGCGCTCAAGGGCAAGCAGCTGACCAACATCCGCACCACCAGCAAGGACGAGGCGGTCCGCCTGACCCCGCCCAAGAAGCTGACGCTCGAGCAGTCGCTCGGCTATATCGCCGACGACGAGTATGTCGAGGTGACGCCCAAGTCGATCCGGCTGCGCAAGATCGCGCTCGATCCCAACGAGCGCAAAAAGATGATGCGCGCCCAGAAGGCGAGCTGACCGGCCAAGCGACTGCCCGCCGGCAGTCCCATGCACGATGTGATCCCCGCGACAGCGGGGATTTCCATTTCGGCCGCAAGCACCGCAGACGGAGGTTCCGGCTTTCGCGGGAACGACTCCGTGGGTAAGTGAAGCAGCGCGCATCGCCGGAGCACCCCATGGCCACCTGGATCATCGAGACCATCACCGCCCTCGGCTATGCCGGCATCTTCCTGCTGATGCTGCTCGAGAGCGTGTTTCCGCCCATTCCGTCCGAGCTGATCATCCCGTTCGCCGGCTATTCGGCCGCCACCGGGGCGCTCGATCTTTGGCTGGTGCTGCTGGCGGCCACCGCTGGCGCAGTCGTCGGCATGCTGCCCTGGTATCTTGCCGGCCGCCTGTTCGGCCTCGGCCGCGTCCGCACCCTGGCCGACCGCCATGGCCGCTGGCTTACCCTCAATGCCGCCGAAGTCGACACGGCCACCGGCTGGTTCCGCCGCTTCGGCCCCGTCATCGTGCTCGCCGGCCGGCTGATCCCGCTGATCCGCACGCTGATCTCCATCCCGGCCGGCCTTGCCCGCATGCCGTTGTGGCATTTCCTCGTCTTCTCGACCCTGGGCGCCTTCACCTGGAATGTCATCCTCGTCGGTGCCGGCTTCATCCTCGCCGAGCATTACGAGCGGGTCGAGACCTGGCTCGATCCGGGCACGACCATCGTCCTCGGCGTGGTGGTCCTCACTTACCTCTATCGCATCGTCACCTGGCGCCCGGGCCGCCTGGACTAGCCGGGGCCTCCGGGGCGTCACGCCAAAATGGTCGCGGCCGCTTGCCGCTGGCCCGACCGCCCCCTAAATAGGGCGACGGACAAAGAGGGCCCCCGATGACTTTCGCCATTCTGCAGACGCTCAGCTTCATCCTGAACATCGTCTGGTGGATCTTCCTGATCATGATCATCATGAGCTGGCTGATCAGCTTCAACGTGATCAACACCCGCAACCAGTTCGTGAACTCGGTCTGGCGCGTGCTCAACCAGGTCACCGAGCCGATCCTGAGGCCGATCCGCCGCGTCATCCCGCCCGTCGGCGGCCTCGACCTGTCGCCGCTCATCGTCTTCGTCGTCATCTTCTTCCTGCAGAACCTGATCGCTTCGGTCGCGGTTGGCCGCGTCCTCTAGCCTGCCGCCCTTCCGGCGTGACGCGGACGGCATCCTCGTGACCCTCCGCGTCACCCCCAATGCCGGCGCCGATCGCATCGAGGGCGTCGAGCAGCGCGACGACGGCAGCGCCGTCCTGCGCATCCGCGTCACCGCCGTCCCCGACAAGGGCAAGGCCAACGCCGCGGTGATCGCACTGCTGGGCAAGGCGCTCGGCGTCCCCAAGTCCGCCATCACCCTCGTCTCCGGCGAAACCGCCCGGCAGAAGACGGTGCGGATCAACGGCGATGTCGAGGCCCTGGCCGGCGCCCTGGCGAAGCTGGGCTAGACGCCCCCCGAACCTTGGCTGCGTGCGATACGACAACCCCGTTGCACCACCTGCGGCGATTTGGCACAAGTTTGGCACGCGATCCTCGGGGGGCGAGGAGGAGCGGTTCGCCGCTACGACTATGGAGCGTTCCCCGGTGACGTCACATGAGGGAACATTCTATGACACTATTGCTATGGGCGATCGTGATATGCGGTCTGCTCTCAATCGTTTACGGCGTCGTCACGACGCAAGGCCTGCTCAGGGCCGACGCGGGCTCGGCCCGCATGCAGGAGATTTCCGCCGCAGTGCGTGAAGGCGCCTCCGCCTATCTCCGCCGCCAGTACACCACCATCGGCATCGTCGGCGTGGTCATCTTCATCCTCGCCTTCTTCCTGCTCGGCGCCTACGCCGCCATCGGCTTCTTGATCGGCGCCGTGCTCTCCGGCGCGGCCGGCTTCATCGGCATGAACGTCTCGGTGCGCGCCAACGTGCGCGTCGCCCAGGCCGCCACCAAGTCGCTCGCCGGCGGCCTCGACCTCGCCTTCAAGTCCGGCGCGGTCACCGGCCTGCTGGTGGCCGGCCTCGGCCTCCTCGGCGTCACGCTCTACTTCATCGTGCTGACCCAGTTCCTCGGCTTCGCGCCGACCAGCCGCACGGTGATCGACTCGCTCGTCGCCCTCGGCTTCGGCGCTTCGCTGATCTCGATCTTCGCCCGTCTCGGCGGCGGCATCTTCACCAAGGGTGCGGACGTCGGCGGCGACATGGTGGGCAAGGTCGAAGCCGGCATCCCCGAGGATGACCCGCGCAACCCGGCTACCATCGCCGACAACGTGGGCGACAATGTCGGCGATTGCGCCGGCATGGCCGCCGACCTGTTCGAAACCTATGTGGTGACCGCGGTCGCCACCATGGTGCTGGCCGCGATCGTGCTGCCCACCCCCGAACTGAAGCTTGCCGGCATGATCCTGCCGCTGGCCATCGCCGGGGCCTGCGTGCTGACCTCGATCATCGGCACCTACTTCGTCCGGCTCGGCCAGGACAACAACATCATGAATGCCCTCTACAAGGGCCTCATCGCCACCGGCGTGCTGTCGCTGGCCGCGCTGATCCCGGTCCTCGGCTGGGTATTCGGCGGGCTCGATGTCCAGCTCGGCATCGAAGGCGGCAAGCAGTTCACGCCGTGGAGCCTGTTCTGGTGCGGCGTCGCCGGCCTCGTGATCACGGCGCTCATCGTCGTCATCACCGAGTACTACACCGGCACCGGCAAGCGCCCGGTGAACTCGATCGCCGAAGCCTCGGTCACCGGCCATGGCACCAACGTCATCCAGGGCCTCGCCGTCTCGCTGGAAGCCACCGCGCTCCCGGCCATCGTCATCGTCGTCGGCATCATCGTCACCTACAATCTTGCCGGCCTGTTCGGCATTGCCTTTGCCGTCGCCACCATGCTGGCGCTGGCCGGCATGATCGTCGCGCTCGATGCCTTTGGTCCGGTGACGGATAACGCAGGCGGCATCGCGGAAATGGCCGGCCTCGACAAGGAAGTGCGCCACAACACCGACGCGCTCGACGCCGTCGGCAACACCACCAAAGCCGTCACCAAGGGCTATGCCATCGGTTCGGCCGGCCTCGGCGCGCTCGTGCTGTTCGCCGCCTATACGCAGGACCTGCAGTACTTCTCGGCCCAGGAAGGCGCCCCGGCGATCTTCCAGGGGCTGGGCAACCTCACCTTCTCGCTCGCCGACCCCTATGTCGTCGTCGGCCTGCTGTTCGGTGGCCTGCTGCCCTTCCTGTTCGGCGGCATGTCGATGACCGCCGTCGGCCGCGCCGCGCAATCGGTGGTGGTCGAGGTCCGGCGCCAGTTCAAGGCCGATCCCGGCATCATGGCCGGCACGTCGAAGCCCGACTACGCCCGGGCCGTCGACATGCTGACCAGGGCGGCGATCAAGGAAATGATCGTCCCCTCGCTGCTGCCGGTGCTCTCGCCGATCGTCGTCTTCGTCGTGATCTACTGGATCGCCGGCAACGCCGCCGCCTTCTCGGCCCTCGGCGCCATGCTGATGGGCGTGATCGTCACCGGCCTCTTCGTCGCCATCTCCATGACCGCCGGCGGCGGCGCCTGGGACAACGCCAAGAAGAGCTTCGAGGACGGCTTCACCGACAGCCACGGGGTCAAGCACTACAAGGGCAGCGACGCCCACAAGGCCTCCGTCACCGGCGACACCGTCGGCGACCCCTACAAGGACACGGCAGGTCCCGCCGTGAACCCGATGATCAAGATCACCAACATCGTGGCGCTGCTGCTGCTGGCGGTGCTGGCGCACTTGGGTGGCGGGGCGTAAGCGCCGCCCGATCAGGCCGTTATGCGGTGCGAACAAAAGGGCCCGGGAGCGATCCCGGGCCTTTTGCAGCCGGGGGGAGCGGAGGCGCCGATCACTTCACCACGGCCAGTTCCAGCACACGCAGCACGGTCGACAGGTCATGGCCGCGCTTCAGGATGCGGCCGTCCTGACCGATGACCATGTATTGGCCCTGCTTGTTGCGCAGCTTAGGGTTCTTTTCGACCACGTAGAGCGGGCGCTCGGAGGCGCGCTTGTAGATCGAGAACAGGGCGCGGTCGCGGAGGAAGTCCAGGGCGTAGTCGCGCCACTCCCCATCGACGACCTTGCGGCCATACACGTTCAGGATGGTCTGCAGTTCCTTGCGGTCGAAGCTGACCGCGGCAACGAATCGGGCGGGACCACGCTGGGCGGGGCTCGCGACCGGCGGGAAGTCGATCAAGAGCCCTGATGCTATTTCGTCGGGTTGGTCCGCCATTCCTCATCCCCGTCACGCAGCTGTCATGATCGCGTCATTCGCCGCGGTTGGCAAGCCTGAGCGGGAGCGTCGGGCTGGGGCACGGGGGCGACGGACAAAATCCCAATTTCCGTCACATTCCCTCCCTCATGGCGCCCGATTGCACCGGCAAGATCTGACCATTGCCTCCAGTGGCCGGCATCCGGGCTGACCGAGCCCCCAAACCACGATGCCCAGGTGCCGGCCGCCTTTTACATGCACCAGTCATTCTTCTCCCGCCAGCGCAAGCCGGCGGGAGTTTTGTTTTCGGCGATCGCCGCAATCAGCGCGTGAAACTCGCTGCCCCCAGGATCGGACCCGGCAGTCCGGACTTTTCCTGCTGGACGAGGATGACGGCGCCGTTCGACTCGCCGGTCAGGACCTCGTTGACGGGAAGGGTCAGGTGGGCCCCGGCCTTGGGGTTCCACACGCCGAGCACCTGCCGGCCCGTGACGATCTGGGTGTAGGCGACTTTCTTGCCTTCGTTCTCGCCGCGCTCGATGGCGACATCGGCACGGTCGAGGAAGGTGACCAGCCAGATGGTGCCCCCCGGCAGGCCGGCCTGGGCCGGCACCGAGATATCGATGAGGTCGCCGCCCTGCTGGGTGAGCGAAACGGTCAGCGGCAGGGTCGCGTTGGCCAGCGCGCCATTGACGGCGTCGGTCTTGCTGCCGACCACGCCGCCCCTGCCGTTCACCACCATCTGCGGCGTGAAGATGCGGGACGAACCCCAGGCTTCGGCGTAGTCGCGCTGCCGGTCGGAGTTCGCGGCGGTGCCGAACGTGTCGCGCCAGCCGATATAGTCCCAGTAGTCGACATGGTAGGCGAGGGTCACCACGTCGGGACGCTTGCCCATCTGCTCGAACATGGCGTCGGCCTTGGGACAGGAGGAGCAGCCCTGCGAGGTGAAAAGCTCGAGCACGGCCCGGGGGCCGAGCTTGAACTCACCGGCGAGAACCGGCGAGGCGAACACGAGCGAAAGGGCAAATCCCCACAGTATCCGTCGAAAAAGCATGGCGACGGTTTTAGGCACGGGCGGCGCGCGGCGCGAGTCAAATCGACGCGACTTTTCGTGATCGGGAAAGGCTCGATCGAAGTCCACGCCGGTGGGCGCGCGCCACCGGACCTGGCGACTCCCACGCATCGTCCCCCGGCACGGGGGGACGATGCGTGGCGCCGTCCCTGTCAGCCGCTCTCGTTCAGGCCGCGACCAGGTTGCGCAGCACGTAGTGCAGAATGCCGCCGTGCCTGTAGTAGTCGAGCTCGTTGATCGTATCGATGCGGCAGCGGGTATCGATGAACTCGACGCGGCCGTCGGCGCGGACGATCTTGACCTTGACGGTGGCGCGCGGGGCGAGTTCGAGCAGGTTCTCGATCGACACCGTCTCGCTGCCGTCGAGCTTCAGGCTCTGCCAGCTCTCGCCTTCGGCGAACTGCAGCGGCAACACGCCCATGCCGATCAGGTTGGAGCGGTGGATGCGCTCGAAGCTCTGGGCGATGACGGCGCGTACGCCGAGCAGGCGCGTGCCCTTGGCCGCCCAGTCGCGCGACGAGCCGGTGCCGTACTCCTTGCCGGCGAAGATCACCAGCGGCGTGCCCGACTTCTGGTAGGCCATGGCCGCGTCGTAGATCGGCATCTGGTCGCCGTTCGGACCCTTGGTGAAACCACCTTCGACGCCAGGGAGCATCTGGTTCTTGATGCGGATGTTGGCGAAGGTGCCGCGCATCATGACTTCGTGGTTGCCACGGCGGGCGCCGTAGGAGTTGAAGTCCTTGGGCGCGACCTGGCGCTCGACCAGGTACTTGCCGGCGGGGGTCGTCGGCTTGAACGAGCCGGCGGGCGAAATGTGGTCGGTGGTGATCGAATCGAGGAACAGCGAGAGCACGCGCGCCTCGACGATATCGGTGACCGGCGCCGGCTCCATGGTCAGGCCCTCGAAATAGGGCGGGTTCTGCACATAGGTGGAGCTCGAATTCCAGCGGTAGGTCTCGCCGCCGTCAACGGCGATTGCCTGCCAGTTCTCGTCGCCCTTGAACACGTCGGAGTAGCGGCTGAGGAACATCTTGGGCGTGATCACGGTGCGGACCACGTCGGCGATTTCCTTGTTGGTCGGCCAGATGTCCTTCAGGTAGACGGGCTGGCCGTCGGTACCGGTCCCGAGCGGTTCGGTGGCGAGGTTCTTGTGCATCGAACCGGCGATGGCATAGGCGACGACGAGCGGCGGCGAGGCGAGATAGTTGGCGCGCACGTCCGGATTCACCCGGCCCTCGAAGTTGCGGTTGCCCGACAGCACCGAGGCGGCGACCAGGTCGTTGGCGTTGATGCACTCGGAAATCGCCTCCGGCAGGGGGCCGGAATTGCCGATGCAGGTGGTGCAGCCGTAGCCGACGAGGTTGAAGCCCATGGCGTCGAGATCGGCCTGCAGGCCCGAGGCGGTGAGGTAGTCGGTCACCACCTGCGAGCCGGGGGCCAGCGAGGTCTTCACCCACGGCTTGCTCGAAAGGCCCTTCTGGCGCGCCTTGCGGGCGAGCAGGCCGGCCGCAATCAGCACGTTCGGGTTCGAGGTGTTGGTGCACGAGGTGATGGCGGCGATGACGACATGACCGTCGTCGAGGCCGAACTTTTCACCGCGCACCGGCAGGCTCGCCTCTTCGGGAATGTCGTCGACGCCGCTGGCGCCCTCGTCGACGAAGCGGCTTTCGCCCTTGCTCTCGGGAAGGGCGGTGCGTTCCTTGCGGCCGCCGGCGATCTCCTTGAGGGCCTCGGCGAATTTCGGGGCCGCATCGGTGAGCGCCACGCGGTCCTGCGGGCGCTTGGGGCCGGCCAGCGAGGGCACGACCGTCGACAGGTCGAGTTCGAGCGTGTCGGTGAACAGCGGATCGGGGCTGTCCGTGGTGCGGTACATGCCCTGGGCCTCGGAATAGGCCTTGACCAGGGCGACACGGTCGGCGTCGCGGCCGGAGGTCTCGAGGTAGTTCAGGGTGTCGCTGTCGACCGGGAAGAAACCGCAGGTGGCGCCGTATTCGGGCGCCATGTTGGCGATGGTCGCCTGGTCCTCGAGGCTCAGGTAGTCGAGGCCCGGGCCGTAGAACTCGACGAACTTGCCGACCACGCCCTTCTTGCGCAGCATCTCGGTGACGGTGAGCACGAGGTCGGTGGCGGTGATGCCCTCGTTGATCCGGCCAACCAGCTTGAAGCCGACTACCTCGGGGATCAGCATGGTGATGGGCTGGCCGAGCATGGCGGCCTCGGCCTCGATGCCGCCCACGCCCCAGCCCAGCACGGCGAGGCCGTTGACCATGGTGGTGTGGCTGTCGGTGCCGACCAGCGTGTCGGGATAGGCGAAGATCTCGCCGGTTGCCTCGTCCTGGCGGGTCCACACGGTCTGGGCCAGGTACTCGAGGTTGACCTGGTGGCAGATGCCGGTGCCGGGCGGTACGACGCGGAAGTTGTCGAAGGCTTTCTGGCCCCAGCGCAGGAACTCGTAGCGCTCGCCGTTGCGCTCGTATTCGAGCTCGACGTTCTGCAGGAAGCTCAGCGGCGTGCCGTAGCTGTCGACCATCACCGAGTGGTCGATGACGAGGTCAACCGGGACCAGCGGGTTGATCTTCTGCGGATCGGCGCCGAGCTTGGCGGTCGCGTCGCGCATGGCGGCGAGGTCGACGACGGCCGGGACGCCGGTGAAGTCCTGCATCAGGACGCGCGCCGGGCGGTAGCTGATTTCGTGCTCGGAGACGCGGGTGCGCAGCCAGTCGGCCACGGCCTCGATGTCGGCGCGGGTAACGGTGATGCCGTCCTCGAAGCGCAGGAGGTTCTCGAGCACCACCTTCATCGAATGCGGCAGCTGCGAGACGCCCTTCAGACCGTTCTTTTCCGCGAGCGGAATGGAAAAGTAGCTGTAGGTCTTGTCCCCGACGGTGATCGTGGTTCTGGACTTGAAGCTGTCGAGGGATTTCGAGGTCACGGTGTCGCCTTCACGCGCTGGTGTTGCAAGGCGCCGCTGGTCCTGACGGGAGACCGGAAAGTCCCGCGGGACAAGGGGCAGGAGGTCGACTGGCTGGAAGCGTTCCAATCTAGGGCTGGCTTATAGAGAAACTACATTGCCCTTGCCAGTACCGACTTTCGTTCTTTAGGCATTGCGCCATGAACCAGCCAGAGCGCTTTCCGCCGGTCTTCGCGCCGCCGAACGTCACGGTGCGGGGCCTCGGCGTCTCGCGCGGCGAGCGCGTGCTGTTCGCCGACCTGAGCTTCGAGGTGCAGGCAGGCGGGGTGCTGCTGCTGCGCGGGCCGAACGGGGTGGGAAAGTCGACGCTGCTGATGACCCTGGCCGGCATCGTCCGCCCCGACGCGGGAGAAATCGAGGGGATCGGGCGCGAGGACGTCCACCTGCTCACCTACCAGAGCGGGCTCAAGGGTCGGCTGAGCGTCAGCGAGAACCTGCAGTTCTGGCGCGACATGAACGGGGCGACGGGCACGCAACTGGACGAGGCGCTCGAGCGGGTGGGCATCGGCGGGCTGGCGGGGCTCGAGGCCGGCTACCTTTCCTCCGGCCAGCTGCGGCGGCTGGCGCTGGCGCGGCTGCTGGTGTCGGCACGGCCGGTCTGGCTGCTCGACGAGCCGAGCGCGGCGCTCGATGCGGCGGGCGAGCGGTTGCTCGGCGCGCTCATCGACGCGCACCGGGGGGCCGGTGGCATCGCCATCGTCGCCACGCACCACGACCTGCTGCTGGCCGAGGCCCGGGGCGTCGAGACAATCGTGCTCGGAGGCCCGGCATGAGTGCGTTCCGGGCCCTGATCGTGCGCGACCTGCGGCTCGCCTTCCGGGCGGGCGGGGAGGCCATGACGCTGGTGCTGTTCTTCGTCATGGTCGGGGTGATCGTTCCCTTCGCCATCGGGCCGGACCGGCCGCAACTGACGCGTCTGGCGCCGGGGATCGTGTGGATCGCCGCCTTCCTCTCCATGCTGCTGGGGCTCGACCGGCTGTTCCGCAGCGATGACGAGGATGGCTCGCTGGGCCTGCTGCAGCATTCGGTGCTGCCGCTCGAGGCGGTGGTTGCCGCAAAAGTGATCGCGCACTGGCTGGTGACGGCCCTGCCGCTGCTCGTCGCGACGCCGGTGCTGGCGCTCCTGCTGTCGATGTCGTGGGAGCAATGGTGGCGGACGGTGCTGGCGCTCGCCATCGGCACCCCGGCGCTCACCAGCTTCGGCGCGATCGGCGCGGCGGTGACGGTGGGGCTCAGGCGCGGCGGACTGATTGCGCCGGTGCTGATCCTGCCGCTCGCCATTCCGGTGATGATCTTCGGGGTCGGCACGATGGACCAGATGGCGGGAGGTGGCGCGACATTGTTCCTCATTGCCTTGAGCCTGGTTGTCACGGCCTTCTCGCCTTTCGCGGCGGCGCTTGCCTTGCGCACGGCCGGGGAATAGAGCCAAAGCATGTCCGTCACCACCGCCAAACAACCGAACTGGTTCAGCCGCCTCGCCCATCCGGGGCAGTTCCTCAACTGGTCGCGCTATCTGATCTGGCCGCTCGCCATCCTGACGGCCATCGCCTTTGCCCTGGGGTTGTGGTTTGCCTTCTACAACTCGCCCGAGGACTACCAGATGGGCGACATGGTGCGCGTGATGTACATCCACGTGCCCAATGCCTGGCTCAGCATGCTGGTCTACGGCGTGATGGCGGTGGCCGCGCTCGGCACGCTGGTCTGGCGCCATCCGCTGGCCGACGTCGCCGCCAAGGCCGCGGCGCCGCTCGGGGCGGTGTTCACCGCCCTGTGCCTCTATACCGGCGCGCTCTGGGGCAGGCCGACCTGGGGCACGTTCTGGGAATGGGACGGTCGGATGACCTCCGAACTCGTGCTGCTGCTCATCTACCTGGGCATCATCGCGCTGTGGCGTGCCTTCGACGACCAGCTGAAGGCCGGGCGGATCATCGCCATCGTCACGCTGGTCGGGGCGCTCAACATTCCGATCATCCACTATTCGGTCGACTGGTGGAACACGCTGCACCAGCCGGCCAGCGTCTTCACCGCCACCGGCCCGAAGATGCCACCCTCGATCCTGACGCCGCTGTTCGTCATGCTCATCGCCTTCACGCTGCTGTTCGCGCTGCTGCAGATCGTGCGCATGCGGACCGAGATCCTCAGCCGCCGCGCCGAGACCATGACCCGGCAGGCCGCCCTGCAGGGAGACGCCAAATGATCGGCGAGGGCGCACATTTCGAGTTCATCGCCTGGGCCTATGCCGGTGCCGGCCTCGTGACCCTGGCGCTTGTCGCCTATGTCGTGTGGGATGCGCGGCGGGTGAAAGCGAAGCTGGCGGCGCTCGACAAGGCCGGCATCCGGCGGCGGTCGGCGGGTAGCAGCAGTTGAAGCGCGTCGTCCTCGCCGTCCTGCCGCTCGTCGTGCTCGTCGGGCTGATCGCCGTGTTCGCGCTGAACATGAACCGCGACCCCAGTCTTGTGCAGTCGGTGCTGATCGACAAGCCGGCGCCAAGCTTCACGCTGCCGGCGGTGGCGGGCACCGGCGTCGATGGGTTCGATACGGCGTCGCTGCAGGGTGAGGTGACGGTGGTGAACGTCTTTGCCAGCTGGTGCATCCCCTGTCGCGAGGAGCATCCGCTGCTGGAACGGCTTAAGGCCGAGACCGGGGTCCGCCTCTTCGGCATCAACCAGCGGGACGCAGCGGAAAATGCCGTGAAGTTCCTGACCGAGCTGGGCAACCCGTACGACCGGATCGGCGGCGACAGCGACAACCGCGTGTCGATCGACTGGGGGGTGTACGGCGTGCCGGAGACCTTCGTGGTCAATGCCGCGGGCGTCATCACCTACAAGCATGTCGGACCGATTTCGCCCCAGTCACTGGAGCGCGACGTGATCCCGGCGATCGAGAAGGCCAGGGGCTGACGGAACCCCGGGACAGCCTCGGCCATTTTCTCCTGGATGCCGCGCGGTGCGGCCAGCCCGAGGAGAGGCCCGATGCAGACCCACAGCACGCTGAAGTCCGTCGAAGAAGGCATGAAGGTGTTCGACCGCGAGCGCCACGAGATCGGCAAGGTCGAATACGTGCGCTTCGGCGACGATGATCCGGACACGCCGGAAGTCGAGGCGTTTGACCTGAGCGAAACCGACGAGCGCAACGACTCCCTGCTCAAGGATATCGCGAAGGCGTTTGCCAGCGACGACCTACCCGAGGAACTGCGGGAGCGGCTGCTGCACCAGGGCTATGTGCGACTCGATGCCGATGGCCTGTTCGCGGCCGACCGCTACATCGTGCCCGAGCAGATCGAGTCGGTGTCGGCCGACGGCCTGATGCTGAACGTGACCAGGGATGAACTGATCAAGCAGTAGGCCAGCCCTCCTGGGGCAAGGCCGGGACGGGGGCCATCGGCGATTGCCGAGCCACCCCCCTCGATCCCTCCCCTCAAGGGGGAGGGAGGTCGCGCAACGGCAGCGGGTCGAGCGGCGGGATCGGATCGATGGGCTGTTCGGGGTCCGGGGCATACTTGGTCAGCAGCGGCAGCTGCAGCATCGAGAAGACGATGGTGATGGGCATGATGCCCCATACCTTGAACGCCACCCAGAAATCGGTGTCGAACAGCCGCCAGACGACCTCGTTGGCGACGGCGAGGAAGATGAAGAACAGGCCCCAGTTGATGGTCAGCACGCGCCAGCCCTGCGGCTTGAGCTTGTAGACCTCGCCGAACACGTATTTCAGCAGCGACTGGCCGAAGAACAGGCCGCCGAGCAGCGTGACCCCGAACAGGGAGTTCACGATGGTCGGCTTCATCTTGATGAACATGTCGTCCTTGAGGATCAGCGTCAGCGAGCCGAAGACGAGCACGACGAGGCCCGTCACCAGCGGCATGATGGCGATCTTCTTGAGCAGCACCCAGCTCAGCACCAGCGACACCACCATGGCGCCCATGAACCAGGCCGTGGCGCTGAAGATGTCGTAGTTGGAGTTGACGAAGAAGAAGACGAGGAGCGGGCCGAGCTCGAGCGCGATCTTGGTGATCTGCGGGCGGAGCTCGCTCCACTTCACTTCGGGTTCCTTGGTCGCGTCGGTCATTCAGCTGTCCTTGCGATCGCGGCGGCGAAATCGCGCGCGGCGAACGGTTCGAGGTTGTCGATGCCCTCGCCCACGCCGATGAAGTGCACGGGCAGGGCGAACTTGCGGGCGATGGCGACGAGGATGCCGCCCCGGGCAGTGCCATCGAGCTTGGTCATGACCAGCCCGGTGACCCCGGCACGCTTACCGAAGATTTCGACCTGATTGAGGGCATTCTGGCCGGTCGTGGCGTCGAGCGTGAGGAGCGTCGCATGCGGCGCCGACGGATCGACCTTCTTGATGACGCGGATGATCTTTTCGAGCTCGCTCATCAGTTCGTCGCGGTTCTGCAGGCGGCCGGCGGTATCGACGAGCAGCACGTCGACGCCCTCCGCCCTGGCGCGCTCCACCGCCTCGTAGGCGAGGCCGGAGGCGTCGGAGCCGGCCGGCTTCTTGATCACCGGCGCGCCGGTGCGGTCGCCCCAGACCTGCAGCTGCTCGATCGCAGCGGCGCGGAACGTATCGCCGGCGGCCAGCATCACCGACCTGCCCTGGGCCCGGAAGAGGCTCGCCAGCTTGCCGATGGTCGTGGTCTTGCCCGTGCCGTTCACGCCAACCATCAGGATGACATAGGGTTTTTGCCCCGCGTCGATGGCCAGTGGCTGCGCCACGGGATCGAGGACCTTGACGATTTCGGCGGCCAGCACCTCGCGCACCTCGTCGGAGGTAATGTCGCGGTCGAAGCGGTCGCGGCGCAGCGCGTCGGTGACGTCGGTGGCCATGTCGACGCCGAAATCGGCCTGGATCAGGATGTCCTCGAGGTCGTCGAGCATCGCCTGGTCGAGCTTGCGCCGGGTGAAGACGGCGGCAATCGAGCCGGTGAGCTGGTCGGACGAACGCTTGAGGCCGGAGGCAAGCCGCTGCAGCCAGCCCTGCTTCTTGGGCGGCTCGGGCGCCGGCGGCGGCGGAATCGGGGCGGCGGGAACGGGCTCGGGGGCGGTGACGAAAGCGGGTGTCTCGGGGATCGGCTCCGGTTCCGCCGCAAGCTCGTCTTCTACCTTTGCGATATAGGCGGGTGTCGTTTCCGGAGGACCCGGCGGCGGCTCCGACGCGGTGATTTCTCGAGGCGGCTCAATGCTCAAGCCCGCTTCATGCATCGCCGCTTCGAGCGCGATCTCCTGGTCGGGGGGCAGCACCAGCGGGGCGGCCTCGACCACGTCGTCGAGGATGATGTCGGCGACCAGCTCTTCCTCGACGGTAGGCTCGTGCTCGGTTTCGACCACGGGCTCGGGCTCGCTGGCGCCGATGGTCATGCCGGCGTCGTGCATGGCGGCTTCGAGCGCGACTTCCTGGTCGGGCGGCAGCACCAGCGGGGTGGCTTCCAGCGCCTCGTCGACGACGATCTCGGCTTCGACGGCGATGTCGGGGCTGGTGGCCTCCGCGACCGGCACCGCCGGCTTGCCGCCGCCGCCGAACAGGCGCTGGAAGAAACCCTTCTTCGTTTCGGCCATCAGGCAGCGGTCCTCAGTGCTTCGCCGACGAGGGTGCCGTCCGCGAAATGGGTAATACGAGCTGACACGATCTCTCCCGGAAGGTGACCGGGCAATGAACAGGGGATGAACTGCTCCTGGCGCCCGATACCATCCTGTTCGACCAGGATCGACTCGACCTGGCCGATGCGCGACAGGGCCAGCCGTTCGAACTGGCTCTCGCCGACAGCGCGCAGCCGGGCGGCCCGGTCCCTCGCCACGCGCTTGTCGACCTGCGGCATGCGCGCGGCCGGGGTGCCGGGACGGGGGGAATAGGGGAAGACGTGCAGGTAGGTGAGGTCGGCCTCGGTGACGAAGCGGAGCGAGTTTTCGAACATCTCGTCGGTCTCGGTGGGAAAGCCGGCGATGATGTCAGCGCCGAAGACGATGTCGGGGCGGAGCGAGCGGAGCTTGGCGACAACGTCGAGGGCTTCGCTGCGGCTGTGCCGCCGCTTCATGCGCTTGAGGATCATGTCGTCGCCCGACTGCAGGCTGAGATGCAGGTGCGGCATCACCCGCCGGTCGGACGCTATGGCGTCATAGAAGGCCGGGTCGGCCTCGATCGAATCGATCGAGGAGATGCGCAGCCGCGGCAGGTCGGGGACGTGGCGCAGGATCTGCTGGACCAGCTTGCCGAGTGTCGGGCTGCCGGGCAGGTCCGGGCCGTAGGAGGTGATGTCGACACCGGTGAGGACGATCTCGCGATAGCCGTTGCCGACGAGCTTCCCGATCTGCTCGACCACGAGCCCCATCGGCACCGAGCGCGACGGGCCCCGGCCATAGGGGATGATGCAGAAGGTGCAGCGGTGGTCGCAGCCGTTCTGGACCTGGACGAAGGCGCGGGCCCGGCCATCCATGCCCTCGATCAGGTGGCCGGCGGTCTCGCGGACACTCATGATGTCGTTGACCTGCACCTTGTCGTTCAGCGGCACGCCGAACGCCATGGGAGCATAGCTTTCCGCCTTGAGCTTGTCGGCGTTGCCGATGACGAGGTCGACCTCGGCCATGTCGCCGAAGGAGCGCGCCTCGGTCTGGGCGGCGCAGCCGGTGACGATGATCCGGCGCTCGGGATCGTCCCGCTTCGCCTTGCGGATGGCTTGCTTCGCCTGCCGGACCGCTTCGGAGGTGACAGCGCAGGTGTTGACGATGATGGTATTGTCGAGCCCGGCCTTCTCGGCCTCGGCCTTCATCACCTCGGCCTCATAGGCGTTGAGGCGGCAGCCGAAGGTCAGGGTCTCGACGGCCATCTCAGGCGACGTCCCGCTGGGCCCGGGCCCAGCTGCCGGTGAAGGGGTCGAACTGGCCGGCGAACTCGAGCTCGGCCGGTCCGGTCAAGACGACATGGTCGTCGGCGCGCCACTCGATGAGGAGATCGCCGCCGGGCAGGGTGACGGTGGCCTTGCGGCCGGTGCGCCTGGTGCGGGCGCCGTTGACGAGGGCGGCGCAGGCGGCGGTGCCGCAGGCCCGGGTGAGGCCGGCGCCGCGCTCCCAGGTCCTGAGGATGATGTGGTCGGGCGCGACGACCTGGGCGATCGAGATATTGGCGCGCTCGGGGAAGATCGGGTGGTTCTCGAGCAGCGGCCCGAACTTTTCGAGTGCGTAGCCCCAGACGTCGTCCCTGACCCAGAAGGTGGCGTGCGGATTGCCCATCGAGGCGACGGAGGGCGTGTGCAGGACGGGGGCGTCGATCGGACCGATCTGCAGCTCGATGCCGGTGGTATCGGCGAACTCCTCGGCCAGCGGTATGTCCTGCCAGCCGAAGCGGGGCTTGCCCATGTCGACGGTGATGAGGCCATCGTCGCGCTCGTCGCCGGTGAGGATGCCGGCCAGGGTCTCGAAGACGAAGTGCTTGCTGCCGCCCTCGGCGCTCAGCGCCTGCACGACGCAGCGCATGCCGTTGCCGCAGGCCTGGGCGAGCGAGCCGTCGGAATTGATGATCTCGATATAATTGGCGGTCCCGGGCGTTCGCGGATCATGGATGGCCATGATCTGGTCGAACTTCGTCGCCGGATCGGCATTCATGGCCACGGCGGCCGCCGGCGTCACGCGGTCGGCACGGCCACGCATGTCGGCGACGATGATCTCGTTGCCGAGCCCGTTCATCTTCAGGAATGGGGCGTTGGACATGGCGATTCAGCTTTCGACGTGACCAAAGTCACAGGATCGACGGATATGTAACTTGCGTCACATCCGCTGGGTATATGGCGGAAGTGGCAGGAAATTGCCAGTGGCGGGGCTCCCGCAACTTCATCGACCGTCATCCGCGGACTTGATCCGCGGACCCAACCGGGCTTTCCGCATGCTGCACCATCGCGTGGGTCCCCGGGTCAAGCCCGGGGATGACGGTGCGCGACAGGTCCATCTGGGGCCTGGGGTTGGTCCGGCTCAGCAGTGATTCACGTGAGACAGCCTCACGACGCCGCCTTCGCCTTGAGCTGCTCCAGCAATGGCCCCAGTTCCGACGGCGGGGTGCGCTCGATGCGGCGGTACTCGCGGCCGTCCTGGTTTCGCTCGAGCATCCTGGCGTCGACCATGGCGCGGCGGATCAGGGCGTGGTCGCCGAAGGCGTGCCAGCCTTGGATCAGCGCGCTGATCTGACGCTCGGTGAATACCTCCCCGCGCGGGATGCGCGACCAGAACACCCATTGGCTGAGGGTCTGCAGTGCGAGGCGCGCCGGCCAGCTCAGGAGCACGCCCTCCTTGTCGAAATAGCGGGCCGCCTTTTCGACCTGGTCGAGATTGGCGCGCGTGCCCGCCTCGGTGGCGGCCTTCAGCCGGTCGGCGGCTTCGGCATCGGCGCGCAGGTGCTGGTAGTTGGCAAAGCCGGCCGCCCTCGCGATGAAGTTCAGGAGCTCGACATGGCTGGGCAGGCCGTCGTGCTGGCTGAGGCTCTGGCGCAGGGTCTTGGTGAAGAGTGAAAGGTCATCCACCGCAAGGGGGACGGCAGTTCTGGGCATGACTTATCCTCGGTTGGTGCCGCTGCCCTGAGGGACGTCGCGGTCGCCGGCTTGCGAGTGGCACGAAGGACAAGTGCGGTCTCGAAGGATGGTCGCAGGTTTAGCTCCCCGTTGCGGGGCGGCGACGCCTGGGTGAACTGCAGACCCGGACCAAATCTAGCGCCGCTGGGGATAGCGGGCAACGGCCATGTTCAAGCCACGTTCGGGCGAGTTAGTTCGACGGGTTCGCATGGGGGAGTCGAGTTTGGCCGAGATCGCGAAACGCCATCGCTGGGCGGTGGAGTTGCTGGCGCCGCGACGCGGCGAAAGCGTGCTGGAGATCGGCTGCGGGCACGGCATCGCCACCGGGCTGGTGCTCAAGGCGGGCGCCGACGTGGTGGCGGTCGACCGGTCGGGCAAGATGGTTGCGGCCTGCATCAGGCGGAATGAGGGGCTCGGGCGGCTGACGGCGTTCGAGAGTGATTTCGAGGAGCTGGACCTCGGCAGGTTCGATGCAGCTCTCGCGGTCAATGTCGACTTCGTCCGGCACGAGGATCGCGGCTGGGCCCGCGCTTTCGGCAAGGCCGTCACGGCAGGCGGCCGGATCGTGCTGGTGCTCGAGGCGCCGACCATCCGCACGGCCGACCGCTTCGCGCTCAATGCAGCGGCAAGCCTCGCCGGGATGGGGTTCGAGGTCGATACACAACTGGGCGAGGGGATGGTCGCGGTGGTGGGACGACGGCGCTGACCGGCCGCCTTTCCTTGACTCCGCCCCATTCGTGCTCTATCGACGCCGCCAATCCATCAGGACAAGTCTCCTGAAGGCCGACCGGGACCCGCGAAGGTATAAAGAGATCCCGGAGGCTCGCACCCCACAGCGCAAGCGCCCTGGGGTGTGTTTGGCGTTTGCGCTGATGGAACCCATATCCCGGGCCACATGGCACGGGACGATGAGGAAGACGGATGTTTGAAAGTCTAAGCGACCGGCTTGGGAAAATCTTCGACGGGCTTCGTGGGCGCGGCGCGCTCAACGACAAGGACGTCGACGAGGCGCTGCGCGAAGTGCGCCGGGCGCTGCTCGAGGCCGACGTCTCCCTCGAAGTGGTGAAGGCCTTCGTCGAGCAGGTGCGCGACCGTGCCGTCGGCGCCGAGGTCACCCGCTCGGTCACGCCGGGCCAGCAGGTGGTCAAGATCGTCCATGACGAGCTGGTCAAGGTGCTGGGCGAGACGCAGGTTCCGATCGACTTCAACACCACGCCGCCGATGACCATGCTGATGGTCGGCCTGCAGGGCGCGGGCAAGACCACGCTCTCGGCCAAGCTCGCCAAGCGCATGAAGGAGCGGCAGGGCAAGAAGGTCCTCTTGGCCTCGCTCGACGATCGCCGCCCGGCTGCCAAGGAGCAGTTGCGCGTCCTCGGCGAGCAGATCGGCGTCGATACGCTGCCGATCCAGCTCAACGAAAAGCCCGTCGATATCGCCCGGCGCGCGCAGCGCGACGGCAAGCTCGGCGGCTATGACGTCGTCATCCTCGACACCGCCGGCCGCACGCATGTCGACGAAGAGCTGATGGAAGAGACGGCGGCGGTGAAGGCTGCCACCGATCCGCACGAAATCCTGCTGGTCGCCGATGCGCTCACCGGCCAGGACGCAGTGAACCTTGCCCGCTCGTTCGATGCGCGCGTCGACATCACCGGCATCGTGCTGACCCGCGTCGACGGCGACGGCCGAGGCGGCGCGGCGCTCTCGATGCGGGCCGCGACCGGCAAGCCGATCAAGCTGATCGGCACCGGCGAGAAGATGGATGCGCTCGAGGATTTCCATCCAAGCCGCATCGCCGACCGCATCCTGGGCATGGGCGACATCGTCAGCCTGGTCGAGAAGGCGGCGCAGACGGTCACCGCCGAAGACGCGCAGAAGATGGCGAAGAAGCTCAAGAAGGGCAGCTTCGACCTCGAGGACCTGCGCACTCAGCTCATGCAGATGAAGAAGATGGGCGGCATGGGCTCGCTCATGAACATGATGCCGGGCATGGGGCAGGTGAAGAAGGCGCTCAACGGCGCCAGCCTCGACGAGAAAATCTTCGACCGGCAGATCGCCATCATCAACTCGATGACCAAGAAGGAACGGGAGAACCCGGACCTGCTCAACGCCAAGCGGCGCATCCGCATCGCCAACGGCTCGGGCACCAAGGTCGAGGACGTCAACAAGCTGATGAAGCAGCACCGCCAGATGGCGGACATGATGAAGAAGGTGTCAAAGGGCGGCCTCGGCTCGCTGAGCGGCATGTTCGGCGGCAAGATGGGCGGCATGATGCCGGGGCTGGGCAACATGCCCGACCCCTCGACCATGGACCCCAAGGAACTCGAGCAGCTGGCGCGGCGCATGGGCATCGATCCCGCCTCGATCCCGCAGCAGCCGGAAGCTCCCAAGCAACTCGCACCTTCAAAGCTGCCGACCGATGTCGGCCAGCTCCTCAAATCCGGCTCGGGACTTCCCGGGCTTGGCGGCGCGTCGCGCTTCCCGGGCCTGCCCGGCCTCGGCGGCGGCTTCGTGCCGAAAAAGAAATAACCCTGAACAGCAACGTACGAACTCAACTGAAGGACTGAAGAATGTCGCTGAAACTCCGCCTTGCCCGCGCCGGCACCAAGAAGCGCCCGTACTACCATGTCGTCGTCGCCGACGCCCGTTCGCCGCGTGACGGCCGCTTCATCGAGAAGATCGGCAACTACGATCCCAAGCTCGAGGACAAGTCGAAGCGCGTCACCCTCGTGGTCGAGCGCGTGCAGCACTGGCTGAGCGTCGGGGCCCAGCCGACCGACCGCGTCGCCCGTTTCTTCGACGCCGCGGGCCTGATGAAGCGCGAAGCGCGCAACAACCCCGAGAAGGCCAAGCCGGGCAAGAAGGCGACCGAGCGCGCCGAGGCCAAGGCCGCTGCCGAAGCCGAGAAGGCCGCCGCCGCTGCCGCGCCGGCCGAAGCTCCGGCCGCCGAGTAAGCCGTGGCTCCGAGCGACGGCAGATTGCTGGTGGGCCGCATCGGTGCGGCGCACGGCATCAAGGGCGAGGTGCGGGTGCAGTCCTTCACCGAGGACCCGCTGGCGCTCGTCTCCTATGGCCCGCTGATGACCAACAAGGCGGGCCTCACCATCCGCATCCTCGCGGCGCGCACCACGACCAACGTGCTCGTGGCGCGCATCGAGGGGGTGAACGACCGTAGCGCCGCGGAAAAGCTCAACGGGGTCGAACTCTACATCGACCGCGCGCTGCTGCCCGAGATCGACGACGAAGACGACTTCTACCACGCCGACCTCCTGGGTCTTCGGGCCCAGCTGGCCGACGGCACGTCGCTGGGCACAGTGAGCGCCATCCCCAACTATGGGGCCGGCGACATCCTCGAAGTGCGCGACGAGCGCAGCGGCGACACCTTCCTCTATCCCTTCACCAAGGCCGTCGTGCCCGAGATCCGGGTCAGGGACGGCTATCTCGTCATCGCGCCCCCGATCGAGGCCGATCCGGGCGAAGAGGAACCGGATTGAGCTTTTCGGCTGCCGTCATCACGCTGTTTCCCGAGCTGTTTCCCGGACCGCTGGGCGCCTCGGTGCTGGGGCGGGGGATGGCGGACGGGCTGTGGAGCCTGTCGACCACGCAGCTCAGGGAATTCGCCACCGACCGGCACCGGACGGTGGACGATACGCCATCGGGCGGCGGCGCCGGCATGGTTCTGAAGCCCGATATTCTGGCCAGGGCCATCGATGCGGTGGCGCCAGACGTCGATCCACGGCCGCGCATCCTGATGTCGCCACGCGGCAAGCCGCTGACGCAGCAGCGGGTGCGCGAGCTCGCGGCGGGGCCGGGGGCGGTGATCGTCTGCGGCCGGTTCGAGGGCGTCGACCAGCGGGTTATCGAGGCGCGGGCGCTCGAGGAGATCTCGATCGGCGACTACGTGCTCGCCGGCGGCGAGGTGGCGGCGATGGTGCTGCTCGAGGCGGTGGTGCGGCTGATCCCCGGCGTGCTCGGGGCGGCAGAGAGCCATGCCGACGAGAGTTTCGAGAACGGGCTGCTGGAGTATCCGCAGTACACGCGACCGCAGGTGTTCGAGGGACACGAGATTCCGGCCGTGCTGACCTCGGGCGACCATGGCAAGATCGCGAAGTGGCGGCGGGCCGAGAGCGAGGCGCTGACCCGCGCGCGCCGGCCGGACCTCTTGAAATAGCCTTCGGGCACGATTGATCTGCAGCCTCGGACCTGACACAGATAGCGCGACGGTGCGCATTGATTGCGTGAAACGGGAAGCCGGTGGCCTTCGGGCGAAGCCGGCGCCGCCCCCGCGACTGTAACGGACGACATCCCCTCATCTCGCCACTGGTTTGCAACTGGGAAGGCGAGGGGACCGAGGTCCGGAGCCAGGAGACCGGCCGTCACGAACTGTTACGCGCGGGACGGTGGGTCCCGGATTGGAGAATTTACATGCGCGCACTGATTGCCTTGCTGCTCATCCTGCTGCCGACGGCGGCCTTCGCCCATACCGGGCACGGCGACACCGCCGGCTTCATCCACGGTTTCATGCACCCGGTCGGCGGGCTCGACCACGTGCTGGCGATGCTGGCCGTGGGCGTGTTCGCCTATGTGCTGGGCGGCCGGGCCCTGTGGCTGGTGCCGCTGAGCTTCGTTGCCATGATGGCGGTCGGGTTCCTGCTCGGCGTCGGCCGGGTGGACGTGCCGTTCGTCGAACTGGGCATCGCGCTGTCGAGCGTGGTGATCGGCGGCGCCGCGGCGCTGGGCCGGCCGCTGCCGGTGGCCGCCGCCTCGGCGCTGGTCGGCGTGTTCGCCATTTTCCACGGCCATGCGCATGGCGCCGAGATGCCGGCCGCTGCGTCGGGTCTCGAGTATGCGGCGGGCTTCATCGCGGCGACGGCGCTGCTGCACCTGATTGGCATCGGTGCGGCGCTGGGCGTGGCGCGGCTCGTCGGCAAGATGGGCAGGCCGATAGCGCAGGTCGCTGGCGGGCTGTTCGCGCTGGGTGGGCTCGGCGTGCTGGCCGGCTGGCTGTAAGCTGCCCCATAGCTTCCACAACCACCAGGTCATCCCCGCGAAAGCGGGGATCTCCGTTTTTTGGGGCGTATGGCAAACAGAGGTTCCCGCTTTCGCGGGAATGACGCCGGTGTGTGATGCGAAGACACGCCGGAACGCTGGACTCTCGGGTGATCTTCCTCTATAGCGCGCACGCCCATGCCAACGGCTTCGGGCCAATAAGCGCATATAATCCGTGCAAACAAGACCGGGCGGTCGGCAGAGCCGGCGAAACGCCCCTTTGAAAAGATTCAACAACGGAACCTGAGATGTCCAAGATTATCGCCGAGCTGAACAAGGAGCAGCACGACAAGCTGCTCGCCAAGTCGAACCACCCCGAATTCACCCATGGCGATACCGTCAAGGTGTGGGTCAAGATCCGCGAAGGCGACAAAGAGCGCCTGCAGGCCTATGAAGGCGTCGTGATCGCCCGCTCCGGCGCCGGCATCATGGAAAGCTTCACCGTGCGCAAGATTTCGTATGGCGAAGGCGTCGAGCGCGTGTTCCCGGTGCTGAGCCCCAATATCGACCGCGTGGAAGTGGTGAAGCGCGGCAAGGTGCGTCGCGCCAAGCTGTACTACCTGCGCGACCGCCGCGGTAAGGCCGCCCGTATTTTCGAGAACGTTGGCGCCCGCACCAAGAAGATCGAAGCCGGCGAGCGCGAAGCCGCCCTCGAGGCCAAGAACGCCCGCGAGGCCGAGAAGATCGCCGCTGCCGAGGCCCTGGCTCGCGAGCTCGCCGAGAAGGAAGCCGCCGAGGCTGCCGCCGCTGCCGCCGCCGCCGCCGAGGCCGCCGCTGCCGAGACGAAGGCCGAGTAATCGGTTGACGGTTTGCCGCCGTGCCACAGTTTGGGCACGAGTGCGACTAGAGTTCAGCCCGGCTCACGAGCCGGGCTTTTGATTCCCGGGGTTCGGGAGCGGGTCGGGATGTTGGGACGTCCGGGCCCGGGTGCGGGAGAGTGGGCATGGACGCTGCCTTTCAGGACGCGGGGGAGAGGCGGCGCATCGCTGCCGAACTGAGGGCCGAGGCCCGCAACGTACTGGTCGACACCGGCCTGCTCGAGCTGCTCAACGCGCGCTTCGGCGAGGCGGTGGTGACCGGCAGCGCCGGCTACGATCTGATGGTATGGCGCGACATTGACATCCACATGCCGTGCGAGGCCGAACGCTGGGCCGAATGGGCGGGGCTGGCCGCCGACATCGCCATCCAGTTCGACCGGGCCGGGCTGCAGCTGCACAAGGCCAGCTTCATCAACGACTATGTCGAGCCGCATGCACTCGGCGCCGGGCTCTACTGGGGCATCCAGTTCAAGGACCACGCCGGCAACCACTGGACGTGCGACATCTGGGGCTGGGAGCCGTTCGACTTTGCCGTGCGCCAGGCGCGCGACGCGAACCTGCGCGCCGACCTCTCCGCCTGTGACCGCGACCTGATCCTGCGCCTCAAGCACGAGGCGCGCGAGCGCCCGGGCTATTACGGGGTGATGGTGGGCGGCTTCGACATCTACCAGTTCGTGCTGGCCGGGGCGGGGGAGACGCTGGACGAGCTGGAGCGGTGGAAGGGGCTGGTGGCTTAGGCGACACCGTCTTCCCCATCCACATTTCATGCCCCGTTCAGTTCGGCTCCGGATAAGAGTGGCTTGGGCAGCACCACATCGACCGGAGATTTCCGATGCAATCCTTCATCTGCGTCACCTGTGGCGTGGGTCATGCGCCGTCCGAGGTGCCGCCCGAGCGCTGTGCCATCTGCGATGACGAGCGGCAGTATGTGACGGCGGCGGGGCAGCGCTGGACGACATTGGCGGAGCTGCAGCATAAGCACAGCCTCGAGTTCAAGGAGCAGGAGCCGGGGCTGGTGGGGATCGGGGCAACGCCCGGGATCGCCATCGCGCAGCGCATGCTGCTGATCCGGCAGCCGGGTGGCGGAATCCTGTGGGACTGCACGCCGCTGGTGACGGACGAAGGCGTCAGGCGGATCAAGGAACTGGGCGGGGTGCAGGCGATGGCGATCTCGCATCCGCACTTCTATTCCTCGATGGTCGACTGGTCCGAAGCATTGGGCGGGGTGCCGATCCATATCCACGAGAGCAACCGGCAATATGTGATGCGGCCGTCGGAGCGCATCAGCTACTGGAGCGGCGAGCAGCTGGACCTCGGGCAGGACGTGACGCTGATCCGCTGTGGTGGGCATTTTGTCGGCTCGACGGCGTTGCACTGGCCCGGCGAGGACGGCAAGGGCGTGCTGATGACGGGCGACACCATCATGGTCGTACCCGACACGCGCTGGGTCAGCTTCATGTACTCCTATCCCAACCTCATCCCGCTGCCGGAGCGCGAGGTGCGCCGGATCGTTTCGTGCGTCGAGCCGTTCGCCTATGACCGGATCTACTCCGCCTGGTGGGACCGGGTGATGGGGTCCGACGCAAAGGCGAAGGTGCACGCCTCGGCGGAGCGATATATCGCAGCGATTGTGCCGTAGGTGACCAGCGACAGGCCGTCATCCCGGCGAAAGCCGGGACCCACGGCTCAAGGGCCATCGTGAGCACAGCCGGAGCCCGCCTCTCGCGGTTGGATCGGCTCCAACGACCCAGCGGATCGTCTGGCGCATTGGGTCCCGGCTTTCGCCGGGATGATGGCCGGTGCGTGTAGTGCCCCCTCCACCGGGGAGCATGAAGGCCGGCGCACTCGGAACAGCGTCAGCCATTCTGCCATAAGATATATCTTGAATATATCTTGAACTGGTTGCACCCGACTTCTATCTTCCGGTCACCGTAAGATATATCTTGGAGCGAAATATGCACTATCATGACGATCCGCGCTGGGAGCGGAAGTGGCGTCGCATGGAAGCGATGGCGCGCCGTGGGTTCCGCAAATTCGGCGACTTCAACATGAACATCAACCCCGGCGAGTGGGGCGGGTTCGGGGGCAATTTCCGCATCGGGCGGATGCTGGCCTCGGGCGACCTCAGGCTCGTCGCGCTGTACCTGATCGAGCAGCAGCCACGGCACGGCTACGACCTGATCAAGGCCGTCGAGGAGCATTCCAAGGGCTTCTATTCGCCGAGCCCCGGCATCGTCTATCCGGCGCTCACCTATCTCGAGGAAGCCGGCTACGTGACCTCGTCGGCGGAAGGCAACAAGAAGCTCTACACCATCACCGATGAGGGCCGGACGCACCTCAACGACAACCGCGAGGCGATCCAGTCGACGCTCGATTTTCTCGCCAAGGCGGGTGCGGGCATGGAGCACCTGCGCGAGCGCATGCACAGCCGCGACTTTCCGTTCACGCCCGAAGAGGCGGAACAGTTTCGCGAGCGATTTCGCGGCATGGGCCGGGAGTTTGGCCGCCACGGCTGGTTCGGCGATCGCGAGACTCCGCAGCCACCTCCGCCGGGTGCCGGAGACTGGCCCGGGCGCGGCCCCGGCTTCGGACCCGCGGAACGCCCCGACCGTGATATCGACGACGTGGCGCCGGAAGTGAACGAGGCCCGCAAGGCGCTGAAGAAGGCGATCAAGGCGGCGCTGAAACGCGGGCCGGAGCAGGAACAGCGCGTCAGCGAAATCCTGCAGCGCGCCGCCCGCGAGATCCGCGACGGGCTGGACGACGACGGCGGCGATATCGATATCTAGCCGCAGTTGCGGTCATGCGCAGGGCGCCGGGACATCTCGGCGCCCTTGTTGTTTCCGGACGCAGGGGCCAGACCGGATGACAGCGGGGGAGCGGGGCAATAGAGTGCCGGCATCAGGCGCACAGGACGGTTTGACGTGAACGACATGGCCCCCATCGGGGTGGACAAGGCTGCAGCCGGGCAGGGCGTGGCGGCGCGGCTCAAGGGCGTGATCCGGCAGGATCGGATCATGACCGATCCGGTGATGACCTATGCCTATTCGGGCGATGCCAGCCACTATCGGCTGGTGCCGGCCGTGGTGGTGATTGTCAATACGGAACAAGAGGTTAGGGCGGTCATCGCGGCGGCGCGGGCGGAACGGCTGCCGCTCACCTTCCGGGCGGCGGGGACGTCGCTGTCGGGCCAGGCGATCACCGACGGCGTGCTCGCCGTGCTGGGCGACGGGTGGCGCAAGCTGGTGGTGCACGAGGGGGCCGAGCAGGTGACGCTGGGGCCGGCGATGATCGTCGCCAACGTCAACAAGGCCTTGAAACCGTTCAACAAAAAGCTTGGCCCAGATCCGGCGAGCCAGGCCACCTGCAAGATCGGCGGCGTAGTCAACAACAACTCGTCGGGCATGTGCTGCGGGGTGGCGTACAACACCTATCACACCATGGCGCGGCTGAGGGTGATGCTGGTCGATGGCACCGTGCTCGATTCCGGGGACGCCGGGTTGGTCCGGGCTTTCCGGGAATCGCACGCCGAACTTCTAGGCAAACTCCACGACCTGCACATGGAAGTTTGCCAGGATTCCGAGCTCGTGGCGCTGATCCGGGAGAAGTACCGGATCAAGAACACGGTCGGCTACTCGATCAACGCGCTGGTCGATTTCCACGATCCGATCGACATCCTGATCCACCTGATCGTGGGGTCGGAGGGGACGCTCGGCTTCGTGTCCGAGGTGACCTACAACACCATCCCAGAGCATCCCTACAAGGTCACCGGGCTGATCCCGTTTCCCGACCCGCATTCGTGCGGACGGGCGATCACGCGGCTGAGCAATGGCGGGGTGCAGCAGACGCATGGGGTGACGTCGGCCGAGTATCTCGAGCGGCGGGCGCTTGCGGCGGTGGAACACCTGCCGGTGATGCAGCCCTACCTCAGGTTCTTCACCGAGACCTCGCCGGCCATGCTGATCGACGTGACGGCGGAGAGCCCGGCGGAGCTCGAAAGGGAGATCGCGGCGGCGACCGCAGTGCTGCGCGCGGAGGGCGCGACCGACATCGACTTCGGTGACGGCGACGCGGAACGGGCGCACCTGTTGTGGGACATGCGCAAGGGCTTCATCCCGATGTTCGGGGCGACACGGCCCAAGGGCACGACCATGCTGACCGAGGACGTGGCGGCGCCGGTGGAGCGGCTGGCCGACTTCGTCATCGACATGCGCAAGCTGCTGGACGAATACGGCTACGACGACGGCGTGCTGTTCGGGCACGCGCTAGCCGGGAACCTGCATTTCCAGATGGCGGCGGACTTCGCCAATCCGGCCGAGGTCGAGCAGTTCGACAGGTTCTCGGTGGCGCTGGGCGAGCTGGTCTCGGTGCAGTATGGCGGCTCGCTGAAGGCCGAGCACGGCACGGGACGGGCCATCGCCTCGTTCGTCGAGCTCGAGTGGGGGGCGACGGCCTATCGGGTGATGCAGCGGATCAAGGCGCTGTTCGATCCCGAGGGGCTGCTCAATCCGGGCGTGCTGCTCAACCCCGACCCGCAGGTGCATGTGCATGACCTGAAGCGCATGCCGCTCGCCGACGAGATCGTCGACATGTGCATCGAGTGCGGCTTCTGCGAGCCGGCCTGCCCGAGCCATCACATGACGCTGAGCCCGCGCCAGCGCATCGTGGTGACGCGCGAGCGGGCCCGGCTCAAGGCCTCGGGCGAGGACCCGGAACGACTCGAGGCGCTGGAGGAGGGGTTCGACTATGCCGGGCTCGCGACCTGCGCGGCCGGCAATGTGTGCGCGCTGCGCTGCCCGGTGGGCATCGAGACCGGCTCGATGGTGATTGGCGAGCGGGCGCGGCGGCGGACCGACTCACAGCGGCGCGTGGCGCATGCCGTCGGCGGGCATATGGTGGCGCTCGAGCGCGGCATGAAGCTCGGGGTCGGGGCGCAGGCGCTCAGCCGCACCATCATCGGCGACGGGGCGACGGATGCACTGGCCGGCCTTGCGCGCAAGCTGACCGGTGGGGCGGTACCGCGCGTGTCGCCGGCACTGCGGCCGGGACCGGGTGCGCCGAAGGCGGCGCCGGCCGGCACCGGCGAGAAGGTCGTCTACTTCCCCAGTTGCGCGACGCGCCTGTTCGGCGCGGCGACGAACGAGCACGGGCTGCTGCCGACGACCGAGGCGATGCTCGCGCTGCTCAGGCGCGCCGGGTTCGATCCGGTCGTGCCGGAGCATGCCGAGGGCGAATGCTGCGGGCAGCCGTTCCTGTCGAAGGGCTTCCCCGAGGAGGCCGAGCGGGTGGGCGGCCGGACACGGGTCGAGCTCGACCGGCTGTCCGATGCCGGGCGCCTGCCGGTGCTCACCGATGCCTCGACCTGCGCCAAGCACATGCGCGAGCATCCGGGCGAGGCGGTGGTCGCGGATTCGGCGGAGTTCCTGATCGCCGAAGTACTGCCCAGGCTCAAGCTGACCCGGAAGCTGCCGGCGGTGGCCGTGCACCACAACTGCTCGGCGCAGCGCCTCAAGGAACAGCAGGCGATCAACGCGCTGGCGGCGGCAATTGCCGACAAGGTGGTGGTGCTCGATGCGATCAGCTGCTGCGGCTATGCCGGCGACAAGGGGTTGTTCGTGCCCGAGCTCAACGAACACGCGACGCGCTTCGGCAAGGCGCAGATCCCCGAGGGGTGCGAGGTCGGGCTGTCGACGGTTTCGACCTGTGCCACGGGGCTGAGCGAGCGGATGGGAATCCCGTTCTTCTCGATTGCGAGCCTGCTGGAGAAGGTGAGCCGGTAGGGCGGGGCGCAAGCCCCTCACCCGTCCCGGCTTCGCCGGTCCACCCTCTCCCCGACGGGGAGAGGAATAGAGGTGGTCGCTGATGGTGCGGTATTCTTCTCCCCGTCGGGGAGAAGGTGGCGCGTAGCGCCGGATGAGGGGTCTTACTGGCGGCCCCAATCCCTGCTACCTCCAGCCCATGACCGAACTCACCATTCAATCCCTGGGCCAGCATGGCGACGGCATTGCCGAACATGGCGGTGCGCGGGTGTTCGTGCCGTTCGCGCTGCCGGGCGAGCGGGTCGAGGTGGCGCTCGAGGGTGAGCGTGGCACGCTGCTCTCGATCATCGAGCCGAGCCCGGAGCGGGCCGGGCCGATCTGCGCCTATTTCGGCACCTGCGGGGGCTGCGCGCTGCAGCATCTGAGCCGCGCGAGCTATGCGGCGTTCAAGCGCGGGCTGGTGGCCAATGCGCTCGAGCATGCCGGCGTCGCGGCCGAGGTGGCGGAACTGGTCGATGCCACCGGCACGGGGCGGCGGCGGGCGACGCTGCATGTGCGCAAGGCCGGGGCCGGCTACATGCGGGCGCGCTCGCACGACGTACTCGATATCGCGGCCTGCCCGATCCTCGTGCCGTCGCTGCACAAGGCCGCGCCGCGCATCGCACGCGCCCTGCAACCGCTGGCGGGCGACAGCGATGCGAGCTTCACGCTGACCGACACGGGCCTCGACCTGTCGGTGAAATCGGAGCGCAAGCTCAAGCCGGTGCAGCTCGCCGAGTTTGCGCGGGCGCACAAACTGGCGCGGCTGACCTTCAACGGCGATCCGGTGTTCATGGCGCGGCCGCCGGCGGTGAAAATGGGCAGGGCGCTGGTCGAGATTCCGCCGGGCAGCTTCCTGCAGGCCACCGAGGCGGCCGAGGCGACGCTGGCGCGGCTGGTCGTCGAAGGCGTCGGCAAGGCGAAGGCCGTGGCCGACCTGTTCTCCGGGGTGGGGCCGTTCGCGCTCAGGCTGGCCGAGCAGTCGCGGGTCCATGCGGCGGACAGCGACCGGCCGGGGATCGCGGCGCTGCAGAAGACGGTCAACCATACGCAGGGGCTGAAGCCGGTGGACGCGAAGGTGCGCGACCTGTTCCGCGACCCGCTGGCGCCGATCGAGCTCGATCCGTTCGATGCCGTGGTGTTCGATCCGCCGCGCGCCGGGGCCGAGGCGCAGGCGAGGGAGATCGCGCGATCCAAGGTGAAGACGGTGGTGGCGGTGTCGTGCGAGCCCAAGACGTTCGCGCGCGATGCGGCGATATTGATCGCGGGCGGGTACCGGCTGGAGAGTGTCGTGCCGGTGGACCAGTTCGCGTTTTCGACGCATGTCGAAGTGGTTGGGGTGTTCCGGCGGTGAGGTCCGCGGTCGATCGGGGTCGCGCACCCCTCACCCGTCTCGGCCGTTGGCCGATCCACCCTCTCCCCGACGGGGAGAGGAACAGGGGTGATCACCGATGCCGCTCGGTTCTTCTCCCCGTCGGGGAGAAGGTGGCGCGTAGCGCCGGATGAGGGGCTGGGAGGCACGATGACGGCATTCAAACCCCGCACCACCCATGCCGAGCTCGGCGAGGGCTATTTCGACAAGGTCCGGCCGGCGGCCTTTCCGCAGACGATCCTGCGCTACCGCAACCAGAGGGCGGCGGCGTCGGTGGGGCTCGATGGGCTCACCGAGGCGCAGTGGATCGCGCATTTCGGGCGCTTCGAGCCGCTGCCGGGGTCGTTCGCGGAGCCGCTGGCGCTGCGCTATCACGGGCATCAGTTCCAGACCTACAACCCGGACCTCGGCGACGGGCGCGGCTTCCTGTTCGCGCAGCTGGAAGACCTCAATGACGGCCGGCTGATGGACCTCGGCACCAAGGGCTCGGGACGCACGCCGTGGTCGCGCGGCGGCGACGGCCGGCTGACGCTGAAGGGCGGGGTGCGCGAGGTGCTGGCGACGGCGATGCTCGAGGCGCTGGGGGTGAACACGTCGAAGTCGCTCAGCCTGATCGAGACCGGCGAGGAACTGGAGCGCGGCGACGAGCCGTCGCCGACGCGCGCCTCGGTGCTGGTGCGGCTGAGCCACGGGCATACGCGCATCGGCACGTTCCAGCGGCTGAGCTACCTCAAGGAAGAGGAGCGGCTCAAACGGCTGGTCGACCATTCGGTGCGGGCCTACTACCCGGAGCTGTGGGTCGAGGGCGACAACGGGCGGGCGGCGAAGTTCCTCGGCGCGGTGAGCGAAAAGGTGGCAGAGACCGGGGCGAACTGGATCGCGGCCGGGTTCGTGCACGGCGTGCTCAATACCGACAACATCAACATCACCGGCGAGAGCTTCGACTACGGGCCGTGGCGCTTCCTGCCGACCTACGAGCCGACGTTCACGGCGGCCTATTTCGACGAGAGCGGGCTCTATGCCTTCGGGCGCCAGCCCGACACGCTGGCCTGGAACCTGACGCGGTTCGCCGAAGTGCTGCTGCCGCTGGGCGAGCACGCGGAGATGGAAGCGGGGCTCAACCGGTTCTGGCCAGCCTTCCAGCGCGCGATCTGGGCGGCGGTGCTGCGCCGGCTGGGGCTGGCAACGCTGGGGGTCGAAGCGGACTCGGCGCTGGTGCAGGAGGTGTACAACTTCCTCAACGAGACGCAGATGGGCTACGAGCAGTTCTTCTTCGACTGGCGCGGCGGGGACGGGTCGCGGGCGCTGCGCAGCCCGGCGGCCGAGCACTATCGCGGGGCGGCATTCGAGACGCTGGCCGGGCTGATCAGCGCGCATCCGCGGGCCGGCGACGCCAATCTCGATCATCCGTATTTCAGCCGGGAGACGCCGCGCACCACGCTGATCGAGGAGATGGAGGCGCTGTGGGCGCCGATCGCCGAGCGCGACGACTGGCGGCCGCTGTACGAGGCGCTGGGCGAGATCGAGGAGATGCGCGAGGCCTATGCGGGGGAGTGAGTCCAGGCTCCACATACCTCCCAGTCGTCATCCGCGGGCTTGACCCGCGGACCCATGGGATGCCGCAACATCGCTGGGTCCCCGGGTCTTCGCCCGGGGATGACGGTGCCTGGTAGCGAACGCGGTGCGGCACTCTTCGTCCGCCTTCGAGCACCTTCTCCATGCACCCGTGGCCGCCCCCTCCACCAGCTTCTGGGTCCCCCTCCCCGCCCCGCGGGGGAGGATCACGGAGGGGCCGGTGCCCTACTGCGCGGCGATGTCCGGAGTCAGGGGCTGCAGGGTGTCCCGGACCTCGAAATCGGCGCGGCGGGCGGGAAGCTGCTCGTAGAACTTGACGAGGCCGGGCTCGACCTGCGGGGCCAGCGCCAGGCATTCGGCGATGCCGCCGTGGACGTCCCGGCCGTGGCGGAGGCCATCGAGCACCTCGGCATGGGTGGTGCGCAGCAGCCTGAAGGCGCCAGTGCCGGCGAGGGCATCGTCGCCGACGACGAGGTAGATGGGGACCCGCTCGGCCTTGCCCTTGAGCGCCAGGGCGCCGGCCTCGAGCAGGGCGAAGTCCTGGGTCGCCAGATAGGTCGGCTCGGCGCACAGGATATCGTAGCCGACCTCCTTGCAGGCGCTCTCGACGCGGCTCGCGACGTTCACCGTGTCGCCGAGGGCGGAATAGTCGAAGCGGGTCTCGAGCCCCATGTTGCCGACCAGCGCCTCGCCCGAGCACAGCCCGATGCCGATGCCGAGTGCCTCGACCGGGGCCTTGCTGGCGCGCAGCTGGAAGGCGTCGGCGCCGTTCAGCTGGGCCAGCTTCTCGCGCATGGCGATGGCGGCGCGCAGGGCCTTGGCCTCGTGGTCGGGCACGTCCACCGGTGCGTTCCAGAAGGCCATGATGGCGTCGCCGATGAACTTGTCGATGGTGCCCATGCGCGAGACGATCTCGCGGCCGAGCGCGCCGAACAGGGTGTTGAGGATGGCGAGGATGCGCTGCGGCTCGGTCTTCTCGCTCAACGAGGTGAAGCCGCGCATGTCGGAGAACAGCACGGTGATGCGGCGGATGTCGCCGCCGAGCTTGAGGTTGTCGCCCTTCTTCTCGATCTCGGCAAGCAGCGAGGGGGCGACGTAGTAGCCGAAGGCGCGGCGGATCTTGCGCTTGGCCTGCTCGGTGGTGAGGAAGCGGAAGAAGACGAGCGCCAGGTAGAGCAGGGTGAGGCCGACGAAGGCGAAGCTCGGATCGAGCATGGCGCCCTCGGAGACGAACATCCACCACGAAAAGCCGATGGCGCTGCCGAGGCAGAGGCCGCCGGCGAGCAGGCCGGCGATCGGCCCCAGCTGCAGCACGATGACGACGAGGATGGCGCCGAGCACCAGGAAGCCGACCATCTCGAGGCCAATGACCCAGTCGGGGCGGGTGAGATAGGTGCTGGAGAGGATCTGCTCGATGGCCTGGGCGTGCACGGTGACGCCCGGCACGTTGTCGCCGAGCACGGTGTTGTGCAGGTCGAGCAGGCCGGAGGCGGAGGTGCCGACGAGGATGATGTTGCCGGCGACCTTGTCGGCGAACTGCTGGTAGTTCGGCGACAGGATGTCGGCGGCCGAGACCAGCATGGCTGGGTCGGGGCGGCTGTAGTAGAGCCACAGGTCGCCTTCCGAGGTCAGCGGCACGGTGAAATCGCCGATGCGCATGCTGTCGACATAGCCCTCGGCAGCGGTATCGCCGAAGACGACGACCGCACCGATGCCGAGCGCGATGCGGAGCGCCTCGACCGAGAGGGTGGGAAAGATGGCGCTGCCATTGGTCCACAGCATGGGCAGGCGGCGCACCGCGGTGGTCGAGAGGTTGGCGTTGAGGCTCACCGCCGCAAGGCCGGGGGCGGCGTCGCGGAGCAGCGGAAGGGGGGCGGCGACGCCCGGCAGGTAGGGCAGGCCGGCGCTCGGATCCGGCCCCGAGATGGCGAAACCGCCCTTGGGGTTGCCGGTCAGCGGCTTGCCGGCGACGGTGGAGGAAAAGCCCAGGATCGAAGGCGAGCGCGACAGGGCGTCGGCGAACACCCGGTCGTAATCGGGGAGTGCTGCCGCGTCGACGCCGGGCAGGGTCGCGGCGATGCGGCTCGGCGACATGCGGTCGGGCTCGGCGAACAGGATATCGAAGCCGATGGCGGCGGCGCCCAGTTCGGTCAGCCGGTCGGTGAGCGTCGCCAGCCGGTCGCGCGGCCACGGCCACTGGCCGAGCTCGGCCAGCGAGCGCTCGTCGATATCGATGACATGGACGGGGAAGTCGCCGGCGGGGCGTGGATGCAGGCGCTGGTAGAAGTCGAAGGCGATCTCGCGCAGCACCTGCACCGGGAACGGATCGGACAGGCGCAGCAGCGTCAGCAGGACGACGACGACAAGGCCGGCAAGGATCGGAAGCAGGCGCCGGAGCATGCGCGACCTATTGTGTTTCGACGTCGGGGCGGCGGGCTGCCATGGCAGGAATGAACGCCGGGTGAACGGGGATCGGACTCACGCTAGCACAAGGCACAACTCTGTGCTTGCCTCAATCGGCGGCACTTGCCAGCATAAGCTGCCGGAGACCCGGTGCGGGCCTCTGGGGGCCGCCTCGCAAGGACAGACCGAATGGTCGCACTGTTTCTATTGCTGTTCGTCGGGCTGGAGCTCAAGCACTTCATCGCGGACTATTTCCTGCAGCCGGCATGGATGCTCAGCGGCAAGGGGGATTTCCGCCAGATCGGCGGCTATGCCCATGCCGGCGCGCATGCCGTGCTGACCGGGCTGGTGCTGCTGGTCGCCGGCACGCCGATCGCCTGGCTGGCGGGCCTCGTGCTGGCCGAGTTCGCGGTGCACTACCTGCTCGACTACGGCAAGATCGCCTATTCGCGCGGCGTGCATGTCGACAGCCAGCCGCGCCGCTTCTGGAGCCTGCACGGGCTCGACCAGATCTTCCACCAGCTGACCTACGCGGCGATCATCTACGCGGTGCTGTTGAGCAAGGGCCTGGCGTAGCCAACTTCCACCAACCCACCCACGGCGTCATTCCCGCGAAAGCGGGAATCTGCGCTTGCTGAGCGTGCCGCAAAACAGGGATCCCCGCGTTCGCGGGGATGACACCAAGTAACCGGCGAGTCCGTAGCTTAAGCCGGGCGTACTACTTCTTCTTGCGCTTGGGGTCGTCGGGCTCGACGAGCTGGGCCAGGATCTTGTCGACGAGGTCGAGGTCCTCGCGCTTGCCCTGCGACTGCTGCTGCAGGTCGACCAGGTAGGACGTGGTGTAGTAGAGCCGGCGGGCGAGCAGGGTCGCGACATAGAGGGCGATCTCGGGCTGGCCGCCGAGGAAGCCGAGCGCGTCGTCGATGACATAGGCCTTGACGGTGGACAGCGCCTTCACGGTGGCGCTCGAGGGCATGTCGAGCAGCGCGGCCATTTCGCCGAAGATCGAACCGGGCTCGTCGATATAGCTGACCTGGGTGTCCTGGCGCAGGACTTCGACCTGGCCGTCGATGAGCACGAAGAGCTTGCCGTCCTGGCCGCCCTCCCTGATCAGCACATGACCTGCCCGAAAGGTGTGCGCAACACGCCCTTTGCAGTAGTCCAGAATATCAGACATCGAGCCCTCACCCGCCGTGTGCCCGACAATTGTGCGCCGGACTAGTCCCACTCGTCAAACATTGCGGCTGCTTGTTGACCGACTGGCCGGCCCGGCGCAAGTAGAAAGGGCCGGTTTGACCCGGCCCTTTGCATGAGATCAGTGGTTGTCGCGCGGCAGACCTGCGGTCTGCGCCAGCCGCTGGTAGTTGACGGCAGGCTTGAGCACCATGCCCGAGCCGAGCTGGTCGACGAGACCGCGCTGGATTTCCTGCCACGGCGTCTGGTGGGCGGGATACTTGTAGCCGCCGGCGGCGTGCAGCTCGGCCCGGCGCTGCTCGATCTCCTCGTCGGAGATGAGGATGTCGGCCGACCCCTGGTTGAGGTCGATGCGGACGCGATCGCCGGTCCTGAGGATGGCGAGGTTGCCGCCGGCCGCCGCTTCGGGCGAGGCGTTGAGGATCGAGGGCGAGCCCGAGGTGCCGGACTGGCGGCCGTCGCCGATGCAGGCGAGCGAGGTGACGCCCTTCTTGATCAGGTAATCCGGCGGCCGCATGTTCACGACCTCGGCCGCGCCCGGATAGCCGATCGGGCCCGTGCCGCGCATGAACAGCAGGGTGTGCTCGTCGATCGCGAGCGCAGGATCGTCGATGCGGTGGTGGTAATCCTCGGGGCCGTCGAACACGACCGCCTTGCCCTCGAACATGTTCGGGTGCGCCGGGTCCTGCAGGTAGCGGGCCTTGAACTCCTCGGAAATCACCGAGGTCTTCATGATGGCGTTGTCGAACAGGTTGCCGCGCAGGACGAGGAAGCCGGCTTCGGACTTCATCGGGTTGCTGAAGGAGCGGATGACCTTGTCGTCCTGGATCTGCGTCGACCGGCAATTCTCGCCGATGGTCTTGCCGTTGACGGTCGGGGCGTTCTCGCGGATCAGCCCCTGCTTCATCAGCTCGTTGACCACGGCCGGCACGCCGCCGGCATGGTAGAAGTCCTCGCCCAGGTATTCGCCGGCCGGCTGCATGTTCACCAGCAGCGGCACCTTGTGGCCGTGAGTCTGCCAGTCGTCGATGTTGAGCTCGACGCCGATGTGGCGGGCAATGGCGTTGACGTGGATGGGGGCGTTGGTCGAGCCGCCGATCGCCGAGTTGACGACGATGGTGTTGATGAAGTTGTCCTTGGTCAGGATGTCGGAGGGCTTGAGGTCCTCGTGCACCATCTCGACGATGCGCTTGCCGGTGCGCCAAGCCATTTCCTGCCGGTCACGGTAGGGCGCGGGAATGGCGGCCGAACCCGGCAGCTGCATGCCTAGGGCCTCGGCCAGCGAGTTCATGGTCGAGGCCGTGCCCATGGTGTTGCAGTAGCCGGTCGAGGGGGCGGAGGAGGCCACCAGTTCGATGAACTGCTCGTAGCCGATCTCGCCGGCCGCCATCATCTGGCGCGCCTTCCACACGATCGTGCCCGAGCCGGTGCGCTCGCCGCGGAACCAGCCGTTGAGCATGGGGCCGACCGAGAGCGCGATGGCCGGGATGTTGACGGTGGCGGCGCCCATCAGCATGGCGGGCGTGGTCTTGTCGCAGCCGATGGTCAGCACCACGCCGTCGAGCGGGTAGCCGTACAGCACTTCGACGAGGCTCAGGTAGGCGAGGTTGCGGTCGAGGGCGGCGGTCGGGCGCTTGCCGGTTTCCTGGATCGGGTGGACCGGGAATTCGATCGCGATGCCGCCCGCCTCGCGGATGCCTTCGCGGACGCGCTTGGCCAACTCCATGTGATGGCGATTGCACGGCGACAGGTCCGAACCGGTCTGGGCGATGCCGATGATCGGCTTGCCCGACTGCAGCTCCTCGCGCGAAATGCCGAAGTTGAGATAGCGCTCGAGATACAGCGCCGTCATGTCCGGGTTTTCCGGATTGTCGAACCAGGCGCGCGACCTGAGCTTCTTGCTCTTCGTGGTCTCGCCGTTACCCGAACTCATAGTGATCTCCTCAAGCTGTGCCGGCCGATCCTTTAGCCCAAACCGGGAGGCTTGGGCAGGCATTCCTTCGATGGGGGAGGACCGTACCGGGCGCGATGATAAGCATCGGCAATTGTGGTGGCAATGGCCGCGATAGGGGTCAGCGCGCCGTGCTCTGCCGCTCGAGGAGCGTGATCGGATAGTCGAAGACCGGCCGCTCGACCGGCTGGCCGCGGAGCCGGGCGAGCATCATGCGGCCGGCGTTCAGGCCCATGTCGTAGCCCTCGATGTTGAGGGTGGTGAGCGACGGGTTCAGGTGGGCGGTGAAGTCGAGGCCGCCGAAGCCGGCGATGGCGACCTGGCCGGGCACGGCGACGTTGCGCTCGCGGGCCCGCAGCAGCGCGCCGATGCCGAGGATGTCGGTGCCGAAGAAGATCGCGTCGCAGTCGGGCATGGCGGCGAGGATGTCGTCGAAGGCGCGCATGCCGTCGATGATGCCGCGCGTGCCCTCCATGGGGTGGATGTAGGCCAGGTCGGCGCCGGTTTCCGCCAGCCCGGCCCGGAAGCCGGCGATGCGCTCGGCGCCGCGCTCGACGGTGTGGCCGCTGTAGACGATGCGGCGGAAGCCGCGCTGGCCGAAATGCCGTCCCATCAGGCGGCCGCCATCGGCATTGGAGAAGCCGACCAGCATGTCGATCGGATCGTCGCGGTGGCCCCACATCTCGACGATCGGGATGTCGAGCTTGCCGACCGCCGCGCGGGTCGAGGCGGCCCGCACCACACCGGTGAAGATGACGCCGGCCGGCCGGAACGGCAGGGCGGCGTTGACGACCTTGATCTCGGTATTCTCCGAGTACCCGATCTGGGCGAACATCAGGTGGTAGGGGGTGGCCTCGAAGGCATCGACGATGCCCTGGATCGAGGTGGCGAAATGCGGGTTCGACAGGTTCGAGACGAAGACCGTCACGATGGTCGAGCGCCCCGATCGCAGCGAGGAGGCGAAGTGGTTGACCACGTAGCCCGTTTCGGCCACCGCGGCGAGGATGCGCTGCCGGGTCTCCTCCTTGACCTTGTCGGGGTAGGACAGGGCGCGTGACACGGTAATCGGGGACACACCGGCGACGCGCGCCACATCCTCAACACGAACAGCGCGCTTGCCGCGCCTGTGTCTCCCCTCGGACGTCAATAAGTCCCCCTGCCGGCATTAAGTCGTACAATTTATGGTATGTTGAAACTCCAATAGCGGGCGTTTGGCAAGTTCGTTTCGATTCTGATCACTTCATTCCACTTTGCCGTCCGCTCGGAGCGCGTCATCGAGCCGACCTTGATCTGGTCGGACAGTAATCCGACCGCCAGGTGGCTGAGGGTGACATCCTCGCTTTCACCCGAGCGACCTGACTGGATTGTGTTCCAGCCGAGCGCCCTCGCCGCTGTACTGGCGGCGACGAGCTCGGTCAGCGTGCCGCACTGGTTGGACTTGAGCAGTACCGAGTTGCAGCCGCCCAGGGCCGCGGCGTGGGCGATGCGTTCGGCCGAGGTGGTCAGGTAGTCGTCGCCGATGATCTGCACCGACTGGCCCAGGCGCCGGGTGATCTCGGCGAAGCCGGCATCGTCGTCTTCGGCCAGCGGATCCTCGAGCGAGACGATCGGGTAGGCGCGCACCCAGGTCTCGAGCAGTTCGATCAGCTCGAGCGTGCCCAGTTCGCGACCCTCGAGGGCAAGGCGATAGACGCCGTCGGCGTAGAACGAGGTGGCAGCGACGTCGAGCGCGATGCCGATGTCGCGGCCGGGCCTGAAGCCGGCGTCCTCGATGGCGCGGGTGAGCAGTTCGAGGCCGTCCTCGTTGGCGGTGAAATCGGGCCAGACGCCGCCCTCGTCGGCGACGCCGTTGAGTTTTCCCTGCTGCGCCATGGATCGGGCGGCGGCCATGTAGACCTCGGCGATCTGCTCGGTCGCCTCGGCGAAGCTCTTAGCCCCCACGGCGAGGACGAGGAAATCCTGGATGTCGATGCGGTTGCCGGCATGGCGGCCGCCGCCGAAGATCTGGATCATCGGGGCGGGGATGTGCGGCAGCGCGGGATCGAGCCCGGCGATGTGGCGGAGGTGCTGCCAGAGGAGGATGTGCTGCTCGGCCGCGGCGGCCCAGGCGATCGCGGAGGAGGTGGCGACGATGGCGTTGCCGCCCAGACGGGTCTTCTGCGGCGTGCCGTCCAGCGCGATCAGCGCGGCATCGACCGCGGTCTGGTCGGCGGCATCCATACCCTTGATGCGGCTCGCGATTTCGCCGTTGACCGCGGCGAGGGCGCCGTTGACGCCATAACCGCCGAGGCGCTTGCCGCCGTCGCGCCGGTCAAGCGCCTCGCGGCTGCCGGTGGAGGCACCGGAGGGGGCGATGGCGCGGCCCGTGGCGCCGGAGGCGAGGGTGACCTCGACCTCGACGGTGGGGCGGCCGCGCGAGTCCCACACCTGGCGGCCGAGAATGGACTGGATGGCTGACATGTCGAAACTACCCGGAGGAACGGAGGATGGCGAGGAGATGATGGAGGTCCGGGGCCGGCTCGCGGATCAGCGGCATGGCCCGGTCGCGCACGACCTGGCGTGACGGCTCGGTGAGATATTCGACCGGCGACTTGCCATCGACCCGCGCCAGCATCAGGCACGGCAGCAGGGCGGCGGTGCGCGCCGCGAGGCCGGCGCGGTGGCCGGCGGGGAAGTGGCCGAGCCAGGCGGTCGCGAAGGCCTGCGCCTGGTCGAGCAGCGTCTCGCGCAACGCCGGCAGGTGGATGGACTTCAGCACCAGGTGGTTGAGGCAGAAGGCGGCATCGAAGGCCGGATCACCGTACCAGGCGCACTCGGCGTCGAGCAGCACCGGATGGCCGTCATGGCGCGAGACGAGGATGTTCTTGGGGCTGACGTCGCCATGGACGAGGGCCAGCCGGTTGCCCGCGGTGCTGGCCAGCACGGCCAGGATGCGGTCGGCGAGGGCCGGGTGGCGGCCGGCGGTGTAGCGCAGGTAGGGATCGAGGCGCAGGGCGTCGATCAGCGCGTCGGTGGGGAACTCGGCCGCGGCGGTCGGATCGCCCAGCGTCGCGGCATGGATGCGGCCGAGGGCATCGGCGACGGCCACCGGGACGCGGGGGTCGGCGTGGCCGGCCAGCAGCTCGGTCTTCCACAGCAGGTAGTCCTCGGGCGGCAGGTACTCGAGCAGGGCGATGCCGTGGGCTCGGTCCTCGCCGATCACCCGCGGGGCGGCGCCCGGAACGATGGCATTGGCGCGGCGCAGCCAGGCGACCTCGTAGTGGTTGCGCTCGACCGGCGCCTGCCACTCGGTCGCGACCTTGAGCTGGGACAGGGCGCGCTTGGCGCAATAGAGCCGGCCGTCGGCCAGCCGGATGCGCACGATGTCGGAAGACACGCCGCCGGTCAGCGGCTCGACCTCGAGGCGCGGGCCCGCGGCGATGCCGGCGGCAGCGAAGATGGGGGGAAGCAGCGCTTCCCAGCTTGAGTCTTTCGTCGCGGTCAGCATCGTCCCCTGCCCATTGCCGTGGCTCGTATGGTACGCAGCGGATGGCATTGCAACAATCGACCTGACGGTTGCGCTTTGGTCGCAGGACGGTTTGGTCGCACCAGGACCAGGAGGAGAGTGAACGATGGGACGGCTCGAGGGCAAGGTGGTGTTCATGACCGCGGCGGCGGCCGGGATCGGCGGCGCGGCGGCGGTGGCATTTGCACGCGAGGGGGCGCGGGTGATCGCCACCGATCGCGACGCGGCGGCAATCGCGCGGAAGGGCGAGGAGCTGGGACGGATTTCGGCGGGACACGAGGCCTATGCGCTCGATGTCACCGACCATGCCGCGCTGCGGGCGGCGGCGGCGCGGCACGCCGGGGTGAACGTGCTCTACAACGGTGCCGGCTGGGTGCACCAGGGCATGCTGGGGACGACGACGCTCGAGGACTGGCAGCGCAGCTTCGACATCAACGTGACGCCGATGTTCGTGCTGACCCAGGCGTTCCTGCCGGCCTTCATCGCGCAGGGCGGGGCCTCGATCATCAACGTCGCCTCGGTGGCGAGCTCGCTCAAGGGGGTGCCGAACCGGGTGAGCTACATGTCGAGCAAGGCGGCGGTGATCGGGTTCACCAAGTCAGTGGCGTTCGACTACATGAAGAACGGCATCCGGGCCAACGCGCTCTGCCCGGGCAGCGTCGATTCGCCGTCGCTGCACGAGCGCGCGCATGCGCTCGGCGAGCATGACGAGGTGTGGAAGACCTTCATCGCGCGCCAGCCGATGGGCCGCATGGCGCAGCCCGAGGAGATGGCGCACCTGTGCGTCTATCTCGCCAGCGACGAGAGCGCCTACGCCACGGGCACGAACTTCATCGCGGACGGCGGGATCACGCTGTAGGCAGCGAGGCCGGGTCCGGGGGGCGGGCGCGCCGGCTGTCGCGCCCGGGCCTGCGCTATTTCGCGATGACGCCCTGCAGCTTCAGCCAGTTGGCCAGCAGCTCGGGCCAGGGGTCGGAGAGCCAGCCTTCTTTCGCCATGCCGTAGCCGTGGCCGCCATTGCCGAAGATGTGCAGTTCGACCGGCTTGCCGGCCTTGTGCCAGGCTTCGTAGAGGCGGAGCGAGGAGAGGGCGGGGACCGAGCCGTCGTCGTCGGAAATGACGATGAACAGCGGGCAGGCATCGGCCGGGACGGGCGCGCCCTCGCGCCAGGCGGCGTAGATCGGGGCGGCGAAATCGGGGCGCGACTGCGCGTCGTGCTCGAGCACCGGGCCCATGGTGACGCCGCCGCCGGCGGAAAAGCCGGTGATGCCGATGCGGTTCGGGTCGATGCCCCAGTGGGCAGCGTTGGCGCGCACGAAGCGGATGGCCTGGCGGCCGTCTTCCTCGCCCCACAGCCGGGCCTCGTGCATCGCCTGACGCATCGGGTGGTTGGGATCGGTCTTGCTGGCGGCGAGGCGGGCCTGCAGGTCGTTGCGGAACTCGAGCAGTTGCGCGTCGTCGTCGGTGGAGCGGCCGAGGCGGTATTTCAGCACGAAGCAGGTGACGCCCTGACCTGCCAGCCAGCGGGCCATGTCGTAGCCCTCGTGGTCGACGAGCAGGAAGTGGAAGGCGCCGCCGGGCGCGATGACCATGGCGGCGCCGGTGGCCTTGCCGGGCGCGGGGCGGAAGGCGGTGACGGTCGGGGTCACGACGTTGCGGGTCAGCCGGCGCGGGGACGTGGTCGGCCACGGCACCGGCATGGTGCGCTCGGACCAGGTCCAGCCTTCCGAGCCGGGCGCGGCGCCCGGCCAGATGCGATAGACGCCCTCGGCATCGGGCGCTTCGAGCGCGGGCTGGCGGTCGGGCGGGGCGGTGATGGTGGTGTTCATGCGTGTTCCTCCGGTGGCGGAGGTTAGGCGGAGATCGCGGCAGGGGGCAATGCGCCGGGGCGGAAGATTTCGGATGACGCGGGGTCAGGCCACGGCGAGGGCCTCGCGGCGATCGCGGGCCGTCACGAAGTAGGCGAGCACGCTCGCACACAGGGCCGCAGCCACGGAAATGAGCGGCAGCTGGGCGTAGGCGAAGCCGGCGCCGAGGGCGGTGGCGCTGATCCATGAGCCGGTGGCGGTGCCGACATTGAACACCGAGGAGATGAGGGTCGAGGCGAGGTCGGGCGCCTCGCCAGCGCCCTTGAGCACGCGGTTCTGCACCGTGGTGGCAACGAGCGTGATCGGCAGGGCGATCAGCCCGGCGAGGGCGATGCCCAGCCACAGGTTGCCCGGCGACAGGACGTAGACGGCGACATAGACGGCCGCGAGCAGCGGGTAGGCGTAGCGCAGCGTCTCGGTGGGGCGCAGGTCGGCGAGACGGCCGCCGATGAAGATGCCGACCGTCGCCCCGATGCCGGTGAGCAGCAGCACGCCGGAGATCCACGCCGCAGGCACGCCGACGACGTCGGTCAGATAGGGCGCGATGAAGGTGTTGAGGCCCCATAGCGCGATCATCATCAGGAAGATGAGGGCGAACGAGGTCAGCACGCGGTGGTTGCCGAGCGCGCGGAACTGGGTGGCGATGCTGGCGCGGGCGGACTGGCCGGTGCTCGAGTCGGGCACGAAGACCAGCACGGCGAGCGCGCCGACCGTCGCCATGGCCGCCACCATCCACAGCGGCGCCCGCCAGCCCAGCATCTGCCCGAGCATCGTGCCGGCGGGGACGCCGATGATATTGGCGATGGTGACGCCGGCGAAGATGAAGGAGAGCGCGGTGCCGACCCGGTCCCGGGGGGCGATGGTGGCGACGAGGACGACCGCGACGCCGAAATAGCCGCCATGACCGGTGGCCGAAAGCAGCCGTCCGGCGAGGGCCCAGCCGAAGTCGCCGGCGAGCCCGGTGATGAAGTGCCCGGCGATGAACAGGGCCATCAGGATAAGCGCGGCGCGCTTGCGGGTGAGCGGGGCGAGCAGCAGCGTCAGGATCGGGCCGCCCACGGCGACGCCGATGGCATAGGCGGTGACGAGCAGGCCGGCTGTCGGGATGGGCACGGACAGGTCGGCCGCGATCGCCGGCAGGATGCCCGCGATGACGAATTCCGTCGTGCCGATACTGAGCGTACCGAGAAACAGTGCGAAGATGGCGATGTAGATCGCAACCTCCTCCAAAAGGCAGCTGCCACAATACTGTAGATCGGGCGCGTCGGATAGGCAGCAAGACTGTCGCTCTTCGGCCGTGCGTCAGTCGCATCGACGCATTGTCCGGGGATCAGGACGGCTGGCCGGCCGTGCCATTTCCGCGGCAGCGGTTCACGTCTTGGCCAATCCCTCCAGCCGGTCGGCGAGGTTGTTGAGTTCCCAGGCGCGCGCCAGTGCCGCCGCCTTGTCCCAGGTCGGGCGCTGGTCGGGGATCGGCGCGAGCGGGGCGGTGGTGACCATGGTGGCGAGGCGCCTGTAGAGGCGGAGGTCGTCGGCCACCGCCTCGAACTTGCCGTCAGCGAGCATGGCCTCGAGGTCGGGATAGCGCTTCAACAGGCTCGCCGCGGTGGTGGCGCCGATGCCCCTCGCGCCGGGGATCTTGTCGGAGGGGTCGCCGCGCAGCGCAATGAAGTCGGGCACCTGCCTCGGTTCGACGCCGTAGCGCTCGCGCACCTCGGCGATGCCGACGCGGGCGATCTCGCCGGCCTTGACCGGGTGCAGCACGGTGGTGCGCTCGGAGACGAGCTGGAAGGCGTCGCGGTCGCCGCTGGCAACGAGCACGGTGCCGCTGGCCGTCTCCTCGAGCGCGACGGCGGTGGCGAGGAAATCGTCGGCCTCGAAGCCGGCGGCCTTGCCCGAGGCAAAGCCCATGGCGGCGACGAGCTCGGGCAGCACGTCGAGCTGGTCGACGATCTCGTCGTCGAACACGCGGCCGCCCTGGTAGTCGGGGAACTCCAGCGCGCGCCAGTTCGGTTCGCTCAGCGTGTCCCAGCCGACGATGACGGCGCGCGGTCGTTCGGCCTCGTAGAGGCGGAGCAGGTAGTTGGCGAAGCCGACGATAGCGCCGCCGCCCTTGTCGCCGGCCCGCCGGATCGTCTTGGGCAGGCCGTGATAGGCGCGGTGGGCGAAGGAATCGCCGTCGACGACGAGGAGCGGACGATCGGGCATCGGGCGGACTCGGCCGGTTGCGGGACGCATATAGCGGGCCGGCCGGCCGGGAACGTCAAGGGCGGGAGGGCCGAATGGGAAGCGCGGGAGCCCGCGACCGAGCCCCGGCAGCGGCTGCGCTTCCCATCCGTGGCCGCGGCGCCCCCTTGCGCGGGCGCCGCCATCCGTCGGGCCTCAGGCGGCCGGGGGGATGTTCTGGTTGAGCCGGAACAGGTTCTCGGGGTCGTACTTGGCCTTGACCTGGCGCAGCCGGTCCCACGTCGGGCCCGGGTAGGCGGCGCGCAGGCGCTCCGGGCCTTCGTTGGAGACGAAGTTCACGTAGGCGCCGGCATCGTGCTGGCGCAGCGCCGCGATGCCGGCGCTGGCCCAGCGCTCGTGCGGCTCGGTCGGCCCGCCATACATGGCGAGCAGGCCGACGAGGATGCGGCTCCTGCGATGGGCATAGGCGGTATCGCCGACCGGCACGCGGGCGGCGGCGCCGCCGAGGACGCGGACCTGGCCGATGAACATCGGCGCGTCGGTGCGGCCCAGGTGCTCGATCAGGGTGCGGGCATCGGCGAGGCCGACCGTGTCCATGTAGAGCGCGCGGGTGGTGACGGCCGGGCGCAGGTTCGGATCCTCGGGGATATAGAGGCTCGAGAGCGGGGCCGGTCCGACGAGGTCGGCAATGGCGGGGGCGAGGGCGCGGAAGGGCGCGAGCGCGCGGGCCGCGGCCTCGGCGTCGCCGGCATGGGCCATCATGCCCATGAGCACGAGCTGGCCGTGGACATGCGGCGGGATGAAGGGCAGCGGCGGGGCCGGCATCAGGTTGACGATGGCGGTCAGCTCGTCGGGCGCCGCCTCGGCGGCGGCGACGAAGCCGGCCAGGACCTCCGGCGTCGCCGGCAGGATCAGCGGGCCGCCGACGAAGCTGGGCAGCGCATGCAGCCGGAACCGGAAGCGGGTGACGACGCCGAAATTGCCGCCGCCGCCGCGCAGGGCCCAGAACAGGTCGGAATGATGCTCGGCATCGGCGACGAGGATGTCGCCGTCGGCGGTGACGATCTCGGCGGCGAGCAGCGAATCGATGGTGAGGCCATGCTTGCGCACGAGGTAGCCGATGCCGCCGCCCAGGGTGATGCCGCCGAGGCCGACCGTGCCGGAATCGCCGAGCGGCAGGATGAGCCCGTGCGGCTCGAGCGCGGCGGTCACTGCTCCGGCATTGAGGCCGGTGCCGAACCAGCCGGTGCGGCCGGCATGGTCGATGTCGATGCCGGTGAGGTCGCGCAGGTCGATGACGAGGCCGCCATTGCTGCCCGAAAAGCCGCCGACGCTGTGGCCGCCGGAGCGGACGGCGAGCTCGAGGTCGGTGGCCCTGGCGAAGTTGATCACCGCGGCGATGTCGGCGGCAGTGGCGACGCGGATCACGGCGGCCGGGGTCTTGTCGAAGTTCGCCAAGGCGACGATGCGCAGGCCGTCATAGTCCGGGCTCCCCGGGGTCACGACGCGCCCCCTGAGGGCGCTCGCCAGCATCTCGATCTGGTCTTCCAGCGGAAAACGCTTGTCCATTCCCATAAACTCGCTTGCGGAGGGTGTTTGTGGGGGCGGGGCAATAGTCACGCGCCCGTGAACGCCGGCTGAACGCCGCGCTCAGGATCGGATCAGCTGGATGAACGGCGGCGGTCCGGCGCCGCAGCCGCAACGGCGGACCGGAACCAAAGTGGGGCCGACGAGGGGGTGATTCCGGCTTTCGTCCCGGCGCCGCAGCCGCTACATCAGGCTCCGGATTTTCACCAAGGAGCACTTCCATGAGCATCACCCGCTACCAGCCCGGCAAGCGCATGAGCATGGCCGTCAAGCACGGCAATACCGTCTACCTCGCCGGGCAGGTCGCCCAGGACTACAACGGCCCGATCGAGAAGCAGACCGCCGAGGTGCTCGAGGCGATCGACAAGCTGCTCGCCGAGGCCGGCACCAGCAAGTCCAAGGTGCTCAGCGTCCAGGTGATCCTCAACAATATCGGCGACTTCGCCGCGATGAACTCGGTCTACGACGCCTGGATCGACCCGGCCAACCCGCCGGCCCGCGCCTGCATCGAAGCCCGCCTGGCGCATCCCGCGCTGAAGGTCGAGATCATCGCCGTCGCGGCAGTGGACTGAGTCCAGCGGCCGCGTTCGAACGTGCGTCCCCGGGGGTTTTCGCCCGGGGATGACGGATATCGCGCCCGGTCCCACGGACCGGGCGTTGTCGTCCGCGGCAGGGGTCGGGCTTACTTCGCCTTCGCGGCCGATTGCCGGGTCGGCTTTGCCTCCGGCGTGGCGGCGGCGGCCCGGGCGACGCCATTGGCCGTGGCCTCGACGAAGGCCCGGATCGCCTCGGCGCGGGCCAGGCTCCAGTAGTGGTCCTGGCGGCCTTCCGGACTGCCGTCGGCCTCCCACATGAAATAGGCGCGCTGGCGGATCGCCTCTTCGCTGACGATCGCGGCGGGGTCGGCAGGCCTGGGCGCGGTGGGCACTGATTTGGCGGGCATCGTCATTCCCTCGCGAGGCGGGGGGCGCCGGGATGGCGCGCCACCCTCATGCAGACGTAAAGCCACAGGCTAGCAGCAGCGCGACCCGCCGCGAAGACCTGCCGTCGCACACGCGCCATGACCGCCCTGACCGCCACGCGCGCGGGCCCGGTTGCGCCCGGCGCGACGCTGCCGGCCGGGGACCGCCCCGAGGCTGCCACCAAGCTGTCATGGCGGCACCAAATTGCCGCGAGCAAATTGACTTGTACGCAGCGCGAATCAATGGTGGCGGCATGGCAGAGGCACAACTCAGCGAGACGGTGGTTTCGTTCCGGCTGAAGCGGGCGGAGGAGTTCGCGCGGCAGTGGCGGATCAACGCCCGGCGGCTGCAGTCGCTCGCCAACAATCCGCAGACGCCGGATTCGGTCCGGGCCGACGCGCTGAGCGAGGCGCGCTCGGCCGCCGAGATCGTCGGGCGCCGGGCCGAGGAGATGGCGGCCTTCGCCCTGGCGCGCGGGTTCTCCGCCTGGGAGACGGACCCGCTGGTGGCGCCGGTGGTGGTCGAGATCCGGGCGGTCGAGAACGCGCTCACCTATGCCGTGGAGGCGCTGGGCAAGGGGTGAGGCCTATCGGCCATCGCCTTGTTTGCGGGAGGAGGTGCCCGAAGGGCGGATGAGGGGTCTGTCTCAGCCCTCTCATCGCTCGTCGCTACGCTCCGATCGCGCAGACTTAGTCTGCGAACCCCTCATCCGGCGCTACGCGCCACCTTCTCCCGCAAGGGGAGAAGGCAAGGCAGAGGTGGCGAGCATGGCTGCCTTACTGGCCGACCTGCACCACGCCCTTGTCGGGCAGCGGGACCGGCGGCATTTCCGAGAAGGTGAGCGTGCCGGGGTCGCCGACATTCTCGAAGCCCTCGCCGCCCTGGCCCTGGCCCTGGGTGGCGGCGCCCTGCATGTCGACGGCGCCGGCGCCCTTTTCCTGCGGGGCGACGTCCTTTGCCGCTTCTTCCGAGCCGGTGGCGGCGAACTGGCCGAGCACCTTGCCGCCGCCCTCGATCTGCTGCTGGGCGGTGGCGACGTCGCTGGCGGTCTCGACCTCGTAGGGCACCTCGAAGGCGCGGGGCGGGGCGATCACCACCTGCTGGTCGTCGACCTCCTCGATCCACAGGTAGATGTGGCCGGGCAGGCCCTTGAGCTTGTCCGGCTCGACGATGCGGGTCGACAGCAGGCTGAAGCGGGCCGGCATCCGGTCGGTCGAGGCCCAGCCGATCAGGCCGGTCATGGTGAAATACAGCACGATCACCGAGCCGAGCGTGACGACGATCATCAGCGCCTTCACCCACCAGCGCCACAGCGAGAACAGGTTGAGGCTGAGCAGGAGCAGCGCCAGCAGCAGGAACAGGGCGATGGAGCCGGTGATGACGAGCGTGTTCATCCCTGTCAGCCCTTGCGCACGGCCTGGATCAGCGAGACCGGCACGGTGTTGATGTTGCTGACCGCGCCGTCGGCGTCGACGGTGAAGCGGATCACGGTCTTCTCGTCGCCCTTCTTGTCGAGCACGAGCGTGTCGTAATAGACCACCGAGACCTTGGGGTTGATCTTCTCGACCTTCACCGTCACCGGCACCGCGGCGTTGGTGGGGTTGGTGTAGTGGTAGATGTTGACGATGTATTCGCCTGGCAGGATGCCGCGGACGCTCACCGTCTCCTGGTTGAGCGCGACGTGGTGCTTGACGCCGTTGACCGTCACCTCGTCGAGGTAGTTGCCGCGGTCGTCGCGATCGAGGGTGACGAAGCCCTTCTGCATCGAGTGGTACCAGACGACGTTGCCGGTCGGGTCCTGCACGTAGGTGTCGATGTCGTCCTCGTTGTCGTCCGGCCAGGTCGTGGTGATGATGAACTCGGCATTGGTGTCGATGATGCCGGACTTGGCGTCGGGACGGATCAGCGCGAAGGCGATGAACACCATCATCGCGAAGCCGAGCAGCGCGTTGAACAGGATGTCGGTGAACGGAACGAAGGTCCCGTCGTCGCTCTCGGAGCCGGAAAACAGACTAGGCCCGTCCATCGTGACTCTTCTCGATGGCCGGCACGACATTGATCTCGCTGACTTCGGCGATGGTCGAGAACAGCTCGCCGATGGCCTCGTCGAGCTGGAAATACTCGAACTTCAGCACGAGCGCGGCGGCGATGCCGGAGACGGTGACGTTGAGCGCCACGGCCATGCCACCGGTCATGCCGGCGAGCGCCCCGCGCAGCGTCTCGGCATCGAACGAGGACAGGCCGGCGATCGGGATCAGCATCAGGATGAAGCCGATGGCGGTGCCGAGCAGCGCCAGGCGCAGCAGGCCCTCGGAGACGAACAGGCCGAGCTTTTCGCGGGCCCGCAGCCGGTCGGCGACAGTGCGCAGCAGCAGCGTCTGGTCGATCCGGCCGGCGCCGCCGAGATCGGCCTTGCGCACGAGGTTGGCCACGTGGCTGGCCAGGATGCCGGGCTCGACCAGGGTGCCGGCGCCGGTCAGCACCTTGTCGCCGAGCAGGCGGAAGCCGGTCCGGCTCTCGGCCTCGATCACGGCCCGGGCCTTGCGCGCCGCGATCAGCTCGCGGCTGACGTCGACGGCATGGAACAGGGCGTTGAGCGAGGTAATCAGGAACAGCCCGAAGATGAGCAGCGAGATCCGGGTGTGGTCGGATTCGAGGACGGTCGCCAGCAGGCCCGTCTGCCACAGGGTCAGCAGCAGGAGCGCCACCAGCCCCATCACCACCAGCCAGCGCAGCACGGGGGCATAGTCGCGCACCTGCATCGGCGATCCGATGACCGCGGCCTTCACGTCGTCCAAAGCCGAATACTCCTCCTCCGGCACCCGCCTTGGCGGGCGCTCCCTGGGCAACCGCTAGCACGCGCGGGCAATCGCCCTTGCCTATGCATCGCATTGGAAAAGCCGAACGGGGCGGCCGGCAGCGCGACAAAGTGACGATTGCGGGCGGGCACGAGAGCCGCCACGCTGGGAACCGGCAGCAGGGAGCGTACGACAGTGACGGCGTGGCAGGAACATCGATATCGGCGGCTGATCGATGCCGAGACGCATGCGCGGCCGGTGCTGCCGGCTTCGCCGCCGGTCCGCATCCGGCGGCTGGCGTTCATGAGCGCCGATGGCGGGGCCGACCTGCGCGCGCTGCACGAGAAGATGGGCGTCGTCGCCGGCGCAGCGCCCGAGGGGCCGGCCTGGGCGCGGCAGCTGGTGTTCCGGCGCGACGGCCGGCAGGTGACGTGGGAGCTGCACAACGAGTTCGCCACCATCACCTGGACCGGCCCGACCGACGACTGGGAGGCGAGGCCGGCTGGGATCGGGCTCGAGCTGCACGAGAACCTGCTGCTGGTGTTCGCGACCCGGATCGACGTCATCGGCACCGAATCGATCGCCGAGAGTGCGCTGGCCGGGTTCAGCCCCTTGAGCCTGAGCTATTCGTCGATCTTCGACGGTGGAGCGCAGGCGGCGACCGATTTCCGTCTCGACGAGGACGGGTTCACCCGCTTCGAGGTTGCGGCGGGCCACAGCGGCGAACTCAGGATCGGGGTGATCGTCAGGCGCCTGCTCGAGATCGAGACCTACCGCACCATGGCGCTGATCGGCCTGCCGCTGGCGCGCGAGATGGGCGGACAGGTGTCGAGCTACGAGCGGCAGCTCGCGGCGATTATGCAAAAGGCCGGGGACGGGGACACGGCCGAGGCCCACAATGCGGCGCTCGAGGCGCTGCACCGGCTGTCGGGCGAGATCAGCCGCACCGTCGAGCTGACCAGCTTCCGCTTCGCCGCGACGCAGGCCTATGGCGAGGTGCTGGCCGAGCGGCTGACGCGGCTGCGGGAAAAGGCGATCGGGGAGTTCACCACCATCGAGCGCTTCCTCAACAACCGGACGCAGCCGGCGCTCGCCACCTGCCGGGCCACCGAGAAGCGGCTCACGGCGCTGACCGAGAAGGTGCAGCGGGCGATCGAGCTGCTCGACGCGCGCATCACGCTGTCGATCCAGACGCAGAACCGGGCCGTGCTCGACGGCATCTCGCAGACCGGGCGCAGCCAGTACCGGCTGCAGCTCACCGTCGAGGGCTTGTCGATCATCGCCATCTCGTATTATGCGCTCGGCATCCTGGGCTATGTGTTCGAGGGGCTGCACGAGGTGCTGCCGTTCAGCAAGGGCGAGATGACGGCGGTGGCAGCGCCGGTGGTCGTGCTCGTGGTGTTCCTCGCCATCCGGCGCATCCGGCGGCAAGCGCACTGATGACACATATTGGCAAAAGCGGGCGCCGGACATGGCATGAGCCCGGCTGAGATGGTGCAGGCAATGCACCGAGATGATCAATGGCGTCCGAGAGCGCCCGTCGTGACTTGCGGCGACGAACTGGAGAAGAGTGAATGAGAGTCCTGGCCCTTGGTCTGGTGATTTCGGCGCTGCTCGGCGCCACGGCCTTCGCCGACGACAGTGTCGCGGATGGCGAGAAGGTGTTCAAGAAGTGCGCCGCGTGCCACGCGGTCGGCGAGGGCGCCAAGAACAAGGTCGGCCCCGAGCTGAACAACCTGTTCGGCCGCGTCGCCGGATCGCATCCGGACTTCAACTATTCCAAGGCCATGGTCGAAGCCGGCGCCGGCGGCCTGGTGTGGACGTCCGAGACGCTGCACCAGTACCTGGTCAAGCCGAAGGACTTCGTGAAGGGCAACAAGATGAGCTTCCCCGGCCTCAAGGAGCAGGAAGACATCGACAACCTCGTCGCCTACCTGTCGACCTTCTCGACCGCCCCGACGGCGGACCCGGCCGCGACCCCGGCGCAGTAAACCAGCCCCAGGGGGTGCCGCCTGGTGCCCCGCGATTCGCACGAACAGCGCCCTCTCCGCCCAGCGGGGAGGGCGTTTTGCTGCGCCTACGACTTTTTGACCAATGCGCGCCGGCGTGATGGATGCGACATTCTATTGGCTTATCGAATGTGACGCATTGTGATCACATAATGGGCACACAGATGAGCCCCGCATGGATATCACCCTAAAACAGATGCAAATCTTCCGCGCCGTCGTGATCGCCGGGTCGATCACGAAGGCGTCGCGACGCGTTGGCTTGAGCCAGCCTTCGATCAGCCAGCAGCTGGCCAAGCTCGAGGAGCGGCTGGGCACGCAGCTGATCAACCGCAACCGCACCGGATCGGTGAGCCTGACGCCGTCGGGCGAGTACTGGTTCAAGTTCTCCGACGAGGTGCTGCGCAAGTTCGACCAGGCAATCGACGAGCATGAGAAGCGCTATGTCGACAGCCGCGTGTTCCTCAGGATCGGGCTCAGCCCGACGCTGCGCGGGCGCTTTCTCAGCGCGGCGGCGCGCATCGCCAGCGAGGAGCCGGGCTTCGCCAAGTTCGAGGTGACCTACGCCACGACCAGCAGCGAACTGGTCGAGCAGCTGCGGCTGCACCAGCTCAACTGCGTGATCGTCAACGACGAGGCGCTGGCCGAGGATCGCTCGAGCTTCTCGACGGCGCTGCTGTTCCGCGATCCGATGGCGCTGCTGATACCGGCCGAGGTGCCGCAGGGCATGCTGGAGAAGGCGCTGGCCAAGGGGGTCAAGCCGGCCCAGCTCGATCCGGCCTTTGCCCGCTATGTCGAGATCAGCTCGAACGTGCCGATGCGTCCGGTGTCGGACGCCTGGTACCGGGCCCACCTGCCGTTCGCGACGCCCGCCTTCACCGCCATGACCTACGTGGCGGCGGCGGACATCGTCGCCGAGGGGCTGGCTACCGCGCACGTGCCGCTGTCGCTGCTGCCGAGCCTGCCGGGTTCGGTGCGCAACCGCGTCCGCGTCTACACCTTGCCGGGGATGGATCGCTCGATCGTGCTGGCCATGCCCAAGCACCTGATGACGCTGCTCGGCTATGCCAACATCTTCAAGCGGCTGACCGACTTCTGCCGCAACGAATACAGCCAGAACGTGCCCAAGGAGAGCCTGCTCGAGCTGCCGCATCCGGAACGGCCCCGGACCGAGCGGGAGGCGGCCCCGGTCGTGGCGGCAGCCGACCTGCAGCAGAATTTCCAATAGATGAAATAGGCAAACTCCCCCTCGCATCGGTCTTATGTGGCGCCAGTGCCAACTCACTAGACCGATCCCAAGGGGGGAATATGATGCGTCTTAAACACCTGATGTCCGCGATGTTGGCGGGCAGCATGCTGGCGTTGCCCGGGCTTGCGCTCGCGGCCGACGTCACGGCGGAGCGACTTGCTGCCGCAGGCAGCGAGAGCGAAGCCAACAACTGGCTGTCGGTGCACCGCGACTACAGCGCCAGCCGCCACTCGCCGCTCAACGAGATCAACGCCTCGAACGTCGCCGGCCTCAAGCTCGCCTTCGCCATTCCGCTCGGCGGCAGCGAGCCGGCCGGCTTCGGCCCGGGCTCGATGGAAGGCACGCCGCTCGCCAAGGACGGCTTCCTCTACATCACCGACCCGTGGGGCACGCCCTACAAGATCGACGCGACCGACGGCAAGACCGGCAAGATCGCCTGGATCGGCGACACCGGCATCGACAAGGACCCGAGCCGCGGCATCCTGCTCGCCTCGCGCGGCCTGGCGCTGGTCGACAACCTGGTCATCACCGCTCTCAATGACGGCCGCGTCGTGGCGTTCGACGACGAGACCGGCGACGTGGTGTGGGACCAGCAGGTCGGCACCGAGCCGGGCGAAGGCTTCACCAATGCTCCGCTGGTGGTCAAGGACATGGTCCTGGTCGGCCAGTCCTACGGCGACTGGGCGACCCGCGGCTGGGTCGCGGCGCTCGACGCCAAGACTGGCGAGGAGAAGTGGCGCTTCAACACGATTCCCGAGCCCGGCCAGCCCGGTTCGGAAACCTGGAAGTGCGAAGAAGCCGGCAACCCCGACTGCTGGAAGACCGGCGGCGGCGCGGCCTGGGTGACCGGTTCGTACGACCCGTCCTCCAACACCGTCTACTGGGGCACGGGCAACCCGGTGCCGATGTTCGACCCCGAGTACCGTCCGGGCGACAACCTCTACACCAACGCCTCGGTTGCCCTCGACGCCGACACCGGCGAGCTCAAGTGGTACTTCCAGTACACCCCGGGCGACTACATGGACTATGACGAAGTCGGCGCCCAGCTGCTCGTCGACACCAAGGTCGACGGCGAAGACCGCAAGGTCCTGGCCCACTTCGGCCGCAACGGCATCTTCTACACGCTCGACCGGACCAACGGCTCGTTCATTGCCGCCAATCCATACGTGAAGCAGCTCAACTGGACCAAGGGCATCGACCCCAAGACCGGCAAGCCGGTCGAGTACGACGCGTCCAAGTCGCTGCAGGAATATGCCAACGGCGCCCTGCGCCGCGGTGGTCAGAACGTGCTGACCTGCCCGAACATCCAGGGCGGCATGAACTTCTGGCCGCCGTCGTTCGATCCGACCACTTCGGTTGCCTACGGCGCCGGGATCGAGGGCTGCTCGGACATGACCAACAAGGAAGAGAAGCCGGGTGAGAACTCGACGTTCAGCGGCGGTTCGCAGGCTGGCTCGGGCGCCCAGACCGGCTCGATCTTCGCCTTCGACGTGTCGACCGGCAAGCAGATCGCGCAGCTCGATCGTCCGTACCCGAACTATGCCGGCGTGATGTCCACCCCGGACCTGGTGTGGACCGGCGAACTCGACGGCACCTTCGGCGCCTATGACGCCAAGACCCTCGAGCAGAAGTGGTCGATCAACCTGGGCGGTTCGTTCACCGCTCCGCCGATCGCCTTCAAGGTCGGCGACAAGGAGTTCATCGCCATCGCCTCGGGCGGCAGCGCGCTGGTGACCTTCGGGCACCCCGAGCTGGCCAACCGTCCGGCCGCGAACGTGCTCTACGTCTTCGCCCTCTAAGGGCGGCACCAATAACGAACATTGGATCGGGCGGCCTAGGCCGCCCGGTCTCTTTGCCAGATACAGGAAGCCATGATGTCCCTCCGCAAACCTCTCGCGCTGCTCCTTGTGGCCGGCGCCCTCGCTGCGACCTCGGTCGCGATCGCCGCCAATGCCCCCGCCGGTGCGGGCGGAGCCGCCGCCGCGGCGCTGCCGGCCAACGCGGACCTGAGCAAGATCGAAGGCATCCCCGAGCTCGAGGGGGCCGACATCGTGCGCGGCAAGCGCATGTTCAGCTCGGCCGGCGGCAACTGCCTGTCGTGCCATGGCTGGGACGGTGACGGCACGGGCAAGAACCCGCGCTCGGAAGGTGCCGCCGCGCTGCTGCGCGAATCGGGCCTCGACGCCGCGGGCTTCATCCAGATCATCAGCTGCGGCATCCCGGGCACGCCGATGCCCTACCACGACAGCCAGGCCTACAAGGACGACCGCTGCTACGGCATGGTCGCTGCCGATTTCGAGGCCGGCCAGGAGCCGCACAAGGGCAAGTCGATCAAGAAGGACGACATCGTCAACCTCGTCGCCTACATCATGACCTCGATCCAGGGGAAGCCGAAGGCGACCTACGAGGATTGCGTCGCCTGGTTCGAGAAGTCGGCCGAGAAGGCGTGCGCCTTCATGAAGCAGTAGGCATGCGCCTCGCTGCCGCCGCGCTCTGGCTGGGTCTCGCGATGGCGCCGCTGGCGCCGTCGGCGGGCCTGGCGCAGGCCGAAGCGAAACTGACCTACGTCCCGGCCTTCACCATCTGGGACGTCAAGTTCGGCGCGCCGATCACGCAGATCCCGCTGAGCGCGGTGGCGCTGATTGCCTGCGGCACCAATGGCGGGCCGCCCTCGGTGCCGCTCAGGGACTTCACCGAGTTCGCCACCTGCCCGGCCGAGGCCTCCGGCCTGCACGAGGTGTTCTTCACCTACGACGACGAGCAGGACTACATCGCCAAGGCGCTGGAGGACGAATACCGCTTCGCCCAGGGCGGCACCTCGATCTATGCCCACCCGGTGGTGTTCACCGTGCTGGTCGACGCGGCCGGCATCGCGCGCGGCATCCGCATCGTCACCGACGAGCGGGCGGGCGAACGCGACCGGCGCGTCGCGGTGCGCCTCGCCGACAACCTCAGGGGCCGCTACAGCCCGTGGTCGCCGGCCTGCGAGGACATTCCCGCCACCGACGGGCAGCAGCCGGTGGGGTCGATCTTCATCCACCAGATCTGCACGGGCACGAGCCCCGACGGGGACGCCACCATGCGGCTCGAGGCGACCTACTTCCGCAAGAAGGGCCAGACCTCGATCAGCCGGGAGACCCAGCAGGTGCAGAAGAACTATTTCCAGAGCGCGACTCGGCTCGAGGTGGTGCAGCAGCCCTTCGCCCCCGACGCGACGCCGGTCAGATGAGGGCCGGCATGCGCATGCGCGCCATGATCGCCGTTGCCTTCGCCGTGCTCGCCGCCAGCCCGGCGCTTGCCGGTCCGGTCGAAGACCTGATCAGCGGCGCGCGCCAGGAATGCCGCGGCTGCGATCTCTCCAATGCCAGCTTCAAGAAGGCGGACCTGTCGGGCGTCGACCTCACGGGCGCCAACCTGAGCGGGGCGAGCTTCCACCGCGCCATCCTCAAGGGCGCCAACCTCACCGACGTGATCGCCGAGGATGCCAACTTCAACCTCGCCGACCTGAGCGGCGCGGTGCTGGCCGGCGGCCGCTTCAAGGGTGCGATGTTCTACGAGGCGCAACTGTCCGCCGCCAAGGCGCCGGGGGCCGACTTCAGCTACACGATGGCTCAGCATGCCCGGCTCACCGGCATCGACCTGACGGGCGCCAATCTCGACGCGTCGGTGCTGAAGGGGGCGCGGCTCAACAATGCCGACCTGACCGGCGCGAGCCTGAACCGGACCAACCTCGACAAGGCCAATATCGGCCGCACCAGATTCGACGCGGCGACGATCGACGGGGCCGGCTTCGTCGAGACCACCGGCTCGGGCGCCGCGTTCCGGGACGCAACGATCACCCAGACCGACTTTTTCGGGGCGCGGCTCGACAATGCCGATTTCACCGGCGCCCGGGCGCATGCCAACCGCTTCACCCGCGCCAAGGTGGACCTCGGCAGCATCGCGCCGGACCAGCTGACCAACAACATCATGCCCGACGGGCAGGTACAGAGGAGCGGGCAATGAAGACCCTGGCAACTGCCGCGGCCGCGGCACTCATGCTCACCGGCGGCGCCTTCGCCGAGGAAGTGGTGACGGGCGCCGCTAAGGTGGTCGATGCCGACATCGTCATGGTCGACAAGCAGCGGGTGATCCTGTGGGCCGTCGATGCCCCCGAGCGCACGCAGAAATGCCATGTCGGCGAGCTGCTGTGGGACTGCTACGGGGCGGCCCGGCAGGCGCTGGGCGAGCTCATCGCCTCGGGCGAGGCGAGCTGCACGCTCAAGGACGGCAAGCCGGACCAGTTCAACCGCCGCTTCGGCACCTGCACCTCGGCCGGCAAGGATATCGGTGCCGAACTGGTGCGCCTGGGCATGGCGCGCGCCTATGTCGAGCAGGGCGAGGACTATGTCGCCGAGGAGAACGAGGCCAAGGCGGCGCAGCTCGGCGTGTTCCAGCCTGGCGCCCAGGTCGACGACCCGTGGGCATGGCGCAAGCGCGACCCGCGGAATTACCGGTAGCGAGCCACGCTGCCGGTGGGGGTGGGCCACGCGCACCGGGCGGCCTTCGTTGCCGAACGCCTCGTCCCATGTCCGACTTGATTCGGCGGGCTGCATGCGTCATGACACGCCCACCGAAAGGGGTATCTCGAGATGGAAAAGTTCACGACCCTCACTGGCGTCGCCGCGCCGTTGCCGATCATCAACATCGACACGGACATGATCATTCCCAAGCAGTACCTCAAGACGATCAAGCGCACCGGGCTGGGCACGGCGCTGTTCAGCGAAATGCGCTACAACGAGGACGGCTCCGAGAACCCGGACTTCGTGCTCAACAAGCCGGGCTACCGCCAGGCCAGGATCATCGTCGCGGGCGACAATTTCGGCTGCGGCTCGTCGCGCGAGCATGCGCCGTGGGCCCTGCTCGACTTCGGCATCAAGTGCGTCATCTCGACCAGCTTCGCCGACATCTTCTACAACAACTGCTTCAAGAACGGCATCCTGCCGATCAAGGTGACACCCGAGCAGCTGGCGCTGCTGCAGGACGATGCCGAGCGCGGCGCCAACGCGACGCTCACCGTCGACCTCGCCAACCAGACCATCCAGGGGCCGGACGGCGGCACGATCCACTTCGACATCGACCCGGCGCGCAAGCAGGTGCTGCTCGAAGGGCTCGACGACATCGCCACCACGCTCAAGGCCGACCCGGCGATCACCCGCTTCGAGCACAAGCTGGGCGCCGAGCGTCCCTGGATCTGACGCCGCCGCGCCTTGGTTTTGTCGCGCTTTCGCGGCGGGAAGGTCTGCACCCTTTCCTGAAAGCGCTCCCCCGGGAGGAGGCAGACATGGTGATCCACATCTCGTCGCACTCGCCGTTCGAGGCCAGGATCGGCTATTCGCGCGCCATCGTGGACGGCAACATGATCTACGTGTCGGGCACCACCGGCTACGACTACAAGACCATGGAGATGCCCGACGACGTGCGCGACCAAGCCCGCAACGCCTTCGCCACCATCAGCCATGCGCTCGAGGAAGCCGGCTCGACCCTCAAGGACACGGTGCGGGTGCGCTACTACATCACCGACATGGCCCATTACGACGGGCTGGTCGAAGTGGCCGGCAAGGTCTTCGGCGAGATCCGGCCGGCAGCGACGATGCTGGTCTGCGGCCTCACGCGGCCCGAGATGAAGGTCGAAATCGAAGTGACGGCGCGCATGGGCGCGCACGAGCGCTGATGCGTTCAGGCATGCCGACCCTTCCTGCCTCGTCGGCAACCCGCTCCGGTGTCATTCCCGCGAAAGCGGGAATCCCTGTTTTCGGGCACCGAGCGCGCGGCAAACCGAGATCCCCGCTTTCGCGGGGATGACCCGGTGGACCAGACAGACAACCAAGCAAGCAACGAGATCTACCATGGCCCAGAAGCTCTTCCTCCTGCCCGGCGACGGCATCGGCACCGAGATCATGAAGGAGGTCGAGAAGGTGATCGCCTGGCTCAACAGCCAGGGCGAGACCGACTTCACGATCGACTCGGGCCTCGTCGGCGGCTGCGCCTATGACAAGCACGGCGTCGCCATCTCGGAAGAGGACATGCAGAAGGCGCTCGCCGCCGACGCGGTGATCTTCGGCGCCGTGGGCGGGCCAAAGTGGGACAAGGTGCCCTACGAGCATCGCCCGGAAGCGGGCCTGCTGCGCCTGCGCAAGGACCTCAAGCTGTTCGCCAACCTGCGTCCCGCCATCTGCTACCCGGCGCTGGCCGATGCCTCCTCGCTCAAGCGCGAGCTGGTCGAGGGGCTCGACATCCTGATCGTGCGCGAGCTGACCGGCGGCGTCTATTTCGGCGAGCCCAAGACCATCACCGACCTCGGCAACGGGCAGAAGCGCGCCATCGACACGCAGGTCTACGAGACCTACGAGATCGACCGCATCGTGCGTGTCGCCATGGACCTCGCCCGCACCCGCAAGAAGAAGGTGCATTCGGCCGACAAGAAGAACGTCATGAAGTCGGGCGTGCTGTGGGACGAAGTCGCGCAGGCGGTGGCCAAGGACTACCCCGACATCGAGTTCCACCACATCCTCGCCGACAACGCGGCCATGCAGCTGGTGCGCAATCCCAAGCAGTTCGACGTGATGGTGACGGACAACCTGTTCGGCGACATCCTGTCGGACGCGGCCGCCATGCTCACCGGCTCGCTCGGCATGCTGCCGTCGGCCTCGCTCGGCGCCCCCGATCCGGTGACCGGCAAGCGCAAGGCGCTGTACGAGCCGGTGCATGGTTCGGCCCCCGACATTGCCGGCAAGGGCATCGCCAACCCGATCGCCATGCTGGCGAGCTTCGCCATGGCGCTGCGCTACTCGTTCAACATGGTGGCGCTGGCCGACCGGCTCGAAGCGGCGATCTCGGCGGTGCTGGCGGATGGGCTGCGCACCGGCGACATCGGCGAGCAGAACCGCAAGACCGTCGGCACCGAGGAAATGGGCGCCGCGATCCTGAAAAAGCTGCAGGCCTAGCCTGCTCCCCTCCCCCTTGAGGGGAGGGGTTGGGGGGTGGGGGTCCATCGGGGATCACCGGACCACCCCCTCCCTCGGTCCCTCCCCTCAAGGGGGAGGGAAGGGTGGTGTCCGCGCCGCTGGCCATTACCCCATTCATCCCCGCTTCAGCTGCGCTATGCTCAGCCATCGGTGACCAAGGGAGATCATCATATGACCGACGACCTGCGACACCTTCTGGGCCGGGCGGTGGATCATGCCGTCGCCTATCGTGAGTCACTGGGCGAGAACTCCGGCCGGCCCGAGGTCGACTACTACAGCATGCGCCAGGCGCTGGCCGCGCCGCTGCCCGAGACCGGCAGCGCGCCCGAGGCGGTGCTCGAGGAACTGGTGCGCCTGTCGACGCCGGGACTGATGCCGATGGCCGGCCCGCGCTTTTTCGGCTTCGTCATCGGCGCCTCGCATCCGTCGGGCGTGGCGGCCGACTGGATGGTGACGGCCTGGGGCCAGAATGCCGGTTACCACACCCCCACCCCGGCGGCGGCCGCGATGGAGGAGATCGCCGAGGGCTGGCTGGTCGACATCCTCGACCTGCCGCGCGGCAGCTCGGTCGGCTTCGTCACCGGCGCCACCGTCGCCAACGCGGTCGGGCTCTCCGCCGCGCGCACGAAGGTGCTGCTCGATGCCGGCTGGGACGTCGATGCCGACGGCCTATTCGGCGCGCCCGACGTGGCCGTGCTGGTCGGCGACGACGCCCATTCCTCGGTATTCTCGGCGCTGCAGATGATCGGCTTCGGCTACAAGCGGGTCACCCGTGTCGCCACCGACGGGCAGGGCCGGATGCGGCCCGATGCGCTCGCGGCCGAGATCGGCAAGAGCAGCGGGCCGAAGATCGTCATCGCCCAGGCCGGGCAGATCAATACCGGCGCCTACGACCCGTTCGCCGAGATCATCGCCATCGCGCACGCGCACGGCGCCTGGGTGCATGTCGATGGCGCCTTCGGGCTGTGGGCGCGGGCGACGCCCGGCCACAAGCACCTGACCGAGGGCATCGAGGGCGCCGATTCCTGGGTCACGGACGGGCACAAGTGGCTGCAGGTGCCCTACGATTCCGGTTTCGCCATCGTGCGCGACCGCGAGGTGCACCAGCGCGCGATGACGCAGTGGGGCAGCTACCTGCCCTCGATCAACCAGGGCGACCGCGTGCCCTCCGCCTTCGTGCCGGAACTGTCGCGCCGGGCCCGCGGCATGCCGGTCTGGGCCATGCTGAAGACCCTCGGCCGGACCGGGGTCGCCGAACTGGTCGAGCGCCATTGCGGCTATGCCAGGCGCTTCGCCGAGCGGCTCGCCACCGAGCCCGGCATCCGCATCATGAACGAGGTGACGATCAACCAGGTGATCGTCAATTTCGGCGCGGGCGACGCCGCGGCGCGCAAGGCCGCGACCGAGGCGGTGATCGCCCGCGTGCAGCACGACGGCGTGTGCTTCGTCGGCGGCGCCGCCTGGCGCGGCGACTGGGTGATGCGCATCTCGGTAAGCTCGGGCGAGACCACCGAGGCCGATGTCGACATGTCGGCCGACGCCATCATCTCGGCGTGGCGGGCGGTACGGGGATAGCCGGGAGGCCCCTGTCCTGCAGGGCAATTGCGTATGGCGTGAGGACCCGAAAGGCCCCCTCACCCGGCCCTGCGGGCCGACCTCTCCCCCAGAGGGAGAGGTGGCGTCGCGGCGCGAGTGTGCCCCGGCGCGCGCCGATACCGTCGCCTTCTCCCCTTGCGGGAGAAGGAAGGCGGAGCTTGTTGCGCCATCATGCGCCCTCCCTCCGAACCGGCATGCTTGCCGGCTGGCCTGCCCCGCCTACTCGCCGGGGCGCACCGGGTTGAACAGCAGCGAGCGGTTGCGGCCTTCCAGGGCATCGATCAAGTCCTGTGGCTCGATGCCCATATCGCGCAGCAGGTAGCCATCCATGCGGCCCAGTTCGGCGAGCGTGATGCGCTGGAGGCGGCGCTGGCGCCAGCTGGCGAGCCAGCGGCGGAACGGGCCGGGGCGCGCCGGACGGGCGGTGGCCGGGGTCAGGTCGTCTTCGATATCGATGCTGGTCATCTGAGCGGATCCTTTCGGAAGCCCCCCGCTCGGTTCAGTGATGCTGGTGCGGGGACGGCAGGCAGGTGCTGCAGATCGCCCCGATATGGCGGTGGTCGGTGCCGCAGCAGCCGCCGATCACCCGGATATTGGGCAAGAGCGGCAGCAGCCGGGCGTAGCGCTGGGCCAGGTCGGTGGCGTCGCCGGTATCGAGCTCGGGCGAATTGTCGAGCTCGGCATGGCTCTTCATCGAGGCATTGACCCTGAGCCCGCCGATCCGGTCGACCCAGCGGCCGCCATGGCGCACCGTCGCGGCGAAATGAATGGGGTGGACGCAGTTGATCATGTAGTAGGCCGGATAGTCGCCGGTGGCGGCATCGACCTCGTTGATCGCCACCTCGAGCGGCTTGCCGCCGGGCAGGTTGCCGTCGGTCTCGAGCGTGAAGCTCAGCACCACCGGTAGGTCCAGGCGCCGGGCCAGCCGGGCGATGCCGACCGCCTCGGGCACGTTGGTGAGCGTATAGGCGCTGACATAGTCGGCCCCGGCTTCGGCAAAGGCCTCGACCTGCATGCCGTGGTAGGAGAGCGATTCCTCCACCGTCATCAGGCGATCGTGCTGCCAGGCGTCGCGGCGCGGACCGAGAACGCCGGAGACGATCGAGTCGACGCCGGCGGCAGCGAACTCCACCTGCATCTGCCGGCAGAACGCGACCGCCTCGATATTGGCCCGGCGCAGCGCCGCCAGGTCGAGGCCGGCGCGGAAGCCCCAGTCGGGGTTGGCGCGCCAGGTATTGGTGTCGAACAGGAAGGCCTGGCCGGCCTTCCGGCAGATCGGGATATAGGCGCGGTAGTAATCGCGCATCAGCTCGCGGCCGGTGGCGCTCATGTTCAGCAGGTAGACCGACATGTCCGGTACATCCTGGCCGAGATTGAAGATCATGTGGGTCTCGATACCGCCGTCGGTGACGAACATCTTGCCCGTCAGCTGGGGCAGCTCCTGTCGTGACATCTGCATGCCGTCTCTCCACAGGGGGATTGATTGAAACGGAAATCGAGGCTATTTGCCTCTCCGCGGGTGGCGAGACATATGACGACTCGCGCGTTCCGGCGCTAGCGGGAGCGTGGTCAAGTCGGGTGTCTCGACTGAATTGGTCAGCAGCCGGAACGGGTTGGGGTGGATTTGCCGCTTGGGGCGGTGGTTCGCCCGGGGTCGCGGAAACGCGAAAACCGTACCGGAGGTACCGTAACCGAGAGGGACCTGCCCGATGCGCAAAGGCAATGCGACGCGCGAAAGACTCCTGGAGATCGCCGAGGCGGCGGTGCTCGCCAAGGGGTTCGGCGCCACGTCGATCGAAGAGCTGATCGCCGAGGCCGGCATCACCAAGTCCGGCTTCTTCTACCACTTCAGGGACAAGAACGAGCTCGCCAAGGGCCTGCTCGCCCGCTACGGCGAGCATCTCGACCGGCTGCTCTCGGATATCTTCGGCCGGGCCGCCGAGCTCAGCGACGATCCGCTGCAGAGGCTGCTCGTCGGCCTGACGCTACTGGCCGAGCACATGGCGGCGATGCCGGACGGGCATCCGGGGTGCCTCGTCGCCATCATGAGCTACCAGGACCGGCTGTTCGACCGCGACATCCGCGCCATCGTCACCGAGATGACCCGGCAATGGAACGACCACTTCCGCGTCATGCTCGACGCCATCGTCGCGGTCTATCCGCCGCGTGACGCGGTGGATACGGGCCGGCTGGCGCGGATGATCGCCTGCGCCATCGACGGCGGCATCGTCATGAGCAAGTCGCTGGGCGAGCCCGCCGTGCTGCCCGAGCAGATGCTGATGGCGCGCAACCACATCAAGATGATCTTCCAGCCGGCCGCCGTGCATGTCGTAAGGGAAGCCGCGGCGGCGGCGTGAGCCTGCAATCTGGCGGTCATCCACCCGCCTCCCAATCTCCCAGTCGTCATCCGCGGACTTGATCCGCGGACCCAGGGATGTAGCGGGCATCGCTGGGTCCCCGGGTCAAGCCCGGGGATGACGGCGGTGAGTGTGGGTCTTGGTGTGGCTGAGATCAGGCGATCACTACTCCAACCCAAACGCCTCGGCCAGCAACCGGAACGAGCGCAGCCGCAGCTCGTAGTCCCACACCGTCGTCGTGACCATCACCTCGTCGGCGCCGGATTCGGCAACCTTCTTGTCGATCTCGGCCTTCACCGTCGCCGGCGAGCCGACGATCCACAGCGGGCGGTGCTGCGCGATGATGCGGCTCTCCTGCGGCGTGTAGTCGTGCGTCGCCGCTTCCTCGGGCGGCACCAGCTTGCGCACCTGGCCGGAGTGGAACAGGGCCCAGCTCAGCTCCTGGCTGCCGGAGAGGTAGCGCGCCTCCTCGTCGCTGGGAGCGACCAGCACCGAGAGCGCGATGATGGCGTGCGGCTTGGGGAAAGCCCCGGTCGGCGTGAAGGCGGCGCGATAGGCGGCGAAGGCGGGGGCGGCCGGGGTCTGGCTGAAATGGGCGGCGAACGAGTAGCCGACGCCGAGCTGGCCGGCAGCCTGGGCGCTGGCGCCGCTCGAGCCGAGCAGGAACACCGGCGGCAGGTCGACCTTCTCGGGCACGACGCGCACCGGGTGGAACGGATGGTCGGGGGCGAAATTGCCCTCGTCGAAGGCGAACATCTCCGCCAGTTCCTGGGCGAAGTATTCTCCGCCGACCGAGCGCAGCGCCGAGAGCGTGCGGCCGTCCGAGCCGCCGGCCCGGCCGATGCCCAAGTCGATGCGGCCGGGATTGAGTCCGTTCAGCGTGCGGTAGGTCTCGACCACGCGCAGCGGCACGTGGTTGGGCAGCATGACGCCGCCGGAGCCGACGCGGATGCGCGCGGTGTTGGCAGCCGAGGTGGCGATCAGTACTTCGGGCGAGGACGAGGCGATCGAGGGCATGCCGTGGTGCTCGGCGTACCAGACGCGGGTATAGCCGAGCTCGTCGCCAAGCTGGGCCAGCTTCACCACCTCGCGCAGTGCATCGGGCGTGGAGGTGCCCTCGGAGACGGGGGCGAGGTCGAGGATGGAGAGGGGGAGGGTCATGCGCCCTTATATCGGTGCTTGCCGATGGAAGGGAAGAGCGGCCGGCATCATCCGGCCGTCATCCCGGCGCACGCCGGGACCCAGTGCGCCGGACGTTCCCCATGCAAGCTGGTGCCGACCCATCGGTGATGGACCGGCGCGGTTCGTGTGCGGTTCGACCACCGAGCCATGGGTCCCGGCGTGCGCCGGGATGACGGCCGGTGGGCGGGAGCGCCGTATCTCACTCCGCCGCTTCCAGCCCCTTGATCAGTTCCAGCGCCTGGCGCTCGAACAGCCTCCGGTAGATGCCGCCGTCGCGCTTCACCAGCTGCTCGTGCGTGCCTTCTTCCACCACCTTGCCGGCGTCGAAGACCAGCAGGCGGTCGAGGGCGCGGACGGTGGAGAGCCGGTGCGCGATGACGATGGTGGTACGGCCCACCATCAGCCGCTCCATCGCCTCCTGGATCAACGCTTCGCTCTCGCTGTCGAGGCTCGAGGTGGCCTCGTCGAGGATCAGCACGCGCGCGTCCGACAGGAAGGCACGGGCGATGGCGACGCGCTGGCGCTCGCCGCCCGAGAGCTTGATGCCGCGCTCGCCGACCAGCGTCTCGTAGCCCTTGGGGAGCTTCTCGATGAAGTCGTGCGCGTTGGCGAGCTTTGCCGCCGCGATGATCTCGGCGCGGCTGGCGCCCGGCCGGCCGTAGGCGATGTTCTCGGCCAGCGAGCGGTGGAACAGCACCGGCTCCTGCTGCACGATGGCGATCTGGCGGCGCAGCGAGGCCTGCTGCACGTCGCGGATATCGGTGCCGTCGATGACGATGCGGCCGCCCGAGACATCGTGCAGGCGCTGGATCAGCTTGACGAAGGTGGTCTTGCCCGAGCCGGAATGGCCGACGAGGCCGACCTTCTCGCCCGGCGCGATGGTGACGTTGAGGTCGGTGTAGAGCGGCTTCAGGTGCGCGCCGTAGAGGAAGTCGACATGCTCGAAGGCGATGCCGCCCTGGCTGATGGCGATCGGCTTCGCGCCTGCCTTGTCCTCGATGCCGAGCTTCTGGTCATCGAGCGCCACCAGTTCCTCCATGTCGTTGACGGCGCGCTGCAGGTTGCGCACGTGCTGGCCGATGTCGCGCAGGTAGCCCTGCAGCACCAGGAAGGTGGTGATGACGAAGGTCACGTCGCCGGCCGTGGCCGCGCCGCTCTGCCAGAGCAGCAGGCCCGAGCCGATGATGGCGCAGCGCAGCATCCAGAGCATGCCGTTCTGGATGGTGCCGTTGAGCGTGCCGCGGTTCCAGGTGCGCGAGGTGCGCCGGCGCCACTTGTCGACGACGTGGCCGAGACGGGCTTCCTCGCGGTCCTCGGCCCCGAAACCCTTGACCACGATGTTGCACGAGACCGCATCGGCGAGCGCGCCGCCCATCCTGGTGTCCCAGGCATTGGCGAGGCTCGCGGCCGGCGCCACCCACAGGGTCGAGAGCGTGACGCTGACGGTGATGTAGACGAGCGAGCCGATGCCGACGACGAGGCCCATCACCGGCCAGAACAGGCTCAGCATCACGGTGGTGCCGACGAGCATGACCAGCGAGGGGAAGAGCGCCATCAGGATGACGTCGTTAAGGCTGTCGAGCGCCCACATGCCGCGCGTGATCTTGCGCACGGTCGAGCCGGCGAAGGCGTTGGCGTGCCAGTCGGACGAGAAGCGCTGCACGCGGTGGAAGGCATCCTGGGCGATGTCGCTCATCATCCTGAGGGTCAGCGCGATGATGTTCTGGAAGGCGAACTGACGGACGATCACCGCGCCGGCGCCAAGCGCGACGATGGCGAAGAAGGCGCCGAGCGCGCCGTTCCAGGCGATCTCGTCGGAGGCCGCGCCGCGGGCCACGGCCTCGACCAGCCGGCCGGCAAAGAACGGGGTGAGGATGTCGGCGATGGTCTCGGTGAAGAACAGGCCGACGATGAGCGCCACGCGGCGCGGTTGCCTCAGCCAGTGGCCGGCGGCGAAGCGCAGCACCTTGCCGTACACCTGGCCGCGCGGGTTTTTCCTTGAAGAAGCCATATCGATCGTCCGGAGGCTGGGGGCAGCCATCCGGTCCCGGGAGAAAGTGAGAAGTCTGGAACGGGCCGGAAACATGCCCGGCGGCTGGTGGCAGGTCCCGTGCGGGGACCGCGGGGCCTAGCGGCGTCGTCCGCTGCGGGACCCGGCGAGGCACGGTCGGAATGCTGTCATGTCGCGCCTCCCTGTGGCTGGACCAGGACGGGCAGTCATAAAGCGGAAACGCGGGCGCGGCAAGCCGGCCGGACGCCGGGGTCGGCGAGGCAGGTGGGCGGTCAGCGGCCGAGCGGACGCCTGGCGGGGCGTACGGAACCCGGCAGGCCGGGCCTCGGTCCGTTGACCGGGGTGTGCAGCCCACGCGTTGCGAGTGGGAAGCCTCTGTGGCGGGCCAAGAGGAACGTGAGCTGCACGCCGCGGTCAGCGGCGGTGGAGGGGAGAGCCGGGCCCCAACCCGGCTCTCCGACTGACGCAGGCCGAGGGGAGGAGGTCCCGGCCCGCGGCAGGGGCGTCTCCCGTCGCCCTAGTTGTAGGCGTGCTCGCCGTGGCTCGAGATATCGAGGCCGTCGGCTTCGGCCGTCTCGGAGACGCGGGCACCGTTGAACACCGCCTTGACGATCAGCATGGCGACGAAGGCCACGATGGCCGACCACACGATCGAGACCAGCACGGCCTGGAGCTGGATCCAGAGCTGGCTGCCGATGTTGTAGGCGGCCGCATCGCCGAGCGGATAGCCGCCGAGGCCGGGGGCCGCGACGATGGCGGTGCCGAGCGCGCCGACGATGCCGCCGATGCCGTGCACGCCGAACACGTCGAGCGCGTCGTCGTACTTGAACATCGGCTTCAGCGTCACCACGGCCCACAGGCAGACGAGACCGGCGACGGCGCCGAGCACGATCGAGCCCATGGCGCCGGCAAAGCCGGCGGCCGGGGTGATGGCGACGAGGCCGGCGACGGCACCGGAGGCGGCGCCGAGCAGCGAGGCATGGCCGCGGGTGAACTTCTCGCCGATGGCCCAGGCGAGCGCGGCGGCGGCCGGGGCGACGATGGTGTTCAGCACGGCCTGGGCGGCCAGGCCGGTGGCCTCGAGGTTGGAGCCGGCGTTGAAGCCGAACCAGCCGACCCAGAGCAGGCAGGCGCCGATGAAGGTGAAGGTCAGGTTGTGCGGCGGAATCGGCTCCTTGAGGAACTCCTTGCGCGGCCCGAGCACGATGGCGGCAACGAGGCCGGCGACGCCGGCATTGATGTGCACCACGGTGCCGCCGGCGAAGTCGTAGGCGCCGAGGTTGTAGAGCAGGCCGCCGGCGAACCACACCATGTGGGCGATCGGCAGGTACGAGAAGGTGAACCACAGGGCGACGAACAGCATCACGGCGCCGAACTTCATGCGCTCCGCCAGGGCGCCGACGATCAGCGCCGGGGTGATGGCGGCAAAGGTCAGCTGGAAGCAGATGAAGGTGAGTTCCGGAATGTCGATGCCGGCCGAGAACGTCGCCGACTGGCTGGCCGGGGTGACGCCGGCGAGGAAGAGCTTGGAGAAGTCGCCGATGAAGGCGCTGAGCCCCCCCTCGCCCGGGCCGTTGAAGGCCAGCGAGTAGCCGTAGATCACCCACAGGATGGCAATCATCGAGAAGGCGGCGAAGACCTGCATGAGCACGCTCAGCATGTTCTTGGCGCGCACCAGGCCGCCGTAGAACAGCGCCAGGCCCGGAATGGTCATGGCGATGACGAGGATGGTGGACAACATCATCCAGGTGGTGTCGCCCTTGTCGACGGTGGCGGCGGCCTGCGCTGCGGCCTCGACGGCCGGGGCGGCCGCGTCCTGCGCCAGGGCAGGCAGGGCGAGCGCCAGCGTGGCCAGCGCCGCAGCTCCCACGACTTTTGACATCTTCAGATCCGTCATTGTTGGTTCTCCAGAAGGATGCGGCGTCACAGCGCCGAGGCGCCGGTCTCGCCGGTGCGGATGCGGGTGACGGCCAGCAAGTCGAGGACGAAGATCTTGCCGTCCCCGATGCGGCCGGTCTGGGCGCTCTCGCGGATGGCGGTGACGATGGCGTCGGACTGGGCGTCGTCGACGGCGATCTCGATCTTCAGCTTGGGCAGGAAGTGCACGGCGTACTCGGTGCCGCGATAGATCTCGGAATGGCCCTTCTGCCGGCCATAGCCCTTCACTTCGGTCACGGTCATGCCGTGGATGTCGAGCGAGTTGAGGGCCTGGCGGACCTCTTCCAGCCGCGACGGTTTGATGATTGCGATCACCAGCTTCATGGATGCCCCTTTCGATCCTGGGTCGGTGTTTGGATGTCTCCAATCGGCTGAGTCAGACTCAAACGCCGTGCCAGACTGCAGCCGCATTCCCCAAGGCTTTGATCTTCAAGCGCTTTCATCCCGTTTCCGGGAACGTCACAGTGGCGCAGCGGACCGTTGTGGCCACCCTGACGCCGCAAAAGTGAGCATGATTTGCGCGATTGCACAATCGGTGTGCATACGGTGGGCGACGCCGGGAGCGCTGGACAGGGACGGCATGACGCGCCACATAGCGGCAGGCGCGGAGGAATTTCCCATGGCCGGCAACCAGTATGACATCATCATCGTCGGCGGCGGCCCGGTCGGGCTGACCATGGCGCTGGCGCTCGGCCGCTCGATGAAGGGGCTCAGGGTCGCCCTGGTCGACCGCCGGCCGTTCACCGTGCCGCGCGACCAGCGCTCCTGGGCCCTCGCCGCCGGGGTCAAGCGCATCTTCGTCGAGCTCGGGGTGTGGACCGGCATGGCGGTCGGGGCCGAGCCGGTCAGGCAGATGAAGATCACCGATTCCGGCGCCGGCGACATCTCGCGGCCGCTGTTCCTGCATTTCGAGGGCGACGTGGCACCGGGCGAGCCGTTCGCGCACCTGGTGCCGAACGGGCTGGTGATCGAGCAACTGCTCGGCGCGCTCGGGCCGGAGGTCGAGATCGTCGCGCCGGCCGAGATCACCGAGTTCGTCGCCGATGCGGGCGCGGCACGGCTGACGCTGGCCGACGGCCGCACGCTCGACGCCCAGCTGGTGATCGCCGCCGATGGCGCGCAGTCCTGGCTGCGCAACCGGGCCGGGATCGGCACCATCAACCACGACTACCGGCAGGTCGGGCTGGTGGCGACCATCGCGCACGAACTGCCGCACCAGGGCACCGCCTACGAGCACTTCCGGCCGGCCGGCCCGTTCGCCAGCCTGCCGCTGCCCGGCAACCGCTCGTCGCTGGTGTGGACCGAGACGCCGGAGCGCGCCGCCGCGCTCAGGACCTGGCCGCAGGCGGAGGTCGAGGCCGAGATCGAAGCCGTCATGGGCTCGACGCTGGGCCGGGTGACGCTCGAGGAGCCGCTGCAGTCCTTCCCGCTCCGGCTGCAGATCGCAAGATCCTTCGTCGGCAGGCGGCTGGCGCTGATCGGGGACGCGGCGCATGTCATCCACCCGGTCGCCGGGCAGGGGCTCAACCTCGGGCTCAAGGACGTAGCGGCGCTGGCGCAGGTTGCCATCGAGGCGCTGCGACTGGGCCAGGATGCGGGCGGCGACGACGTGCTCGAGCGCTACCAGCACTGGCGCCGGTTCGACACGGCGCTGATGGTGGCGGTTACCGACGGCATGGTGCGGCTGTTCTCCAACGACGTCGCCGCGGTGCGCGCCATCCGCGACTTCGGCATGGGCCTCGTCGAGCGCATGCCGCCGGTCAAGGATTTCCTCATCGCCCGCGCTTCCGGCCTCGACCGCAACGGGCCCAGGCTGCTGCGCGGGCTGCCGATCTAGTCCAGGGCCTTTCGCTGTCTGCCTGAGACGATGCCGCTTTCCCACCGGCCGTCATCCCGGCGATCGCATACCTGGAAGCGGAGCCCGGCGCGCCTCACACCCGGTGCTGGCCCATATCCTCGGGGTCGATCTCGCGCGCTTCGTCGATGCTCAGCATCGGCACGCCGTCGCGGATGGGAAAGGCGAGATGGGCGGCGACCGAGATCAGCTCGGTGCCGTCGGCCGAGAGCGTCAGGCGGGTCTTGGTCAGCGGGCAGACCAGCATTTCGAGCACGCGGATATCGATCACGTGGCGGGGGTCGGCCGCCGGTGGCCGGGCCGGAGCGCTCAATTGAGCGGGGAGGCCCGGTTGCCGCCGCGCGCCATCTCGAACTCGGCCATGGCGATCAGCGTCTCGGCGCGGGTCTCGAGCGTTGCCGCCTCGAGCAGGGCCTGCTTTTCGGCGGCGCCCCAGGGCGCGACCATGGCGCAGAAGTTGACGAGGTCGGCGGTGCCGGTCTTCTCGATCTCGTCCCAGTCGAGGTCGAAATTGCCGAACTCGGCATAGTCGCGCATCATCTTGAGGAAGCGGGGCCGGTCGACCGCGTCCTCGCCGAACTCGCGCTCGAAATCGGAGGCATAGGCGCTGGCGTCGATCATGGCGCGGCGGAAGGGCGTCATGGTCGGCAGCTCCTTGATCAACTCGAAGCGGCACAACCCCTCGAGGATGACGAAGTAGCGCGCCTCCTCGACCTGCTCGAACTGCACGATGCGGCCGACGGTGCCGACCTTCTCGAGCGGGACGCGGCCCTCGGGGCTTTCGACCGAGGTGTCGCGCGGCTGGATCAGCCCGATCAGCCGGTCGCCCTTCAGCGCATGGTCGACCATGTCGAGGTAGCGCGGCTCGAAGATGTTGAGCGGGCGGCGCGCATAGGGCAGGAGCAGCGCGCCGGTCAGGGGGAAGACCGGAACGCTGGCGGGCAGGTCGGCGGGGGATTGCGGGCGCTTCAGCACCTCCGGACTCCTAGCTGAAGAGCAGCGCCGAGAGCAGGCGCCGGCCCTTGAGGGTAGCGGGGTCCTTGGGGCCCCAGGCTTCGAACAGCTCGAGCAGCTTCTTGCGCGCGCCATCCTCGTTCCAGGCGCGGTCGCGCCGCATCAGCGCCACCAGCGCTTCGGCGGCCTCGAGGCGCTTGCCCTCGGCATTGTATTTCACCGCCAGGTCGAAGCGGGCCTGGTGGTCGTCGGGGTTGTGTTCGACCTTGGCGGCGAGTTCGTCGGTCTCGCTGAGCGTTGCGGCCTCGCCGAGGAGCCTCAGCGACTGGACCAGCGAGGTGTAGGCGTCGCCCTTGCGCTCGGCCTCGGGCATGGTGTCGAGCACAGCCTGCGCCTGCTCGGTGTCCTCGGCGGCGAGGAAGACCCTGGCCATGCCGAGGATGGCGCCGGCGTGGTCGGGCTTGTGCTGCAGTACCATGCCGTAGATCTGCGCGGCCTGGTTGAGGTCGCCCTGCGCGAGCGCCTCGTCGGCGGCGGCGACGGCGTTCTTGATCTCTTCCTCGATCGAGCCGGGGGCGGGCTGGCCGGCCGGAGCGGCGGCGATCACCTTGTCGGCAAAGCGCCGCACCTCGCTTTCGGGGATGGCGCCGAGGAAGGCATCGACCGGGCGGCCGCCGGCAAAGGCGAACACGGCGGGGATCGACTGGATGCCGAGCTGTCCGGCGACGCCCGGGTTCTCGTCGATATTGATCTTCACCAGCCGGATCTTGCCGGCCTTCTCGTTGATCACCTTCTCGAGATTGGGGGTGAGCTGGCGGCACGGGCCGCACCAGGGGGCCCAGAAATCGACCAGCACGGGCGCCTCGAGCGAGGCATCGATGACGTCGGCCTTGAAGGCGCGATCGGTCGATTCCTTGATCAGCGCGGCCGGCGGCGTGGCGGCCGAGGGAGTGGCGGTGTTGAGGTCGTTGAGCGACATGCTGGTGTTTTCCTGCCCGACCGGGCCGCCGAAAGGCCCGGATCACCTTGAGATTGTTGTGCCCCGATGGGTCCCGGAGGCAAGCCATATCACGGCTTGCACGAGACCAGAATTATGGGTTGCAAACCCGCTTTCGATTGGGCATATAGGCGCCCGTCGACCCGATGCCAAGCGCAACCGCGCGGCGACATCGGATGGACTGGAGTGCGGGTGTAGCTCAGGGGTAGAGCATAACCTTGCCAAGGTTAGGGTCGAGGGTTCGAATCCCTTCGCCCGCTCCATTATCCTCCCGACGCAAAGGGACGATGACAAAGGCGCCTTCGGGCGCCTTTTTGTTTTACCGCGACAATAATGGGAGCCGGCCGACCGACCGTCAGGGCTGCCGGTAGCGCAGCTGGCGCGCCAGTTCGGCGGCCGAGTCGCGTTCGCCGCAGGCGCGGTCGAGGATTTCACGCGCCTGCGCGAGCGTCAGCCCGAACGAGTTGGCGAGGAAGGTCGCGGTGTACTGCGGGCGGGCGGTGGCTGCGGAAGCATCGGTCATGACGGGCGTCCGTGCTGGTTCAGGCGGCGACGCGCAGGCGCGGCAGCGGGTAGCGCGCCGACTCGTAGAGCGCGCGGATGGCGTCGCCGTCGTAGCGCTGCTCGCCGACCTCGAGGAACGAGCCGGTCAGCCAGGTACCGGGGACATCCTCCATGATGTAGCGGATGGCCTCGGCTGCCGTGCCGAAGCGGCGGTACTGTTCGCGCGCCGACTTGGCGTAGCGGCGGCTGGGGTAGAGTTCGGCGGTCGCGCCGTAATCGAGGTCTGCCATTGTCTCTTCCTTTGCGTTGATGCGTGGGCGGCGCGGCGTTGCTGCTTGCGCTCGAGCGGGTAGTCGTCGCTGCGATAGAGCTCTGCGAGCGCGGCGCCGGAATAGACCCGGTCCCCGACCTTGAGCCGTGCTCCGGCCAGGCTGACGGGAGCGGCTTCCTCAAAGGCAAATCGTAGCGCGTGTGCGGCGACCCGGAAGGCCCGCGGGCCCAGCGTCGTCGCGGTGTCCCAGTCGCGGCCGAGAAAGAGCTCGGCGGCGTGCTGGTAGTTCAGGTCTGTCATATGTGTCCTATGGACCCGCGCCAATGGCGCAGGTCGCTGTCTCGCCCCGTCGTTCAGTCGCGGGGCGTGGGGCCGACCTGCGTGGCAGGTCGAGCGGTCGTGGGTCAGGCGAGGTTCAGGTTGGTGGCCGAGAGCTTGCCGTCGCGGCCGCTCTCGAGGTCGTAGGTCACCTTCTGGCCCTCGGCCAGGCCCATGATGCCGGCGGCCTCGAGCGCGGTGGCATGGACGAAGGCGTCCTTGCTGCCATCGCTCGGGGCAATGAAGCCGAAGCCCTTGGTTGCGTTATAGAATTTCACGGTGCCGTTGATCATGGCGAAGTTCTCTTTCGGTTGTGGGTCACGCCAGAGGGCGAGAGCACACGTTCCCTCGCCGCGACATGCGGCAAGGGCCTAGACGTCTGCAAAAGCGGGGACCAAACAACCGGCGAACCGGACGATCAGGAGCCAACGATGGCTGCAACGTACATCCTATATGGGGTCGCGCTGGCCGGAAAGCAAGGCCGCGGCGCCGGAAAGGTCAGGCCGGTCAGCGGACGAGCACGTCCCGCAGGGCGGCGACGACGCCGTTGCCGCGCGGATCGGGTGGGCTTTCCATGCGGTTGGTGAGGTAGGCGAAGCCGACCCGATACTCGGGATCGGCAAAGGCGACCTGGCCGCCGGCGCCGTCATGCCCGAAGCTCCTTGCCGTCAGCAGGCGCCTGGCCTCGGCGTCCAGCATGAAGCCCATGCCCCAGCGATAATACGGCGGCAGGCCCGGGTAGATGCCGGGGCCGCCCGAAACCTCGCGTGTGGCGCGCGCGATCACCTCGGGGCCGACGGTCCGCAGCCCTTCGGTCCGCGCCACCGCGGCCGACCAGAAGGTCGCGAGCCCGTCGGCGGTGGCGACGCCGCCGGCGCCGGGCAACTGGGCGGCGAGCAGGCGCCGGTCGTTGAAGCCGCCGGTCGGCGTGGCCAGCGCCAGGGGCAGGGCGTTGCCGAAGCTCAAGGCCCGCTCCGGCCAGTTCGGCTCGGGCGGCGGCGGCAGCGTCGGCTGCGGGTCGGGCGGGATCACCGTCAGGTGGGCCGGCACGACCCGGTCGGGGATGCCGATCCAGAGGTCGGCGCCGAGCGGGCCGGTGAGTTGTTCCAGGTAGGCGCCGGGCATCATCCCGGTGACGCGGCGCACCAGTTCGCCGCTGAGCCAGCCATGCGTGATCGGGTGGTAGGCGTAGCCCGAGTCCGGCTTGAACAGCGGGGCCTGGGCCGCGAGGGCCTCGACCATGGTGTTCCAGTCGCACAGTTCGTCGACGGTGAAGTCCCGGTCGATGGCGAGCAGGCCGGCCCGGTGCGACAGGGCCTCGCGCACGGTGATCGCCGCCTTGCCGGCGGCCGCGAACTCGGGCCAGTAGCGCGCCAGCGGGGCGTCGTAGTCGACGAGCCCCTGCTCGACCAGCCGGGCGACCAGCACCGACATCACGCCCTTGGTGCACGAGAAGATGACGCTCGGCGTATCGGCCTGCCACGGCCGGCCGGTGCGCGTGTCGGCGGTGCCGGCCCAGAGCCGGGCGACGTAGGCGCCATCAACGCGGATGGCGAGCGCGGCGCCCATGCCCGGGCGGTCGGCAAAGCCCTGCGCAAAGGCATCGGCCACGGGTTCGAAGCCGGGCGCGACCTGGCCCTCGATACGGATCGTCATTGGTGCCCCCTCGCAACTGGGTGACACTGTGGCCGATCCGCACGGGAAAGGCGACCGAGCCCTAAGGCTAGTCCTGCGGCCGGGTTTGGACGCCCGGCCGCGCGCCGGGAGCCGGCTAGGCCGCCTTGAGGTTGACCTGGGCCATGGCCAGCTGGGTCAGCTTGCGGTCGGTCGTCTCCTCTTCCTTGAGCGTGGCCTCGAGGAGACTGGCGGCCTGCTTCAGGCCGAGCTGCTGGGCCCAGGTCTTCAGCGTGCCGTAGCGGGCTATCTCGTAGTGCTCGACGGCCTGTGCGGCGGACACCAGGCCGGCGTCGAGGGCCGGCGTGTCCTTGAAGTCCTCGATGATCGACTTGCCTTCCTCGATGATGCCGAGGATGGCTTCGCAGGTCTTGCCGCGGGCCGGCTTGCCGATCAGCTCGAACACCTGCTCGAGACGGTCGACATGGCCCTCGGTCTGCTGCAGATGCTCCTCGAAGCCCGCCTTGAGTGCGGGGGACTGGGCGGCCCGGGCCATCTTCGGCAACGCCTTCACGATCTGCTTTTCGGCGAAGTAGATGTCCTTGAGGGTATCGAGGAACAGGTCGTCGAGTGTCTTTTCGGCGGGCATGGTTCGCTCCGTGTGGTTGAGTGGCTGTGCGACGCTCACAGACCCCACCAATCATCGAGCGCCGCCAAGGTTCCACGACCTGCTGCCCGGTTTGGGGGCATGGACGGGCGTTGGCATGCCGACGGAAGCCCGCGCTACCCGCCCAGGCCGCCGTCGTGGGCGAGGCTCCATTCGCGGTAGCGGCGGCGGCCGTCCTCGAGGTGGCGGCGCATGGCGAGGCGGGCTTCGTCGGGCTTGCGCTCGGTGATGGCGTCGAAGATGCGCTGGTGCTCGCCGGCAATGACCTCGAGGAACTCGGCCTTGCTCTTCTCGTCGGCGAAGCTGGCGCCCAGGGCGCGGCGCGGGATCAGCCGTTCGCCCATCTCGTCGACGAACAGGCGGAAGCGCTTGTTGCTGGTGGCATCGGCGATGGCGCGATGGAAGGCGCGGTCGGCGTCGCTGGCCAGCGTCTTGTCGCGCACGCTGTTGCGGAACTGGGCCAGCGCCTGCGCCATGCGCAGCAGGTTCACCTCGGTCCGGCGTTCGGCGGCGAGGCCGGCGGCCTCGACCTCGACCGAGATGCGGAACTCCATGAAGTCGAGGATGTCGGCGATCTCCTCGGGCGCGGCCATGAACAGGGAGAGCCCGCCGGCCGCCGGCGGCGGGGTCTCGACATAGACGCCGCTGCCGCGCAGCGAGCGCAGCCGGCCCTCGGCCTTGAGGCTCGCTATGGCCTCGCGCACCACGGTGCGGCTGACGGCGAACTGCCGGCAGAGTTCGTCGGCGGCGGGCAGCTTGTCGCCGGGCTTGAGGTTCGATGCCTCGATCAGCCTCATCAGGTCGAGCTTGACCCGGTCGGTCAGGTGGACGGGGGCGGCGGCAATCATCGGTTCAAGAACCATTCATCGGCGTGGCCAGGCGGCGGCGGGAACAAGGCAATCCGATCCCGGATTGCCCAGACGAAAAATCTATCATACTGCTTTGAAGAAGTCATAGAACAATGGGGGAAGGCATGTATGTAGGGACCCAGATGGGCGGCGCGCAGCTGGCCCAGGCCGGTGATCGCTATCTCAAGCAGCTGGCACAGCTGGGGGTCAAGCATGTCTGCATCGATCCCGAGGGCGATCCCTGGCAGTGGAACCGCGACGTGCTGCTGCGACATCGCGACCGGATCGAGGGCTTCGGGCTGAAGCTCGACATGGTGCAGCTGCCGCTGCCTTCGTCGGGCATCGAGCGCCAGCACCAGGCACCGGGGATCGTGCTCGGCCGGCCGGGCGAGCGCGACCGCGAGATCGACGGCATCTGCCGCATCATCGAGGCGCTCCGCGAGGCCGGGATCGGGGCGGCCAAGTACAATTTCAACGTGCTGGGCATTCCGCGCACGACCTCCGAGACCGGGCGCGGCGGGGCGGTGCTCTCGACCTGGCGCGCCGACAAGGCGACCGACGGCGATACGCTCACCATTGCCGGCAGGGTTTCAGCCGACGAGTTCTGGGAGCGCATCACCTATTTCCTCGAGCGCGTCGTGCCGGTCGCGACGACCAACAAGGTGCGGCTCGCCTGCCACCCGCACGACCCGCTGACGCCGCCCGGCTATCGCGGCTTCGAAAGGCGCGTACTGGGCGACGCCGAGGGGTTGATGAAGTTCGTCCAGATCGCCGAGAGCCCCTATCACGGGCTCAACTTCTGCCAGGGCACGGTGGCCGAGAGCCTCGAGAATCCGCGCGCGGAGATCGGCGAGATCATCCGCTGGTTCGGCCGCCGCAAGAAGATCTTCAACGTGCACTTCCGCAACATCAAGGGCGGGCGCTACTCGTTCACCGAGGAGTTCCCCGATTGCGGGGACATGGACATGCCGGCGGCGCTCCGCATCTACCACGAGGTCGGCTATGACGGCATGATCATGCCCGACCACGTGCCGCATATCGACGCCGCCGACTCCAACGAAACCGCCTTCGCCTTCTGCTTCGGCTACATCATCGGCCTGTTCCATGCCAATGGCTGGGACCCGCACGGGCCGTAAGGGGGCGGCGCTTCGCGAGCGCCGCGCCGGCCCTGGAGAGGCGGCCCGGCGCACCCTGTGATCCGCCTGGCGCCGCATCCGACCCGCCTGTAGGCTCAACCTTCGAGGATGAGCGAGCGATGGCAGGCCATGGCGGCCATCACGCCATCCGCGCAGGCAAAGGAAATGTTCTGTGCGACGCGCGTGATGTCGCCGGCAGCGAAGACGCCCTGCACGGTGGTCTTGTTCAGATCGTCCACGGTGATGATCTTGCCGAGCGGGCCGTCCTGGATGTCGCAGCCGATCTGGCCGGCAAGGTCGCTGTTGAGGCGATTGCGGGGACTGATGAACAGCGCTTCCATGGGGTGGGAGCGCCCATCGGCAAATCGGATGGCTGTCAGTGCGCCCGGCTCACCGGCCAGCGCCGACACCGGATCGGCCTCGATCTCGATACCGCGTCGCAGCAACTGATCGACGCTTAGGCCGTCCAGGTTCGCACCGTTGGCGTAGAAGGTCGTCGGTCCCCAGTCGGAAACGAGCAGGGCCTGCTGCAGTGAAGATGGCGAGAGGTTCAGCACGCCGAGGCGCCGACCGCTGACCTCATAGCCATGGCAGTAGGGACAGTGCAGCACCGATTTCCCCCAGCGCTCGGCGATCCCCGGAATGTCCGGCAGAAGGTCGGAGATGCCGAACGCCAGCAGCAGGCGTGCACCGGGAACCGTCGAGCCACCCGACAGGGCAACCTCGAAGCCGCCGCTCTGCCCCGAGACTTCGACTGCAGCCTCGTCTATGAAGGTGACCGTGGGATAGGCCGAGATCTGCTGGCGCATGGTGGCGAGCAGCATGCCCGGATCGCTTCCGTCCTGGGCAAAGAAGCCATGCGACGCTGCAGCGAAGCGGTTGCGCGGTTGGCGCGTGTCGAGGACGCACACCGACCGGCGCGCTCGCCCGAGGTAGAGTGCGGCAGCCAAACCGGCGAAGCTCCCGCCCACGATAACGACATCGTATTGCATAAGAAGGCTTGCTCCTGCGTAGGCCAATGCTTCGTGCGAGGTCACGCCGCCGCCGACAGGGGTCGGGTACGGCCAACCCGGACCAGCCGGCCAGAGAGGAAATCCGCCTCGCCGGCTCCCACCGTCAGGACGACGCTGCCGCGCTTGCGGCCGGTGTCCACGTAGGCATGGGCTGCGGCCGCTTCCTCCAACCGGTAGGTGCGATCAACGACTGGCTTCAGCTCGCCGTCCGACGCCAGCCTGGCGATGTAGCGAAGATCCTCGGCCGTTGCCGGCACATACCCGGCGATGACCTTCTTGCCGCTGGCCTTCGATGGCTTGCCGATGCCAAGCGTTTGCGCGAACGAGCCCTGGATGGCAACGAGCCGGCCACCGGGCTTGAGCGCATGAGCGCAGCGGGCGAACGGCACGGTGGCGGTCGTGTCGAGGATGATGTCCCAGGTCTCCCCGGTCGTTGCAAAGTCGGTCCGGGTGTAGTCGATCACGCGGCGGGCTCCGAGGCCGGCCACCAGCTCGACGTTGGCGGTGCTGGTCACGCCGGTCACGTCGGCGCCGAAGTGCCTGGCGATCTGGACTGCCGCAGTGCCCACCGCTCCGGAGGCACCAACGACGAGAACGGTGTCACCGGCCTTGATCCGCGCCTTGTCGCGCAGGAACGGCAGGGCCGTCATGCTGCCGAACGAGAGGGAGGCCGCTTCTTCGAACGAGAGGTTCGCCGGCTTGTGGACAATCGTTCCGGTTGCCGGCATCGTCCGGTACTCGGCGTGGCTGCCGTAGGCACCACCCGTGAAGGCCATGACTTCGTCGCCTGGATTGAAGTTCATCACCTCGGCCCCGACCGATTCGACGATCCCGGCCAGTTCCGTCCCCAGGATTGGCTGTCGCGGTCCGGTGAGGCCGAACACGAGGCGCCCGATCAGTCCGAAGCCTGCCGGCATGTCTAAGCTGCGGGCCCGATAGTCACCCGAGGTGACCGTCGTTGCCAGGATGCGGATCAGGACTTCGTTCGGCTTCGGGGTCGGCTTGCCGACCTCGCTGAGGGTGACGACATCGGGGCTGCCGTAGCGGCTGTAGGTCATGGCTTTCATGTTCGGTCTCCTTGCCGCAAGCCGCCGGGGTCTGGGCCGGACTCTTGCGGTGCTGTGGGTTGGGCGGTCAGGGGGTGGCGAGTGCTGAGACCGCTCCGCGACTAGCGCTCGGCGCGGACCTCCGAGACCACCTGGCGGATGGCGTCGATGACGATGCGGGGCTGCTCGATATGCACGGCGTGACCGCTGTGCTCGGCGATCACGAGCCGGCCGCGCGTGCTCAGTGCGGCAAGTTCCCGCTGCGCGGTCGACCAGTTCGGGATCTCCGCCATGCTTGCCGACGCAGCAATCACCGCGAGGGGGATCGAGCCAAGGGTGGAACTGGCGAGCGTCGCATCATCGGTGGCACGCACCAGTCCCTCCCTGGTGGTCTCGTCGATGGCGGCAGTCTGGGTCTGCAGGAGCGCCATCTCGGTGGCGATGGCCGGCGGAACCAGCGGCTCACCAACCAGGCTGGCTCCGAACGCCCGCGCCACGCCGAAGCGGCGGGCCAGCGCGTAGAGGCTGCCCTGCATCGAGAGCGTCAGGCCAAACGCGTCGGCCTCGGCCCGCGGGGTCAGCGCGTCGACATGCTCGCTGCGGGCGTCGACGAGGACCATGCCGGCCACCTCGTCGGGATGAGCCGAGGCAAGCATCCGGATGTTCTTGCCAGCCAGGGAATGACCGACGAGGACGTAGGGGCCAGGGACCCCGGCCATCCTCAGGAGCGAGTGCAGCTCTTCGGCTATGTGCCCGGGCGTTCTCGGCTGCGGGCTCGCGTCGCTCCAGCCCATGCCCGCCCGATCATAGCTGCAGACCCGCGTCGTGAGCGCGACGTCGGCCTGTACGAGGCTCCAGTCGAGCGACGACCCGCCCAGGCCGGCATCCATGACCACCGTGGGCGATCCTTCGCCGCGGCAGTCGAGGTGCATGCGGTACCCGCCAACATCGACCAGGCGCCCGGCGGGCGGGTAGGTCGACTGGTCCGTGGATCCCGCGACGATCTCGTAGGTCGCGCCGAATGCCGCGACCGCGGCGACCATGGCGAGGGAGGTGCCGGCAGCCCGGATCAAGGTGCGCGGCATCCGGGAGCCCCTGGGCCTTGCAGCTGGCCTGGGCGTGTCGCGGATGGCCGACCCAGCCGGGTCAAACAGTCGGTCTTCGGTCCTCGTGTGCATGTGCCGTCCCTCTCCAATCGATGGCGGAGGAATAGGCGACTTCCCGATGACGCGATTGAACGAAGAGGCTGAGGCTACCGGCTTGTGGCCGAAGGACCGGAACCTGCGGCTCCGGTCAGAAAACCGGCGCATGGACAGGGAGGCGGCGCATGTCGCGCGCCCTGCCAATCGGCACGGGGACGATGGTGTTGCCGGTGCGATCGGCAGCCCCGACGAGGTCGCCGCAGCCTCAGGCGTTCGCGGCGATCAGCGCGCGCAGCGTCTCGCGCTCGCCGGCATCGAGTTCGGTGAGCGGGGTGCGGACCTTGCCGGCCGAGCGGCCGACCAGCTCGGCGCCGGCCTTGATCATCGAGACGGCATAGCCGCGCTTCTTGTCCCTGAGCTCGATCAGCGGCAGGTAAAAGCCCCGCATCAGCGCATCGATGGTGGCGTGGTCGCGCTGGCGCACAGCGCGGTAGAAGCGCAGGGCCAGTTCCGGCACGAAGTTGAACACGGCCGACGAATAGGTGGTGACGCCCATCTCGAGGTAGGGCTGGGCGAAGACCTCGGCGGTCGGCAGGCCGCCGACATGGACGAGGCGGTCGCCGATGCGATGGGCGATGCGCTGCATCAGCTGCAGGTCGCCGATGCCGTCCTTGTAGCCGATCAGGTTGGGGCAGGTTTCGGCGACCTGCTCGAGCCCGGCAGGCGAGAGGCGGGAATTGTCGCGGGCATAGTAGATGACGCCGATGCCGACGGCGTTGCAGATCGCCCGCATGTGGGCGACGATCCCGGCCTCCTCGGCCATCATCAGGTAGTGCGGCAGCACCAGGATGCCGGCGGCACCGGCGGCCTCGGCGCGGCGGGCGAGGTCGACGGCCATGCGCGTGCCGTAGCCGACGCCGGCGAGGACGGGCACGTCGGGGCGGCTGTTCTCGACCGCGGTGCGGATCACGTCGTCGTACTCGTCGTAGCCGATCGAGAAGAACTCGCCGGTGCCGCCGGCGGCGAACAGCCCGGCCGCCTCGTGCGAGGACAGCCAGTCGAGGCGCCGGGCGTAGCCGTCGCGGTCGAAGGCGCCGTCGGGCCCGAAATCGGTCACCGGAAACGAAAGCAGGCCCGAGCCGATCCTGGCCTTGAGGTCGTCGAGCGTCATCAGGTCCTCCCCCGGTCCCCATTGAAAGTAGTATGATTACTTGCGACTAGCACCAGTGCCGACCGACTGTCAACGCAGCCCCGGACCGCCGCCGCGGTGGCATTGCCCACAGGCAGTATGATTGGTCGTTGACACACACGGCAATGCCCGACAGATTGACGTACGTTCGGCATCCGAACTTGCCGACGGCCGGGCAACGTCCCGGGGGAGGAATGGCAACGTGAAGCACGGGTGTGTGTGCCTGTCCCGGTTCGTTCACGTCGCAGCCGGTACGGCTTGCGGCAGCTCCCATGACGCAGATTGCGGGCCTCGTTCACCGCGCGCGAGGGGGCTCGCTTCGATGATCTGACATAGCTCGCGGGAGGCCTGGCGTGCGGTGGAGGGACCGCGCGCCCGGTGCGAGACCAACAACGAGGAGGAGACCAGACATGAACAACAACAGGTTCAGCCGCCGCGATATCCTGCGTGGATCGGCTGCGGTGGGCGCAGGAATGGTGCTGGGTGCGAACGGGTTGCCCGTCTTCGCCGAGGACGCGCCCAAGCCCGACGCGCCGCTGCCGGAGGGCGCCGCGGGCAAGCTGACCGTCATCCACCGCACCGAGTATTTCGAGGCGGCGCAGACGGCTTTCCGCGACACCGTCCAGGCCTTTGCCGACTCCAAGGGAGTCCAGCTCGACATCTCGACGACCAACCCCGAGTCGTTCGGCGACTTCATGGGCAAGATGACGGCCGCGGTGAAGGCCGGCAATCCGCCCGACTTCGCCTATACCTCCAACGTCTCGATCAGCCAGCTGCACCTGCTCGACCTCGTCGAGGACGTGAGCGACGTGGTGGATGAGGCGGTCAAGCGCTACGGCGACATCATGCCGGGCCTCAACGCGGCCAAGACCGCCAAGATCGACGGCAAGTGGTGGGCCGTTCCGCTGATCGGCACCACCACCGGCTACTATGCCCGCGGCGACAAACTCAAGGAAAAGGGCATCGATCCCGCCTCGCTCAAGACGATCGTCGATCGCCGCGAGGCTGCGCTCGCCATCTCGGGTCCCGACTTCTACGGCTGGGGCTTCACCCCCAACCAGTCCGGTGACGGCTTCGGCTTCCTGATCGCCGTCGTCCAAGCGTTTGGTGGTCACTTCACCGACCAGGCCGGTACGACCGTGACCTTCGACTCGCCCGAAACCGTGGCAGCGTTCGAATTCCTGCGCGAAACCTACGACCGCAACGGCAAGTATGCCGCCATGCTGCCGCCCGGCATCGAGAGCTGGAACGATACGGGCAACAACGAGGCGTACCTTGCCGGCCAGATCGGCTTTACCCAGAACGCCTTCTCGATCTATGCCCAGGCCAAGCGCGACGGCAATCCGGTTTACGCCAACACCCTGCTGCTGCAGGCGCCGACGGCCATCAACGGCGACAGCCGCGACGGCGGCAACGTCGGCGGCTGGATGACCGTGTTCAAGAATGCCAAGAACGGCGCCCTCGCCAAGGAACTGGCGCTGGCCCTGCTCGACCCGGCGAACTTCAACAAGATCGCGGCGCTGGGCAGCGTGCTGTTCACGCCGGCCTACCAGAAACTGTGGACTCCCGAACTGCTGGCTGCCGAACCGAACCTTGCCACGATCAAGCAGGCGGTCGACGTGCAGAACCCGTTCCTCGGCCAGTCCTGGCCGGCGGATCCGAATGCGGGCGTCGACGCCATCCGCGCCCAGGGCGTGCTCGAACAGTCGGTCGGTAACGTCATCTCCGGCCGCATGTCGCCCGCCGATGCCGTGAAGGACGCGCACAACAAGATGCGCGACATCTTCGAAGAAGGTGGCATGCCGCAGCCGTAAGGATCATGCGATCCACGGGGGAGGGCGGCGCAACCGCCCTCCCGTACCTGACCACTCAGCGTCATCGGCCGCAGCCCGGGCGGGGTTGCGTGTGCCGTTGTACACATAGGCCCGAGGCCGCCGGCGCGGCGACTTGCTGCGCATGACCAAAGTATCCAGAGGACAGTCGATGGTTGATCACGCACAGGCAAATGGCGTCTTCGAAAGAAAGATGCGACCGATCTCCATGGCGCGGCGCGTGCAGGGAGTGTTTGGCCGCGACTGGAAGATTGCCTACCTGTTCGTCCTGCCGATGGTCCTGCTCATGGCGGGCCTCATCTTCTGGCCCTTCATCAGTGCCATCCTGATGTCGACGACCACCTTCAACTTCCAGACCGGCGACACCGTGCAGGTGGGGCTGCGCAACTATCAGCGCCTCTACACCAACTCCGACTACCTGCTGTCGCTGTCGAACACGATCAATTTCACCTTCTGGTCGCTCTCGATCAAATTCGTCACCGGCATGACGATTGCCATGATCCTCCACTCCAAGCTGCCATGGCGCAACCTGCTGTCGGCGATCATGCTGCTGCCCTGGATCGTGCCCGAAATCGTCACGGCACTGGCCTGGAAATCGATCTACGATCCGTTGTTTGGCGGCCTCAACCCGATCCTGCAGGGCATGGGCCTCATCGAGCGTCCGCTTGGCTGGCTGTCGGACTCCAACCTCGCCCTGGGCAGCGTCATCGCAGTGAACGTCTGGAAGGGCATACCCTTCTTCACCCTGCTGCTGCTGGCCGGCCTCAAGGCCATCGACACCGAACTCTATGAATCGGCCGAAGTCGACGGCGCCAACGCGGTGCAGCGGTTCCGCTACATCACGCTGCCGGGCATGCGCTACGTCATCCTCGTGGTGCTGCTGCTGAGCTTCATCTCAACCTTCAACCAGTTCGGCCTCATCTTCCTGATGACCGGCGGCGGCCCGTCGGGCGCGACGCGCCTCTACTCGATCCTTGCCTATGAAAAGGCGATCGGTTCGCTGCAATACGGGCCGGGCAGCGCCATCGCGCTCAGCGTGGCGCCGCTGATGGCGTTCCTGATCTACCTGCTCGCCAAGTACATGCGGCATGACGAGCGTTCCGCCGGCGTCGAGAAGAAGCGCTTCAACCTGGGGATCGGCCGGTTCTTCGGCCGGCTGTTCGGCCTCGTGCTGGATGTCCTGTTCTGGCCCTTCGACATGCTGAACCGCGGCATCGAGCGGCTCGGCCAGAGCCTGCGCCGGCGCCTCACCGGCTCGTCCGAAAGGCCGGTGTTCAAGCCGCAGGGGCGCGAGCGCATGGGCATTGGCGTCCGCATCCTGATCCTGCTGCCGCTCATGGCGTTCGTGTTGTTCCCGTTCTACTGGGTGCTGATCACCTCGTTCAAGACGACGACCCAGATCAGCCAGCGCCAGTCGATCTTCTGGCCAAGTCCGCCGACACTCAATCAATACCAGGAGCTGATCTTCGGCTCGCCGTTCCTGATGTGGCTGGGCAATTCGCTGCTAGTAGCGGCGCTGAGCACGATCATCTCGGTGGCCATCGCGGCACTCGCCGCCTACGCGCTGACCCGCCTCAAGTTCCTTGGGGCCGGCCTGCTGACCACGGCGATCCTCATCACCTATCTGCTGCCGGGCACGCTGATCTTCATCCCGCTCTACCAGACGCTCAGCGACCTGGGGCTGATCAACTCCTACGGCGCGCTGCTGACCACCTATCCGACCTTCCTCGTGCCCTTCGCCACCTGGGTGCTGATCGGCTATTTCCGCTCGATCCCGGTGGAGCTCGAAGAGGCGGCGATGATCGACGGGGCGAGCCGGCTCTACGCCTTCCTGCGCATCACCTTGCCGCTGGCGGCGCCGGCGCTGCTGTCGGTGGCACTGTTCGCCTTCACCAATGCATGGAACGAGTTCCTGTTCGCCTTCGTGTTCATCACGTCGGAATCGCTCAGGACGTTGCCGATCGGCCTGCAATCGATGGTGGTGGGCGACATCCTGCCCTGGGGCGAGCTGATGGCGGCCTCGCTGCTGACGGCAATCCCGGTGGCGGTGCTCTACATGTACGCGCAGCGCTTCCTCGTCGGCGGTCTCACCGTCGGCGCCGTGAAGGGCTAGCGGTGCTCCCCCTCACCCTGACCCTCTCCCCGGTGGGGAGAGGGGACGCAGCTTGCACCGATCGCGCCCCATCGCCCCCTCTCCCCGCCGGGGAGAGGGCCGGGGTGAGGGGAAGTCTGAAATGACGTCAGCCACCCCCATCATCACGTCCCTCCGCGTCGTGCCCGTCGCCGGCGCGGACAGCATGCTGCTCAACCTCAGCGGCGCGCATGCGCCGCTGTTCACCCGCAATATCGTCATACTGACCGACAGCGCCGGACATACCGGCCTCGGCGAAGTGCCGGGCGGCGAGGCGATTGCCAGGACGCTCGAGGACAGTCACGAGCTGATCGTCGGGCAGGAGGTCGGCACCTACCGGAAGCTGCTGCGGCGGGTGGGCGAGACTTTTGCGGGACGGGATGCGGGTGGGCGCGGGGCGCAGACCTTCGATCTGCGCGTTACCATCCACGCCGTCGCGGCGCTGGAATGCGCGCTGCTCGACCTGATGGGGCAGTTTCTCGGCGTGCCGATGGCCGAACTGCTCGGCGACGGACAGGTGCGCGATGCGGTGCCGATGCTCGGCTACCTGTTCTATGTCGGGGATGGCGCGAGGACGCCGCTCGGCTATCGGCGCGCGAGCGAGGGTGACGACTGGGAGCGGGTACGGGACCTGCCGGCGCTCGATGCGGACGCCATCGTGCGCCAGGCGGAAGCGGCCGAGGCGCGCTACGGCTTCAGGGACTTCAAGCTCAAGGGCGGGGTGCTGCGCGGGGCCGAGGAGGGCGGGGCGATCGAAGCGCTGGCGCAGCGCTTCCCCCACGCGCGGATCACGCTCGATCCGAACGGGGCCTGGTCACTGGACGAGGCGATCGAGGTCTGCTCGGCGATCAAGCCGCATCTGGCTTACGCCGAGGATCCATGCGGGGCCGAGCAGGGGTTCTCGGGCCGCGAGGTGATGGCGGAGTTTCGCCGCGCCACCGGCATCCGCACCGCCACCAACATGATCGCCACCGACTGGCGGCAGATGGGGCATGCGGTAGTGCTGGGCAGCGTCGACATCCCCCTCGCCGACCCGCATTTCTGGACGCCGCGCGGTTCGATCGACGTCGCGAGGATGTGCGCGCGCTGGGGTCTGACCTGGGGCAGCCATTCGAACAACCACTTCGACATCTCGCTCGCCATGTTCACGCAGGTGGGGGCGGCGGCCCCGGGCACGATCACCGCGCTCGACACGCACTGGATCTGGCAGGACGGGCAGCACCTGACGCGCCAGCCACCGCTGATCCGGGAGGGCGAAATCGCGGTGCCGGAGCGGCCGGGACTCGGGGTCGAACTGGATGAGGATGCGCTCGCGGCGGCGCATGCGCTCTACCGGCGGTTGCCGGCCGGCGCGCGCAACGACGCGATGGCGATGCAGTATCTGATCGAGGGCTGGACCTTCGATCCGAAGCGGCCGGCGCTGGTGCGCTAGCCGTGGATGCTGCGGCAGGCGCCTTCCCGGCGTTCGCCGGGATGACGACCTGGGCCAAGGCGGGGAGGTGCCGCCCCCGGCACGTCACTCGAACCAGGTTGTGCCCGGATACTGGTACTGCCGGGCGACCTCCTCGTTCAGTTCGAGCCCGATGCCGGGCTTGTCGCTGACCCGGATGCGGCCGTTCTGGATGATGTTGCCGCCGTCGGTAACGGTGTTCCAGTACTCCATGCGGTTGAACCAGTGGAACTCGAGGATGAGGAAGTTCGGCACCGTGGCGCAGACATGTGCCGAGGCCATGGTCCCGAGCGGAGAGCTGACGTTGTGCGGCGCGAAGGGGATCGAGTAGAGGTCCGCCATCTCGGCGATCTTGCGGCACTCGGACAGCCCGCCGCACTTGGGGATGTCCGGCATGATGATATCGACGGCCTGGGTCTCGAGCAGCTTGCGGAAGCCGTGGCGGAGATAGAGGTTTTCCCCGGCGCAGATGGGGGTCGAGGTCTGGCGGGTGATCTCGGCCATGACGTCGATGTTCTCGGGCGGCACCGGCTCCTCGAGCCAGAGCAGCTTCAGGTGCTCGAGGTCGCGGGCGAGGCGGATGGCCGAGTGCTTGTCGAGGCGGGTGTGCAGGTCGGTGGCGACATCGACCGAGGGGCCGGCGGCCTTCACCACCATTTCGGCCAGCTGCACCATGCGCTCATGCTCCCACTTGTTGGGAGTCATGTTGAACCGGTCCTTGTCGTACCAGCCGGTCTCCGTGCCGGTGTGGCCGTAGGCGCGGATGTCGAGGTCGACCTTGAGCGCGGTGAAGCCAGCCTCGAGGACTTCGTCGACCACCTCCTGCACCTCGGCCATGTTCATGCCCGGCGAGACTTCGCAGTCGCAATAGACGCGGATATCGTCGCGGAACTTGCCGCCCATGAGCTCGTAGACGGGGACCTTGAGCGCCTTGCCCTTGAGGTCCCAGAGCGCGATCTCGATGCCGGTGAGGGCGGTGATCAGGGCACCGGCGAAGCCGCCCTCGAACACGAGGCTGCGACGCGTCTCCTCGAAGATGGCGTCGATGGCGAAGGGATCGCGGCCAACCAACCGCTCCTCGAGTTCCTTGATGATGGCGATGGCCTGATAGCCGCCATGCACGCATTCGCCGATGCCGGTGACGCCGGCGTCAGTGGTGATCTTGACCCACAGATGCATGCAATGGCCGGTCGACGCGGCCGTCTTTACGGACGTGATCTTCACTACGATTTCCCCTCGGTCAGCGCGATTCTCCCTGTCGCGCAGGGGGAAGTCTAGAGACGTGAGGGACGTACGTCGAGGTGGGCCAAGGAAGGGGTGGATCGAGCTCCCGCGATGTCGGCCACTGACACCGTGGCTGGGAGAGTGGAGCGCCCGGATTGCAAGAGGCGCTCGCCTACGATCGCCCCAGCGCCGCCTGCTCCGATGTGATGCGGTCGAACAGCGGGTCGAGCTCCATGTTCACCGGTGCGTTGGAGGCCAGCCGCTGCTTCAGGAAGCCGATCGATTCGGCCAGTACCTCGTCCAGATCCTCCGAGCACTTGAAGTCGCCGGCCACGCGCTTGACCTTGGAGTTGTCGAACAGGGCCGACCAGGTCTTGTCGCCGAGCAGCGGACCCTCCCAGGCCCTGTTGTAGGCGACGAGCGTGTCGGAGGGGACGTGGATGATCTGCGGGGTGAGGCCGACGCCGCGGCCGATGGCGCTGTAGATGTCGTTCCAGCTGTAGCCGCGATCCGAGGTGATCTGGAAGATCTCGCCGAGGGCCCCCGACTTGCCGAACAGGTTGACGAAGGGGACGGCGAAGTCCCGGCTCCGGGTCAGCGTCCACGGCGAAGTGCCGTCGCCGGCGACGATCACGGGCTTGCCCTGCTGCATGCGACGGATGACGATGTCGCCCTCGCCCATCATCGTGGGCAGGCCGGTGCGCACGGTGTGGCTGGGCCGGACGATGGTCCAGTGCAGGTTCGCAGCGCCCTGCAGCAGCGTCTCGCACGCGATCTTGGCCTGGCTGTAGCCCCAGTACGGGTTCACTGCCGGCGTCCGCTCGGTGATGATGTAGTGCCGGGCCGGCTTCTCGTAGACCGAGGCCGACGAAATGAAGATGTATTGCCTGGTCTTGCCGGCGAAGGTGGCGATGTCCTCGGCCATCTGCTCGGGCGTGAACACCATGAACTGGGCGACGACGTCGAAGCCCATGTCGCCGAGCCTGCGATAGGCGGCGGCGTCCTTCATGTCGCCGACGATGGAGGTGACGCCGGCCGGGAGCGTGGCGTCGCGCTGGCCGCGGTTGAAGACGCTGACCTTGTGGCCCTGGGCTACCGCATATTCGACGCAGGGCAGCGAAATCTGCCCCGTGCCGCCGACGAACAACACATTCAGCGCCATCAAATCCTCCTCAACATGGTGGCGCGAGCCTAGAGCCATGCAGCAGTCCGCCGCAAGCGTCGGTGGGGCACGCTGCGGCGGGGCGGAAGGTTCGCGGGATCAGCTGCGCTTGACGGTGCGGATGGCGCCGGCCTGGGGATCGTAGCCCCGCGCGGCGAGGAGGAAGGCGACTGCAGTGACGCCGATCACGACGCCGAGCGAGAGCCAGTCCAGCTGGCCATAGGCGAGGAAGCGGATCAGCTCGATGGCATAGGTGAGCGGGTTCACCTGGCTCAGCCACCAGATGATGTCGGCGCCGGCCTCGCGCAGCTTCCACAGCGGGTAAAGGGCGGAGGAGATGAAGAACATCGGGAAAACCACGAAGTTCATCATGCCGGCGAAGTTCTCGATCTGCGGCGTATAGACGGAGACGAGCAGGCCGATCGAGCCGAGCATCAGGCCGGCCAGCACGACGCCGGGCAGGATGTAGACGAAACCCCAGTCGGGGAAGCCGAAGCCGACGATGCGGGCGACCATCAGGAAGGCGTAGACCTGGATGATCGACAACGCAGTGGCGGCAGCGATCTTGGAGAACAGCAGGAAGTAGCGCGGCAGCGGCGTCACCAGCATCGAACGCATCACCCCGGCCTCGCGGTCATAGACCATGGAGAGCGCCGACTGCATGCACTGGAACAGGACGACGATGCCGACGAGGCCCGGCAGCACGTATTCCTGGTAGGGCACGTAGGTGGTGTAGGGCGGGATGATCGAGACGCCCAGGATATCGTGCAGGCCGGCGGCGAACACGATGAGCCACAGGGCCGGACGGACGATGGCCGAGATTAGCCGCTCCGTCTGGCGCAGGAATTTCGCGATCTCGCGCCGGGTGATGGCGGAGAAACCGAGCCAGTAGCTTAGGGCGCTTTGCACTTGGACTCCGGTTGATCGACGCCGAGCGTATCGAGCTCGTTGGTCTGGTGCAGGAACTCGGGGAAGGGCGCCGCCTCGGTGATGGCGTTCGAGGTCGCCAGCACCATCGGCATGCGCAACTGGCCGTCCCAGGGGCGGAAGTTCAAGCGATAGCCCTTGGAGCCGTCGATGGTGAAGCGGCTGCCGCGCATGTACTCGTACACCTTGGCGGGGTCGTCCGTACGCGCCTTGGCATAGGCGGTGGCGATGGATTTTGCCGCGATCCAGGTCGACCAGTCGGGACCCGACATCAGGCGCCTGCCTTCGGCGAGGCGCTGGAAGCGCAGCGTTACCTGGGTGGCGCCGTCGCGATCCCAGGACCAGTGCCATTCGGAGGCGGTCAGGCCGGTGGCACCGATCACCGGGCGCGGCAGTCGGGTGGCATAGTCAAGGTAGCGGGCATATTCGCCGAGGCTGTCGGCGATGAAGACGACGTCGTAGTCGGTGCCGCCGGTGATCAGCAGGGTATTGTTCGCCTCGCGGTTGGCCGGATCGGTCGAGAGCGTGAACTCGCGCCGGTCGCGGATGTCGAGGCGCAGGCGCCTGGCGGAGGCCTCGAAGGCATCGGCGATTTCCTTGTCGCGCGGCAGATTGCCGACGAGGATCAGCACCTTGGTCCAGTTCCGGTGACGCAGGAACTGGGTGTAGGTGTCGGCGACCATGCGGTCGGACGCGCCGGTGTGAACCAGGTTGGGCTGGCACAGGTCGCGCAGCGCGTCCTGCGGGGCGGTGGCGTTGACCAGCGTGATCGGCAGGGCGGCTGAGGCGGCGACCACCTCGCGCGCCACGTCACCCGGCAGGTCGAGGATGACGAAGCGCTCGCCGGCGGCTGCCATGGCGGCGACCTTGGCGCTGGCGTCGGCAGCGTCGGTCGCCTGCTGCTCGTCGAGCGACAGGGAGACCCCGGCGGCATCGGTAACGATCTTCAGGTCGTTGATGCCGAGGCGGGCGCCCTCCACCGGATTGAGGGCCGGGGCGATCTCGATGCGGGTATAGGCGACCTCCGGGTGATAGCGGAGATCGTCCTTGAGCCCCAGGTAGCCGATCCTGACGTCGGCGGCGATGGCGGCGCTGCCCATCACCAGCGCCGCGGCGAGGGAGAGGAGGGCTTTGCCGAGATGGGGCCAGAGCGTCCCCTCGCCCTTGGGGGAGAGGGTCAGGGTGAGGGGGCCTTGCCCCACGCTCGGTGCCGAGGAAGGCCCCCTCACCCGGCGCTTCGCGCCGACCCCTCCCCCAAAGGGAGAGGTGTAGGGAGCGCTTGGGTCACTAGTCATCGATCACCACCGAATGCGGCACGCGGCCGACGGGTACGGAGACGGTGGCCTTCATCGACGCCATGTCGATGACGGTGATGTCGTCCGACAGGCCGTTGGCGACATAGGCCTTGGTCTCGTCGCTGCTGAGATCGACCGACCAGGCGCGCCGGCCGACGAGGACGTAGCTCAGCACATCATGCGACCTGGCGTCGACGATGACGACGTGGTTGGCGCGGCCGAGGCTGATCAGGACCTTGCTGCCGTCCCGGGTGACGGCCATGCCGACCGGCGTCACGTCCTCCTCGCGAAAACCGTCCGGCACGTAGATCAGGCTCTCGCCCTTGATCTCGTTGGTGGCGGTGTCGATGATGAAGATCTCCGAGGAGAGCTCGCAACTGACCCACAGCTCGGACTGGTCGGGCGTCAGGATGAAGCGGCGTGGGCGGGTGCCGACGAGGATGTTCTTGGTCACGGCGCCGGTCGTGGTGTCGACCACGTGCACCATGTCGGCCACTTCCGAGGTGACATAGGCGGTCTTGCCGTCGGGCATCACCAGCACGCCCTCGGGCTCGGCGCCGGTCGGGATGTCCTGGATGGAGACGCGGGTCTCGAGGTCGATGGCCTCGAGGCGCGAGTCCTCCTCGTTGGAGACGTAGATGATCTTCTCGTCGGGCGAGAAGGCGAACACTTCCGGGCTCGGGCCGGTGGGGATGGAATCCACCACTTCGAGCGTCGCTACATCGATCACGTCGATCGCGTCGTCATCGCCGCAGGCGACGTAGAGCAGGTCCTTGCCGGCATTGAAGTGCATGTCGCGCGGCCGGCGCGAGGTGGCGATGCGCTTGACCAGGTTCAGCGACTGGTCGAGGACCACGACCTCGTTGCCCTTCTCGGTCGACACGAAGATCATGCCGGTGCCCTTGGCGCGGGCGGCGGGCATGGCCGCGGCAGTCGCCAGAAGCGCCGCGCCCGCGCCGATGAATGTACGTCGATCGATCATTTGACGATGAACTTGCCCTTGAGGCCGCGGCTCTCGTAGCCCGGCACGTAGATGTCATACTCGCCCGGCCGGACCGGGACGAAGGAGATGTTGAAGGTGCCGGCGTCGTCGAACTCGACCGAATACAGGCCGTAAGCCTTCACCTCGAGGTCGTTGACCACGATCTGGTTGATCCAGGAATTGCGCCACAGCTCGGGGGCCATGACGGCGATCTCCTCGCTGCCGTCGGACGTGATGTCGATCCGGTAGTACTTTCCGGTCTCGAGTTCCCAGGTGCTCTGCGAAAAGGTCAGGTCCTCGGTGTTGATGTCGAGCTTGAGATCGGTGCCGTTGGCCGCCAGGTTGCCTTCGGCATGAACCGACCCGACCAGCAGCAGCGTCGCGAGTACGGAGAGAGCGAGCTTATTCATAAAGAAGTCCCCCATAGGCAGTTTCGATTGGCAGCATCCGAAAAGACAATCGGATGCGCACAGGTTTTGCGGCAACCGACGGGCTTCAATACATGATATAGCCAAGCCCAATGAAGCCGGGTGGTAGCGCTCCAAGTACCTTAAGAACCAAGCGTTCCGGGGAGGAACCATGCGCAGATTCATCCGTATCGCACTCGCGGGCCTGGCCCTCGCGATCGCATCCACCGGCGGGGCAATGGCCCAGCACGGCCAGGATCCGAACAAGCTCAGCCTCGGGGTGCAGGCAACCGGCACGGTGAAATGGGAGCTGGCCGCCATGGCCGCCCTGGGCATCGACAAGAAGCACCTGCTCGAGCTCGACGTTCGCGACGTCGCCGACAGCAAGGCTGGCCAGATCGCGCTGCAGGCCAAGGAAGTGGACGTCATCCTGTCCGACTTCGTCTGGGTGTCGATCCAGCGCCATGAGGGCAACATGGTCACCATGGTGCCGCACTCGCTGACCGTGGGCGGGCTGATGGTCGATCCGGCAGCCGGCATCAACTCGGTGGCCGACCTCAAGGGCAAGACGCTCGCCGTATCGGGCAGCCCGGTGGACAAGAGCTACGTGATCCTCGCGGCCGAGTACAACAAGCTCACCGGCGGCAACCTGACCGAGGACGCCTCGGCCAAGTTCGGCGCGCCGCCGCTGGTCAACGAACTGATCACCGGCGGGCAGGCGCAGGCGGCCCTCAACCTGTGGAACTGGAACTCCCGCGCCAAGCTCGCCGGCAAGACCGAGCTGATCTCGGTGGCGGCCATGCTCGCGGACCTCGGTGTCAGCGAGACGCCGCCGCTGCTCGGCTGGACCTTCTTCGATGAGACCGCGCATGCGAAGAAGGAGGCGATCAAGGCCTTCCTCGATGCCAGCTTCGAGACCAAGAAGGCGCTGCTCGAGGATGACGGCGTGTGGGACAAGATTCGCGACGTAATGAATGTCGGCGATGACGACAAGCTGTTCGCCCAGCTGCGTGACGACTACCGCGCCGGTATCGTCACCAAGTACGCCTCGTCGGCGATGCAGCCGGCCGAGCAGGCCTTCGAGCTGATGGCCAGGTACGGCGGCGCCGATGTGGTCGGCTCCTCGACCGAACTCGCGGACGGCACGTTCTACAAGGGCTACCGCAAATAACGGCAGAGCTGCGCGACGGCAGGACCGCAGCCGAAACCGACGATGCGCAGCAGGCCCGGGTCGGGCGGGTCATTCCGCTCGAACTGATCAGCCTGCTGCTGCTGCTCGTCGCCTGGCAGGTCCTGTCGATGCTGTTTCCGTCGCGTCTGTTCCCCTCGCCGCTGGCCGTCGGCGCGCATGTGGTCGACCTCGCGCTCAACGGCAAGCTGTTGCCGGACCTGGGCAAGACGCTGAGCCGTGCGGCTGTCGCGTTCGTCGTGGCGATGGCGCTGGGGACGGCAGCCGGCATTGCGCTCGGGCGCTCGCGTGTCGCCGACCGCCTGTTCTCGGCCTGGGTGGTGGTGGGACTCAACATCCCCGCCATCGTCATCGCCATCGTGCTCTACATCTGGCTGGGCCTCACCGAGTTCGCGCTGATCCTGGCGGTCGTGCTCAACAAGCTGCCGCTAGTGATTGCCACCATCCGCGAGGGGGTGCGCAGCTTCGATCCCGCCTATGACGACCTGGGTCGGGCATTCCGCATGCCGTTCGCGCGCCGGCTGCGGCTGATCTTCCTGCCGCAGCTGATGCCGTTCGCGCTGGCGGCGGCCCGCACGGGACTGTCGCTGATCTGGAAGATCGTGCTGGTGTTCGAGGTGCTAGGCTCGGATGGCGGCGTCGGCTTCCGCATCTCGGTGTTCTTCCAGTTCTTCGACATCAAGGGAATCGTCGCCTACACGACGGCTTTCATCCTTGTGGTGTTCGCCTTCGAGTACCTGGTACTGCGACCGCTCGAGCGGCATATCCTCAAGTGGCGGCAGGTGCGCACATGAGCAGCGGACCGCGCCTCGAGATCGACGTCGAGGGCAAGAAGTTCGACTTCCTGCCCACCCCGCTGCTCGACGGCTTCCGCCTCGAGATCGAACCCTCCTCGGTGGTGGCGCTGGTCGGGCCGAGCGGCGTGGGCAAGTCGACGCTGCTGCGCATGATCGGCGGGGTGGATACGCTGTTCTCGGGCCGGGTGCTGGTGGATGGCGTCGTGGCCGCCGAAGCGCCGCCGGCGGGCTTCGTCTTCCAGGACCCGCGGCTGCTGCCGTGGCTGACGGCGCTCGACAACATCCGTGCCGTGCGGCCGGAAACGACGGAGTCCGAAGCCGAGGCGATGCTGATGCGGGTCGGGCTCAAGGGCTTCGAGCGCTATTATCCGCACGAGCTCTCGGGCGGCATGCAGCGGCGCGTGGCGCTGGCGCGGGCCTTCTCGGTCAATCCCAGGCTGCTGCTGCTCGACGAGCCGTTCGTGTCGCTCGACCGGACCCTGGTCGTCGAGATGGAGCAGGTGCTGCTGACGCTGATCGAGACGAACCGGCCGACGGTGCTGCTTGTCACCCACCTGCCCGAGGACGCGGCCACGGTTGCCGACCGGGCCGTGGTGCTGTCGGGCCGGCCGGCGAAGATCGTCGCGGACTACCGCTTCGCCAGTGCCGCCGGACAACGGCCGCGCGCCGAGCGCGAGCACATCGCCAACCAGATCGCCGGAGCTGCGGCGGAGAGGCTGCCATGACCGAGCCGGTGCTGTCGCTCAGGGACGTCCGCAAATCCTACGGCAGGCACGAAGCGCTGAAGGGCGTCTCGCTGGAGCTGGGGCGGGGCGAGATCGTCGGCCTGCTGGGGCCGAACGGGGCGGGCAAGTCGACGCTGTTCCAGATCGCCTCGGGGCTGTTCGCGCCCGATGGCGGCGAGGTCCGGCTGTTCGGCATGGACTACCGGCACAAGGCGTCGCAAATCCTCAGCCGGCTGGGTGTGGTGTTCCAGTCGCGCTCGCTCGACCTCGACATGACGGTCAAGGCGAACCTCAGCTTCCACGGCAACCTGTTCGGGCTGTCGGGCAAGGCGCTCGATGCCCGCATCGCCGAAGCCGCCGCCCTGTTCGAGGTCACCGACCTGCTCGACAAGCCGGTGCGCACGCTGTCGGGTGGCAACCAGCGACGGATCGAGATCGTCCGGGCGCTGATCAACGCGCCGGACCTGTTGCTGATGGACGAGCCCTCGGTCGGCCTCGACCCGACGACGCGGAAGCTCCTCGTGAAACACGTGCAGCAGGTGCGCGACCAGCGGCAGACGTCGATCCTGTGGGCCACGCACCTGGTCGAGGAAGTGGAACACGCCGACCGCATTGCTCTGATCGTCGGCGGCGGGATCATCCGGACCGGCACGCCGGCCGAATTGCTGGCCGCCGCCGGGGCTGACAATCTCACCGATGCCTATATCGCGCTGACCGGGGTCAAGCCGGGCGCACCGGCGATGGCCGAGGCGGGCTGATCGCAAGCTCCCCTCCCCCTTGAGGGGAGGGCCTAGGGGTGGGGGTCCGTCGGTGATCACCGCACCACCCCCTCCCTCATTGCCTCCCCCCAAGGGGGAGGGAGGCAGTCAGGCCGCGAGGCTGGTCGCGGCGTCGACGCCGAGCATCAGGTTGAGGTTCTGCACTGCGGCGCCCGAGGCGCCCTTGCCCAGGTTGTCGTAGACCGCGACCAGAAGCGCCTGGGCCTTGGCGTCATTGGCAAACACATGCAGGCGCATGCGGTTGGTGTCGTTGTAGAGCTCGGGGTTGAGTTCGGGCGTGCGCTCGAGTTCGGCGAGCGGCGCGACCTCGACGAAACCGCCCGAGATGTCAGCGAAGTGGTCGGCAATGGCGGCATGCAGGTCCGCGCCGGTCGGCACCCTGGCGAGCGTCCACAACTGCAGCGGCACGGCCGTGATCATGCCCTGGCGGAAATTGCCGACGGCGGGCTGGAACAGCGGGGTGTGCAGCAGCCGGGCATATTTCTGCAGCTCGGGCAGGTGCTTGTGCTTGAAGGTCAGGCCGTAGAGGGCGAACTCGTTGGCGTCCTCGCCCTTGGCCTCGTAGTCCTCGATCATGGTGCGGCCGCCGCCGGAATAGCCGGAGATGCCGTTGACCGTCACCGGGTAGTCGGCCGGGATGAGGCCGGCGTCGACGAGCGGCCGCAGCGTGGCGATGGCGCCCTGCGGCCAGCAACCGGGATTGCCGACGCGCTTCGATGCGGCGATCGCTGCCGATTGCTCACTGTCCATCTCGGCAAAGCCGTAGGTCCAGCCCTCGGCGACGCGGTGGGCGGTCGAGGCGTCGATGACCTTGGTGCGGTCGTTCTCGATCAGCGCCACGCTCTCCCTTGCCGCATCGTCGGGCAGGCAGAGGATGGCGACATCGGCGAGGTTGAGCAGGCGCTTGCGCTCGTCGAGGTCCTTGCGCTTGTCCTGCGCGATCGAGATCACCTCGAGGTCGCGGCGGCCGGCGAGGCGCTCGCGGATCTGCAGACCCGTGGTCCCGGCTTCGCCGTCGATGAAGATTTTCGCGACCATCGTGAGGCTCCTCTCGTGGCGACAAGTGCGGCCGAGATATAGGGGTTGCCTCCGTCGCGTGCAAAGGCTTTGGTGCGCCGGAATTTCACCAGTACGAGAGGCCGAAATGACCCCGCACAACCATGCCAAGCTCGGTGACTATGCAGAAGCCGTGCTGCTGCCCGGCGACCCGCTGCGCGCCAAATGGATCGCCGAGACCTTCTTCGAGAATGCCGTGCAGGTGAACTCGGTGCGCAATTGCCTCGGCTATACCGGGATGTGGAAGGGCAAGCGGGTCTCGGTGCAGGCGACCGGCATGGGCCAGCCGTCGCTGTCGATCTACGTGCACGAGCTGATCAACGTCTACGGGCTGAAGACGCTGATCCGCGTCGGCACCTGCGGCGGCCTCAATGCCCGGGTGAAGGTGCGCGACCTGGTCATCGCGCAGGGGGCGACGACCGACTCGGCGATCGTGCGCGACGCATTCACGCCATTCAACTTCGCGCCGCTCGCCGATTTCGGCCTGTTGCGCGACAGCGTCGAGCGGGCCGAGAAGGCGGGCATGCGCTATCACGTCGGCAACATGCTCTCGTCGGACATCTTCTACCATATCGAGCCCGGCCTCGCCGGCTACGGCAGGCTGCCGGCGCACGGCATCCTCGGGGTCGAGATGGAGGCGGCGGCGCTCTACACGCTGGCGGCACGCTTCGATGTCAGGGCCCTCGCCATCTGCACCATGACGGACTGCCTGATCACTCACGACGAACTGAGCGCCGAGGAACGGCAGAGCTCGCTGCGCGAGATGATCACGCTGGCGCTCGACACCGCCGTAGCGGCCTGAAAAGGGGCTGGAGCGGTCAATCGATCGGCATGACCTTCAGGATTGCGCGATCACGTTCCGACTCGCCGGGAACTGGCGTATGAAGGAGTGAAATCCGGGGCGCACGGGGGGAACCCCGCGTCCCCCGGTGACGTTCTGGGATCATAGGCATCTGCGGGGAGGCCAGGATGAACACCCATACGTTAATCGAACATCGCGACATCCAGAACTGGGTGGCAGACCAGCACGGGCAGCCGGCGCTGGCACGCTACGCGGACACGACGGGGCGCATGCATTCGCGCCTCGCCATCAGCTTCGCGCGGCGCCGCAATCGGCCCATCGTCGAAATGCCCAGCCTTGATGATGGTGTCAGCCCCTGCTCATGGACGGCATGGCTCGCCGAACTCGACCGCCAGAACCTGGCGCTGAGGGTCAGGGACGACGACGATTTCGAGTTTGTCGACCGTCGCGACCAGTTGATCCCGAGCCGTTCGACCTCAGGCTGACCTCGCCAGCGACGTTCCGGCCAGGGGGTGGGTTGGCATGGCGTCGGCGTCGGGGATCGCGGCGATGACGCGGTCCCGTCCGGCGCGCTTGGCATTGTAGAGGGCGGAGTCGGCGCGCCGGCGCAGGTCTGTAAGGCTTTCAGCGGCCATGCGCTCGGCGATCCCGAAGCTCGCCGTGCATCGGGCATAGATTGGCAGGCCGGGGATCTGCAGCGCCGCCAGCCCCACGCGCAGCGTCTCGGCCAGCAGCCGAGCCGTGGCGATGTTGGCCTCCGGCAGCAGGATGGCGAACTCCTCGCCGCCGAGCCGGCCGACGATGGCAGTCGGCGGGGCGCTATCGCGCATCAGCCGTGCGAAGGCGATGATCACCTGATCCCCCGTGTCATGGCCATGCGTGTCGTTGATCGACTTGAAGGCATCGAGGTCGGCAAGGATGATGGCCGCGGGCAGGCCTGATTGCTGCATCAGCGGAGCGGAACGCTCTTCGAAACCACGGCGGTTGTAGACCGACGAGAGCGGATCGGTCTCGGATCGGGCGGTGACCTCGACCAGCATGTCGCGGACAAGCAGGGTCAGCATCAGCAGGCCGGTGGCCACCTGCAGCATGGCGCCCAGCGATTGCGAATAGAGCGCATAGGTGGTGGCGATGTAGGCGTGCGCGCTGTCGCCCGAACCGCCGAGCAGGATGGCGGCGAAGGGCTTGCTCATGAACTGCAGGGTACTGAGCAGGAACAGCACGATCAGGCCGATATCGATGGGCTGGCGACGACGCGAAGCCAGGATGGCCCAGGCGGCGAGGGCCTGCAGTACGGCGTAAGGCGCCTGGTAGATGAGGTTGCGTGGTACCGCGTCGTGCGGGAGCAGGTAGCCAAGCCAGTTGGCGAGCACGGCGCAGACAATGAACAGGCCCATGGCCAGGGGATTGAGCGAGCGCCCGTAGCGCCGGGCCACGCCGTAGGTCACGGCGGTCACGGCCCCGAGGAACGAGGCGAAACCGGCGGTGTAAGACAGCTGGGGCATGTCATCGAGCGGGATGATGAACTCGGTGGCGATGTAGGCCATGCCAAACACGTAGGCGAGGGAGAAGCAGGGCGCCGCCCGGTCGGCGCGGTTGGAGACGCCGACAAGGAAGAACGCCAGCGCGAACAGCGCGGCGATGAACAGATTGATGGCGAGAATGAAGCTCGCGCCGGCCATGCCGAATCCTGCGTCCCGGTTGGGCGCGACACTAGGTCGGGTGCGGACAAGAAGAAGTTAACGCAGAGCCTGCAAGTGCGATCCGAGGCTTGGAACGGATGGGCGCCAAGCCCACTTATGGTGAAAGCGGATTGCGGCTAAGCTCAAGCGGCAAAAAGACCAGAAAGGCCCAGCAAGATGACTCAGGTCCTCGTCAAGCACGACGAAATCCGGCAGTGGGCGACCGCCCGTTCCGGCAACCCGGCGATCGAGGACCGGCCGACCGGCATCGGCGGACCGCCGGTGCTGAGGATCGTGTTCGACCAGCAGGCGCTCAATGCCGGCGAGAACCAGTATGGCGACCGGCCGGGTGGGCTCGACCTCGTCGGCTGGGACGAGTGGTTCGAGCAGTTCGATGCGATGAAGTACGGCCTCCTCGTCGAGGATGAACGTCCAGGCGTGCTGGACGACTACTACGAGTTCGTGCCGCGCGATCAGCGCTAGCGACCGGTGTGGCCGCGCCTAGAAGTCGGCGGTCAGGCCCTTGATCTCCCAGTCGCCATAGCGGGCCGGGTCGAGGCCGCCGCGGCCGTTCTTCTCGTTCCTGCCGGCGGCCGCGCGGGCGTCGATCTCGGCCCGGCGTGCGGCCGCTTCGGCGAGCGCGCGTCGCGCGGCAGGCGACAGGGGGCGCGTTGCGGAGGATGCAGCGGGGTCGGTGTCGTGTTCCACGTTGGGTCTCGCTCCGGTCCTTGCCGGGAACCGCCGGCCATCCCATCTATTTGCAGCCTAGCAACGCAACCGAGGTACAAGACTTAAGGCCAATGTTCAACTTCCTGCGCACGACCGTCCTGCTCGCAGCCCTCACCGCCATCTTCATGGCCGTGGGCTATCTGGTCGGCGGGCAGAGTGGCATGATCGTCGCCTTCGTCATCGCCGCCCTCACCAACCTGTTCGCATACTGGAACTCGGACAAGATGGTGCTGCGCATGCAGAATGCCGTGGAAGTCGATCCGCGCACGCAGCCGGACCTCTATCACACCGTCGCGGGACTGTCGCAGCGGGCAGGCATCCCGATGCCGCGGCTCTACGTGATCGATACCGACCAGCCCAACGCCTTCGCCACCGGGCGCGACCCGAACAATGCCGCCGTGGCGGTGTCGGCGGGCCTGCTGCGCTATCTCGAGCCGCGAGAAGTGGCGGCGGTGATCGCGCACGAGCTGGCACACATCCGCAGCCGCGATACGCTGACCATGACGATGACGGCCACCATCGCCGGCGCCATCTCGATGCTGGCGCAGTTCGGCCTGTTCTTCGGCGGTGGCAACAGCCGCAACAATCCGCTCGGGCCGATCGGCGTGCTGATGGCGGTGATCGTGGCCCCGATCGCGGCGGCGCTGGTGCAGATGGCGGTGAGCCGGACCCGCGAATACGAGGCCGACAAGGACGGGGCACACATCTCCGAGGACCCGCTGGCGCTCGCCTCGGCCCTCGCCAAGATCAGCCAGATCGCGCAGCGCACGGTCAACGTCGGGGCCGAGCGCAACCCGGCGCAGGCGCACATGTACATCATCAACCCGCTCAACGGGCAGCGCATGGACAACCTGTTCTCGACCCACCCCAATGTCGAGAACCGCATCACCCAACTGCAGCGGATTGCCGCCGACATGCAGGTCGATCGCACCGGTCGGCGGGCCGAAACGGGTGCCCAGACCCTCCGGCGGGCGCCTGGGGAGAACGGTGGCGGCTGGCGTGTCCCCTCGACAGGGGCAAGCGAGGATGGCAATAGCAGCCGCGGACCCTGGGGCTGATCGCCGGTGAAGAAACAGAAAAACCCGCCCGGGCTGAAGCTTCGGCTCCTGGCCGCAGAAAAGCTCGGCGCCGTGCTCAAGGGGGCGAACTTCGCCCCCTTTTCCGTCAGCGAGATCGCCGACGGACGCGATCGCGCGCTCGCCAACCGGCTGGTCACGGTGGCGCTGCGGCGGCACGGGCAGATCAACCTGATGCTCGCCCGCTATCTCGACCGGGGCGTGCCGAAGAAGTCGGGGCCGTTCGAAGCGATCCTGCGTCTCAGCCTCGCGCACCTGGTGTTCCTGCCGGAGCTCGGGGACCACAGCGCGATCTTTCTTGCAGTCGAAGCGGCCAAGCGCGACACGCGCAGCCAGCACCTGAGCAAGCTGATGAACGCCGTGCTGCGCCGGGCCCAGGCCGAGGCGCATGCGTTGCGCCACCTGCCGCACGAGGCGCTGTTCCCCGACACGCTGGGGCCGTTGTGGCGCGACACCTACGGCGCGGCGGCGATCGAAGACTTCGCTGCGGCGCTGGTCGAAGGCGCGCCCCTCGACCTGACGCTCAAGGAGGCCGATCCGGCCCTGATCGAGGCCCTCGGCGCCGCGCCGGTGCTGGCCGACACCGTGCGCATCGACGAACGCGACAGGCCGGTCGAGGCCTTGCCGGGGTACGAGGAGGGGCGCTGGTGGGTGCAGGACGCCGCCGCCGCGATCCCGGCCCGGCTGCTCGGCCTCGCCCCCGGTGCGCGGGTGCTCGACCTGTGCGCAGCTCCCGGCGGCAAGACGGCGCAGTTGCTGAAGGCCGGCTATGCGGTGACCGCGGTCGACAACGACGCCGAGCGTGTCGTCCGCATGCAGCAGAACTTCTCCCGGCTCGGCTACGCGCCGCAGGTGCTGACGGCCGACGTGCTGGCGTACGAGCCCGAGGGCAGGTTCGACGGCATCCTGCTCGATGCGCCGTGCTCGGCGACGGGTACGTTCCGGCGGCATCCAGAAGTGATCTGGCATCGCAGCGCCGCGGATATCGCCGGTCGCGTTGCCCTGCAGCGCCGGCTCATCGAGCGGGCCCTGGGCTGGCTCGATGCCGGCGGAATCCTCGTCTATTGCGTGTGCTCGCTCGAGCCGGCGGAGGGCGAGGAGCAGGCGCACTGGCTGCTCGGGCGCGATGGGGTCGAGGCGCTGCCGATCACGCCGGGCGAGGTCGGCGGGCTCGCGGGCGCCGTCACCGACGAGGGCTTCGTGCGCACGCATCCCGGCTTGCCGCTTCCTGGGGATAAGGGCGGTACCCTTGACGGGTTCTTCGTTGCGCGCGTACGCCGCCGCTAGGTAGTTTCGCGTTCGGCCGGATACGTTCCGGCCGGGCCACTTGTGAGGACGTAGAGACTTGGCAAATCCGCTGCGTTTCCTCGCACGCCGAACCCTGCTTTCGGCCGCCGACCACCTGGTCACCAATCCGCTCGTCCGCTGGACCTGGACGGGTCCCTCCAGCGAGGAGATGATCGGTGCGCTGGGCGAGTTCCGCCCCACCGACCGCGAGACCGTGCTCGAGATGATGCAGGGCCGGTACCTGCTGGCCAGCAAGCTGGTCGATACGCACGGGGTGTCGCCGTTCTCGCTCGAAGTCGATCATGACGACTGGCAGGACGACCTGCAGGCGTTCAACTGGCTGCGTCACTTCCGCGATGCCCGGACCGACGAGGAGCGTCGCTTCGCCCGGACGCTGACGCTCGACTGGATCGGGCGCGACGGGCATTTCAACCGCGATACGTGGGGGCCGTCGCTGACGGCGCGGCGCGTGCTTAACTGGCTGCGGCACTACAATATCCTGCTCGAGGGCGCGACCCCCGACCAGGCGCAGCAGGTTTCGCGCTCGCTTTCGACGCAGATCTCCTCGCTCAAGCTCAGGGGCGGTCTCGCCACCGATCCGGTCGATGCGCTGCTCGTTGCCATCGCGCTGGTCGGTGTGGCGCTGTGCGCCGACCGGCCCCAGGTCGAGGTCGAGGCACGCGTGCGCCGGGTGCTCCACCACATCGACCACCAGGTCGACGACGACGGGCTGCACCGGACGCGCTCGGCCAAGACGCAGGTGCAACTGCTGGTTGAACTGGTCACCATCAAGCAGGCGATGCGCCGCGACCACGAGCAGTTGTCGGCCGAGCTCGACGAGATCACCGACAGCATGCACCGGGCCCTCGATGCGATCTCCCTGGGCACCGGCGAGCCGGCCTATTTCAACGGCACCGGGCAGATGCCGCACGACCTGATCGTCGCGGTGCAGGCGCAGAGCCCGGCGCGGGCGCGCGAGACCGGTGTCGTGGGCGGCTACGGGCGGCTGATCTCGGGACGCTCGATCGTGGTCGCTGATTCCGGCCTCGTGCCGGATCCGGCCTTCACGCGGCATGCCCATGCCAGTGCGCTGGCCTTCGAATTCAGCCACGGGCGCGACCTGGTGGTCTGCAATTGCGGGCCGGCCCCGTCCGACTACGAGGACGGGCTGCTGTTCCGGCAGGGCATCGCGCACTCGGCGCCTACGATCAACGCGCTCTCGGCGGCGGCCATCCCGACCAGCGGCCCGCTGGCCGGTCGGCTGGTGCAACTGGGCCGGCCCAGCGAGATCGAGGCGCGCAGCGCCGACGACACCGTGGTCATCTCGGCGCACGGCTATGCCGAGCGCTTCGGGGTGACGCTCGAGCGCCACCTGACGCTGCTGGCGGAAGGCAAGACCCTGGTCGGGCAGGACCGGTTCGTTCGCCAGCGCGGCCGGGTCTCGGGCGCCGCGTCGATCCGCTTCCACCTCGCGCACCAGACCGAGGTGCAGGTCACCGACGACCTGGTGCGGCTGCGGCTCGGCTCCGGGGCGGTCTGGACGTTCCTGTGGGAAGGGGCGGAGATGCGGGTCGAGGACAGCGTGCGGCAGTCGGCCTATTTCGGGTTCCATCGCACCCGGCAGCTGGTGCTCGAGGTGCTGGTGGCCGATGCGAGCGAAGTCAGCTGGATCTTCACGCTCGAAGAGGACTGAGGCGGGCACTTTCCAAGGCCGGCCGTTTCTGCAATAAGGCCCGCGTTCGCGCGACTGGCGAGAAGAGATGGGTCACCATCGGGGAACGCGAACGACAGCTGCCGCTCGCCTGGGCCCTCTCTCAAAACCTGACGGAGCCCCCATGTCCAACGCCGTTGTTCCCATCAAGCGCGCCCTTCTCAGTGTCTTCGACAAGACCGGGATGGCCGAGTTCGCCAAGTCATTGGCAGGGTTGGGCGTTGACCTCGTTTCGACTGGCGGGACGTCGAAGCTCATTGCCTCGACGGGCGCGGTGGTGCGCGACATTTCCGACCTCACCGGCTTCCCCGAGATGATGGACGGCCGGGTAAAGACGCTGCACCCCAAGGTGCATGGCGGGCTCCTCGCGGTGCGAGACAATCCCACGCACAAGGCTTCGATGGACGAGCACGGGATCGGCGCCATCGATCTCGTGGTGGTCAACCTCTACCCGTTCGAGGAGACGATCGCCAAGGGCGCCTCTTACGAGGAGACGATCGAGAACATCGATATCGGCGGCCCGGCGATGATCCGCTCGGCGGCCAAGAACCATGCCTATGTCACGGTAGTGGTCGACCCGGCCGACTATGACGTGGTGCTCGACAGCATCCGGAACACCGGCGGCGTGCCCTACGAGATGCGCCAAAAGCTCGCGGCCAAGGCCTATGCCCGCACCGCTGCCTACGATGCGGTGATCTCGGGCTGGTTCGCCAGGACCCTCGGTTATGACGAGATGCCCTATCGCTCCTTCGCCGGCCGGCTCAAGGAAGTGATGCGCTATGGCGAGAATCCGCACCAGTGGGCCGCCTTCTACACCACCGGCGAGCAGCGTCCGGGCGTCGCCACGGCGCGACAGGTGCAGGGCAAGGCGCTGAGCTACAACAATCTCAACGACACCGATGCGGCGTTCGAGCTGGTCTCCGAGTTCGATCCAGCCGTGCCGGCCGTCGCCATCATCAAGCACGCCAATCCCTGCGGCTTCGCCGTCGGCAAGACGCTGATCGAGGCCTACCGGCTGGCGCTGCGGACCGATCCGGTCAGTGCCTTCGGCGGCATCGTGGCGCTCAACCAGGTGATCGACGGGCCCACGGCGACCGAGATCGTCAAGGTGTTCACCGAGGTGATCGTCGCGCCCGACGCGACGGAGGACGCCATCGCCATCATCGCGGCCAAGAAGAACCTGCGGCTGCTGCTCACCGGCGCGCTCGCCGACCCGAAGGCCGAGGGACTGACCGTGCGCTCGCTCGCCGGCGGACTCCTGGTGCAGGGCCGAGACAATCGCAATGTCGACGACACCGAATTCAAGGTGGTGACCAGGAAGCAGCCGACCGAAGCCGAGCTGCGCGATCTGAAGATCGCGATGAAGGTCGCCAAGCACGTCAAGTCGAACGCCATCATCTACGTGAAGGACGGCGCGACGGTGGGCATCGGCGCCGGCCAGATGAGCCGGCTCGATTCCTCCCGCGTCGCGCATCGCAAAGCGATCGACGCAGCCGAGGCGGCCGGGATCGAGGGCGCGCTGACGGCGGGCTCGGTGGTGGCGTCGGACGCGTTCTTCCCGTTCCCGGACGGCATGCTGGCCGCGGTCGAGGCCGGCGCCACGGCGGTGATCCAGCCGGGCGGCTCGGTCAACGACGACAAGGTGATCGCAGCCGCCGACGAGGCGGGCATTGCCATGGTGATGACCGGCATGCGGCACTTCCGGCACTAACCTGCCCCCCTCCCGCTTGAGGGGAGGGGACGGGGGCGGGGGTGGTTCAATGACCACCGATGGACCCCCTCCCTCAATCCCTCCCCTCAAGGGGGAGGGAGGCGCGCCCTAAGTCCCCCGGGCCAGGTCACCCAGCAGACCGGCTGCCACCGAGAGCCGCGACACCGTCATCTCGCCCTCGGTGAGGTCGCGGACCGCATCGGCGACGCGGGTGATCGGCTCGCCGTGTCTGTCGCGCCAGGCGGCGAGGCGCTTGCCGATATCGCCCTTGCCCTCGGCGAGGACATCGCCGGTGAGGTCGCGCTGGGCCCGCATCAGGTTGGCCAGGGCGCGATCGAGGGCCATACGGTCGAACTTGTCGCTGAGCACGATGGCATTGCCCTGTTCGATGACGCGAGCGAGGCCGAAGGCGTCCATCACGCCGAAGAAGGCCTGGGCGGCCTCGCGCACAGGCAGGATAGCCTTTTCGGCGACCAGCACGATGTCGGTGCCGAGCGCGAGCACCGGCAGCTCGGCAAAGCGCCGCGCTAGTTCGCGCGGCGTGCCGGCCGTCTCGAGCCGGGTGGCGCGGTCGGCGACACCGGCTTCGAGCCACGGGCCGAGCAGGCCGCCGATCATGGCCCGCAGTTCGGCAATGCCGTCACGGTAGCGGTCGACGAGCGGGCGCAGCCCGTGCTCGAAGCGGCCGTTGCGCAGGAACCAGAGCGTTCCACGCTTCAGCAGCGCCTGGGTTTCGGCGTAGAGCTGCAGTTGCTCCCGGCCCGGCAGCTTGCCATCGAGCGCATCGACGTCGCGGTTCAGCTCCGGCGTGTCGTAGACGTCGCGCGCCGCCGCGTAGGCAGCGGCCACCTGGCCGGCGTCGGCGCTGCTCGCCGCCATCATCTCGGTGACGAAGGCTGGCCCGCCGCGGTTGATCATGGCGTTCGAGAGCACCGTGGCGATCACTTCGCGGCGCAGCCGGTGATTCGTCACCGTGTCCTCGAAGGTCTCGATCAGGCGCTCGGGGAAATAGCGATAGAGCTCGCGGCCGAGATAGGGATCGTCGGGAACGCCGGTCGCCAGCAACTGTTCATTGGCGGTGTTCTTGGCATAGGCGAGCAGCACTGCCAGTTCCGGGCGCGTGAGGCCGCGGCCGGACTGGGCCCGATGGCGCAGGGCGGCGTTGTCGGGGAGGAACTCCACGGTGCGGCTCAGCTCGCCCGTGGTCTCCAGCGCTTCGATGAGGGCGACATGCTCGGGCAAGGCTGCCAGGCCGCGGGCCTCCTCGACCGAGAGCGCCAGTGTCTGCAGGTAGTTGTTCCTCAGGCAGAGTGCGGCCACCTCGTCGGTCATCGAAGCGAGGAACTCGTTGCGCACCTGCGTCGTCAACTGACCGGTGCGGGTCAGCGCACCGAGCGCGATCTTGATGTTGACCTCGAGGTCGGAGGAATTGACGCCGGCCGAGTTGTCGATGGCGTCGGTATTGATGCGGCCGCCCTTGAGCGCGTATTCGACGCGCCCGAGCTGGGTGACGCCGAGGTTGGCGCCCTCGCCGACGACGAGCGCACGGATATCGGCGCCGTTGACGCGGACGGCATCATTGGCCTTGTCTCCGACCTCGGCGTCGGTCTCGGCCGAGCCCTTCACATAGGTACCGATGCCGCCGAACCAGATGAGGTCGACCTCGGCCCTGAGGATGGCGCGGATGACGTCGGCCGGGGATACGGCCTCGGCATTGAGGCCGAGCAGTTTCCGCGCTTCGGCGAAGAGCGGCACGGTCTTGAGGCTGCGCGAATAGACGCCGCCGCCCTTCGAGATCAGCTCCGGGTTGTAGTCCTGCCAGCTCGAGCGAGGCAGTTCGAACAGGCGGCGGCGCTCGGCGAGGCCAGTGGCCGGGTCCGGGTCGGGGTCGATGAAGATGTCGCGGTGGTCGAAGGCAGCGACGAGGCGCAGCTCGGGCGACAGCAGCATGCCGTTGCCGAACACGTCGCCACTCATGTCGCCGACGCCGACGACGGTGAAGGGCGAGGACTGGATATCGCGGTCGAGCTCGCGGAAATGGCGTTTTACCGCCTCCCACCCGCCGCGCGCGGTGATGCCCATATGCTTGTGGTCGTAGCCGGCGGATCCGCCCGAGGCGAAGGCGTCGCCGAGCCAGAAGTCGCGGGCGAGCGCGATCGCGTTGGCGGTATCGGAGAAGCTGGCGGTCCCCTTGTCGGCGGCGACGACGAGATAGGGATCGTCGCCGTCGCGGCGCAGCACGTCGGGCGGCGGGACGACGGCGTCGACCTCAAGATTGTCGGTGACGTCGAGCAGGGTGGAAACGAAGATCCTGTAGCAGCTGGTGCCCTCGCGCAGCACCGTCTCGCGGTCGGCGCCGGGCGGCATCTGCCGCGGCACGAAGGCGCCCTTGGCGCCGACCGGCACGATGATGGCGTTCTTGACCTGCTGCGCCTTCACGAGGCCGAGCACCTCGGTGCGAAAATCCTCCGGCCGGTCCGACCAGCGCAGGCCGCCGCGGGCGATCGGCCCGAACCTGAGGTGCAGGCCCTCGACGCGCGGCGAATAGACGAAGATCTCGCGATAGGGCCTCGGCTCGGGCAAGCCGTCGATCCTGGCACAGTCGAACTTGAGCGCCAGGGCGGGGCGGCGCATGCCGGCCTGGTCGCGCTGGTAGGCATTGGTGCGCACCACCGCTTCGATCAGGTTGAGGTAGCACCGCAGGATGCGGTCCTCGTCGAGCGAGCTCGTCGCTTCGATCGCGGCGGCGATGGTGGCGCGCGCTGCCGCCGTGGCGGCCTTGCGATCGGCGGGGAAGTGGGGGTCGTTCTCGGCGTGGAACAGGGCGACCAGCGCGGCCGAGACGTCGGCATGGCGGGCCATGACGCCGTTCAGGTAGTCGCGCGAATAGGAGATGCCGACCTGCTTGAGGTAGTGCGTCAGCGCGCGAAGGACCTCGACATCCTCCCAGCCCAGCGCCCTGGCCGGGGTCAGCCGGTTGAGCGCATCGCTCTCGGCCTCGCCCCGCCAGACGGCGAGGATGGCCCGCTCGATCTCGGCCCCGCGCGCCCGATCGTCGAGCTCGATAGTGTGGTCGGTCTCGAGCAGCATTTCGTGCAGGTAGGTCTCGGCACCGTGCCGGGGCGTCACCGTGAATGTATCCTCGTCGATCACGCGGAAGCCGAAATTCTCGAGCATCGGCACCCGGTCGCTCAGGGCGATCGGCGAGCCCCGGTGGTAGACCTTGAGGCCCATCGAACCGGGGCGGCCCTCGCGGGCGCCGAGCCGCAGCGCAATGGCGCGTTCGTCGGGCAGGAGCCGGATGACGGCAATGTCCTCGAGTGACTCGGCCGCCGTGTGCACGGCCTGGTAGTCGGCCGAAAAGGCATCGATGAAGTCGGCTATATCGGCCGCGTCGGGCGCGGCGGCGACGAGGCGATCGGCAAAGGTGCGGATGCGCTCGGCGACGCCCTGCTCGAGGTCCTCCTGGCTGGGGCGCGGCGTGACCCCGCCGTTGCGCCCGATGATGAAGTGGATACGGACCAGCTCGCCTTCGGGGAAGCTGGGATAGTAGGCGGAGAGACGGCCCTCGAAGACCTCCGCCAGCCAGTTGCCGATCCGGGCGCGGACATCGGAATCGTAGTGGTCGCGCGGCACGAAGACGAGCAGCGAGACGAAATTGTCGAAGCGGTCGACGCGCGAAAGCACCCGTACGCGGGGACGATCGACCAGGTTGGCGATGGCGGTGGCGAACGCGTAGAGCTGGTCCTCGTCGATCTGGAACAGCTCGTCGCGCGGGAAGGTGTCGAGCGCGTTCATCAGCGCCTTGCCGGCATGGCCCCTGGGGTCGTGGCCGGAGCGCTTCATCACCTCGCTGATCTTCTTGCGGATCAGCGGGACCTCGGTCGTGGGAGTGCCCAGCGACATCGAGGTGAACAGCCCGACGATGCGCAGCTCGCCCGAGGTATTGCCGCCCTCGTCGTAGAGCTTGACCCCGACATAGTCCATGTAGCTGCGCCGGTGCACGCGCGAGCGGATATTGGCCTTGGTGACCATGATCGGGGACGCCTCCTCGAGGAAGGCGAAGTGTTGCGGCGTCATCTCCACATAGCTGGCGCCGGCGCGCAGGAAGAGCACGCTCTTGTCCTCGAGGACGCCCAGTTCGCTGTCGAGCACCGGGATGAGCCGGGCATCGGCGCCCGTACCCTCGAGGCGGTACTCGCGCATGCCGAGGAAGGTGAAGTTGTGCTCGGCGAGCCAGCCGAGGAAGTGGATGGCTTCGGCGACCTGCGCCGGCGGGGCCTTGGGGGCGTGCGTGTGCCAGTCCGTCATGGCGCGCCTGACGCGGGCGAGCATGGGGCGCCAGCCGGCGACGGCGCGGCCGACGTCGGTCAGCGTGTCGTCGATTTCGCCCTGCAGCGCCTCGCGTTCGACCAGCCCCGGGAGCGGATCGATCTCGACATGCAGGAAGCTCTCGAGCCGGCTGCCCGGCCCGGGAGCCTCGAGCACGCGATAGGTGGCCGGGTCGAACTTCAGGATCGGATGCGACAGCGAGCGGATCACCCCGCCCCGGGCGCGGATGGCAGCGAGCACGCTGTCGACGATGAACGGCATGTCGGCGCAGAAGACCTCGACGGTCTCGGGCTCGCCCGGATGTGCCGGCGGGTCGACATAGATGTTGTGGCTCGCCAGTTCGCGCTTGCCGAGCCGGCCATAGGACCGGCGGAAGACGGCTTCGAGCTCGTCGAGGCCGCGCGTGCCGAGATCCTCGGGATCCGTCGCCTCGGCCACGGCGCGCAGGAAGCGGGCAAAGCTCGGCTCGGTCGAGAGATATCCCTCGGCCCGCGCAACCAGGGCCGCGCGCCTGTCGAGCAACGACACTTCGTCCATGGCAGTCCCCCGCTCTCCCTTGAGACGGACTATACCGGATATGGGTGAAGCATGTGTCGCTTTCGACGGCAACCCGATCGACTGGACGGCTAGCCCTTCGGCCGGCTTGACCCACGTGGTTGGTGGGGCTTAGAACGCCCCGTTACTCCTCAACCCGAGCTGGAAACTCACGGAAAATGGCCGGCAGAACGCTGTACGACAAGATCTGGGACGATCACCTTGTTTCGAACAACGAGGACGGGACCAGCCTTATCTACATTGATCGCCACCTCGTCCACGAGGTCACCAGCCCGCAGGCCTTCGAGGGGCTCAGGCTGAACGGGCGCAAGGTCCGCCATCCCGAGCGCACGCTGGCCGTGGTCGACCACAACGTACCGACCACCGATCGGTCGCTGCCCAACCCCGACCCCGAGAGCGCCATCCAGATCGCCGCACTGGGCGAGAACACCAGGGATTTCGGCATCGAGTACTATGATCCCTTCGACAAGCGACAGGGCATCGTGCACATCGTCGGGCCGGAGCAGGGGTTCACGCTGCCGGGCATGACCATCGTGTGCGGTGACAGCCACACGTCGACGCACGGCGCGTTCGGCGCGCTGGCGCACGGCATCGGCACGTCCGAGGTGGAGCATGTGCTCGCCACGCAGACGCTGATCCAGCAGAAGGCCAAGAACATGCTGGTGCGCGTCGACGGCCAGCTGCCGCCGGGCGTCACCGCCAAGGACATCATCCTCGCCATCATCGGCGAGATCGGCACGGCCGGCGGCACCGGCCACGTCATCGAGTTTGCGGGCGAAGCCATCCGCTCGCTGTCGATGGAAGGCCGCATGACCGTGTGCAACATGACTATCGAGGGCGGCGCCCGGGCCGGCCTGATCGCGCCCGACGAGAAGACCTTCGAATACGTGAAGGGCCGCCCGCGCGCGCCCAAGGGCGCGGCGTTCGACCATGCCGTCGAGTACTGGAAGACGCTGAAGTCCGACGACGACGCGGTCTACGACAAGGTTGTGATCCTCGATGCCGCCAAGCTCCCGCCGATCGTTTCCTGGGGCTCGTCGCCCGAGGACGTGATCTCGGTCACCGGCGTGGTGCCGAATCCCGACGACATCCAGGATCCCAACAAGCGCGCCTCCAAGTGGCGGGCGCTCGAGTACATGGGCCTCGAGCCCGGCACCAGGATCACCGACATCGCGGTGGAGCGCGTCTTTCTCGGCTCATGCACCAATGGGCGCATCGAGGACCTGCGCGCCGCGGCCAAGGTGGTCGCCGGCAAGAAGGTCGCGCCGGGCGTCAACGCCATGGTGGTGCCGGGCTCCGGGCTCGTGAAGGAACAGGCCGAGGCCGAGGGCCTCGACGTGATCTTCAAGGAGGCCGGCTTCGAGTGGCGCGAGCCGGGCTGCTCGATGTGCCTTGCCATGAACCCCGACAAGCTCAAGCCGCACGAGCGCTGCGCCTCGACCAGCAACCGCAACTTCGAGGGCCGCCAGGGCTTCAAGGGCCGCACCCACCTCGTCTCCCCCGCCATGGCGGCGGCGGCGGCAGTGGCCGGCCACTTCGTCGACATCCGCGAGTGGAACTAGACCCCTCACCCGTCTCGGCCTGCGGCCGATCCACCCTCTCCCCGACGGGGAGAGGAACAGGGGTGATCACCGCAGCTTGGGCATTCTTCTCCCCGTCGGGGAGAAGGTGGCGCGTAGCGCCGGATGAGGGGGCTTGCCGGCCATGACCAATCCATGGACTGACCGGGCGGCACCCAGCCTCGACGACTTCGAACAGATCGCGGCGGCGGCCTTTTCCGCCCTGCCGTCCGAGTTCCGCGAACTGGCGGGGAACGTGCCCTGCGCCGTCGCCGATTTTCCGGACGAAGAAACCATCCGCGAGATGGAGCTCGAGAGCGAGTTCGACATCCTCGGGCTGTTCCGGGGCGTCGGCTTGCCGCAGGGCGGGGCGATGCCGTTCACCGGCCAGATGCCCAACCAGGTATGGCTCTATCGCCGACCCATCCTCGACTACTGGGCCGAGAGCGAGGCCGGCGAGACGCTGGGCGAGATCATCACCCACGTGCTCGTGCATGAGATCGGCCACCATTTCGGTTTCTCGGACGAGGACATGGAAGCCATCGAGGCCGCAGCGGAGCGGGAGTAGGGCGCCCGCAAACACCGTTGCTGGTGCGAGCGTCTCCCTCCCCCTTGCGGGGAGGGGACAGGGGTGGGCGTCTCTTCCTGCGCCGATGCTTGTGGCCTTGGGCTCAGAGCCCGCCCATCTTGCAGATCAGCTTCCACTCCGCGTCGGTCACCGGCGATACCGACAGGCGGGAGAGCTTCACCAGCGCCATGTTGGCAAGCTCGGGGGTCTTCTTGATCGTTTCGAGCGTCACGGGCTTTGGCAGCTTCCTGACCGGCATGACGTCGACGCATTCCCAGACGATGTTGCCCTTCTCGTTGGGCTCGGCGGTCGAATCCGGGTGCGCCTCGGCCACCACCTCGATGATGCCGACGATCTCCTTGCCGATATTGGAGTGGTAGAAGAAGGCCTGGTCGCCCAGTTTCATCGCCTTCATGTTGTTGCGCGCGGTGTAGTTACGCACGCCATGCCACTCCTCCGGATGCCCCTGGTTCACCACGTCATCGTATGAGACGACGTTGGGCTCGGATTTCATCAGCCAATAGGCCATGCCTACCTCCCGGCGGATCTGTTGATGGTGAGGGCCCAGCGGCTGATGCTGTAGGTCTCGAACACGCCGTGCCGGATGTAGGGGTCCTCGGCGTAGAGCGCCGTTGCCGCCGCGAGGTCGGGCGCCTCGATGACCATGAAGCTGCCGGTGGCCTTGCCCTCCTCGGTCTGGAACGGGCCGGCGATCACCAGCCGGTCGCCGAGATTGTCGAGATGCTTCAGGTGCTCGGGGCGGACCGCCATGCGGTGCTCGAGGCCGTTCGGCTTGTCGGTGGCAATCATCGAATAGAACGGCATTCAGTGTTCTTCCCTCTTGAGCGGCCGCGACATGAGGCCGGCAACGATATCAGCGATCGAGGTATTGCCCTCGAGCAGCAGGTTTACCGCGTCGATCAGCGGGGCGTCGATGCGCAGTTCGTCGGCGAGCGCCTTGGCGACGGGCGCGGTCAGCACGCCCTCGGCGAGTTCGCTCCCCGGATGCGCGCCGCGCCCCAGGCTGACGCCGTAGCGGTAGTTGCGCGACTGGGTCGAGGTGCAACTGAGCGTCAGGTCGCCCAGACCGGCAAGGCCGGTGAGCGTGTGGGCGCTGCCACCCATGCGCACGACCAGACGGGTCAACTCGGCAAAGGCGCGCGCCAGCAGGGCCGAGCGCGCCGATGCGCCGAGCCCGGCGCCCTCGACCGCCCCGCAGGCCACGGCATAGATGTTCTTCAGCGCTCCCGCGAGTTCGACGCCCAGCCGGTCGTCGGCGGCATAGAGGCGGAAGGTCGGGCCGGCGAGCGCTGCGGCGATTGCGGAGGTCTGTTCGGCGTCGTCGCCGGCAAGGGTCACCGCGGTCGGTCGACCGGCGGCGACGTCGGCGGCAAAGCTCGGGCCCGAGAGAACATAGGGCGTGGCGCTCGGCACGATTTCGGCAAGCACCTCGCTCTGGCGCTTGAGGCTGCCGTGCTCAAGCCCCTTCGCCGTCAGCACCACCGGCTTGCCGCGCAGCCCCGCACCATGCTGATGCAACGCGTCGCGGCTCGCCTGGGCCGGGACGGCGAGGATGACGAAGTCGGCATCGGGCACGACTGCCGATGCGGTGACGGCGGGCAGCAGCGTGACGCCCGGCAGATGCACGGAATTGCCGTGCCATTCGTTGATCTCGGTGATGACGGTGGGATCGCGGCCGACCAGCGTCACCTGGCGTCCGGCCAGCGCGGCCGCCTGGGCCAGGGCCGTGCCCCAGGCCCCGGCGCCGATGACGGCGACGCGCTCAAGCGGCATGGTCGAGGCCCATGTCGGCGCTGTCGAGCGGCCAGCGCGCCTTGGCCGCGATGTCGAGCGCATCGGTGGCGCCGAGCGCGAGCCGCTCGGCGCCGGCCCAGGCCACCATGGCGCCGTTGTCGGTGCAGAGCGGGATGGGCGGCACGATCAGCTGGGCGCCGGAGCCGGCCGCGGCTTCTCGCAGCGCCGCGCCGATCGCCTTGTTGGCGGCAACGCCCCCGGCAACCACGAGGCGCCTAGGTTCGCCGGGGAACGCGGCGGCATAGCGCTCGAGCGCCGAGCGGGCGCGGGCGGCGACGATTTCGGCGACGGTGCGCTGGAAGCTGGCGCAGATGTCGGCGACGTCCTGGTCGGTGAGCGGCGCATGCTGCTCGGCGGCAAGGCGAACGGCGGTCTTCAAGCCGGAAAAGGAGAAATCGAGCCGATCCTGGTTGAGCAGCGGGCGCGGGAAGGCGAAGCGGTGCGGGTCGCCGCCCAGTGCGGTGCGCTCGACATTCGGCCCGCCGGGCACGCCGAGGCCCAGGAGCTTGGCCACCTTGTCGAAGGCCTCGCCGAGCGCGTCGTCGATGGTCGTGCCCCAGCGCTCGTAGTCGCCCACGCCGCGCACCAGCACGAACTGGCTGTGCCCGCCCGAGACGAGCAGCATCAGGTAGGGAAAGGCGATGCCGTCGGTGAGCCGCGCCGTGAGCGCGTGCGCCTCGAGGTGGTTGACCGCGACCAGCGGCTTGTTGAGCGCGGCGGCTATGGCCTTGGCGGTGGTGAGGCCGACCAGCACCCCGCCGATCAGGCCGGGACCGGCCGTCGCGGCGACGGCGTCGACCTCGCTCAGCTTCACGCCGGCCGCCTCGGCGGCTTTCGCGATGATATGATCGAGGTGGCTGACATGGGCACGCGCGGCCAGCTCTGGCACCACGCCGCCATAGGGCGCGTGCTCGTCGAGCTGGCTGCGGACGATGTTGGAAAGGATCGTGGCGTGCCCGGACGCGTCGCGCTCGACGATCGAGGCGGCGGTTTCGTCGCAGCTGGTTTCGATGCCGAGAACTCTCATGGCGCTTGTCCGGGTCCTATCTATGGGGGTAAGCCCTGCCCGGGCTCCATAGGGCTGCGCCCGGCCCCGCTTGGCGTACAATAGGTGTGAACTGAAATGCAATCGGCGCCTCTCCTTCGCATCGGCACGCGCGGCTCCATGCTGGCGCTGGCGCAGGCGCAGCTGGTGCAGCGGCTGCTCAGCGAGGCGCACGGCGTTCCACGCGAGGCGATCGAGATCCGCGTGATTACGACGAGCGGCGACCGGCTGACCGATCGCCCGCTCAGCGAGGCCGGCGGCAAGGGGCTGTTTTCCAAGGAGATCGAGGCGGCTCTTGAGGCCGGCGAAGTCGATCTGGGCGTGCATTCGAGCAAGGATCTGGCCTCGTTCCTGCCCGACGGGCTGGTGCTCGCCGCCTTCCTCGAGCGCGAGGATGTGCGCGATGCCTTCGTGTCGCTCAAGTATCGCAGCCTCGAGGCGCTGCCCCAGGGCGCCAGGCTCGGTTCGTCCTCGATCCGGCGCGCCGCGCAGATGCTCAGGGCCCGTCCCGACCTCGAGATCGTGCCGTTCCGTGGCAATGTCGATTCGCGGCTCAACAAGCTCGCGGCGGGCGTCGCCGATGCGACGCTGCTTGCCGCAGCCGGCCTCAACCGGCTTGGCAAGGCCGACAAGGTCACCGCCTATCTCGATCCGCTCACCTTCCTGCCCGCCCCGGCGCAGGGCGCCATCGGTATCGAGATCCGCGCCGACGATGCGCGGACGGCCGGGCTCGTCGGCGTGCTGAACCACGCGCGGACCGCGACAGCCATCGCGGCCGAGCGGGCGTTGCTCGCCACGCTCGACGGCTCGTGTCGAACCCCGATCGGGGCGTTTACCGAATTGAATGGGGTTTCGTGCAGGTTGACCGCCGAGATCCTGAGCCCCGACGGGCGTGAGTTCCATCGCGACAGCGTCGAGGGCGCTGCCGGCGATGCGGCGCGGCTGGGGAGGGAACTGGGGCAGCGCCTGCTGGCAGCGGCGGGCCCCGAATTTCAGCGGCAGTTCAAGGGGTAGGCCCGCAAGTGAGGATGCTCGTGACCCGGCCGGAACCCGACGCGAGCGACACCGCCGCTCGTCTCGAGGCGCTCGAGATCACGCCGGTGATCGCGCCGCTGCTGGTGTTCGAACCGCTGCCGGTCGATCTGCCGGAACCGGCGAGCGTCGCCGCCGTTGCCTTGACGAGCGCCAATGCCCTGCGGGCGCTGGAGGCGAGGGGAGCGGTGGAGCGCTATCGGCACCTGCCTGCCTACACGGTAGGCGATCGGACGGCCGACATGGCCGAGGCGTTGGGCTTCGCGATGGTGACGAGCGCCAGCGGCGCTTTCGCCGATCTGGCCGAAGTGCTGGTGCATGCCCGCATCGATGGTCCGATCTTCTACCCCTGCGGGCGGGAGGTGTCGGCCGATCTGGGGCGCTCGCTCGCCCCCTTCGGGCGGCAGGTGCTGGCGGTGCCCGTCTACGCGATGAACCCGCCCGCCGAACTGCATGCGGGAGTGGCGGCCGCGCTGGCGGCTGGCGAGATCGACGCTGCGCTGTTCTACTCGCGGCGCACCGCGGAGGCGTTCGTGCGCCTCACCGCAAACCTGCTCGACCGGCCCCAGCGCGCCCGGCTTGGCGTGCTGTGCATGTCGGAAGCCGTTGCCGAACCGCTCCTCGATGCCCATTTCGTGCGCGTGGGGTTGGCGGAGCGGCCCGACGAAGAGGCAATGATGGGGCTTGCCTTGTCGTTTGCCCGCGACCACAACCGGTAGGCGGAACAGGTAGGGGATCAGCCGAATGGCTCAACGCAAGTCGGGGCCCGTGAAGCCGCCGGTCATCGATTTGAAGGCGAGGGAGGCTGCCGCCAGCACCGACGAGGGCAAGGCCGAGGAGGCCGCATCCGAGGGGGGTGGAGCGGGTTCCGCCGCCATGCCGGTCGAGGAGCCGCAGCGCACGCCGCCGCCCCGCCCGCAGGCGCGGCTTGCCATGCCGTGGAGCGCGATTTCCATTGCCGCCGTCGGCGGCGCGCTGCTCGGGGCCGGCCTCGTCTACGGCCTGGGCAACTGGGTACCGCTGCCGAACAATGTACCGGTGATTGCCGATCCTGCCGCCCGGCTCGATGCCCAGGAAGGCGCGATGGCGGGGGTCGAGAACCGCCTGGCGGCGGTCGAGGACCAGGCCAGGCGCACGCAGGTCAGCCTCGATGCCACCATTACCCAGCTCGACGCCGGGTTCAGCGAAGTGCGCAAGTCGATCGCGGCGCTGCCCGCGACCCCGCCGGCGACCGATCTCGGCCCGATCGAGGCCGAGCTCAAGAGCCTGTCCGATCGGGTCACCGCCATCGGTGCGGGGGCCTCGAGCGCCGACGCGGCGGCGCTGGCGCAGACGATCAACACGATCGAGGCAGGGATCGCCGGACTAAAGACGGCAGGCGCCGACAGCCAATCGAGGCTGGCGAGGCTCGACCAGGCCGTGGCGGCGCTGCAGCAGGAGATTGCGACGCTGAAGACGGCGATCTCGACCGCCAACCAGACCATCGGCAGCGGCCAGATCGCGCCGGCGGTAAAGCTGCCGCTGGTGGTGTCGGGGCTCGAGAGCGCGCTGGTCAACGGGCGGCCCTATGCGGCCGAGATCGCAAGCATCCGCACTCTGCTGCCCGATCTCGCCGTGCCCGACCTTGTCGCAGGCGCCGCCGAGACGGGCCTGCCGCGCCCGGACCTGGTGGCCACCCGACTTGCCGCCGCCGTGCCGGAGATTCTCGCCGGGCGCGCCGCGACCAGCAGCGGTGATCTGGGCACCGATGCGCTCGAGTGGATGAAGGGGCTGCTGGCGCTCAGGCCGGCCGGGGAGATTGCCGGCGATACCCCCGAGGCGCTCGTGTCGCAGCTCGAGGCGGCAGTGGGCCGGCATGATTTCACCGGGGCGGCCAAGCTCCTCGCGGCGCTGCCGCAGCCGATGCAGGCGGGGGCCGGCTCGGCCGGCGCCGACATCGTCAAGCTGGCGACGGCCGAGCAGTTCCTGACCGAACTCAGGGCCAGGGCACTGGCCCCGGCGACGGGAGCCAACCCGTGATCCGGCTGGCCTACTGGCTGATCGCGAGCCTGCTGGTCACCGCCGGCATCGCCTGGCTGATCGGGCTGCCGGGGACGCTCACCATCGAGTTCCTCGACTACCGCATGCAGCCGCGGCTGGGCATCGCCGCCCTGCTTGCCGTCCTTGCCATCGTGGCCGTCATTCTCATCTGGGGCATGGTCAAGCGCGTCATCGCGGCGCCCTACTACCTCGCACGCCGTTCGCAGGAACGGCGCAAGGACCAAGGCTACCTCGCCCTCTCGGACGGGTTCATCGCGCTGCAGGCGGGCGATGCGAACCGGGCCCGGCAACTGGCCCGCGAGGCTCAGTCCAACCTCCCGCGCAACGCGGCGGCACAACTGCTCGAGGCGCGCGCCGACCTCGCGCTCGGCGACATGCATTCGGCGCGCGAGCACTACCGGGCACTGATCAGCAACCGCAAGACGGCGCTGGCGGCACTCAGCGGCCTCTACGACCAGGCCCGCCAGCAGGGCCGGGTCGATGCGGCGCTCACCTTCGCGCACAAGGCGCTCGACATCTCGCCGCAGGCCCCGTGGGCGCGCGAGGCAGTGTTCGAGGACCTGACGCGCAACGGGCGCTGGGACAAGGCCTATGACATGATCGCCGACGATGTGGCGGTGACGCGTGAGGAAAAGACCCGCAAGCGCCGGCGCCTGGCGGTAGTCGAGACGGCCCGGGCGCAGCTGGCGGAAGGGCGCGAGCCGAGCGCGGCCCTCGAACACGCCCTGGCAGCGCTGAAACTGCAGGCGGATTTCGTGCCGGCGGCACTGATCGCGGCGCGCATCTACTCCAATCGCGGTGAAGCCCGCAGGGCCATGAGCCTGCTGCGCCGGGTGTGGCGGGCGACCTCGCATCCGGATGTCGCGATGCTGTTCGCCAATGCCGTGCCGGGCGCGTCGGCGGTCGACCGGCTGAAGCGGGTGAGGGAACTGATCGACAGCCCGCCGCCCAACAAGGCCGGCGCGCTGGTGCTGGCGCGCGCGTCGATCGAAGCTTTCGACTGGGCCGGGGCGCGGCAGGCGCTGGCCGGCTACAGCAGCGCCAGCCCGTCGCAGGCGGTGTGCCTGCTGATGGCCGAGATCGAGGACGGGCAATCGGGCGACAAGGGCAAGGCGCGCGACTGGCTAAACCGGGCGGCACACGCTCCGCGCGATCCGGTGTGGACGGCGGATGGCATCATCGCCGACGAGTGGGAGCCGCTCTCGCCGGTGACCGGCAGGCTCGACGCGTTCGAATGGCGCGTACCGACGAGCGCGGTGGCGACCCGCACCGGGCCGACCGCCACGCCGGCCCGCCTTGAAACGCCGACCCCAGCCAAGCCGGAAGCGGAAGCGCCATCCGTCACACCGCTTGCCCTGCCCGAGGGCTGATGGGCGCGAGGCCCTTGCGCGTGAAGTTCGGCGCCTGTAAGAGACGCCGGTCCGCCGCTACAAGCGCACCGGGCACGCCGCATTAGCTCAGTCGGTAGAGCATCTCATTCGTAATGCTGGCGACGCGGCGAAATATAGCTGCATAATTCAATAATTTCAACCAGTTAGCGGTTTGGTTGTAGCATAGAGAAACCTATGCTACATAGTCCTTGGAATTGTCCGTCGGATAACCGCCTTGGCCAAAAGGAAGCTCGTTCCCGCATCGCAGAAACCTGCTGCTAGTCGCAGTGTGGTTCCCATCCCAGCGACGATCGAGAGCATCAAAGGCTACCCCGAAAAGCTCATCATCTTTCAGGTGCCAGCATCGCCGTTCTGGTGGACCCGATACCATGACGGCAAACCGATCAAGCGCAGTACGAAGGCCACCGACAAGCGCGACGCCATCACTTTCGCCAAGCAGTTCTACGAAACGCTGCTGGTCAACAAGCGACTGGGGATCAGCAACAACCCGCGCCAAACCTCCTTCGTGATCGCCGCCGAAGAGGTCATCGAAGATGATCTGCAGAAGGCGCAGAGGGGCGAACTCAGTACCTCCTATGTCGCCAACCACAAGACGATCATCAGGGGGCACATCGCTGCGTTTCTGGGCACGTACGAGCTTGGTGACATCGACTATGCGGTGCTCGACAAGTTCAAAACCTATCTTTTCGGCAAAGGCCTGTCTGCGGCGTCGGTCAAGCTGAACTTCGTCTACGTGAAGAAGATACTGGATCATGCCCAGCGCAAGGGCGTCATCCGCAGTTCGCCGCTGCTGCCCAAGATCAAGGCAGAGGACAATGCGCGTGGCTATTTCGCGCTGTCCGAATACGCGCTGCTCCGTCGTACCGCACACAAGCTGATCGGTCAGCGATACGAGCTGAGGCAGGCGGCCAAAGACGATGGCGATGGTGACGCGCCATCGGCCAAGCTTAAGAAGCTGCGCAACATCGACATGACGGCGGAAATGGCGCTGCTGATCCCGTTCATGGTCTACAGCTTCATCCGGCCGACCGACCTCAAGCAGATCAAGCACCGCCATATCGAGATCAGGCAAGGAAAAGACGGGAAGGACTACCTATGGATGCCCATCCCCACCAGCAAGAAGCACGACAAGCCCATCACGTCGATGCCGCGTGCCGCAACTTTCTACAAGCGCCTGAAGGCGAACCGGCTAGCTCAGCTTGATGACCCGAAGACGATAGACGACGAGTATGTGTTCGTACCGCAGCACCCGAACAGGACCTATGCGTACAGGCAGCTTGCCCGCCAGTTCGACGTCCTGATGGAAGCGACTGATCTTCGGGAAAGCGCTGATGGCGAAGCCCGCACGCTGTACTCTTTGCGGCACACCAGCCTGATGTATCGGCTGCGTTATGGGGCGCAAATTAGCCCGCTAATCCTAGCCAACAACGCCCGCACCAGTGTTGAGATGCTGGAGCGGTTCTATCTGTCCCAGCTTGAAAGCACGCATGTCACAGCCGACCTGCACGCCAAGAAGCCGACGACGCCCAAGCGGAAAGCACCTGTTGCTGTTAAGCGCGGACGCACCGTCATCGTTACGCCGACCGAAGGTGCGGAGGTTCATATGCCGCACGGTCCGCAATCGACCAGCATCAGCAGTGCGGATACCGGTTTGGCGCTCAACTTCGACGGGATAGCCAATGGGTCGGCTCCCGACCGATAGACGCTCCGCACCGACGGCAAACCGGGCGTTTCATGCCGGTCCACCGATGCACAAAAAGGGGTTTGAACTAGGCTCGCGATACGCTATGTAGCGCCCGTTGCCGCTTTAGCTCAGTTGGTAGAGCATATCATTCGTAATGATAGGGTCAGGTGTTCGAGTCACCTAAGCGGCACCATTTATCTCACAAAATCAGATATTTGGGCGCATTCCTGTAGCACGGATACGCCTGAATTGCGCCGGCGACAGGCGTTCTACCAGCGCGGCTCAGGCTGATACGCAGCCGTAGCGATTACCTTTGTGGCGTCCGCCCTTCCGCCATAGGTCCCCATCAGAGAGCCTTTCTCGTCGTCGGACACGGAGGTGACACGGTGAAGGTGCCAGCGCTTGTCCTTAGCAGGCGACAGCCGATATGTCCGGCCGTTGCGCCGGCTGTACCAGCAGATAGACTTTGCTAGTTGCGTCCATCCGCAATCTGCCCCCGAAAGCAGGCGCTGTTCGCGAGCTAAGCGGTCTTGTTCCTTGATACGCTCATACCTGTCCCGTTGCTCGGTTCGAAGCCGCTCCTCCTCGTTCTCCACGTGGGCGCGCAGTAACCCGATGATCGCCGTTAACTCGGTGCCCCCTGCCTTTTCGCGCTCGTAAATCGCGAGGCAGCTGTCCCGAAACTCCTCGCGCGCGAACGAGTAATGGTCCTCCTCCTCAAGTGCGACTAGCCTTTGCGTCACATCCGTTGACGTCAGGGATGGACCGTCCATTTGGTTGAGGAAAGTGCGCAGGTCTTCAGGGGGTATCCAGCACGCTATGGCGGACTTGAGCAGAAGCTCACGCTGTGCGTCCCACTTCTTCCAAGGTGAGCTTCCCCGATCCAGCCTCTTAACGATCTCACCGGCCAGCTTGCTCACCGAGTAGGGATCGCGAATATGGCGCAGCGACGGGCTCCTCACATAGGAGAAGAGCAACTCCTTCACCGCCCATACTCGCTCATCCTCAACCATTGAGGCTCAGGCTCCCAGCCAGCGACAACGCCGCTCGTTCAGGGAATATACTCGAAGTCGCATTCCGTGAGATAGATAACGCCGCCTGTGAACACATCGTACGTGCCGACGATGTTGTAGCCGCCGATCTTCTTGACCGTGTCCATCGCCGCAATCCGCTTCTCCTTCGACTTCTGCGCGCAGATCAGTCGAGGAATGTTGTCGCCAACGCCGACGTAGAACGTGCTGCCTTCCGTTTGCGTAGTGAACACGAACGCACCGTTGACGTGGACGGTGTTGCCCTCCATCTCCAGCAGCAGCCTATCCAGCGACATGCCGTCGGACGTCTGGCCCATCCCCACCGCCATTATGATCTCGCTGCCGTCGATGGTGTAGTCCGCCGCCGAAACAGGAACGCTGCTCACCAGCACCAATGACAGAGCTGCACTCGCCACAACCGACATCGCACTCACACGCATTGCTAACCTCCTGTTTTGACCAGCAAAACAGCATGCATCGAAGGTGGAGGGCAAAGCCGAATGGCTCGGAAAGTCCGAGCCAATTCCGGTTGTTTTCTTCCGTCGCTGACAGGCAAACACTCCGAAAAGGAGTGCTGTCGGAGTGGATGGGGGCAAGCTGGCAAGACGATTGCTGCTCCTCCGTTCATGGGAACGGCAGCACATGCCAATGGCTGGCTCGGTCATCGCCGGCGACATTGTGCTGTTGGCTCTGGCACGCGACGACGGTGATGCAGCCCGTGTGAAGGACTTCCACCTATCCCTGCATTACAGCGAGGATCGCGTTAGCCAGGTCTTGAAGGAGCTAGTGCGTGATGGCTGGCTGGTCATGGAACGCGACGAAGCCGACAGGCGCATGCGGAAGGTGCACGCAAGCGACAGGCTGGAGCTGCTGTTCGCCGAGTATCAACGGTTCCTTCTTGAGATGCTCACCGTCAAAAGTGACGGCGCTGACAATGGGAACGAAGGGGGAATTGGGCTTCATTAGGAAGTAGCAGCCCACTGTTGCAGGCTGCTACTCAGTTTCGGTGGGGGAGGAGCTTGGGCAACGCCCAGCCACTTACTTTTCCCGCAGAGTGGTGCGGGGATTGCCGCCGGGCTTCACGAACTTGCCCGTGATAGCGCTCCGATAGGCGCCACCCGTGCTGCCGCTCTTACCCGGTGCTTCGAGCACGGTGGTACGAGGGCTACGCTGCCCGTGCGCGGCAGTGACGTAACGACCAGAGATCGCGCTGCGATAGTGGCCGCCGCCTTTTCCCTTTGACATTGGGAAACTCCTTGAATAGGCATCGATTGCCGATGCGGTTGTTGATTGCGATATTGCAACCGTCCATAGGTATTGCCGACAAGGAATCGAATTGCAAGATAGCAATGACATCGCTCTGCCGAAATTCGACGGGGAAAGGTTTTTTTCCGCGCTTGACGCTACGCGCAGCGCACGCGGAATCACGTGGAAGAAGGTGGCCGAGCAAGCTGGTGTTCCAGCATCTACGCTGACGCGAATGTCTCAAGGCAGAAAACCTGACGTTGATACCCTGTCAGCGCTTTGCGCATGGTCTGGCCTAAAGGCGGACGCGTTTATCTCCAGCCAGCCAAGGCAAAAACCGGAGACACTGTCTGAAGTTACCGCGTTGTTTCGCGCAGACCCCAACCTATCTAAAGAAGGGGCAATCGCTCTAGAAGCGATCATCAAAGCTGCCTACGAACAGATACGGAAAATTCGGGGTTAGCTCGCCGATGGCGTTGAGGCGCGGTTTCAAGACTGAAGCTAACTGGTGGTCCCGCTCATTGCGTGCGGAACTAGGACTTGGTCCTGCCAGTCCGATGTGTCCGCGGAAACTGGCGGCTCATTTGTCCTTGCCGTTGCTCACCTTGACCGAGTTCACCGACATTGCGCCCCAAGCGGTGCAGTATCTCTCCAGCCAAAAAGGACAGCGCGACTTCTCTGGCGTGACCATCACCTACGCTGGCGAACGATGGATCATCCACAACGACGCCAACGATCCGGGTCGGCAGGCGGCCGACATCGCGCATGAGATCGCACACGCTTTGCTTCAACACCCTGTCACTGCAATGTTCCAATCCGACGGCAGCCGGTCGCACAACAAGGAGCACGAGGAAGAAGCCAACTGGCTTGGCCCAACCCTGCTAGTGTCTGACGAGGCCGCCCTGTTCGCGGCATACAATAGGCTGTCGGTTGGAGATGCCGCCGAACTGTACGGGGTTTCGCGCGATCTTATGCAGATGCGGCTGAATGTCAGCGGTGCAAGAAAGCGCGTCGCATAGCAGCGTTAGGGCCTCTTCCACCCAGCCTTGAGCCGATCAAGGACGTTGTCGATCCAGTGTTCGTACCAGTACCAATGGTTCGCCACCATTGTTGATTTCCGCCGAGAACTGACCCGGGATTTCCACCGAGAAGTGACCCGCCTCTAGGTATGTTTCGGGTCGGGTTTGATGGTCAAGGTTCTGGCTTTCTCCTTCGTGGTTTTGGGATCGTGAGCGGAGCTGTTCTTGAAGCGGAAGC
>NZ_JAFKHE010000035.1 GCF_017307495.1 Devosia sp. | reverse complement strand
TTCGGTCGTGGGTATCCGTCCGGTCTCTGCACAGTATTGGTGGGGTGCAAAATCGAGGCATGTCGGTTTCCTTCGAAGCATGGAGGATCTCCGATGAATTTGAGACATTTCGAGAACACGGCGCGTCAGTCCTGGTGGCGGGTTCACGTTGAGGCGTGGCGGGAGAGCGGTCTCGACCGCACGAACTATTGCCGCCAGCACGGACTCTGGAAGTGCACGTTCGATCGCTGGCTGAACTATCTGGCGGGCCAGGACGCGGCACGTAAGCATGCGGAATATCAAGCGGAACTGCGCCGGGAAAAGCGCCGTGAGGCGCAGGAGAAGCGCCAGAGAAAGCGCGCCCGGCTGCGGTTCAGCGTGAGCACGGACGCGCGCAACCGCGCCCTGCAGGCGTTCTGGGCGATGCATGTCGAGGCGATGAACTGGAGCGGCATGGGCGTGCGCGAGTACGCCGCCGCGATGCAGCTGTCGCCCACATCGCTGCGCAAATGGCGCGACCGGCTGGACGAGCTCGAGGACTCGATCGACTGGCGGGCGCATCTTCATCCCTCCGCCCGGCCGGTGGCTGGCACTAGTGCCAGAAAAATGCTCCCCGAAAGCCCGTTGACGGCACCGACGAATAGCGATCCGGAACCCGTTCCGCAGCCGGTCCGGCGCTTCTTCAGCGACGAGCAGAAGCGCACTATCGCGCTCGAGAGCGACCAGCCTGGCGTCAGCGTATCGAGCGTGGCGCGCAAGCACGGCATCGTCACCGGGCTGCTATTCCGCTGGCGGGTGCAGTTCGGCGTGGCGCAGAAGAAGCGCGCGAAGCTGGCGCCCGTCGTGCTGACCGACGGCACGCCGGCCGCTCGCCTGCTGCAGGATCTATTGCAGCCGCCCGACGGCATGATGGTGGTTGATCTCACTGACGGGCGGCGCGTCTTCGCCCCGATCGGCAGCGATCCGGCTGTGGTCCGAACGCAGGCCGGCTGTGGGGAGATCGCGCCATGATGATCGTTCCCGCTGGCGTGAAGGTGCATCTGGCGCTGGGCTACACCGACATGCGCAAGGGGATGGATGGGCTCGCCATGCTGGTACAGCAGACGCTGAAGCAGGACCCCTTCTCGGGCCATCTGTTCGCCTTCCGCGGCCGCAAGGCGACGATGCTCAAGATCCTGTTCTGGGACGGCAACGGACTGTGCCTGTTCACCAAGCGGATAGACCAGGGCGCCTTCGCGTGGCCGGTAATGACGGGTTATGACGGCTCGATCACGCTCACCCCGGCCCAGCTCGCCATGCTGATCGAGGGCATCGACTGGCGCGCGCCCGAGCGCGTCTGGAAGCCCGCTCTGGCGGGATGAAATGCCTCCGAAACGTAGCCGCTGCAACACTTTGATGCTTGGGTGACAGACCGTTTTGCAGTAGAATCGAACATGCGGCTCGATCTGGAAAACCTGCCTTCCGACATCAGCCTCCTGCACCAACTGGTGCGCGAGATTGCGGGCGTCGTCGAGAGCCGCGACGGCGAGATCGAGCGCCTCCAGTCGATCATCAAGAAGCTGCAGCGGGCGCAGTTCGGCCGTCGCTCCGAGCGTCTCGATCCCGACCAGCTGGCACTCGCTCTGGAGGATCTCGACGCGGATATTGCGCGCATCCGCGAGAGCCACCCGGCGGCTGCAAAGCTGCCGTCGGAACGCACGCCTCATCGCAAGCCGCTGCCCGATCATCTGCCCCGCGAGGACGTTCGTCTCGACATCGAGGATGCGGTTTGCGCGTGCTGCGGCGGCGCGCTTCATGCCATCGGCGAGAGCCAATCCGAGATGCTCGACTGGGTACCGGCGCAGCTTCGGGTGATTCGCATCACCCGGCCGAAATATGCCTGTCGAGTGTGCGAGACAGTGGTGCAGGCGCCGGCGCCCGAGCGTCTGATCGCCGGCGGTCCGGCAACGCCGGCGCTGATCGCGCAGGTCCTCGTCAGCAAATATTGCGATCACACGCCGCTGTATCGGCAGTCGCAGATCTTCGCTCGCCACGGCGTCGATCTGGCGCGTTCCACGCTGGCCGGTTGGGTCGGTGGCGCCTGCTGGTGGCTTGAGGCCTTGCACGACCGATTGTGCCGGAACGTGTTCGCTTCCGATCATCTGTTCGCCGATGACACGCCGGTTCCGGTGCTCGATCCCGGCCGTGGACGCACCAAGACTGGAAGGCTCTGGGTCTATGCCCGCGAGCAGCGCGGCTGGTCGGGACCAGAGCCGCCGGCAGCGGTCTATCTGTTCGCACCGGACCGCCGCGCCGAACGCCCGGCGGCGCATCTTCAACACTTCTCCGGTGTGCTGCACGTCGATGGCTATGCCGGCTTCGAGCCGCTGGCCCGCAAAGGCGACGTCATGCTCGCCGCCTGCTGGGCGCACGCCCGCCGCAAGTTCTATGATGTTGCTCAGGCCACCGGATCGCCGGTAGCCACCGAGGCGCTGCGCCGGATCGGCGAACTCTATGCCGTCGAGGCGCAGTTCCGCGGGCAGTCGCCGGCCCATCGGCTTGCGGCGCGTCGGCAGCACTCCCGCCCGCTTATCGCTGAGTTGTGCGCCTGGCTGGAAGCCCAGCTCGCGCAGGTCTCCGGACGCAGCTCGCTCGCCGAGGCGATCCGCTATGCGCTCTCCCGCTGGGAGGCCCTGACCCGGTTCCTGCACGACGGCCGCATCGAACTCGACACCAATCCGGTCGAGCGCGCGATCCGTCCCGTCGCCCTCGGGCGCAAGAACCATCTCTTCGCTGGCAGCGACGGTGGAGGCCATCGCTGGGCCGTTATCTGCTCGCTGATCGAGACCGCCAAGCTCAATGACGTCGAGCCCTACGCCTATATCGCCGACGTTCTCCAGCGCATGGCGGACGGTCACCCCGTCAACCGGCTCGACGAGCTCCTGCCATGGGCATGGAAAGCGGGAAATCCTGTCAATAGCTGACATCAGTGCAGCGCCCGGACGGATACGGTCGT
>NZ_JAFKHE010000005.1 GCF_017307495.1 Devosia sp. | reverse complement strand
TAGGCCCAAAACCCCGATCGGCCGGCGAGGCGTGAGCCTCATTCATTCTGCGGACTACCGCGAGGGGCAAAGGCCCCGCCGGCCCGTTCGCTTCATCCCCGCAAAGGGGATGGCTCTTTGACAAACTCCGAAGCCGCAGGGCTGTCGGACAAATCAGCACGCCCGGCACTTGCCCGCCCGCTGCGGGTGAGGCACGCTTGCCGGAAGGGAGGACTGCATGCGCGTCACCGTCATCGGCGGCTCGGGCCGTACCGGCCGGCTGGTGGTCGAAAAGCTGATCGCCGCCGGACACACCCCGGTCGCCACAATCCGAAATGCGAAACACATGGCCGAACTGGTCAAGCTCGGCGCCGAGGTGCAGCTGGTCGAGCTCGACACGTCGGAGTTCGACGTTATCGTCAACGCCATCAAGGGCTCCGACGCCGTGGTCTTCGCTGCCGGCTCGGCCGCGGGCGAGACCAGCGAGCTCGACCGCAAGGGGACGCTGCGCACCGTGCGCGCCGCCGAGAAGGCCGGGGTAAAGCGCTACGTCTCGATCTCCTCGATCGGCGCTTCCACCGGGCTCTCGACCCGCGCCATGGACGCCGAGATGAAGGACTACTACCGCCAGAAGCGCGCAGCAGCAAAGCACATCGCCGGCTCCAGCCTCGACTGGACCATCGTCGAGCCGGGCGAGCTGACCGATGGCGCGGGCACCGGGTATGTCACGATCAGCCGGCACGCCATCGACGCGGAATCGGTGCCGCGCGCGGACGTTGCCACGGTCGTCGTGGCCGTCCTCGCGGAGCCCAGGTCGATCGGCACGGCGCTACAGCTCACCCGTGGAACGCACCCCATCGCCGCCGCGCTGAAGTCGGCGCTCGGCTGATGGGCGAGATCGGCGCGCGGCTCGGCGCCGGCAAGGTGGCCGAGGCGTTTGAGTATGGCGCGCATTTGCTGAAACTCTACCGCGATCCGGGGGCCCGCTCGACCGCCTTCGCCGAAGCCGCGATCCTTGCCATCGTCGGCGACCACGGCCTGCCGGTCCCGGAAGCCTTCGGCGCCGGCCAGTACCTGGGACGCTGGGGCCTCGTCATGTCCCGCGCCCCAGGCCGACCACTCGCCGAGCTTGCGCGCGCCGACCCGAAGATGGTGCCGGCGGCGCTCGATGCCATGGCGGCGCTGCACCTTGCCATGCACGCCGCGGTGGAACGGCGGCTTCAGCCGCTGAAGCACCGCCTCGCCGACCGCCTCGGCACGGCCCCCGGGCTGGACGATGCCGTGCGGCACCGCCTGCTCGGCCGGCTCGCCACGCTCCCGGATGGCCATCGCCTCTGCCACGGCGACTTCCATCCGTACAACATCATCGGACCGCCCGGCGCGGCGGTGATAATCGACTGGCCCGATGCCACCTCGGGTCCGCCCGCCGCAGATGCCTGCCGCTCCTACCTGCTGCTGCTGCACGGCGCGCCGCCGCTCGCCGATCCCTATCTCGTTCGCTACGTCGCGATCTCGGGCCTCGCTCGCGCCGACATCCTCGCCTGGCTGCCAATCCTCGCCGCCGCCCGCCTGTGCGAGAATGTACCCGAGGAGGAGGCGCGCCTGCTGCAACTCGCCCGGTCGGTCCTCGCTTGACAAGACTCGACGTATGTTCACTCTATGTTCTCCTTCGGAGCATAGCATGGACCGCGCCACCATCCTGCACGCCGACCTCGATGCCTTCTATGCCTCGGTCGAGCAGCTGCTGAACCCGGACCTGCGCGGCAAGCCGATCGCGGTCGGCGGCGGCGTGGTGCTGGCTGCCTCATACGAGGCCAAGGCCTTTGGCGTCCGCGGCGGGATGTCGGGCTGGGCGGCCCGGGAGCTGTGTCCCGACCTGATCTTCACCGGCGGCCACTTCGAGGAGTACCAGCGGCTGGGCGATGCGGCGATCGCCATCCTCTCCGACTACACCCCGCTGGTCGAGCGCATCTCCATTGACGAGGCCTTCGCCGATGTCGCCGGCTGCGAACACCTGTTCGGCTCGCCCGAAGCCATCGCCCGCACCGTTCGCGCCCGGGTCCGCCAGGAGCTCGGCCTGCCGATCTCCGTCGGCGTGGCGCGCACCAAGCACCTGGCGAAGGTCGCTTCGCAGGTAGCCAAACCCGACGGGCTGGTCGTCGTCGACCCCGCTACCGAACTGGATTTCCTCCATCCCCTGCCCGTCTCGCTGATGTGGGGCGTCGGTCCCGTCACCGAGGGCAAGCTCGAGGACGAAGGCATCCTCACCATCGGGCAACTGGCCGAAAAGCGGGTCGACTGGGTGCAGCGCATCCTCGGCAACGCCGCCGGCGAGAAACTGAGCGCGCTGAGCTGGAACCGCGATCCGCGCCTGATCATCACCCACCAGCGCGCCCGCTCCGCCGGGGCCCAGTCGGCACTGGGCCGAAAGCCGTTCACCGAGGCGATCTGGCGTCCCACCCTCGGCCACCTCGCCGACCGCATCGCCTCGCGGCTGAGGGCGAAGTCCTGGTTCGGCTACACGGTCACAGTGCGCGTGCGTTTTCGCGACATGAGCGCGGTTACCCGCTCGATGAGCATCGATTCGCCCGTCGCCGCCACCGCCAGCCTCGCCGAAATCGCCTCGGACCTGGTGCGCGTGGTGCGTGCCGATCACCCCGACCAGCACACCATCACGCTGCTCGCCATCTCGGTCGCCCACCTGGTCCACAACCCTCTGCTGCAGCTCGAGCTGCCGCTCGGGCTTGATGACGAAGCCCGTCGCACCGGCAGCCGTCAGGGACGAGCGAGGCTGGTGGCGGACGGCGCCGTGGACAAGGTCCGCGGACGCTTCGGCCGGGACGTGATCGGCTATGGCTCGGCCATGCTGGAGACGTCGCGCACCGTCCCAGACGCCTTCCGCGGCCTCGCCGAGAAGCCGCTATGAGCCGGCTCCCTGCACTCCTGCGACTGCGGCGCCGGCGTCCGGCAGAATTTTCGACCGGCCGTGTCGATCCGAGGCCCGCCGGAACGTCGTATCTGCAACCGGGCAGCACTGCGCCGGCAGGATCTGACGCAGCCGAAGCGCAGATGACTCTTGCAAAACGAGTCACTGGTCTTGGGTGCCCAACTATGCAATACACCCGCCCCCATTCAATACTCTCGCTCAGAAAGCAGGCCGCCCATGACTAGCGAAGCCCTGAACGATCTTCCGTCTGCCGCTGCGGCCCCGATCGACTCCTCGACTGCCGCGCGCAACCGTCTGGTCATCGCGCTGCTGCTCGTCTCGACCTTCGTGGTCTTCCTCAACGAGACGATCATGAGCGTTGCCATTCCGCACCTCATGGGCGATCTCGGCGTCACCGCCAGCGCGGCGCAGTGGCTGACCACGGCGTTCCTGCTCACCATGGCAGTGGTGATTCCGGTCACCGGCTTTCTGCTGCAGCGCATCAACACGCGGCCGATCTACATCCTCGCCATGTCGATCTTCTCGGTCGGCACCCTGGTCTGCGCGCTTTCGCCGGGCCTCGAGCTGCTGGTCTTCGGTCGCGTCATCCAGGCGACCGGCACGGCGATCATGATGCCGCTGCTCATGACCACGGTGATGACGCTGGTGCCGCCGGAAGCCCGCGGCAAGACGATGGGGAACATCTCCATCGTCATGTCGGTGGCGCCTGCCATCGGCCCGGCGATCGGCGGCTTCATCCTCAACAACCTGGAATGGCGGTGGATCTTCATCCTCGTGCTGCCGATCGCTATCGCGGCGCTGATCCTGGGCGCCGTGCGCATCAGGAACGTCTCGACCACGCGCTATGCCCCGCTCGACTATCTGTCGGTGGTGCTGTCGGCACTCGCCTTCGGTGGCCTGGTCTATGGCATTTCGAGCCTGGGTGAGGCGGCCGGCGCCGAGCCCGTCCTCCCGGCCTGGGTCCCGATCGCGATCGGGGTGGTGGCCATGATCCTGTTCGTTGTGCGCCAGGTTGCGCTGCAGCATCAGGACAAGGCGCTGCTCGACCTGCGCACCTTCAGTTCGAGGAACTACACGATTTCGGTGGTGATGATGGCGGTCGCCATGATGAGCCTGTTCGGCACTGTAATCCTGCTGCCGCTCTACCTGCAGAACGTGCTTGGGCAGGACACCCAGACCATCGGCCTGATGCTGCTCCCGGGCGGCCTCTTGATGGGCCTGCTCGGACCTCCGGTCGGTCGGCTCTACGACCGGCTCGGCCCGACCCCGCTCCTCGTGCCCGGGACCATCATCGTCGCGGCCGTGCTGTGGCTGCTGACCCTTGTCGACCAGAACACCTCGATCTGGGCCATCCTCGCCGGTCACATCGCCATCTCGGTTGGCCTGGCGCTGGTCTTTACTCCGCTCTTCACCGCCTCGATGAGTTCGGTCGGCATGCGGTTCTACTCGCATGCCTCTGCCATTCTCGGTTCGGTGCAGCAGGTGGCGGGCGCGGCCGGCGTCGCGCTGTTCGTGGCGGTCATGACGGCGCAGACGGCTGCCCTCACGGCTGGCGGGCTGGCCGGCGTCGAAGCCTTGGCGGGCGGCATCCGCTCGGCCTTCCTGATCGGCGCCGTGATCTCGCTGCTCCCGATCATCGCCGCCTTCTTCGTGAGGAAGCCCCCGGCAAATCCGGAGATGGCGGGCTTGGGCGGTCACTGAGCGCACGCTTCACGTGAATCAGCGGGCGTCGGAGATCCCTCCGGCGCCCACCTGCATCCCGGGGATGGGCAAGAAAGGCGAAAGGCGCTCGACCCTTTCGGGGAGCGCCTTTCTTTGGGGCCGGAACCAGGCTGCCGGGAGGGAACAGCGCCCGGTCAACCGACCGTTGACCGATATATGTGATCGGCTTTGTCGGGTTTCAAGGGACCGCCCGCGGGTGGCCCTACTTCGCCGCCTTCGCCCGCTCGATCGACTCGAGAATCACCGCCCGGGCCTCGGCAACGGTGCCGAGCTTCTCGATCTTGGCCCACTTGCCCGGCTCGAGGTCCTTGTAGTGGGTGAAGAAGTGCTTCACCCGCTCGAGCTGGATCGGCTGCATGTCGGTGATGTCATGGATGCCGTCGTACATCTTGGTCAGCTTGCTGACGGGAACGGCGAGAATCTTCTCGTCCTTGCCGCCATCGTCTTCCATGAACAGCACGCCGAACGGCCGGCAGCGCACTACGGCGCCGGGCACCAGCGGGCGCGAGTTCATCACGATCACGTCGAGCGGGTCGCCGTCGCCGCACAGCGTGTGCGGAACGAAGCCGTAGTTCCCCGGATAGCGCATCGGCGTGTAGAGGAAGCGGTCGACGAACAGGGCGCCCGAGGCCTTGTCGATCTCGTACTTGATCGGCTCGCCGCCCAGCGGCACCTCGATGATCACATTGAGGTCGTCGGGGGGGTTCTTGCCGATTTCGATCGCGTCGATATTCATGGTTGTTGCCTTGAGGGAGAAGGTTCGGGGCGCTTTTTGGCCCATCGGGGGCCATGATTGCAAGGCATGGCTGCGCGGGACGCCCATGCGAGGCTCTAGGAGGACCTGCCGTGATCGGCCGTATTTTTGCCAGTGGGCTGAGTGTCGCTGTCGTCCTGACGGGGGCCGCCACGGCCCAGCAGATCGAGTCGAGCTACACCGACCTCGACCTCAATGTCGACTGCACGGTGATGCAGTCGGACGATTTCGGGTCGACCTGGGCCTGCGCCGGTCTCAAGGGCATGCCGGTGATGGTTGCGGAGGGCGATCTGAGAATGTTCGTCTCCTACGGCCTTACCTCGACCACCGAGAAGGCCGCCAAGCAGACGCTCCCGCCCTTCAATCGCCTGGGCGACAGGATCGAGTGGCGCGTCTCCAATGCCGAGGGCCACTGGAAGCCCTTCGCCACGATCCTGCGTGTCTTCACCCGGCGCGAAGGCACCGAGACCGAGGGCCAGGTCCTGGTCGTGACCAAGCTCGCCCCGGGCGCGACCTGCCACATCGCCTATGTCGATGCACTGGCCAACCCGGACGCCAACGACCTCGCCCGCAAGGCGGCGGACGAGAAGGCCAGCGATTTCGACTGTGACAAGGACGAGCCGGAGTTCGTCGGTAAGTTCGAGGCCTGGGAGCGCTAGAGGCGCACCGCCGTGCCCGATACCGACACCATCAGCATGGAGCCACCCTGTCCCACCACCTCGTAGTCGATATCGACCCCGACGATCGCATCGGCGCCGAGCCTTTCGGCTTCCGCACGCAGCTCGGCGAAGGCTTCGTTGCGGGCATCCCTGAGCGTGCTTTCGTAGGCGCCGGCGCGGCCACCGACGATGTCGCGGATACCGGCGAAGATATCCTTGAAGATGTTGGCACCCACGATCACCTCGCCGGTGACGATGCCGAGATAGTCCCGGATCGGGCGACCCTCGAGCGTGGGGGTGGTAGAAATGACGATCATGTTCAGGCCCTTGCCATCTGGCTGCGCAGCACGGTGCGATCCCGTGCGGAGACGCCGATCAGCTCGGCAATGCGCCACACCATGTTGTCCTCGAGCTCGTGGTTGCGCCTGTCGGCGAACACCACCTGCCACATCATCCGGATGATCTCGAGTTTCTCGCCGTTGTCCAGCGAAGTGAGCGCCGAAGTGAAGCGATAGAAATCGACCGACTCTTGGTCCTGCCGCGTCGCCTCGACGATGAGCTTCTTCACCTCGCCCTCATTGAGCCCGTAGTAGTCCATGAGCGTGCTCTCGAGCGCCTGGCGTTCGGCTTCGGTCACCTGGCCGTCGATGGCCGCGAGATGCACGAGCAGGGCGGCCACGGCGAGCTTGGGCTCCATGCTGAGCATGGTCGCATCGGGGCGAGAGAATATGGAGCGCAAGGCGTCGAACATGGGCTTCCTCTGTGTCTTGAGGGAGAAAGATAAGGTCTGCCGACACTCCGCGGAAGTGGGGTCCGGGGTCGCAGCTAATGGAAGTTGCGGCCAGAGGGCAGCGCGGCCCAGGCCTCGCGCCGCAACTGTTCCTGGCGCTTGAGCTCGCCTGCATCACGGCCCGGTTGTGGACCGCGGCGGCCCTCGTCGCCATGCGCAAGGCCGGCAGTGCCGATGTCCAGCCCCTGGGCGAGATCGATCAGGCGGGGGGTAAAGTCGGTGAAGCTGCGCGAGACGAGATGGGTCACAAGGCCCTCGCGTTGCAGTTGGCCCCTTACAGCAAGCAGGCGCGAACCGAGGACTACCCGGCGGTTCTGGTCGAAGGTCTTGTTCCACACGATGATGTTGGCAATGCCGGTCTCGTCCTCGATCGTCATGAAGATAACGCCGCTCGCGGTGCCGGGCTGCTGGCGAACCAGCACCAGGCCGGCTGCCTCGACGATGGCGCCATTCGGCCGATCGCCGAGGTCGGCACAGCGCAATGTGCCGCGCCGGTCGAACTGCGGACGAAGGAAACCGACAGGGTGTCCCTTGAGCGACAGGGACAGGGTGCGATAGTCGTGAACGACGGACTCGCCGGGGGCCATGGAGGGCAGGTCGGCCTCCGCATCGTCGGGCTTGGAGTCGCGCTTGCCGATCGCAAACAGTGGCAACTGCTCGGCACCGGCTGAACCGTGGAGCCCGCGTACGATCCACAGCGCTTCCCGTCGGTTCACCCCAAGCGAACCGAAGGCATCGGCTTCGGCTAGCTTCTCGAGCGTTGCGACCGGAATGCCGGTCCGCAGCCAAAGATCGCGGATGGAGGCATAGCCCTCGCCACGCCGGGCAATGATCAGGTTGGCGTGATCCTGCTTCAGCCAGACGACCTGCTTCAGGCCAAGCCTGATGGCGCGGTTTGACCAGATGTCGTCGCGCATCTCGGCATGCTGCTTGGCGATGCGATCCCGGGCCTCGAAGCCGGACTCGAGCACATGCGCATAATCGGAGCGGTTGATGTCGGCGGGCCGAACCTCGACCCCATGCTCGATCGCGTCACGAACGATCTGCGCCGGAGAATAGAACCCCATCGGCTGGCTGTTCAGCAAGGCGCAGGCAAACACATCGGGGTAGTGGCACTTGAACCAGCACGAGGCATAGACGAGGAGCGCGAACGAAGCCGCATGGCTCTCGGGGAAGCCGTACTCGCCGAAACCCTGGATCTGGGAGAAGCATCGCTTGGCGAAGTCCTCGGGGTAGCCGTTGCCGATCATGCCGGAGATGAACTCGTCGGCGAACTGCGCCAGCTTGCCATTGCGTTTCCAGGCGGCCATGGCGCGGCGAAGCTGGTCGGCCTTGCCGGCGGAAAAGCCCGCGCCGACGATGGCGATCTGCATCGCCTGCTCCTGGAACAGCGGAACCCCGAGGGTTCGTCCAAGCACGGCTTCAAGCTCCGGCTTGGGGAAGCTGACCTTTTCCATGTTCTGCCGCCGCTGCAGGTAGGGATGCACCATCCCGCCCTGGATCGGGCCGGGCCGCACGATCGCCACCTCGATGACGAGATCGTAGAACTCCACCGGCTTCAGACGTGGCAGCATCGACATCTGAGCCCGGCTCTCGATCTGGAACACTCCGATCGTGTCGGCGCGATGCGTCATGCGGTAGACCGGCGCCTTGACCTCCGGCTGGGCTTCTTCCGCCATCAGGTCGGCCAGCACCAGGTCGCGGCCATAGTGCTGATGCAGCAGCTCGAACGAGCGGCGCAGGCAGCTCAGCATGCCAAGCGCCAGGATATCGACCTTGAGGATGCCGAGCGCGTCGATGTCGTCCTTGTCCCACTCGACGATGGTCCGGCTCTCCATGGCGGTCTTGGAGATCGGCACAAGGCTTTCGAGCGAATCGCGGGTGATGACGAATCCGCCCACGTGCTGGCTCAGGTGGCGCGGGAAGGACTTTAGCGCCGAGATGACGTTGAACATCTGGGTCAGGGTGGGATCGTCGGGATCGAGATTGAGCGTCCTGATGCCCTTGAGGTCGGCTGCACTGCCCCAGCCCCAGTGCATTTGGTTGAGTGCTGCGATGGTGTCATCGGAAATGCCGAATACCTTGGCGGTTTCGCGGATCGCGCTCTTGGAGCGGTAGGAGATGACGGTCGCGGTCAGTCCGGTGCGGGCGCCGCCATATTTCTTGTAGACATACTGCATCACCTCCTCGCGTCGCTCGTGCTCGAAATCGACGTCGATGTCGGGCGGTTCGTTGCGCTCGGTGGAAAGGAAGCGGCCGAACACCAGGTTGACCTTGTCCGGGTCGACTTCGGTGATGCCCAGGCAGTAGCAGACGGCCGAGTTTGCCGCCGAGCCGCGTCCCTGGCAAAGGATGCCGCGCTCCTCGCGGGCATAGCGCACCACGTCCTGAACCGTGAGGAAGTAGGAGGCGTATTTCAGCTCGTCGATGAGCTTCAGCTCGCTGTGCAGGCTGGCTTCGACCTTGTCGGGAATCCCTCGGGGGTAGCGTCGTTTCGCGCCATCCCAGGTCAGTCGCACGAGCGTTTCCTGGGCCGTCTCCCCGTTTCCGATCGTCTCGGTGGGGTAGTTGTACTTCAGCTGGTCGAGGCTGAATTCGATCCGGCCGAGCAGCACCTGGGTCTGGGCCAGGGCCTCCGGATGCTCCGCAAACAGCCTTGCCATTTCATAGGCAGATTTGAGGTGGCGCTCGGCATTCTGCTGGAGGCGCCGGCCCGCGGTCTCGAGCGTGAGATGCTCGCGGATGCAGGTCACCACGTCATGGACGATCTTGCGGCCCGGCTCATGGTAGAGCACGTCGTTCACCGCAAGCAGCGGCACGCCGCATTCTCCCGCCATGGTGGCGAGGCGATTGAGTCTCGCCCGATCCGTCCCCTTGAAGGTGCAGGCGGCGGACAGCCAGACGTTGCCCGGCGAACGCCCGGCGAGCCGCATCAGGACCTCGCGCGAATGCGCCCAGCGCGTCTCGTCGCATTGCACGATGAGCAGCTGGCCCTCGATGAACGCCTCGAGGTCGGACAGCTGGATCAGGCAGCTGCCCTTCTCGGTTTCCTTGCGCAGGTTGCCCCGGCTGAGCAACCGGCACAGCCGTCCGTAGGCTTCGCGGTCAGACGGATAGGCAATGATGTCGGGCGTGCCGTCGGCAAAGCATAGCCGCACCCCGACCACGTAGCGGAAATCCGGCGCTTTTTCCTTGAGGTCCCGATGCGCGACATAGCCGCGAACCACTCCGGCAAAGCTGTTGCGGTCGGCAATCCCGATTCCCTTAAGGCCCAGGGCGATAGCCGCCGAAACCAGCTCCTCGGGATGTGAGCCGCTCCTGAGGAACGAGAAGTTCGAGGTCGCCATCAGTTCGGCGTAGGCAGGCGCGCTCATGAGAAGAACCCGTGCAGGAACCAGCGCGGAGCCTCGGCTGCGCCATAGAGACCGATGCGGAAGATCCAGAACCGCCGTCCGCCATCGTCTTCGATGACGTAATAGTCGCGCACCACCGTCATCGGATCGAAGGCTTCGAGCTTGGAAACGTGCTCCTCAGCCGGTTTGGGCTGCCGGGTCGACGTGGCCTGCTTGGGATCGTCGCGCGGGTCCCGCCTCTTGTCCTCGCGACTCGGGGGTTGCAGCATCTCCAGGCTCTTGCCCGTGCGCCACCACTCGGCCTCGATCCGCTCCGGCCCGGATGCCTTGAGGACGCGATAGGCAATGCGCCGCCAGATCATGCGCATCGGCGGCCCGTCCGGTACTTCGGCAAGCACGGTGACCGGTTCGGGCGCCGGCAGCAGCCGCAACGGCCTGACGAGGTCTGGATCTGGGCGCGCCTGAGGATCGTCGGCAGTGCGGGCAATCACCGGCTCGAGCCGGATCGAGAGCTCCGGGATATGGGTGTTGACGAACTCGCTGCGCGTCAGCGCCAGCGGCCCCAGTCGGCTGGCTATGCGATCGTAGAGCCGATCGAGGTCGGCGGCGCCGTCATGCACCTCGAAGGCGCCGAGCTGGGTGCTCTGCACCTCCGACACCGAACTGGCCGCCAGCCGGATCATGTCGATGCCGAAGCCGGCGTCATACTCTCCCGCCAGCCGTTCCGACCTGTGCACGAACAGCTGGGCAATGTGGTCGGGGTCACGAGTGGCCCGAGCCGCATTGATGCTGAGGCTGATCACCTTGTGGTCGACGCGATAGAGCATCAGGTGGAAGCTCTGCGCGCCAAGCGATTCCGCTTCGAGGCGCAAGCCGAGCTGGATGGCGAGATCGCGCGCCGTCATCAGCACGTCGTCCATGTAGCCGATCGGCTCGGCAAAGCGCCGATCGACGAAGAACTCGGCCATCGGGACGCGGGGAGTGACCCGCTCTTCCACCATGCCCAATGCCTGGTCGAGCCTCAGCGTCAGCGTAGCGCCGAACCTGGCCTGCAGGGCGCGGCGATCTCGGCCATATAGCTGGCCGATCTGCTTGAGGCCCATCTGGTTGAGACCAGCCACCTGCTTCTCATCGAGCCGCAGGGCGACAACTGGAAGCTTCGCGAGCGCCTCCTCGATCTCATCGGACGCAACAATTCGTCCGGGCGAGAAATGGGCAAGGGCCCAGGCCGCCCCCACCGTATCGGCAATGGCTCCATCGACGCGATAGCCCAGCTTGCTCAGCCGGCCCACGACAAGGACCAGCATCCGCTCCTCGCCGCCGAACAGATGCGATACCCCGGTAATGTCGAGAACAAGGTCGCCATAGGGGGACATGGCGTCATGCACGGCAACGATCGGGCTGGCATTGGAATGCCAGTCGGCGAAATCGGCGAAGGCCTGCTCGAGCAGGCCATGGTCGATCTCGCGTACCTCGAGACCGGGAACCAGCGCCCGCGCATCGGAAAGGTTCTGTCCTGCCGTGAGGTTGGCCGCCGCAGCCGTGGCATCGACGGCGGCAAGGCGCATCCCACCCTTGATCTTCTCCCACAGCACGAGTGGCCGCCCCGAGCGGGCCAGCCCAGGATCAACTCGCTTGAGATAGTCGGTCGCCCAGCGTGGGAGCGACAGGCAGAGGTGCCGCCGCCGGTCGCGCTGACGTTCCGAAACGCTCCACAGGTTCGACTGAAACGAAACCATTTCCTGTCCAGTCCAGAAGCAGACGCCGGCCCTCGGCTTGCTGCGATTTCTCGCCGAGACGCCCCTTTTCGATTTCGACCACAAAGCGGGGCGGACCAGGCGCACGGGGATCGAAGGGCCTCTCCCCGCTTGCAGCCGGCGTGATGCGCCAGCGCAGCTTGGCGGCGCTAGCCTCGCGGCCGCGTCCGTAGCGCATGAGATAGACCGAGGTTCCGGCCGCCGCAGCCCGCAGGCTCAGCCGGCGTGAAACGGTGAAATCGAGCGCCTTTGGATGGCTTGCGAGATCGGTGACCACTGCAGCGATCGCCCTGCAGGCGATAGCCTCCTCCATCGCCCACAGCAGCTCGGGCACGGACGCAATCCTGCCGATTACCAGTGCATCGGGGTCGAGCCCGAACTGCAGCAGTCCCGGCCCGAACGGCAGGCCCAGTTCCTGCGTCTCTCCGATCAGCTGGAGGTAGAGGATCGCCTGCCGTCCGGCGCTGATGAGCTGGCGCGCCACCCCCAGGGTGAATCCGAGCGCCGCCCCCGCGTGTCGCGGCTCGTCGGCAAACACCTCGTGGAGCAGCCCGGGCGGTGCGGCGAGCAGGGCCAGGGGATCCGCCGCTCCCGGCTTCGAAACGCCTGCCTTGCCCATGCGTTGCGCGACCAGAGCGGCACCTTCGGCAAGCACCGGGCGCTTTTCCAGGGCGGCGATTTTCCGCCTCAGCGCGTCGAGATGGTGGCTTTTGAGGCCCGGCATCTGAGCCTCCTTGTCCTTACGAGAACAAATAGAGAACACCAGAGTCCGGCAAGGAGTCAAGCAGCAGGGAGTCGAAAAGCAAAGGCCGCCCGGTGGGCGGCCTCGTGGATCGTCAATGCGGTCGGCCTCAGCTGTCGAGCTTCGAGCTCGCACCGGAAACCACGGCATGCAGGTCGATCAGCCCGACCATGCGGCTGTCGTGCGTCACGATGCCGTTGAGCAGCTCGGTGTCGATCGAATTGCCCTCGGGCACGTTGTGGATGTCATCCTTCGAAACGGTGAGGATGTCGCTCACCGCGTCGACCAGGATGCCGACCCATTTCTCGCCAACCGACATCACCACGACGACGTGGTTCTTCGTCGGCGAGGTCTGGCCCTCGCCGAAGCGGGCGCGCAGGTCGAAAATCGGCACGATCGTGCCGCGCAGGTTGATCACGCCGCGTACGAACTCACGCGTGTTCGGCAGCGGAGTGGCGCCGTTCCAGGCGCGGATCTCGCGCACCGTGGTGATTTCGACCCCATAGGTCTGCTCGCCGATCGAGAAGGCGATCAGCTGCATGCTGTTGGCGGCCTGCACCGCGCCGCCCGAGATGTCGTCCTTGAATGCCAGAGCTTCCATGCTGTTCTGCCTTTCCTGCCGACCTTCTGGCCGACTCCATATGTGCCGGCGCGCCTAGGCCGCGCTCTTGTGATTCAATGCCTGTGACTTGAGCCCTTGCACGTCGACGATCAACGCGACGTTGCCATCGCCCAGGATCGTGCCGCCGGCGATGCCCTCGATCGACTGGAAGTTCTCTTCCAGCGATTTGATCACCACCTGCTGCTGGCCGATGATGTCGTCGACGATCAACGCCACCTTCACCCCGCCCTCAGCTTCGCACAGGACGACGAACCGATTGTCGCGTTCGATCTCCGTGCCCATGGCGAAGCGGGTCGCCAGGTCCACGACCTGCACGTATTCGCCGCGCACCTGCAGCACCTGCGCCCCGGTCGGCATGCGGGAGAAGTTGGCCCGCGCGCACTGGATCGTCTCGACGATCGAGCTCAGCGGGATGACGTACGGGCTGCCCGCGACCTTCACCAGCATCACGTCCAGCACGGCGAGCGTCAGCGGCAGGCGCAGCGTCATGCGCGTACCCTTGCCGGTCCAGCTCTTCACGTGCACGGAGCCGCCGATCTTCTTGATGTTGGAGAGGACGACGTCCATTCCCACGCCACGTCCCGAGATGTCGGAGACCTCGGCCGCGGTCGAAAAGCCGGGCGCGAAAATCAACTGGTCGATCTGCTCGTCGCTGAGTTGCTGCTCCGGCCCGACCACGCCCCGCTCGCGTGCAACCTGCAGAACGCGCTCGCGATTGATGCCGCCGCCATCGTCCTCGACTGCAATCAGGATGTTGCCGCCCGCCTGCTCGGCCGACAGTCGGATCACCCCGCCTTCGGCCTTGCCGGCGGCAACCCGCTTTTCCGGGCTCTCGATGCCGTGGTCGGCCGAGTTGCGGATCATGTGGGTGAGCGGATCGGAAAGTTGCTCGATGATCGTCTTGTCGATCTCGGTATTCTCGCCGATCGTCTCGAGCCGGATCTTCTTGCCTGTCTTGGCGGTAAGCTCGCGGACGAGGCGGGGCATCCGGCTGAACACGGTCTTGACCGGTTGGGCCCGGATTGACATCACCGAGTCCTGCAGTCCGCGCGTCGTCTGCGCCAACACCTCCAGCCCGCGCACCAGTTCCTGGTAACGGGCCCGCAGCGTTTCATCCATCTGCTGGGTGAGCATCGACTGGGTAATGACCAGCTCGCCCACCATGTTGACGACGCGGTCGATCTTGTCGAGGTCGACGCGGATCGACTGTACCCCGTTGCGCCGGTCCTCAGGGCCGCTGCGGCGATCATTGTCGCCCTCTGGCTCCTCGCTTGCGGTGGCCGACGGCTTGAGCGGCGCCGGCATCACCGGGGCAGCCGCCTTGAGCGCCGGTTTCATGCTCTCGGCCAGCTCGGCGAAGCTCAACACCGGCGCGGCTTCGGCACCGGGCGCCACTTCCGCCGTCTCGATGAGCTCGGCTGGGCTCGGTGCGGTCTCTTCCATGGTGCGGTCGAGCATGTCCTCGGCTGACGGCACCAGACCTCGCTCGATGGAGAGGTCGCAATTGCCCTCGACGAATTCGAACACCTCGGCGATCGTCGCTTCCGTCGCGGTCTCGGACCGGAGGGTGATCTCCCAGGCGCAATAGACCCCGAACGGCTCGAAGTCGGCCAGCGCCGGCACTTCATCCACCCTTGCGTTGACCTCGACGTCGCCGAGTGTCGCGAGTTCACGCAGCAGCAGAAGCGGGTCGTTGGCCCGCGCGTAGAGTTCGGAATGCGGCGTGAAACGGATGGTCCAGTGCCCGGTCTCCGGCGACAGCGGCGGCGCCTCGAAACTGTCATCGAGGACGGCGAGGTCGAAGGGTTCGGCAGCAAGCTCGTCCTCTGCTCCGGCAATGGTCACCATCACCGGCACGAAGTCGATGTCAAACTCCTCCATCGATTCGCTGCCCAGGTCGGGATCTCCGGAGGTGAGCGCGTCGAACTGGTGCTTCTCCTCGGCGCCGTAGCCCTCCGCGAGCTCGGTACCATCCCGGGCGGCCGCCACATAGTCGGCAACGATGTCGTTGGCCCGGATACAGAGCGCCGTCACCGCCTCGCTGAGCTCCACCCGGCCGTCGCGGACATGGTCGAGCAACGTCTCGTAGGCATGGGCAAAGCCGACCAGCCCGGAGAAGCCAAAGGCGCCGCCGCCGCCCTTGATCGAGTGGATGGCGCGGAACACGGCGTTCAGCCGGTTGCTGGAACGGTCCCCGTCCTCAATGGCGGCAAACTGCTCCTCGAGCTCGAGCAACAGCTCGGAGCATTCGTCGAAATAGGTTGCCTTGAAGTCGTCGAGGTCACTCAAAGTCTGAAACCCTTCTGGGTCTGGTCCCGTGCCGTTCGGCCGGTTGTCAATGGACGACGCGGTGGATCACCGAGATCAGCTTGTCGGGATCGAAGGGCTTGACGATCCAGCCGGTACCGCCGGCGGCGCGCCCCTGGTCGCGCTTATCCTGGCTGGTCTCGGTGGTGAGGATCAGGATGGGCAGGGAGTTGTGCATGCCCGAGGCGCGGACGTTCCTGATGAACTCGATGCCATCCATCACCGGCATGTTGATGTCGGTAATCACCACGTCGACGCTCTCGTTCTTGAGGACGTCGAGGCCCTGCTGCCCGTCTTCGGCCTGCAGGACCTCGAACCCGGCATTAGAGAGGGTATGATGCAGCATGGCGAGAATGGTTCGCGAATCGTCGACCGTCAGTACGCGCATGATTATCCTTCCAGAATACCGGCAAACTGGTTCCCGAGCCCTAGCCGCGCAACCGCGGCGAGGAAGGCCTCGCTTGGCTCGGAAACCGTGAAAGCATTGGTGTTGCGGCGCGCCGTCTCGGCAGCGCTGAGCAGCATGAACAGGGCGTTGGTGGCAACACGATCCACAGCCGCCGCCCTGACCGTTACCGGCCCCGAATCGAGGGCATCAACAAGTTCATCCCGGATCGGATCGAGCGCGTCGAGGTCGACGATCGCCGGCAAGGCGATGGTTCTGCTGCGTGCCTGGGCCATGAACTGGCTGCCCCCAACGGACTGGTCCGGCGCGAGCATCGGATGGAACGGTTTAGGAAGTGCTAAAATACGCCAGTTTCAGTCCCCTCAGGCGGCTGCGACGATGGCGGCAATCGTCGCCCGATCGACCTCCTCGAGCCGCCTCGGCTGCCACTGGGGACGCTGGTCCTTGTCGACCAGCACGGCCCGCACGCCTTCGGCGAAGTCGGGCATCCGCGACAGATGACGCGCGAGCCGCAAATCAAGTGCGAGCACGTCGGCGATGTCCGCCATTCCCCGTGCCGCGCGGTGGCTCGCAGCGATGGCGACCAGACTCGTCGGCGAGCGCTCCTGCAACGGCGCGAACTGTGCGTCCGCCCCAACCACCCGCATGATCTCACCGACATCGCCCCAGTCGACACGCGCGTATCGGTCAGCGGCGGCGCACCAAACGGCGTCGCTCGTCGGCACCATCTCTGCCTGCATCAAGGCAGCGAGTCCTGCCTCGACTCGCGGCCCATCCGCGGCGGCGGCAATCCCGGCTCGCACTGCATCGATCCGAGAGGGATCGATCGGGCAATCGGTGAGCCCCAGCGTGAGCGCATCGGCAACACCCACCGGCACCCCCGACATCGCGAAGGCCAGAGCCCGATGCAGCGGCGCCTTGGCGAGGATGAAGTTGACTCCCACGTCGCAAAAGAATCCGATCGCGGCCTCCGGCATGGCGAAGCGGGCCTCGGTCGTGGCGAAGCGGAACGTGCAGTGCCCGGCAATGCCGATGCCTCCGCCCATGACGATGCCGTGCACGAGGGCTACCGTCGGCTTGTGATAACGTGCGATGAGCCCGTTCATCGCGTATTCTGCGGCAAAGAACGCGTCGCCGCCCCCCGGTTGTCCGTCGATCACCGCTTGCCGGACGGCGCGCACGTCGCCCCCCGAGCAGAAGCCGCGCTGGCCGCGCCCCTCGAACAGCACGGCCCGGATCCCGTCGTCGTCACGCCACTGCTCGAGCGCCCGCGTGATGCCATCGATCATCTCGAGGCTGAGCGCATTGATCGCCTCGGGCCGGTTGAGGGCGATGATGCCCAGGTGGCCGTCGCGAATAACATCCAGCTGGCCGGTCATCTCTCAGGTTCCCATGTTGCCCCCCGGGTGGTAGAGCACCGCGCATGAAGCCCATCAACCCCCCAACCCCGCTCACCAACGTGCACCTGACCGGTATCGCCCGTGATCTCAGGGCGCGCGCTGAGGAAGGCCGGCCGATCCGCATTGGCGTCATCGGCTCGGGCGAGATGGGAACCGACCTCGTCACCCAGGGTGGCCTGATGCGCGGCATCGAGGTTGCCGCCATCGCGACGCGCCGACCCCACACCGCCCGAGCTGCCATGGCCATCGCCTATGGGGATGATGCTCATGCCGTCGAGGCCGACACGCAATCGAAAGTTACCGCCGCGATCGAGGCGGGCAAGATGGCCGTCACCTCGGCCGAAACGCTGGTGCAGAATCCGTTGATCGACGTGGTGATCGATGCCACGGGCAAGCCGGGTGTCGCGGCCGACTTCGACCTCATGGCAATGGAGCACGGCAAGCACCTGGTGATGATGAACGTCGAGGCCGACGTCACCATCGGCCCCTACCTCAAGCAGCAGGCCGACCGGCTCGGCGTCGTCTATTCGGTGGGCGCTGGCGACGAGCCGTCGAGCTGCATGGAACTGATCGAGTTCGCCTCGGCACTCGGCTATCGCATCGTCTCCGCCGGCAAGGGCAAGAACAACCCGCTCAACCACGACGCGGTCCCCGACGACTATCGCGAGGAAGCGGCGCGGCGGAACATGAATCCGCGCATGCTCGTCGAGTTCGTCGACGGGTCCAAGACCATGGTCGAGATGGCCTGCATCGCCAATGCTACCGGCCTCGTCCCCGACATTCCGGGCATGCATGGACCCAAGGCGGACCGCGACGACATGGTCAAGGTGCTGATTCCCAAGGCGGACGGCGGCATCCTCGACAAGAAGGGCGTCGTCGATTTCACCATCGGCAGGGGCGTTGCCCCTGGCGTTTTCGTGATCGTCGAGGCTGAGCATCCGCGCATCATCGAGCGCATGGACGATCTGCATGTCGGCAAGGGGCCTTACTACGCCTTCTTCCGCCCGTACCACCTGACCTCCCTCGAGGTGCCGCTCACCGCCGCGCGCATCATGCTCTACGGCAGGCCCGACATGGTTCCGCTGCCCAACCCGGTCGCTGAAGTCTGCGCCGTGGCCAAGCGCGACCTGAGGATGGGCGAGACTTTCGATGCCATCGGCGAGACCTGCTATCGCAGCTTCATCATGACCGTCGAAGATGCCCGCCGGCAGAATGCCGTGCCGGTTGGCCTGCTCGAGGGTGGCAAGGTCACTGCCCCGATCAGGAAGGGCGAACTGCTTACGCGCGCCAACGCCGCCCCCGACAAGACCACCCGCCTCTATGCCCTGCGCCAGCGCCAGGACCAGATGCTGGCCGCAACGGCCTAACCGAGCCTGCCCTCCAGCGCGATCTTGCCTGCCCGGCCGGCAACGTTGCTCGCTGCCGCCGCTTCTGCTGCCCGCTCGAGCGGAAACACGTCTGCGATCGGCAGCTTGAACTCGCCGCGCCCCGCCTTCTGCACGAACTCGACCAGCGCCGCGCGGATTTGCTCGGGCGTGTGGAAAGTCGAGGGTTTGGCGGCCCAGAAGCCTTTTACTGTCGCGCGCTTGAACAACAGGTTGTCGGCGTTGATCTGCACCGGCCGGCCGCTCAGCGCCCCGAACGAGATCAGCCAACCTTCGTCGGCGACAAGGTCCATCAGTTCATCGGAAGCCCGGCCCGCCACCGAATCGAGCGCCCGCCTGATCGGCGCGCCGCCGGTGATGGCGCGCGCCCGCTCCTGCCAGTCCGCGTGCTCGCTCGACACCGCATCGCCGATTCCCTCGGCCGCCAGTTCCGCCACAGCGGCTTCGCGCCGCACGATGTTGAGCACCCGTATGCCGCGTTCTGCCGCAAGTCTGGCAATCACCTTGCCGACAGCGCCATTGGCCGCATTCTGGACAATCCAGTCGCCGCGCGCGACCTGCAACTCTCCAAGCAGCCGCCAGGCGCTCAGCGGCATCGAGACCAATTGGCACGCGGTCGCGTCGTCGACGCTGGCCGGCACGGGCACCAACGAGGCCGCATCGGCGAGATAGTATTCCGCCCAGGTCGCGCTGCCGCCACCGGTCACGCGCTGGCCAGTATCGAGTCTGGTGACGCCCTCGCCCAGCTTCTCGACAATGCCCAGCGCCTCGGTTCCCGGCACATGCGGCAACTCGGGTTTGAAGCCATAGTGGCCGGTAACGATCATCAGGTCGTGGTTGTGAATCGGCGACAGCACCATTTGCACCCGCACCTGGCCGGGGCCAGGCTCGGGCAACGGGCGCTCCTCGACGCGCAGCACTTTGCGCGGGCTGCCGAATTCATCAAAGACCACTGCCTTCATCTCCGGCGCTCCAGACTGTTCCGGCGGCGTATTTTATACGGCAATCTGGCGGAACGGGGACAGGACCTCAGTCCAGCGTCTGCCGGTAGCGCAGCATGGCGATCACCGAGATGACGAGCAGGATGGCGGCCAGGGCCCAGAGCTCTCCCGTCACGTCACTGACGTCTCCGCCCTTCAGCATCACCTTGCGCACGATGCGCAGGAAGTGCGTCGCCGGCACCGCCTGACCGATCGCCTGGGCCCACCCCGGCATTCCCGCGAACGGAAACATGAAGCCAGACAGCAGGATCGAGGGCAATATTGTGAAGAAGCTCAGCTGCATCGCCTGCATCTGGCTGCTGGCGGCGGTCGAGATCAGGAACCCCAGCGCCAGGTTGACGACCACGAACAGGTTGAAGCCGAGGTAGAAGGCCCAGACACTGCCCTCGAACGGCACCCCGAACACCAGCCTGGCGGCAAGTAGGAATACGATGGTCTGCACGTAGCCGACGAAGACGTAGGGCAGGATCTTGCCCAGCATCACCTCGAGCGGCTTGACCGGCGTTGCGATCAGCATCTCCATCGTGCCGCGCTCGGTCTCCTTGACGATGGCGATGGCGGTGATCATCACCATGGTCATCGACAGGATGATGGCCAGCAGGCCCGGCACGATGTTGGTGGAGGTCCTGCCTTCCGGGTTGTACTCCCGATGCACCACCATGGAGAACGGCGCCGCGCCGCCGGGCGCGTTGGCCAGCGGCCCGCTCAGCGTCTCGGAAATCGCCACGGTGACAATGCCGCTGAGCGCCGCCACCGCGCCGCCCGTTGCGGACGGGTCGGAGGCATCGGCGGCAACGAGGACCTCCGGCCGGTCACCACGCATCACGTTACGCTCGAAATCCCGCGGAATGACGACGACGAAATTGGCGTCCCCGCGCCGCAGGGCCTCCTCACCTCCCCCGGCGCCCTCGACCGCCCCCTTGAAGTCGAAATAGCTGGAGTTCTGCATCCCGGCGATCACCGCCCGGGTGAGCGGCCCGTTGTCGTTGACCTCGACCAGCGTCGGCAGGTTGCGTGGATCGGAATTGATGGCAAAGCCGAACAGGAACAACTGGATGATCGGCAGCCCGATCATCATGCCGAAGGTGATGCGGTCGCGCCGCATCTGGATGAACTCCTTGTAGAGCACGGCGCCGAAGCGCCGGAACGAGAAGCCCATCATGAGGCGATCCTCGCCTGCGTCCCGGGCGCGAAATTGTCCCGCGCCCCGGCCATCAGGTAGATGAACGCCTCCTCGAGCCCCGCCACCTGCAGGCTCCACTGGTGCGTGCCCTCGGCCTTGAGCCGCTCGACTGTTGCCGCGAGTGCCGCCTTGTCGGTGCCCGAGACATGCAGCACGGTGCCGAACCGCGCCACCTGCTCGACGCCGGGCTCCCTGGCCAGCCGTTCGGCCAGCACCGCGAGATCGGGACCGGAGACGCGCCAGGTTTCCAGCCCCACCATTTCCGGGATCTTGCCCGAGGGGCCGTCGATCAGCTTCTTGCCGTAGGCGATATAGGTGATGAAGTCGCACTGCACGGCCTCGTCCATGTAGTGCGTCGAGACCAGCACGGTGACGCCGAGCGCCGAAAGGCGCCGAATCTCGTCCCAGAAGTCGCGTCGCGCCTTGGGGTCGACGCCGGCCGTCGGCTCGTCGAGCAGCAGCAGTTGCGGCTCGTGCAGCAGGCAGGCGGCAAGCGCCAGACGCTGCTTCCAGCCGCCCGAGAGCGAGCCGGCCAGTTGCCTCGAGCGGTCGGCCAGCCCGAGGTCGGCGAGCGCCCGGTCCACCCGCTCCCGACGCCGGTCCAGCCCGTACATGCGGGCGACGAAGTCGAGATTCTCGCGGATCGACAGGTCCTCGTAATATGAGAACTTCTGCGTCATGTAGCCGACCCGCTCCTTGATCTGGTCGGCCTGCTTCAGCACGTCGAAGCCGAGGCACGTGCCCTCGCCCGCGTCGGGGGTGAGCAGCCCGCAGAGCATGCGGATGGTCGTGGTCTTGCCCGACCCGTTCGGCCCGAGGAAGCCGTAGATCGCGCCCTTGGGCACGGCGATGTCGAAATGGTCGACGACGCGCTTGGGCCCGAAATCCTTGGTCAGCCCCCTGACGTCGATGACCAGCTCGGCGCTCATGGCAGCCGCTCCACGGTCACCGGCTGGCCCGGCGGCAGGCTGGCGCCGTCCAGCGTCGCCTCGACGAGGAAGCTCAGCCGCTGCCGTTCGTCGCGCGAATAGATCACCGGCGGCGTGAACTGCGGATCGGAGGCGAAGTAGCTCAGCGTCGCGGTCAGCCCGTCCGGGCAACCATCGCAGCTGACCGCCACCTGGTCGCCGAGGCGGAACTGGGGCCGCACCGGCTCGGGCAGGTAGAATTTCACCTTGAGCGCGCCTTCGGGGAGGATGGAGACCACCGGCGCCCCGGCTGCGACGACCTCGCCGGGGTCGAAATAGACGCGCTCGATCCGCCCGGCGGCCGGTGCCGTGACGGTGCGGTCGGCGAGGGTCCAGTTGGCCTGTTCCGCGTCGGCGCGCGCCGCCGCGAGGTTAGCCTCGGCCTGCTGCTGCTGCGCGTCGCGGGCCGGCAGCTCGGCCACCTTGAGCTGGGCCGAGAGCTGCTTGACCAGGGCTTCGGCGCTGGCGAGCGCCGCCCGGTCCTGGTCGTATTTCGATTGCGGGACCAGGCCCTCGGCCAGCAGCCTGGCGCTTCGTGCCGCAGTCTCGCGGGCAAGGCCAAGGTCGGCCTCGGCTTTCTGCAGGCTGGCCCGCGCCACGTCGAGCTCATCCGTCCGCCCGCCCGTGGTGAGGTTGGCGAGCGCCGCTTCGGCCGCCGCGACGCGCGCCTCGGCCGCCGCCAGCGCCGAGATCTGCTGGTCCTGCCTGAGTCGGAACAGCAGGTCCCCTTCCAGCACCACGTCGCCTTCCTTGACCGAGATCGTCTCGATCAACCCGCCGCTGGGCGGAGCCGCATAGACGTAGCGCGCCTCGACATAGCCGTTGTAGCGCGGCACGTCGGTCGCACCGAACCCGGGGATGACGATGGCGATGAGGCCGGTGAGCCAGGCGAGAAGGGCGTCCACGTCATGCTCCTCAGCTTGCCGACCAGGTCTTGGCGCTCGGCGGGGCACTCAGCCCGTCGAACAGGATGGTCAGGTGATTTTCGACCAGCTGGTCCATGTGCAGCGCGCCCGCGGGCATGATGCCGAAGATCTCGGCCATCGCGACGTGCAGCATCAGCGGTCCGATGATCGAGCGAATGGTGAGGGCGGGATCGACCTGGCGCAGGTAGCCGCGCTCGACGCCGCGCCGGATCACGCTCTCGATGGCCGGCAGGATCCGATCCAGCACTTCGCTGCGATACACCTGCGCCAGCTCGGGGAAACCGAGGACCTCGCGGAAGATCAGCTTAGGCATGGCGACGACCTTGGGATCGGCAAGTCGCGCGGCGAGCATCTTCATCACCATGCCGATGACGATGCGCGGGTCACCCTCGAAATCGTGCAGCGTTTGCAGCGCCGAATCGGCGATCGGCACGATGGCGCGCCGCACCAGCCCGCGCAGCAGCGCCTCCTTTGAGGGAAAGTAGAGGTAGACCGTGCCCTTGCTGAGCCCGGCATGCCGGGCGATGTCCTCGACGCGGGCGGCCGCGTAGCCCTTCTCGATGAACAGCGTGAGGGCCGCGTCGAGGACCTCGTCCGGCCGCGCCTCTGCGCGACGCCGGAATTTTGGCCCGCGCTCGCTTGGCGTATCGTGCATTCGGCTTCACCTGCTGGCGTCCTGTTGCATCACTAATAACCGACTGGTCAGTTATTAGCAAGGGTCCTTCCTGGATGAGACTTTCGGACGAGTCGCAGTGCTAACGATGACATCACGCAAGGCGAACGATGCCGGAGGTAACGTTATCGCGTCCCCCTGCGGCGGACCCCCGAGCGCGGCCGGCAACCGAACCTCCTGGTTGGCCGGCCGCTGCTTCGCAGCGCGCCGGCCGGCATAGCCCGCGCCATGACGCCGCTTGCCCGCCCGATTTGCGGCACACATGCGTTGTCCACCCCCGGCCGACGACCCGCGCGACGCAGCGAGGTGGGGCCGGGCGGGCAAGTGCCGGGCGTGCTTATGCATCCGACAGCCCTGCGGCTTCGGAGTTTGTCAAAGAGCCATCCCCTTTGCGGGGATGAAGCGAACGGGCCGGCGGGGCCTTTGCCCCTCGCGGTAGTCCGCAGAATGAATGAGGCTCACGCCTCGCCGGCCGATCGGGGTTTTGGGCCTA